>NZ_VLKR01000017.1:94452-140846 GCF_007830445.1 Sphingobacterium siyangense | reverse complement strand
GATATAGGATATATTAGACTTACTTGGAGCTCTTACTACACCTAAGTGGTTCAGATTACCAGTGGTACTGCGTAGACCGTTACTAATATCACGAACCGAATCTGCCGAGGAAAAATGACAGAAAAGCATACTGACTAGATGCGTCCAGCTGTTGATCCCTTTCTGATGTTTGTCACTTTTGTGCTTTGAAACCAAATCTTTGAATAATTCGCGGTCGATAAGAGATAAAATCTGACTAAAAACATTTAAATTTATCATGGCGGTGTGTTATAATTTTGCGATTTAAATATAGCAACTTTGCTATATCTAAACACCGCCACTTTTTAAACGTTTAGGACGCAAGTGATATTTAATAATGATTGGTTTGAAAGTACACCACTGAAAAGAGGTGTACTTTCTCTTTTTAATAGACCTTAAAACGTTTTAGGTCTATTTTATTTCTTTGATACAAATAGGCAGTTTTTTGAGAAAAAACGAAAGTCTGTACGATTGAATATATCTTAATTTTGGACAAATCAATTATACAAACTAATCAATCTAGGTATGTTTAAGGGTCTTAAATGTCTGCCAATATCTGCTACATTGCTCTGCTGTGCGAGCAGTTTTATCCCCTTAGCAAAGGGAGCTAATTTAATTCCAGTTTCTCCAGGGGGGATCGAGTTGCAAAAAGCAATAAAAGGGGTTGTTAAGGATAAGGATGGCAATCCTATTGTAGGAGCGACGGTCGCATTGAAATCCAAACCCAATATTGCAGTCTCAACAGATGCCAAAGGTAATTTTAACTTGACAGGTGTCAATGCCGGTGAACTTTTGACCATAAGATCTGTAGGCTACCTTTCCAAAGAAGTGATGGCAATCGCTGACTTGGCAATCACTTTGGAAGATGAAAATTCGCGCATTGATGAAGTGGTCGTTGTAGGTTACGGTACGCAGAAGAAAGAATCCGTTACCGGTGCAATCACCGCAATTTCTTCTCAGGATATCTCCAGATCTGTTGCTACAACAACGTCTGGAGCCTTAGTAGGGAAGATCGCCGGTGTTAACAGCAGGATGTCGGATGGGCGTCCTGGAGCTCCAACAGGAATTAGTATCCGCAATATGGGGACACCCTTATATGTGATCGACGGTGTTCAAAAGGATGAAGGGCAGTTCAATAATTTAGATTTCAATGATATTGAATCGGTTTCGGTATTAAAGGATGCGTCTGCTGCTATTTATGGTGTGCGTGCTGCCAACGGCGTTGTTGTGGTGACGACAAAGAAGGGGAAGCGTGGCGATAATAATACCTTTAATATCAATTCATATTATGGCTGGCAGAGTATGTTTCGTTTTCCCAAGCCAGCCGATGCCAGTACTTATATCAAAAGCTATATTCAGTCTGATGCTATTCTCGGAACTGAACATCCACAATATACGTTGGCAGATCTCGAAAAATGGCAACAAGGTACCGAGAAGGGATATCGTCCTTTTGATTGGTATGATTATATTCTCAAAACTAGCCCACAAACTTATATCTCGGGTAATGTCAGTGGTGGGTCCGAAAAAATTAATTATTACCTGAGTGTAGGGCATCTGGACCAGCAGTCCATCATTCGTAATTACGGCGGCTTCAATCGTACCAATGTGCAGATGAATATTGACGCGAACGTATCAAAACGATTAAAGATTGGTGCTAATTTGAATGGGCGGATCGAACAGCGCAAACAACCGGGCGTACCTGGTGCTGACGATACTTGGCAGGCTTTATTTGCGATATATCGCAACCTGCCTACTGCACGGCCTTTTGCCAACGACAATCCTTTATATCCAACGCAGACATCGCCCAATGCGGAAACTAACTTTGCGATGCTGAATTATGATCTGTCCGGTACTTATCAGGAAAAATGGCGGGTGATGCAGTTAAATTTTAATGCGGAATATAAGATCACAAATGATTTGATCGCTAAGGGAACAGTAGGCTATTATTTGGCCAATAAATGGATGGATAATCAGGAGTTTACCTATAAACTATATGGCTACGATGAGAAGACAGATACGTACCCGGTAACTTTTAGCATGGACAACCCTTGGCGGGAGAGATCTATTTCGCAGGTTGAAGAAATCTCAACCCAATTTACCTTAAATTATAACAAGCGATTCGGCAAACATGGAATCAATGCTGTGCTTGCTGCGGAGTCCATAAAAAGGGATAATCCAGATGTTTATGTACACGATCGTCCAGCCTCTAATGCCTTGAGTTTGATCTATTTTCAGACGATGGACACCTACAATGATACTGGAGTGAATACCCAGGCGAGAGCCGGTTTTGCAGGGCGGGTCAATTATGATTATGACCAGAAGTATCTTTTGGAGCTTTCTTCGCGCTATGACGGTTCATGGAAATTCGCGCCAGGAAGCCGATGGGGATTTTTCCCTTCGGTATCTGCAGGCTGGCGTGTTTCATCTGAAAAGTTCTGGTCTGAAGGTATGAGAAAGGTATTTGACGATGTGAAGTTAAGGGGATCTTACGGTGTATTGGGCGATGATAATTTGGATGCCTGGGAATATTTTGCTTTTGGTTATCTAAGTGGATATAATTATTTCCGAAAACCAGTCCGTGATGGCTATCAAAATATCGTCGGTTCGACAATTGACGGGAAGTATGTTATCGGTTCTCAAGCACGTGGCCTTCCCGTTAAAACGCTTTCTTGGATTCAGGCCCATATGCTAAATGTTGGTTTGGACTTTAGTACACTAAAAGGTAAATTAACAGGTTCGGTAGATGTCTTCCGTCGAAAAAGAACAGGACTGCCTGCCAAGCGAGAAGATGTATTGATACCGAATGAAGTAGGCTTTAGTTTACCTTATGAAAATCTGAATTCGGATATTCATCAAGGTATCGATGGATCATTAATGTGGCGGAGTAGCGTCAATGGATTTAACTATTTCGTAGGCGGTAATTTCACTTTCGCACGGCAAACTGACGGCGAACAATATAAACCACGTTTTGGAAACTCTTTGGATCAATATCGAAAATCGATCTATGACCGTTATGCCTTTCTCAATTGGGGATTACATTCCATTGGACAATTCCAGTCGTGGGAAGAAATTGCCAATTATGATATAGACAATGACCGTAAAGGTAACTCATCATTACGGCCGGGTGATATTAAGTATGAAGATATTAATGGCGATAAAGTGATCAATGAGCTGGATGAACGGCCAATCGGATATCGACAAGGCGGTCTTCCTTATTTCAATTACGGAATTAACCTTGGCGGCCAATTTAAGGGATTTGATTTGGCAATGGATTTCACCGGAGCAGCTTTTGCTTCTTTTAATCCCAGTTATGAAGCTGTTTTCCCTTTCCATGATGGTGGCAACAATCCGCAATACTATATGGAAAACCAGTGGATGCTGAGCGATATTACGGATCCAAATAGTGCCTTGATCCCAGGAAAGTACCCTACATTAATTAAAGGAAATAGAGATCATAGTAATTATTGGCATAGCGACTTCTGGCTTACCAATGTCAACTATTTGAAATTAAGAAACCTGCAGATCGGATATACTTTACCGGAGAAATGGATGAAACCTCGAGGAATTCAGAAATTGAGGATATATACCATGATGCAGAATCTGTTTAGCATAGATAATTTGGGTGATATGAAGATCGATCCAGAAATCACAAGTGATTCGGGCGTTCAGTACCCAACAAACAAAGTTATAAACGTTGGTGTTACCTTAACTTTTTAATAAGATGATAAATAAGAACGTTATTTTATTGGGTGTATGTCTCGTATGTACATTTTCAAGCTGCAATAAATTTTTGGAACGGGAATCACAGGCTATTTTTACCGACGATCAGATATTTTCGGATCAGAATATGATAAAATCTGTTCTAGCGAATTATTATGGGCGGATTAGCTGGGGACAGCAATTTGGAGACAATGGATCTTTTGCGATGTTAGATGAGGCAGGATTTTCAAGCGGTGGCCCCAATACGATGCAGGAATTTCCGAATGACTTTTGGCGTATGTACGATTATGAACTGATTCGCAATCTGAATCAATTTATCGTAGGTGTTCGTCAATCATCATTGGACGAAAATAATAAAAAGAGCATCGAAGGCGAGGCCAGATTTATTCGTGCTTGGACCTACTTTAATATGATCAAGCGTTTGGGCGGAGTTCCTTTGGTGGGTGATAAGATCTATGATTATACTGGCGGCATGGATCCAGCAGAGTTGCAGACACCGCGATCAACAGAAGCAGAGAGTTATAATTACGTGATTAACGAATGTACCGAAGCCGCTAAAATGCTCGGTACAGAGAAAACCATAAATTCAGCTAGAGCTAATAAATGGACAGCTTTGGCACTTAAGGCGCGGGCCAGTCTATACGCCGCCTCAATAGCGAAGTATAACTATAAAACGCCAGACGTCAAAACAGCAGGTAACGAGGTGGGAATCCCTGCGGCGGACGCCAATAAATATTACGAGATTGCTTACGAATCAGCATTGGATATTATCAATAATAGCCCTTATGCCCTCTATAATGGAAATGCCGATAAAGGAAAGAACTTCTATCTTGCTGTAAGTTCAAAATCAAGTAGCAATGAAGTTATTTGGGCCAAGGATTATGCGTATCCAGGTGAAACACATTTTTTCACCAACAATAACATTGCCTCATCCGTCCGTGGAGATATTGATGCCAATTTTGTTACGCCTGTTTTAAATTTGGTGGAAGCATTTGAATATACAGATGATCGAAATGGAGCATTGAAAACGAAGACTGCTACGGGAGATTACATTTACTATAACAATCCCGAAGAGATATTCGCCCATAAGGACGCGCGTCTGTATGGTACTGTGATTTACTCTGGTGCTGATTTTGCTGGTACCAAAATCACTTACCAAGCAGGCGTTAGATATAAAGAAGGAGGTGTTTGGAAGACGATGACCGCAATACCCGGTACTTCAGATTCCAAATTCGGAGGAATTATTACAAGCAAAGATGGACCTACGACTTCCAACGATATGTATGTCAACAAAACTGGATTTAATATCCGGAAATTTATCGACGAAAATAAAGATGCCTCTACTCGTGGGCGTGGGTCGGATATTTGGTTTGTGCGCTTCCGTTATGCTG
This sequence comes from Sphingobacterium siyangense, assembly GCF_007830445.1. Lineage (GTDB taxonomy): Bacteria > Bacteroidota > Bacteroidia > Sphingobacteriales > Sphingobacteriaceae > Sphingobacterium > Sphingobacterium siyangense. Next base: position 135,717 of record NZ_VLKR01000017.1, on the reverse strand, counting down.
AATTTTTGTTGATCGCTGCAGAGGCGGGGCTTGAACTTGGTAAACCGCAAGCCGAGTTGACGGGATATGTCAATAAGATTAGGGAGCGTGCGGGGATACAGGCATTGACAACCATTTCCCTGAATGATATTATTCAGGAGCGCCGGGTTGAATTTGCCTTCGAAGATCATCGTTATTGGGATCTGAAGCGTTTGCGGATTGCCCATGAAATCTGGAACGGAAGCGCTGATAATTACAATGCGGTACACTATGCCCTATTTCCATACAAAATATATGCTCCGGGGGATCCGAACGATGGTAAATGGGTTTTTGAGAAACAGAAATCGAGTCATACGCTCTATCCACGAAATTTTAAATATCAGAACTATTATAATTTCATCGATCAAGATTGGATTAATAACAATCCGAAGTTAGTTCGAAATCCTTATCAATAGCATTATCCTTATGAAAACTTTTTTTTGTAAATTAATAGTAAGTTTGTGTTTGATCGTAGGTGTATTTGCTTGTGGCAAAGATAACTATGATGCCCCTAAAAGTACACTGAACGGTCGTGTAACCTACAATTCAGAACCTCTAGGAGTAAGAGGATCAAACCAGTCCGTTTCACTTCAGCTATGGCAAGATGGTTTTCCGCTTCGATCTGCTATTAATGTGTATGTGACGCAGGACGGTTCATTTGCGGCAAAACTCTTCGACGGGCAGTACAAATTGGTGGCAACCAGCGGAAATGGCCCCTGGCTGAATAGTGCGGATACAGTGCTGGTTGATGTGAGGGGCAATACAAGCATCGAGTACCCGGTTAAACCTTATTATACCATGAGTAATATTACCTATAATGTTCAAGGGAATATGCTGAAAGCTTCTTTTGACGTCAAGACAATAGATGCTTCAAGAACGATTGATTTTGCCACCTTGTTGGTCAATGATACAAAATTCGTGGATTTGGGTCAATATACTTATAAGATGGAAAAAACTGGAATTAGTTCGGGGCATGTCGATCTGGAGCTGGATATCAAAGATATTTTGACCAAGAATGCTGCAGTGTATGCGCGCGTGGGCTTGAAGATAAGCGGTATCACCGAGGCGCTATACGATAGTTCACCTAAGAAATTGAAATAACAATGATCAAAAAATTTAGCTTTTTAAGCCTATTAATGGGCATCGGTCTTGTTACGACTGCACAAACGGGAATAGCAACAGCTGTAGACCAATTACCATTAACCGGAAAGAATACGCAATATCTGAATAATAGGGCTCCTTTAAGACAGAATGCCTTGCTAAAATTACCCGTGGGCAGTATCGTCCCGGAAGGTTGGCTCGGGAAGTATTTGGAGCTGCAGAAAGATGGTCTTACAGGCCATCTGGGAGAAATTAGCGCTTGGCTATCGAAGAAAAATAACGCTTGGTTAAGTACGGATGGGAAAGGAGATTATGGCTGGGAAGAAGTTCCTTATTGGTTAAAAGGCTACGCTAATTTGGGCTACATCTTAAAAGATCCTAAGATAATAGGAGAGTCAAAAATTTGGTTAGAGGCTGCGCTAAAAAGCCAGCGTCCTGATGGATACTTTGGACCATTGATCCTACGTAATAACAAACCGGATCTTTGGGGAAATATGTTGATGCTATGGTGTTTGCAGTCCTATTATGAATATAGCGGTGACCAGCGTGTTTTAACGTTGATGACCAATTATTTTAAATGGCAGGCCAATTTGCCGGATAGTTTTTTTCTCAAGGATTATTGGGAAAACAGTCGTGGTGGTGACAATTTGCTATCCGTATATTGGCTCTATAACAGAACACAAGGTAATGAATGGTTGATGGATTTAGCGGATAAAATCCATCGGAATACAGCCAATTGGCGGCAGAAAGATGATTTGCCCAATTGGCATAATGTCAACGTAGCGCAGTGTTTTAGAGAGCCAGCAACCTATTATCTGAAAAGCCAGTCGACTGCAGATCTTAACGCAACCTACGATAATTTTCATTTTGTCAGACAAGTATTTGGTCAGGTTCCGGGCGGCATGTTCGGTGCCGATGAAAATGCACGTCCGGGATATACCGATCCCCGTCAGGGTGTGGAAACCTGTGGAATGGTGGAGCAGATGGCTTCCAATGAAATCCTTCTCGGGATAACAGGCGATCCTTTTTGGGCGGATCATGCGGAGGAAGTTGCTTTTAATACCTACCCAGCAGCTGTGACAGCCGATTTTAAAGCATTACGCTATATCACGAGCCCTAATATGACTATCAGCGATAGCCATAATCATGCTCCCGGGATTGATAATAATGGGCCATTTTTAATGATGAACCCTTTCAGTTCACGTTGTTGTCAACATAACCACAGTCAGGGCTGGCCATATTACGCGGAGCATCTGTATATGGCAACAAATGATAATGGTGTTGCGGCAGTACTTTATGCCGCATCAAAAGCTGAAATCAAAGTCGGAAACAATCAAGCCATTCAGATTAGACAAGAATCCAATTACCCATTTGAAGAATCGCTGCGATTTGAAATAGGAACACAGGCTAAAACGGTTGATTTTCCCTTTTATCTCCGTATACCTGCCTGGGCGAAACAAGCCAAAGTAACGGTTAATGGTAAAAGTCAGGCTCTAGAAGCTGGAGCAAAATATATTCGGATTGAACGGAAATGGAAAGACGGCGACAAGGTCGAACTCTCCTTGCCGATGACCATAGATCTGAAAACATGGACTGCCAATAAAAATTCAGTTAGTATCCAGCGTGGACCACTGACCTATGCACTCAAAATCAAAGAGAATTATGTGAAAAAGGATAGTAAGGCTTCGGCAATTGGGGATTCTAAATGGCAGGAGACTGCAGATCCATCAAAATGGCCATCCTATGAAATCCTTCCTGCAAGTGACTGGAATTATGGACTTGTACAAAATCAGCTACAAGCTGTTGACCAACTAAAAGTGATCAAACGACCATGGCCTAAAGATGCATTTCCTTTTGAGGCAGAAGCAGTACCTATTTCGATTCTTGTGAAAGCGAAACGTATTGATGGCTGGAAAATTGATGAAAATGGACTAACGGGCGTATTGCCCCTGAGTCCGGTGGAAAGCAAGGGCGAGGTGCAGGAAGTTGAATTGATTCCCATGGGAGCAGCACGTTTGCGCATTGCTGCTTTTCCAACTGTGAAATAATGTAAATACGATATATAAATTAATGACTTAACGATTTTTTATGATGAAGAAAACCTTACTTTTTGCCAGTTTGATGATGGCAGCACAATTGAACTTTGCTCAGGATTGGAAACCCGCAGGGTCACATATATTAACCCCTTGGGGCGAGAAAGTAACGGCACAAAAGCCACATCCTGAATATCCTAGACCGCAATTAACCAGAACCAATAACTGGCAGAATTTAAATGGACTATGGAAATATGCTGTCACTCCAGTAGGTACTAAAGAGATTCCTCGTCAATGGGACGGCAATATCCTTGTTCCTTTTGCTATTGAATCGGCATTGTCCGGTGTTGGTAAAGAGGTCGGAAAAGATAAAGCGTTATGGTATAATAATACCATAACATTGGACAAGTCTGTCAACAAAAATAAGGTCCTGTTGCATTTCGGTGCCGTAGATTGGCAATGTGATGTGTATGTAAATAACCAATTGGTCGGAAGACATGAAGGTGGTTTTGATCCATTTTCGATGGACGTGACAAGCTTTCTAAAGAAAGGCGCAAAACAGGAAATAGCCATTCGGGTATGGGATCCGACTGATGATGGTCCACAACCCAGGGGTAAACAGGTGAATAAGCCGAATGGTATATGGTATACACCAGTGACGGGAATTTGGCAGACCGTTTGGTTAGAAAGTGTCCCCCAAACTTACATCGTGAGTACCAAACAGACTCCGCGTTTGGATGATGGAGTCTTGGCCTTTCAGGCTTCCGTAGAAGGAAGTCAAGCCGGTGACGAAATAAAGGTGCGTGCATTGGATGGCGGAAAGGTTATTAAAGAACAAACAGGACAACCGAATACATCGTTCGATCTTTCGGTACCTAATCTGGAGCCATGGTCCCCAAGTAACCCTAAGCTCTATGATCTAGAAATTCAGCTGATTCGAAAAGGAAAAGTCGTAGATCAGGCGAAAAGCTATTTTGCCATGCGGAAAATAGCCATGCAGAAAGACGAAAATGGCGTTCAACGTTTAATGCTAAACAATAAGTTTACTTTCCAATATGGTCCATTGGATCAAGGCTGGTGGCCAGATGGTCTACATACAGCACCTACGGATGAAGCGCTGAAGTTTGATGTTGTCAAAACAAAGGAAATGGGATTCAATATGATCCGTAAACATATCAAAGTTGAACCGGCGCGCTGGTACCGTTACTGCGATAGTATAGGTATGCTTGTCTGGCAAGATATGCCTAGCGGCGATCTTGGGGGAAATCATTGGGATATGCAACCGGGAAAGATTTCGGGAGGAAATAGGGATAAAGTACGTTCGCAGGAATCTGAAGGGTATTACAGAAAAGAGTGGAAAACCATTATGGAAGTGTTGCACAACTATCCAAGCATCGTCATTTGGGTACCTTTTAATGAGGCTTGGGGGCAATTCAAAACGAAGGAAATAACGGAATGGACAATGGCCAATGACCCTTCAAGACTCGTAAATAGTGCCAGCGGTGGTAACTTTATGGAAACTGGACATATCTTGGATATCCACAATTATCCCGATGCAGCCATGCCTGATCCAAATTTATTCGGCGCTAAACAAGTGCTTGCTTTGGGTGAATTTGGTGGTCTGGGATTACCGATCGATGGGCACTCCTGGCAACAAAAAGACAACTGGGGATACCAAAGTTTTAAAAATAAAACGGAATTATTGGAGCGCTATAAACGTCTGATCCATGACTTGACACGTCTAATTCCTATGGGATTGTCTGCCGCTGTTTATACACAAACAACAGATGTGGAAGTAGAAACAAATGGTTTGATGACCTATGATCGTAAAGTTGTCAAAATGCCTGAAGCAGAATTAAAAGCTGCACATCAGGCGCTTTATAATGCACCTACCAAATAATTGATAGCGATATGGCCGCAACACGGGGTGCGGCCTAAATTTATCGCTGAAAGTATACCTGTCAACCTAAACCTGTTTTATACAAAATCAATGAAATTAAAATTACTAATTGCAACGGCTATTGTATGTCAATCGGTATCGTCGTTTGCACAAAAACAAATCCTTAAGAATGATCTTCGCGCGCCTGCCTATCCTTTAGTAACAATTGACCCCAATACAAGTGCCTGGTCGTATAGCAACGAATTGAATGCGGATGTTGTACGCCATTGGACCGGAAAATCCTTCCCCTTATTGGGCGTCCTTAAAGTGGATGGGAAACCCTATCGCTTCTTAGGTAAAGAAGAAGCTGAGCTCTTGCCTTTGGCACGGATGGGTGAACATGCGGCTTGGACCGGACGTTATGTTGTCAATGAACCCGCCCCAGACTGGATGAAACCTTCATTTGATGCACGGCAATGGAAGACGGGGGCAGCGCCATTTGGTACCAAGGATAAAGAACCCAATGTGGAGACTGATTGGCAGGAACCTAAAATTTGGATTAGAAGAGAAGTTGACCTGAGTGAGGATCTTACAGGCAAATCCGTATATATCGAATTTACACATGACGATGACGCTATTTTGTACGTCAACGGTATTGAGGTTGCTAATACAGGCAATTCGACAGGTAAAAATAGTCGGGTCAAGCTGCCCGATCATGTCGTAAAAACATTGAAGAAAGGAAAAAATATACTCGCGGGTTATTGCTATAATAGGGTAGCTAATGGATATTTTGATTTTGGACTCTTTACAGAAAAAGAAGGTAGTATTCAATTCGACAATGAAGCGAAGCAGATCGCTTCCAATGTGCAGGCAACACAAACACATTATTCGTTTAACTGCGGGCCGGTCGATTTAAATATTACATTTACTGCACCGATGTTTCTGGATAAATTGGACTTAATGGCTAGACCCGTAAATTATCTTTCCTATACGGTCCATGCGAAGGACGGCAAGGAACACCAGGTACAACTTTATTTGGAGGCAGCACCAAATTGGGCACTGAATTCTCCACTTCAAGATGCTGCAAGCAGTTCCTTTGTTTCAGGAAATCTCCAGTTTGTAAAGACAGGAAGCAAAAGCCAGCAGGTTCTAGGAAGGAAAGGTGACGACCTACGGATAGATTGGGGGTATTTCTATATGGCTGGTGCAAAATCAAAGACAAAGTCCGCGGTCGGAAGTAGCCATCAATTACGGTCTAATTTTCTGAAGAGTGAAAATAGCTCTTCTTCAAATGGAGGACAACAATTGGCGCTGATGCAAACTTTTGATGTCTCATCAAGCTACCAGGATAAGATCTTGTTGGGGTATGATGACCTGTACTCCATCCAATATTTTGGACAAAATTTACGACCTTATTGGAATACCAATGGAAATAGTTCCATTGAGAAACAATTTGAACTGGCCGACAAAGAGTATACTGCTCTCAAAAAGGCTGCTGATAAATTTGATGCCGAATTATGGGCTACAGCTTTGCGCAACGGAGGTGAGGACTATGCTGCATTATGTGCCTTGGCCTATAGGCAGGCAATCGCCGCTCATAAACTTGTAAAAGCACCCAATGGCGATCTGCTTTTACTGTCTAAAGAAAATGACAGCAATGGGTCAATAGGAACTGTTGATGTAACCTATCCTTCGGCTCCGATTTTCCTTTACTATAATCCGGAACTGGCAAAAGCACTAATGAACGCCATTTTTTATTATAGTGAAAGCAATAAGTGGACAAAACCTTTTGCTGCACATGATGTTGGGACCTATCCTTTGGCGAATGGCCAAACTTACGGTGGAGATATGCCTGTCGAAGAATCGGGAAATATGTTGATATTAACTTATGCTTTAGCGAAGGTCGAAGGAAATGCCGCTTATGCCAAAAAACATTGGAAAGTGTTGTCTACCTGGGTAGATTATTTAGTAGATAAAGGTCTTGACCCCGAAAATCAATTGTGCACAGATGATTTCGCGGGCCATTTTGCGCATAATGCCAATTTATCAATTAAAGCTATTTTAGGTATTGCATCTTACGGTTATCTAGCCCAAATGCTTGGTGAAGAGGCTACGGCGAAAAAGTATCTGACCGAAGCAAAGGCAATGGCTATGAAATGGAAAGAGATGGCTGAAGATGGGGATCACTATAAGTTGACTTTTGATAAAACCGGAACCTGGAGCCAAAAGTATAATATGGTCTGGGATAAATTGCTTAAGATGGATATTTTTGACCCCTCTATTCGTGAAACTGAAATTAAATACTATCTCGGCAAACAAAATAAATACGGACTTCCCCTGGACAATCGTCAGCCTTATACCAAAACCGATTGGATTATTTGGACGGCGACCATGGCAAATGACAAGCCTACCTTTGAGGCATTTTTAAAGCCAGTCTACCATTTTATGAACGAAACAACAGACCGTGTTCCCATGTCGGATTGGACGTATACAGACCGTCCTAAGAGAGCTGGATTTAAAGCAAGATCCGTTGTTGGGGGCTATTTTATCAAAATGTTGGAAGAGAAATTGGGAAAAGCAAAATAGCTTTTCCTGTGATGAAGAAAATAATATAAAAAAATAATAAGATGTTGAATGCAATGTTGTTCAGATATTGGATCGGCGGAGTTGTCGTACTGAACTTGTTGAGCTCCTGCGGAAGCTCTCCAGGTTCAGTTAAGCAGTCTGGTCAAATAACAAATGCTACGGCTCAGCATAAGACCTACAGCAATCCGGTTTTTGAGCCTATACTTGCTGATCCTACAGTCGTTAGAGATCCTCAGAGCAAAATGTTCTACGCATACGGGACAGCCGACAATTGGGGCGATGGAAAGGGACAGCGTTTGGTGTCTATTCTACAATCGGCTGATCTTGCTCATTGGACCTGGATTGGAACGGCCTTCAGCTCAAAACCGAGCTGGAAAGCCGAGGGGGGAATCTGGGCACCAGATGTGGTGCGGTTAAATGGTAAGTATATCTTATATTATGCTTATTCAACATGGGGAGACCCCAACCCCGGTATCGGTGTAGCCCTAGCCGATAGACCGGAAGGCCCCTTTATCGATCAAGGTAAACTTTTTGATAGCAAGGAGATCGATGTACCTAATTCAATAGACCCTTATTTTTTTACAGAAAATGGGCAGAATTATCTGTTCTGGGGTAGTTTTAGTGATGCGAATACGCAGGGAACATATGGTGTTGAACTCGATGAAAATGGGACTGCGGTACCCGATTTAACTAAAAAATTTAAAGTTGCTGCTGGGGATTTTGAAGCTGTGGTGATCCATAAACGGAAAGGATATTACTACTTTATCGGATCCAAAGGCTCCTGTTGTGAAGGAGAAAAAAGCAGTTATCATGTTCTTGTGGGTCGCTCTCGCAAGCTGAAGGGACCTTATACCGATCAAGAGGGGCGTAATCTTACACAGCGGGGGAGTGGAACGTTGTTGTTAAAGGGAAATGATCAATTTGTGGGGACAGGTCATACTTCGCGCATTATTACAGACGATAAGGGAAAAGATTGGATACTCTATCATGGCATGGACCCAAAGCAGCCTCGTGTTGCGACGGGGGGAAATCGTCGGATGCTATTTTTGGATCAGATTATCTGGGATAAGGACTGGCCCAAAATTGAAGGGGCAACCAGCAGTGTTGCAGCGCAACGGGCCCCAACGTTTAATTTTAAATAGAATTTTCAATAGCTAGCAGCAGAGGCCTACCTTTGTGGGCCTGGATTTTCGCTGTCCATAAAAAATATGATACATCAAACGAAGAAACATTTTGAACTTCTTGACGCCATGCGTGGGGTGGCCGCAATTGCAGTCGTACTGTTTCACTTTATGGAAATTGCACAACCGGATTATCGCAATAATTTTATTCCACATAGCTATTTAGCCGTTGATTTCTTCTTTTGTTTATCGGGTTTTGTAATTGCCTATGCCTACGATCAGAAGCTGGTTACAATTGGTCTAAAACGATTCTTTCTTTTGCGTTTGCTAAGATTGCACCCATTGGTTATAATCGGTACATTAATTGGTTTATTTGCATTTATTTACGACCCATTCAGTAATTTGGCCAGCTCATTTTCCGTCTTACAGAAGATAGGGATGTTCATTAGTGGGATAACGTTGATTCCATACCCAGCTGTACCAGAGCGATATTTTAATCTTTTTCATTTAAACCCACCTACATGGTCGCTATTTTGGGAATATATCGCCAATATAGCCTATGCTTTGATACTGGTACGGATTCCAAAAAAGGTTCTTTGGGGAATAGTGCTCCTCGGTGCGGCAGCGCTATGTGCCGAATCATTTCGTTCCGGCTATTTAGCTGTAGGTTTTGGGGCAGATAATTTTTGGGCTGGGGGAATCCGTTTATGGTTTTCATTTTCAATGGGACTACTTATTTTTAGGTCGAACTGGACTATTTCGAACAAGCTTCCTTTTTTCAGTGTTCTTGGTCTGCTTGCTGTCGTATTTTTCATTCCGTTTTCTGATGTTTATGGTAAGTACATCGATCCTATTGTCGTTATCTTTTATTTTCCTTTATTGCTCATGCTGGGGATAGGAGGACTACCTGTTTTTGGAGGGGTCAGGAAGTTATGCAAGTTCTTAGGTGATATTTCCTATCCGCTCTATATCATTCATTATCCATTTATCTGGATTTTTATGAGCTATGTGGAGCTCCATCGCCCATCGAATAAGCAAATGGCTGTGATTATTATAATTGGAATGCTGTCGTTGATTTTTTTAGCTTTATTGGTCTTTAAATATTTAGATGAGCCTATTCGGAAATATTACAGCCGGAACTAAACTAAATGGCGATGAAGCCAGGTACTGATGAACTGGAATACCTCCATTTTGCAGTCTTCATTTAAAATTTCATGCCGCATGCCTGGATATAATTTAATGGTTATGTCGGTCTGCCCCTGTGCAATTAACTGCGCTACGCTCTTTTCAACGCCCATTCCAAAATCTCCAATTGGATCATCCTGTCCGCTGATAAATACAATTGGAAGATTTTTTGGGATATTCTTGGTAGCTTCGATATCTGTCGCTTGCAAGGAAAGATCTAACACGGTATGAAATCCATTGTTGGTAAACAATCCCCCACAAAGTGGATCTTCCAAAAATGAAATACGGTTTGTCTTGCTTACGCTTAACCAATTGCTGTTATTTTGGTTGGGCTCGTTCTTAAATCGAGCATTATTACGCCTGTCAAAAATACGGTTGATCAATTTACTTCTTCTTTTTGGGGCAATACTATTGAGAAGAGTGAGTAAAAGGCGAAAAGCTGTGGAACCTTTTTGACGTTGGCCTGTCCCCACGATAATGGCCCCCTTATATTGCTGGCCAATTTTTTGTAAAACGCAGCGTGTGACAAAGGATCCCATGGAATGCCCTAAAATAAATTGAGGCGGTTGCGGATATGTTTTTCTCAAGAAATTACTCATTGTAATGGCGTCATCAATGAGTTGTTCTTTAGCCCCATGCTGTTTAAAATACCCCAATTGATCGGCATCTAGAGCTGTCTTTCCATGACCCAATTGATCGTAGGTTAAAACCGCAAAATTCTGTGTAGTCAGATAATTGGCCAATTCTTCATACCGACCACTATGTTCCTGCATGCCATGTACCAGGAGTATTGTTGCTACTATCTGATTGTCGTCGGGTACATACAAACGATAGAAAATTTTATGTTCATTTTCAGTCGTCGCGCTGATTGTATAAAAATTGGATGCTACCTTGCTCATTATACCTCTTTATTTTAAGTAAACTAAGATAATTTTAGTGCATTTGCAAGTTTAACAATCTTCTTTCCGATTTTGTTCGGATGAGACCGAAAGGCTTTAAGGGCAGTTGATCAATGAAAATTAGCACGATTAATTTTTGTGGTTTGGGAATATTTTTTAGATTTGCATTAATTTAGAATTAATTTAAATAAACTAGTTATTCTATTTTAAACATGGGCTTCTCTGTATGCAGAAATTGTTGTACAAAATCGAATTCGGAAAGCTCCCTTGTTCTTAAAATATACGCATTTACACTTATATTCTGATGAAACCAGCACGATGTATTTCGACCCAAGTTATCGTATGACTGTAGCTCAATTTGCCGAATAATTGAGTGGGAATGAATAGGCCATGTTACTTCATCAACTTCAAAAGACAAATAAAAGGATGAAAAAGACACTTTTAGCAGCTTTATTATTCGCTGCAACTTATGCACAGGCGCAAACAAATTCGTTAATGAACGGCGAGTTTTGGAAAGGTAAACCTACCTTGACAATTGTTAAAGAAGAAATCAGCAAAGGAAATAGCCCTTCTCAGCCTAATGCGGCATCCTTTGATCCAGTCACAATGGCGATATTAAATGGCGCTCCGACGGATGTTGTCAAGTTTATGATCGAACAAGAAGGGAATAGTGTAACGAAGAAGACGCATCACAGCCGTAGTTATTTACACTGGGCAGCGTCAAGTGGAAATGCGGAGCTTGTCGAGTTTTTAATTGCAAAAGGATCGGATGTCAATTACCAAGATAGCCATGGTTACCCAATTATTGCTTATGCAGCTTCGACAGGAAATACAAATACTGCCGTTTATGATGCTTTGTTTAAAGCGGGTGTGAATCCCAAGCAAAAATATGAAGGTGGTGCTACATTAATGATGCTTGCAGCGTCTGCAGACAAGGACCTTGCATTGACGGATTATTTCATTAAAAAAGGATTATCTATTCAAGATAAAGACGAGTCGGGCCGTACAGTGACGGATTATGCGGCTAAACTTGGAAATACCGAGCTCATGGAGAAATTCATCGCCCGTGGCGTAAAACCAACCAATAATGCGTTATTTTTTGCGACTCAGGGTTCCAGACAAGCATCGAATGGTTTGTCGGTTTATACCTATTTGGTTGAAAAGTTCAAATTGGATCCCAAGGCTGTAAATAAAGAAGGAGCGACAGTGCTGCATGCTTTAGTTCGCAGACCAGATATGGCCGTGATCAATTATTTTTTGGATAAAGGTGTAGATGTCGCAAAAGCGGACAACGAAGGAAATACAGCGCTTATGGTGGCTGCTAGTGGTAAGGATGCTAAATTGGTCGAGCTGCTACTTGCTAAAGCGAAGAACGTAAATGCAGTAAATGAAAAAGGCGAATCTGCATTGACCAAGGCTGTAGCGAATGGGGCCCCCGAAATCGTGGCATTGTTGATTAAAGATGGAGCCGATATCAAGCTATTGGATAAGGAAGGTAATAACTTGGCCTTTTACTGGTTTAATTCCTACAGAGAATTGCCTCAGGGCGGCAGACCCGGTGGACAGGGAAATGCTTCACAAGGGGATGAGTTTAAAGAAAAATTAACGATCCTTAAGACGAATGGATTGGACGTTGTTGCTCCGCAAAAAAATGGTAGCACATTGTATCATTTGGCAGTAGCGAAAGAGAATGTGAAGCTTATCCAGAAAGCCAGCGAACTTGGAGCAGATATTAATGCACAGGATAAAGAGGGAACGACGGCACTACATAAGGCAGCTCTCATAGCGAAAGACGATTCCTTGCTAAAAACATTGGTTTCCCTTGGTGCAAAAAAGGAATTGAAAACAGAATTCGATGAAACGGCTTATGATTTGGCGAAAGAAAACGATTTCTTGTCTAAATCCAATGTGCAGCTTGACTTTTTGAAATAAAATTAGATACAACTGAAGATGAATAACATAGTTAAAACCACGATAGCCACCCTTTTATTTTCGATGGCAGCCCTAAGCTCTTTTGCACAGGCAGCTAAATATAAGTGTATGATCCAAATGAATGCCTATGAAGGTGAGAAAGCCTACGTGGTGATTTCACTGATTAATCCTAGTGGAGCTTACGAAAAAACACTCGCCGTATTGGGATCTGATAAACAATGGTATAATACAATCAAGGAATGGTACAAGTTCCAAAATAAAACCAAAGAAAAGCTAAATGCGGTGACGGGCGCGTCAGTTGGTGGCGGTGACCGTGCCATGCGGACATTGGATATTGATGAAACGAAGTTTAACAAAGGGTATAAACTCCGTTTTGAATCTGCTGTAGAGGAACAAAAATACCATACTGCTGATGTTGAAATTCCTTTGACAAAGGAGGCTATCACTGAAAAAGCTAATGGCAAGGGATATATCAAACTTGTTAAGTTAAATAAAGTACAATAAGAAAAGGGGTAAAAATGCTGGTATCTATTTGGAGGTATGCACATTTAGCCTTAGCTATTGTTTCTTCTATCTTTTTACTTTTATTATCGATAACTGGCGTAATATTGGCCATTGACGCCGTTAACGAAAAAATTCCGCCTTATCGGGTTGAACATATTGAAACGTTAAACCTTGCGCAGTCAGTAACAGCTTTGCGCAAGGTTTATCCTGAAATCATAGCGATCTCGGTAGATCACAATCAATTCGTGAGCATTGATGCCATAGACGCAGATGGCAACACCGTGAAAGGTTATATCGATCCGAATACGGGGCGTCTGCTGGGTCCCCAATTGAATAAGTCCCAATTTGTTCAATGGATTACAGCTTTACACCGCTCACTCTTTCTTAAAGTGACCGGTCGGGTGATTATTGGTGTGGTTTCATTTCTGTTGTTTCTTATTACTATTTCAGGAATTATTCTGATTGTCAGGCGTCAACAGGGAGTTCGACATTTCTTTGCTAAAATCAACCGGGACTTTTTCGCACAGTATTTCCATGTTGTTTCAGGACGTCTATTTTTGATACCAATTTTGATATTGGCCCTAACAGGTACCTATTTATTTCTGGTGCGTATTGAAATCTTAAAAAAGCCGAACCAAACAATTGAATATCCCAATAAGATGAAGGAAGATATTCAATTGGAGGTGGCAAAATTTTCAATATTCCAAAATACAAAACTTGTCGATTTGAAGACGTTGGAGTTTCCGTTTATGGAAGACGATCCTGAGGAGTTTTTTATATTGAAGCTTCGCGATCGGGAATTGACCATAAATCAGTTGAATGGAAGCTTGCATAAAGAAGTAAAGTATCCCTTTACAGCATTGGCCGAACAGTTTTCTTTGGACCTCCATACGGGCAAGACCAATATCATATGGGCCATTATATTGGGGCTCGCATCTTTGAATATTGTGTTCTTTATTTACACGGGCTTTGCAATCACATTCAAGCGCAGGCGTACTAAAATCAAGAATAAATATAAACCTGAAGAAGCAGAGATTGTTATTCTTTTCGGAACGGAAAATGGAAGCACGCTGTTTTTCGCCAATCAGATCCATAAACAACTCTTAGCGGATGGGCAAAAATCGTTGCTGCTCGGAATGAATCAATATCAATGCTTTCCAAAGGCAAAACACTTGCTTGTGTTTACCTCAACATACGGGCTAGGAACTGCACCATCCAATGCACTTCAATTTGAACATAAGCTCAACAGCCATCCGCAAGAACAAGACGTACAATTTTCAGTTCTGGGCTTTGGTTCAAAAGCCTATCCCGACTTTTGTGCCTATGCGCGCGAAATTGATCATTTATTAGAAAAACAAGCCTGGGCTTCTCGACTAACAGATTTACACACAGTTAATGATAAGAATGTTGATGAGCTTATTTCATGGATACATCAGTGGTCTGCTCAGACCAATATTGCATTAGCTTCTGCACCGGCTATTTATAGTGCTAAAGTCGTCGGATTGACGAGATTTAAGGTGATAGCGAAGTCTACTGTTTCAGCTAGTAACACGACCTTTACTTTAGTCCTGAAACCTTCAGGTAAAATTAAAATGCAATCGGGGGATTTACTGGCAATCTATCCCGCGCAAGATCAACGTGAACGTTTTTATTCGATAGGTTACAAAGACGGTATGGTTCGGCTTGTGGTGAAATTGTTTCCTGATGGATTTGGCTCGAGCTTCCTTTATCGATTGGAACCGAATCAACCCCTGCAGGCACGTGTCATGGTTAATCCAAGTTTTCATTTTCCGAAAGCGGCAAATGCCGTTGCTTTAATTGCGAATGGTACAGGGGTAGCACCTTTTCTAGGCATGATTTCAGCGAATGAAAGTATGACACCTTTGCGTCTGTATGCTGGTTTTCGCCATCGAAATGAAATGACAGCACACTATATAGATTTTGCTGATGAGCAGATAAAGCTGGGACATCTGAAACAGCTTGAACTGGCTTTTTCACGCGAGGAAAATGCACAATATGTCATGGATTTGATTCGTCGGGATGCGCTATATTTTGTCGAATTGCTTGATAAAGGAGGTTGTATATTGCTTTGTGGAGCATTGCGTATGCAGCATGATGTTGAACATACTTTAAATGAGCTACTTTTGGAACATGTCGGCAAAACTATTGCAGTCTATAAAGAAAATGGACAGATCTTAACCGATTGTTATTAGTAAATTGGTGGTACAATAGTATATCCCATCGGTAAAACTGCTTTTGGTACACATCGACTTTTTAATCCCTTTTTCAGATCAATCTCATGAAGAACAATAAACACTGTGGCCTGCTTTTAATTCTCTGCTTTGTATCCATTACTTCAGGGATTGCGCAGGTATTGGTAAAGCGACAGGTTACCCTTATGGGCTCTGTTTTCGAAATTAGCTTGGTAGATCGGGATAGCTCGATTACAAATCAGCATATCGATGAAGTCATCTCCGAAATAGATCGAATAGAAAATCTGATTTCAGAATGGCGTCCGCAAACCCAAATAGCAGCGGTAAACCGCAATGCAGGGATTAAGCCAGTTAAGGTGGATAGAGAAGTGTTTGAACTAACACAACGTGCAATCCAATATGCTCAAAATTCAGGTGGTGCTTTTGATATCAGTATTGTTGCGTTAGATAAAGTTTGGCTATTTGATGGCAGCATGACCACAATGCCCTCGGAAGAAGTGATTAAGAGGTCTGTCGAGAAAGTTGGTTATCAACACATTCGCCTCGATAGTGCGGCTTCGACAATTTTTCTGGAGTTACCGGGTATGAAGATCGGTTTCGGCTCTATTGGGAAAGGCTATGCGGCAGATAGGGGCAGGGAAATAATGAAAGCAAAAGGGATTGAAGCAGGTATAGTGAATGCTTCTGGTGATCTGTCGGCTTGGGGAAGCCCACCCCAGGACGATGCATGGAAAGTGGGCGTAAACAATCCGTTCAAAGCCCATCGAATGGTCAAAGTTCTTCGTTTGAATGAAATGGCCGTAGCAACTTCGGGCAGCTATGAGAAATATGCGGAGATTAATGGAAAACGTTATTCACATATTATAAATCCGGTGACAGGTTACCCAGCTACGGGATTAACTTCAGTGACGATTTATGGACCCTCAGGGGAAGTCGCAAATGCACTCAGTACGTCAATAATGGTACTGGGCGAGAAAGAAGGAAAAAAATTGATTCAGCGTTTTCCAGCATACCATTATATTTTTATTACCGATAAAGGTAAGGTCATTCAGCAGCGCCGGAAATCTTAAACCATGGAACTACTTTTTTATGTTGCATAAAGTGTATAGAAAGCATAGCCTATTAGCTGATTATCTAGTATATTTATGCGAACAAAGCGTATACGAAAGACGACGAAAAAAGAATGTGTGATGTTGTTCATCCGTTGGAAGTCAGCAAGAAAGTAGATCCTTGAAAATAATTTAAAGTAAAAGTTCGACTAGTTCGTCTATGCTGCTATGGACATTGCATACCAAAATCATATGGCAGAAAAAAATTCCAGATCATTTACGGATATCGTTAAGACTTATGGAAGTCAACTGCTACGTTTTGTTAAGGGGAAAGTAAAGAAAACGGAGGATGCAGAAGATATCTTACAGGAAGTCTGGTATCAATTTAGCCGTTTGACCAATATGGACGAACTGGAGAATGCGGGAGCATGGCTCTATGCTGTCACACGGAATAAGATTACCGATAGTTATCGGAAAAAGAAAAATGAATCACTTGATGATATGATAGCAGGTGATGATGATAGTGAAAGTACTTTCCCTATTCGTCAGTTCCTTTTGGCCGACGACTCCAATAATCCCGAGCTAAAATTATTTAAGGATATTTTTTGGGATGAGCTGATGAAAGCATTGGAGGAATTGCCGGAGAAGCAGCGTCGGGTTTTTGTGCTGAATGAGCTGGAAGAGAAAACACTTCAAGAAATTGCCGTTATGGAAAATGAGAACCTCAAGACGATTATCAGTCGAAAAGGGTATGCCGTGAAGCACCTGCGGGTACGGTTGCGAAGTTTGTATGAAGAATTAAAATTTTAAAAGGATTAAGCTATGAATGGAAGAATGAATAGACAGCGGAAGGGTAAATTCGCTTTTATGTTTGTCGCTATTACCATTGGTGTTTTTTTGTTGGTAGCCTTACTACAATATTTATGGAATACATTAATGGTTGATATTTTCAATTTAAAAACAATTACCTATTGGCAGGCATTGGGACTCTTTGTTTTGTCAAGAATTCTGTTCGGCAGGGGTTTTGGTAAACCTGGAGGGGGGAGATTTCGAAAAGGTTTTCCGCGTCAGATGGAAAAAGGAGAAGATCTTTCCGATGAGGAAAGGGAGCGTTTGAGGGCAGAATGGAAGCGTCGTTTTGGAGGACGATGTGGATTCTAAAAAAAGAATAAAAATTTTAAAGTAAAAACTGTTGTTGGGCGTCTTCTTCTATAAAGGCGCCTTTTTTTATGCCGGTATCCTGATTCTAAGGGAATAGCAGAACGCGATGTTCTGTCAGAATGGATGTTGGACAGCATAATAATTAGTTACAAAATACGAATGGTCAAGGAGAATGTCGTTTTCAATCAGATGAAAATGGAGGAAGCCAGCAACCATTTTACAAAAAAGATGTATTCAAATGAAAAATAAACTTCGATTTATATTGCCTCGCCTGATTGTGCTTACGGCAATAGCTGGATTAGCAACCTTGATTATTGGGACGATCTTTAAACTCTTATTGTTTGGGACAGTTCTCTTCGGAATAGGAAGCTTCGCGGCAGCAAGAATGCGTAGGAGAGATAGACAAGCATTCAAAATGGATAGGACTCCGGTATATCCGAATGTTCACCGTCATTACAACACTGCGGTCGCTATCGTACCATTACAAGGACAAAAACGTGCTAGGAAAGCAACGATAGTTCCCGTTTATTAAGGTTAAAAAACTGCAAAGACGAAGCAATTCGTCATGTATTAGTTCAACGTATTATTCAATATTAAAAATTAAAGACATGTTTAAAAGAGATCATTATACCAGAGGATATTCAAATCATAACAAATTTTGCGGACAACATTTTAAAGACCGTTTTGAAAAATTTCAACAACATTTTTTTGAAAGTGAAACCGCACACAGTGGTGGCGGACAGCAATCTGTTCCTGTAAATATTGTAGAGAATCAAGAATTCTATGAAGTACAGCTTTTTGCTGCTGGCCGTAAGAAGGAACAATTCCAAGTCAGTATAAATGACGGAATACTAAAAATTTCATGTACAGAGAATGCACAGGACAATGCCATAGATTATATTTATAAAGAGTACGATGGAATGGCATTTGAACGTGAATTCCAATTGAATGAACAAGTGCTTACAGATAATGTGCATGCGAGCTTCGAGGATGGGGTATTGACTGTCATTCTTCCAAAAGATCTTGAAAAAGTAATACGACCACAAGAAGTTGCTATTGATTAGTAAAAGCCAGTTTTTGATTTGGGCGCACATCAAAGTAAAGGTTGCTTATGTGCGTAAACTTAAATCAGCATAAGGGCTAATTTTGAAAAAGGACAGCATCGAATTTTGCTGTCCTTTTTTTATGGTTTACCTCCGGCCTCCACCCAAAGCAGCATATATATTTACTAAATGGAAAAAAACTAATACCAAATTATACCTAATAACAATTTTTAATCAGTTTTTAGACAGTAATTAGTCACTATTTATTCAGTCTACACTGAGTAATCACTGAGCAAACACTGAACAAGCACTGAACAAGTACTGTTGAAAGGTATAATTTGATTACCATCATATCTTCGTTTGATTGACAGGTATAAAGGTTAGGGATTATGATTTTATGCAGATATTGATCAGCTTATGTCTATTAAGATGGAGACAATATTCCTAGTTGGTTTGTGCATCTGCTAAATTGGCTTCTGCCTGTGTAGGTGAGGCTTGCTGTTATTGTAGCTTGTATAGCGCTGTGTCAAGTTTATTTAGATGTTATGACAGCTATTCAGTTCTTTTAAGTTTTTTATGTAGTTGTTCTCTACCAAATCGCCAAAAGAAGTAAAACAAGCCAATAACAACGATTATAGCCATAAAAGGCACAAATATGGCGAGTATAGTTAAGATCGTAGAACCGATGGTTTCCATTGTCGAAATCATAAAATTACCAAAACCGGCCGTTCCTATCGAAGAGGCAGCTCGGGTGCCTGCCAGGGCCGTGCTAATGGTTGCTGCAGTACCGCCACCGGCGATTATGGCCATAGCCCAGCGGAAAAAAGGAGAAATATCTGTAAACTGTATAGCGAAAAGTAAAGTACCGGCTATGGTTGCTAAGGGGATGGATAGGCTGTCCAATATGTTGTCTATAAAAGGGATGTAATACCCCGCTATTTCCAAAATCATGGCTATACTTGTTGCTGCTAAAACAAGCGGTGAACCCGCCCAGGCTAATTCATTGCCAACTTGGAACAATTCCAGCCGACAGCCAAGACTCAATAAAAATAAGGGCATGAAAATCCGGAAGCCAGTGGCTGCCGCCAAACTCACTCCTATAAAAGCACTCACCAAAAATGTAGAAAGTTCACTCATGGCCAATATTTTTTGATACAACCTAATTGTAGAATAATAAAAGAATGGCTTTTGTTTTAGCAATGCTAAAAATCCGCGTTTTCTGGAGTCTCGCTAAAAGATGATTTTCAAGTTTTTATATATCTGATAATGGTGTATATAGATTTTGATTATAGTGTATCAAATCATTCGATGTACAAGTGGTAGTGCATTTATGTAATTTTATGAAAGTGGAAGTCAAACAATTTGATCACTTAAGGTATTATATAAATAAACTTTCTTTTCATATGGACAACAACGAAAAAGACATTAGCAAATGCCCATTTCACAATGGTACTATGCGCAACGCCGTTGCGGGAGGGGGAACTCAGAATCAGGATTGGTGGCCAAATAGACTTCGTGTAGATCTGTTGAGACAACATGCGAGCAAGTCAAATCCGATGGACGAAGGCTTTGATTATGCAGAAGCATTTAAGCAGTTGGATTTAGAAGCTGTAAAAAAAGATTTGCATGCATTGATGACCGATTCACAGGATTGGTGGCCGGCAGATTTTGGTCATTATGGACCATTATTCATCCGGATGGCTTGGCATAGTGCCGGTACCTATCGGGTAAGCGATGGTCGAGGCGGAGCTGGGTCTGGTCAGCAACGTTTTGCACCCTTGAATAGCTGGCCTGATAATGTGAGCTTAGATAAAGCGCGTCGCCTGTTGTGGCCTATCAAACAAAAATATGGTAAAAATATCTCCTGGGCAGATTTATTGATCTTAACCGGTAACGTCGCTTTGGAGTCTATGGGCTTCAAAACTTTTGGTTATTCCGGTGGGCGTGTGGATGCTTTTGAACCAGAATTGGATGTATATTGGGGCTCTGAAACAACATGGTTAGGCGGTGATATTCGTTATGCACATGGTTCAGAAGGCGTAGTTGAAGCACATGGTGTTTTGTCTGCCGATGATAATGCAGATGGTAAGCAACACTCACGTAATCTTGAAAAACCGTTGGCAGCGGTACAGATGGGGTTAATTTATGTTAATCCAGAAGGACCGGATGGAAACCCTGATCCTATAGCGGCTGCAAAAGATATACGAGATACTTTTGGTCGGATGGCTATGGATGATGAGGAAACTGTCGCTTTGATTGCAGGTGGGCATACTTTTGGAAAAACTCACGGAGCTGGACCTGCCGACAATGTCGGAAAAGAGCCTGAAGCTGCCGGTATAGAACAACAAGGATTAGGTTGGAAAAGTACTTACGGCAGTGGAGTAGGTGCTGATGCAATTACTAGTGGACTGGAGGTCATTTGGACACAAAAACCAACGGAATGGACCAACCTCTTTTTTAAGAATCTGTTTGAGCATGAATGGGAATTGACAAAAAGCCCAGCAGGGGCACACCAATGGGTCGCCAAAGGCGCCGATTCGAATGTTCCAGATCCTTTTGATCCAAATAAAAAGCGCAGACCAACGATGCTGACGACAGATTTATCGTTGCGTTTTGATCCAATCTATGAAAAGATCTCGCGTAAATTTTACGAAGATCAAGATGCGTTTGCTGATGCATTTTCTCGTGCCTGGTTTAAGTTAACCCACCGTGATTTGGGGCCAAGAGAGCGTTATTTAGGTGCCGAAGTTCCTGCTGAGGAATTATTGTGGCAAGATCCTATACCGGCTGTCGATCATGTTTTGGTCGATGCGGATGACATTAGTACATTGAAATCCGCCCTATTGAAGGCGGGACTAAGCTCTGCCGAGCTCGTAACGACGGCTTGGGCGTCAGCTTCTACATTCCGTGGGTCGGATATGAGAGGTGGTGCAAATGGTGCTCGAATTCGTCTGGCTCCGCAGCGGTATTGGCAAGTTAATAATCCAGCACAATTGCAAAAAGTTCTTACTGCGCTGGAGCAGATTCAGCAGGATTTTAATGGAAAACAACAGGGCGGAAAGAAGATCTCATTGGCAGACTTAATTGTCTTGGGCGGTGTTGCCGCGATAGAGCAGGCAGCTCGTGCTGCTGGGCATGATATCAAAGTACCGTTCCGTCCTGGGCGTATGGATGCGACACAGGAACAGACTGATGTAGAATCAATGGGTTATCTTGAGCCGATTGCGGATGGATTCAGAAACTATCGCAAAGGGGCTTATACCGTGTCTACGGAATCGTTATTGATTGATAGGGCGCAGTTGCTGACCTTATCGG
Organism: Sphingobacterium siyangense; assembly: GCF_007830445.1. Classification (GTDB taxonomy): domain Bacteria; phylum Bacteroidota; class Bacteroidia; order Sphingobacteriales; family Sphingobacteriaceae; genus Sphingobacterium; species Sphingobacterium siyangense. Next base: position 113,678 of record NZ_VLKR01000017.1, on the reverse strand, counting down.
TTCCTGAATTGACTGTCCTTATTGGCGGGATGCGTGTTCTTCAAGCCAATTTTGATGGTTCTCAACTAGGCGTAATGACTGACCGACCTGGCCAACTGACCAATGACTTTTTTGTTAATCTATTGGATATGGGAACAGTTTGGAAAGCAATCTCTCCGGATCGGGAAGTTTTTGAAGGATCAGATCGTAAAACTGGTATTAAAAAATGGGAAGCAGGAAGAGCAGACCTTGTTTTTGGTTCAAATGCTGAACTAAGAGCCGTTGCCGAAATATATGGTAGTGCCGATGCAAACGAAAAATTTGTACAAGATTTTGTGAAGGCGTGGAATAAAGTGATGGAGCTGGATCGCTTCGATTTGCATCGCTAATGAATAAAAATTAAGCCGTTCAAGAAGCCAGTCTCCTATCGAGGCTGGCTTTTTATGATTTTGCTATTGGAGAAAATATTTTGTATTTAGCTGCGACAAAAAATACCCAATTTTTGCCTCTAATATCATTTTAATCTCACTTTAACCAAATTTTAATTTAATATATATAGAATTATGGAATTTTCTTTGGGTGTTTCCTATTTTGTGAAATAAAATTCAAGATTTGTGCTACTTTTTCTTCTTTGATCGGTAGTAACTTTGTATTGGTTTCAAAGGAATCTTTGATACTTTGTTACGTTAAAGCTATGTGGAAGCACTTTATTTTTCTGTTTGCAGCACTGTTATTATCATTTAAAATTTTAAATGCAAACAGTCTTGTACTGAAAAGTGATAGTTTTAAATCCTCGTATTTATCTTCAAAAAGTCCTTCAGAACACGCGGGAGATTCACGTATAACCCATTTTCCAAAAGATCATAGCCACTTTTGTTCACTCTACCCATCGCTTCAATCCATTGTTGCGGAAATGGACGTAGAAGTAGCACAAGATTGGTTAATGGATCGTTGGTTGGTTACTGTTGATTTGCTTTGGCATGAACTACTGCCATCCCCATTGCAGAAAGACTATCGGTATGAACATACCTTAGATCTTGAGCCTATACCCATAGCTCGATTTTTGCTGTTTGAGCAAATCAAAATTCCATGCTAAGGCGTAAGCTTTTCTTCACATCAGACAGGCAAAGAAATCTGCCATTTCTTTTCTAAATTTATTTATTTCTTAAAATATACCAATGCACGAGCTAAGTATAGTAAAGGATATTTTTGATACGTTGACCTCGCATTATGAGGCTAGGGTAGATGATATTCAAAAAATTCAAGTTACAGCAGGATTGTTATCCAACGTTCAGCCTGTATTGATCCAAAATGCATTTGATGCTTTTATTGCTGAAAATACGCAATACCAGGATATGGAAATGGAGGTCGTTGTAAACGATATCATTGCATACTGTGAACATTGTCAGAAAAATTTCCCTGTTCATTTTCATCGATTTGTCTGTGACTGCGGACAACCCTCCAGCACAATTGTTCAGGGAAATGAACTCTATATTTCAAAAGTAATTTTTAAACAAGACTAAAAAATCGTTTATCATGTCAGACAATACTCCAAATCCTAAAAGTTTAGGTAACCGTGTAGGTTCGGTTCAATGTGAAAATACAACACTACATTTATTAAAAGCAAATGATTTTGTCGCAAAAGCCATCCGCGATAGACTGAAAGATGTCTGTGTGATCAATGTATGCTCTTCTCCGGGGTCAGGTAAAACAACCTTGATGCAAGAGACGGGAAAACGTTTGTCGAAGGATTTGAATATTGCTGTTTTAGTGGGCGATCCAGAAACTGAACGCGATGCGGTACGTATGCGCGATGTGGGCATCAATGCCTTGCAGATTGTCACTGGAGGAATGTGTCATATTGAGGCACAAATGATCTTACAAGCCCTGGATCATATTGATATTGAAGGAATAGATCTGTTGTTTATTGAGAACGTCGGGAACTTATTGTGTCCATCAGCATTTGATTTGGGTGAAGATTACCGCGTAACCTTATTGGCGACAACAGAAGGGGATGATAAACCAAAAAAATACCCACGTATGTTTTTAACAAGCGAATTGATGTTGGTTTCCAAAGCGGATTTATTACCATATGTACCTTTCTCCGTGGATGCGGTAACGAAAGACGCGCGCGAGGTAAATCCCAATCTGGAAGTTATTACAATCAGTACATTAAATGGTGACGGCCTTGATACCTGGTGTGATTGGTTAAAAGAAAGAGTTCAGGCAAAAAAAGATCAATATAAAGCGCTTGAAGTAAAATAATGAACAACAGATAAAATGAATAGGATAATAATGATCCATGTTTTATTGTTATCCTGTTCAATGTTGACGCAATAGTGCTGTTTTTTGAGGAAATAAATAGCACTGAAAACAAAGCCAAATAGTGCTGTTAACGTGTGATGAAGATAAGTTTACAAAAATGAATAAGCTGCCTATACCAATAGATAAAATTGTCGCAAACAAGGCGTTTGCCCTTAGCGAGGTCGATCAATTGCATCTTGAGTGGTATGAAGTTCATAAAAGACGCCTGACGCGCAATACAATAAACGGAAAAGCAATCCTTATGCAATTGGACCAGGGTGCGGAATGGCACCATGGTGATGGTTTATTTCATCAGGAAACGCTGCAAGCGATCCTGGTTGTCAAGCCTTCGTTGACGATAAGATTTAATCCAACGGATTTGGTTCAGCTTGCAGATTTCGGTTATTTCATCGGAAATAGACATCTGCCGATATTCAACGTAACAGATGCCGAATCGCTTCGTCTTCCTTACGATGGACGGCTTTATGAACAGGTTCTAGCAAAATATGGAACGTCGATTCAGTTGGAGGAAGCCTTGTTGTTATCCGAAGATTTGATTCGTTTGCAGGCTAAAAATAAGAAGAATCCAGATTTAAAGAGAATAGACGGGCATATCAGTTTGGGTGAACAAGTTCGAAAAGATAATTAAATGAAAGTGAATCGAATTATAGTTGTATTGCTTTTGGTATGCTCTGGTATATTGAGTGCCTGCCAAAATCGGCAATCCGGCACGCTCAACAGTCAAGTGAAAGCAGTCGATAGCAGAGGAAAGGAAGTTGTGTTGGCGCATGTGGCAAAGCGTGTAGTTGTACTATTCCCTTCGCTTGTTGATGAAGTGTATATGTTGGGCGCTGAAAATAGCCTTGTAGGTATTCCTGAACAGGTTTATCAGCTCCAAGATACCTATAGCTTTTTATCCAAATTGGATCAAAGAATTGCAAAAAAAGAACTGGCAACGCCTACCTTCGCAGGCCAGGCAAATAATGTAGAAAGCATAGTGGGCTTGAACCCTGATCTTGTTTTGACGTTCAATACTGATCAGGATAATATTTCTCAATTAGAAGATCTTGGAATTCCCGTGTTTACTTTTTCTTCGCAGGATGAAAAAAGTATTTTTAATGAACTGATAGGGATGGGAGCCTTACTCGGAAAGAAAGCGAGAGCTGAAGAAATTGTTCAATTTGTTTCGGCGGAGATCAAAAAAATGACTGCTCCCAAGGATCAAATACAGAAGAAGGTTTATTATGCCTGGTCTAAAGGTAGAGTACTTTCGACATCCGGTCGTGGTAGTTTGATTGATATGGCGATCCGGCTTTCGGGTGCAGCTAATGCCTGCCCGTTAGAAATGGAAGCCCCAAATGTCGGTGCAGAAACGATTTATAAATGGAATCCGGACCTCATTATTCTTTGGAATTCTAAACTGGCAGACGTATATAATCTGAAGGAACTCGCGGCATTACCTGCAGTGAAAAATAAACAGGTATTTGTGATGTCACCGTCGTTCCCATACGATCCACATACCGTCAAATTTATGCTTTTTGCCAAACAAATTAGACATTGGTGTTTTTCGGATTATACGAAACAGCAGCTTGATCAGGATATGACCATAGCTTTTGAAAAACTATACGGTAAAGCAGGACTACTTCAATGATACATCAATTAAAAAAGCTGTTTCTGCTAGTTGTTTTACCGTTGTTGGTTTTATTGCTTTCCTTACTTGTAGGATCAAGTCAGAACATTGGTTTTGTCGAGCTCTGCCAACGCATCGGATTGAAAGTGGGGATTTATATCGGAGACCATAATACGGTATTAAAAGATAACATGGATACGATATTGTGGCAGGTACGTTTACCACGGATTCTGTTGACCTTTATGGTCGGAGCAGCATTAGCTTCTTCCGGCGGAATTTTACAGGCCATTTTTAGGAATCCAATCGTTGATCCCTTTACATTGGGTATTTCTTCGGGATCTGCTTTTGGGGCCGCATTGGCCATGTTGTTCCCTCTATTGTCCGTCAATCTATCGGCATTTCTGTTTGGTGTATGTGCGGTAGGTTTGACCTATTTTGTTTCAAATGCCGGCTTGAAAACCTCGATTATTGGGATGGTGTTGGCTGGAATGGTTATTTCCGGTGTATTTACAGCAATGTTAACCCTGTTACAATACATTAGTGATCCCTATAAATTACAAGCTATTGTGCAATGGACAATGGGGAACCTACATACAGCATCATGGTCGAAAGTACAGCAAGCGTTCCTGCCGATCACAATAGGATTGGGGATCCTGATCCTTTTGCGCTGGAAGCTGAATCTTCTCGCCCTTGGAGATCAAGAAGCAATTGCTGTTGGCGTTAACCCGAAAATATTGAAATTGGTCTTCATTGCTGTGGCAACACTAATTACGGCATCAGCTGTAGCAGCTGTCGGGGTGATTAGTCTGTTCGGATTAATTGTACCGCATATCAGCCGCATGATCTTTGGACCCAATAACAATATTATTGTGTGGGCAAATATCAGTATTGGAGGTACTTTCCTATTACTTATCGATGATTTTTCTAGGGCTGTTATGCCATTTGAAATTCCGATCGGTGTTTTTACAATGATTATTGGCGCTCCCTTGTTTATTTATCTGATGCGCCGTAACGAAATCAACTGGAATTCATGAATAATTCGATTCATATCAAAAAACTTTCTTTTGCCTATGGTAAGGATGTCATTTTAAATGATGTAAACATGTCATTTCCGGAAGGAAAGCTTTCTGTTATTCTTGGTCGAAATGGAAGTGGTAAATCGACTCTGTTTAATATTATTGCCGGGCTGGAAAAAAAATATAATGGATCAGTTCTTATTGGTGAAACAGAACGTCGCGATTGGAAGGTTGGTCGGGCCAATTCATTGAAATTGGGTTTTCTGAATCAGTTCCATCAGACCACATTTCCTTTTAGCGTTGTTGATGTTATTCTGACGGGACGAGCCTCATTTTCTCGTTTTTCACCAAATAAGGAAGATTTCGAGGCAGTTGAACAGATCTTGGATAGATTTAACCTCACACATTTAAAGGACAAACCCTATACCTCTTTATCTGGAGGAGAGCGACAATTGGTATTACTTTGTCGCGTGTTGGTACAACAGCCTGATTTATTATTGCTTGATGAACCCACCAATCATTTGGATCTGAAGTATCAGATTGCGGTTCTGCAGACAGCCAAGGAGCTGGTCAAAGAGGGGACAACCGTGTTATGTGTGATGCACGACCCCAACATGGCGTATCTTTTTGGTGATCAGTTTTATCTGATGAAGGACAATAGGCTCGTGGATCTGCACGGTCTGGAGCGGGAGCAAGTACGGGAATTATTGGAACAGACCTATCAACTTCCTTTGATCAGTTTGGAAAATCAAAAGAAATGGATGTTTGTTCCGATGCTGGGTGCGGATAGGGCATTTGACACCATTGCGGGTTCAGCGCATAACGCCGAAGCCAAAATTGAAATGAATACGCCATGACGAGGCTGTCTAAATAGGTGCCTTTATGAAAAATCATGGTTTGTACCTGAGATGCTCAGTTTACTGTGCAAATATTTTAAAAATAGCTATAACGATATGAATACCATCAAAGACAGCGGCAATATATTGGTTAATAATCAACTGATGAGCAAGCGATGTTTTCCCACACAACCCCATTTGAAAAATATCAGCATATCTCGTGTTGAAAAGGAAGATATTGATGTCGTATTACCTTATGTCATTGAATTTAGAAAACAGTTGTTCCCGATGTTGGATGCACATAAGCTTCCCAAAGATCTACGGGCATTTTCAGCCGTGTATCTTGAGGCTGAGGCTGGTGCGTTCTTGCAGGCAAAAGATCAGCAGGGTAAACTGATTGGCGTCGTTGGTATGCTGGCTTATGATTACCGTTTCCCGCACTTGGATATTGATAGAAGGAAAACGGTGGAAGTTGCTCGACTTTTTGTTGACCCGAGTTACCGTAGGTCAGGTTTGGGAACGGCCTTATTCAAGGGTTTGGTCGCTGTAGCTAAGGAGAAAAGTATTGAAAGGCTTTATTTACATACCCACCCATTCCTGACTGGAGCCTATGAGTTTTGGGGAAAACAGGGATTTCAATTGAAAGACTTTTGTAATGAATCGAATTTTCCAACGATACACATGGAATTATTCGTTGATCGTATTGCTTAACCCTAAAAGTGGATAAGCCAAAAAATATATAATTTATTCGAATGAACAACGTAATGAAAGCGCTAGCTTTCGCTTTATTGACAAGTGCTTCCGTACCGGGAGCGGTGTATGCACAACAAGGTGTGGCACTATTTGGTAAGATCCAGGATGAAAACGGTAATCCAATCTCAGGGGTCACATTAACCCTGGCAGATCGACAACAACAGACAAGTTCTAATGCTCAGGGCGAATTTAGTTTTACCGGAATAACTTCTTTTCCTGTACAGCTACGTGCAGCTGCAATTGGGTATAAGCCTGTATTGCTGGATTTGAACGCGGCCAACTGGAATGCAAAAAAAGGAGTTCGATTGCTTATGGTAGCCGGTGATAATACATTGGATGAAGTATTGGTTACGGGTAGACGTAACAATTCATATCTGACAAATAATATGGAGCTGGGGGGTAAATTTGCAGGAAAATTAAAGGATCTACCGCAATCTGTCGCTGTACTCAGTAAGGAATTTATCGAAGATAAACAGGCCTTTACTACTGGAGCGCTGGTACAGGACCTGGCTGGTGTGACAGAAGCATCTTCCTATGATGATGTTGTTATCCGTGGTTTCAAAAGCGGTTACGAAACGGGTGTTCGACTTGTCAATGGTTTACGCTCGGGGTATGGTTATGGTAACAGTTATTATAATTCACCACTAACGATCAATCTTGAAAATATCGAGGTTTTGAAAGGGCCTGGGGCATCTTTGTTTGGGGATATTGTGCCGGGTGGTACAATTAATATGACGACAAAGAAGCCTTTGGAAGATTTTAAGGGGCATGTGAATTTTGCCGGCGGTAGTTTTGAAACGATGCGAACTACTGTAGATCTCGGTGGACCATTGGATAGTGCCAAGCGTATTTTATATCGTTTTAACGCGGGTTATGAAGATACGAAGACTTTTCGTGACGTAAATCGTCAGAAACGAATGATGATTGCTCCTTCCTTTACCTTCAAACCAGCTGAAGGCACGGTGGTTGATATTGACATGGTCTATAATCAGTTCAACGGTTATCTTGATCGGGGAATGGGTATTAAGGAAAATAACTTTTATGCTTTGCCCAGGTCATTTACGTTGAGCCAGCCTTCCGATTTTTATAATTCCAAGACTTTTTCATTAAGCGCTCGTTTGTCTCAGCGTCTGGCAGAACATGTTAGTTTGAATCTGAGTTACATGAAATCCATTTATCAGGAGGATGTCAATGAACACCGGACAATGAATACATTTGCTGATGCACCACATAATACCATTATGAATATGCGCTTTTTTGATCGCCATGGGCGTGATTATACCGATAATGTTGTCGGTTACGTCAAGTGGGATCTTTTGGGCGATAGAGTTGATCATCATTTGGTTGCTGGGATTGATTTTGCCCAATATCGGGGCGACAAAGAAAACCAATTGCGGGAGGCTAGGCAGCAAACTATAGATGGTAAAGTTGTTCCTTTGACTTTTGATTTGAACAATCCCACTTATACGACTCATGATCTGACGAATTATGTATGGCGTACGGGAGTCGCTTATCCTTTTTTGAGCCCTTATAAAACAACGGGTAAATATATTCAGGATCAAATCAGCATTGACGACCGACTTAAACTTATTGTAGGTCTACGTCATGAACACTATTCTTCTGAGACACTTGATGGACAAAATCGGTTTCATGCGACACAAAATGCCTTATTACCTCGTTTTGGTGTAACCTATGGAATTAATAAGCAGATTAACTATTTTGCAAGTTATTCACAGGGGTTTGTGCCTGTAGGCGCCAATTTTATTCAAAACTATAAAGATTATGGTGCCGATAAACCCTTTGATGCCGAGCGGAGTTTCCAGGTGGAAACAGGGGTGAAGACGGGTTTCTTTAAGGAACAATTGCAGGTTGATCTATCCTTATTCCGAATTGAACGACGGAATATGCTCATTGCCACAGGGGCTATCAATGATTCAGGGCTGCCGGAATATAGACAATCCGGCAAAGCGCTATCGCAGGGTGTTGAACTCGATGTGCGTGGGCAGTTGACACGGGAGTTCCAGGTTATGGCCAATTATACCTATAATGATACGGAGGTGAAATCATCCTCGGTTCCTTCTGAAATAGGACAGTCCCTGCCGGGAGCACCCAAAAATATGGCGAGTGCCTGGTTAAAATATGTGTTTTCAAATAGTACCTTAAAAGGCTTAGGTTTTGGTGCTGGTGTTTACTATGTAGACCGTAAGCGGATGGACAATAGTATCGGAAAGGATAGCGATGGAAATGCACTCTGGGGACAATGGCCATCTTATACAACTGTTAATGCAGCGGCCTATTACCACATTGGTGCTATGAAAATGGCCGTAAACCTGAACAATGTATTCGATAAATATTACTTTTTAGGTGGTTTTGACTACACGAGAGCCTTTGCTGGTGCACCGAGAAATATCATGGTATCAGTTGGTTACTCTTTTTAAATTCGAAAGATTGATCTAAAATCTCCAAAGCGGGCTTTTTCAACAAATTTGGACTATTTAATTCAAGATTTGTGCTAGTCAAGTAGCCCGCTTTGGTTGTAAATTTGAACAACAAATAATAGAATTGTGAACACAAGAATGAGGTATAGTTTAGTCTTTTTAGTTTTCCTTTTGAGCACCCTGCTCATGAAAGGAATAGCTATACCGACGCATTCTACTGTCCAAAGTTTACCCGTCTTCCGGATAAGCCTGGCGGCTTTCCATACTCATGTAGAACAAGGTTCAGGAAATTCCGAGCGGGAAAATTTGGTCGCTGCGGTTAAAGATCATGATGTCTATGATATCACCGAACAGATGGACCTCAAAGATGAATGGAGCAAGCTGCTCTATTGGGGAGTGCTTTCAATTTGTCTTTTTGTATTCTGCTATCCTGTACGTCTCAAAATTCAGAATAACAGAAGGCCTTATATGGATCGATTGATCCTTCCGCCAAAATATATTCTTTTCCAAAGTTTAAAGATCCCGTTTCTGGGGTAAAAATTTCCATTTCTTACAACGGTTGAGAAAAGACAGACCTTACGCTGCGTAGGGGTGTAATCTGTCCTATTCATCACGATTTTGAACGATTTTTTTAAGTCGTATGGCCTTGTCGTGACCTGTACTCACCGTGACTTGTTTTAATTCGAATAACAACAATTTAAATAATATTTATATGCATTTATTACCTAGAGAGACAGAGAAGCTATTGCTTCATCTTGCCGGCGAACTAGCGAAAAAACGTAAAGCTAGAGGACTTAAATTAAACTATCCGGAGTCTATTGCATTGATCAGTAGTGAACTTTTGGAAGCTGCTCGTGACGGACGTACTGTTGCGGATTTAATGCAGTATGGTGCAACGTTGTTGACACGTGAAGATGTCATGGAAGGTGTCCCTGAAATGATTCATGATGTACAGATTGAAGCTACATTTCCAGATGGTACAAAACTGGTTACTGTTCATAACCCGATTCGCTAATTGTTAAAAATATAATCTATGATCCCAGGAGAATTTTTTATTGCAGATGGCTATGTTATCTGCAATGAAGGTAGAGAAATTACAACGATCACTGTGACAAATACAGGTGATAGACCAATTCAGGTAGGTTCACATTTTCATTTCTTTGAGGTGAACAAAATGATGGAGTTTGATCGTGAAAAAGCATTTGGCAAACGGTTGAATATTATCGCCAGTACAGCAATTCGTTTTGAACCAGGTGAATCAAAAGACGTCGAATTGGTCCCTTATGCAGGTGCAAGAAGGATCTATGGCCACAATGATTTGGCAAATGGAGATACCGAAACCGAAGTTGCGAAAGCAAATGCAATGAAAAAAGTAAAAGAACAAGGCTTTAAAAACAAAGTATCATGAGTTTAAAAGTTAGCAAATTAAATTATAGCGCCATCTTTGGCCCTACAAGTGGAGATAAAATCCGTTTAGGAGATACAGATATCATTATTGAAGTCGAAAAAGACTATGCTTACTACGGCGATGAAGCCAAATTTGGCGGTGGTAAGACTGTCCGTGACGGGATGTGCCAATCTTCAGTTCATACACGTGATGAAGGTACATTGGATATGGTGATCACTGATGCTATCGTCATTGACCACTGGGGTATCGTGAAAGGTGATATTGGTATTAAGGATGGTAAAATTGTTGGTGTTGGTCGTGCTGGAAATCCGGATACAATGGACAATATTACACCAAATATGATTATCGGTGCTTCTACTGAGGTACATGGTGGATCGGGATATATCTTAACTCCAGGTGGTATTGATACCCATATTCACTATATCAGCCCAACACAAGTTGAAACGGCCTTGTATAGTGGTGTTACAACAATGATTGGTGGTGGTACAGGTCCAGCGGATGGAACAAATGCAACTACAGTAACACCGGGTAAATGGAATTTACGCCGCATGTTGCAAGCTGTTGAAGACCTTCCAATGAACTTCGGTTTCTTTGGTAAAGGAAACGTAGGTACGGAACAACCTATTGTGGAGCAAATTGAAGCAGGCGCGCTAGGCGTTAAAATCCACGAAGATTGGGGTGCTACACCAGCAACAATCGACAGAGCTTTGACTGTTGCAGATCAATACGATGTGCAAGTTGCAATCCATACAGATACCTTGAATGAAGCGGGTTTCCTAGAAGATACGATCCAAGCTATCAATGGACGTGTCATCCATACATTCCATACAGAGGGTGCTGGTGGTGGTCACGCTCCAGATATCATCAAATCGGCGATGTATCCAAATGTTTTGCCAGCATCGACAAATCCAACACGTCCATTCACAAAAAATACGATTGACGAGCACTTGGATATGCTGATGGTTTGTCACCACTTGAGTAAAGAAATTCCGGAAGACGTCGCTTTTGCTGACTCTCGTATCCGTCCAGAAACGATTGCTGCTGAGGATGTACTGCAAGATCGTGGTGTATTCAGTATCATGAGCTCGGATTCGCAGGCAATGGGACGTGTAGGTGAAGTCATCACACGGACTTGGCAGACTGCAGACAAGATGAAGAAACAAGTAGGTCCATTACCTGAAGACGAAGGCAAGGACAACGATAATTTCCGTGCACGCCGTTATGTAGCGAAATACACGATCAATCCAGCAATTGCTCATGGTATTTCCAAATATGTTGGTTCAATCGAGCCCGGTAAAATTGCCGATATGGTGATCTGGCGTCCTGCTTTATTTGGCGCAAAACCAGAAATGATTATTAAGGGCGGGATGATTATCGCTTCAAAAATGGGTGATGCGAATGCTTCTATTCCTACGCCACAGCCAATTATTTTAAGAACAATGTTCGGTGGTTTAGGTAAAGCTGTTCACCAAACTTGTTTTGACTTTGTCTCTAAAATTTCATTGGAAAAAGGAATTAAAGAAGAGTATAAATTGGAAAGAACCTTACTTGCTGTAGAAAATTGTCGGAATATCTCCAAAAAAGATATGATCCACAATGACGCTACACCTGAAATTATCGTCAATCCAGAGAATTATGAGGTAAGTCTTGACGGTGAGATCTTGCGATCAAAACCGGTTGATACAGTTTCGTTGGGACAACGATACTTCTTGTTTTAACCCTATACTACTTTTTTATGGCGTGATCCGATATCACGCCATAAACTATGAAAAACAATATGTTGATGAAATCATCATGGGCTTATCAAAAGCGGATAAAGAGAGGGAATAACGACTGCTCATGATGCTTCATTACTGCTAAAATACGATTTACGCTAATGAAAAATTTGAAGACATTTTTAGGCTGTTGTATAGCAATAGCATGCTTTACGATACAATCGGCCTATGCGCAAAAGGGGGGTATCATGGTTTATGGGTCACTGAATTACCACGAAACAACAGCGGGGCATCAATTTAGTGCCGCTCCGGTGGGTGCTGCCTATTTTTTCACCGACAACATGAATGCGGGGCTAAACTATGGATTCAATTCTGCTAAGGATAAAGCACTGGATTTTACAGATCATTCGCATGAAATAGGACCTTTCTATAGTAATACTTGGCCTCTGAGTGAGCATTTCATGTTAATTGGCCAGGTTGATGTGCATTATTTGTGGGGCGATCAACATGTCGCTACCGGAGGTACAATGGTCGATGGTAAATACAATGGCTATCTATTCAGAGTGTACCCGCTTGTGGGTATCGCCTTGGGAAAAGGTTGGGCATTAAAAGCTAAAGTGGCAGAATTGTCTTATAAAAAGAGAAATAGTAAAGATGCTGCTATTCCCAATGATCACGAAGTCATTACGGGAATCAATGGATCTACAGTAGGTTTAGGCTTATCTAAAAATCTATTTATTAAAAATTAAAAAATGATAATCACGGAAATCACAAGGAATATTCAGGGGGAGCAGATCAATAAGCGTCTTGATTCGCTCGCTATTGAATGGTATGAGTCGACCAAACGTATTCAACGTTTACGTACAGCGGAGGGAATGGATATAGCCGTCAAATTGTTGGGTAATACCTCCAGTTTGCAGGATGGCGATATCTTGTACGAAGATGAAGAGAAAATGGTTGTGGTAACGATCAAACCTTGTGAAGTCATCCGTGTCATAGCAATTGATTTCCTTCGAACCGCTTTTGTAAGCAGTGAAATTGGAAACAAACATTTGCCTCTATTTGTGGAGGCAAATGAATTGCTTATGCCTTATGAAAGGTCCATGTACGAGTGGTTAGCGAAACAGGGGTTTGACCCGCAACGTTGCGAGCGCCAACTTTTACGTCAGCTCAACGCAAATGTCGACCCAAAACATCATCAGAAGATGAAGTTTTCGACGAAGAATATACCGCTCTTAATCAGCGATAAAGCCTTCATGAATTCGCAAGGGCCAGCAGCTATGAAATGAGATTGAAGATCCTTTCTGTCCAATAACCGAGCGTAGCGAGCGCATTGATGCCTTAATGGAGAAAATAGGGATCAAAGGAAAAACTTGGTCAGCTTGAATGCCCAATGATAGCGAAGATTACGCAAGGGGCTGATTGGTCCTTGAAGATATATACTTACAATAAAAAATAATGTCAATGAAAAATACATTTCTAGGCAAGTTACTTCATCTAGCAGATCCTACATTGCCAATTGGTGGGTTTACCCATTCCAATGGACTGGAGACCTATGTGCAACAAGGCTTGGTCTGTGATAAGGCTACGGCGGACAATTATGTGCGTCATAACCTCTGGTATAATCTGAAGTACAATGATGCTGCTTTGATGAAATTGGCCTATGAAGCAACTTCTTCGCAGGACATGGATGCATTGATCGCCCTAGATCAAGAATGTACAGCATTAAAAAGTCCAAGAGAAATTCGCGATGCCAGTAAAAAACTGGGCGTCCGTATTTATAAAATATTCAGTCGGTATCAACAGCAGGATTTTATGTTGTCCTGGGGTGAATTAATCCAAAAGAAGGAAGTAGATAGTCATTACTGTTTGATGTATGGCATGTTGGCGTCACTTTTAGCAATTCCTTTGGAAGAAGCGTTGCACGGCTTTTATTATAATGCCGCTATTACAATGGTGACCAATGCTGTTAAACTGGTGCCATTAGGGCAGTTGGATGGCCAAGATATACTTTTTGGTTTACATGATGATATACTTGATCTCTGCAAAGAGACCTTAACAGTTGAACGGAATTTAGTGGGCTTATGCAACATTGGATTTGACATCCGTTGCATGCAACACGAACGATTATATTCTAGAGTTTATATTTCTTAAAAAACAATTACAATGGAAAATAGAAAATATGTTAAAATAGGAGTTGGTGGACCAGTAGGGTCTGGTAAAACAGCATTATTGGAAAGATTGAGCAGACGTTTGATGAATGAAATTGATCTTGCAGTAATTACAAATGATATCTATACGAAGGAAGATGCGGAGTACATGGCCAAAAATAGTTTGCTGCCCCGTGAACGAATTATCGGTGTAGAAACCGGTGGTTGCCCGCATACGGCCATACGGGAGGATGCGAGTATGAATCTAGAAGCTGTAGATGAACTAGCAAGCCGCTTCCCGGATTTAGAGTTGATTTTGATTGAAAGTGGTGGTGATAACCTAACTTCTACCTATAGCCCGGATCTGGCCGATATTACCATTTTCGTAATTGATGTTGCCGAAGGTGAAAAAATGCCTCGTAAAGGTGGTCCAGCAATTACAAGATCTGATCTTTTATTGATCAATAAGAAAGATTTGGCACCCTATGTAGGCGCAAGCTTAGAAGTAATGGAGCATGATGCACGTAAAATGCGTAAAGGTTCTCCATTCTTATTTTCAAATCTAAAAACCGGAGATGGTTTGGAAGAGATTGTAGGCTGGATTAAAAAATACGCACTACTTCAGGATATTGAGGAACCTAATTTACTACGTTAGTTATGATCTGTTCTTTAGATATTAAAATAGCACATCGCGAAGGAAAATCCTTTTTAAAAGATGCATATGCGACACAACCGTTTCGTATCGTTCCAGTTGGACAATATCAAAAAGACAATGCAGCGTATCTGATGATTATGAGTTCATCGCCTGGTTTGTTGGATGGAGATGACCATCGTATTCAAGTTGATATTGCTCCGGGCGCTAAGCTGCAGTTACAAACGCAAGCTTACCAGCGTTTGTTTCATATGAAAGGCCATTCGTCCCAAACTATGGAAGTGAATATCGGTGAAAATGCTGTTTTTTCTTATGTGCCCCATCCTGTAGTACCACAACATTCGTCTCATTTTTTGAGCCATAACATTGTACATCTTGCTTCTAATTGTCACTTATTGCTTAGTGAAATCGTGACTTGTGGTCGGAAAATGTCCGGAGAAGAGTTTATGTACAATCACTTTCAAAATCTGACAGAATGTTATGTCAATGGTAGGCTTGTAGTGAAAGATAATGTATTGCTGCAGCCAGATCGTATGCCTATACAAGGCTTGGGTATTTTGGAAGGCTATACGCATCAGGGAACTTTGATCTACCTTAATAGTGCCGGCTTGAATCCAAGTGACTGGATCGAGACTTTCCATGAACAATATGGGGAAACCAAAGACGTTGCGTTTGGTATTAGTGAATTGCAGCACGACGGTTTTATGGTTCGCGTTTTAGGTTACGGTGCCGAACAGCTTTATCTTCTTTTTAAAGAAATGCAAAGCGCATTATGGGACAACATATTTTTGAATAACAACTAATTATATTCCAATGAAAAATAACATCCTAGCTTTTGTAAAAGCTTTTTTTAAAGGATTTGGGCAAATTATGTTACAGGGTAACATTTGGACGGGTATTTTATTTATAGGCGCCATTATTTATGATTCGGCACTAATGGGCTTTGCGGGAATCCTCGCCAATATCGTCGGGGTATTGACTGCCAAGTTGATGAAATTTGATGAGGGTCATATCAATGATGGACTCTTCGGATTTAATGCTACGCTTTATGGTATTGCTTTGGTTTTCTATTTTCAGACAAACGTCTGGGTATGGGGAGCTTTAATCGTCGGATCTGCGTTGACCACCATCTTGATGGGTTTTGCATTAAAGAAGAATCTGCCGGTATTTACATTTCCTTTTATCTTAATTACCTGGATCGCATTGTATGTGTTGAGTATTCCAGAATTGGCTTTAAGGACGGTACCCGAGCATTTTGTTGATATTCAAGAAATAGATGATTTCTTAATTGAAGGCCATGCCTTTGGTCAGGTTATTTTTCAGGGTAGTTTAATTGCTGGATTGATCTTTTTCATTGGGGTTTTCCTGAGCAATCCCATGGGAGCACTTTACGGTTTCGCTGCTGTTATCATCAGTGTTTATATTTCGCACCATGGCCATGAATCTGCAGATATGACCAATAATGGCATTTTTAGCTTCAATGCGGTTTTGGTTGGAATCGCTCTGAGCGGCCCACGTGTTCGTGATGGCGTATATGTACTGATCGGAACAATTATCGCCACATATTTTGATCACTTTTTGATTCATAACGGCTGGACAACATTGACTTTCCCATTTGTTTTTGCGATGTGGGCGATGCAACCGGTCAAACTTATCGATAAATGGTTGGTGAATAAATTTTCATCAGCAGAAGGGACTTCCTAGTCCTTTTTGTGAACTAAAATTTTATGTATGTTTAAATTTCGTTTAATAAAACTATTCCCAATAATGCTCTTATTGGGAATTCATGTAAATACTGCCTACGGGCAAGTCAGTCCACCGGGGTTAGGAAAAGCAAGGACCGCATCTTGGTCTGTTCTGGGCCTACGCCGGAAACTGGATAGTGCGGGAAGCAAAGAGGCACTAACCTACATCGGTCTGGGAACCAAAAGTACGCCCGACGATTCAAATCCATTTCATAAGCAGGCCATTTGGGTGCTAAATCATGAAGTCTATCATAAGTTTGCCAAGAATCAACAATATAGCTATGCATTGAGCTATCGTCGCCAAAACGTTTATGATGAGGCGGCACCCTACCATAATGAAGGTGTCGAGCAAGAATTTAGGTTATATGGGCGATATGCGTATACATTTATCCTGAATGATCGTTTGAAATGGAAAAATACCTTAAGGCAAGAGTTTCGAAAGTTCTTTACAGCTGATTTTCAGAAAACAGAAGAGAATTTTCAATTTAGGACTCGCTTGAAATCGCAGCTAAATTTTAAAATTTCGGCT
Organism: Sphingobacterium siyangense; assembly: GCF_007830445.1. Taxonomy (GTDB): domain Bacteria; phylum Bacteroidota; class Bacteroidia; order Sphingobacteriales; family Sphingobacteriaceae; genus Sphingobacterium; species Sphingobacterium siyangense. Next base: position 96,523 of record NZ_VLKR01000017.1, on the reverse strand, counting down.
AAAAATAAGCAAGAATTGGCTTTGAGCGCAGAAGGGCTTTTTGCAATCAGTAAGCTTTACGAACCTGCTAGTACATGGTCTAGCTTTGCTTATAAAGAGACCCGTCTGGGTTTCTATTACATGACAGATATTCCAAAAACACCTTTGCGATTGGATTTGGGGTATATGAACGACTTAATTAAAGGCTATGACAAAGTAGATTTTGGCGTTCATTATTTGGCCGTAGATTTAATCTGGAATTTACCTTACAGTAAAAAACATTAGCCCGCCATAAACTTATGTTTTCGATAGTCACTGGGTGAATACCCAGTGATTTTTTTAAATAGCCGAGTAAAATACGAGGGCGATTGAAATTTCAATTCAAAGGCTATACCGGCAATATCTCTCGTAGCATCCTGCAGCAGAATCTGGCTATGTAAGATACTTATTTCGCTAATCCATTGTTTCGGTGGTTTATTCGTCGCTTCTTTAACACATTTATTGAGGTAGTTTTCTGAAATATGTAATAAATTGGCATAGAATAATACGTTTTTATGATCGATATGGAATTTTTGTACATATTCGCGAAAACGGAAAGCAATATCTAGCTGTCGGCTCATTGGAGCCTTTGTTTCAATATCCGATTTTATCACCTTTAATAAGATACACTGCATCATTGAAATGCAGACTTCCATCACACGGCCCTCAGTAAAAAGTTCTTCTTCCAATAATACCAACATTTGTTGGATCCAATGTGCTACATGGGCTTTTAGTGTGGTAAAAGGATGGGAATTGAAAAATTTGATATCGTTTATACCAAGTTCAATATCAGTCACAATTTCATTTTCATAGACTACAAAAAAACCTTCTACATCATCAGAGATTGCCAGTGTGGCCGTGATATTGCCTTGTTTGATGTTAATGACTTGATTTTCAGTTAATGTGTAAGATGCGCTTTCGAGATGTTGGGTCAGGGATCCCTTCGTTACAAAAATGAGAAAATTAAACGTTGTACGATAGGGGATGACAGGCATCAGGATACTGCGTAGGTAATTCTCAATTCGATAGACTTGAATTTTATTTTCATTGAATAAATTGTGCTCAGAAACATCAGGTAGAAATAACTTTTTGTACTCGTAATTGTTGATGATCTTAATCGAATTTTTCATAGTCTTAAAACAACGTACTTACTAATGAAATCAACTAAAAAAGAATAGTTGTGTGTATGACAAATATACTTAAAAGTTTGCGAAAAACAGGTTAAAATCCAATGCTTTCATTTAAGTAATTACTGTGTTAATGGAGTGTAAAAGCCTATTTACTACATATTCTCCTGATTTCCTTTTAGAAACTCGGAGGTGAAATGTTGTTGCTGTTTTTCGTGGCTGAATTTCTCCTTATTATAGGAAGCTGAATGACCTTTGGGTATCGATAAGGTGGACCATTTATCATCCAAACATATTTTTCCGATATAGAGAATCTGCCCGATGTGGTAAGGATAATGTGCGAGTTGCCGCAAGATCGCTTCCATGACGGTATGTCCTTGATTACGGATATAGATGATTTTAACGAGATCTTCTTCTCCGAGCGATTCTATTGCTTGAAATAGACAAGCCCATCCAGCATTCCAATAAGTAATAAGCTCGTCGCGATCTGTCCAGCTGTTCTCAAATTCCTGATCCCGGTTCCTATTTTCTTTTTCACCATCTGTGCTGAGAAAATCCGTCCAACGGGAAAGCATATTTCCACCTAAATGTTTTACAATTAATGCAATGCTATTGCTTGAATCATTTGGATGCCAAAAGAGCTGTTCAGTGCTTAGTTGTGTAAATGTTTTATCACCCAATGATTTATAATATTGAAATTGCTTTATACAAGTCGCTAAGAAATTATCCATTACGCCGAAAGTTTATCATTTATATGCATATTAATATACAAAAATGTCGTGAAACCGAGACCTAAAATAGTTTTTTTTGAGCAGAAATCTGGTGGTGTTATCGATCTCACTAATTTCCTGATACTGCTTTTTGAAGTGATTAATGTGCAAATTTATAAGGAGAAGGAGAAGGAGAAGGAGAAGGAGAAGGAGAAG
>NZ_VLKR01000017.1:0-94442 GCF_007830445.1 Sphingobacterium siyangense | reverse complement strand
AAGGAGAAGGAGAAGGAGAAGGAGAAGGAGAAGGAGAAGTGTGAGCAAAAAGGTCGATAAAAGCAAAGGTGATACTGGGGTATGTATCACCTTTAAGCTAACTAAACATTAAACATAAACAAACAGTCTTTATTAAAGACCACACTAAAAATTATAGTACTACTCTGCCGCTAGTTGATTTGTCAACTTGGACATTTTTTGGTTGATTTTTTAACGCAATTCTGGCAGATGTAGAAACCTTTCCCTGTAAGTTTTCTTTCACGCTGAGCGTTACATTTGCAGACGAATTCGCTTGTATTTGGGCATTTGTTGTTGAGAAACGGCTCATATCAACCGATGCCGATGAGTTGGTGTTCAAATTTAAATTTGAAGCACTTCCCGAAATGTCTTGGCTGGACGAACTACTTGCAGATACCTGCAAATTTTTACTGCTCACATTCGTTGTTAAACTACTCGAAGAACTTGTTGAAAGGCTTATATCATCCGCAATTAATCTTTTAAGGGATATGCTTGCTGAAGAAGATACGTCAACAGAAATTTTATCGGCCTTAATTGTTTCATCGGTATGAATTGAACTGCTAGAAGATGCCGAAAAACGTGTTGGTATCTTACTTGAGTAAACAGTTACGCGATTGTTTCTCGCATTTCTGACAGAACTGTTTCTTTTATACTGTACATAGAGTGTACCGTTTTTTACAGTCGTTTCGATAAGGGATAAATGCTCGGGATTATCTGCTTCAACAACAACCTCGTTGCGATTAGAGTGAATATAATCTACACGTAATGAAGTTGCCGATGAAATGCCATCTGGAGCAGTGATTTTGCGTGTTTCGCGTTCTTGTGCCTGAGCTACATATAAAAATGAAATAAAGGCAATGGTTAAGATTCTTTTCATTATTTTTCTGTTATTAGTTTAAATTTATTGTTACTGAAAGTTTCATTTTAATTCCCCTTTTTATCGTTTCTTATGTGCTTATGCACTTATGTACACGCTCTATCGTTAACTGCCACCTATAGTATAATAGTAATGCCAAAACTTTAAATCCGTTTAAAATACTGATTAACACTAGTTTTGTTCCTGAGTGCTATTTTCGTTAATGCTCATTTTTGAACATCAACTGTTCGGTATCGGACAATAGTTTGTTTACCATACCCTTCGTTTGTAGGCTGCTAACCAGAATTGATACTCTAATTGGGAAGCTGTTATAAATACTTGTCGCATCTTCTCCCGTTTTGTTGCAGTAGTTTCTGCAGCAATTTTGTCAACGTAGTTTTTCGCCTTGATAACGCCCTGTGCAAAATCCTCACCGCTATAGGTTTCTATCCATTTGGAATAGGGATTTCCCTGTGTATTTGCTGTCGATACAATGTGATCTCCGACCTCCTTATAAATCCAAAAACAGGGGAGTGTTGCCGCCATAGCGACCTCAATGCTCTCGAAAGCGGCTACGCTTTTAAGAAAATGGACATAATGATGGCAGGTTGGTTCGATTTTGTTGCTCTTGTCGGCAGGACTTAAACCAAATTCCCGAAAGTAATTTTCGTGTAATGCCCGTTCAACAAGAAGCGCATTGCGACCAAATTCGAAATAGTCCAATGCTTGTTGGTTATCCGCACTTTTTGCACCTATAAAGGCGAGCACACGGCCAAATTCTTCTAAATAGAAAGCATCCTGCTGCATGTAAAATTGAAATTTATCCAGGGGAAGACTACCATCACTAAGCTGAACAATAAATGGCATAGTAAGTATATCAGAATAAATAGCTGTTATGGATTCCCAGGCATGATCAGTCCAGTTCATATTGAATAAGTTTAATCGGATTATGGAAGTGATTTAATGGCCCATTTCCTTTGCCAATGACGAGATCTTTGCTACCAGCTATTGCTGCGTGTATATAGGCCAATGCGAATTCAACCGCGCTATCGAGACCAACGCCTTGTGCCAAATGGCTCGCAATTGCTGAAGAAAGCGAACAACCGGAACCATGTGTATTTTTGCTGTTAATTTTTTGAGATTTGAATTCAATTGGTGGACTCTTGTGCTGGAACAACAGGGATGTTAATTCTTGACTTTGGAGATGCCCGCCTTTAATCAAAACGGATTGACAACCTTTCGCCAATAGGCTATTTCCCGCTTTTTTCATCTTCTCGACATTGTCAATAACTTCGTTTACTAAAACACTTACCTCGTCTAAATTTGGTGTAATCAGCGTTGCTAAAGGAAAAAGAAGTTCTATGCAGGCCTGAATTGTATCATCGTGAATGAGCTTGTGCCCGCTGGTCGAGACCATGACTGGATCAAATACGATAGGCCCTTTATATTCTTTTAAATAGCTGCTAATAAGCTCCACAAGTTCAATATTGTGTACCATTCCTATTTTGATTGCATCGGGATAGATATCGTCAAAAATAGCATCCAATTGGTCCTGGACGGCTGCTGTAGGAATTTCATAAATACGTCTTACACCTTGTGTGTTCTGAACGGGTAAGGCAGTTAAAACATTCATGGCATAACAACCTAATGCAGATATGGTTTTGGTATCTGCCTGTATACCTGCACCACCGCTACCATCGAACCCCGCAATGCTGAGTACGGTAGGGACGCGGTATTTTTTATCTTTTGTCATTTTAATAGTTCTTTTAGTTGTGCACTGGCAGCTCTGGGATCTTGACTTTGGCATATGGCCGAAACGACTGCAACGGAGTCTGCACCGGCATTCCAGGTCTCTTCTGCTGTTTGTAAATTCATCCTTCCGATAGCGATCAATGGTTTTTCCGTCCTACTCCGAAGTTGTTTTAAACCCGCAATTCCCCATTCAGTAACCGTATCTACTTTTGTTTTCGTAGAAAAAATGGGGCTTACACCAAGGTGGTCGACGGTGTACATTTGTTCACTTTCCAGTTGTTGCATGTCTTCTATGGACCAGCCTATGGTTAATTTATCACCATATTTTTCGCGAATAGCGAGCGGCTGCAAATCATTTTGACCCACATGTACTCCCCATGCCTCGATTTGGGCAGCGATTGCTACGGCATCATTGATCACGAGCGGAATACCATAATGATCGGTCAGTTTTTTCAAACGGATGGCTTTATCCAAAAATGTGGCCGGATCGTCAGCCTTTTCGCGCAATTGTATAAGATCGACTCCGCCAATAATGGCTTCTTCGGCAACATTGAGCCAATTTTGAGGATAACAGTCCCGCTCAGAAATTACCAAATATAAAGGGTAGGGAAAAAGCGGATTAATGCGCATAGCGTTTGATCTTGAGCTTTGATTTGAGACGTTCTGCATTGAGCTGATAGAGTTCATCATAGAGATTCAATTGCAGGGTGCCCGGTCCAGCTGCTGTTTGGGCAGCGAGTTCTCCCGCTAAGCTCAGAATGGATACACCGGCAACAGCTGCTTCAAAATATTGGTCTGTAACACCTAGAAATGCACCAATAAGCGCAGTAGCACTACAGCCAAGCCCAGTTACCTGTGTCATTAAAGGGTTGCCATTAAAAACTTCAACCCGATATTGCTGTGAAAGGATATAGTCTACTTCTCCAGAAATACAGATAATGGAGCCGGTTTGTTCTTGTAATAATTGGCCAAATCGGAGCGCATCTTTACTCGCTGTCGTGCTGTCGACTCCCTTTGTGTTCGGTTGGTTGAAATTGTACAGCGTCATGATTTCTGATGCATTTCCACGAATAACCGTGGGTTTGAGATCCAGTAGATTGGATAATAAATCATTGCGGAATGCTGATATCCCAGCACCAACAGGATCAAGTACCCATGGCCGTCCAATGGTATTGGCATGTTCGGTAGCAACCAGCATAGCTTCGGCAGTATCTTCACTCAAGGTGCCGATATTAATGACAAGAGCTTGTGCAATATCGACAACCTCGCGTACTTCTAATGGGCTGTGTACCATCACAGGGGACGCTCCTAGGGCTAAAAGTGCGTTGGCAGTATTGTTCATCACGACTAGGTTTGTGATGTTGTGTACAAGGGGTTTTTCGACCCTCAGCTGCTCTAATAAATTGATAATTGAATCTTCCATTTTTTTACATATGCTAAGATATACTGTGTGGCCTTGGAGGGAAGAAGAGCGATAGCCTGTGCAGTAAAGGAGTATGCTGTACAGTGGATTTTTGCTTTTCCCTACGCCGGTATAAACCGAATCAGGTTCAAAGGGACTATCTCAATTCTATACAGAATACCCCCAAAGCCAGACCAAACTTAAACAAAAAAGAGGACTTTTCATATCCGTCATTTTTCGATCATTAGCTTGTTGAATTAATCGGCCGGATTTTGATCGGCACTAATTTCAATGTATTCAACAGGGGTATAGGTAACCCGGGCAAAATTTTTGGTCAAAAGTTCGGTTTCCAAAATCTTTCCACCCTGAAACTTTAAAAATTTCTCGCGCCAAATCTCATTTTTCCGAAAGAACTGATTGTCTATTTTAAGAAATTGATGTTCTTTTTCAACGACATGGTACGCAAAATCCAGTTCTTGATCAATTCTTAATTCGCCCTCTAAACATTTGTCTGTGAACCAGAGATTTATTTGAAAGGTGTAAGGCGTGTTGTTGGTGAATTGATAGTCGCGGTAATTATAAAAGACGGTAGCTCCACTACCGAATGGCAAAACACGGCCATCGTCCGGAAATGGATCAAAAGAGTGGTGATAACGTTCATTGACGGTGAGTGGACTATGGATAACAAGCCAATGGATGAGGTTGGATATTTGACAGATTCCACCGCCAATACCCGCTCTTGCTTCACCAAAGGATAACTCCATGCCGGGCAGATATCCTTTTTTTACAGTGGGTAGTCCAACGAGTTTACAAAATGAAAAGGTTTCCTTCGGTCTGATCAGAATGCTATTAATCTGTGCTGCTGCAATTTTCAGGTTGGTAACTTTGTTAATCTGCAATTGCATATTATTTTCGCCTAGTTTTTTTAATAAGACAGACTGATGCTTTTTAATACGAAAGGGAAGTTTTTCAGTTGATTTAGCTGTGCTGTATTTCTTATTATCAAATAGCCAAACGGCTTTGCGCTGCACTCTTCTCGCCCATACTGCAATAAAATAGAGTATGGGATGAAGTTGACTGATCAGTTTTCTTTTTCTCAATTTGACGTTTATGTATCGCTATCAAAATTAGTGCAGAAATGTGTTTTTTGCCGAATTTCGTCGAATATTTTTTTGTCAAAATCAAGAATCTTATTGTCTGAGCTTAGTGCAGTTTTTCAGTTCGTTTAGTTGGTTTTCTTTGCCTGTATGTATTTCGCTGTTAACTTTCCCTCCTTGTTATAGATCAAGCTTTCGTAGGCACAGTTTCCGAGATCTTTTACAATAGATTTTTGTTGTAATACACCCTCATAATAAAACTCATCAATCGTTTCGTTGGCTCGGTACGATCGCTTGATTTCGGCTGTCAGTCGATCGCTTTGATCGAAGGTTTGGCGCAGCGAGTAGTCACTTGTTTCCGGACTATCATATTGATAGCGGACGCGACTTTCTCTTTGATCATTTCTGCCCGAAATCTCTTCAGTAATTCGATTCTGTTGATCATAACTGTAAATGGTCCAGTCTCTCCGTTGATAGACAAAATGAATGGATTCACTTTTTATAACCTGGAGTTTACTGTTCAAGTGATAAATCATCGCCGATTCAAATGTAGGATCGTAGGAAACAATGGTATTTGGGAGATACCGGTAAATTGTACTGCTGCTCCACTTACTATTTCGAAGGTACTGTATGGAGTCGATAAGTCCGAATTGATTATAGCATCTTTTGTTGTAATAATTATTTCCCCCGGAAAGATTGTTCGATGTGATCTCTTTGCCTTCTTCATATACAGTCGTCATAATTGCACCGGATTGCACCGCATTTTCGTCCGAAAACTGCTGCATTACATAAGTGCCGTCACATTTATTCTTACGCTGACTGTAATAAAGAGGAAGAGCGGAATTTGCGATAATAGCCGCTGCATATTGCCCGGATGGAATAAATTGAACTTGTGCGATTGAGTCAAAGAAATGTGAGGCATTATATTGTGCAGAAGCTTTCTTTGACGCAATTGGTGTGCTGGTGTTTAATATCGGTTTGGCTGCTGCCAGATAGGTATTACTATCGTATATGATCTTGGGTTTGGCTAATCCATCAAACAAGATCATGGCATGACGTTGCTTCAATGACAATACGTCGATGGTCCACTGGTGATTTTTAACGATGAATGTGAGTTTTTTTGCATCGGTTTTTGTGACCAGTAACTTTGTTGTGCTATAAGGTACTAATTTGAAAATCTCAGCAGCATTTTTTTCGTGTAGACGCATGATAAAATCAGTTGATTTATCGGACTCATTGGTTAGAAAAAGAACTGCATGCGTTGGGCTAGCTATTGTTAGCGATTTTACTGTTTGCGATGCTGCGCTGGGACTATATAACAGCAATATCAACAACTGAATGATAATCGGATAAAAGTGCAGTTTCGCGTTATAATTCATTTGGGTCGATATTGCTGTTGTTGACTTTGCTATTTAATTTAATACTTCTTTCAAAAATAATAAGGTGTGCTCCCAGGCACGTTTAGCCATTACGGGGTTATATTCGGCTGACTCGGGATTCGTAAACGTATGTCCCGAATTTGCGTAGGTAATTATTTGCCAGTCTGCTTTTCCTTCATTTAATTCCTTGACCAACCCATCGTAATCTTCTTTTGATACGCTTTTATCGGCTGCTGGGTGCTCAACGAGTACTTTTGTTTTGATCGAACCATTGGGTCTGTCGGCAGCTTTGGATAGGCCTCCGTGGATACTGATCACTGCATTGACGGGGAAGCCGGCTCTCGCTGCTTCTAAGGCTCCTGAACCTCCAAAACAATAGCCGATGACAGCAATTTTCGTCGGATCCGCGCCCTCTTTTTTCAGTTGTTCCAATGCGAGCATTATGCGATGCTGATAAGCTTTATAGTCTGTCTTATAGTGGCCGGCAATTTTCGAAGCTGCGGTGTTGTCCGAGGGAATATTTCCTTCACCGTAGATGTCGGCAATGAACGCGATGTAACCTTCTTTTTCAAGAAGCAATGCAGCTTGTTTCGCTTCGTTGTCAATTCCCTTCCATGCCGGAAGAATTAAGACAGCAGGGCCTTTTTTTGCCCTATTGGAGGTTACCATGCCGTTGAGTTTTTGTTCACCATCCTGGTAAGAAACCTGTTTTAATTGTTGGGCCTGCGTAGTCATGGTGACTATAGTAAGCACCAATAGTGTCATAACTGTTTTCATCTGTTAATAATTTGTTCCACTTATTATTTTGTGTGATCAGAAATGAACCTAATTTGGAGTCCATCTCAACTAAATATAATTTTCAATGTACATTTTTTTCACTGTCGCCAACCTGAAGCTATGACTTGATGGATTCAATGATACCAATAACATCGAGCTGTCCGAGACCTTGATCCTGTGCTTTTCCGTAGGTTTCGAGTAAGGTCTTGAGGAGGGGATAGTCAGCACCGGCCTGTTGAGCCAGTCGAATATCTTTCAGCATAAGGTCTAGCGCAAATGCAGGACTGTAGTTTTCTTCCACCAATAATGGTGTTTTCACTTTTGTTGCCCCACTGCCGCTGGCACTATCGTTGATGATTTCGAGCATATCGCTTCGTTGAATTCCCAGTTTATCTGAAAATAAGATCGTCTCCGCGAGACCTTGGTAAATCGTCGAAAGGAAATAGTTGATCGCAAGTTTAGCGGCAATTCCCTGACCATTTTCGCCGAGATGTTTGATCGATTTTCCCATCTGCTCGAGGTATGGTCGGGCGCGATGAAGGTCTTCGGGATCACCACCGACCATAATAATAAGTGTACCCTCAGTCGCTGGCTTGGTACTGCCGGCAACGGGAGCATCGATAAAAGCAGCGCCTTTTTCTTTTAGCTTAGTGGCTATTGAAATACAGCGTTCACGAGATATTGTACTCATATCGACAAATAATTTGCCCTTGATCTCCCTTTGGAGGATTTTTTCATATACTTCGTTGACTGCTTCATCATTTGTGAGCATGGAGAATATAATATCGCTATGATCGACTAATTCACCTATATCTTCGCTGATAATTGATTGCTCTTCAAAGCCTGCTGCTTTAGCCTTGTTTCTATTGTAAACAGAAAGGGGGAATCCTGCTTTTTCTAGATTTTTAGCCATGGGGTATCCCATGTTTCCTAATCCTATAAAACCTAATTTTTCTATCTTCATCTAAAAATTACATTAATTGCTCTTGAAATTTACGTATAACTAAAGATACAAATGTTTTGCTCATTCCACTAATACCCTAATTTCGTTACGAAGCAGAACTATTTTATCTTCCTGTTCCAGTTTTTTTAAAATTCGGGAGACAACGACTCGGGATGTATTTAAATCGGAAGCGATATCCTGATGCGTAAGGGTGAGGATTCGGTCGTCATTCAGCTTCACTTTGGCTTTTAAATAGTTGATGATGCGTTCTTCCATATTGGAAAAAGCTAGACTATCAACAGCTTGTAACATTTCGTCCATACGGCTTGAATAGCTTGATATGATGAAATTTCGCCAGGAAGGGTATTTTCCCATCCAAAGGTTGACAAGCTCATTTGGAATCATGGCTACAGTCGTTGTTTTTTCTGCGAGCGCACGAATTTCACTTTTTTTATTCCCGAGACAACAGGCTATTGACATTGTACAGGTTTGACCTTTTTCCAGATAGTAGAGCAACAATTCGCCTTTATCTTCATCCTCCCGGACAATTTTTATTGCCCCATCCAAGAGGAGAGGCATCGCCTTGATATATTGATTGGTATCAATGATGAGATCACCTTCACGGAACGTTTTTATATGCGCGTTTTCCGCTATTTCAGCGATTAATTCCGGTTCAAGAATGCCTGTATAAGCTTGTTCTATGGATAACATATTTTTTAAATTAGTTAAAGTTAATTATTTATAGGCTTATTTCAGCTGTTGTGGGAAGAAAAGGACACAGGTAGAAACGACGGATTGAAAGAAACAATTTTTAGCACCGCATGGGGATAAGCTATAAAATCTTGTATGCAATTCATAAAAATCGTAAAATTGATAAATTTTGATTTATTCAAAACAGACAAAATATTATTCTGATTATTTTTGATGTTTTTTCATGAATAGGATGGATATATTGTATTTATTTTATGTATGCTGTATTTTTATTGCCTCTTTTTGCTGAAATTTGCTGTTTTTCTGTGGAAGATTAAAATTTATTCTTTCTGTATAGAGATACTGCATGATATTGGTATTGTTAAAATTAGTTAAAAAGACAATCAATTCCTAATTTTGCGGCACAAAAACAAAACAATCACATCTAACATGAAAAAGTCTTTACTTTTTTTTGCCCTTGTTTTTGCTAGTTATAGTGCCGTTCAAGGTCAAACAGCAAATACTGGTTCAGTTTCAGGAGTTGTCAAAGAAGCTACTGGACAAACGGTTAAAGGAGCAACCATTAAAATTACCCACATCCCAAGTGGACAAGTAGTAAGTGGCTCAGCCGATGCCCAAGGAAAATTTCAAATTTCAAATCTTCAAGAAGGAGGCCCCTACAAAGTAGAGGTAACTTACATTGGCGAAACGCCTGTTGTTTTCGAAAACATCATGCTGAAATCGGGGGAATCGTTGAATATCAATCCAATTTTTACGGCTGGATCTTCAACAAATTTGGATGAGGTTGTTGTTGTCGGTCATGGGGTTATCGATATTGCGGCAGGAAGAAAGACACCTATTGCCGTTTCGACGATCCGTAAGCAGGATTTAGAGGAAAGGGTAGGAGCACAGGATATTACTTCAGCATTAGCTAATACCCCTTCGGTTTATATCACTGGTCAGGCAAAAGGTTTTGGTGAGTCTTCTATGACAACACGTGGTTTTGATCAGTCCAATACAGCATTTTTGTTGAACGGTCAGCCTATCAATGGTATGGACAATGGAAGTGTGTATTGGTCAAATTGGTCGGGACTTACAGATATTGCCTCTTTAGTGCAGATTCAACGTGGTTTGGGATCATCTAAATTAGCGATTTCATCTGTCGGCGGAACCGTAAATTACGTGACACAATCCACTGCAATGAAAGAGGGTGGTTTTGTTCGTACCACTGTTGGTAACGATATGTTTATGAAGGCAACGGTAGGTTACAATACCGGTCTTATGAAAAACGGCTTTGCTGTTTCGGCTATGTTTACGCAGTGGTCAGGTAACGGTTATATGGACCATACAGAAGGTGCTGGACAAAGTTATTTCTTGTCTGTTGGATATAAAGCGAATGAAAAGCACAACCTGAACTTTATGGTAACGGGTGCACCACAATGGCACAACCAAGGCTATACCTCAAAATTGTCTAACTATCTCGCTAATGGCAGACGTTATAACGACAATTATAAGGATGCAAACGGCGTGATGATGAATGCACAAAAGAACTTTTATCATAAGCCAGTAGCCAACTTGAACTGGGACTGGACGATTGATGATAAATCATCTTTGTCAACTGTCGTTTACGCATCGTTAGCTGCTGGGGGTGGCCAATCGCTAAGAAGTGATAAATATAATACAGGCAAATATTTAGCTGCTGATGTGAACAATCACCAATGGTTTGGTATAGTTTCTAACTATAATCGTAAACTTTCAGAATCCTTGAATTTCAATGTCGGTTTTGATGTAAGGGACTATAAAGGTACACACTATCGTAAATTGACAGATCCACTTGGAAATACAAATGGTGTCGTATTAGGTGGTAATGTTAATTTCCCTAATAAGCCATTGGTTACCAATACATACTCAACGAACCCTTGGAAAGCTTTCTCAAGTAAACCTGATTCGCGTGAAGATCGTTTAGCTTGGGATTACAATCAATATATCCGTTACGGAGGTCTGTTCGGTCAATTGGAATATGCGAAAAATGGCTTTACAGCGTTTTTCCAAGGATCGGTTTCCGAACAACAAAACAAACGTTCTGATTATTTTCAATACACACCAGGTAATGAGGATTCTAAAGACGTGAACAATTTTGGCTACAATACGAAGGGTGGTGTAAGTTATACATTGGGACATCATAGTGTTTTTGGTAATGCGGGGTACTATTCCCGTCAGCCTTATCAAAACAATATTTTCATGAATTTTGCAAATGATATTAATGAAAATGCTGAAAATGAAAAAATCCTTGGTTTAGAGGCAGGTTATAAGTTTGCTTCTCGATTCTTGGATGTGAATGTGAATGTTTACCGCACAACTTGGGAAAACCGTGTTACGGGTAGTTCGAGTTTAGCGACGGCAGATGACGTAAAAAAATACAATCCAACAAATGATCCTGGTATTTTGGTCGAAGGTGCCTATTTATATACAACAAATTACGGTGTAAAACAGGTTCATAGCGGGGTAGAAGTTGATTTTGAGGCCCGCCCAATCGAAAAATTAAGCCTAACAGGGTTTTTATCGATAGGTGACTGGAAATACGATGGTGCAGTAAACTCTGTTATACGTAACGATAACCGCGTCGAATTGGGACGTTCTCAGGTTAACTTAACCGGTGAACATGTTGGTAACGCAGCGCAAACTTCTTATGGATTTGGTGCTAAATATAAAGTGTTTAAGGGTTTGTCTGTTGACGCAAACTACAGATATTATGAGCGTTTGTATGCATCGAATTATCGTAGAGAAGTAATAGATGGCCAAACTTATGGACGCTATATGAAATTACCTTCTTTTAATCTTTTGGATGCCGGTCTTTCTTACAATGTCAAAGTAAGTGACAAGAACAGCATGAGTTTCCGTGTTAACATGAACAATGTGTTGAATAAGTTCTATATTTCGGAAGCTACTTCGAGTAACTTGGTGACAGATGTGAACAATACTTGGAATGGTATTGATACTTCCAATTTTGTTTTGATCGGACAGGGTAGAACTTGGAATGCATCTGTGAAATTTACATTCTAATAAGATTTACGTCGAATACAAAAGGCCCACAATTATTTTGAGGGCCTTTTTTTGTTTTTTAATAAAAACTTAATAATTTTAGGTGATCTAATTGTCAACCTGATGTTGCATAAATTAATTTGTCTGGAAAATTTACAGATCGGTACTGTCCATTTTTCTGCTTTTGTTGTTAATTTGGATGGTGGAAATACAGGCTTTGCTTTATTTATTAACCAAGAAAATGACCCAATCTTTATTTTTCGAAAAGAAAAGAAAAATGAGGTATCTTTCCATGTAAATGAAGAGCAATTCTTTTGGATTGTAAAAAACAGCCAGTTTACACCAGGAGAACGTCAAGACTTTTTTGCTGAATTTGTTGAGTTCCTGCGTTTGATGGAAGAGAAGGTTTCCAATTATGTTTTCAAAAAGGAAAAATTAATCAAATTTACAAATTCGAGGGATATTGTCCGCTATAAATATTTATACCTGACAGGTGAAATTAGTTGATAAGAACACCCGATTATAGTACCCGATCTCCCGTTAGATTTCTTTTGTAATGAAATTTAGCTTAGTTTTGGGTATGAAGCATATGTTTTCAAATCTAGCTGTTATTCTACAAAACAATACTTTTGTGGAATCAGATTTTACACTGCCAGTACCCGTACTTCTTGCTAAGTTTTCTTTTTTACCTATTTCATCATTTTTTCCGGAAGCGAGTTCATCTTTTTCCGCTGATTGGCTAGATACCGTCCAACAGAGCGCGATTAGATCTACATTGGAAGGATTTAATGTCGGAATCAGTGGCGATGGCAATCCTGTCGCTTTACTTGAGCAGGCGATTGCTTTGACTAATCATGCACTTGCCTATAGTTATTTGGGGCTTTATTATTTTAAAATAGCGGCATATGACCAAGCTATTGCAACGTTTACAAGCGCAATCGAACAGTATAAAGAGGAACCGTTTTTTTATGCGAGCCGTTGTTTAGTTTATCGACTCATCGATGAAGACGAAGGTGCTTTCTATGATTATCAGATTGCCAAGAGACTGGATTTTAATTACCATAGTGTATTGGAATGGGCGGAGAATCAAGCTGAACTCACTTACTTTGAGGCCGATAATTTGGTTATTCAAGAGCTGGAATCGAAGCCAAAGCAGCTGAGTACTGACGAAATAAATTCATTGGGACTTGAATATGTTCATTGCTATAGCTATCTAAAAGCAATCGGTCTTTATTCTGCTGCTATTGCGGAATCCGATAACAAGGATAGCAACCTGTTTGTTTTTAGAGGAAGTTTGTACCTGAAATTGACCTGTTTTGAATTGGCATTGTCTGATTTCAATCAGGCTATTGCTCTTGATGAGAATCGTTCTGCCGCCTATATATTTCGCGCTAAAGTGTTTGAATCCTATCGTAATTACCAAAGTGCGCTGGAAGACTATGCCAAAGCGGAGGAAATAGATCGTGATTCATCGATCGTATACGAAGAAAGGGCATCTTTGTTTGAGCGGTTGGGGAATTTTGAGGAAGCATTATTGGATTTTGACCGCCTTGTTACGCTCAATCCGGAAGATTTTTATGTGTATTCATTACGAGCCGATTTGAATGAAAAGTTGGAGGATTTACCAGGCGCACTGGCAGATTACTCGAAAGCGATCGATTTGAATCCATATTATTCTGATTTGTATTCATATCGCGCAGCAATTCGCGAAAAATTGGGAGATCCTATCGGGGCAAAAGCCGACCTGGATAAATTCAATGAATTGGAAGATGAATAAAAAAAGTCCACTTTTTGGTGGACTTTTTTTATCTACTGCTTTAACTAGAGCACCCTTTATTTAATGATCCTTTTTATCTTATTGGAACGGGTAATAAGTTTGTGCAATTTGTCATAATCCTCCGTGGCAATAGAATCGTGCAGGGATTGAAGCTGCTTGATATGTTCTTCGAGTACTTCGAGTACATTTTCGCGATTTTGCTTGAAAATAGGTGTCCACATATCGGGCGAACTTTTGGCAAGACGTACTGTAGATTCAAATCCCGATCCTGCCAGCTCAAAGATACGTCCCTGAGATTTCTCTTTTTCCAATACCGTTAAGGCGAGGGCGAAAGAGGTTAGGTGAGAGATGTGTGATACATAAGCAGTGTGTACATCATGTTCGTCCGCATTCATAAAACAGCTGCGCATCTCCAATTGGTCGGTGATGGCATCGGCGATCTCGAAAGCATCCTCATCAGTTTTAAATGCTTCGACATAGACCATCATCTTGCCTTTGAATAAGCCCGGTATTGCAGCCTCAGGCCCCGAATACTCGGTGCCGGCCATGGGATGGGCTGCAACGTAACGCCCCCGGTTAGGGTGATCCTTGATTTTGTTGAGAATATTTGTTTTTGTCGATCCCATGTCAATGACGACCTGATCTGTAACCAAATCCAAGATTTGAGGAACAACATGTAAAATAGCATCGACAGGAATTGTGAGCACCAATACTTTACAGCTCTTAATCGCATCTTCTAAGCTTGCTGTTTCGTCAATGAAGCCGATGTGCATCGCTTTATCTAAGTTCTTTTGACTCTTATCTACACCGATAATTTTGTCGCAGAATTTTGTTTCTTTTAGGCGAATGGCAACTGAGCCGCCGATCAAGCCTACGCCTACAATGGCAATGTTCATATGTAAACAATTATATTAAGCGTATTTTTGTTCAAATGTTATACACCGAACGCTTTATACCCTGGTTGTTTGTCGATCAATTATTCTATCGATAATTTCAAAGCAGTTAAGCTGCCCCGATATCGAATGTCTTAGAAATTATCTTTAATGCGCTGGATTGATTCTTTGAGTACCTCTACTGTGGCACAGAGACTGATGCGTATATATTGATCGCCTTTGTCTCCGAAAATTCCACCCGGTGTAATAAATACCCGTGACTTGTCCAAAACAGCATCGCTTAGCGCATAACCATCCTTGTATTTTTCAGGGATGCGTGCCCATACAAACAGACCTACTTGGTCCTTTTGATAAGAACAGTCCAGCAAATCCATAATTTCATACACCTGTTGACGTCTTTCAGCATAAATTTTGTTTAGATCAGCATACCAGGAGGCATCAAGTTGTAAGGCTTTTGCCGCAGCCAGCTGAACAGGTAAAAACATACCTGAATCCATGTTGCTTTTGAAACGGAGTACTTGGTTTATACGTTCTTCGGCACCCACGAGCACACCAATTCGCCATCCCGCCATATTGGAAGACTTGCTCAGCGAATTCAACTCAATGGCTACATCTTTCGCGCCAGGGATACTCATAATGCTTCTTGGCGTATCTGTCAAAATAAAGCTATACGGATTATCGTGGCAAATCAGGATATTATGCTCTTTGGCAAATTGAATCAGCTCTTGATAAAATGCATCGGGTGCCGAGGCACCTGTTGGCATATGAGGATAGTTTATCCACATCAGTTTAACCTTTGACAAGTCTTGTTTTCTGAGCTCATTTAGATCAATAAGCCAATTTTTCTCTTGTGTAAGATTATAGGTAATTGCTTCAGCACCACTCAATCTCACTGCAGCAGCATAAGCTGGATAGCCAGGATTGGGTATAAGTGCTTGGTCTCCTTCCTGAAGATAGGTCATACAGATGTGTACAATACCCTCTTTTGACCCTATTAAGGGTAATATTTCTGTATTGGGATTAAAAGTCGCGTTATAATAACGTTGATACCAATCTGCAACGGCTTGTCGTAGGGCGGGAGCGCCTTTATAATTTTGATAGCCATGCACATTTGGAAGTTGGGCATTCGTATTTAATGTCTCGATCACCTCCGGGTGTGGGGGCAAGTCTGGACTTCCAATTCCTAGGTTGATTACACGCGCACCCTGTTTGTTTAACTCATCTATTTCTCTTAATTTTTTGGAGAAATAATATTCTTCAGTATGCTGCAATCTTTTGGCAACGTCTATTTGCATTTTATTTTAATAAATTTGGTATTTGAATAAGGCTAAATTAGGGAATTATCTATTAAAAGGAGATTTTTTTATCGATTTTTCAAGCTGAACAAGCTGAATGCTTTAGTCTTGAGATGCAACAATTTTATAGTCCCTTACCAGGATATGCGCTTTTCTTGATTAATTTGTTATTTTTGTTCAATTTCCTCGTCAAAAATCTGAAAGTTAGAGGAGAGACCGACGAATGACTTTTCGTATAAAGGTAATTTGTCTTAGTTCAAAATAAATGAAAACATATTTTAGGCTCTTATCGTTTGCTAAACCCATTGAGAAATTTGCAATCCCATATGTAATTTTCACGTTGATCACGGTTATTTTTAGCACATTGAATTTAGCGTTGCTAGCTCCATTACTCCATACACTTTTTAACGTTGGTAAAGAGACCGCCGAGGTCGTAAAACCAGAAGCTTATACAGACATTCTCGCGTGGTTTAATTACTACGCCAGTGTTGCTAATAGCCAGTTTGGAGCCTATGGTGCATTGAAATACGTCTGTATTGTTATTGTGATCTCCGTATTTATCAGTAATCTATTTCGTTATTTCTGTCAGCGTATTATGGAGAATTTTCGCATTCATACCCTGCTTAAATTGCGCAGAGCAGTGTTTGATAATGTGATGGATCTGCATGTTGGCTATTTTACAGGGCAACGAAAAGGAGATATTGTTTCTAAAGTCGCGTCAGATGTGCAGGTAGTTCAGTATTCTGTTACAGGGACATTACAGGTGGTTTTTAAGGAGCCTCTGCAATTGATCGCTTATATCGTGATGCTTTTTAATATCTCTGCAAAATTGACTTTTTTCTCCCTCTTGGTTATTCCAGTCTCTGCATTTTTTATAGCAAGAATCGTTAAGAATCTTAAAAGTCAGGCGCATGCAGCACAGGAGTCGTATGGAAATATGATTTCCTATTTGGACGAAGCATTATCGGGGATTAAAATTATCAAAGCCTTCAATGCGGTCTCCTTTATTAAGAACAGGTTTCATAATGAGAACGAACGTTATGCAAATATCGGCCGTGATATGGCTAAAAGACAACAGTTAAGCTCGCCTGTTTCTGAGCTACTAGGTGTCATTATGGTCGCAATTATTCTTTTATATGGTGGTCATTTGGTTCTTTCAGGTGACAAGGGGTTAACCGCGCCGGAATTTATCGCCTACATCGCCATTTTTTCACAGGTGATGCGTCCGGCAAAGGCGTTAACAGATTCTTTTAGCGGTATTCATAATGGTCTTGCCGCGGGTGAACGCGTATTGGAACTGATCGATGAAAAGACGGAAGTGAACGATCGTGCCGACGCGAAGCTTGTGAAAAGCTTTGAGAAGAATATCGTATTTAACCAGGTCAATTTTTCGTATAGCAAAGATAAAGAGATTCTCCAGAACATCGATTTGACTATAGAAAAAGGGAAAGTTGTTGCATTGGTAGGGCCTTCAGGTGGGGGAAAATCAACTTTGGTTGATTTGATTCCGCGCTTTATGGACGTCACTGGAGGGCAAATTTTGTTTGATGGTACGGATTTACGGGATTTAAGCCAGGATTCTTTACGGGACATGATCGGTGTCGTTAATCAGGAGTCTATTTTGTTTAATGATACGATCTTCAATAATATAGCATTTGCTAATCTTTCTGCCAGCCAGGAAGAGGTTGAAGCCGCTGCACGGATTGCCAATGCGCATGAATTTATTTTGAAAACAGAACATGGTTATCAGACCAACATTGGTGATCGGGGCGGTAAATTATCGGGTGGCCAACGCCAACGGATCTGTATCGCACGGGCTGTCTTAAAAAATCCACCGATCATGCTTCTTGATGAGGCGACTTCTGCGCTAGATACCGAATCTGAAAAATTGGTACAGGACTCGTTATATAAATTAATGGACAATAGAACAACAGTTGTCATCGCCCACCGCTTAAGTACCATTCAGAATGCAGATAAAATTGTGGTTATTGAAGCCGGAAAGATTGTAGAAGTAGGTAGCCATAGTGAGCTGATACAACGTGAGGGATTATACCGCAAATTAATCGAGATGCAACAATTTACAGATTAGCTTTCTTTTCTAAGAGGTTTGTCAAATTAGTTGTTGTCACATTTTTTATTATAACTTTTGTTGCCTTTTCGGTACATTTGATTTAAGATAGGAGATACATTTAATGAACGCAATAGATAAATTGAATTTCTTGATAAACGACAAAAACTTAGCTGTCGAGTTGAGAGATATAGCGGAGAAAGTTTTGCGAGAGGAGCGTATCACTTTTGAGGAAGGAGTGCTTTTATATGAAAAAGGTGAGCTAGGCTATCTTGGTGTGCTTGCTAACTATATTCGTGAGAGACGCCATGGAGATCATACATTCTTCAATCGTAATTTTCACATTGAGCCGACTAATGTTTGTGTCTATGACTGTAAGTTCTGTTCGTATTCCCGCTTAATAAAAGAACGGGCAGAAGGTTGGGAGATGGAAGTTGATGGCATGATGGATATTGTCAAAAAATATGACAATGAGGCTGTTACTGAGGTTCATATCACTGGAGGGGTTGTTCCTAAACAAAACCTCGAATTTTATGCCGATTTCTTTCGCAAATGTAAGGCGCATCGCCCCGAGTTGCATATTAAAGGACTTACACCTGTAGAGTATTACTATATTTTTAAGAAGGCAAAATTAAGCCATTATGATGGCCTGAAGTATTTGCAATCTTGCGGCTTGGATTCTATGCCAGGTGGGGGAGCAGAAATTTTTCATCCAGAGGTCAGAGAACAGATTGCACATGATAAATGTACCGCCGAACAATGGTTGGATATTCATGAGCAAGCGCATAAGCTGGGAATGCATACCAATGCAACGATGCTGTACGGTCATATTGAGCAGTTTTGGCATCGTGTAGATCACATGGAGCGCTTGAGACAGCTGCAGGATAAGACTGGCGGTTTTCAGACCTTTATTCCTTTGAAATTTAGAAATAAGGAGAACCAAATGTCCCATATTCCCGAGGTATCCGTTATCGAAGACCTAAGGAATTATGCGATCGCTCGAATTTACATGGATAATTTTGATCATATTAAAGCGTATTGGGCAATGATATCGAGAGATACGGCCCAGTTGTCCTTGGCTTTTGGGGTCGATGATATCGATGGAACACTGGATGATACGACAAAAATATACAGCATGGCGGGAGCAGAAGAGCAAAAACCGGGGATGACCACACAAGAGGTTGTCGAGCTGATAAAAAATGTTGGACGCCATCCGATAGAAAGAGATACCCTCTACAATGTGGTGACCGATTATAATGATTTTGTTTTTGATCAAGGTGATCAAAAGAAAAGCTATTATGCATTACCTGTTGTCAATTCATAATCATATCACACGTTGAAAAAGACATTTTATTTTATACGACACGGACAGACTGATCTAAATTTAAAAGGTATTGTGCAGGGACGGGGTGTTAATTCTCCCCTTAACAAGATGGGCATAGCTCAAGCTCAGGCTTTCTTTGATCACTATAAGACAGTGCCTTTTGATAAGATATATACCTCCACTTTATTGCGTACGCATCAAACTGTACAAGGATTTCTTGATTTGGATTTACCTTGGGAACAGCTTGTTGGTTTGGATGAAATAAGCTGGGGAGTTTATGAAGGAAAAGAACAAACACCAGAGTTGCTAACTGGTTTTGAAAAATTGGTCGCAGCATGGCGCAATGGAGAATTGGATGTCAGTATTGAAAACGGAGAGTCTCCTCATGAATTGATGGCTCGTCAACAAGTCGCCTTGGATCATATGCTCGCTCAGGCAGATGAAAAAAACATATTAGTCTGTATGCACGGTCGTGCTTTACGGATTATGCTTTGTCTAATGACTGGTGTTGATGCCCGTTATATGGATGATTTCCCGCATACAAATACTGCTTTATATAAATTGCTGTATGATAATGGTCAATTTGAAATTGTGGACCATTACAATACTGCACACTTAGAAGCATTGATAAATGAATAAAATTAGAGTTTCTGCCGTATCGTATACCAATACTTATCCATTTTTGAATGGAATACGTAAATCGAAAGTGATGGAGCAAATCGACTTGAGCGTTGATTATCCAAGTGCCTGTGCACAGAAAGTAATCGATGATCAAGCTGATATCGGTATTATACCGACAGCTGCCTTATTAAGTCTTCCCGAGTATTATATTAATACCGATTTTTGTATCGGCACAGAAGGTGCTGTTGATTCTGTCTTTATTTTTGCCAATAAGCCTATTGAAGAGGTAAAAACTTTACGTTTGGATAAGCAATCGCGCACGTCAAATGGTTTAGCACGTGTATTGATTAAAAATTATTGGA
Organism: Sphingobacterium siyangense; assembly: GCF_007830445.1. Taxonomy (GTDB): domain Bacteria; phylum Bacteroidota; class Bacteroidia; order Sphingobacteriales; family Sphingobacteriaceae; genus Sphingobacterium; species Sphingobacterium siyangense. The sequence goes on along the minus strand of NZ_VLKR01000017.1, from coordinate 74,146 downwards.
AAAAGGATGTAGAATTGGTCACTGATGAATCTATAGAGCCAGATGCCTATGTTTTAATTGGGGATCGTACTTTCGGTAAGAAGAATGCAGTACCCTATGTTTATGATTTGGGGGAAGAGTGGTTTAACTTCACCGGATTACCTTTCGCTTTTGCTTTATGGGTAAGTAACAAAAAACTTCCCGACTCTTTTGTGGAACAATTTAATGAAGCTTTAGCATATGGTGTTGAACATGCAACCGATGTGATAGCCGGTCTTCCAGAATTTGAGGGCTTTGATTATACCAAATATCTGACGCAGCATCTTAATTTCCATTTGACAGATAAGAAACGCGAAGCTGTGCAGTTGTATCTCCGGTATTTAAAAGAACTGGATTAACCTGGGGCGCTTGACCTGAACAGGAACCATGACATACCCTGAAAAATTTTAAATCAGAATCGGCAGGTAAGCCTTACACGGCATTGTGAAGGCTTACCTGCCGATTGATTCCCCGGGTGCACTACACCCCTGATAAATTCCCTTTATTTATTGCTTTTGTTTATAACGACTTCGGTAAGGCGTATAACTCCGATTACACCATGTTTGGAATTAAAAGGGTGACAGCACCCTTTTTACAGGGTATTAACAAGGGGTTAATAGGGGTACACCCCTGTTAACCCCCTGTTATACCCCTGCTAACCCCCTGTAATACCCCTGTTAGAGTCAAACATGGTATTAACCAAAAATTAATCAGGTTCCTATAAAAAAAACCACTCATTGAGTGTTTTTTTTATCGGCTTATTTTAACGACAATGCAGGTCCCCTTATGCATTGGAATCACAGTTTGATGATGGATCCGACCTTCGCCACCGAAATAGGTGAGGAGGATCTCTTGACGCGCTAATAACTAGGTACGTCCAATTTTTACTTTACGCCCTTTGATTTTTTGCCCACTAGCCTTATTGATAATAACGGAAGCAAGCTTTCTTTTAACGGCAACATAAGCTACCTTATCTTTCACTTCTATTATACCGATGTCGTCTTTTTCAACACCTTCCAAATGCAGGAGAAAACCTACGATGTCAATTTTATTGACTTTATCTTTTCGTCCAGCACTGATATAAAGTGTGGCGAAAGGTGAATTTTCCGGAAGATCATAGTATTCGGGAAATTCCTCTTCAGGTATTTCCTCCGCTATATAGGGATAGGCTTCTTCAGGCTTTAAGATGACATAGACATCACCCTTTGCCTGCATACGCGCAGTACGTCCATTGCGATGAATAAAGCCATCTTCTTTATGCGGTAGCTGGTAATGAATAATGGCATCAACTTCGGGGATATCCAGCCCTCTTGCAGCCAGATCGGTCGTGATCAAAACATTGTTGGAATGATTACGGAATTTGAGAAGCGCCAGCTCACGATCTTGCTGTTCAAGTCCGCCATGAAAGGTGTCGTGAATAATATTGCGATTGTCCAGCAATTCGCTGATGTGATCTACTGCATCGCGATGATTACAGAAAATAATCATTTTTTTCGTCCCGATCTTGCAGATGAGTTTTAGCAATGCCTCCAATTTCTTTTGAACAGGAGCAACGACCTTTTTTATTGTAATGCGGGGTATGTTTTGGGAGTTATTCAGAAAATCAACAAGAATAGGCTCCTTTATCTGTGTAAATGGCGGGATTACATCCATCATCGTTGCAGAAGTCAATATCCGTGATCTGATGGCCGGTATATGTCGAATAATGAAATCCATTTGATGCTGAAATCCCAGTTCCAACGATTTATCAAATTCATCTAACACAAGGGTATGGACACTGGTCGGATCAAAATTTCCTTCTTCGATATGTTGTTTTATACGTCCTGGAGTTCCGATAATAATTGCGGGAGCATCCTTGAATTCATTTTTTTCGATACGGGTACTATGACCGCCATAGGCACAGGTGACTTTGTGACCTGTGGCCACCTTGCGTAGCACTTGCTCTATCTGTAAGGCAAGTTCGCGGGTCGGCACTAAAATCAGTACTTGAACCTCCTGAACGATGTTCTTCAATTGCGCTAAAATGAGCAATGAAAAGGCCAAGGTTTTGCCAGATCCTGTGGGTGAAAGTAAGATGAAATCATGGTCTTTTTGATACGATTCCACTACTTTTTCTTGCATCTCATTTAAGGATGAAATGCCTAATTTATTTAAAATAGCTTGTAGCTGCATTTGACAAAAATACAAAATACCGCTATCTTGAAAGGAACAAACTAGAATGAAAATTTTTTAGGCATTTTATACCTAAAAAAACAAGGTAATCGGTCTATAAAAGATGATTACCTTGCGCTGATTTGTATCGATATACTGGAAAATGCGGTATAGTTACCGTGTTATTAATTCTTAATAAGTATTGTTTTATAAAATATCAATACCTTCTTGTCTTAGCGTTTCTTTTTTGTCCTCTTCCCAGATACTGACTTGGACTTCTCCAATATGTTGTTTCTTGAGCATAAACATACAGACACGTGATTGTCCGATCCCACCGCCCATAGATTCCGGTAATTGATCATTAAGAAGCATGCTATGGAAAGTCAGTTTGGATTTTTCAGTACAATTTCTGATTTCCATTTGATGTGCCAAGGCTGTTTTATCGACACGGATTCCCATGGAAGAAAGTTCAAACGCTGAATTTAAGATCGGGTTCCATACGAGAATATCGCCGTTCAATCCTTTGTGGCCTGCCTCATTGGCAGTACTCCAGTCGTCGTAGTCGGCTGCGCGTCCATCATGTGCAACACCATTGCTCAGTGCCCCTCCGATACCATATAAAAACACAGCTCCATATTCTTTTGTGATTGTATTTTCACGTTCCTTTGCACTTAGATTAGGATATTTTTGCAGTAGTTCTTCAGCCGAAATGAATGTAATGGTTTCTGGAAGAATCGCTTTTACCTGTGGATACTTGCTTTCAACCTGTTGTTCTGTAAATCGTAACGCATCGTAAATTTTTAATACGGTTTCTTTCAGCAAGGCCAAATTACGTTGATCTTTATCGATTACTTTTTCCCAATCCCATTGGTCTACATAGATCGAATGGATAGGGGTGTAATCTTCATCAGGACGCAGTGCTTTCATGTCTGTCACGATGCCTTCCCCAGGTAACATTTCGAGCTCTTTTAAACGGACTCTTTTCCATTTTGCCAATGAATGTACCACGACAGCTCTTTTTTCATTCAATGATTTAATCGGAAATGATACCGGACGCTCAATTCCATTTAAGTCATCGTTTAATCCTGTGCCGTCTAAAACCACCAATGGTGATGAGATCGGAATTAAATTTAATGCTTTCTTTAGTTGTTGGACAAATGTATCTTTAACGAAGCTGATAGCAACTTCGGTATTTAAAAGTTTTCTTCCCTCCATATGAGTCAAATGAAATACCATGCATGGATTGATACGCATGGTTTTATTTTTTATTCAGTTATTTCATACAAAAGTATGAAAATATCACTGGTTAATCTGTTTGGTTGTGATTTTTAATATTTATCCATTAAAAAGTTGAAAAAATAAAAAAATTCTAACAAAATGAAGGTAGGTCAATATTTAATTATAAAACTAATAATTTGTTGGTGCAACTAAAAGTGTTTGGTTACTTACCAAAAGAGCCCTGAAATATTTCAGGGCTCTTTTGTTTATGGTGGATCGATTGATTGATTAAACGGAGAAGCTTTCGCCACACGCACAGGTCCGGCTCGCATTCGGGTTGTGGAATTCAAACCCCTTTCCGTTCAAACCATCGGAATAATCCAATTCTGTACCTGCTAGATATAAAAATGATTTTATATCCAAACAGACTTTCACGCCTTTATCTTCGAAAAATTGATCACCTTTTTTTTCTTCGTTATCGAAGTTCAGCTTATAACTCAAGCCCGAACAACCGCCACTTTCCACAGCAACACGCACAAAGTAATTGCTGTCATATTGCTCATCCTTCATGATTTCCTCGATACGAGTTTTTGCTTTGTCAGTAACTGTAATCATAGTAATATCCTTTGTATGACACAAAGATACATACAATCTTGTTATATTTCGTCTCCTATAAAGTTTTTAGAATGTCATAAATTAATCGATCAGGCCAGCTTTGAAAAGTTGCCAGATAGGGGATTGATCGCGGATTTTGTGAACCGCTGCTGTGATCAATTGGGCACATTGAATAATTTCCTCTTGAGTCGTAAATATGCTTAAGCTAAAGCGAATAGCCGATAATGCATCTTCTTTGGAGATACCCATAGCCATTAAAACATGGGAAGGTTCCCTGGATCCGGTCACACAGGCCGAGCCCGAGGAAAGGGCCAATGTGGGACAGGTAGTCATTATTTCGCTGGCCAGGATATGTTTAAAACTAATGTAACTGGTGTTTGGTAGGCGGGGTGCATTTTTTCCATGAATGATGATTTCAGGAATCTCACTTAAAATTTCTTCCAATAGATTGCGGTTTCGTTCGACCGAATTATAAACTGCTGGTTTAATCAGAGACATGGCTTTTCCAAAGCCGACGACAGCTGGCACGTTGTATGTTCCGCCTCTAAATCCGCTTTCCTGACCACCGCCCACAATTAATGGGCTAATCTGAATCGGCTTTGATTTTCGACGAATGTATAATGCGCCGATTCCCTTTGGGCCATGAAGTTTATGCGCACTCAGACATAAAATGTCGATAGGGATTTTTTGTAGATCAATGTTGATTTTTCCAACAGCCTGGGTTGCATCACAGAAGAACAAGATATCTTTCTCTGTACAAATCGTAGCAATCTGTGCTAGCGACGTACATACCCCCGTCTCGTTATTTGCGGCCATGATGCAAACAAGTATGGTCTGGGCGCTCATCGCATTTTTCAAATCGTCTATATTGATCATTCCTTGTGCATCGACAGGGAGATAGGTGATCTGAGCTCCTTTTTTCGTCAATTGTTCACAGCAGCTTAGGACGGCCTTGTGTTCTGTTGAAACGGTGACAATATGATTCCCCTTGGATTGATATTTGTCAAATATGCCACAGATTACGGTATTAATACTTTCTGTTGCACCTGAATTGAAAAATAGTTCTTTCGGTGAGCAATTCAGCACTTCAGCTATTTGTCCTCTAGCAAGTTGGATGGCAGCATTGGCTTCGCGTCCCATTTGGTGATAGACACTCGATGCGTTCGCATAATTTTGGATGAAATAGGGAGTCATGGTATTCCATACTTCATCCAAAATTCGAGTTGTTGCGTTGTTGTCCAAATAAATGATATCCTTCATCAGGATAAAGATAAGGATAATGAAGGTTATGCTGAAGCCTTCACATCAACTTCCTTTTTTTTGACATTCGGATCATATCTTAAGCCTGGTGTTAACCAATACATCAGTATGATACGGGAATAGCGGTAGTTGAATGGCGACATTAAAACAACGCTCATGATCGCAACTGTTGCATAGAGTATAAAAGAAGAATCATTGCCTGTCAGGATATAGGTTGCCATACAGGCAGTAACCATTTCGGCGATGGAGAAAGCATAGGTAACATACATGGCACCATAAAAATAACCTGGCTCACGTTCGTAACGAAGTCCACAGTATTCGCAATGGCTATTCATTTTTTGTACTTTCAGACCGTATGCAGGCCCTTGGTATACATGGCCGATTCTGCATCTTGGACATTTTGCTTGCCATGCGGCTTTAAATTCAGATAATTCGTATTTAACCTCTTCCATAGTTATAGTTGTTTTCTGAACTCTTCTGGTGTGAGCCCAGCGGATTTTTTGAAAAATTTAGTAAAGTATGAGTTGTCATTGAATTGCAGCTCATCTGCAATCTCATTGATATTTAAGTTTCGATTGACCAATAGTCGCTTCGCTTCGAGTACAATCCGGTTTCGTATAATTTCACCTGCTGATTGTCCGATGTAGGATTTGCAGATCGCATTCAGATGATTGGGTGTAATAAATAATTGATCTGCGTACACACTGGGCAATTTGGTAGACTTGAATTGCTGTTCAACCAATTGCTGAAAACTATTGAATATTTTGTGATTATATGGCGTACTGTGCTCTTGATGATCCTTTTCTGTAGAAATTGAGATAAACAATATAAATTGGAGCAGAAGTGTACGGATATAGTCTTCCGGCTGTCCTGCCGCTTTTGCGGTAGAAATTTGTTCAAGAATGTGGATAGACTGCTTGCGAAATTGTTCAGCAATAACAAAAATCAACTGCTCAATTTTACTCTGTAAGAAGCTGAAGCGTTCCAGGTAATCGGTTCGTAAGAGAAAAGACTGAAAGTAATCAATGGAAAAATTGACAACATAGCCCTCTTCATCACCCGTAAAATTCCAGGTATGAACTTGACCCGGTACCATAAAATAGATTTGATAAGGTTCAATGTTGTAATGATTGAAATCGATAATGTGTTCTCCTGATCCCTTAGTGAATAGTACAAAATGAAAAAAATTATGTTTGTGAGGAAACACCATATCCTGATGCTTGATGATATATTCTTTTAGATCATCAATATGAATCGTTGTTTTGTTATTGAGATCAATGCTACAACTATCAATAATAGGAATGGTGTTTTTTCTATTCATATAGCAAAATTACGCCAAATATTCTTTTAATAGTGGTGTTTATTTGGTCTTTTGTGGTGTTTTTCAATGATTTTTACATTTTGATGCTGTAGCTGATATGTTGGAACAATCCTTGTGTCTAAAATTTTAAAATATATTAATAAATGGAAAGTAATTTGAATAGCCTAGAAACGAGATTTGGGCGTTTGACAGACATTGTCATTGAGTCTATTCCAGGGATTATTGGGGGGATTATCCTATTGATTCTCGGGAAATATGTGATCAATTTTGTGGATCGCTTATTACATAAACGTTTTGAAAAGAAAAATGTGGATCCTTCGATCCGGGCTTTTATCTCTAGCATCGTCAAGATTGTCATGTGGGTGATGTTGCTTCTTACTGTAGCCAGCCAGATTGGGATTCAGACAACCTCGTTTATTGCAGCGTTGTCTGCTTTTGGATTGGCTGTTGGTATGGCGCTTCAGGGCAGCTTGAGCAATTTTGCTGGCGGAGTGCTCATATTGATGTTTAGGCCTTTTGAAGTAGGAGATTCCATATCGAGTGCAAATGGTACTGCAGGCACGGTAGAAAGGATTGATATCTTGTATTCCACTTTAATAGGGGATGATGGGGTACGTGTTTTTAGCCCTAATGGACCCTTAGCTAATTCGGTTATCAAAAATTATACGAAAATTGTGCAACGGATGTTTGAATATACCATCAGTATCTCTTATGATAAAAACGTGAAAGAAGCGAAAGATATCATATTAAGGGTTCTCCGTTCGAATGAGAATGTGTTGACAAGTCCGGAGCCAACTGTTTTCATCAAAGAATTGGGGGACAGTGCCATGGTTTTGACCGTTCGTGCCTGGACGAAAAGAGAACACTATGTCGCTGCTCGAAACTCGATGCAGGAAAAGATTATGTTGGAGCTGGAAAGGAACGATATTAGTTTATCTTCCAATCCGACGCAGATTAGCATTGTTTCAAATTCAAGTGACCAAGGAACTGCAAAAGCTTAGTCCTGGTCCGTTTCCAATGCATGTATAAGGACAAAGTACCTGTAGGCAATGATAGCCTGCTGGTACTTTTTTAATTTTAACGGATCCATCTTACCGTATTTTGGTAAGATGGCTTTATTTAAGCTATTTAAAAGCTGAAAAAATCTTCGTTTCATTGATATACTTCTTTATTGATAATTTGTGGCATTTTTTCGCCTTTGATTGCTGTCAGTAAGTTGCTGGCGGCCATCAATGCCATATTATCCCTTGTTTCTACGGTGGCAGAGCCGATGTGCGGCAGGATACAAACATTTTCCATCGTTAAGAGTGGGTTTTTTGGATCCATCGGCTCCGGGTCTGTTACGTCAAGCCCGGCTCCCCATAATTGGCCAGTCTGCAGGGCTTCTGTTAGATCCAATTCATTGACCAATCCGCCCCTAGCCGTATTCACTAATATAGCGGAGTTTTTCATGCGCGTGAACGTATTTTTGTCAAACCTGTTTTTAGTCTCCGCAGTCAAAGCTGCATGGATTGAAAGTACATCGCTCCGCGTGAGCAGATCGTCGAAATTAACATATCGTGCGCCAAGAATTTGTTCAGCTTCCTCATTACGGCTCCGATTGTAATAGATAATTTCCATGTTATACGCTGCTTTGGCTTTTCTGGCGAATTCAAAGCCAATTCGTCCCAGTCCATAGATGCCCAGTGTTTTGTTATTGAGCTCGATGCCTAGGTTTGCCGTGGGATCAAAACCTTTCCATTCGCCCTGCAAAATTCTTTTGTGGTTGAAAAATGCTTTCCGCGATACCGATAGCATCAAGAGGAAAGCAACGTCTGCTGTTGCTCCCGAAAGGATGCCCGGTGTATTGCTTACGGGGATTCCATGCTGTGTAGCGGCTGAGATATCCACATTGTCATAGCCGACGCTCATGAGAGATAGGGCTTTTAGGTTGGGGCAGTTTTGGAAAAAATTAGCATCAAACTTTTGCATCCCACCGTTAAGGACGTAGTCGGCCTGTTGGCTAGCTTTGATAAGCTCCGTTTCGGATAGGGGGGTGCTTGAATCGTGTATAGAAATGTCGTGCCCTGCAGATTTTAATAGATCTATGCCTTTTTGTGGAATTTTTTTAGTGATAAATATCTTCATGTAAATAGATGCTGTTTAGTTTGTTGTTGGTTGATTCCTCTGAATCCATTTGTTTTGTCCTATCTTCAAAATTAATGATCACTCATCGCTATTACAACAAAAAAAGCCATATTGTTGTTTCAATATGGCTCATTATTCCTTGTTTTTTGAACTTTACTTTTTACGGAGTAGGTAATCCAAGATAGCTTTACCCGTGTCATCGGTAGAGATGGCTGAATTGGACAAGATGACTACGCCACTTTTTTTGTCGGGCGATAAGGCTAGATAGGAGCTGCTTCCAGCAGTTCCGCCATTGTGCCAATAAACCGTTAGGTCGTCAATCAAATTCATATGCCATGCGAGTCCGAGGTCTGTGTCTGGGGGGAGAAAAAATGTAAATAACCGGGTATTTGCCATCGCATTTTCCAATGGAGTCTGCGGCATCTTAAATTGCGCATTCGCAAATTTAAGCAGATCCTCCAGAGTCGATTTTAATCCACCAGCGGGACCGAAAGCGTCAAACGACCAAGGAATTACTTCTTGGCCTTCTTTGTTGTATACTTTAAAAGTATCTTTTCTCTTAGGGTCTAATACTTGAAAGGTATTACTCATTTCAAGTGGTTTACAGATGATATCTTTTACAAGCTGATCATAACTTTTTTTATAGATACTGCATATAATGTCTCCTAATACGGCGTAACCAAGGTTGCTGTACTCATATTCTTCACCTTGATTTTTTTTATTTTTAAAGCTTGCGAGGTAATTATAAAGTGCTTTTTTGTCGTATGTTTTGTAGGGGTCGTTTTCGTTAAATCCTTTGACTTTGTCAAGATTGTCAGGAAGCCTAGGTAAGCCAGAGGTATGATTGGCCAGCATTTGAAACGTTATTTTCGAAAGTTCTCCATTTTTCTTGAGTGTATCAGGGAGAAATAGCGCGATAGGCTGATCTAACGTTATCGTTCCTTCTTCGACAAGATTTGACAAAAGTATAGCCGTAAAAACTTTGCTCAGTGAACCGATCTCATAAATAGACGTTTTTGTAGGCGGAGTTTGGTTGCCTTTGGCCGTCTCGCCATAGAAATAGGTTTTGGTTTGTCCATTTTTTAGAATGCCAATGGCAAGTGATTGCGTATTTTGTTGTTTCAAATAGGCATTTGCAACCGAATCGACAAAAAGGTCGTCGTTATCGACAGATTTCTGTGTAGCAGGTACCACAATAGTTTTTTCCACTTGAGGTTTTGTTGCTAAAGGACTGAACTTTAATGTGTTGAATTTTAGGGTAGTATCCGTCGCAAAAAGAACCTCATACGATCTGCTGTCGAAGTCCATCTGATAAGTTGCAAGCCCTTTTTCAAATTCTTGTATCGTTGAGCTTTTTACTCTTCCTAAGGGATAGAGCTCCTGCAGTACTTGGGTGAATTTGGCTAGGCTAATTTGCTGTTTGAAAGAATCACTGGCCAAATTATAGGCGGAGTCTGTCATCTGGGAATTGATAAAAAATTCCAGCCTATTGTAAACTCCTCTGTTGATCTGTTCCGCAGGATTCGTTTGGGCAAAGGAGTAAGAAGAGATGCCCAGCAATACTATTGTAATTAAATGTTTCATAACTATTGATGGGCACAAATCTACGGAATGTTTAAATTCCAATCAATTGTTTTAATCGTGCATAGCCTGATTTACTGATATTGAGCTTTTCGCCCGATGTCAGTGCAGCAATATAAGAGTCTTTTTCATAAGGTTCCAATTTAGCCAACTGATCCACTTTGATGATAAAAGAACGGTGGATGCGGACAAATTGATTTGGATCCAAAGATTTTTCAAAAAAGGACATGGTTTTGTTCTTGAGGTACATGCCATCTTTGGTATGAATTTTAACATAGTCATCGTAAGACTCCAGATATTTGACGGTATCAATCGGAATAATCTTAATCTGCGTACCTGTTTTTACAACGATACGGTCGATTTTTGTTTCGTCTTGTGCTGTTAGTACTTCGTAGTTGGGTTGGACTTTTTTCTCCGGAGCTGAGAAGTTAGCCCTAAATTTTTCCAAGGCTTTTTTGAAGCGCGTAGGTGATACCGGTTTTAACAGGTAATCCAATGCGTTCTTCTCAAAAGCTTTTAAGGCGTACTCATCAAAAGCCGTCGTAAAGATGACAGCTGGTGGATTGTCTATCAGTTCCAGCATTTCAAAACCCGTTAATTTGGGCATTTGTACGTCCAGAAAAATTAAATCAGGTTCATGGGTATGAATAGCCTTAACGCCTTCAAAACCATCGCCACATTCGGCAACGACCGATACATCGGCCTCATTTTTTAAGTAACCGGCAATAATGGAGCGTGCCAAGGGTTCATCATCGATAATAACGACTTTAATCATATTGAGGTATTTTTAGGGTACTGATAAATATATTGTCCAGAATCTGAGTTTCAAGGAGATCATTTCTTCCATAGAGGAGGTACAATCGGCGTTGAATGCTCGAAAGCCCAAATCCAGTGCCTTTTTTCGGTTTTGATTGCTCTTCAGTATCGAATGGATTGGTGATTTGGATCATTAATTGACCTTCATTCGACTGGCATTTTATTTTAATTTCTACTTGATCCGTTACATTATATAATCCGTGTTTAATTGCATTTTCTACCAGTGGCTGAATAATCATGGCTGGTAATTTATTGTTGAAAATTTCTTCTGAGGAAGAGATGGATGTATTTAGTCGATGACCGAAGCGTACTTTTTCAATATCAAGATAAAGTTGAAGGTGATCAAGCTCTTCTTCAAGTGTGATAATTTGATTATTTTCTTTCCTTAATGTTCCTCTTAAAAAGTCCGATAACTGGAATGTCATGTTTCGGGCTTCATCCGGATTGGCGCCAATAAGTGCTATAATGGAGTTAAGGCTATTGAATAGGAAATGCGGCTGTAACTGTTGTCTTAAATTATACAGTTCGGCTTCCCGAAGTAAATTTTCGGATTCCTGTTTCCGCTTGATATTGTTGATGTTGTCTTCCTGAATATTCCAAACGATATTGATAATGGCAACAGAAGTCAAAATAAGGAAGTTAACGATACCCCGATAGGGTAAGGTTAAATCCAGCAATGGGGTAAAGGTCGATTCGATAAAGTAACTCATCAAAAATCGGCTTAATGCGATGCTTATTGCGCCCATGATTAATCCGATGATGAGTACCTTCCAAATCTCCCGGGGTTGCGGGGTGTAGAAATTGAGTGCTGATGACATGCCATAACAGCAAAACATCATCACCACACTGTTTATAAATGAATCTTTGAATGCGAGTTGTTGGTCAAAACCAGAACGAAGCATCAATAAATATTGTAACGCGAGATATCCGATAAATACGGATATACATATAATGCCAATTAAACGACTTTTAACACTGAGGAACAGTTTGTTTTTCATCTATTAAGCATTTTTTATGGTTAAATTGCCTAAAATACAGGTCCCTGTAATGTATATTTTCTTATCCGTATCAGGATTATAAATTGTTTGAAAGCGGCGGTCATCAACAGATCCTAAGACCGATGCCACGTTGCTAAATACCGTCCAATGTGGAGGAATGATAATACGTGCGCTACCAAACAATTGGAATGTATCGATCACAATGGGTTGTTGAATATCCGCTTTTGTTAAATCCAGTTCTACACTCCCAAATACATTGGTCAAGTTGCCACCTCTAAAATTTTTGGAATAGATTACCTTCTTTTGACCTGCAAAAATACTGTTCAAGTTGAGGTTATCTTCAAATGACTGTTGAAAAGGATCTTTGTCGCCAAAAGCCTGCTGATTAGGCGAGGCTTGTTGGCTTGATCCATATTGTTCGTTGAAAGGTTTTGATTCCTGATCAGCGGTACTACCGTCTATAGGTACTTCTGTGGGTACATGGACTCGCTTATCCCAGTCGTAAGAGCCTTGCGGCGGATTAGGGTAAGTTGGGGGAACCATCGGAGGTTTCCTTTTGCTCATGATAAAGTAAATACCGAGCGAAATGATGATGATCGGGACGGTTACGGAACCAAAATCTGTGCGCATCATTCTTGAGATCAGGCTTGCTCCACCTATGATCAACAAGATAATTGCCGATTTTTTCTGAAATTGGGAATTTATACCGATGACCAATCCAATGATGATTAATATCGTTTGCCAGCCAAACAACCAATCCGGAAACCAGCTTCCTAAATTGAGGTTATTCAATAATAAGAATATACCTACGATGATCACAATCGCTCCTACAATATTGCGGCTATTATTGCTGTTTGGTATGATGGGTTCTTTTTCCATAATGTTTTTACTATTTATGACTCAAAGATAGAGGCACAAATATATTCTACATATTTGCTTTAGGTAATACAACTTATATTTTCGGTAAATGTAATGATTTCGTCGGTAAAAAATCTTGTTGTTTAATTTTTGTCTTGATTATAAATAGTAGGGAACTGCCATTTTTGCGCGTAATTGTCTTTTTTTTTAATATTATTTGGTGTATTAAAATGAATTATTATATATTTATCAAAGATTAAGATTACTTTAAACTTAAATAACAACCAATGGGAGATTTTGAAAACAAAGAACGTGAAGAAGTTTTTTCAAAAAAGGTGAGAGCAGGTAAGCGTACTTATTTTTTTGATGTAAAAGCAACTCGATCGAACGATTACTACATTACTATCACAGAAAGCAAGAAGCGCTTTGAGGATGGCCAGTTTATTAAGCATAAGATTTTCTTATATAAAGAAGATTTTGAGAAATTCGCTGATGGTTTGACGGATGTGGTTAATTACATCAAGTCTAATCAGGAAGTAATCGAGAAACGTTATGAGCCTAACTTTGATGATGCATACGCTGAGGAAGCGGATGTTCGGTCAAAAGATGATTTTTCGTTCTAGTATCCGTAGAACGAAATCTTAATGAAAAAAAGAAATAAAAGCCACTGTTGTGGCTTTTTTTATTGTTTTTATATCCGATGCCGCACTTGACGACCAAGGTGATGGTTATAATGGTATATTTCGCAGAAAATCATTGAGCACCGCATTGAATTTTTCGGGTTCCTCGAGATTTGGCAGGTGCCCGGATTCTTCAAACTCCATATAGCGGACGTCGGGTATATTTTCGATAAGGATATTTGTTTGCTCTTCGCTCATCAACTTGTCGTGTTTACCTTTTATGATCAGTGTTGGAATAATAATTGTCTTCAACGAATGGGTTGTATCTGTTCGTGAAGCAAGAGCGAGTTGTGTCGCGCAAATGCTGGCGACTTCATTTCTGCGAATACAGCTTTTGACGAGTTCAACAGCTTCGGGGTTTTCAAGGATTGTTTTATCGTGAAACACGTTTGCGATAAAGCCAATGGCAAATGGTCTTCTGCCATATTTTAATAAAGCCTGAATGGAATCAAAACGCTTTTGTTTGCCTTTGTTGTCGTCGGAAAGGGAATTCGTGTCACAGAGGATAAGTCCTTTGAGCTGTTGTCCGATCAGTTCATACGTCCTGAGGGCGATGTAGCCACCCATAGAGATTCCACAAAGGATGACATGGTTGAGGTCGAGTTTACGAATAAACTCCACAAGATCTTTGGCAAAAACATCGACGGAGAAAAAACCATGTCCATTGGTACTTAGGCCATGTCCTCGAACATCAATAGCGATGCCTGTATAATCTTCGTCGAGTTGTAGGAGTTGTTGTTTCCAGGTGTTTTTGTTGAAGGGGAAACCATGAATGAAAATGACTGTTTTCGGAGAGGGGTATAATTTGCTTGGGCGAATATAGTAAGAGATACAGATATCTCCGATGCGAATTTTACTGAGTTTTAATTCTCTTTTGCTCATGAATGCTAACATTTGTCCGTGTCTGAAAAAAAAAGTTGATATTTTAAATATAATATTATCAACGAGATAAAAGAAATGTTGTTGTATAAAGTTTAAAAAAGAGAAAAAATGTTTGTTAAATCGATAAATATAACGATATTTGCATCACCAAAACGGAAAAGGATAACGGATTTGTTTTGGTTGCCTAGCGCTCCTAGCTCAATTGGATAGAGCATCTGACTACGAATCAGAAGGTTAGGGGTTCGACTCCCTTGGTGCGCACAAATACAGTTTTTGTATTGTTAAAAGAGGCATTCCTAGCTCAATTGGATAGAGCGTCTGACTACGGATCAGAAGGTTAGGGGTTCGACTCCCTTGGAGTGCACAAATAAAAGCCAGTCAATTTGATTGGCTTTTTGTTTTTAGAAGCATTATTGCAGGGCAGTCGATGGAAGGAGGGAACTTCTTTTTGAAAAAAAATTTGTAAAAAAACGAATTCTGACTATATTTGCGTCACCAAAACACATGGGACAGAGTTCTAAACGTAATGGTTTATTGCGCTCCTAGCTCAATTGGATAGAGCATCTGACTACGGATCAGAAGGTTAGGGGTTCGACTCCCTTGGAGCGCACAACTGAAAAGCCTAGTCATCATCTGTGATTAGGCTTTTATTTTTTAACTCGTTTTAATTTCTTAAATAAAACTATGCTAAACCTTGTAATATTTGGCCCTCCGGGTGCAGGTAAGGGAACCCAATCTGCAAAGCTTATTGAAAAATATCAATTGGTTCATGTTTCAACTGGTGATATTTTTAGAGCACATATTAAAGGTCAAACGCCACTTGGTCAACAAGTGAGCCAGATTATTGCTGAGGGAAATTTAGTGCCAGATTCGATTACGATAGCAATGCTGGAAGAGGAAGTAAAGAAAAATCCGGATGCAAAAGGATTTATTTTTGATGGATTTCCTCGTACTGTTGCTCAAGCTGAGGCATTGGATGCTTTTTTAGAAGGTATCAATACATCAATCTCGGTAGTAATCGCACTGGATGTGAATGAGGATGAATTGAAAGCACGCATCGCTAAACGTAAGGAAATTTCTGGTCGTGCGGATGATGATGCTGATAAATTGGTGAAGCGTATTGATGAATATTTCACAAAGACGATTCATGTGTTGCCATATTATGAGGCACAAGGTAAACTTTCTAAAGTGAATGGTATCGGTGACATCGATTCTATCTTTAAAAGTTTAACAGATATCATCGATAATTATTAATTAAGATAAGTACTTTTTAGACTGTAATAAATTGTAATGGCGCAAGGCTCGAATTTTGTTGATTATGTGAAAGTGTGTTGTCGTTCTGGACATGGTGGGGCAGGTTCGGCTCATTTGCACCGTGACAAGCACACAGCTACCGGTGGACCCGATGGTGGTGACGGCGGTCGTGGAGGGCATATTATACTGAAAGGAACGACTAATCTCTGGACGTTACTCCATTTAAAATATCGTAAGCATATTATTGCGTCAAACGGTGAGTCTGGCGGCAGTTCTTTGCGTACTGGGGCAACTGGACGTGATGAGATCTTGGAAGTGCCATTGGGTACGATTGCGAAGGATGCAGAGACGGGAGAGGTATTGTTCGATATCACAGAAGACGGTGAAACCAGAATATTGGTTCCGGGAGGAAAAGGCGGGCTGGGCAACTGGCATTTTAAGTCGCCAACGCAGCAGACACCGCGGTTTTCGCAACCTGGTCTTCCAGGTAAAGAGCAGTGGATGATTCTCGAATTGAAGGTTCTTGCTGATGTTGGACTGGTTGGATTCCCGAATGCTGGTAAATCAACGTTGTTGTCAGTCGTCTCGGCTGCGAAACCAGAAATCGCAAATTATCCCTTTACAACACTGGTACCTAATTTGGGTATGGTGAGCTACCGGGATAACCGTTCCTTTGTTATGGCCGATATTCCGGGTATTATCGAAGGCGCTTCAGAAGGAAAGGGATTAGGGTATCGTTTCTTGCGGCATATTGAACGAAATTCAGTTTTGCTGTTTATGGTGCCTGCCGATACCGATCGGACGATCCGTGAGGAGTACGCGATTCTATTGAATGAACTGACAGCGTATAATCCAGAATTGGCAGATAAACCCAAATTGCTGGCTATTACCAAGTCTGATATGCTCGATGAGGAGCTGGAGAAGGAAATGGAGCAGGAGTTACCGGAAGATGTACCCTATATTTTCATTTCTTCGGTGACAGGTAAAAATATATTGCCATTGAAAGATATGATCTGGAAAGCAATCAACTCTTAAAAGTTGAATACATAAACAGGAAAGGCGCTCCACACCGTGAAGCGCCTTTTCTGTTTCTATTAAATGCTATATGTTGCTAAAAAAAGAACATTTTATAAGTTTTTTTGTTAATTTCATACTATTATTTTATTCCTGATGGAAGGCTGGTTTTTAGCCCCATTACCAAATTAAATCTAAATGAAAACAGCAGACGAAAAGTATTGCGTAGAATGTGGCAAGTTGATCAATATCAAGGCCGAGGTTTGTCCCTATTGTGGCGTAAGACAGCCTATATTTTACGCCAACCAACCCTTTCAGCAACAAAATAACACGTTTCAGGATGACAGATGGCTGCCGGCATTGTTATTTTGCTTTTTTCTAGGCCCTTTTGGAGCACATCGGTTCTATTTGGGGCAAATTGGTACTGCCGTTATTCAGCTGCTTACCTTGGGCGGTTGTGGTATCTGGTATCTGATCGATTTGATTATGATTCTTGTCGGAAAATATAAGGATGCAGATGGCAATTACATTAAGAGTCCTATAAACAATAATTAATGATTTATATCCTGCTGAAATACCTTAAATATCATTGGATCTATTCGTTGGTATTGGGGTATTTCGGGATTGCTATAGGCTTATATCTTTTCACGGATATCCATATTCTTGTTCCTTGCCTTTGGAAGGCTGCAAGTGGCTATGATTGTCCGGGATGTGGTCTTACTACCGCTTTGATTGCCTTGTTGCGCTTGGAGTTTCGAGAAGCCTGGTTAGAGAATCCATTGATTTATATGCTTGTGCCGCTATTGACAGGTCTGATTTTGAGAGACTTTGCAACGTTTTGGAAGAAAGAATTAGTTGAAGAATAAAAAAATAAAAAATGTTTTCACTTTTAAGTGATATGTCGTAACTTTGTCTCCCGTGAAAATTAAAGTAGAGTCTTTATTGGTAGGTGCCTTAGGAAACGGTTTGTCAATCGTGATGATGCATTGTTAATAGATATTTAGCCCATTTGAGGGCTTTTTTTATATCCAATCAAGAACGCTTTAAAATTCATAAAAGTAAGGATACACATTTTATAATATTACATCGATAATGACCAACTACAGCAAATTGCCTGCAATTTTAGTTTTAGAAGATGGTACAGTTTATCACGGTAAAGCCGCTGGTAAAATTGGTACGACTACTGGGGAAATCTGTTTCAATACAGGAACAACTGGTTATCAAGAGATTTTCACAGATCCATCTTATTTTGGACAAATCATGGTAACCACCAATGCTCATATTGGTAACTATGGTATTGATGAGGATGATACCGAATCAAATCAAATTCAGATTGCGGGACTAGTTTGTAAGAACTACAACATCAACTATAGCCGTAAAATGGCTGATGAATCTATCCAAAGCTACTTTGAAGAGGGTAATTTAGTTGGTATTTCTGATGTGGATACCCGTTCATTGGTGCGACATATCCGTGATAAAGGTGCGATGAATGCGATTATTTCTTCAGAAACATTGGATGTTGAGGAATTAAAGCGTCAATTGGCTGAAGTTCCTTCAATGGATGGACTTGAGCTGTCTTCAAAAGTAACAACAGCTGAGCCTTATTTCTTCGGTAATGAAAATGCTTCGTTACGTGTAGCGGTTTTGGACTTGGGCATCAAGAAAAATATCTTGCGCAATTTTGAGGCTCGTGATGTATATACAAAGGTTTTTCCTGCGAAAACAACATTTGAGGAAATGGAGAAATGGAATCCGGATGGTTATTTCATTTCCAATGGTCCTGGCGATCCAGCACCGATGGATTATGCAATCGATACGGTAAAAGCCATTTTGAATGCAAATAAACCGATGTTTGGTATTTGTTTAGGTCACCAGATCTTAGCATTGGCAAATGGTATCCGCACAAGCAAATTGCATAACGGACACCGTGGTATCAATCACCCGGTGAAGAATATTATCGCCAACCGTTGTGAAATCACTTCGCAGAACCACGGTTTTGGGGTTGTGGCTGAAGATATCCAAAATTCTGAGAACGTCGAAATTACACACGTTAATTTGAACGATCAGTCTATTGAAGGTATCCGTATCAAAGGACAGAAAGCATTTTCGGTGCAATATCACCCAGAATCATCACCGGGCCCACATGACTCGCGCTATTTGTTTGATGATTTTGTAGCGATGATCAAAAACTAAATTGTACAATATTATATAAAAAACCCTTCAGATCTTGAAGGGTTTTTTATTGTATTTATTTGAACAGTTATGCCGATGGGGCATATTTAATTCATAATAAATAGGGGAATAAATACATTTTTTATTATATTTGATTGTGAAAAATGTCTGTAGACAAGAGTGTGTCTTATCTACACTAAGTAATGAAAATAAATTATAGTCTAATAAAGAGATGAGTTTAATTATCGATGTTCATGCGCGTCAAATTTTGGATTCGCGCGGTAACCCTACAATTGAGGTAGATGTTACTACACAAAATGGTTTTGTTGGTCGTGCAGCTGTTCCTTCAGGTGCTTCAACTGGTATTCACGAAGCAGTAGAATTGCGTGATGGTGACAAGTCAAAATATCTAGGAAAAGGTGTTTTGAAAGCTGTTGAGAATGTAAACACTACAATTGCAAAAGCACTAGAAGGTGTAGATGTTTTCGAGCAAAATGCCATCGATAAAATCATGATTGATTTAGACGGTAGCGAAAATAAAGGAAACCTGGGCGCTAATGCTATTTTAGGAGTTTCTTTAGCTGTAGCGAAAGCTGCTGCACAAGAGTCGCGTCAACCATTATACCGTTATATCGGTGGTGTAAATGCGAACACGTTGCCTATCCCTATGATGAATATCATCAATGGTGGTTCACACTCTGATGCACCTATCGCATTTCAGGAATTTATGATCATGCCTGTGGGTGCGCCTTCATTCTCTGAAGCTTTGCGTTGGGGTACTGAGGTTTTCCATACCTTGAAAAAAATCTTACATGACAGAGGTCTTTCAACTGCAGTAGGTGATGAAGGTGGTTTTGCGCCAACTTTTGAAGGTACTGAGGATGCTATCGAAACAGTTTTGAAAGCGATTGAAATCGCTGGTTACAAACCAGGTCAAGATGTTTGTTTAGCGTTGGATTGTGCTTCTTCTGAGTTCTACAAAGACGGTAAATACGATTATACGAAGTTTGAGGGCGATAAAGGTGCTGTACGTTCTAGTGAAGAACAAGCAAGCTATTTGGCTGAATTAACAGCTAAATACCCTATTATTTCTATCGAAGATGGTATGGCTGAAGATGATTGGGCTGGATGGAAAACATTGACTGATAAAATCGGTGACCATGTTCAATTAGTAGGTGATGATCTTTTTGTTACAAATACAAAACGTCTTCAACAAGGAATTGATACTCATACAGCAAATTCAATTTTAGTAAAAGTAAATCAAATCGGTTCATTGACTGAAACGATCAATGCGGTTACTTTAGCTCAAAATTCTGGTTATACTTCTGTGATGTCACACCGTTCGGGCGAAACTGAAGATGCGACTATCGCTGACTTAGCTGTAGCATTGAACTGTGGACAGATCAAAACTGGTTCTGCTTCACGTTCTGACCGTATGGCTAAATACAATCAATTGTTGCGTATCGAAGAAGAATTGGGTGGTAATGCCCGTTTCATCGGTAAAAACTTTAAATACGCTAAAAAATAAGCTAAAGTTTGATTTTTAATAAAAAAAGCCGAAGTATCTTCTACTTCGGCTTTTTTTTGTGGGCAAAATATATTTTTCTATCGGTGCATTACGGACCGGATCTGATAACCTGTCTTAGAATAAGGTATTTCCTGTGTTTTTGTTGGGATAGGTTAGATCCAAGTCGAATGTTGTATTCAGCTTTTTGATAAAATGTGTCGCCAGTAACGGTGATTCTACCTCAATATTCTGATGGATAAAGAAATACAATTTTTGCAATCCATTTTCCCGCCATAGTTTCAAAACATCAATCCATTGATCCAGTCGATCATAGTCTGTTGCATGATTTGCCCCTACATACCGTACGAAAGCAGTCGGCGTGGTCAGGCGCATATGGAGCATATCTCTCCGGCCTGCAGTATCGACCAGTACATTGGTCACATTGGTTTCCTCCAGCAGTGCATAGAGTTCTTTTGTTACTTCGGGTTTGGAAAACCAATCTTTATTTCGGACTTCCAACGCTAGCGGGACTTCTTTTGGCCAGTCATGAAGAAATAGTTTTAAACGGGCCATGTCCTTTGGATTATAATTGTCGTGCATCTGAAGAAAAGCCATTCCCAGTTTTTCATCGAAATGAACAATGGAGTCCGTAAATAATTTTACTTTATCACCCGTATTCAGTAGTCTGCTGAAATGGCTGATGGATTGTGGTATTTTTGGGAAGAACTTGAAGTTAGCAGGTGTTTTCTTTTTCCAGGTCTCTACCTGGTCTATGCCAGGTGAATTGTAGAATGTAGCATTGAGTTCAATGCTGTTAAACTGTGTGGAGTAATAAGCAAGTTCGTCTTTTGTCCCTCTGGGATAAAAGCCTTTTAAATCTTGTTTATTCCATTTTGCACAGCCTACATATACCTCAAAAGGCTTGTCTATTTTGAAGTGCTGTAATAAGGTTAAGGTTTCTGGTGTAGTAGGAGGAAGGGTAAAATCGATTTCCTCGGGATGTTCTACTTGGCCGAATTTCATATCAGTTTTTTCTTAATTTATAATCAAATAATAGATGAGCCAACAACGCCAACAGCGTATAACATGTGCCTACGAAAATAACACCGGGCCATTGGAAGTGTTGCCATGCTTGTGCAGCAAAAAAAGTGCCTGTTGATCCACCAATAAAATAGCTGACCATATATACGGTATTTAGTCGGTTGTTGGCACCGAGGTTTAGCGCATAGAAATCGCTTTGATTCAGGATATGCATCGACTGTAGGCCAAGATCGATGAGAATAACACCAAGGATCAGGCCCCAATAGTAATTGCCGAAGAGGGCGAATAATAACCAGCTGAATAACATCAATAGGATCGCGTACAAGATGATTTTTGCTTTGCCTATATAAATGGTTAGTTTATTAACAAAAGCAGCGGCAAGGGCCCCACAGGCACCGACGAGGCCAAAGGCTCCAGCAGTTGCCGGGCCATCAAAGAAAGGTGGGGCTTCAAGATGGAAAACAAGCGTTGTAAAAAATGCAGAAAAAGCCCCAAATCCCATGGCTCCACGAAAAGCAGCCATCTGTAATACAGGTTGTTTCCTGGCAAAGTTCCAGACTGATCGCATCAATTCCTTATAAGAACCTTTAAAATTAGGCAGTACCTCTGGTAGCTTCAATGCGATGATGATGGCTGTAATGACCATAATTGCTGACGCTATCCAATACATTTCGCGCCAGCCAAAGTAGGAGCCGACAAACCCGCTTACAACCCTAGAGAGTAATATACCGATCAGCAGACCCGACATAACCATACCTATCGCTGAAGCCTGCTTTTCTTTGCTCGCAAGTTCGGCTGCCATGGGCACAAAAACCTGTGGAATAACAGACGTGAAACCTATCAGAAAGCTGAATAGCAAGATAGATAGGATAGAAGTGGACATGGCCATGCCTACCAAAGAAAAAATAATGAAAAAGAAATCGATCAAGATCATTTTCTTTCTTTTAAACATATCCCCTAAAGGAACGATCAGTAACAGGCCAAAGGCATATCCGATCTGCGTTAACATGGCCGAATTACTGACCGTAGCCTCGTCAATATGTAGGTCTTTGGCAATCAAGCCCAATAATGGTTGATTGTAATAATTATTGGCGACAACTAAGCCTGTGGCGATGGTCATCAACCACAAGGTTGCTTTGGATATTTCGTCTTTTGAATCTATTGTTTGCGACATGAGCAATTAATGTAATTCATCCCAGAGATCCTGAAATTGCTGTTTCAATGTTGCAACTTCCTGTTCCAATTGTCCAATTCGATCGAGTAAGATCTGGTCATTCGAGGAGCCGCTCACCGGACCACTATTTTCATAGGCCTCCAGATTGATTTCTCCTAATAAATGGATGTAGCGGACTTCTTTATGACCCATTTGTTTAGGTAAGGACTTAAGATAGCCTTCTTGTGCCAATTTTTCCAATTGTTCATTGATTTCGCCCAACGATTCAAATTCATAAAGTCTTCCGGAGTTTGAATTAATTTCGCCGGCGGTCAGCGGTCCTCTGAGTAGCAATAAACAGACAATGGTTAATTCAGAGGGAACCAGTGGAAATTGTATGGCAAAATTGTGTTTGTACTTTGTTACGCGAGATCCACCGCCAACAACTGTCGAGATTAAGCCCTTTTTCTTTAATATATCCAATGTCGCAATAATATCTTCTTCTGTATATTGTACAACCGGTTTGCGGGAAGTTTTTTGGTTACAAGCAGCTTGTAAGCTGTTGATTGTCATCGGATAATATTCTGGAGTTACTTTTGATTTTTCGATTAGTGAGCCTAGTACACGTTGTTCCATGGCAGACAATTGGGGCAAATTAGTTGTTTCCATTTATTTTGAAGAATATAAATTTATGATTGAATGCAAGCATGCTGTTATGGCAACATAACATTGGCTTGCTGTTTTGTTTCTTCTCAAAGATGCCCTTTTTCTCATATAACTCCAAAAGATCTTTTTCTTATCTTCGCATGAGTAATAGAAGTTTTTAAGGTGCTTAAGATAGCTTTTCGTCAAGAATTTGTCCACCCCGTCAAAGAGGGGCATCGATTTCCGATGCTGAAATACGAGTTGATTCCTTTACAGTTAAAACATGAAGGTCTGGCAGATGAGTCAAGTTTTTTCAGTCCTGAGCTTGCGAGTTTTGAGACATGCTGTTTGGTCCATGATCCAGTGTATGTAAAGCAGTTGTTTGAGCTTACTTTGGATTCCAAGATGGTTCGTAGAATAGGTTTTCCATTAAGTCAAAGCCTTGTTGATCGGGAGCGATATATCCTAGATGGGACGATCCGTAGTGCTAAATATGCACGTGAGTATGGTGTTGCTTTTACCATTGCAGGGGGGACACATCATGCCGGTTATGATTTTGGTGAAGGCTTCTGTCTGATGAATGATCAAGCGACTGCCGCCGGTTACTTATTGAAGTATAAATATGCTAGCCGTATCCTCATCATTGACCTGGATGTGCACCAAGGAAATGGTACCGCCCATATTTTTGAGGGGCATAACCAGGTGTTTACCTTTTCAATGCATGGTGAGAAAAACTATCCCTTTGTCAAACAGCGTTCCCATTTGGATATTGGCTTAGCAGATCATATTACGGATATGGAATACCTCACTTTATTGGAAGAAAGTTTGGTTGGTGTATTTCGGGAATTTGAGCCTGATTTCGTTTTCTACCAAGCAGGGGTCGATATTTTGGAAACAGATAAGCTGGGTAAATTGAACTTAAGCAGCAGTACCTGTCATCGGAGAGATGAATTGGTCTTTCAAATGTGCCATAAACACAATATCCCTGTTCAAGTAAGTATGGGCGGAGGTTATTCTCCTGAAATTAAAGATATTGTAAATGCACATTGTCAGACTTTTAGAATAGCAATAGATATATATAATTTATAAGATAAGAAATATGTTTTTTCACCAAGATGCAACTTTTGAAGCGTTATCTATTCATCGTGTAGGCAATAAAGCGCAAGATGAATTTTATATTTTGTCGGATGCCCCGGTATCTCTTGAAGGAGATGACGTGTTACCTGGACTCCTGATGCAGTATTTTATGAGCCCCTTTGCAAAGGTGAATGAAGTATATCGCTTATATCATCCCAATGGAGAGTTGGAGCTGAATGAGATTTTCTATTTTGCAAGACAGTATTTTAAGGAGCAGCTTCCATTTCATGATTTTTCCCAACAAATTTCAAAACACCTTTATGAGGTATCCAACCATCCTAAAATTAAAGCTGGAGAGGTGTATGTAGTTGCCTTAAAAAATGTGCAGATCGAAGGGGAAGAACATGATGCGATTGGTATATTCAAATCTGAGAATAAAGAGACTTATCTGAAAGTATATCCGGAGCAAGGTGCTTTTATGTTGGAATATGAGCAGGAGGCGATCAATATCAATAAACTGGACAAGGGCTGTATTATTGTCAATGTGGAAGAAGAAGAGGGGTATAAGGTGCTGGTTCTCGATCAGACAAACCGTCAACAGGAGGCTGTATATTGGAAAGATGAGTTTCTGCAGCTTCGCGTGCGTAACGATAATTTCAATCAAACGGGGAATTACCTGAAAGTGTATAAGAACTTTGTTCAGGAAAAATTAGACGAAACGTTTGAATTGGAGAAAGCGGACAAGATTGATCTGATGAACAAGTCTATGAATTACTTTAAGGAAAAGGAAACTTTTGTCCAGGAAGAGTTTGAGGAGGAAGTCTTGGGCAACCCGCAGGCGATTGCTTTATTTCAGGACTTTAAAGCTGGTTTTGAAGATGAATTTGACTCTCCATTTCAGGCAAGTTTTGAAATAGCAGATAAAGCGGTAAAAAAAATGGAATCTTCTTACAAGTCTGTTTTAAAGCTGGATAAGAATTTTCATATCTATGTTCATGGTAAACGTGAATATCTTGAGAAGGGTTACGATGAGGATAAAGGCATGAATTATTACAAGGTCTATTTTGAGAACGAAAGCTAATCGTTTTATATCATTATTTGAATGGAAAAGCGCAATAAAATAGCTGTTTTCACACTGCTGTTACTGCTGATTGGAATTTTTATTTTCTCCCTGATTGAGAAACATAGCCAATGGATTGAGGTGTTTTATGCGCGCGGCTTTTACCGTTTCTATAGCCATGTGCCAAGATTTATTTTTGGTTATGTTCCTTTTAGTTTAGGTGATCTATTTTATGCTATAGTAGTTGGGTTGCTACTTTATTCAATTGCTAAATTGATCGGAAATTTATGGAAAGGAAGATGGAAGAATTCCTTTCGTCCGGTTCTACTTATCATAAATTTGTTATTGGGTCTCTATTTTTTCTTTTACCTATCTTGGGGCCTGAACTATTATCGTGA
Source organism: Sphingobacterium siyangense (assembly GCF_007830445.1). Taxonomy (GTDB): domain Bacteria; phylum Bacteroidota; class Bacteroidia; order Sphingobacteriales; family Sphingobacteriaceae; genus Sphingobacterium; species Sphingobacterium siyangense. The sequence continues at coordinate 48,300 of NZ_VLKR01000017.1, read as the reverse complement.
ACCAATCAGTACCAATGCCAATTTGCAAGTTGATAGCTTAAAGTTAGCCGATTATCTCGTGGTTTTGAATGCGTTTCTGGATAGTACAAATAACTTGCGGGAGCATGTAGATCCATCCCAATGGGAAGAGCATAAAGAAACTATTCAAACGGATTTGAGTACATGGGTACAACAGGATACGGCTTTTGCTGATTTCTTGTCAAGGGGTCAAATTAGGGCAAAATCACCAATAAATAGCAGGATAGTCTCTTTTTTTGGTGTCTCGGGCTATTTTAATCCATTTACTCATGAAGCACAGGTTAATAAAGCAATGCCAGTAACCTTTTTACCTTTTACTACAGTGCATGAACTTGCGCATCATCAGGGAATTGGTTTTGAAGACGAGGCGAATTTTATAGCTTTTGTTCGCTTACAGCAACATCCACAGTCCTTCTACCGATACTCGGCTTATCTACAGACCACGCTTTATATGTTACGTGAACTGCAGGGTATGTATCCTGATTTAGGAAAGGATTACAAGGGAAGATTAAGCGCGAAAGTATTGAAAGACGTGGAAAAAGAAAGGTGTTTTTGGAGTCAATACACGGGTTGGGTCGACGATGTGATGGGATTGTTTTATAATCAATACCTGAAACATAACAATCAACAGGAAGGAATAGCACGGTACGATCGGATGACGCGGTTGGTATTGGCCTATGAGCTTAAAAGAAGAGGATGTAGATAATAATGAACCCATAAAAAAGGCGTATTATTCTCTAATACGCCTTTTTTATGGGTTAAGGATTTCGTTATTGTGTTGAAATTAGTTCAAATGTACCCTCAGTTCCGGCACTGCCAGAATAAATCTGTCCTTGAGGTAACCCTCTCAATCCGGTGGGAGCAGTTTTAATCCGATCATAGATGTTTCTCAAGTCTGTGTTTGCATTGACAGCGCGGCCACCTGCAGCTACGTCTCCATAGATATAGTTCGCCGCTTTTTTGTTTGTTGTTTGCGGTTTGAGACTGCCATCTGTTAAAGTGACTTTAATTTTTCCTCCGTTCCCATTGGGAAAAGTTTTGGTACCATTAAAAGCGTCATCCCCTTTTGCAATGATATAAAGGGAACCTAATTTTTGAAAATTAGCATTGATGTCAAAGTTTGCACCGTTATTCTTTCCATCGGTTCCATAGATGGTTGCCTTATTTCCAATTTCAGCATAACCAATCGTTAGCTTGACATTTTTCTTGCCATAGAACGAAAGGGTAGCATTGTCTTTCATGATTAAAGTATCGATGTGCATGACGACAGTTGAGTCTCTATTATCGATATTTTTTTTTGCCTTTTTGCCAATTTCCAGTTTAGAAATATGTTGTATTTCTTGTGCTTTCCCAGTGAAGGTCATTGCAAAGCAAAGAAAAAAGCCTAGAATAAATTTAAATTTCATAAAACTTTTAATTAATTGTAACTAACTAGTAGTTTGACAAATAAAAGGTAAAAGAGTTTAAATTTTAGCGAGATATTTTACAATTAATTTGGCAGTTTTCTCTGATGCGCCAGGAGAACCTAGTTTCTCAGCCAAAATATCGTAGTTTTCCATCACACTTGCGCGATGAGCTTTATTATTGATAAGTTCGCCTACTTCATATGAAATATCATATGCCGTGCAGTCTTCTTGAATCAATTCCCTCACTGATAAGAAATTATTAATTAGATTCACTAGAGAGATAAATTTAACCTTGATGACTAATTTGGCTATCCATACAGATATTGGGTTAGCCTTATAAACGACAACCTGAGGTACTTTCAGAATACCTGTTTCAAGAGTAGCCGTCCCACTTGTAACGACTGCAGCTTCTGCGTTATGGAGAATGTCGTAGGTTTGATCGAAGATCACGGGAATATCAATACCTTTAAAAAACTGCTTGTAGTAGGCTTCATCAAAATTAGGAGCACCGGCGATGACAAATTGATGAACAGGAAAGAAAAATGGAAGTTCGGCCATGATAGGAAGAAGCTTGGAAATTTCCATTTCCCGGCTTCCCGGTAAAAGGGCGATCAGTGGTTTTTCTGAAAGTCCATTTTGTGCTCTAAATTGGGAATTGAAATTATAGGTTGAAATCGCATCCAAAAGCGGGTTTCCAACGTAATCAACGGGCATACGCCACTGCTTATAAAAATCTACCTCAAAAGGCAAAATACAAAACATATGGTCGACAATCCGTTTGATTTTCTTTACGCGGCCTTGGTTCCAGGCCCACACTTTTGGGGAAATATAGTAGCATGTTTTGATTCCATGTTTTTTTGCAAAATCAGCAATTTTCAAATTGAAGCCCGGGAAATCTATTAGAATGACGGTGTCTGGTTTTTCTTTTAATAGATCATTTTTAACAAGTTTGAGATTCCTAGATATCTTTGGCAGATTTTTTAAAACTTCTATAAAGCCCATAAAAGCCATTTCTGAAGTATGTATCAATGCTTTTTTTTCGGCCTCTGCTTGCATTAGATTTCCCCCGACTATTTGGAAAGTCGCATTGGGGTCTTCAATTTTTAATGCTTTAATAAGATTGGCGCCATGTAAGTCCCCTGAAGTTTCACCTGCAATAAGATAGTATTTCATATGTCAACGATTTATTCTTTAATGATCATTTGGAATATCTTTTTATCGTTAAAACTGCGTTTCGTCTTAACGATGAATATTTCATTGAAATGATCGTTTTTGAACTGTTAAAGATAAGATTATTCTAGGTATATGATGACTTTGAACATATTATTCCATATCTTTAATTAAAGATGTTCAACTTTTGAAGAAAATATCCTAAGTATAAAAGCTAAATAGTATTTTTGTCTTATGCAACGATTGTGGTCTTTAATAAGAAATAAGTATTTGTTAGCCGCTTTGGCTTTTCTCGTGTGGATGTTATTTTTTGATCGAAATGACTTTGCCACGCAGTATAGTTATCAAAAGCAGAAAGCAAATTTGGAAAGTGAACGCTCCTTCTATCTGAAGGAGAATGCCGCCATCATTAAGACAATTAACGATATTCGATCAAATCCGCAAGAAGTGCAACGTATTGCTCGTGAGAAGTATAAGATGAAAAAAGACAATGAGGATATTTATGTGATTACTAAAGTAGCAGCTAAAGAGAATCATTAAGATCTACAGTATCGTATAAAATGAAAAACAACGGCCATCATGATTACATGACGGCCGTTGTTATAAAGTATATAGATATGGGTATTTTAATTTGCGGCTTGCGCTACTAAACCAATGTATAATGGTTTCTTTTCATCATTAGCTTTGCCTATGAGTATCAATGAATAATAATAGCCTTCAACCAATTTAATATCGCTGCGTGTTGCGATTGTTTTCCCCGCTTTATCACGAGCTGTTACAGTGAATGTGCCACTTTTTTGAGCGATAAAGCCCTGATGGGCACTTGCCGAATTCTGTGTTTCTTGTGCTCTATTTGTCCATTCTGATGGGGAAGTCTGATCGCCTATTTTAAGGCTAACTAAATCCGTACCTTCAGCAAGATTAAAGAAGCGTAAACCAGACTCTGTATTTTTGATGTCTTTATTGATTCGATCTGTAGTGATCACCTGTACGGGTTTGGATTTCGTTCCAAATAAAAAGGATGTATATATGGTGCTGTCTTTGATTGTTACAGTTGTATCCGTTAATTTAGTGTTATATTCAGCGGAAACTGTAATTTTACGTGCGCCTGTAAATAAGCCAATTTGAGCATAACTCTTGAATCCCAGTGGATAATTGGGGTTTTGAAGCGAACCTCCGTCTGCGAAATATATAACTGCATTCGCATCAGTGTACCCATTGACCATGGTAAGCAATGCAGCAGGAATTGGCTGGTCATCGTTATCTTTTAGACAGCTTGTTAGAAAGAAGGCCGCTAAAGCAATAGCAATAAAATTAAATAATCTATAGTTTTTCATAACCGTGTAATATTAAAATCTGTTTTTGTGACTCACATTGCGCTTGTGTTGTCTATTATACGGAGATGACTGACACTTTGCTACAGCGATTTGTAAAAATAATAAAAATCTATAATCAGATCTCGTTTTTTATTCCAATAGCCTTTGCAAGCCAGTTTTTAAAGATGGTGGTTAATCGGATCGGCGGCAGATGAATATGGTTCCTAGGCAAAATTTAATCAGTTTGAGGGAAAGGATTTGCTTATGTTGCGATATGCAATCCGATTTTGATTCGAGTTTGGTTTAGGGCGAGGATTTGGATTGTTAAACTAGTAATCCTAATTTTGAAGTATGAACAATAGAATCAAAAGAATTGCGAAGGGAATGTTTGAGCAGTTTAGGCATCGTAAAATTACGGAATCTGAATTTGTACAGGCGGAAGCAAAAGCGAGGAATCTAGGGGGCTATATGGACGACTTCAACGTATTAATTGCAATGTGTAAGGACACAGTTACGGGGAAGTATAAAATGGATAAATGGAATTTATCGATTATTATTGGAACGATACTTTATGTGGTTTCGCCGATTGATGCGATTCCTGATTTTATTCTTGTGGGCGGGTGGATAGATGATGTGGCCATTGTTGGTTATGCGATTCGCAAACTTAGCGCTGAGATGGAACAGTATAAGCGTTCAAAGTTTCCTGTAGAAGCGAGATAAATAAAAAAAGCTACTTTTCTAAAGTAGCTTTTTTTATTTATTATTGAAGTTCAACTAGTGCTTAAAGTGTCTAACACCTGTTGTTACCATGGAGATTCCTTTTTCATTGGCCATATCAATTGACAATTGATCTTTGATTGAACCACCAGGTTGCAACACCGCCGCGATACCAGCTTCTGAAGCAATTTCCACACAGTCAGGGAAAGGGAAGAAGGCATCCGATGCCATTGCACAGCCTTTAAGGTCAAAACCGAAAGAAATGGCCTTCTCAATAGCTTGTTTCAATGCATCTACACGTGAAGTTTGCCCTACACCTGAAGCTAACAAAGTGCCATTTTTAGCAAATACGATTGTATTTGACTTGGTGTGTTTTACAATTTTGTTCGCAAAATAAAGATCCTCCAGTTGTTCTGCAGTTGGCTGTACTTGTGTTACTGTAACCATTTGTTCAGGTCCTTCAATCGTATTGTCTTTATCTTGAAGAATGACGCCGTTCAATAGAGTTTTGAACTGTTGTTCTGGCAATGTAACCTCTTTACGAACCAAAATAATTCTGTTTTTCTTTGCGGTAAGTATAGCGATCGCTTCTTCAGAATAAGAAGGTGCAATCAACACCTCGAAGAATAATTTATTGATCTCTTCAGCTGTTGCAGCATCAACTTGACCATTCGTTATTAAGACTCCACCGAAAGCTGAAACAGGATCACATGCTAAAGCATCTAACCAAGCTTGTTTGATTGTTGAACGGGAGGCAACTCCACAAGCATTGGTGTGTTTTAAGATCGCGAATGTAGGTTCTGTGAACTCATCAATCAAAGCAACGGCAGCATCAACGTCAACCAAATTGTTGTAAGATAGCTCTTTACCGTTTAATTTATCAAACATCTTATCTAAATCACCGAAGAAAGTGCCTTTTTGGTGCGGGTTTTCACCATAGCGCAACACCTGCGCTTTTTGCTCAGATTGTTTAAAAACCTGAAGCGGATTTTCTTGATTGAAATAGTTGAAGATTGCTGTATCGTAATGAGAGGATGTATTGAATGCACGTTTAGCAAATTCTTTACGTTGTTCCAATGACGTATTACCTTCTTGGTTTGCTAGTATTTCTTCCAATTCTTTGTAATCATTTTTGGAAGAGATAATAACGACATCGTTAAAGTTTTTAGCGGCAGCGCGTATCAATGAAATTCCACCGATATCTATTTTCTCGATAATATCTTGCTCGGATGCACCGGAAGCAACAGTTTCTTCAAAAGGGTACAAATCCACAATAACCAAATCGATCTCAGGTATTTCATACTGAGCAAGCTGTTGTTGATCCGACTCAAGCGGGCGGCGTGCCAAAATACCGCCAAATACTTTTGGATGCAATGTTTTTACACGGCCTCCTAAAATAGAAGGGTAGCTGGTGAGGTCTTCAACTGGAACAACATCTATACCTAAATCTTTGATAAATGTTTCTGTTCCACCAGTGGAATAGAAGGTTACACCGTATTTGTTTAATAATTCAACTAAAGGAGCAAGGCCGTCTTTATAATAGACTGAAACCAATGCATTTTTAATCTTTACAGGATGGTTCATTATGATGGATTTGTTTCGTGGCGCAAAGATAGGTATTTAAAATCTTGATATCAATAAATCAAGTACTTTAAATAGAAAGGAGAATCTGTTTACGAGATTCTCCTTTCTACATTGTTTTAATTTTATACCAAATTGAGCTTTAATTTTAGCTCTTCAGAAATTTGGTTGGTGATATCCCAGATTGGTTCTGGTTCATCGGTATTGTTAAATATGACCTGATCGCACGTATCCTGATAGGGAAGTAGGTACTCGTTGTAGGATGGTAGTACATGGTTTATCCATTTGTACATGACATCATCTTCAAAGTAGCCCCGTTCAACCAGATCGCGGTGTAGACGTCTTCTTAATGCGATATCCTGATCAGCGCTTAAAAATATCTTATGATTGATTAAATTATTAATTTCCGTATAATAGAAAATGAATAGGCCCTCAATAATTAAAATGGGTGCCGGTTTAATCTCTAGTATTTTGGGTGTTAATGAAGGGTTGTTAAATGTATACTCTTCTTTATATATTGTCTCACCGTTAAAGAGTGCCTTGATATCTTTATAAAAAGCATCTCTGTCGATTGATGTCGGAATATCGAAGTTATAGAGCCTATTTTCCTCCTGGGTTTTAGTATTGGCAGGGATGTAATAATCATCTTGGGAAATTAAGGTTACCTCATTAGGCTTAAAATGTTTTAAAAAACTATTTAAAAAAAAAGTCTTTCCAGAGCCACTACTTCCGGCAATTCCTATGACATACGGTTTGTTATTCATTCTTACTATGCTATAAAAGCTATTTTATTCTGTTAATTTTCTAGAGGTAATCCATACGCAATTTCGACCTGGAAGCGTTTGTCAAGTGCGCCTATGCTTGCGGCGGCAGACTTTGACAACACGACAATTGCATTTTGGTTTTCGGCATTATCATTAAATTTACCGACCACTTTAGCGTAAGTAACACTTTTGGTCATTGGGTTGGTAATTTTTAGAATAGTACCTACTGGAGCGCTCTTATGAAGAGCAAGGTTGCTTGTACCCTGGGATGAAAGTCCATCAATCCACACACCGATACCACGTTCGGACTTTTCGCGTATTCCGTAGCGGTTTGTTGAAATTTGATTTTCTTCTTTATCGTCATTGTCTGTAGAATCAGGTGTTACAATTTCGATTCCTTTAGGTTCAACTAATTTTGGCCGTTCAGGAGGTAGGGGCTGGTTGGGGATCATAAGCTTCATTCCACCGCCAATAACGTTATTTTTTAAATTGTTCGCTTTTTTGATATCTTCAACAGAAATACTGAATCTTTTAGATATGGCATAAAGTGTCTCTTTCTCTCCAACGATATATTCCGTAAAACCTTCTTGCTGTTGCGGATTACGCGGGTTTTGCACTGCCGTATTTCCACGGTCGTTGCTTACTGTTGATTTCGCTTTTCGACCTGTCGGAATCTTAACAATTTGCCCCAGGCTTAATGTTCCATTACCATTTATTTGGGTCAATTGACCCACCGTTGTTTTATACTTTTTACTTAACTGGTAATAATTGTCTCCTTTTTCAATTTTGAACAACACGTATTCTTCACCATTGATTGCTTCAGTCCCTACTGAATCAGGGATAAAATCAGTACGTAAAGAAGTTGAATTCTTTGCTTCAACTTGTTGAATAGCTAATATCGCGATGGATAGAATAGCTATCTTTTTATATGTTTTTAATTCGAATAAAACTTTCATATATTTTGCAATTATACTAAATACGAAACAAACTCCCGTTTATTATCTGTCAAAAGGAATATTTGTTCGTGAATAAGAAAATAAATGTTGAAGAGCTTTAGTTCCAGCTCGGAAACTGCAATAATAGACTCTGTCAATTTTTCTTTTGTGGATTGCACTAGCCTGATTTGATAACGATTGTTTCTGTCTTTTTCATAGAAAGCCCAAATAAAGTAGTCATTCACCGTATTTATCCAGATTTCACCATCAATTGGGAAGTCCTTCAAAAAAAGGGGAATTTCACCATTGTAGATAATAGGATAGACGAGCTCGCTGGCATAAGGTTTAAAGGGAATTTCATTTTTGCTTTCAATCGACATCGATTGGAGGTTCAAAAATAATTGGAAGCCTTCTGCTATTACTTTTGGTCTAATAAGTACACCTTGATCAACCATACCGATGAATATGTAGTTGAACCAGGTTTCTTGTAGCTGTGGGTTGTAGCAATCGATTACCTGTATGCCTGCGTCGATAGGTGAATTATTGGCAATCTTCTTAAGTATTAATTTTTTGCATTGAATTCCAGCTAGGACCCACTCTTTGGCTATTGCCTTGAAGTCTTGTAATACGTAAGTTCCTTCAAAAGTGACTACATTAAAATAGGGTAGGGTATCGTCTGGGTTTCTGGTCTCCACAGCGATCAATTTATTCTCCGCATCGATTTCTATCCGCCAAATGGGGTATGTAAAAATGAAATTGAATGCTTTTGAAATTGTGTGATTTGCCATGTAATTTTCAATCCAAGGCGACAAACTTAGATAAAGTTACCTTTATATACAAGTATAATCACGCGTAAACTAATTTTATCGTGTTTTATGTTTGTTTTCTGCTATTTTTTCTCAAAAAAAAGTCCAGACATCGCTGGACTTTTTTGAGAAAAATATAGTTTAAAATTTTGAACCAATTGTTAGTACAACATTAGTCCGTTGATTTTTTATGTCTGCTACAGGACTAGCATTATTCCAGTAGTTCTCATTAATCAAATATGGGCTTTCTTTGTAGTTGACTGCATTATACGCGCCAGTCAAATCAACATACATACCACGGCCAAGTTTAGCGCCAATACCTAAAGATGCTGTATAATTCGTATAGTCTGCATTTTTATAGGGATTACCACTGTAGTTGAAACCAGCTCTTCCGCTGAATACATTGTCAAACATCACTTCACCACCAATTCGGGCATTAAAAGCACCTTGGTAAGTATCTTTGATGTTTTGGTTCATGTTCTTTTCTAACGTTTTACTGTAGTTTCCTACATCTTTAAAACGCATAGCTGCATAATCTACCCATTCGACATCAGCGGTTATTAGCCCTCTTGAAAATAATTGGCTCGCCCCAAGAGACAATTTATAGGGGGTATTCATATTATATTCCAAGTAACTGTGTCCTGCGTCATCACTGGTTCTATACTCTTTAAATGATTTGTCTTCATTTGGTCTGAAGTAACGGAACTCAGAATTACTATACGATTCATCCCGGATGCTCATAAATGTAGGTGACTTAGCGGTGAATCCCATGCTAAACGTTGGCGTAAATTTATAGATTACCCCAAGTTTAAAGTCGACACCGGTACCATCAGTGGCTTGCGCATAATCATCATATAATTCATAATCTTTATCCAACATGGCATACTTTTGGGCATTGGTTGGTTTTAAAAATTCTGAATCTTTGTTGATGGCTTTTAATTGGTCGGCGGTCATTGTTTGACCATATTCTGTAAACCAGCTGGAATTGTCGTAGCTAAATGCGGTGAAACCTAAAGAGGCTCCTAAATACAATTTGTTACTATAATTGGCTCCAAATGACAATACAGATTCGGATTTACTACCTTTTTCTAGAATGGAATTTACTTGATTAAAGCCATTTTTTCCATCAAAAGTTCCGCCGACAGTAATCGGGATATAAGCGCCTGCATTTTTGGGGTCTACGTCGAATAATAAAGAGTTGTTATAGACTTCCTGGCCCCAACCTTGTGTTCCTCCGACGTCCGAAAGACGGTCTGAATAAGCATCTGATATCGAACTTGTATTATTTACTCCTCGATACTCTAGCAGGTTGTTATAGACATAATTGCGGTTATAAGCAATACCAACATTAAAATTCAACCAGCCTCTATCCAGGTTACCTCCATTGCGGTAAGTTGGGAGGTGAAAAACGATTCCAGCATTATCTAAGTTGAAATTATTCTTGCTGCTGTTTGAGTTTTGACCAAAATAGTCGGTTTTGTTTTTATTGTTAAGGTACCTACCAGTTACTGATACATCAGACTGATTGAAGTAACCCAAACCTGCAGGGTTACTCGTAATTGAACTTATATCTCCACCTAAAGCAGTTGAAGCATTTCCCATGGCTTTAAAACGAGCTGTTCCGCCATTGTCCCCTTGGGAGAATAAAAGTACATCTTTCGTATATTGCGCTTGAGTAGTCCCTGCTGCACCTAAAACGAATGCAGTTCCAAAAAGTAATTTTTTGATTGTCATATGCTAAAATATCGTCAATAATAATCAGTAGCACACAAGATGCTGTATGCTACTGTTTAAATGCTTTTAACTATCGAGTACGTCCTCCACTTGATCTTGAGCTACCGCCTCCGGAGAAGCCTCCTCCCGAAGATCTAGAACTACCACCTCCAGAAAAACCACCACTAGAGCGTGATGATGAACCACTATCATAGCTTCTTGTTGGCGGAGTATACGATGGTCTTGACGTTGAGCTTGGGTTGCTGGAACGTGTTTCCATCGAACGGCTCATTGGACGAGATACCTCACCTGAACTGTTTCGTGATCTGGAATCATTATTATAATATCCGCTAGAGGTGCTCCGTGTGTTGTTTGGATAGGAACCATTGACTCTATCTGAGGTTCTTGAACGCATACCGTCTGAGTAAGCTCTATTCGACACACCATCCGATGTTCTTGTTCTTCCTCCAGTTCTATCGTATGAAGAGCTCCGTGACGATACTGTGCCATCAGAATTTCTTGATCTGCTAGCAACGGATGTAATCCTTCCCCTAGAATCACGTGCTACGCCGGTACGGTCATATCCTCCAGAATTTCGAGCAACGCTGTTGCGGTCATATCCACCTGAAGTTCGGGTTCTTGATGATGAACTGCGCGTGTTATAGTTGTCTCTGTATACAGATCTACTTGATGCATAGCGTGGTCTTGAGTTACCCCAGTAACCACCGCCCCAGTAACCGTTTCCGTACCAACCAGATCCCCAGTAGCCGCAGCCATACCAGCCACCCCAAGGTCTGTAACCGCCATACCAAGGAGATCCCCAGCCCCAGCTAGATCCCCAACCCCATCCGAGGCCGATAGACCAAGATGAACCCCATCCAGAGTTCCATCCCCATCCCATTCCGAACGATGGGCCGTATCCGTACCAACCGCCGAAACCATAACCATACCATGGATCAAAAAATGGGTCGAAATACGTCATGCCCGGACTAGCGTAATAGAAACGGTTGATACGATTGGCATATTCAAGATCTTCATAGGAATCATTGTTGTAATCCTGATCAGAATATTCGTCATCATAGTAACCGCCTTGCGCTTGCCCGTTTGGTTGGGCCTGATCTGCATCTGTGTAATAGTAATCTGGGCTTTGATAAACCTTTTGTCTAGCTTGCCCATTATTGCCATAGACATCGTCGCCATAGATTTGCCTACTTGTACCGCAGGAACCAAGCATGAACGCTCCTGTTATGGCAAGTGCTCCGATAAATAATCTATTTTTTTTCATAATATCCTAAATCCTTATTTTCGATTATACAGCCTTATTTACTATCTTAGACGCAAATTTCTCAAGGGGGTTTAATCGAAGTAATCAAAAATACAAATATTTTTTATTGAACGCTTTTCGTATTAGAATTACAGACGAGATTTAACGTAATAATGTTACAATAATTTATCAATTTCATATGAGTAAAGGAATAACAAGTCGTGCTGAAGATTATTCACAATGGTATAACGAGCTTGTGATTAAAGCTGATCTAGCTGAAAATTCAGCTGTACGAGGCTGTATGGTGATTAAACCCTACGGATACGCTATCTGGGAAAGGATGCAAGCGATCTTAGATAAAAGATTTAAAGAAACAGGTCATAGCAACGCTTATTTCCCTTTATTCATTCCCAAATCGTTTTTTTCTAAAGAGGCGGCGCATGTGGAAGGCTTTGCTACCGAATGTGCGGTAGTAACTCATTATCGATTAAAAAACGATGGTACAGGTAAGATCGTCGTGGATGAAGACGCGAAATTGGAGGAAGAGTTGATCGTGCGCCCGACTTCCGAAACGATTATTTGGAACACCTATCGTGGATGGATTGAATCTTATCGTGATCTTCCAATTTTGGTCAATCAATGGGCGAACGTTGTACGATGGGAAATGCGTACACGTCTTTTCTTGCGTACTGCCGAGTTTTTATGGCAGGAGGGCCATACAGCCCATGCAACAAGAGAAGAGGCTATTGAAGAAACAGAACGTATGCTTGATGTGTATGCTGAATTTGCTGAAAAGATACTGGCTGTGCCTGTTGTACGTGGTAGAAAAACAGAAAACGAGCGTTTTGCGGGTGCCTTGGATACGTATTGTATTGAAGCATTGATGCAGGATGGAAAAGCATTACAAGCAGGAACTTCTCATTTTCTTGGCCAAAACTTTGCAAAGGCGTTTGACGTGAAATTTACTTCTAAAGAAGGTAAATTGGAACATGTTTGGGCGACTTCCTGGGGGGTTTCTACACGTCTGATGGGCGCATTGATTATGGCTCACTCAGATGATCAAGGATTGGTATTGCCGCCAAAATTGGCACCAATTCAAGTTGTCATCGTTCCGATTTTTAAGACTGAAGAAGAAAAAGCGCAAATCGATGCATTTGTGAATCAGTTGACCAATGAATTGCGTGTGAACGATATATCGGTAAAATACGACGATCGGGACACACAACGTCCAGGTTTTAAATTTGCAGAATGGGAGTTAAAGGGTGTTCCTGTACGTGTAGCTGTTGGAGCGAGAGATATGCAAAATGGTACAGTAGAATTGGCGCGTCGTGATACTCAAACGAAAGAAACGGTTGCTCAGGAAGGCTTGGCTGGTACCATTGTACAATTGCTGGATACAATACAAGAAAATATATATCAAAAAGCGTTAAATTTCAGGACATCTCATTTTACTGAAGTGAATTCTTATGATGAGTTTAAAGAAGTACTGGAAGGTAAGGGTGGTTTTATCTCTTGTCATTGGGATGGAACAACAGAAACGGAAAAACGTGTAAAAGAAGAAACTAAGGCAACAATTCGTTGTATTCCTTTGGATGCGAAGGAAGAGGAAGGTATCTGTATCTTTACAGGGAAACCTTCAAGTCGACGTGTACTGTTTGCAAAAGCTTATTAATAAATAGTGTTGTCGTAATATGAGGATACTCATTTTGGGATGTGGTTGGCTCGCAGAATCTTTTGCGATGCATATGAAGCATCAAGGCCATGAGGTTTGGGCTAGTACAACAACATCTGAGAAATACCATCGGCTTAAAGCCGATGGTATTTTTTCGTTTATTTTAGACTTTGATTATGAAAATTTTCCAGCACAGGTAGATTTACCTACTCAATTTGACTTCGTATTAAACAGTATACCTGCAAGTCAGAAAAATAGTGTAGCGATCCTTGAAAACAGATTTTCGAATATCAAATCATTTTATGCGCATATGACATGGAAGAAACAAGTCTTCCTGAGCTCTATTGGAATTTATCCGGACAAAGATGGCGTATTTGATGAATCCTATGCAGATATAACCGAACTTTCATCAAAACTCTTGCTTGCTGAAGCAAGTATGTTGGGATTGGATGATACTATAATTTATCGATTAGGAGGTTTGTTTGGTAAAAATCGTGTTTTTGCCAAATATTTTTCCGAACGTATCTGTACGACGGGGGAACAGCCCGCCAATTTTGTTCATATCGATGATGTGATCAGACTGTTAGAGGCAGCATCTTGCAATGCGCTTAAGCATACTGTATACAATGTTGTTGCTCCCTTACATCCTAAGAAAAAGGGTGTTATTCTAGCTTCGGCAAAAAAATATGGCTATGCTTTGCCACTTGCGTTCGAAGCCGGGGATGTGACGCAAAAAATAGTTAGCGGAAGATTACTTCTAGAGGAACTGGATTATCAATTTGTCCTGCCTGATCCTTTGCAATTTTAATTCATTTTTCTTTTTAAAATAAAAATGAATTTATGATTGTCAGCGTGAAAAAATTAAATAATTTCATTATTTTAACATCAATTCTACTGAGGGAAATTTAAGTAGAAAGTCATATTTGTTGAAATTTATTGATATCGATGGATTTTTTCAAGATATCGACATATTCCTTTAAACAAACCGATAATAGATTTAGTATTTTAACAGCTTATTATAAATAGAGCCATGACAAATGTAGAAAGACATCAATATATCTTAAAACAATTAAAGGAGGTCGGCGTAGTTCAGGTAATTGATCTATGTGAGGAATTGGGCGTTTCCTCTGTAACCATTCGGAAAGATTTGACCTTGTTGGAAGATAGTGGATTGTTGTTTAGAACGCATGGCGGGGCAACACAATATAATCCTTATACGACTGACCGTACAGTATTTGAAAAAGAGAAGCTTCGTTCGGACGATAAAAGCCGGATCGGAAAAAAAGCGGCTGAAATGATTGAGGAAAATGATTCAATCATTATCGCTTCAGGAACGACCATGCAGTCGCTGGCAAAACAGATCATTCCTAAAGGAAATATCACTGTAGTAACTTCGGCATTGAATGTTGCGATGGAATTGATCAAATATCCTTCGGTTGAAATCATGCAGATGGGCGGAACGCTTCGCAAGACTTCAACATCCGTAACTGGAAAGTATGCAGAAAATTTATTGCAGGATTTTTACTGCAGTAAATTATTTTTGGGTGTGGACGGTATTGACTTAGAATATGGTGTATCAACCTCAAGTGCGCAGGAGGCACAATTAAATCGCATTATGATCGATACGGCTCAAAAGGTTGTTGTACTAGCAGATTCGTCTAAATTCGGACGACGAAGCTTCGGGCGGATTTGTGGTTTTGATAAAATTGATATATTAATTACCGATGACAAAGTAAATACAAGCTTTGTGGAATCGTTAGAAAAAGCGGGGGTAAATGTTATTGTTGTTTAACACGGCTTAACTAAAAATCAAAGCGGAGCTGCTTATCTTTATCATAAAAAATGTCCCCAAAAGAGTGTTTAACTATTTGGGGACATTTTCTTTATGGATAGTTTTTTTTAGCTCAACGCCGGCTCTTGCTGGCTTAAACAGTGGAAACTTCCCAGCCCCCAAATAATGTCGACGGAATTTATTCCTATGACTTTACGTGTAGGGAAACAGCCTTGGATGATATCCAGTGCTCTTTGGTCATTTTTATCGTTGAAGATCGGTACTACAACAACATCGTTTGCAATGTAGAAATTAGCATAAGAAGCAGGTAATCTTGTTTCGTCATAGATGACCGGTGCTGGCATTGGGAGCTCAATGATATGCAGAGGCTCTCCATTTAAGAGTCTAAATGAACGAAGTGTTGCTAGATTTTCTTGAAGTATCTCATAGTTCTCGTCTGTTGGATCTTCCTCTACAACCGTTAAAACGGTGTTTTCGTTGATGAAACGTGTAATATCATCAATGTGCCCATCTGTATCGTCTCCAACGATACCGTCTCCAAGCCATAAAACCTGTTCCTGACCGTAAAATTCTTTCAAATAGGTTTCTATTTGTTCTTTTGTCAGGTGTGGATTTCGGTTTTTATTCAATAGACAAGCGGTTGTTGTCATGATTGTTCCTGCGCCATTAAACTCAACTGAACCGCCCTCCATGACGATATCAGGGGTATACAAAGGAAGGTTAAATTCTTTGGCAATACGCGTAGGAACGACGTCATCCAGGTCGAAAGGAGGGTATTTTCCACCCCAGGCATTATAGCCCCAGTCGACAACTGCTTTTTGATTTGTAGCCTGGTTAATAATAAAAGCGGGACCGTGGTCTCTACACCAAGCATCGTTAGTCGGATTAAAATAGAATTCGATATTGCTAAAATCTGTTGTTACTTCTTTAAGCGCGGTAATAGCAAAATTTTGCATTTCCTCGTTAGCGACGTTAATCCTTACTTTTTGCCCTGCTGCTACGACTTTAATAAATTCGCAATAGGGTTTGTATATTGTTTCGATCTTCCCAGGCCAGGATTCCTCTTTATGTGGCCAGCTCAACCATAAGGCTTCTTGTTTTGCCCATTCTGCGGGAAATGAGAAGCCCTGTTGTTTTGGGGAATTGTCAAAATATTCCTGTGTGAATGTCTTTTTTTGTTCCATACTTATTTTAATGGGATTAAAAAAAGCCATTTCAGTTCGTTTCAGCACAGTTGTGTGCGTTCGAAACCGAAATGGCTAGAATATCCGATATTAGTCTTCGTCAATAAAACGTTTGGTGATCGGTGCGTATGTTTCGATTCTTCGGTCTCTCAAAAATGGCCAATGTTTTCTGAAATAGTCTGATTCATTTAAGTCCAATTCGACGACTTCAATTTCTTCTTTGTCATGTGAGGCAAGATAAAGCAATTTACCCTGTCCATTTGTTACGAAGCTTCCACCCCAGAATTTCATTGCGCCATTTTGCTCAAATCCTACGCGATTAACGGATACAACAGGAACACCATTTGCAACGGCATGGGAGCGTTGTATTGTTTGCCACGCATTATATTGATCTTTGTTGGTTTCTTCATCTTGGTCTGTTGCCCATCCAATAGCTGTAGGGTAGAATAAGATTTCTGCACCCATTAATGCGGTAATTCGAGATGCTTCAGGGTACCATTGATCCCAGCAAATTAAAATGCCTATTCTTCCAAATTTTGTTTTGAATACTTTGTAGCCTAAATCTCCTGGGGTAAAATAGAATTTTTCATAAAATGCAGGATCATCTGGGATATGCATTTTGCGGTATTTTCCTAAATAGGAACCATCTGCATCCAATACAGCGGTTGTATTATGGTACAGTCCCTCTGCTCTTTTTTCAAATAATGAAGCGATAATTACGACGCCTGCTTCTTTAGCAACAGCCGATAGGGCGTCCGTCGATGGGCCGGGAATGGATTCAGCCAGTGCGAAATTGTCGTAATCTTCCACATCGCAGAAATATAAAGAGGTAAATAGTTCTTGCAGACACACAATTTGCGCACCTTTTGCAGCGGCTTCTTTTACTTTAGCGATAGCTTTTTCGAGATTCTCTTGTTTGCTTGCGGTACAGCTCATCTGTACAACTCCAACTTTTACTTTGCTCATTCTTTAATGCTTATTTTAATACAGCACAAAGATACTATTCTTAATTTGGATTTGGTCTGTGGGAAAAACAAAAAGAGCTCTTAGAGCTCTTTTCGTAATCTTGCCACAGGAATATTCAATGCTTCCCGATATTTTGCCACCGTTCGCCGCGCAATATTGTATCCTTTTTCTTTTAGGATCTCAGTTAGTTTCTCGTCAGCCAAGGGTTTCCGTTTATTTTCTTTTGAGATGCATTCCTCCAATATTTTCTTAACCTCTTTATTGGATACTTCTTCACCAGAATCAGTCTGGATCGCTTCAGAGAAAAATGATTTTAAGAGAAATGTTCCGAATTCTGTTTGCACGTATTTTGAATTTGCTACCCGCGACACCGTAGATATATCCATATCGATTTTGTCGGCGATGTCTTTCAATATCATTGGTTTTAACTTACGATCATCACCAGTGAGGAAATAATCATATTGGTATTCCATGATTGCATTCATTGTTTTTAGTAAGGTTTGTTGACGCTGTTTTATTGCATCAATAAACCATTTGGCTGAGTCAAGTTTTTGTTTGACGAATTGCACAGCCTCTTTCATTTTTTTATCCTTTTGATCCGATTTCTCGTAATGTTCAAACATGTGTTGGTAATCACGACTTATGCGGAGCTCAGGCGCATTTCGGCCATTTAAAGTCAAATGCAGTGTTCCATCATTATTGCTGATATGGAAATCCGGGATAATATGAAGCTGTTTGCCCGCGACTGCACCAGAATCTCCTGGTTTAGGATTAAGTTTTAGGATCTCGTTGACGACGTTTTTTAAATCCTCTGATGAAACTCCTAAAGATTTTTCTAATTTATCATAATGCTTTTTGGTGAATTCTTCAAGGTAATTCGCTACGACTTTAATAGCGAGTTTGATTGTGGGATTTTGTGTGTCTTTTTTTTGTAATTGGATCAATAGGCACTCTTGCAGATCTCGTGCTCCAATTCCCGCAGGCTCAAAATCTTGAATTACTTTTAGCATGTCTAGAACTTCCTGCTCATCAGTCATTACATTTTGACCAAAAGCTAGGTCGTCGACAAGATTGATTATTGGACGGCGTAAATAGCCGTCGTCATCTAGACTGCCAATGATTTGTTGGCCAATTAAAAAGTGCTTGTCATCTAAAGCTAAAAGGTCTAATTGTTGTTGTAACTGCTCATAAAAGGAGTGCTGAATAGCAACGGGCATTTCTTTCCGGTCGTCATCGTCGTCTCCGTAGTCATAGCCATTGCCGTAATCTTTGAAATCGTCTTCCTGGATGTAATCTTCTAAACTAAAGTCTTCTGAGTCAAATCCATCTTCATTGTCAAAATTATCGTCTGGATCTTTATCGGGATACTCTTCTATAGGATCGGTCATATTAGTCAAGCTACCATCTTCTAACGCAGGGTTTTCTTCTAATTCTTCCTTGATTCTCGCATCTAATGAAACAGTCGGAACCTGCAACAATTTTATAAATTGTATTTGTTGCGGGGACAATTTCTGTAATAGCTTTTGTTGTAATGTTTGTTTTAACATGCTAATAGTTGACTTTTTTACATCTAAATTTAAACAAATATCATTATTATTTTAAAATAAAATCGATAATAAATAAAAAATGGGTATAATATTTGTGGAACGCGGGAGAATTTATGAACAAATTTGAGACTGGGCTTGTTTTCTCCATACCGGGCTGTTCTTATTTAGTCGTCGTTGTAATTTCCAAAATCCATCCTTTCGAATTATGTCGTATTTTACAGTTCTTTGGCGGGTGTTTTTTATTGTTAAAAAATGTAAATAGTTGATTACAGCGATTTATTTAGTTGTATATTTAGCCCCTGAAAATAGATAAAAAGGCATATTGGACGGGCGTAAAACCTTTTGCTGGTCGGATGTGTTGAATATAAGATAAATTTCCATTTATGTTTAAACGTATTAAGAATAGGATTCTTCGTTATCTCCTTATAGCAATATATTTTATCATTATATTGGTGTGTGCTATACAATTGAATTTTCTGTGGCTCTTTGGTTATTCTCCGACAAAAAAGGATATTGTTATGCCCAGTGTGAATATCTCCACGGAATTATACACGGCAGATAGTGTTTTAATTGGTCGTTATTTCGACGAGGATAGAAATCCAATTCCATTTGATAGCATTCCGAAGTCTGTTACTAATGCGTTGATAGCAACTGAGGATGTGCGTTTTTATAGTCATAATGGTGTTGATTTTTTTGGTCTAGGGTCAGGTATTATCTCTACATTAAAAGGGGATAAGCGTGGTGCAAGTACAATTACGCAACAGTTAGCTAAAAATCTTTATCGTACACGTTATAATAAGGCCGGTGGATTGTTGACGCGTCTTCCCGTCGCGGGCTTGGTGATCACGAAGTTTAAGGAGTGGATGACGGCTTATAAATTGGAGCAACGTTATTCCAAAAATCAGATATTGGAGATGTATTTAAATACGGTATCCTTCAGTAATAATGCCTATGGGATTGAAACTGCTGCAAAGCGCTATTTTTCAAAAGGAGCGAATCAATTGAATCAGACCGAAGCTGCTGTTTTGATTGGCATGTTAAAAGGTACGACTTTATATAATCCTATTCGTAATCCCGAAAATGCTTTTGTGCGAAAAAACACCGTTTTAAGTCAAATGTATAAAGGTGGTTTTCTGAAAAAAGAAGAGTATGATAATCTGGTTAAGGAGAAGATTGTTTTGAATACAAATAGTCAAGATCTTAATGCGGGTGGAGATTCTTACTTACGTGCTGCAGTAGCTAAGTGGTTGGAAAAATGGTCTGGGGATAACAATTATGATATCTATACAGACGGTTTGAAAATTTACACGACGATAAATTCTAAACTTCAAAAGCATGCTGAAGAGGCTGTGGCGAAACAAATGATTGAATTACAGCAACGTCTAAATAACACCTGGGAGGGACAGGAGCCTTGGCGTGATTTATCAGGTAAAGTTATCCCCAACTTCCTGGATAATTTGGCAAAGAAAACTCCTTATTATGCTTTTTTGAGTAAGAAATATGCAAATACCCCTGATAGCATCAATTACTTTCTGAATAAAAAGAAGAAGATCGAAGTTTATAATTGGAAGGATGGCAGTAAGATCGAAAAGGATATGTCTACAATGGATTCTTTGAAATATTATGCCATGATGTTAAATGCAGGCATGATGTCTATGGATCCGTATTCGGGTGAAATTAAAGCATGGGTGGGTGGGATCAACCATCAATATTTTAAGTATGATCACGTGATGCAGGCGAAGCGACAAGCGGGGTCTACATTTAAACCTTTTGTATACTTGGCTGCCTTGGAGTCAGGGATGTCTCCATGTGATAAGATTACCGACAAGCCTGTTACGATCAAGATTGATAAAGGGGATTCCGTGGAGATATGGGAACCTAAAAATGCAGACTGGAATTTTTCCTATCGTGAAATGTCGTTGCGTCATGCAATGGCACGTTCCATCAATTCGGTTACGGTTCAGTTAACTGACATGGTTACGCCTGCGAAAGTTGTTGATGCGGCACATCGTTGTGGTATCACAAGTAAATTAAATCCGGTTGCCTCTGTGGGGTTAGGGCCTAATGATGTTTCTGTTTTTGAAATGGTGAATGGGTACTCGACGATGATGAATCACGGTGAGCGTGTCACTCCTTTATTAGTGTCTAAGATCGAAGATCATGATGGTAATGTTATTGCTACTTTTCAGGCGGAGCGCAAACAAGTGGTGGATAAGCAAGATGCCTGGTTGATGACGTATATGTTGCGTGGTGGTATGGAAGAACCTGGGGGTACATCTCAGGGATTGTGGGAATGGGATTTATTTGATAAGGAAAATGAAATCGGCGGAAAGACAGGTACTTCTTCGGAATATGTGGATGGCTGGTATATGGGGGTGACCAAAGACTTGGTTACAGGTGTTTGGGTTGGTTGTGACGAGCGGAGTATTCACTTTAAAAATTCTCATTCGGGAGAAGGTTCTCGTACAGCATTACCGATATTTGGGGTATATATGGAGTCTGTTTATAAAGATAAACAGTTGGGGTATACGCAAGGTAAGTTTCCTAGTCCTACAGTTGAAATTACGAAATCTTACAAGTGCGAAACTCCGCGTTATAGTGATCCAGAGCCAGATCAGAGTGATTCCACACAGGTAGAAGAGCCCGCTGATGAAGGATTTATCGGACCTGAGGAAGAGGGAGCGGAGCATCCTGTTGAGCGTAATCATGAAGGTGCTGATAGTGGAACGAGTAGCGAAGGGTCATCCTCGTTGGAGGAGGTTGGTAGTCAAAACTGATACTACTTATTAAAGAGGATTCTATCTAAAAAATAAAGATGGCCGCCTAGTTTAACTAAGGTGGCTTTTTTTATGCTAGGCTGCGTGGTTGGAATCTCTCTTGGCGAACGCTTGGTGTTGCTGTGGAAAAAGATTATTCCAGTTAGGGTTGTATTTACGAATGAGCCGTTCGACTTGCATGGTTGTAAAATGTTGTAGTTCGCTTATTCTCTTATTGGCGGTCTCTGAATTCGTGAAAGATTCTGTGTAGATTATTCGATTTAAACTGGGGCCTTGGTTGAAAATAAAACTATTGGATTGCTGTAATTCCATTACTGTACTAAAGATGTTGGAACTGAGGCCGATTTTGAAGTGTTTACGATTGTTGTCAGTTGATATATATACAATAAAATTGTTCATAATGCTAAATTATTTGGACGTTTAAAATATATTTACTAATTTTATTGGCACAATATTACTAATAAAATTAGTTTTTGCAAAATATTTTTTTGAAAAAATAATATGTCAAATATTTCGTCCAATCTGAAGTTCCTTCGAAAAGGAAAAAAAATCACACAGCAACAATTTGCTGATCTTATGGAAATTAAGCGTGCGTCTGTGGGCGCGTACGAGGAAGATCGAGCAGAGCCCAAATATGAGTTATTAAAGAAGATTGCCGAATTCTATGGTTTGACTATGGATGAATTGGCAAACGATGTTATTGATGATAAATGGAAGCCGGTTCCCAAAAGCAATGCCTCAAATTTAAGGGTGCTTAGTGTGACTGTAGATGCGGATGATCGTGAAAATATCGAACTTGTTCCGGTTAAGGCTAGTGCCGGGTATTTAAATGGGTATGGTGATCCGGAATATGTTGCTGAGTTGCCTAAGTTTTCGCTGCCTATGTTTGGTCAAGGGACATTTCGTGCTTTTGAAATAAAGGGAGACTCGATGTTACCTTTGCCATCGGGGTCCATTATTGTAGCGGAGTATGTGGAGAACTGGCATGATATCAAGCCGGGGAGTACCTATGTTATATTGTCTAAGGAAGATGGCGTGGTTTATAAGCGTATCGCTTTTAAATTTAAAGAAGATAAGGGTTTGAAGCTCGTTTCAGACAATAAAACATATGAACCTTATTGGGTGGAGACTGCGGACATTCTTGAAGTATGGAAAGCGAAGGCTTTTATCAGTACACAATTGCCTGAGCCTACGCCAGAGCCAACAATGGAAACGCTGACGAGTATGATGGCGCAAATGCAGAAAACAATTAATGCGGTGGTAGATGGTTCAAAATAGTAGAGAATTGTCTGCGTTTTTTTACGATATAGTTGCACTGTGAAGATAATTTCTATGACCGAGGAGCGATCGATAGCTTGTTTTTATAGGGAATGTAGGGGTGTCGAATATAAAAACAATCTATCTAATTTTGTTTTTTATTTTATAAAATGCTATATTTGCATATCTGAAAGGAAGGGGGCTCGTATTGCCCCCTTTTTTTAATTCAATTAATTTAGCATTTCTAGAAACAGAACAATGCAGCATATAGAAAAGAGAGTTATTGAACTCATCGCGGAAAAAATTGCAGATCGCGAGGATTTGTTTATCGTCAGCGTGAAGATGCGCCCAAATAAAATTCTTGAGATTCTTTTGGACGGAGATAATGGTGTGAATATTGATGATTGCGCACAGGTGAGCCGTCATGTTGGTTTCCACTTGGAGGAGGAAAATGTAATTGATGACGCTTACCGTTTAGAGGTTTCATCTCCAGGTATTGATGCTAATTTTGTTAATATCCGACAGTACCAAAAGAATATTGGTCGTACAGTTCAGGTAAAGTTGAACGATAATACAAAAGTTGAAGGTACATTATTGACCGTAGACGAGATGAAGATCAATGTTCTTCAGAAGATAAAAGAAAAAGGTAAAAAAGCACAAGAGGTAGAAAAAGAACTTCCTTTTGATCAAATAAAAGCAACAAAAGTGGTAATTTCATTTTAATAATAATGAGTAACAGCAACATCAATCTGATAGACTCTTTTCAAGAGTTTAAGGAGTTTAAGAATATCGATAGACCTACTGTTATTACAGTATTGGAAGAGGTTTTTCGTAGTATGATCCGTCGTCGTTTTGGTACGGATGAAAATGTGGATGTTATCGTGAATCCAGATAACGGAGATTTGGAGATTTGGAGGACGCGTGTCGTTGTTGAAGATGAGTTTTCAGAGGATGATGATCTTGAAATCGAATTGGCGGAAGTTAGAAAGCATGATGAAGATTTGGAAGTAGGCGATGATTTTATTGAACAGATCACATTGGAAAGCTTTGGCCGTCGTGCAATTTTAGCTGCACGTCAGACGCTTGTATCTAAGGTTTTGGAATTGGAAAAAGACGAAGTCTTTAAGAAATATAAAGATAGAGAAGGAGAGTTGGTCATTGGTGAGGTTTATCAGATTTGGAAAAAAGAAATCTTGGTATTGGATGAGGATGGTAATGAATTAATTCTTCCTAAATCAGAACAAATTCCAGCTGACTATTTCAAAAAGGGAGATGGCATTCGCGCAGTTGTGCATAAAGTGGATATGATGAATAATAATCCAAAGATTATCATTTCACGTACCGCACCTGCGTTCTTACAACGTTTATTTGAACTTGAGGTTCCTGAAATTTTTGATGGTTTGATTACGATTAAGAAAATCGTTCGTGAACCAGGAGAAAGAGCGAAGGTTGCCGTTGAGTCTTATGATGATCGTATTGATCCTGTAGGAGCTTGTGTTGGTATGAAGGGATCCCGTATTCATGGTATCGTTCGTGAATTGCGTAACGAGAATATTGACGTGATTAATTTTACAACAAATCATTCATTGTATATCGCTCGCGCTTTGAGTCCAGCAAGGATTAGCTCAATCAAAATCGATGAAGAAAATAAGACTGCGGCTGTATATTTAAAATCGGATCAGGTTTCTTTAGCAATTGGTCGTGGAGGACACAATATCAAGTTGGCTGGTAAATTGACTGGTTATGAAATTGATGTTTATCGCGAAAATGACGAGTTTGATGAAGATGTTGATATCGAAGAATTCAGCGATGAGATTGAAAGCTGGGTTATTGATGAATTGAAACGTGTTGGTTTGGATTCTGCAAAGTCGGTGTTGTCTCTTAGCGAGGAAGAGCTGGTTAGACGTACCGATTTGGAAGAAGATACTGTTCGTGAGATTGTACGTATTTTACAAGCTGAATTTGAATAAAATTCAGCTCATTAATTTTTTTCTATCTAACATTCGGAATAAATTGTTTATGGATGGAAAAAAACATATTTTTGTAATTATATTAAAATAGTTTATATTATAGATGACTGAAGGAAAAGGAACAAACTTGCTTAAAGCAGCAAAGGAACTCAACATCGGGATACATACCGCCGTGGAATGTTTAGTGAAAAAAGGATATGATGTAGAAGCAAAGCCTAACACTAAATTGAGCGGAGAGATGTATGGTGTGCTGTTAAAAGAGTTTCAGGGAGACAAATCACTGAAAGATGAAGCTAAACAAATTGTGATTGGCAAAATTCGTCGTGAGGAGTCGCCGTCCACTTCTCCTAAGGAATCATCTAAGAATGAGGATTTCGAAGATCATGATGAATCCAAGGAAATCCTGGTCAAAAATACGGTAGAAATCCCTTCTGTTAAGGAACCTACTCCGGCAAAAGTAGAGGAGCCCGTTCATCAAGGTGGTATGAAGGTGGTTGGTAAGATTGATCTGGACGCATTGAATAGAGGCGGAAATAAGGTCAAGAAGGAAGAACCTGTTAAGGAGGAACCAAAAACCGTTAAAGAAACACCTGTAGAGGTTAAAGCTGAAGCTAAGGTGGAAGAAAAGAAAGAAGCCGAAGTCAAAGCGCCTATTGTTGAAGAGAAAAAAGAAGAACCAAAGGTTATTGAAAAGAAGCCGGAAGTTGTTGTACCAAAAGCTGAAATAGAAAAACCCGAAGTAAATAAAACTGAAGTAAAAGCAACTCCGGTTGTAGAGACAAAAACTGAACCTGTGAAGGTAGAAGACAAGAAAAAAGAAGAAACAGCGCCGAAAGCTGTACCAGTAACTCCAATAGTGGAGCCTGTGAAAAAACAAGGAGATGAAATTATTTCTGCTCGTGCAGAGAGATTGACAGGTCCTAAAGTCATTGGTAAGATTGAATTACCATCTGCTAGACCTTCCCACAAACCAGTGGCTTCATCTTCAAATGCTGGAAATAATAATGAGAAACGTAAGCGTAAGCGTACGAATCCAAATGGTCCAGTAAACCCAAATGCGGGGCAAGGTCAAGGTCATAATAACCAACACCGTGGGCCGCGTGATGGCAACAATCCCAACAACCGGGACCAACAGGGTAACCGAGGAGGGAATCATGGTCCTAACAACAACCCGAACAATCGTCAAGGGCAAAACAACAACCAACATCCGGGTAGACCAGGACAAGGAGGTAACAACCAACACCCAGGTAGACCAGGACAAGGTACGAGACCGCAACACGGTAATCGTTTTGACAATAGAGGTAAGGGAAGACCTGTTGAGAATAAGGAAGAACCTACTGAAAAGGAAATCCAAGATCAAATTAAGGCAACACTTGCTCGTTTGAGTGGTGCAGGTAAATCTGGTAAATTTGCGCAACGTGCCAAATTGAGACGTCAGAAACGTGACGATGTTGCTCAACATGCAGAAGAAGCTGCAATGGAGCAAGAAATGATGGCGAAAGTATTGCGTGTTACAGAATTCGTAACAGCAAACGAATTAGCTAATTTGATGGACGTTCAGGTAACCCAAATTATTGCAACTTGTATGAGTTTGGGTATGTTCGTGTCAATTAACCAACGTTTAGATGCGGAAACTTTAACAATTGTAGCGGATGAATTTGGTTATCAGGTAGAGTTTATCAAACCTGAGGATGAGGAGACTGCTGAACTTGAGGAACCGGATAACGAAGCGAATTTGGTTTCAAGAGCCCCTATTGTAACGGTCATGGGACACGTTGACCATGGTAAAACATCTTTATTGGATTATATCCGTAAGGCGAACGTTACTTCTGGTGAGGCTGGTGGTATCACCCAACATATCGGTGCATACGCGGTGAAATTGGAGGATGACCGTAAAATTACATTCTTGGATACTCCTGGTCACGAAGCTTTTACGGCTATGCGTGCCCGCGGTGCTAAAGTGACGGATATTGTTATTATCGTTATTGCAGCGGACGACGCTGTCATGCCGCAAACAAAAGAAGCAATCAACCACGCGCAAGCAGCGGGAGTACCAATCGTATTTGCATTTACTAAAGTAGATAAACCGGGAGCAAATCCTGATAGAATCCGTGAGCAGCTTTCTGCGATGAATATCTTAGTTGAAGACTGGGGCGGTAAGTTCCAAGCGCAAGAGATTTCAGCAAAAACGGGAGAAAATGTTGACCTATTATTAGAAAAAGTTCTATTGGAAGCTGAGATGTTAGATCTAAAAGCTGATCCGAAAAAACGCGCTGTTGGTTCAGTAATTGAAGCAGCTTTGGATAAAGGTCGTGGTATCGTGACAACGGTATTGATACAAAGTGGTACATTACGTGTTGGAGACCCTATTTTAGCGGGATCGCATTCAGGTAAAGTGAAGGCTTTGACTAATGAAAGAGGTGAACGTGTTAAAGAGGCGGGACCGTCTGTTCCAGTACAAATCTTGGGTATGGCAGGCGCGCCAACAGCAGGGGATAAGCTTTATGTTCTTGAAAGCGAGTCTGAAGCTAGAACTGTAGCCAACAAACGTCTTCAGTTACAACGCGAGCAAGGTATGCGTGCAACTAAACATATTACCTTGGATGAAATCGGTCGTCGTTTGGCCATCGGTAACTTTAAAGAACTTAATATTATCGTTAAAGGTGATGTGGACGGTTCTATTGAAGCATTATCAGATTCATTATTGAAATTGTCTACTGACGAGATCCAAGTTAATATCATTCATAAATCAGTGGGTGCGATCTCTGAATCAGATGTATTGTTAGCTTCTGCTTCCGATGCGATCATCATAGGTTTCCAAGTACGTCCGACACAAAACGCACGTAAGTTGGCAGAGAACGAGCAAATTGATGTACGTTTATATTCGATCATCTATGATGCGATTGATGAAATCAAGTCTGCGATGGAGGGTATGTTGGCTCCGAAATTTGAAGAGAAAATTGTTGCTGAGGTTGAAATCAGAGAAACTTTCAAAATTTCTAAAGTTGGTACGATTGCCGGATGTATGGTTAAAGAAGGTAAGATCAATAGAAATAATGATATCCGCATAATCAGAGATGGTGTCGTAATTCATACTGGTAAACTGGCATCTTTGAAACGTTTCAAAGATGATGTGAAAGAAGTTTCAATGGGTTATGAATGTGGTTTAAATATTGACCGTTTCAATGATATTCAAGTAGGAGACATTGTCGAAGCTTACGAACAAGTTGAAGTAAAACGTAAATTGTAATCACTTAGTGATACACTAATAAAACAGAAAGCGGCATTGGTTTTAATCAATGCCGCTTTCTGTTTTAACGTTCGTATAGTTCTATTGGTACCTGATCAGGATCAAAGAAGAATGTAAAGCATTTATTTGTTAACTCGTCTATTCTGATCCCTTCGTGTGATACACCTGCTTTTTCGAGCTTATTTAATTCTAGGTCGAGATTATCGACTTCGAATGCAAGATGTCTTAAACCGGCGGCTTCTGGAAAGCTGAGCCGATTAGGCGGTGATGGAAACGAAAAAAGTTCTATAATATAATGATCATTGAGTTTGAGATCCAGTTTGTAGGAATCACGTTCCACACGATAGTATTCTCTAGCAATCTCTAGGCCCAGTATGTCAGTATAGAATTTCTTTGAACGCTCATAATCACTACAGATAATAGCGATATGATGTATCTTGTTGAGGTTTAATTTCATTTTTAAATCTTATCTCATTGTGTTTGTTATACAAGGTTGTTCCTTAAGGATATGGATCATATACAGACTATTTTACAATGTTTCATCTTATTTTGCTCTTTCATATTGTTTAGGCCAGGGGATGTCAGCATCTAATTCTTTGGCAAAATGTAATGGAAGATGTGGATCATCAAGAAATCCCCGTGCGATTAAGATTAAATCAGCTTGCTTTTGTGCGATGATCTCAGACGCTTGAATAGCCGTTTTGATTAAACCTACTGTGGCAACGTTATTCTTGGTATGTTCCTTAATCGCGATGGCGAAAGGGAGCTGATATGCTGGTCCGACATCTATTTTTTGATAGGAGACCAAGCCTCCACTCGACACATCAATTAAATCTACCCCCAATGTATACAGTAGTTGCGATAAGGCTATAGACTGCTGTAGATCCCAGCCTGCTTCGGCCCAATCTGTTGCTGAAATACGTACCCATAAACTTTGGCTTGTTATTTCTCGTTTTACTCTTTTCACAATTTCAATAAGAAAACGTATCCTATTTTCAAAGATCCCGCCGAAAGAGTCTGTCCGTAAGTTGCTCAGTGGTGAAAGAAATTGATGGATCAGATATCCATGTGCAGCGTGGAGTTCAATAATTTCATAGCCTGCCTGTATGGCTCTTTTCGTTGCTGTTCCGAATTGTTCAATCAGATTTTCAATGGCGTCTAGATCAAGCTCCTGTGGTTCATAATCTCCAGCATGGAAAGGGATCGGAGATGGGGCGACTGTTTGCCAACCCTGTGGATCCGTTGGTGAAAATTGATTCCGCCCGACCCAAGGTTTATTACTGCTTGCTTTGCGGCCTGCATGAGCAAGTTGTATGCCCGGTATGGAATTATTTTCTTTAATGAACTCGGTTATTTCTTTTAGTTTTTCGATATGCTGGTCCTCCCATAAACCAAGGTCTCCATCACTGATTCGACCGTCAGGGCTAACTGCTGTTGCTTCCTGTATTACTGCTGCAGCTCCGCCGATTGCAAACTGGCCCAAATGAACCAAATGCCAGTTATTTGCAAAACCATCTTTTGCGGAGTATTGGCACATTGGAGATACGACCAAACGATTTTTCAATTGGAGGTTTCCAATATTTACTGATGAAAATAATTGACTCATAATTGCGTGTTTATAGAAGGCAGGAGCAAGGAAAGCTCCCGCCTTGATCAATTCTTTGTTTTGTAAAGAGAGCCCCTCAGAAGCCTTTATTTAAATCTTTGCGAACCGTGGTTCAACTGTTAAGGATTTGTAGACCATAAAGATGCTGATTTTAGCATTGCTCTTCTTGGTAGTTTTAAATTGGCAACTACTAACTCTGCGAAATCTTCAGGCTGGAGAACTTTTTCTGGATCGCCATCGGTAAGTCCAAGTTCTTTGGACATATCGGAAGCGATCGTGCTTGGCATTAACGTACATACACGAATATTGTTTTTCCGTACTTCCCGCATTAAAGAATCGGCGAAGCCGATGACGCCAAACTTTGACGCACTATAAGCGGAAGTGGTGGCCGCGCCATTTAATCCGGCAGTCGAAGATACCATAATGATATCGCCTTGATTTTTTTCAATCAGTTGTGGAAGGATAGCTTTTGTAACAAAGTATGTACCCAAGAGATTGGTATGAATGATCGATGTCCAATCGGCAACGTCCATGTCGAGCACAGAGGAAAATGATGCCACTCCCGCATTGTTAATTAAGATATCAAAGCTGCCGAAAGTGTTTTTCAGTTGCTCGATCTCCTGTTGTACAGCACTATAATTTGATACGTCAAAAACGGCATAAGTGACCTCAGTGCCTAGCTCGGCAAGTTCCGCAGCCGTATCCTTCAAAGCAGCTTCATTTCTCCCAGTAATCGCGATATGAACACCTTCTTTCGCTAATGCATAGGCAATTGCTTTTCCTAATCCCCGCGCGCCACCTGTAATTAAGGCTCTTTTTCCTGTTATATTTTCCATAACATAAAAATAGGTATGATCTTTTTTATTCGTGTCAGATGAACCTCAAAAAGGCAACTTATTTTGCCTTTTTGAGGATATTTTCGATAATAGGGTAAGTATTGTTCCGTATGTCTTCAAATTGGTCCACATGACGCCATTCCGCTTTTGTAATATCTTCTGCGGTTTGTGGAATCAATTTAGGGACTTTGTTGACTCCCATTTCATACCAGTTTGTTGCTTTTAGGACGAATTCTCCATTTCGCAAAAAATAAGTATGGTATGATGTGGTAATTTTTTTTCCTAAGTAGTTGATTTTAATGCCACATTCCTCTTCAACTTCGCGTACAGCTGCTTCCCGCATTTTTTCATTGTCTTCGACTTTACCTTTAGGGAGGTCCCATTTTCCTAATCGGTAGATAAAAAGATAATCTCCATCACCGTTTTTCACCAATCCACCGGCTGCTTTGATGAGCTTAATTTTATTTTTTAAGTTTTGAAATACAGTTTCAAAATCCTTGTTGATGTAGAGATATGTTTTTGGAACTTTATCAATTTCAGATTGTTTGAAAAGTTTTTGGAGGTCAATCTCTTGAAAACTAATTGTTTGTGGGTTTTTGGTTTTCGATGGAACAAAATCTGCTAAAATTAGCACGGTTTCGTTCATATAAATTTTATAAATTTGCGCCATGAATAATTTAAATGAGGTTGAACAAAAAGTTGCTGAATCCTTATTGCAAATTAAAGCAATAAAATTGCAACCTAAAAGTCCTTTTACATGGGCGTCGGGTTGGAAGTCTCCAATTTACTGTGATAACCGTATCACTTTATCTCATCCTGCGATTCGTACATACATTCGTCAAAAGCTTTCTAAGCTTATTCAAGAAGAGTTTGGATCAGTGGATATGATTTCTGGAGTTGCTACGGCAGGTATTCCACAAGGCGTTTTGGTAGCACAGGATTTGGGACTACCATTTTCTTATGTTAGAAGCTCAGCTAAGGACCATGGTCGTCAGAATTTAATTGAAGGTGAAGTAGTTAGCGGTCAACGTGTAGTTGTAATAGAAGATCTAATTTCGACAGGTAAGAGTAGTTTAGTGGCTGTAAAGGCATTACGTGAGGCTGGCTGCAATGTTGTTGGGTTGGTGTCTATTTTTACTTATGGATTGCAACAAGCTACTGATAATTTTGCCGATGCAAAATGTCCTTATTTCAGTTTATGTAATTATGATGCTTTGATTCAGGTCGCTGCTGAAAATAGTTATGTATTGGAAGAGGATATTGAGATCTTGAAAAAGTGGCGATTGAACCCTGCAACTTGGGGAGATAATTTTCAATAAAAAAGATTAATTTATCGTTATGACTACTATTCAGAACACAACAGAAATCAACAAAAATGTCAGCGCGGTGTATGCATTTTTGGCGGATCTCAACAATCATGAACAGTTGATGCCGGAAAATATCTACAATTGGTCTTCGACTACGGACGAAGCTCGATTTACAATTCAGAATATGGCAAAATTGGCTCTTAAGGTAGAAGAGCGTAGTGAGAATCAATTTATTAAGTTGGTTCCGTCGGAGAAGGCGCCTTTTGAAGTTGCTCTTCGTTGGGAATTGCAAGTTGTTGCTGATACGGTGACAAAGGCAACCTTTATTATAGATGCTGATCTCAACATGATGATGAAGATGATCGCTTCTGGACCACTTCAAAAATTAGTTGATTTTCAGGTCAACAAATTAAAAGAAAAGTTGGGATAGGTTGTTCATAACGGATATAAAAAAAAGCTCGATTAGTAATAATCGAGCTTTTTTTATGCTAGTCTTTCATTGACTTTTTTCCAATTCACAACATTCCACCAATTTTTAATATAATCAGCTCTTTTGTTTTGGTAGTGCAGGTAATAAGCATGCTCCCATACATCAAGGCCTAAAACGGGGATACCTTTTACCTCTGCAACATCCATTAAAGGGTTGTCTTGATTTGGAGTAGAGGTAATTTTTAAGTTACCTGAGTCATCCAAAATCAACCAGGCCCATCCCGAACCGAATCGTGAGGTTGCTGCTGCGGCAAATTGTTCTTTGAATTTGTCTAAAGAACCAAATGTCTTATTGATCATGGTCAATAATTTTTCAGAGGGCTGGCTCGGCTTATCGGACAGACTTTCCCAAAAAAAGTTATGGTTCCAAGCTCCACCAGCGTTATTCCTTGCTTTAGGAGAGTACTTAGATATGTTTGCTAGAAGTTGCTCCTCTGAGGCTTCTTTGATGTTTTCAGCAAGAATGGCTTCGTTAACGGCGTTAATATAGGCCATATGGTGCCTTGTATAATGGATTTCCATTGTCAACGCATCAATATTAGGCTCCAAAGCGGCATAACTGAAAGGTAATTTTACTTGGGAAAACTTTAAGGTAGCGGCATTTAATTCAGTAGCTTTCGCGGAAGCAATATCTTGTAATATTGATCCAGATACAGCGATGCCTAGTGTAGCCTTTGCTGCATTTTGAAGGAAGTTTCTGCGTGTTTGCATATAATCTTATTGTGATTAGTTTTGATATAAATATAACGTGAAATTTTACAAATATTGTGCAAGAATTGTCTGTTAATTGTAATACAACAAAATTGTTATAAATTCATCTTTTAGGGTGGCATATATTGTTTTGAATTTTGGTTTACGATATTTATGTAACATATAATTTGCATGCTTTTAAGAACGCTTCAAGGTAGTCTTAGGGCAGGTATCCAGAGAATTATAATTGTTTATAAAGGCAAATTTAGCTAAGTTTGATTTATGTATACATTAAGGATTTCAAAAATTATCCCCCAACCTAATAATAACATTACTTTTCAGCTTGAGTCTATAGCAGGAGACTATCCTTCCTATAAAGCTGGGCAGTTTATTACACTTTCTTTTGTGTTTGGTGATCGTGAGGTACGTCGTTCTTATTCTTTTAATAGTTCGCCTGATAATAATGAGCCCTTAAGTATCACTGTTAAGCGTGTCGAAAATGGGGAAATATCCCGACTGCTCCACCATACTATTGTGGAGGGGGATATCGTGAATGCAATGGAACCTCAGGGTTTATTTGTATATGAACCTGAAGCAGAAAAGGTTCGGACCTTATTTTTGTTTGCTGCAGGAATTGGCATTACACCCTTGTATGCTATTCTGAAAACAGCGCTTCTTGCTGAAAGTAAGTCCAAAATAGTTTTAATTTACAGTAATAGTACGCTGGAGTTAACACCGTTCCGATCGGAATTGGAGCACTGGGCAGATCGATTCCCTGACCGCTTAACTATTGTGTGGATTTACTCCAATAGTAAATACTTGATGAAAGCCAGGTTAAATAGAGACTATATACATGCTATTGTTAACGATCATTTGTTTGGAAATAAGGAAGATGCTTTGTTTTATACTTGCGGTCCTGTGATTTATATGGACTTATGTCGTTTTACACTTTTGGGGATGGGGTTTGATTCCAATCAGATAAAACGAGAGACATTTCTATTGCCCGAAAATGAAGAGGATGATGATGATGAGACTGAAAAGGAAGTCGATACAACAACCTATGCCATCGAACTATCTTTTCAAGGTAAAACTTATCATCTAGAGGTTCCCTACAATAAATCTATTTTAGATATAGGGCTGGAACATAAAATTAAGTTGCCGTATTCTTGTAAATCCGGTATGTGTAGTACGTGTATTTCGCAGTGTACAAGGGGGAAAGTAAGAATGGACTATAATGAGGTGTTAACAGACCGCGAAGTTGAACAAGGAAGAATACTGTTGTGCACGGGGCATCCGGTAGAAATGAATACAGCTATTGAAGTGCTATAATTGAGCATTCGTATTTAATCCAAAAATATGCTGTGCAGTTATGGGGTGCCAGAAATATTTAAAATTGCATATACAAGTAAATTTATCTAAGTTTGGATATAACCGTTTTATATCTAACTATTATGGGGAAATTACTCTGGAGCCCAACAGAAGAGCAAAAATCTCAATCTGAGATCAATAAGTTTAAACAATATGTCGAGAAGGAGCATGGCGTATTCTTTCCATCCTATCAGGAGCTTTGGGCATGGTCTACGACGGAACTGGCTAGTTTTTGGAAGAGTATAGCCGCCTATTTTAATATAAAGTTTCATTCAGGCTTTACAACTATTGTTGATTCGCCAACAGATCCTACAAGCTTTATCGGAACAAAATGGTTTGCTGGGGCTACCTTGAATTATGCTGAACACGTATTTCGAAACACAACGAAAAAGCGTCCGGCATTAATCTTTCAATCTGAACAGCAAGTTAAAAGAGAGGTGTCATGGACTGAGTTGGAATCCATGGTTCTCAAACTTCAGGTCTATTTGAAAGAACTAGGGGTACAAAGTGGAGATCGCGTTGCTGGTGTATTGATTAATGGCATTGAAGCTGTTGCGTTATTTTTAGCTGCTAATTCCATCGGTGCTATTTGGTCCTGTTGTTCGCCCGATTTTGGGGAGGCGAGTATTCAGGATCGTTTTGAGCAGATTGAACCCAAAGTGCTCTTCGCAAATTCCAGTTATTACTATAATGGCCGTCTTTTTGAAAAAGCGGAGAGTATTAAACAACTTTCTCTGCGGCTACCATCTTTACTGGCTTGTGTTTTGATTGATGACAATATTTGGGAAGAGATTCTGAAAAAGGATCTTACACAGGCTGAGCTCCAATTTACGGCAATGCCTTTTGACGCACCAATATGGATTTTGTATTCTTCCGGAACTACCGGGAAGCCCAAAGCCATTACACATGGAGTTGGTGGTATGCTATTAGAACATATGAAAGCACTTGGACTGCATCAAAATGTGCAAGACGGGGATCGATTCATGTGGTATTCCACTACTGGATGGATGATGTGGAATTACGCACTTTCGGCCCTTTTAATGGGAAATACATTGTGTATATATGATGGGGCTACGAATTATCCCGATAAATTAAGTTTATGGAAGTTTGCACAGGAAAGCAAGGTTGACCATTTTGGTGTTGGCGCTGCTTATCTCATCTCCTGTCAGGATCAAGATTTAAGATCCTTGGCTTATCAGCCGAAAACAATAGGATCGACAGGTTCACCACTTCCACCAGATGTATTTGAATGGCTAAATCTACAGTTTCCAAAGAGTCAAATTGTCTCGCTAAGTGGTGGTACAGACGTTTGCAGTGCCTTTCTTTCGGGGTGTACATTGCTCGATGTTTATGCAGGGGAGATCCAATGTCGCACTCTAGGCTCTAAGATAGAAGCATTTGATGAGCATGGTCATCATCTTTATGGAGAGGTGGGAGAACTTGTTATTTTAGCTCCCATGCCCTGTATGCCCATCTATTTTTGGAATGATTTGGCGAATAAAAAATACTTTGATAGTTATTTTGATAAATATAGCGGTGTTTGGAGTCATGGTGATTGGATTAAGATCACTGCACATGATGGAATAATTATGTACGGTCGTTCAGATGCAACGCTAAACCGCGGTGGCGTACGTATCGGTACTGCAGAGATCTATAATGTTTTAAATAGAACCAAAGGGGTCTTGGATAGTTTGGTTATCTGTGTAGATCATGAAAATGGATCATCTGATATGTTGCTTTTTGTTCAATTGGACAATGGTTTATTGAATGATGCGTTAAAAGGGGAGATTAAACGGGAGCTTCGGCAACAATATAGTCCGCGACATGTGCCTGACGATATTTTTCAGGTATCGGCTATTCCTTACACGTTAAGCGGTAAAAAACTGGAGCTGCCTATTAAGAAGATTTTTTCGGGAATGACTGTAGAAAAAGCGGTGTCAGTAGATATTATGCGGAACAGAGAATCTTTGTTAGACTTTGAAGCGATCAGTAAAATCTGGAGAAGATCTTAAGTATAGTATGATATAAAAATACCTAATTAGAAAACCCCTCGGATGATGAAGTTTATCGTTTGAGGGGTTTTCTAATTTAATTTTACTCCACTCAGACCTGTATAACACCGACATTATACCGTTCTAGAATAGGTTTTTCGTTGGCAGCTTCAATTCCCATGCTGATGACTTTTCGTGTTTCTTCAGGCGCTATAATTCCATCAACCCATAATCTTGCAGCAGCGTAATACGGACTCAGTTGCTCGTTGTACCGATCTTCTATTGATTTAAGGAGACTGTTTTTTTCTTCTTCATTAATTTCTTGACCCTTGGCTTTTAAAGCTGATTCTTGGATTTGAAACAGTGTCTTGCCTGCAGCGGCACCGCTCATGACAGCCATTTGGGCAGTAGGCCAAGCGTAGATTAGTCGTGGGTCATACGCTTTTCCACACATCGCATAGTTTCCTGCGCCATAACTATTTCCAACAATAAAAGTGAATTTTGGAACTACGGAATTGGCCATTGCATTTACCATTTTTGCTCCGTCTTTGATAATCCCCCCTTGCTCTGATCGGCTTCCTACCATAAATCCAGTGACGTCCTGAAAAAACACAAGCGGAATGTTCTGCTGGTTGCAATTCATGATGAAGCGCGCTGCCTTATCTGCTGAATCACTATAGATAACCCCGCCCATCTGCATTTCCATTGCGTTACCGGGTTTCTTGGCTTTGATAATTTCACGTTGATTGGCAACAATCCCGACAGCCCAACCGTCTACACGTGCGAGGGCGCAGACAATGGTTTTTCCATAATCGGGTTTGTATTCCTCTAAAGTATCTGCGTCTACAATTGCATTCAAGATATCCTGCATGCGATAAGGTTTTGTTCTGTCTTCGGGAAGAATCTCTACTATTTTACTCGGATCTGTTTTTGGAGGAAGGCTTTGCTTTCTGTTGAAATTAGCTTTTGGATTTCCACCGATTTTATCGATAACATTTTTTATGGCCTCTAAACAACTTTGGTCGTCGGGAAATTTATTGTCTGTCACGCCGGATATCTCCGAATGGGTAGAAGCTCCGCCGAGTGTTTCAGCGTCTACGGTTTCACCTATCGCAGATTTGACCAGGTATGGGCCTGCTAAAAATACAGAGCCTGTTCCTTCGACGATAAAGGCGTAGTCGGACATGATAGGGAGATAAGCGCCACCTGCCACGCAACTTCCCATGATTGCTGCAATTTGAGGTATTCCCATGGAAGACATTCGGGCATTGTTACGGAATATGCGGCCAAAGTGTTCTTTATCGGGAAATATTTCATCCTGCATCGGTAAAAACACACCTGCAGAATCTACCAAATAAATGATTGGAAGATTGTTTTCCATGGCAATTTCCTGTGCGCGTAGATTTTTCTTGGCAGAAATAGGAAACCAGGCTCCTGCTTTTACGGTTGCATCGTTAGAGACGATGACACATAGTTTGGATTTTACATAGCCCAGTACCGCTGCACAGCCCGCATTTATGCATCCACCATGTTCTTTATACATTCCCTCGCCGGCAAACATGCCTATTTCCAGATATTCTCGGTCTGGGTCCAGTAGATATTCTATTCGTTCCCAGGCTGACATTTTACCCTTTTCTTTCAGTTTTTTTATTTTATCGATGCCACCACCTAGTTTTAAATTTTCTCTTTTTTGGCGAAGTAATGCGAGTAGCTCCTTCATAATTTATAATCTTGGTTTTAAAAAGCTGTTGAATTAAGAATTTCTTATTTTTAGATAAATTTAAAATAAAATTTTAAAATATTTGCAATTTTATTCCTAAATATTTTGATATATTAGAATTGAATTACCGATTGTAAATTTAATATTCATGCTTATGTTTATTGAAAATAAACAACAAATGGATATGATCAGACAAAGTGCACGAGATTTTGCACAGTATCATATCAAACCTTATGTGATGGAATGGGACGAAGCCCAAATATTTCCAATAGAAGTTTTTAAAAAGTTAGGCGAACACGGTTTCATGGGTGTGATCGTTCCTGAAGAATATGGTGGATCGGGACTCGGATACCAGGAGTATATTACCGTTTTGGATGAGATTTCCAAGGTGTGTGGCTCAATTGGACTTTCCGTAGCGGCGCATAATTCGTTATGTACAAATCATATATTAAGCTTTGCCAGTGAAGAACAGAAGAAACGTTATCTTCCAAAGTTGGCGACAGCTGAATGGATCGGTGCCTGGGGACTTACAGAGACCGGTTCTGGTTCGGACGCTGGTGGAATGACGACATTTGCTGAGCGAGATGGTGATCACTACGTGTTGAATGGTTCTAAGAATTTTATTACGCATGCCATCAGTTCTAGTGTTGCTGTCGTTATTGCGCGGACGGGGGCTAAGGGAGATAAAAAAGGGATGTCTGCTTTTATTGTTGAGAAAGGTACACCTGGATTTACCGCAGGAAAGAAAGAAAATAAATTGGGGATGCGTGCCTCAGAAACTGCCTGTCTGTTTTTTGATAATTGTCGGATTCATCGGGATCAACTCATCGGTGAAGAAGGGCAGGGCTTTGTGCAGGCCTTAAAATTATTGGATGGCGGACGTATTTCTATTGCGGCACTTTCTTTGGGTATTGCACGCGGAGCTTACGAGTGCGCGTTGAAATATGCGCACGAGCGTGAGCAGTTTGGGAAAAAGATTTACGAATTTCAGGCGGTTTCTTTTGCGCTAGCAGATATGGCGACACAGGTGGAAGCCAGTGAACTGTTGACGAGGCAGGCAGGCTATTTAAAGGATCATGGAGATCGTGTTTCTAAAATTGGTGCGATGGCTAAACTTTATGCGTCGGAGGCTGCCGTTAGTGTTTCGAATGAATCTGTACAAATCTTTGGTGGTTATGGATTTACAAAGGACTATCCTGCCGAGAAGTTTTTTAGAGATGCCAAGTTATGTACAATAGGTGAAGGGACTTCAAGCATTCAGAAAATGGTGATCGCTAGAGAGATTGAGAAAGATATTTTATAGCATATTATGAGGGATCAAGTTGTGTTGGTTGATTGCCCAAGAGACGCTGTTCAAGGGCTTCATAACTTTATTGAGACGGATAAGAAAATTAAACATATCAATACGTTGATCGAAAGTGGGCTGTTTGATGTTATTGATTTTGGATCTTTCGTTTCGCCGAAAGCAGTTCCGCAGTTGGCGGATACAAAAATAGTACTGGAAGGAATCAGAACGAATGAAAAAGTGAAGTTATTGGCGATTGTCGCCAATCTTCGGGGCGCGCAGGAGGCAGCTCTAGAGGAAAAAATCCACTTTTTAGGGTATCCATTTTCAATATCGGAAACATTTCAACTTCGAAATACCAATATGGGCTTGGCGGCTTCTTATCAGCAGGTAAAAGAAATGAAAGCTTTGGCCGACTCGCAGCATAAATCTCTGGTTGTTTATATTAGCATGGCTTTTGGAAACCCATACAGTGACCCTTGGTCCCCGCTTTTGGTAGAAGAGTGGATTGGAAAATTATGCGATCTTGGCATTCGGGAATTTTCTTTGGCAGACACAACTTCAGAAGCCGATGCAAATCAGATCTCAGAATTATTTAGTTTTGTTAAAACTCGTTTTCCAACACTGGAAGTAGGCGCACATTTTCATGCAAGGCGAGAGGAGAGTCTTGCAAAGATTGAAGCAGCTTATCTGGCGGGTTGCCGTAAATTTGAAGGCGCATTGCTCGGTTATGGCGGTTGTCCATTTGCAAAAGATGATTTGGTCGGTAATATACCTTCAGAGCTGTTGTTGCATTATTTTGGACGAGGAACTGATGCTGAAATAATCGGATTGGAGCATAGCTTCAGACAAATGATTTTGTAGATGGAAAAACTGAATTTTATTAAAGTGCACGTTGAGGGGCATGTGTTCAACTTGACCTTAGCCCGTTCGGATAAAAGAAATGCTTTTAGTCCGACAATGGTGAGCGAAATAGCCTATGCATTGAATCTGGCGAATAGCAATCCTGATGTTCGTTTAGTACAAATAGAGGCTGAAGGTCCGGTGTTCTGTGCTGGTATGGATCTTAAAGCTTTTGAGGACCCTACATTAGATATTGGAAATTCGGCAATTCCCAAGGTTGAAAAGTCACTGGCAGAAATATTTGCCTGTTTAGATAAGCCTTCAATCTGTGTTGTTAGGGGAGATGTTATTGCAGGTGGTTTTTTGATAGCATTATCCTGTACGTATTTATTTGCTCTCCCACATGTACGTTTTTCTTTGCCTGAAGTGAAAATTGGGCTCTTTCCATTTCAGGTGTTGGCGTTGCTTACAGAATATATGCCTGAAAGAAAAGCCATGGATCTCTGTATCAGTGGTCGGTCTTTTTCTGCGGAGGAGGCTTTGAAAAGGGAAATCGTTTATGGCATCCTGGATGCTGAAGAAACA
This sequence comes from Sphingobacterium siyangense, assembly GCF_007830445.1. Classification (GTDB taxonomy): domain Bacteria; phylum Bacteroidota; class Bacteroidia; order Sphingobacteriales; family Sphingobacteriaceae; genus Sphingobacterium; species Sphingobacterium siyangense. The sequence goes on along the minus strand of NZ_VLKR01000017.1, from coordinate 7,475 downwards.
GTATTGATTGAATTGAAAAGGACGATCCTGGAAAATGCTCCCTTGGCCATATCACGGGGTTTTGTAGCACTGCGAAAATTAAAAGAGCAAGATTATGATGATAAGTATAACTTTCTATTGGAGAGCTTGGCGGATTTGCGTAAAACCAATGATTTCAAAGAAGGAATGGATGCAATGCGAAATAAGAGAAAAGCCAACTGGCAAAATAGCTAATTAAAATGATCGAAAACTAGGTCTGCTTGTCAGCGGCGAGAATTCCCAGGGAATGGAGCTAAGAACGATCAGGAGAGCTAGTCCAAACCAGATTAATAATATTTTAAAACGTCGATCGTTTGTATCGGCGTTTTTGCTTTTAAGGGCACCTATTGTTAAGCAGATTGCGGCAATAATCATCATGCTACTGTGCTCCATGCCAAAGAAGCGAATTTGCCTGAGGTGAACTGCTTCGTCAAAATGTTGCAGAAAGTACTGTGTGATGGGGCTCAGTACATAGAGACTAAAACCTAAAAATAGCTGAATATAAAAAGAAATAACCGTAATTTTTACAAGAAATTGATCGGTAGGGGAGAATGGAAGTTCCTTTTTTCTTTTGTAAAAAAAGTTCACGAGACTAATCGTTACTACAATCAATACCTCCCATCTCCATAAAGAATGCATCGCTAGAATGAAAGGATAAATGTAATTCATCATACAGACAAAGATGGTAATAAAATAGATTTAAAGCTATTTTAAGCAATATCATCACATAAAATAAACGAAGGTTTTTCATCAGTTGACTAATCTGTTGTTCAAAGTATGTCATATTTATGTGTATTTCTTGTTTATATAAGTTTTTTATCGTTTTGATTATTAGTTTGTTTTGTATTTTGTTTAACTCTTGGTTAATACTACTATTGCGTGTAATTTGGTATTCATCGGTAAGGTGGAGAATAACGATTAACTAGCCCAAACACACAGTTCAAATGATTGCAAGAACAAAGGTATTTCCTATTGAGTAATCAATACTACTCTTGTATGTTTTGGTTTTGGCTGTTTTTAGCCTCTCTGAGGTGCTGTTTGTTTTTCTCAAGGGGTTTTGTGGTTTTAATTTATTTAGGCTTAGAATGGGGTTATTTTAGTTTTGGCGGATAGTTGTAATTTGTTCAGTTTTTTAACACGGATAACGCATCTCGTTAAAGTTGCCTTTTGTTTATTATGAATTTCATAATGTATTTAAATAACTATTTGTTTGTCATTGCATTATGTTTATTACATAAATTGAGTGTTTATGTTGTCCTATGCCCGATTGGCGCTATTAAAATAAAGTAATGCCTGAGCGTAAGCAAAGCCCTGCCTGTATTTTTTTTAAAATATTTTTGGAATTATATAAAATTCGTTTCTATATTAGTGTATTAATTAAATAATACAGTAGTATGATTACTATCCAAAATCTAAATTTCAGCTATAGTAAATCAAGGCCACTCTTTCTTCATATGGATCTTGAATTGAAGCAGGGGCATATCTATGGGGAGTGTAACTCAAACTGTGTCATTGGATTAGCGTCTTAAAAACCTTTTTCTAATTTGAGTCTATCCCCAAATCTAATATAAAGTTGGGATATGGTCAAGCCCCAGTTATGCATTGGCATCGTCCATTTTTTTGCAATATCTTTAATAATTAAATACATCAATTTCATGAGCGCCTGTTCAGAGCTGAAAGCGCCTTTAGACTTAATAATTTTTCGTATCTGACGGTGTATTCCCTCAATCGGATTTGTGGTGTATATAATCTTGCGAACCTGTTCTTCGTACTCAAAGAAAGTGGAAAGATTAGTCCAATTATCGATCCAGGATTTGGCGGCAAGAGGGTATTTCTTACCCCATTTTTCTTCGAAAGACAAGAGGTTTTCATATCCCATTTCTTCGTTCACGGCCTTATAGATTGGCTTTAGATCCTCCATTACTACCTTCTTATCTTTTTCGGTTACATAGCGCATGCTTGTTCTGATCTGATGAACAATACACAGTTGGATCTTTGTTTTTGGAAAAATAGCTTCTATGGCCTCGGGAAACCCTTTTAGACCATCAATACAAGCTATAAGGATGTCTTCAACACCACGTTGCTTTAGATCCGTAAGAACTGAAAGCCAGAACTTGGCTCCCTCATTTTCTGAGCTATAAAGACCGATCAGATCTTTTCTACCATCCATGCCAACTCCCAGTATGTTATAAATAGCTCTTGATTCAACAGTTCCATTCTGGCGAACTTTAATGTGCATGCAATCCAGGAAAACAAAGGGATAAACAGCTTCAAGAGGCCTGCTACGCCACTCATTTACCGCTGGAAGTACACTTTCGGTAATACGTGATATTTCTGTGGCAGAGATTTCCATTGCATACATTTCGCGTATAAACTCGCTTATCGCCCGTGTGCTCATTCCTTTGGCATACATGCTTAGCACGTGTCCCTCAAGCTGTTCAGTAATGATTAATTGCCTTTTAGGTACTACCTTAGGCTCGAATGTGCCGGATCTATCACGGCCTGTTTCCAGTTCAAATGTCCCAGTGTTAAGGCCTCGGACAGTCTTTTTTGTCTTGCCATTTCGCCGGTTGCTATTGCCCGAAGCTTTCTCTTCGTTCAAATGGTTTTCCAGTTCTCCATCCATCATTGATTCCAACAGATGCTTCATTAACGGCGCTAGTACGCCATCGTTGGGAGACAAACTTTTACCTTCGTAAAGACCTTGCATGGCTTCTGCCTTGAAGCGTTCAAAGTCGAATGGGTCTTTTTCTTTCATGACCGTGTCGTTTGAATAATTGAATATAAATAATCTTATTGAATTATTCCTCTGACACAGTTTACGTTACAGTCTCTATCTATGGCTTGTTGGGGAAGAATGGTGCTGGTAAATCAACTTTGCTTAAGAATATTGCCGGTTTGGTATATCCTGTTTCGGGGCGAGTTGATGTGCTGGGGCATAACCCTAATCGAAGGGAACCTTCCTTGTTAAGAGAGATTAGTTTTATTCCGGAAGAGTTTTATCTCCCTGCCGTAAAATCAGAACAGTTTCTGAAGGCTAATGCAGGGTTCTACCCCAACTTCGATCAGGTATATTTCGATCAGCTTATTCGTGAGTTCGATATTCCTATTGAGCAAAAATTAGCAAACATGAGTTATGGACAGAAAAAGAAATATATTATTTCTTTCGGTTTAGCGTCTAACACGAAAGTGATCATCATGGATGAGCCAACGAATGGTTTGGATATTCCTTCTAAGGTTCAGTTTCGAAAGATCATGGCTTCTGCCATTACTGACGATCGATGTGTGATTATCTCCACACATCAGGTGCGTGATCTGGATAATCTTATTGATGCTGTTATTTTGCTTGATGATCATAAGGTTGCACTCAATGCTCCGATGCATGTGATTACTGATCGTTTATGCTTTAAAAAAGTAAGAGAATTGCCTTTGGATACACTCTATTCCGAAGAAGGAGTAGGCGGTTTTAATGTTATTCTCCCAAACTCGGCGGTAGAAGATTCGAAACTGGATTTGGAGTTGTTATTTAATGCTGTGTTACAGTGCAAGGAAAAAATTACGGACCTTATTAAACTTGATGAATATGTCAAATCTATTTAATGCTACGCGTTTTTTTGGACTGATTCGAAGACAATGGATTGGTTTTGGGCGAATTTATCTGATGTCAATAGGGATTATTGCCGGGGTAATTTTTGGTTTTTATGCGGTTAATTTGGGGTCAAATTATGATGACATCAAAAAGAATACTGTTTATTCGTTGCTAAATTTCAGAGCACCGTTGTTTTGTATCTTGGGACTCTTTTTTGTAACGGTTATCTCAAGTAGTTATTTTGCCGATTTAGGGAAGAAGACCCGGGCGATTTTTGAGCTGATGATTCCGGCGTCACAATTGGAAAAGTTTCTGGTCAGCTTATTCTATACGGTTGTCGTGAGTATTGGTTCATACTTATTGGTCTTTTATTTGATCGATCTGGCATTTGTTTCTTATTTGAGGAGCGTTGGTTCTGTGGTTGTAAATGAAGTGCAGCCATCAGGGGGGACGGTCAGTGTGGATCTATGGCAGTACTTTTTCAAGATTCAATACCCTGAACCGGCTTATTATTTTTGTTTTGTACCAATTCTTCTAAATGCAATTTTTTTACTTGGTGGGATCGTCTACCAAAACTATCAATATGTAAAGACGGCTATTTTTCTTGTGCTTTACTGTGTTGTTTGGATGTGTCTTTTTGTTTACTTAATGAAGACTCAGACCCAGGATACCGTAGGTACAATGGATAATAACTATTGGTCTGATTCAAATCATATTTTTGCATTGATCGGCGCTGTAGGAGTGTTGCTTACCATAATGATTTGGGCGGTTGCTTTTTTAAGGTTAAAAGAAAAGGAGATTTAGTATGGAGTTCAATGCAAATAAAGCCATTTACCTTCAGATTGCTGAGTATGTATGTGATCATATTTTGCTAGCGACCTGGAAAGTGGATGAAAAACTCCCCTCAGTAAGGGAATTGGCAGTTCAGATGGAGGTTAACCCCAATACTGTTATGCGGACCTACGATATGTTGCAGCAGAAAGAAATTATAGCCAATAAGCGCGGGATCGGTTTTTTTCTGACACAAGAATCGGTGAAGAATGTGAAGTTATATAGAAAGGCAATTTTTCTAGAAGAAGATCTTCCCTTGTTTTTTCGTAATATTTATTTATTGGAAATCGGTCTGGATGAGTTAGAGCAACGTTATAGACGGTTTGTAAGTCAGAATTTTAATCAAAATGAGTCATGAAATTAAGTACAAAAATAATAATGGGATTAGCAATAGGCTTATTCGCGGTTCCGATGCTTGTCGCGTCCTACCTTGTTCGTATAAATCGAGTGGATGCGAAAAAATATAATGCTGATGTTGAGCAGGAGGTATCTAAGCCAGGTGCAAAGGATGTTTATTACCGGTCGTTTCCCTTGGCAGCTTTCGATAAGCTTTATATTGTAGGTACCAATGCAAGCGGTGTAGGGTTGTATTGGGTGAAAAGCGATAAGTTTATGGTTAAAGTTAATAAAAGTCAAGCCGACTTTGTGAAAGCGAATGTTGATCAATCTGGCAATCTTACCTTAGATCTTTTATCAGGAGGAGAGGGGTTTTATAAGTCAATCTATATTTTTTCACCTGATCTTAAGGTTTTAAAATTAAAAAATGCGGGTATTAACGAGTTGTCCGCTAAGTTGAACGAGTTGACTGTTGTAGGTGATAGCGTTGAGGTATTTTCCCTTGCAGAAAAATCCGTTATAAATACGTTGAACCTGAACCTGACAAATTCCACTATTGATGATCTTGGCGGGACGGACAGTAAGGGGAATTCTCTTGTTGGTCGTTTATTTGTTAACACGACGAATAGTGTTTTGGGACTTCCGCGTACGAATTATCAAAGTGCAGATATTGTGGCAAACAATTCAGAAGTTTATTTCAATAGGAAAGGACCTGAAGCCAAAGTTGGTCTTCTGAATATCAAAACTGAAGGAAAATCATCTGTCCGTTTAGATAGTTTGCAATGGGGAACATTGAACGGGAATCTATCCAATGATACTAAAATAGATTTGCCTGTCCATGCATTGCGATCATTGCTTAAGTAAGGTTTAATTGGTGGATGTTGCGGTCGATCGTTAATAGTGGAGATCGATATTTTCTGAAAAGGTCAAAATTCCATAGTGGGATTTTGACCTTTTCTTTAAAGGGATGATGTAGATTTTCGGTGTTCGATACTGCAGTCCAAAAAAAACGTCTCGAATTCGAAATAATTCTTTTTGTTTTTTTTCTTTAACATCTGCAAGAGGAGTTCTACCGATTTTTCTGCCATCAGCTGTGTTGGTTGGGTAATTGTTGTTAGAGATGGATTGAGACTGTTGGCAAAAGGGGTGTTGCTAAAGCCAATTAAGTTCATGTCATCAGGAATTTTCACCTTCAATTTATTTAATATGTGCAAAACTTTTAACGACAAGGTGTCTGTCGTTGAGAGGAGTGCATTTGGAGCGGAGGGCTTATTTAATAACGTGTTTATTTTGCTTTCCAGTTCGTCATCGATATTGTCCTTGGGGCTAGAATAGGATATTTCTATAATATTTTTTTCTTTGAAGGGTACGCCGGCGTTGAAGAGTGCATCTTTATATCCTTTTATACGGCTTACATTTCCGCCAATATCTTTACATAGTAAAAGAATGATATTTTCTCTTCTGTTTTTGATCATTTCTTCTGTTGCCTGGTAGATGACCTTGTTGTTTTGGATTCCGATTTTGAATGTGTCGAGCTGATGGTTTATTCGGTCGAAAATAATAACAGGACAAACCTGCTCCATCATATAAAACAAAAGCGATAAGCTTGAATCATTTTTCACAGGGGAAATGATCACTCCTTCGATATTGCTTTGTATGCAAAGTTCCAGCGCTTCTTTTTCTTTTTTCTCGTCGTTAAAAGTCTGCAATAGGATCAGTTTATAATTCGTCTGCGATAGAATGTGCGAGATCTCTTCGTAGAAATCAAAGAAAAAAGAGCTTGAAATAAATGGAACAATGATTGCTAAGGTGTTTGAACGCCCCGTTTTTAAGCTTTTTGCGGAGAAATTTGGTATATAATTGATTTTCTGCGTAAAATCTAAGATTAGCTTTTTTGTTTCTGCACTTATTTCATGGCTATCGTTTAGTGCTTTGGAAATGGTTCCTGGAGATAGGTTTAACTGTTGGCCAATCTCTTTTAACGTAAATCTCTTCATGTGCTCGATCCTCTTTCATTGATTACAAATGTTCTAGCGTCAATACGATGGTAAGATAGCGCTAGAATTATTCTTGAATTATCGGTTACTATTTTTAATGTATTGAGCCCGTAAATTCTTGAAATTATAAAGATAAGATAAAAAACATGTTTTCAAATGGAGATCAAGAAAAGCGTTGTTAATGAGAATTGATGAGATGTTGTTGGTATTCGGGCGAAAGGTGTCGAAAAGTTTGTTAAAAGAGGAGGCTGTTATTTGGTGCCACCGAAAAGTTTACTGATGATCCAAAGGACAAGGGCGACTATAACAACTACGATGAGGATGCCTGTCCAAACACCAGCCTTAAATATCCCTTCTATTACGGAGCAGCTTGTAATAAGGAAAAAAGAGGATGGCATTATTATGTATGTTAATTGCCTTTTCATCATTAAAATTTTTGTCTGTATAAATAGAGACAACTGATAATGAAAATAGTTTTGTGAGAACAGTCCAATATTAGATTATCGGTAAACTATAGGCTGAATGGGGTTGCGCATTGGTTTTGTTGTAGCTTTTCGGTTTTACCGGTAATTTTTGCGGGACAAAAAGAAGTTCCCGTGAGTGTTAAATAAGAAAAGCTAATCTTGCGATTAGCTTTTCTTTAGTGATCCCGCTGGGATTGGCTCAGCCCCTCATTTCCCAAGCACACCCCTGAGCCTCCATTG
>NZ_VLKR01000016.1 GCF_007830445.1 Sphingobacterium siyangense | reverse complement strand
AGGAAAATCAGAAATAAAGGGCGTGAAAATCTCCATCCCAAGCACTCCAAGAAAAAAAGACACTGCTTATCAAAAGCAGACAAAGCGCAAAAAATTTAGAACCAGAGCGGCAATAGAACCTATCATCGGACATTTAAAAACCGATTTTAGGCTGGCAAAAAATTACTTCATGGGAGAAACGGGACCACAAATCAATGCATTACTAGCTGCAACCGCTTGGAACATGAAGAAAATGATGGAACTACTGAAACAGAAAATTATTTTCTTATTTTATAAGATACAAATTATGCTGTTTTCTAATCCTGTTTTTAAAAATAAATTAAATAGTGGGTTTTGTTAAGGAACGACTACCTAAACAGTAGCTGAAATAATTGTTAAAGATAAATCCTGCAGTGCAATGTACAGCAAATGCGAAAAATGTTAATGTATATAGGTTTGACAGGTAAGGTGAAACGATCAGCATACAGACAATCAGACTGATCTGAATAAAATTGGCGATTCTCAACTTTGGAACCAAGGCTCTTTTAATAAGGGCTTTACCAATAAAACCACCACACATCCAAGCTAAGCCCATAATAAGTGAGGTATAGCCGGTTGTAATCGCACTATATCCCAGTTGATGTTCAATAAAAAAAGGACCACTGAGATTGTAGAACATGACGAGACCGTAGGATATGCCGCACATGAGTATACCGAACGTAAAATCGTTGCTTTTAAGCATCATTTTAAATTCGCCGATCAGGTAGTTGATATGGAGTGGTTTTTTCTGTTTGATTGTTTCGCCGGAAAAGATCAGTTCAAGGATGAAAAGTACGGCACTGTAAACGGCCAGAACCATAAAGTTAGAACGCCAACCAAATTGTGTTTGGAGGTAGCCGCCAATAAAAGGAGCGACAATCGGCCCGATCGACCAGACGATGGTCATAATGCTGAGGTAGTGTTTGCGCTGCTCGCCTTCATAGACATCCACAAAATAGGCTCGTTTTGATATGACCACAAATGCCGATAAGATTCCCTGAAGGATGCGCATCAGGTAAATAACCCAAATATCTTGCGTGCTTGCTGTGATCCAGAAACTGACAATGAAAAGGAAAAGAGATATCAGGTTGATGCGATATCTTCCCCAAGCGTCAACTAATGCTCCTGTAAAGAATTGAGCAACACCATAGCTGATTAGAAAAAGCGAAAGTGTTAACTGGATTTTGCTTTCGTTCAAGCCAAGCTCCTGTGCCATTTGTGGCATTGACGGAAGATAAATGTCGGTGGCAAGTCCCGTAATCGGAACAAGTGCAAATGCTAGTATCGTCGGGATAAAAGATTGCTGTGGTTTAGTGTTTTTTTCCATCCTTTAATTTTTTAAATTACCCGTCTCTATGGACGTTTACGTTGCCAGCCACTTTTTCTCTTTGGCCCTGTAAATATGATGTCGACAAAAGTAGCTTCATTGCCTGTTTCGAAAGATATAGAATTCAAACAAATTATTGTGAAAATCAAACAGACTTATTGCGGAAGGCTAAAGGTGGTACACCAGCATGTTTTTTGAAATAATTACTGAAGTTCGCCGGTTCTTCAAAACCTAAGGCATAAGCGATTTCATTGATGTTCCAGCTGCTATGTTGAAGCAGTGCTTTTGCTTCCTGTGTGATGCGCAGTGCGATGAGTTCTTGCGTAGTTTTTCCTGTATTTTGTTTCAAAGCCCTGTTTAGCGAATTGACATGGATGTTGAGCTGTTGCGCGTAATCCGTTGCATTTTTAAAACGAAGTAAATTTTCTGTGTCAATCGGAAATTGACGTTCCAATAGTTCTAGGAAAAGATGGGAAATACGCTGATTTGCGTTTTGGTAAGGTGATATACCCTCATTTGGCGCTAGTTTTAACGTTTCTAAAACGAGTAATTGTAACTGATTTCGGATAATTTCATATTTGAACGGAAAATCAGATCGTAGTTCCGTATTCATACGCTGAAAAATGTGATCGAAAAGATCGACCTGCTCGTTCGTTAAGAAATAGACCGGGCTACCACTTGGGTTGAAAAAATGACTTTCGAGAATGTTATGGTTATAATGTTTGTCTTCCTGAATGAATTTTTGTGTAAAAAGACAGAACCATCCCTTTTGATCCGGATTGTCTGTTTCCCAAGAGTAGGGAACGAGCGGACTTGAAAATACAAGTGCGGGACGGTCAATAGGGATCCATTGATCGCCATAGTGCAATTGACCCTGGCCGATCATGAGGGATATTTTGAAGTAATCTTTTCTGTTGTAAGGTGATTTTAAAGGACAATGCTCACGTGAAAATACGTTAAAATGAGAAATTTGTTCGGACGAGGAGCCAATTGGGTAATTGGATTCTCGAAATACCCGTTGATAGAAATCAATAATATTTTCGGAAGTTGTCATGATGCAAAGTTATAAAAATCAAACATTTCATGTTGGATACTATTTCTCTTAGTCGGTCATTGATTCGTAAAATATGAATTGGAACAAAAAGAAAGGTCCCATCACCTCGTCAGCCATGACTAGCCCGAGTGATGAGACCTTATAAAAGGAAGCGATTATTAGGATCTCGATTTTAAAAATTCCTTGACAAATTCATCGTCGTTTAAGCCTGGGTAGTCTTTATATACACGATCAATTTCTTCTCGCTGTCCGATGGATAGATTTTCGTCGGGGTTTAGACACCAGATACCCTTCATCAGACCTTGTCTGCGGAGCACCTCATGTAAGCCTGGTATACAGCCATGGAATGCATTTGCTGGGTCAAAAAAAGCTGCATTACTGTCTGTTACAGCAATCGCTTTGCTTAGGAGATGACTCGCATGGAGGTTATTGGGGTTCTGTTTGTATGTTTTTATTTCCTGAAGGAGTTCAACAGCTTTTGCCGTCCAAACAGCCCAGTGGCCTAATAGTCCACCTTTAAATTCTATGGCGACGTTTTCTCCCGCTACAGGGAAATTATACACGCTCATCAGATCGTTGACAATATTGTCATCATTGCCCGTGTACATGGCAATTTGATTTCGCCGGCTGGAGTTGGCTATAGCACGCATAACGTCTAATGTCTGGTAGCGGTTGAACGACGCACATTTGATAGCGACGACGTTGTCGATTTCGGCAAACTGCTGCCAAAAGGAATAGGAGAAAATACGGCCACCAACGGCGGGTTGAAGATAGAATCCAAAGACAGGAATAATGGCTGCTATTGCTCTGACTCGATCTAATATGGCATTTTCCGTCCAGCTCTGCAGGCCGCCCATACTCAAAAGCCCGATATCATAACCGTATTTAAGTGCAGTCGTTGCCTCCTGTTCAGCTTGATCTGTGGCACCGCAGATGCCTGCAATTTTGATAAATGGTCGTTGGAGTTCCGCTTTCTCGACTTCTTCGCTAGCCCATCTCAATACAGTTTCAAAAAGGTTGATCTCGGGGTCACGGATTTCGAATTGGGTTGAATGTACAGCTACGGCGATTCCACCGGCTCCACTGGCTATGTAATATTGAGTCAGGAGCCGTTGATGTGCCTCGTCAATGCTGCGGTCCTCATTTAAGGCAAGGGGGTGTGCCGGAATTACCGTCCCTTCCCAAAGCAACTGTTGTAATTTGTTGTCTAAAGTGTTCATTAGAATTTTCCTTTTCGTTCTTGAAAATGCGTGTCCTTATTCCATAGTTCGCCGCCTTGGGTCAACCATTTGGCTGTAATGTCTATCGCTTCGCGTATGGTTGTTTTCGGATAGCCAAACAAACGATGGCATTCGGAGGCATTGTTTAGTAAAGCGGTTCCGGCGGGTTCATTTACAAATATCGGCCTGGTGTTGAAATGCTCGGCAAACCGCTCTGCGATCCATCGTGTAGAAAGGATTTCAGGTCCCGTGACATTCAGTATTTTGGCTGGAGACTGACAGTGCAGTAATGATCTTAAGGCAATTTCGTTGGCATCTCCCTGCCAGATGACGTTGACGTTTTCGGTTGTCAAATCTATCGGGAGCTGCCCTTTGACCGATTTGGCAATTTCTACGAGCACACCGTAGCGAAAATCCACCGCATAATTCAATCGGTAGATCAGGATAGGTGTACCGTTTTTCTTCGAAAAATACTCGAATATACGCTCTCTCCCCAAACAGGATTGCGCGTATTCGCCGACAGGCTCCGGAGTTCTTTCCTCAGAAACGCCGGCATTGCTTATTGGTGCAAATGGAAGTACGTTACCCGAAGAAAAAGCAACAATGTTGGAATCTTGAAAATGAGAAGCCACCATTCCGGGAAGATAGGTATTCATCGCCCAGGTAAAATCTTCATTTCCCGTGGTGCCGAATTTATGTCCTGCGAGGTAAATGACATTCGGGACCTGCGGGATCTTTTTGAGTTCTTCCTCATTCAGTAGGTCGCAGGCGATTGTCTTTATGCCTAGATCCTCCAGTTCCTGCTGAAGTTCTTTGGTTGAAAAACGCGAAACACCAATGACCTTTTTGTCTATTCCTGCAGCTTGAATGGCCCGCATGGCTAGCTTTGCCATGCTTGGCCCCATTTTTCCGCCAATACCTAGGAAAAGGATATCACCTTGTATCTTTTTTATATCTTCAATTAGATCTAATGATGGTGCAAGCAGCTGCTGTTCCAATTCCGCTAAATTGTTATGGTCCATGTCTGAATTATTTGATTAAATTATAGAGATTACTAAATGCAAGAAAAACGAGTAATATAAGTCCGAGTATAGCCCATAACCGCGTTAAGGGGCTGTTTCTGAGCGCGCCCATAATTTCTTTGTCGTTTGCGATCAGAAAGAGGATAATACCGATAAAGGGGACTAAAAAAATGGTGATGCTTTGCGCAAAAACAATAAGCTCCAAGGGAAGATTTCCGAAGATAAGCGCGATGGCAGATCCAAAAATCATGACCAAAGAAATAAAGAGTTTCACTTTAGGGTGATTGAGATCGTTGCCGAAGCCAAAGGTGTCGCCCAGTAAGGATCCGCCTAATACGGCATTGCCGATCAAGGAGGAAAAGGAGGCACCGAAGAGACCGATAAAAAAGAGGTGTGAAGCATAGGTTCCCAAAAGCGGTTCCAGTGCACGGCCCATCTCAGCGGCAGAATTTAACTTGATCCCTTGGGGATGAAGCGTATTTGCCGCACAGACCATGACGGCTGCACTCATGATGCCAAGAATAATAATACCTATTCGGCTACCGATTATCTGTCGTTCAGTACGCTGTTTGTTGGTCGATAATTTTCTTCTTGATTGAACAAGATAACTTTGATAAAATGCACCCACAATCGAAAAGCAAGAAGCCGTAAAAGCAATTATTAAGCCTACTGATGAAGGAGGGATGCTGGGAATAAAACCTGAGAAAAAGTCCTGTGCGGGTGTCTTTATCATAATCGCGGTGGAAAGAAAGGCAAATAACATCAGGATGATAAGTCCAAGCATAAGCTTTTCCAATAGCGCGTAGAAAGACTTGAAGAACAACAGTAGGATACCGATTACATTAAAAACGATGATCCATATTTTGGGGTTTGTCCCCGTGGCTTCCGAAACGGAAATAGAGACACCTGTCGCATTCCCCGATTGAAAACAGGTTGCAACGAGGAAGATTCCGAGGCCAATGATGATGGACGTTGTTTTACCAAATTTCTGGCGAATTAAAACAAGTAAAGATTCGTCTCTCGCGATACCGATACGTGCCGCCATATTGGTGAAAACCATCATAAAAAAGATGGCGACGACGACAACCCATAATAGAGAGAAGCCATAGTCTGCACCCATTTTTGATGTGATGGTCATTTTGCTGGGCCCGAAAACCAGGGCGGCGGTAATGATGCCGGGACCCAAGATGGATAGCCAACTTTTCAATAAAGAGGGTTTTGGCTCGAGGTTATTTTCCATGAGATTTATCGTAATGAGGTTAAATGCTGTTGATTGATTTTAGGGGCAGAATTTCCAAAGTGTGTGCGAATATAATTGGTGATTTCAATGACCTCTTCATTTTTCAAGAATGAAAAAGATGGCATTGCACTTTCGTATTTGACGTTGTTTATTGTTTTGTCTTTCAGTCCATGGAGGATAACCTGCAATAGCGGTGCTGGGTCGCCTTTGACAAGAGATGAATTGGCTAATGGAGGAAAGGTATTTGTAAGTCCTTTTCCATCTGCTTTATGGCAGGATGCGCAATAGGCTTCGTATAATGCCTGACCACTTTTGGCAGGGGAGTTGGCCGTGTTGGCTGCAAGGGGTTTAATCATTGGTGCAGAGGCTTTATCGGTAATACGGAGGCGGTAGATCACATCGTCATCGGGTTTTGGAAACCCCTTTTGCGGATTCCAGTCACGGTTGCTTGAACAGAAATAAATGTCTCCATTGGGTAAGGCCAATACGGACCTTAGCCGGCCAAGTTGATCTTTGAATAGGATTTTCTCATCGACGATCTGTTGACCATCGGCGGATAATTTTAGGATACGTAAAGACTGATTTTTTAAAGTCGAAAGCAATAGACTATGTTGCCATTCAGGGATAACATTAGAACCGTAATACGCCATTCCGGATGGTGCAACGACTGGGGTCCACGATTTAATGGGCTCCTGTCTTGGGGAGTTTTTGGCAATAGCTTTTTCCTTTTCCGTGTCAATCATTCCTTCAATCTGCGGCCAGCCATAATTTTTTAGAGGTTGGATCAGGTTGATTTCGTCCTCGATGGCATCGCCATGTTCGGAGGTGTAAATTAAGCCTTTTGGATCATGGGTAAGTCCCTGCATGTTCCGAAATCCCCATGCATAGACATAGCTATTTGCAATTGGATTGTCTTTTGGGATGCTCCCGTCGAGATTGAGGCGTAAGATTTTGCCATTTAATGAGGTGCTGTCTTGTGCAAAGGTATCACTTGCGGCATCTCCTGTAGCCCAATACACTTTTTTGTCTGTCGAAACAATAACCCTGGAACCGTTGTGTCCCGTGTTTCCAGGAATCTGTAAAAGCAATTTTGGGTTTGACAACGTGCCTGTCGTATTATAATCGTAACGATATAAATTAGAGAAAATGAGACTGTCCTTTTTGCTGGTGTAAGAAAGGTAAAGATAGGCCTGTTGCTGTTCGGGTTGATAGAGCGCCATTCCCAATAGTCCCAACGTGCGCTGGTGGTAAACGTCGGTGAGGCTGTCCACCAAAGTAACAGCTTTTGTTTTTGTATCCAGTCTTCGTATACTTCCTCCGATTTCAGAAAACAGAATGGCATCGTTGATCCGGTCATATTGTAAATCCCATGGCACATGGAGTTTTGTAGCTTCTTTTGATAGCGATAGTATGCTGTGCTCCAGTTGGATGTTATTTATTGGCTTACTTTCTCTTTCCGTCTCGGAAGAACAGGAGGATAGTAGCGGGACCAGCGATACAAGCCAAATATAGGTTTGTTTTTTCATATAGGATCTACGGTTATTCCTTTGATTTATTTGGTTAGTCAAATGTAGTTGAATAAAAATAAATATACAAAAAATAAGTAAAATTGTATACAAAAATATTTTATCAGCCTAAAGTAAATACGATTTAGTTTATAATTACACAGCTAAAAGAGCGGTGTTTTGGAATTGTCACGAATGTGTTAGCCACCCTATTTTTGTAAAAAAGTAAAAAAAATATTGAATTGTATACAAAAAATATATATTATTGTATTCACTATGATAATTAAGGAAATGCAATTTAGACCATATTAGGGTCGAGTGTTATGTTTCCTGAAAAAATACCAATAAACTAAAGAGCTTATAAATCATTTATTTAACCACTTTAACCTGAGTATTCATGATACTAAAGCAGATTAAAATCCGGGATGTAATAAACAGGAGTTGCCTTTTGGTGGGGCTACCTTTTATTTCGATGGCTGCATTGGCAAATGTACCTTCTTCCCTTAACAATGGAAAGATTCCGATCTCGGATGTTTTAAACCCTTCGTCGGGTTTAGCTAAATTTCAGCAGCAGCTTGTCGGGCAGGTGCTGGACGCCAAAGGGCAGCCACTGTCCGGTGTAGAAGTGCGTAACCTTAAAAATGCAACTGTTACCGTTACGGATCAAGAAGGTCGTTTTAAATTAACGGGGTCCGTTTCAGATCAGATTCAATTTCGGTTAATCGGTTTTAATACAAAAGTGGTGTCGGGGAAAGATGTGCAGGCTTTGGTGCTTGATGCGAGCGAAAATGCACTGGATGAGGTTGTTGTGGTGGGGTATGGTAAGCAGAAAAAAGGCAACTTGACCGGTGCTGTGGCCAGTGTTAATTTTGATCAATCGACCTCGAGTCGGGGTCTTTCCAATGCCTCGCAGGCATTGCAAGGTGTTATTCCTGGTTTGGCCGTAAGTCAAAACTCCGGAATGGCCGGAAATAATGCAGCGGATCTTTTGATCCGGGGATTGGGGACGGTCAACAGTGCTGGACCGCTGATCGTGGTCGATGGAATGCCCGATGTCAATATGAACCGTGTAAATGTGAATGATATTGAAAGTGTGACCGTACTAAAAGATGCTTCTTCCGCTGCAGTATACGGTTCCAGAGCGGCCAATGGGGTTGTATTGATCACGACAAAGTCTGGTAAAAGAAACAGTAGGACGGCTATTTCCTTTAGTGCCAACAAATCGCTGGTGAAACCTACCCGCTCTTTTGATTTTGTCAATAATTATGCGAAAGCAATGACGGCTACTCAAAGGGCACAAGCCTATAATACGGCCGCATCTGCATTCAATTTTAAGAATGGAACCATCGACGAATGGTTGGCTTTAAGTATGATCGACCCAAGATTATATCCAAGTACCGATTGGTGGGATGTTATTCTCCGCAATGGTCAAAGTGGGAATTATAATGTTTCCATTAATGGAGGAACTGAAAATAATAATTACTATTTGTCTGTCGGTATGCTGGATGAGAAGGGGATACAGATCAATAATGATTTTAAACGTTATAACGCTGCATTTAACTTCGAAACAAAAGTAACCAATACCATCGGTGCTGGGGTGCGGTTCTCCGGAAACTGGTCCGATTACCGTTATAACTACGAAGACGGTATGACTGCCAACTCGACAAGTGGGATGGATCTGTTTACCTCACCAGCAGGTATATTGCCTTATGATCCTATTACCGGTTTTTATGGCGGTGCAATGTCTTACAATGAAAGTCCGCAGGCCAATAATATTTATGCAGATTACATGACGCGCAACCAAAACCACATGAATCAAAAGCAGGCTTTGGTGAATGGTTATTTAAACTGGAAGCCATTTAAAGGATTTGAGGCTAAAGTGGATTATGCCCTAAATTATGATACGCGTTTTCAATGGAAGGCAGATATGCCGACAAAATTATATAACATCCGGACGGGATTGTCTATCCGGGATCTTGTACCGACAAATGATGGGATATATAATACAGACCGGAACAATTACAAAACCCAGCTGAATTTTAAATTGAGTTACGATCATAAGTTTGGCGCTAACCATGATTTCTCTGCTTTGGCCGTGTATTCAGAAGAATATTGGAATAATCGTGTTTTAGCAGGTAGTCGCTTAGATCGTTTGCACCCTAGTCTACATGAAATTGATGGCGCTTCTGAAGACGTGCAAAATGTGTCGGGATCATCATCGGCAGAAGGTTTGCGTTCTTATATTGGACGATTAAATTATACGGCCTTCGGAAAGTATATGTTTGAAGGGAACTTCCGGGTAGATGGTTCTTCACGTTTCTTGCCGGGTGATCAATATGGTTTTTTTCCGTCTGCGGCAGTGGGCTGGCGGATCTCAGACGAGGTATTTATGTCGGCATTTAAGGAAAAGATCAGGATGAGTTCGGCCAAATTTAGAGCTTCTTATGGTTCTTTGGGAAATAATAGTGGTGTCGGATTGTATGAGCAGAAGCAATCTTTGGTCTCTAGTCCTTATTATTTGATTGACAATAGTACAGGAACAGGGTCTGTTGTCAAAGGGTTGATCAATAAGAAACTGATCAACTATGACCTTACTTGGGAAAAGACACGCGTGTTTAATTTGGGTTTGGATCTTGGATTCTTTAAAAATAAACTGACTGCGGAGCTGGATTATTACGAAAGAAAGACGATCGGTATGAACAGGCCTTCGGATGTATCTATGCATCTGACGGGTTTATTCACTGCCCCCCGACGTAATATTGGTGATATGATGAATAAAGGGCTGGAAGCAAATGTTACCTGGAATGACCGAAAGGGAGATGTGGGTTACATGTTGAACTTTAATGTTGGGTATAACAAGAACAAGCTGCTGTCTTGGAATGAGCAGTTGCAAAGAGGTTCGGTATTTATTGATATGCCTTATAATTTTATCTATGCTTTCGAATCGTTGGGCATTGCTCAGTCTTGGGAGGATGTCTATAATGCTGTTCCTCAGGGCGCTTCTCCAGGAGATATTTTGTTGAAAGATGTCAATGGTGATGGCAAATTGGATGCGAATGACCGTGTGGCATATCCAGCTTATCAACTGGGTAGGCCAAAGGTGAATTACGGATTTAGAGGTTCGGTAGACTACAAAGGTTTTGATTTTTCTTTCCTGTTGCAGGCTGCCACAGGAAGAAAGGAATTTTGGATGAACAAAGCGAATTCGAACTTTTTAGGAACGGCAAATCAGGCTATTACTGAGGACCAGTGGAATAATATGTGGAGCCTGGACAATCGCGATGCTGATTATCCTAAGCTGCTTCCAAGTACATTAGGATCAACGAGTCCAAATGCGTATTTGAGCACATTTTGGCTGCAAAACATGTCTTATTTAAGGGTGAAAAATCTGCAGCTTGGCTATACTTTTAAGAAAGAATTACTGATGAAGCTGGGTATTCAGAAGTTGCGTGTATTTGGTTCGGTAGATAATTTAGCGGTATTGACGAGCTTTAAAGGCTTAGATCCGGAGAAAAGTACCTATACCAATGATGCTTATCCGATGACGAAGAGTTTTGTGGTTGGACTGAATGTAGACTTATAATATTTGAACTTATGAAATCGATATATAACATATTGTTTATTTCTTCTTTGCTGCTTCTTGGTTTGTCCGCGTGCCGCAAAGATTTGTTGAATCAGAATCCAACAACAACGCCAAGCTCCGAAACGTTCTGGGTGGACGAAAATGACGCACTTGCTGCGTTAATGGCGAACTATTCCATATTTAGGCCTTGTTTTGATCGCGACTATCATTTTGATGGGCATGGAGATTTCCTTAAAATGTACAATACTGGAGCGGCGCCTATTTCATTAACGGTCAATAGTCCGATGAATTATGGCTCCGGTGCATCGGCAATGTATAGAGCATTGTATGGATCTATATTCAGTTCTAACTTTGTGATCGAAAATACCAATGCGCGTTTGTTGCCCGTAGCAAAAACTGATGCTGTAAAACAAACCCTGGAAACTATCGTGGCGGAGGCAAAGTTGTTGCGCGCCATTGCATACTTTAGATTGATTTCCCTATGGGGTGATGTGCCTTATTTTTATAAATCGGCGCCAGCTCCCATAGAGGCTGATACGGTGCGGAGAATGCCTATTGCACAGCTGAAGGATTCTATTATGGCTGATTTGAACTATGCGGTGGACAAATTGCCCAACAAGGGGTCTGCAATTGGCCGTGCCGGTAAGCCTGCTGCATTGGCGTTTCGTGGTAAGTTTCAATTGTATTGGGGTTCGTGGAAGAAAAATGGATGGCCTGAATTGGATGGATTTGTACAATCTGCTGCAGAGGCTAAAACGGCATATACTGCGGCCGCTGCGGATTTTAAACGTGTGATCAATGATTTTGGAATCAAAATGTTTAGAAATGGTGATCCAGGTCAATGGGGTGAATTGGGGAAGGCTGATGTGCTCCCAAATTATTACTATATGTTTATACCTTCTACGGGCAACTTGAGCCAAGATGAGGAAATGGTCATGGTACTGACGCATGGTGGTGTGGGAACAAAACAAAGTGAGGAATACCAGCGGGTATGGACGGGGCCATTGGTGTCTTTAGGGCAGAATCAAGCGATTCCGCGCTATGAATTGGCTGACCGTTATCAATCTACCATTACGGGAGATTTCTTGCCAAAGATGGTTCAGCTAGATCCAGTGAAAAATCCTGCAGCACGTACTACGGCAAATTCAGCGGTGAACCCTGAATCGTACCGAAATCGCGATTATCGCATGAAAGCGACTTTGTTGTGGGATTACGAATTGATTATGAGTATGAGCCCTACGGAGACCACAGGTTATATTCCCTTTGTCTACAAAACTTGGGGAGCTGCGGTGACAGTTAACGGTGTCTCCTACAAAACTTCCTTTACCGATAATACCACAAATCTCTCGGGATTACAATCGCGTAAATTTGTGCGCAATTATGGTGGTGTGGCGCGTAGTGATGGAAATTACAATTGGCCTTTGATGCGCATTGCTGACGTATACCTGATGTATGCTGAAGCAACCAATGAGATTGGTGGTCCACAGGCGGATGCAATTGATTTGGTTAATAAGGTCAGGCGTCGTGGTAACCTACCTGCGCTTGCTGGAGCTAAAACCTCGTCTCGTGATGCATTTTTTGATGCCATAGAGCAGGAAAGAATTGTTGAGTTGTTTGGCGAAGGACAGCGTGCGTTTGACTTGAGGAGATGGCGTAAACTGGAAACAGTGTTTGGCAAACCTTATGGTGATGGAAAATGGTTCCAGGATAGTTTTGGAAATAATTGGGAACGCTTTTTCTTCAATGAGTCTGAATTGACTTATCAAAAGTGTTATATCTATCAAATTCCGGAAACAGAACGTTCGCGGAATCCGAATTTAACACAAAATATACCTTGGAAATAATATGGTAACACTTGACTGTAATAAAATGAAATATACATTATTTTTAATCGGTATGCTGTTCGTTAGCTTGTCCGGTTGTAAGGATGATTATCCAATGGATGAAGATGGTTTGTTGATCACGACCAGGTCGGAATGTTATGTCAGTAGTTTTGAACTGTTGGGCGCCGATTTTCAGACGGTACGGACAAAAGCTGCGTTGGTGGATACCGTTGAGCAAACCATAAAAGTGGAGGTGCTCTTTGGTACGGATTTGAAAAATCTATACCCACAGTTTTCATTGGTCACCGATGCGGTG
Source organism: Sphingobacterium siyangense (assembly GCF_007830445.1). Lineage (GTDB taxonomy): Bacteria > Bacteroidota > Bacteroidia > Sphingobacteriales > Sphingobacteriaceae > Sphingobacterium > Sphingobacterium siyangense. The sequence goes on along the minus strand of NZ_VLKR01000016.1, from coordinate 133,307 downwards.
TTAGATCCTAAGATTTTAGGAAAACAAGATTTTTCCAATTTGGATACGCCACGTGAATGGACTGTCGTGTCTGGAAATAGAAAGGTTCGTAAGACGTATAAAGTTTATTTGACAGTACAAAAATAAGTAAGCTGATGAAAACAAATTATTTAAAAATAGGGCTGTTGTCCATCGGATTTGGGCTCTTGTTGTTCGGTTCTTGTAAAGAAGAAGCTTATGAAATTCCAACAGCAAAAGATGGTTTGCAAAACGATATTATTAAGCGCTCTTTAGGGCCAAATGTGGTTGGGGCTACCATAGATTTTGCTTATGCTGCGGCGATTTTGCCAGATCAGGGGAAACTTACATCAATTTCTGTAGAAGCCAGTATTGCGGGTGATGAGGGTACTGTACTTGAAAACAAATCGTACTACACCAGTAGTACGGGGGCAGATATAGGTGTTGTTGTTGGCGACCCTGCTACAGTAAATGGGAATAACATGGAGGTGAAATTTACAAAAGATACCTCCGCTTCAACGTTGCGTTATAGCTACAAAATACCGGCAGCAGCAAAAGGTAAATCGGTCACTTTTACGTTTAGGGCGAGGTCCAGTAATGGGCAGGAAATTGCCTTGAAGACCGAAGCTTATGCGATTCGTAATATGGATATGGCCTTGGACCTGATCGGGAAAGACGGCGCGGCCTGCTTTTTTTCTGTGGCTGACTTAAAATGGTATACTGCTACCGAAGCGGCAGCAAACCCGGATAAGATCGATTTGATCTATTTGTACCGGGCGTTGCCAACGGTGACTTACGCACATTCTTTGGTTGCTCCCACGACGGATGCCAGTTATTTGCCGAGCTTCACCTTACCTGTGGGTCTGACAAATAAAACGAAGATCGTGAAGGCTTGGACGGTGCGCGATCAACAATTGGCACGATTGCAATACAGTGTATTTGTGGACGATGTGGATTTGAAAGATAAATCGTTCGTAGATGCGCCAGATTTTGCGATTAATTTAAAAGCTGAATCAGGAATATGGCTGCAAACGGCTGATGGTAAATACAATGCTTATGTATTTGTCAATAGCGTAAATAATACGACAAAAGAAATGAAGATCAGTGTAAAAAGGTTGCAAGTAAAATAAAGATATGGGTGAAAGGATATGGCTAAAAGTTAAAGGTACTTTTCTAGGGATCGCTTTTATGGCGATCCTTGGAACGTCCTATGGGCAGCAGGCAAAGGTTACTTCGATAAAGGGAAATGGACAGCGCCTGCAGGTGCAGGTGGATGTTCCGACGGCTGGTGTCTATACCTTGGTTTCTGAAGGTGAGGTTACCGATTTGGATAAAATTAAGGCGGCAGATAAAACAGGTATGATGACGCTGTATGCGACGATTGATGTTCGCGCTGCACGATCGACCAAACGGATCGTATTTGACAGCTTTAAAGGTGCGAAGCAAGATCTTGGTAAATTTTATTTTGAGAAAGGGAAGCAGATGGTCGGCATGCAATTGCCGGCTTATTTTAAGATTAAAGCTGTTTCAATCAATGTATTTGTACCTCCGGTTGCGCCAGCTGCAGCAGAAAATTATAAACCAAAGATTGTTCCTCCTGCAGGTCACCCGAGGCTATGGGTTAACAAAGAATCATTGCCGGTCGTTAAGGGGCGGTTGGAAGAAGCGGAGCATCTCGAAGCTTGGGGGAAAGTGAAAACACTTGCGCAACAACCTGTTCAATTTATTTTTGATCCGAATAAGGAAATGTTTTACGATGAAAAGCTCGAGCGTGCTATTGAATCAAAAGCGTTTTATTACCTCATGTCCGGTGACGAAAAAATAGGCAGGGAAGCGGTCAGGCTGGCCGATCAATACTTGACAATGTTGGAGTTCGGGAATGTTTCCTATGGTGATATTACACGCGAGTTGGGACGTGCAATTTATACGGGTGCACTGGTGTATGACTGGTGCTACGCATTATTGGATGTGCACGTTAAGACCAGTTTACATAAAAATATGATGCGTCTGGCGCAAGATATGGAAATTGGCTGGCCTCCCTTTTTTGGTATCGAAAGTATTATCAATGGGCATGGCAATGAGGCGCAGGTGTCGCGCGATCTGCTGGCAATGAGTATTGCTTTATATGACGAGGATCCGGTACCTTACAAGTATACTTCGTATTCTATTTTGGAAGAGTTGGTGCCCATGCGCAAGTTTGAGTATCAGTCTCCGCGCCATAATCAAGGTGTTGATTACGGTGGCTATCGCTTTGGGTGGGAAATGCATGGAGCCTGGTTGTATTATCGCATGCTCGGTTATCCGGTTTTTGACGATAATATCAAGAATATGCCCTATTATTGGCTGTATATGCGCACGCCTGACGGAAAAATGTTACGCGACGGCGATATGTTCAATGTAAAGTACAACAGCAGTGCTGATTTTTATTGGAAAAATCCACAGACCATGCTGCTTTGTTATGCCTATTCAGGCAATCCGGTAATTAAGGCTGAGTTTGTCAAGCAGGGCGGTTTGCCCGACAATCCAATCTTGTTTCTCCTCTTGGATGATCCGAAATTGAAGCCTGATTTTGATCGCGAGAAAATGCCGTTGACGAAAGATTTTGGACCTATTTTAGGGTCTATGGTTGCCCGGACAGGCTGGAGCGAAGAGAACGGAAGTTCCGATGTGGTTGCAGAAATCAAGGGGGGCGGTTATCATTTCGGCAATCATCAGCATGCCGATGCAGGTGCACTGCAGATTTATCATCATGGTATTCAGGTTGGTGATCTTGGGCTGTATCTATCGTATGGTTCCCCTTATGATTTTAACTTTAATAAGCGTTCGGTTGCACACAGTATGCTGTTGGTGCGTGATCCTGCGGAACCGCTTTTATTCAGGACCAAAACAAACGATGGTGGGACTCGGTTTAGCCAGCGTTTTCCGCGCACGGTTGACGAGGTGTTAAATGATTCCTGGTACCATACCGGAGAGATCAGGGCATCCGCATTTGGTAGCGATCCCATTGAGCCGAGCTATAGCTATTTCAATATGGATCTAGCAGCGGCATATACTGCTAAAGTAAAATCCTATGCAAAAAGTTTCCTGTTTTTGAATTTGAAAAGAAAGGATGTGCCTGCTGTCATTGTCTTATTGGATGAGCTTAAGACCAATGATAAGAAATTCGAACCTTATTGGCAGATCAATACGCTTGAAAAGCCTGTACGAAGTGAAACAGGTTTTGTGTTGACCAGTAAATTTAAAAACGCAGCCGGTTCTACTTATGTTGATTTGCTGAAGCCTCAGTTAAAAGAGTGTGCAGTGAAATTGTATTCGGGTGATTCGACTGCTTTTGTTTTTGGTGATCTTTATCAGGTCAAGTCTCCATGGCCAGAAGCTAGGGGGACACGGATTATGGTTTCACCCAAGCAGGAAAGTGATCAGGCCAGTTACGCTTCGGTTTTTCAGATGACGGAGAGTGGCTCTTCAAAATTACCGGTGTATTCGGAGGAAAAGGCGAATTATTACCTCATAAGAGTGGCTGATCGTTTACTGGTGGTGGCCAAACCAAATCAATATCTTGATGAGTCCATTGAATTTGTGGTACCGGGAGATCAACAGTATGAAGTTGTTGTGGTCGGTTTGAAAGATGGTTTCTGGAATATGAAAAGTTCATTAAAAAATAGTAGCTTTAATATAAATGTCCTGAAAGGGAATCATACAACCAGTTGGAAATCTAAAGCCGAAACTATTTATTTGTCGCCGGGAAGACAGTATGGAGCCCAAGAGGGAAAGATTAATTAAAGAATACATTGTTTAAATTTTTTTAATGATTTTGTATTCTTATTTTTGCATAAAATTGTATACAATATGAAAGAGGATTCGCTTGCCTATAAAGTTTATTTAGAAGTACGTAAGAAAATTTTGTCTAGTCAGCTGGCTGGCGGGGCAAGATTGGTGGAGAGTGCTTGGGCGGATAAGATGGCGGTGAGTAGAGTGGCTGTTCGTGAGGCTTTTATGCGTTTAGCAGGGGAGAGTCTGGTTGAGTTTGGTGAAAAAGGTGGCTGCTTTGTGAAGAAAATGACGGTCGAAGATGTGAAGGATATTCGTGAGCTGCGTGAGCTGTTGGAGATAGGTGCATTAAAGATTCTGTTTTCAAAGAAAAGTAAAGAGCTTATCGAAGATTTGGAACTGATCTGCAACGATTTTTCCGACATGGTCAGTAAAGGCTATTATGGTGGTGCTTGCGAGGCGGATGTTCGTTTTCATGAGCGGATTATTGAGGGAACTTGCAATTCAAGGTTGATTTCTATTTACAAGAATAGTAACATCCCCTTATTCCATATGAAGCTTGGGGCTATTATGGGGCAGATGGAAGATTACCTGGATACGGAGAAGGAGCATCGCGCTATTGTTGATGCGCTGAAAGCGGATGACTGGAATAAAGCTTATACCACCTTGGTTCATCATTTGGATCGGGGCGAGCAAGAAGCCTTGGAACTGGTTTAATGTTTTTTTGATTTTTATAAAGGGTCTATTGTTTACAATAGACCCTTTTTTGTGTTGTCCCACTGCAACAATTGCCCTTTTTCAGCTTCTGTAATCATAAGTCCCTGAATGCCTTTTGGGTCTAAAGCACAATTTGTTGGATTCTTCCCCGGCGTAGGTATTTTCTCGATCGTCTTGTTTTTGGTGTCAATGGATAGGATATGTTGCGATCCATAAATCGCTGCAAAAAGATAATTGTCGTTCGTGAGAGCTATGCCGTCCGGGCCGATACTACCGCCTGTTTCTATGAATTTTTCGATGTTTTCTACCTGTTGTGTCAAGCTGTTCCAGTGCATTTTCCAGATCCATTTTGTGCCTGTTTCAGCGACAAAAAGTGTGCAGTTGTCTGCTGCAAAGGCCAATCCGTTTGGGTAAAAAAGGCCTGTGTGGATCTTCGTAAGCGCACCATGTTTATGTAGGCAGCAGATGTAGCCTGTGCCATCTTCCAGGTCACTTCCCGGGCAGGAGAATAGTAGGTTCCCTTCAGTATCAAAACATAAGTCGTTGGGCATTTTTAATGGCTTCCCTGCGATTTCCGTGACTATTGTCGTCGTGGTTTTGTCGAAGGGATCATAGCAACGGATGCTGTTTTGTTGTGAGTCGCAAAACCATATTATGCCGTTTTTGTCGATTGCAATTCCGTTGGGATGTCCATTCACAGCTATTCTGCTATACTGATTGTCTTTGTAATAGACCAAGTTTCCTGCTTCTTTCTCCACAAGCCATATTCCACTCTCCCGGTCGAAAGCGGGGCCTTCTGGAAAAAGAAGTCCTTCAATGAGAATGTTCATTTTTAAAAATTTTAAAATTTATTTTAAATGTATACAAAAATATTGTAATTTGGTATACATAAAATAAGGTGTATTTAAATACAAATTATTGATGACTGCAACATGTGTGGCGGTGATCGTCCAATTATAACAATAACAAATAGCAAAACTTTTAATAGGCATGCAAGAAAATGAAAAATCAGCCGCGATACTGCGGGAGAATGCAAGATGGATACCCGGTGGAGTGGTATCGTTAAATCGGAAGTCAGATCCGAATATCTGCTTCGTCAAAGGGAATGGTAGTTTGGTCGAAGATATTGACGGGAACAGCTACATAGATTATCAGGCTGGATTTGCAGCATCCTTTCTGGGGCATAATGATCCTGATGTGAACGCCGCAGTGTTACAGACATTGCAGGAGCAGCAGGTATTGATGGGGGCTGGGCCAACGTTACTGGAAGGTGAGTTTGCGGAGCTTTTTTGTCAGTCTGTTCCTTCGGTGGAGAGCGTTCAGATTACAACGACAGGGTCGGAAGCGACTTACCATGCGATCCGTATTGCCCGTGCGGTAACAGGGCGTGATCATGTGATTGTTATGCAGGGGGGGTACAATGGCTGGCATAACGATGTGGCCTGCAATGTGATCAGTCAGCGTGCAGATGTTGGCTCATATCAAAGCCCGGGGGAATATCCATTCGATTCATTAAGTGCTGGTGTTCCCAAAAATCACAGCGATTTAGTACACATTGTCAACTACAACGATTTGGAAAGTGTGCTGTATGTGGTTCAAAAATACGATGTTGCCTGTATTTTGTTGGAGCCTATTCTTCAGAATATCGGTATTGTAAAGCCAAAGGAAGGTTACCTGGAAGGCTTACGCAAGATGGCGGACGAGCATGGATTTCTGTTGATCTTTGATGAAGTGAAAACTGGATTTAGACATGCGCTGGGGGGCTATCAGTCGATCTGTGGTATTCAGCCGGATCTTTCAACTTTCGGAAAGGCGGTTGCAAACGGCTACCCATTGGGTGTTATTGCAGGCAAGAAAAAATATATGGATTACTTTGTGGATCCTGATAAGTCGAAGCGGGTGATGATTGCCGGTACTTTTAATGCCTTTCCATTAACGACTGCGGCGGCGATAGCAACATTGAAAAAATTAGGCAGCTCTGAGCATCGAGTTTATGAGCACGTAGAAGCACTTGGTGCGCGTTTGGAGCAGGGATATAACGAAATATTTCCTAAATTAGGCGTACCATTTTATGTCGCACGTCAAGGATCTGCCTTCTGTACATATTTTATGGACCATGCGCCAGTCAATTTTCATGATATTTTGGATAACCACAACTTTGAACTGGATACCCAATATCGTAAAAAGCTTATTAAAGAAGGGATTTTCAATTTCCCGGCACCAATTAAACAAGGAAGTATCTCCTTTGCGCATACGGAGGATGATATAGACAGAACGTTGGAGGCAACTGAACGCGTAATAAAAAGTTTGTAAACCCTAACTATGAAAATAACCGCTATTGAAACCTTTGTGTGCCATGCGCGCATGCGAAATTGGATTTTTGTCAAAATTATTACCGATCAGCCCGGACTTTGGGGCTGGGGCGAAGCCACCTTGGAATGGCATACGCAAAGTGTGGTCGGAGCAATCAAAGATATTTCTCAATTGTTGATCGGTGAAGATCCGCGTCGTATTGAATACCTGTGGCAGATGATGTATAGACAACACTTCTGGCATGGAAACGGGATCGTTCGTGGTACGGCCATCAGTGGTATCGACATCGCCTTATGGGATATTCTAGGTAAAATTCACAATGTCCCTTGTCACGAGTTGTGGGGAGGCCGTGTGCGTGATTATATCCGTTTGTATTGTCATTTAGGTGGAGGTCGCATGGAGGATTTTTATGAGACTGCTCCGGATGATGCCAAACGATTTGGTGATCTTGCGCTAAAAGCTGTTGATGAGGGTTTTACCGCTTTTAAATCGATGGCTGTCCCAGAGACAATGTCTTTGGAAGGTCTTCGTCCAATTAAATATGCTGAAGCTTGCGTGAAGGCGATGCGTGACGCTGTCGGCGACGATATTGATATTATGGTGGATTGCCATGCACGGCCAAGCCCACGTATGGGGATGCAATTTGCGAAAGCATTGGAGCCTTATGGCCTGTATTTCTTTGAAGAGCCATGTTGGCCAGAGTCCATGGAAGATATTGCCTTGATTCAACGGGCGGTGACGACACCTATAGCTTCAGGCGAACGTTTGATCGGAGTGCATGCATTTCGGGATATGCTCGAGAAGCGGGCAGTGAGTGTGATTCAACCTGATATTACCCATTGTGGCGGTCTCTCTGAAGCGCGTAAGATCGCAGCTTTGGCTGATGCTTACCGTGTATCTATGGCGCCACATAACCCTCAGGGACCTGTGAGTACGGCCGCCTCCATTGAGCTGGGATTTGCAACACCATCTTATATTATTTGCGAAAGTGTGCATAAGGACGTTGAATGGCGCCAGGACGTGGTTACCGAAGGGTTTACAGTTCAAGAGAAAGGGCGGATTGTTCTGCCAAATAAGCGCGCCGGTTTGGGTATTGAAATCAATGAAGAAGAGGTAAAGAAGCATCCTTTTCAACAGGAAATTTTGCAGCGAACCTTCTATAAAGACGGTAGTGTAGGGGATTGGTAGTCTAAAAAGAGCGATAATGGAGGAATATAAGAATAAAGTCGTATTGATCAGTGGGGGACTTGGTGATATCGGAAGGGCTATGGCCGAAGCATTTTTGACCCAGCAGGCAATTGTATGCATCTCGGATCGGTTTGAGCCGCAGGTGGCGAGAGCGCGGTGGCCCTTGTTGGATGGTGCTGGAGCACGTTTGTTTTATGATCAGGTCGATGTTGCAGACGCCAGGCAGGTTGACGCCTGGGTACAACGCATAAGGCAGGAGTTGGGTGCAATATCCATCTGTATCGCGAATGCCGCATGTGTCACTATTAAAGACTTCAGCACGTTAAGCAACGAGGAATGGAAGAATGAAATGGCCGTTAATCTCGACGGTTCATTCTTCCTGGCGAATGCCTGTGCGAAGTCATTTGTGGAGACTGGGCTTGCGGGTTCGATCGTTTTTATGGGTAGCTGGGCTGCACATGCCGTGCATCAAAATTTACCGGCCTATAGTGTCTCTAAGGCTGGGCTACGTATGCTTTGCCAGGCCATGGCTCTTGAATACGCAACATATGGAATTCGTGTCAACGAAATTGCACCAGGCTATGTCAATGCCGGGTTGAGCAAAGTGGTCTGGTCATCAAACGCCGAACTTCAAATGAAAGCAAAGGCTGTGGTGCCACTTGGCCAGATTATAGAAGCCGAAGAGGTTGCTAAACAGGTGCTATGGATCTGTTCGGACAATTGTAAACATATGACTGGTACCGCAATTGTGATGGATGGTGGACTGTCTTTGATTAGACCTTAACGTATGAAACAGAAAGACCTCTTGAAAGAAACGACGGGTAGTTTGTACGGACGATTTGGACTTAGCCAATGTGATATTACTCCACCGATCGGCATCTATTCCCGTAATTGGGGGGCGGCTGCATTTGACCAGGCAACGGCTGTTCATCAACCTTTGATGATGCATTGTCTATATATGCAATCCTGCGATGGCTTGCCAGCAATCCTGCTAACCGCTGATTTAGGCTGGTGGAAAAATGCAGCTGATGAACAAAATCTGCGATTAGCATTGCTCAGTCATTTTAATCTGGCTGAATCGCAGCTGATTTTTGCGCTATCGCATACCCATGCGGGGCCTAGCATCTGTTCGACAGATGCAGCGCAACCTGGAGGTGAACTGATTTTGCCGTACCTTGAATTCCTCAAACAACAGGCGATATCTTGTGTTGAAATGGCACAAAGTGGTTTATTTAAGGGGAGTCTAACCTGGAACTATGGTGTATGTGATTTGGCAAGCAACCGCGATCTGGAAGTGGATTCTCATTATCTGATTGGTTACAATCCATTGAAAGAAGCAGATACAACCTTGTTGGTCGGACGGCTGTATGATGAAACTGAAAGCTTAAAAGCGGTTATTTGTAATTATGCCTGCCACCCAACCAGCTTTGCTCACGAGAACGATTTGCTCTCACCCGATTTTGTGGGCGAAATGCGAAATACAGTAGAGCGCTCCTTATCCGTGCCTTGTCTTTTTTTACAGGGCGCGTCAGGTGATTTAGCTCCACGGAGACAATATGTAAAGGATCCAGCACTGGTCGAAGCCAACGGAAAGCAGTTGGGTTATGCTGTTCTCGCGACGCTGGCCCAGGAACAGCATGGTCATAAAAACTGGGTTTTTAAGGAAGCCTTGATTTCGGGGGCTCCACTGGCCTGTTGGGGATTTCGGGAACAGACTACTTCAATCGATCTTAAGCAAAGGGTATTATCCGTCAAAGTGCCTTACAAAAAGCTGCCTAGTCCCGAAGCAATTTTGAGTGAATACCAACGCTGTGCGGATCGTGTTATGAAAGATCGCCTTTGGCGGAAATATAATACCCGTAAATCCATTGGAGATCAACAAGAAGCTATTATTCCGGTGTGGATCTGGAAAATGGGAGATGCCGTGTTGGTGGCGCAGGCCAACGAAGCCTATTCCTGTTATCAAATTGAAGTGAGAGCCCAATTTCCAGATCATACGATCGTTTTTATCAATATCGCGAATGGCTATGTGGGGTATCTCGCACCGAAGGAGCTTTATGATAAGGATATTTATGCCGTGTGGCAGAGCCCTTATGCCAGCGGCGGTCTTGAAATACTTATTGAACAAACTAAATTAGGAATTCAAACATTATTGACCGATGAAACTCGATTGGATTGATGTCGTTATTTTTGCCGTATATATTATTGGTATAGTGGTATTGGGCTTATACGCTTCGAAAAAAAACTCCGCCTCTAAGCGGGATTATTTTCTTGCGGGTGATAAGTTGCCTTGGTGGATGATTGGCGGAAGTATCATCGCCGCAAATATCAGTAGCCATCATCTCGTTGGCGCTATGGGGGCTGCTTATAGTCGCGGTTTTGTCGCGATTACCCTGGAATGGGGAGCGATTCTAATCGGTTTTAATGCATTATTATGGATATTTCTCCCTTTTTATATCCGCAATGGTTTCTATACGATTCCTGAATACCTCGAAAAAAGATATGGCAACGCTACCCGCGTGTTGTACGCTATTTTGATCCTGTTTACCTATGTTTTTGTGGAGATTGGGGCCGTTCTTTATTTGGGCGGTCTGTCGTTGCACGCTTTATTCGGCATTCCTATTTTATACAGTATTTTTGGAATGGCAATTTTGACCGGTTTATATACCGTTTTAGGCGGTCTAAAAGCGGTGATATGGACGGAGATGGTACAGCTTGTCATTTTGGTGCTGGGCGGAATAGTATTAACTTTTGCCACCATTGATGCGGCAGGAGGTTTTCAGTCTGTGGTAGAATCCTCCAAGGATTGGAAAATGTTTTATCCCGCATCTGATCCTGACTTTCCCTGGACCATGTATTTAGGCGGACTGTTGTGTATCAGCGTGTTTTATTGTGCTACGAACCAATTTATTGTGCAGCGCGTATTGGCGGCAAAAAATGAATGGCATGGGCGCATGGGTGTCATCTTTGGTGACTATCTTAAATTTTTGGTTCCCTTGATTATTACTATTCCGGCGTTGGTGGCTCCAAAATTCCTGCCGCATCTCGATCAGCCTGATTTGCTGTTTGCGACACTCGTGGAAACCTTATTGCCCAAAGGTCTGGTTGGTTTGGTGATGGCAGGGTTAATTTCGGCTATCATGTCCCATATTTCAGGAGCGATCAATTCCTGTACAACGATTCTGACCGTCGATATCTATAGCCAGTATATTAATAAAAATGCAAGTGACTACGAAGCAGTCCGTTTTGGTAAGCGCGCCGGAGTCGCTATTATCGTGCTCGGAATCATGAGTGCGGTTGTACTGATCAGTTATTCGGATAAACCAGTTTTCCTTTATTTGATGAATCTATACGGTCTTTTTACACCAGGCATTGCAACGATGTTTTTAATGGGGGTTTTTTGGAAAAGAACCACATCGCAGGGTGCTTTGACAGCAGGTTTACTGACAATTCCCCTTTCTTTACTTTTGGAATATGCCTTACCTGAAATGCCATTTTTTAATAGAACAGGTATTGTATTCTGGACTTGTATGATTGCTTGTGCCGTGGTCAGTTTGTTGACACCTGCGGTCTCAGAAGCAAGGTTAAAAAATCTTGTGTTGACGGGCGATTCTTTTCGGGTGCCGGATCAAGATAAAGCCGCTTACCGTGGATTTCGAAATCCGACCTTATGGTGGATAATTATAACGGTGTTGGTGCTCTATTTTTATGTACGTTATTTTTAGCTTAACTTGTTGAAGTGTTAAACTTTTAAAACTTATCCAGATGATCGAGCCAATACTGAAAGAATTAAATACCAAGATAGAGAACATTTTTCCGAAAATCGTTGCAATACGTCGACATATTCATCAGCATCCTGAATTGTCTTTCCAAGAATACGAGACAAGTGCCTATATTCAGCAACAACTCGGGGATTTGGGGATACCATTTGAGATTGTCGCTCAAACAGGTGTTGTGGCTGTGCTGACCGGTCAAAAATCGGCAAGTGATGATATTGTGGTATTACGGGCAGATATTGATGCTTTACCGATAGACGAGCAAAATGATGTGGGATATAAATCGAAGAATAGTGGTGTCATGCATGCTTGTGGTCATGATTTTCATACGGCTAATCTATTGGGGGCCGCATCTATATTAAATGATTATAAAACGGAGTTTTCCGGTAAAATTGTTTTGCTATTTCAGCCTGCTGAGGAAAAGATTCCTGGCGGAGCGATTCAGGTTTTGGAATCCGGGATTCTGGAATCTTTCGGTGGAACGATTAAAGCTGTGCTGGGTTTACATGTAAGTCCCCGTGTTTCTGTAGGAAAAGTCGGTTTACGTTCCGGGCGATTTATGGCCTCGAGCGACGAGTTCTATTTTACCATTAAGGGACGCGGTGGCCATGCTGCGGAGCCACATCGGGCTGTTGATCCCATTATGATCGGCGCGCAGTTACTCACCACCTTACAGCAAGTTGTCAGTCGGAAAGCCAACCCTGATGTACCATCTGTATTGACCTTTGGTCGTTTTATTGGAGATGGCGCGGCCAATGTTATTCCCGAGGAAGTCAAATTAGCCGGAACATTTCGTACAATGGATGAGGTATGGCGCAAGGAGGCGCTGGAAATGGTTGCTGAAATAGCGGCGACGCTTCCCGTATCGCTTGGTGCAAAGGTAGAAGTTGAAGTCCGGCATGGTTATCCCGCGCTTTATAATGATCCCGCGTTAACGCAAAAAGTCAAAACTATTATCGCGGAGACGATGGGGAATAGTGTGCCACAAGATCTCGAAATCTGGATGGCGGCCGAGGATTTTGCTTATTATTCTTATCGTTATCCCGCCTTGTTTATGTTGATAGGCACAAATAATGACGATTCTGCCACACAATATGGTCTTCATAATCCACAGTTCAATCTGGATGAAAAGGCTTTCGAAACATCAATCGCTGTTTTAGTCAATGCAGCTATTTCCCTTTTGAATGAATCAAATGAATAGAAAAAAATTCTTGATGGCCTCCTTTGCATTTGGATTATCCTATGCCGTTAATGCGAATAATAAGGTGTTCTCGGAGCATGGTAACGTAAAAAAGATAGGGATCATTGGGCTAGACATTACACACGCTGTTGCTTTTACAAGAGCGATTAATACGGCTGCTAGCAATCATCCCTACGGAAAATACAGGGTTGTTGCGGCTTATCCCTACGGAAGCAAAACAATTCCCTTAAGTATTGAGCGTATTCCGAAAATTACAGCGGAAGTGCAACAGCTCGGTGTTTCGATTGTATCAAGTATTGCCGAGCTATTGAAAAAAGTGGACTATGTGTTTTTGGAGACTAATGATGGAAATCTTCATCTGGAGCAGGCACTTCAAGTAATCAAAGCTAAAAAACCTTTATTTATTGATAAACCAATAGCGAATTCCTATAAAGACGCTTTCCAAATTTTTCAATCAGCAAAAAACTACGATTGCCCTGTTTTTTCATCAAGCTCCTTGCGTTATATTACCGGACTTCAGGAGTTGGATAGGACTAAGGTAATAGGCGCAGATGTCTATTGTCCGGCAGTAACGGAACCTTCGCATAAGGATCTGTATTGGTATGGCATCCATGGGGTCGAAATGTTATTTGCATTGATGGGACCGGGATGCCGCTCGGTAAAGACTATTCAGGAACAGGGTACTTCGTTTTATGTTGGGGAGTGGGCGGATGGAAGAGTTGCCTCACTTCGGGGTATTCGCGAGGGAAAGGATGATTTTGGTGGAACGGTTTTTTTGAAAGATCAGATTGTCCATTTGGGACAATTTATGGGATACGGCCCATTGTTGGATAAGATCCTTCCGTTTTTCGAAACGGGTGTAAGTCCGGTTGACGAAAAGGAAACTCTGGCAATATGCGCATTTATAGATGCAGCCGAAGAAAGTAAATTAAATGGCGGAAATATTGTTCAGCTTCAAAAATAGGGGGCAAGCCTGCTTAATAATTACTCGTCACCGTAATCAACAATGGACTATTAAAAATTGAGGCGGGTGATATGACCGTTTCATTCAGCGGAACATTGTTACCATAACGTTCTTTCAGCTTAGTTTTCACTTCGGGGCTGCTTAAATCAAAATCTTTTAGTTTCTCAAGCTTCCCAACTTCGATGTTCGCTCCACGCTGGTATATTTTCCAGATCAATTCCGAGCAATAGATCTTATCGTCTGACCATTCGAATGTCGCGTCGTAATTTTTGCTGATAAAATCTTTGCCGATTGCTTTCATTTTGGCCAGTGTCGAATTGGTCAGTACCTGGTCTGCATTTTTGAGGCGTTTAACCGCGTAATGCTGCTTTTCGCCACGCGCAATCCAGTGTTCTAACTTAGTTACAGTTACGGGCTGTACGGCTTCCAGTACATAAGGTTTACCGTTCTCATAAAAAATAATTCCACAATGGGAATACGGAGAACGCGTTGCTAATTGGATCGCCTTGCATTGCGGTGAAATAGAAGACTGAAAGATCATATCGCCATCGTTGAACTGGGGTAGTTTTGAATTAGCCTTCGATTGCTTGGGAACCATTGGCTTTTTTTGCGCATGAACTGGCAATGTCAGCACTGCGATGATCAGAAGATAACTAACAAGAGATATGAGGTAAATAAGTGTCTTTTTCATTGTTTTATGTATGATTTACTGAAATAGTTTAATGATTTTCTTTGACTTGGTCTTTTCGGCGAGTTGAAAAGCAGATAATACGTCGGATTCATATTGATATACTTTCTCCGTGGTGGCACCTTTCTGCAAAAGATAATCTATGGCAATGTTGTTTTTCATTAAGATCGCTTTTCCAAGTAATGTACATTGTGTGAAGCTATAATCCGCTTTAACTTCATCTATACCCAGACGGTTTAGACTATTTAAAGAGGTTTTACGGATAAAATCCATATCGTTTTTTTCTATTGCCGCCTTCAGTACTTCGAAATCATCGACTTGTCTGTTTCTCGTCAGAAATAAGTGATGAAATTGTTTGGCAATAGCATACTGATCCTTTTCTAAAATCCGATGAATGGCATTGCTGCTAAATTCCTCTACTGTGGAAAATCCATGCAGCTGACTAAAAAATAAAAGTATATTTTCAAAAGGGAGCTTGGTTGCCTCCAACTGCATTAGGCCGCCCAAATCGTTCGTGTCGAATAAGTTCTCCATGTGTTTGAGGCTGTCCAAAGCGATGAATTGAAATTCAGGTTGGTAGTCCGCGAGCCAATCGGAGGATTTGGATATGACAAAGTTGTTATCAGTAACCCTATAGTTGATGGCGGTAGCCGGTTCGGCATAGTTGATTATTGTTATTGTGCTGTCTGATAGTTCATAATATTTTGAACGAAGATGCTCTGCCGTTGCGGTCGGGAAAAGCCTGTTGAGATCGATCTGTATGGCATATACGCCCATGGTGTCCACCGGCAAATTATAACAAAGCGTCCCTTGGTCCGTAATGTAAAAGGGTAATCTGTTTCCTGGCTGCTGCTGTGACTGAAAAACGATCTTGTTTTGATCTGCAAACAACGATGTTGCGAGACCGGTCAGTAAGCAAAGCATGCAAAGACCTGTTTTTAACCACAGGCGATTCGTCGGATAAAATGATTGCATAACTAATCGTGGTATTGTTCTAAAAACAGATTGATCTGATTGGTTAATCCAAACGATTCGGTTTCCAATAAATTGATCTCAGCTTGTATCTCAAGTGTAGTCGGCGATAAAGTTTGTTTTTGGTAGACCTGAATGTCCAGTTCCAAAACCGCTAATTGTAATGCTAGAAGCTGTTTACCTTCTGTTGTATTGAGTTGTAGTTCATTAAAAGCATGTTTTAATCGTTCTAATTCAGCGATTGATTTTTGGATGTCATTTTCATCGGCCTTGCCGAAGTTTGGATAGGCTTCTCCCAGCGTACGAAAAGCATCGAGGTATTCTTCCTCGGACATTTCATAAATATTCGAATAGAGCATATTGTACGCATCAATGGCGTCATAGGTATCCGCATCCATTAAGTCTTCGCGATAGTCCTCGACCAATTGTTTGATGTCTTGAGATTCAATCTGTAAAATTGACTCAATATCCTGTTTGATAAGATTGGCTAATTCCATGCTTTATGCTTAAGTAATTCAAATTCTTTGCTAGCACATTTGTGGGCTGACAAAGAATTTTGTGACTTTGGTATAGACAAAGATCATGTTTTATCGCAAAATTTCAATCCCTATAATCAGCTAATTTTTATTGGAACTGTCTCTCAGTGGTTTTTTATCACCTGAACAGCTCCTATAGGCTTGTGCAGTCAATATTTCCATCACATTTTTTTGTCTTGTAGGACGTGTTTTCTTTCTACCCGTTAATCGAACGAAGAGCGGGAAACCCTAGTAGCAAACAGGGATCAGAGCGATATCAAATTCGACCTTTTAACATTGTTTGTTCAGTGCTTGTTCAGTGATCGTTCAGTGCTTGTTCAGTGATGACTCAGTGTAGACTGTATAATCAGTGACTAATGACTGTCTAAATACTGATTAAAAATTGTTGTTAGATATGACTTGATATCCATATGTTTCGATTTAATACTTATCTTGATCAGCTATCCGCTAATCAGGAAATCAGTTTCATGTTTACTATTTAGAAATGGAGGATGAATTTTTTGCTACGCTGTTTTATTTAAATTATTTTACTGATATACAGTATTATATGTATTGTTGTTTGATTTTATGAGTAAAAAGTACTCAATTTATTTTGCAAGCTTAAATTTAATCTTCATATTTGTTGAGTAAAAAGTACTCAATAGTAGAAAGCAAAATTAAAAGCTATGATTGTATTAAATAAGCATCAGATAGTCACAGAGCAATTTCCAAATGGGGAGACAAAAGTGAAAGATTTTGATCAGTTGATCTTAAAGAACAATCTCATTGAATTTACTTATCAGGAGGATGGAGATTTAATCCGCTTGCTTTTTGTCAAAAAGCGATTGGATGAAATACCTACCGAATCTTGCAGATTACTGATCCGTTATATGCCCTATAGCCGTATGGATCGCAAAATTGAAGGTGATTTGTTTACATTGAAATATGTGTCGGAGTTTATCAATAGTTTGCAATTTGATGCGGTATCTGTTGTCGAACCGCATTCCAATGTGACATTGGAGCTACTAGCGAACAGTGTAGGGATTTATCCGGCATTGGACTGGTTGCCACAATTAATGGAAAAACTTGAGTTTTCGGAATCAGATCGGATTGTTTTTCCGGATAAAGGAGCTGCCGCACGTTACATCAACAGCGGCTATGAAAATAGCTGTATTTTTGAGAAAAAGCGGAATCCACAAACAGGCCGGATCGAAGGGATGGAACTTAAGGCCGGAGATATTCCGCTCGGCGCAAAATGTATTATTGTCGATGACCTGTGT
The DNA here is from genome assembly GCF_007830445.1 of Sphingobacterium siyangense. Classification (GTDB taxonomy): domain Bacteria; phylum Bacteroidota; class Bacteroidia; order Sphingobacteriales; family Sphingobacteriaceae; genus Sphingobacterium; species Sphingobacterium siyangense. The sequence goes on along the minus strand of NZ_VLKR01000016.1, from coordinate 115,925 downwards.
TCGGCAGGGGGAACATTTCTTTGGGCAGGGAAAATATTGAAAGAAATGGGAGCCAGTGCAGTCTATCTTTTGGTCACGCATTGCGAACCCCGAATTTTTAAAGGGAACCTGCTGAATGATGATTCACCGATAACCAATGTCTTTACCACCAATTCTATGATGGATACCAAGCACCCCAAAATAAATTATATCAACTTAACGACTGAAAGCTATGTTTAAATCAATGAGCATGAATCCAATACTTTGGACAGATGGTTATAAATTGTGCCATAAGGATCAATACCCTGCACATACGCAATGGGTTTATGAGACTTGGACGCCGCGCATGTCCCGCATAGAAGGCATTAGTCATGTTGTATTTTTTGGATTGCAGGGGGCCTTGGCCGAAATCACGAATTCATTTGATGCAAACTTTTTTGCTCAACCGGAAGAGGAGGTCGTGGCGGCTTACGAAGAGGCAATAGCAGCTGTTTTTGAAAATACAAACACGAAGTTCGCATCGATGCATGAATCGAAACATATTCGCGATCTACATCGACTGGGGTACCTTCCAATCAAAGTAAATGCTTTGCCGGAAGGCAGCCTGGTGCCTATTGGCGTGCCAATGTTTACCATTGAAAATACACATCCCAATTTTTTCTGGCTTCCGGGTTATCTGGAAACACAATTATCGGCCTATATCTGGTCACCGATGACAGCAGCGACAATTGCAGATCGCTATAAAAGATTATTGACGGGTTTTGCCGAGAAAACGGGCGACGTCAATAAAGTCTTTACCCAAGCCGGTGATTTTTCCATGCGTGGCATGGGCTCTCCTGAAACGGCTTATCGTACAGCTGGGGGGCATCTGTTGAGCTTCGGTGTCTCAGCTACGCTTTCCGTTAGGGAGTATCTGAAATCCTACTATCATGCAAAAAGTGATGTAATGATGTATACCCCGTCTACGGAGCACAGTGTGATGTGTTCTTATGGTGAGGATGAAGTGGAAGCATTTCGGCATCTGATCACCAAGGTATACCCAAGTGGAAATATTTCCATTGTGTCGGATACATATGACCTCTGGAATGTAGTTGACAACGTATTGCCGAAACTGAAAGATCTTATTATGGCTAGGGAAGGAAAAGTTGTTATTCGCCCCGATAGTGGCGATCCTGTAAAAATTATCTGTGGTGATGTGGCATCTGATCGCAGTACCGTTCGGAAAGGTATCGTCGAACGTTTATTTGAACTTTTTGGCGGTACAACCAACAGCAAGGGATTTAAGGAGCTGGATCCACATATCGGAGTGGTTTATGGTGATTCCATTACAGTGGATAGAGCCGCTAAAATATGTCAAGGTTTGCTCGATAAGGGCTTTGCTTCCACCAATACCATATTGGGAATAGGCTCTTATACCTATCAATATGTTACACGCGATACTTTTGGTTTTGCGTTAAAAGGAACTGCCGAAATTGTCAATGGAGAATTTAAAGCAATTCAGAAACGTCCGGCTACAGATACCGGAAACTTTAAGAAGTCACAAAAGGGTATGGTGGCTGTGGTATTCGAAAATGATGAATTTCGTTTAATAGATAACCTGAATCCAAAAACTATAGCTGAACTGGAAAGTAGAAACCTACTCCAAACCTGTTATTTGGATGGTGAATTTACACACACAACGCGTTTTGAAGAAATAAGGAATAGATTGAAAACTGAAACAATTCGAGTATATGGAAAATAGCGTAAACAAACCGTTTTTCATCCAGGATGAAAACGTTGCACAGTATGCACAATTGATGGCATCCTGGATTGCTCAGCAAGTGAAATCTGCAGGCCGTCAGGGACTTGTATTGGGAATGAGCGGTGGTATCGACTGCAGTGTTGTGGCCTGCTTATGCCGTCTGGCACAAGTAGATGTTCACTTGGTCATGATGCCCTATGGCAGCGATATGAATAATAGTAAAAGTCATCAGCATGCGATGGAGCTTATTCAGAAGTTTGATTTTCCGTTTCATGTGTTTGACATTCAGTCTGCTGTGGATGCGTTGGCAATTCATCAAGAACAATTTGTCGCGGAAGCCACAGCCGCTAACCGCGCCTTGAGCCTTGCAAATATTCGCCCACGTGTTCGCATGACATATTTGTATCAGTTTGCGCAACTGGGCAGCAGATTTGTTATTGGTACGGGGAATATGGCCGAAGCTACGGTAGGTTATTTTACGAAATGGGGCGACGGCGCCTACGATCTGAATCCGTTGGCAATGGTTACCAAACAGGAAGTATATACCTTGGCAAAATACCTGGGCGTACCCGAATCTATTCAGTATAAAAGTCCGTCTGCCGGCCTTTGGGAAGGACAGACAGATGAAGATGAACTGGGAATGACTTATGCGCAAATCGATGGGTTTATTTTGAAAGGTACATCGGGCAACCCGGTTATAGATGAACTTATTCGTAAACGTATACAACAATCTGCGCACAAGTTTGCAGCAGTGCCTACGTTCAAGGGTTAATTTTAACTAGTTAAGGCAATCGGCTAGTTATGGCAATCGACGCAAGCACTTCATAGCAGCTAACAAGAGACAAAAACTATGCTTTAATGAAGATGATTTTTAATTGGAGGAAAAGTTTAATGGCCTCATCGTTTTGCGTAATAAATGCGGCGTTGAAATAAATATTGATGAAAGAAAATGAATAGCATGATAACACCATTTGATCAGATTGTCGATGTGCAGCATATTGCCAGCGGCAAAAGTGATAATATACCGGCAATGCTGGCATTGGCAGAAAAGGAGCAGGTCAGGCCTGCAGCTTCGGACCTGAAACGGACGCTGCTTTTGGCAATAGATGTTCAGAACGATTTTATGGAATCTATTGGGAGTCTTGCGGTCAATGGTTCCAAAGCAGATGTTCAGCGTCTAACACAATGGATGTACCGTAATTTGGGCTCGCTGACACAAGTGATGTGCAGTCTTGATTGTCATTCGATGATGCAGATTTTCCATGCCGATTGGTGGCTCGATACGGAAGGAAATCATCCGGAGCCATTTACCATCATTCGCTATGCTGATGTCCGCGATGGTATCTGGCGTGCTGTGAATGGCCATACAGCCTTAGCGCTGGATTATCTTCAGCATTTGGAAGCTGAGGGAAAAAAACAATTGTGTATCTGGCCATATCACTGTTTGGAGGGGACCTCTGGCGCACAGCTTGAGAGTCAATTTACGAATATGCTCTATTTTCATAGTGCTGTGCGTCAGGTAAAACCAGTCTTGGTTTACAAAGGACAGGATCCGAATACGGAAATGTATGGTATTATTAAAGCCGAATATGATGGTCATAAATTCGTAAACCATGCTGTACTTGAAGCAATACGGGCACACGATGCCATTTATATCGCGGGAGAGGCATCAAGCCATTGCGTATTGGCTTCGGCGGTGCAGATTTTGGAGTATTTTGAACATGATCGGTCCATCACCTCCCGTATTACCTTATTGATAGACTGCATGTCGCCGATTGCCGGATTTGAAGAGCAAACCTTCCTGCAGTTTGATGCTTTAAAAGAAAAATATGGGATACAGATCAAATTGTCAACCGAAGTAAATTTGTAGTACATGGCAAGCTCAGCAAAAAAATATGTATATGAATATCCGAGGCCTGCAGTAACGGTTGACTGTGTGATCTTCGGTTTTGATAAAAACCAGCTTAAGGTATTATTGACCAAACGTGCAATAGAACCTTTCTTGGGAAAATGGGCTTTTCCAGGTGGTTTTATTCAGGAAGAAGAAACCGCCGACGACTGTGCGCTTCGTAAACTGCAGGAGGAGGCCGGTCTCAAGGATATTTTCCTTGAACAGCTTTATACATTTTCAGACTTAGCGCGTGATCCGCGCGGAAGAGTGATCAGCATTGCTTATTATGCGCTTGTCAAGCCTGAAACGTATATTTTGGAAGCGGGTGCGGATATTGAAGCTGTAAAATGGTTTGGCATTGCTGAAAATAAAGACCTCGCTTTTGACCATAAACAGATCTTGAATACCGCCATCGAAAGGCTCAAAGGGAAAATACGTTATCAGCCGATCGGTTTTGAGCTGCTGCCCGAACAGTTTACCTTGCCCGATTTGCACAATTTGTATGAAACTGTTTTGCAACGGTCAATTGACCGTGGGAATTTTCGAAAAAAAATCCTCAGCATGGGTTTATTGATCGACCACAGCGATAAGCAGAAAGATCGGCGTGCCAGGGCTGCGAAGATTTATAGTTTTGATAGGGTAAAATATAAAGAACTTACTGAATCGGGGTTTTATTTTGAAGTATAAGTAGAACAGGGGGAGCAGGCAGAAATGAAATAATTCGTATAAGGTCATTTATTAATAATCGGGATTGTTTTATTCTCCTGATCTGTTGCTATTCGTGAATACCAACGAAATCAAGCCGGTGCTAACCCTGAAAATCACCACAATCATGTACTTCAAATTGATCGATCAAAGATTTCTGGGTGTAGTATTTTGCGATACGTTTATTCTTTAGCAACAGCGAATCCCCCTTGATTTGTAATTCGAAAATAGGCTCTTTCTCTACTCGCTTGAAGATAAATTCATTGTGCTGGGTCTTTATGATTAGGCCTGTGTCGTTGCTGATAGCGGTAAATTCTTTAATCTGATAGATTTCATTGGAATCACAGACATTGACCAAAAGCAGCTGTTTTTTATTTATTTTGATTTCTGCAAGATCACAGGCATAACATATTCCTGAAAATTCGATACCATATTTCTTGAAACTATTTTTGCTCTCCGGCTGAAGAATATCAATCGGATAGAGCTGATTAAAAAGAGCCAGGTCATCATTGGGTGTGGATTTCATCGCCTCCTTTTTCTGTAAAGTGTCTATACTGGCTGGGGTACTAACTGCAATGGCTGTTTTTTGAGCCTCATTCTTTTGTTGGCAGCTAAAAAGCAATGCTATACAGGGTAGAAAAATAGTTTTTATAGTGAACTTCATGGTTGTTTTAGGTTAGTTGTACTTTTTTGAAATTGGTTATACATGTTTTTTATTCGATCTCGACCCATTTTTTTTCGAAATAGATCGTGCATACCGGTATATCGGTCGAATCGATGAATTTAGCTTGCACAAAATCACCCTTTGTGTCCACATATTTTAGTTTTGAGCCTTTACTGTCTAAGCCAGAGGTATCGTAATATGCGCCCAGTTTGAGTTGAAATGGATTGTGTTCCACATCGTTGGTAAAGATGGAAAATAAAAGTAGTTTTTTTGAGCCTATATCTGCCTGCTCATAGCCAAAGAAGCGATGGTCTAAACGTATATTCGAATGTAGGCGTATGATGCTGTCTTGAGAAGCTAGGTTTACATAAGCTGTGGTGACTTCATCAGATTCCAGTACACTTTGCGCATTGGCATGGTCAATGCTATCCAGTTTGGCGTGTTTTGGCAATGCGGTGTCTTTTAAGACGGTATCTTTGACTGGTCTTTCCGTCGTTTTTGCGGGTGCTAGGTGTGCTTCCTGTGGCTTTGATTTTTCCTGACAGGCAATTTGCAATGAAAGAAGTATCAATGCGCCGATATAATAACTGTATTTGACATGATTCATTGTTCTTTCCGTTACAAAATCCAAACCAAAGTTGCCTAAAATAGGCTGAGAAAAAAATCCCTGTTTTCCGCTAATCGAAAAAATCGATAAATACGGTATTTTTACAGCATTCGCATGATTCTTGTCATATGGAATGGATTACTGCGATATAACGACAAACAGAAAAATTCGCGCATGGCACATCGTATTTATATCTATAATGTAAATCTCAAGACCAAAGAAACATATCCTTCTTATCTGGCCGAATGGAATTATGAAATTCCTTTCCTGATGCTACCTTTATTTTCCGCCAATATCCGGTCCAAAGGCAGCCAGCTTTATGCAAACAAGGAAGATGGGATCGCACGACTGCGCTATTTTTATGCGTTGTTGGCTGATAGGTATCAATTGCATTATAAAAAAATATATTTTGAGCCTGTCAATAGGATGTTTGAATTTTTGGAGGCTTTGCCTTTCGATACTTTTCAAATCGATGGACGCGATGTTTTTACCATGAATGAAGAAAATGGCGCGGAGCAGGCCAAAGATTGGGTGGCGGAAATAAGAATGAAGGCCGCTTTGTATGAACAAGCGGTCGAAGAACAGTCCTTAGATCCGCTGGACCCGCTTGTGAAAGAGTCTGGTTATACTTCATTTTTAGATGCTCTTCAAACCGATTGGATTGATTATGGCTTGGGCTTATGGGCAGAAGAGGTGTTGAAAGGACCAGGAACGGAAGTTTTTGAAGTAGAGGGAAAGCAAGGATTAAAAAATGCTAAAGGTGATATTTTGCTTGACGCGATTTATGATGAGATATTTGAATTCAACGATCAGGGGATTGCGGTAGTTCAATCAAATGGACAATATGGTTATATCAATGCTAGCGGCGCTGAGCTGCTGTCCTGTCAATATAGCGACGCTTTCGATGCGCGGCATATCAATGGTAACAATTACGCTGAAGTAGAAGTGGCAGGAAAACGTGGGGTACTGCATATAGATGCCAAACAGCTGAGCATACCTGCAATCTATGATGAACTTGACTGGATTGCCTATGGATTTATAAACGCAAGACAAGGGGATAGCCACATTCTCCTTTCGGCTGAAGGACGATTGATTATTTCAGATCCTGCACCCGAGCCGTTTATGTATGACTATAACAAGCTGTTCTATAACCGGCAAAAAGGAACGATAAAAAGGAAATATTACCGAATGGACGGTCAGTATTTAGGGACTTTTCTGGAAGGTAGTCTGGAGCCGCTAGCCAATCGATATTTTTGGATTAAACCCAATAAGCTACAGCCCAAAATTGCCGTCATTCAACCCGATGGTAATATTTTGGATGAAGGAATTGATCGGATTATAGTCTTGGATGGCTATCAAAGTATTGCCTATCTCAAAAATAAAAGATGGCAGATTTACTCGCTTGAACAGGGGGTATTTCGACTGATGGATAGCCTGATAGATAAAGTAGCTGTAGATAGCATACAGCAATACCGCAAAGATATTTTTGTCGTAAGCTGTGTTCAAGGACAGGGGATTTATGATGCTCATCGGGGGGAATGGTTACTTGAACCTGCTATTACCCATCAGAAAATCGAACATTGCTTTTTGGATTTTATGCGCATACACTGTCCTGTGGGAATGCGCTATTTCGATACGAAGCTTAACTTTTGCAGTGAGCTTTACGATTATATTTGTTCGCCTTTTCATTATCCAGCACCTGAGGCAATCTCAGGCGAACTCCTGTTGCTTTTTAAGGGAGAGAAGATCTTTCATCTCGACCTAAACCGGAATGTGATAGAGATACCCGAAACAGCATTCGGGCATTTATATACAGAACGTTATCAGCTACAGGGGCGTGATCAAAGCTATTTTGTGCAGTTTTATCAAGCCTGGACGAAACGCAAGGGTGATGGATATGAACAGTATTTCGATAATGACACACTGCTTGAAAGGGGGAAGAAGCTCGATGCTGAAGGGAAGGTCTCCGAAGCCATTCGGCTGCTCAAAATCGCGGCCGATCGGGGCAGTGCAGACTGCCAATATTTCCTTGGAAATATATATACAGATGCAGGCTACGATGGAATGGATATCGCAAAGGGAAAGTTCTTCTATGAACAGGCAATGGCGCAGAACCATGCTCAGGCATGGAATAACTGGGCCTTTCTATATGCGACAGCGCATGGTGTTGAATTGGATATTTCGAAGGCCTTAAAAGGGTATCAGCAAGCTGTTGCGCTTGGAGAGGCGCAAGCCATGACCAACTTAGGGAATTGGTATTACGAAGGAGCCTATGTGGAACAGGACTATGCCTTAGCCTTAGATTACTTTAAACAAGCTGAAAAAGCGGGTATCCCCAACGATGCGCAAATGGCAGAAATCTATTATCAAAAACAAGATTACGCGAACTTATTGCGTTATTTAAAAAGGGATACCACAAATCAATTTGCCGCTATTTATTATGGGATTTTGTATGAGGAAGGACTGGGCGTTAAACAAAGTTTGCCAAAAGCGATCCGTTACTATGAGCAAGCCAATGAAGAAAACGTGTATGCCTATGCTGTCAATCGTTTGCTGCAGCTGTATGCTGCGCATGGAGCTGCAGCAAACGTGGATAAATACGAGTTTTGGTTAAATTTTGCTAAAGAAAATGCTGTTGAAATTGATCAATAGTAAGAGAATTATTATCGCATAGAAAATGGCTCATCGCATATATATTTACAATACAGATAAGAAGGATCAAGATTACTTTCCGCATTATTTAGGGGAATGGAACTATGTGATTCCGCCGCTTTTTTTACCCTTATTTGCTGCTAATCCGAAGGCAAAAGGTACCTTAGTTTATTCCGAAAAGGAGCCTGGAATCCGTAAGCTTCGCGCTTTTTATGATTTGCTCATTCGTGAATATAGGTTAAATTCAGATGCGTTGGCCATGGCAGCTATCGGGAAACTGTTCGATTTTTTGGACGGTTTGCCCTTTGATTACTTCCAGCTGAACGCGAGTGATGTATTTAACATGAGCGATGTTAAACATAGTCAACAGGCAAAAGATTTTGCATTTGAAGTCTATGAGAAGAATTTGCCCTATGAAAAAGCAATCGAAAAACAGTCCATAGCTGAGCTCGAATCTATTTTGCTTCCCGCTGGTTATACTTCTTTTTTAGCGATGCTCGAGCTGGAATGGGGCAACTATGGCTTGGGCTGGTGGAATAGCGAAGCGATTGATAGTCTGGATAATCAATTTTTTGAAGACCAGGGGCTTTGGGGGATACGCAATGCAAAAGGGGAGGTGAAGGTCGAAGCAAGCTATCAGGAAATTGGTGATTTTGACTATGAAGGGATCGCTGTCATAAAGAAAAATGACCTGTTCGGTTATTTGAATAGGGGCGGAGAAGAAACTATTCCCTGTATTTATTCATCGGCAGCACCAGCCCAATATGGAGTTGGATCAACCGTTGGTAAGGTGAGCTTAGCTAAAAAATACGGATTGATCAACGTCGGGAACGGAGAAATAATCATACCACTTGAATATGATGAACTCGAAGATTTTGCTTTCGGTTATTACCAGGGAAAGAAAGATCAGCAATACTACATTATCGACGCCCAAGGTCAGTTCTTCAATGTTTTTGGTACAGACAAGCCGTTTGACATAGATTATGATGGATTTATCTATCAAGATATTCCCGAAAATAAACTGCGTCATTATTATTCCAGCAGAGGCATTTTACTTGGTGCTTTTGCCAGTGGTACACTGAGCGAACTGCTGTTTGATTTTTATGCGGTCAATTTGAATAGCAAAAAGAAAAAATCTGTTTTGTCTCCCGATGGAACTTTCTTGGTCAAAGATGTTGATATACTCAATGCTGGAAACGGTCGAGCTGCATTGTTCTTTGCCAATTCCGGTAGCATTCGTTTGTTTGATCTGGAAGCCCGGGCCTATGTACTGCAAGACTTGGTAATGCAATCCATTCAAGGGGGGACTGATTTCGGTAATGGTGCCTGGGATTGCTATATCATCGAAACAGCTGCCGGAAGTGGGATCTATCAGGCCGCTGAAAAGGCCTGGCTGATCCCGATCTCAACGCACTATGTGAAGATTGTTTATGCTGCGGTGATGGATTATTTTATTCTGAAAGACCATGCGGGAAGATATTACTATTTTGACGCAGTGCAAAGGGCCGTCAGCTCCGCCTATGATTATGTCTGTGCAAGCGTTAATCACTATCAGGATCTGATGTTATTGCAAGGTGACCGCTTGTATAAAAAAGGCTACGATGGTGTGGAAGTAATTCAGGAAGAACAATATGGCCAATTTCTGAAGAAGCTGGATCAATTGTTAGGAGAAGATTTTGATGTATGTAGTCGTTTTTTTGAACGATGGAAGACTGCAAAGGGCGATAATTTTGAATCCAGCTATGATAGTTATACCTTGTATCATATGGCCTTAGACTGCTACCGGCAGGGCGATGTTGAAAAGGCGATGCGCTATTTTACCTTTTCTGCCGACCAGGGAAATGAAAGCAGCATGCATGAACTTGGGAATATCTTTACGGATACCGATAGCGAAGACAATCGTTTTTTAGATTTGGACAGGGGAATTCAATATTATGAACAGGCCGCCCAAAAAGAATATGCCCCTGCCTGGAATGCAATTGGCTACCTCTTTCAGTATGGAATCGGCTATAACAAAGACTTGAAAAAGTCATTTGATGCTTACATGAAAGGAGCCGAGTTGGGGAATGGCTATGCTTTGTCCAATTTAGGTTACTTTTATTCAAGTGGGATCTATGTTGAAGAAGATCTGGAAAAAGCCCTCACTTATTATCAGAAAGCGGAATTAAAATTAGTTGAAAACAACAGCAATATGGCCTCTATCTATTACAGTTTGGAAGATTACGATCGTCTATTGGTTTACTTGAAAAGAGATAAGGAAAATAGTTATTCCAATATTTATTATGGATTGCTCTATGATCAGGGACTGAAATTTAAAAAGGACAGTAAAAAAGCGATCCACTATTTTGAGCGTGCCAATGACTACGGCGTTTACGAAAGTGCCACAGCGCGCTTATTGGATTATTACAAGAATGATCCTACATTTAGAAATCAGGAAAAATTTGTCCATTGGTTAGGTTTTGCAAAAATCAATGAACTGGATATCGAACAGGATTTATTGCAATGGGATAATCAGTCCGATGATTCAAATGCAAGTTCTTCCTTTTTTAGTAAACTATTTAAAAAGAAAAAGTAAATCATGTTATCATCAGCAAATATAGATTTTAGTGGCATTCTGATCGACTTGATCATGATTGTTTTTTTTGGATTTGGAACGATTTATACGTTAACGGTAGGTATTGTTCATATCGTAAAGAAAAAAACACGAACCGCGGGGTATTATTTTCTGTCGTTTTTTCTGTCGGGTTTTATTGGACTCCTGATTGCAGGATTGCTAGCCTTTTTTTGGGCGATGTCATTGTCGTAAAGTGAAGGCAATAAAGTGAATTTAGCACAATGATCTTTTGACTGGCAGTCAAAAGATCATTGTGCTATGTAATTCCATCAATGGTTTTTGGCGTTGACAATATGCATGAGGTGGTGGTTACAATGCCATGCATACAGGCCTATATTGACCTTTAAAGAAATTAGTCTTTTGGTAACGGGGTGAATAAAACCCCTTTCAAGTTGTTCGGCTGAAAGGCTTTTCAGCAGTATGACCCAACGTTCATGTAGACCTTCAAGCAATTTTACCGAACTTTCTATGGGAATTATTTTGGCGTCGGGAAGTTCGGCCCACAATTTTTCTTCATATAATTTGATGGTTGGATCTTCTTCCGTTAGGGCCAATTTGAACCGGACAAAGCTATTCATATGGCTGTCGGCACAATGGTGAACGACCTGACGTATAGTCCATCCGTCAGGACGGTAACGCTTCTCTAGCGCACTGTCCGTAAGGTCGCCGACTTCGGATTTTAACCGAGCCGGAAAATCTGCAATTGTCTTGATCCAGTCATTCAACAGGGAGCTGTCAATTACATCGGGTATCGCGAAACGACCTATGGGGTATCTGAGTTTTTCTAATTCATGTTGCATAACCTAAAATTACTTAAAATAGATGCAAGGTTCCTAATCTTTATGTTCATGTTTTCGATGAATATTTTTTTTCGATACGTTCTTGTGCAAGCTGTAATTTGGATGCGATAAAGAATTGTGTTAATTTCGGCAAAAATGCTAATATCAATGATCCTCCCGTTTTTGTGGAGGATCATTGATATTAGCATATAAAAGCACAAGAAATGAAAAGTCTAAAAGAACTGATTGATACAAGTAATTCGGGATGGAAGCTGGTTGAGGGCTGGTTGAAGGAAGCGACAAATTCATATGAAGTGCTTCCTCAAAACCCTAAGCGGGCTGATGAGGAACTTTTAAGGGCACAAATTACGACGAAATCTCCGATGGGGGCCATTATTCATCAAAGCGGTGGTATACTGATCGATGGTGGCTGGTTGCGAATTTTAGGCTCCGGTTCGCCAAAGCTGAACCGCGGAATTATGGAGTGGAATAAGGGCAAAAGTTTTGACAAGGAAGGCGAAAAAGGAGGATTTCTTCTTATAGCTGACGATGTTTTGGGTGGTTATTTTGCCATCAATGCCGGCGCTCTGGGAGATGCTATTGGACAGGTCTATTATTTTGCTCAAGATACCTTGCAATGGGAAAGTTTGGAATGTGGCTATTCGGACTTTGTTTTTTGGGCTTTGAAAGGGGATATCAGACAGTTTTATGAAACATTTAAATGGAAAGACTGGAGTGAAGACGTCAAATCGTTGAATGGTAATCAAGTTTTTTCGTTTTATCCTTTTCTATGGACTGAAGAAGCACGGGATTTTCGTAAAGTAGATCGCAAGCCAATGGCAATCGATGAGAACTACCATTTTACGATGGAATTTGCTGGCAGACGCTAATCGTTATTTTAATACGACAAACCCTTCAGCTTAATGCTTTAATAGGGTGATAGGACAATATGTATATTGTCCTATCACCCTATTAAAGCGAGAAAAATAACCCTGAATAAGATTTAAACGGATTTATTTTGAAGGCTAAAGCTAACTTCATTCAGTTTGATCAGTTGTATTTGTATTCCTTCTGCAAGACCAAGCTGCGTAGCGGCTTCTTTTCCCAGTTTAAGTACATGAAATCCTCTGCCTCGGTAGGTAAAATTGCATTCATATTCTCCGGCATTGATCATAATCCTTAATTTTTGGGATTTAGTGGGAAATAAAGGTTTAAATTCTTTTGTAATCCTTATTTGCGATTTCTTAACGTCATCTGCAGTAATCTTGTTGCCCTCCGAAGGAAAAAGCATGTTTGTCGGTGGTGTCTGTACTGCGGAGGCTTGGGACTCGGCGTTTTGCTCCTGAATTTCCTGAGCTTTTGGAGACTCATTTTGTATCGGTTCAGAACTTGTTTTATCCTGACGTTTCTTCTCTTGGCGCCCTTTCTTTCTATTGTTTTGATTTGCAGTTTTTGCCGCAGTTTCTGTAGGAGGTACGGAAGGAGTAGGAGTAGAAGGAGTTTTGTGCTCGGTTTCCGCTGCTGTAGCCGGACTAGTCATTGCTAAAGGCCGTTTAATGATATTGCGGATGTAGTAGTGTTTTATGCGCGATTTGTCGGTGTTCCGCTCTTCAATTTCAAAATCTTCCCTGTAGGCTTTAAAAAGGTGGGACATCTTGTCGTATCCGTAATTTCGCGCATCAAAATCAGGTTTCCTTTTATTGAAAAGACTTCCGATTTCACCTAGGAAAGCCCAGCCATTTTCATCAGCTGTATCATCGACAGTGTCTTTTAAAAGTTCCAGGGTTTCTTCATCTAGTACTGCTATACTTGCCGGGTTTTCAACCGGGGCAGGTTTGGGTTGATTTTGCTGTTTTTTCTTTGTGACTGTTTCTTTCTTTTGATTTTTCTCGAAAATTTCCACATAGATAAACTTGTCACAGGAGGCGATAAAAGGCTTAGGTGTCTTTTTCTCACCAATACCGATTACGAGTTTGCCTGATTCCCGGAGGCGCGTGGCCAAGCGGGTGAAGTCGCTGTCGCTCGATACAATACAAAATCCGTCCACTCTGTCCGAATGCAGAATATCCATGGCGTCAATAATTAATGCGGAATCAGTAGAATTTTTGCCTTGGGTATAACTGTATTGTTGTATGGGGGTAATCGCGTGGGTAAGAAGTTTGTCCTTCCATTTTTCAACATAAGGGTTGGTCCAGTCTCCGTAGATGCGTTTGATGGTTGGAATCCCGTATCTTTTGACTTCATTCAAAATCTCTTCGATCTTTCGATAAGATACATTATCCGCATCGATTAGTATTGCGATTTGCAAATCCCCATGTTCTGCCATATATGTTTAGATTATTTTTTCAATATTTGAACTCTTTTCTATTCGTGTGACCTTTCTGATCTGAATATATTCGTTAAAAATACAGTATTGTTAAAGAATTTCTTGAATTTTTTAGAATTAATTTGAATGCTATTTTTTTAGAACATGCGATCAGCTGCTTTTGTTTGGGTGTAGGGGGGGATTTATTATGTTTGTGGAGCGGTGAAATGATTTGAGGGACGGTGAAAATAAAAAAAGGTTTTCAAACGGGGAGAATGAAAACCTTAAATAACCAATTATAAACCTAAATTATGATGATACAAAGATAGTGTAAATATTACACCTGTGCAACTATTCATTACTATTTTTTTTAACGTTCTGAATTTTGTAGCTGTTCAGCTACAAGTTGCCTGTAGCTGTGCTGAAACTAGTCCATCATGAAGCTCGAAGGTCTATATTTCATCACAGCATAAAAGCTATTGGTGAACGCTTGTACGCTTTTATAACCGACTTTATATGCAATTTGGGAGATGGTGAATTGTTTTGTGCTAAGAAGTTCCAAACTCTTGATAATGCGGAGTAACTGCTGATATTTCGCAAGTGTCATTCCGGTTTCCTTTTTAAAAAGGCGCTCAATAGTTCGGAGCGAAAGATTGGACAATAGGGCGATCTCGTCTAAGGTGCAGGCTTCTGTGTAATGGTCATGGAGGTGATTTAAGACGGCTTGAAGTCTATTTTCCTGAGGAAGGGTGATCCCAAGTTGGAGCAATTGTGCGGCGAAATAGGGGAGTTCATGGAGTAAAGCACCCAGGAAAACTTTTTCATGTTTATCTTCTTCAATCAATTTCGACCATTTTTCACAATACAAAATCATTTCCCGTAATACTTTAGGCGCCGAAAATAGCTGCACCTGACTGAAAAACAACTGGTCTTGTGCGCTGTCGAATTGTGGAGTATCAAAAAAAAGCACCATAAGCTTGATGCGCTCAGAGTGGGAGTTGGTCTTATGTAATGCACCAGAGGGAATCCAGGCAACGTGATTTTGGGGGAGTAAATACATTTTTCCTGCGACGGTAAGGTATTGGAAACCCTGTTCGACATAAATCAACTGGCCTTTGCGATGACTGTGCAGCTCGTTGTCGTGTATCCAGTTTTCTTCAAACCAGACAAAGGTTGATTTCTGGATGCGTTCAATTGTCAATGTATGATTTGTTTGATCCATGTCGTTTTAAATTAAATTAATGGCAAATTTAATTAAAATTTCAGGTATATCTTTGCAGGCGATCATTACATGTATAGCGCGATTTTATTATGAAAGAGAATATAAAAGTATCCACAGCTGTTTCTTGGACCTGGTTATCCATATTGGTTGTTGTTATGGTCTCAACCAATCTGCGGTCGCCAATTACAGCCGTTGGCCCGGTACTGGGGCAAATCAGTGAAGATTTACAATTAAATAGTTTTCAAAGCAGCCTATTGACGGCAATTCCCCTTTTTATGTTTGCGAGCTGTTCTGTCGCAGTAAGTCGATATTCGCATAAACTGGGCATGCATCGTTTTTTATTGTTTGGTTTAATGCTGTTGAGTGTAGGGATTGTGCTTCGGGTCTGGGGCAATATGCCAACGCTGTTTGTGGGATCTTTTTTAATTGGACTTGGGATCTGTGTGGGCAATGTCGTTACACCTGGCTATATAAAAACCAGTTTTCCAAAGCAGATTGGGCTGATGACAGGGATTTTTGCGGTAGCAATGAACCTGACTGCGGCTTTTGCTTCGGGTTTTAGTTTACGATTGGGTGAATGGACTGGTCTTGGGTGGCAAGGCTCACTGGGTGTTTGGGTGATTTTAGCCTTGTTATCACTTATAGTTGTTTTTTTTGATGGTTTAGGCCGAAAGAAGGCTCCAGGTATTACTGAAAATAGACAAGCGACAAGTGGAATCGGGTATATCTTTAGGTCAAGATTGGCCTGGTATATCAGCCTATTCATGGGTATTCAGTCCCTGATTTACTACAGCTTGATTTCTTGGTTGCCCAACGTATTGGTCGATTATGGTATGCCAAAGGAGAATACGGGCTGGTTGCTGTTTTTGATCCAAATTGCCATGATTCCCATTATGTTCATTGGACCTATTTTGGCTCATCGGATGAAGGATCAACGTTTAATGGCAACTGCTGTTGCGATAGGCATGCTTGGAAGTATCTTTATATTTTGGCATTACAAGCTTCAGGGAATTTATGTTGCCGCCGTATTGTTGGGACTTTCCAATGGACTGTCTTTCAGTTTGTCTATTCTCTTCTTTACCCTGCGGGCTAGATCAACGGCAAATGCAATCAAAATATCGGGCATGGCGCAGTCTGTTGGCTATTTTATTGCGGCTTTTGGTCCGCCGGTCTTTGGTAGGCTGCACGAAATAGATGCTACCTGGAATTACTCGTTCTACTTTTTGGCGGGGAGTATCGTACTTTTATTATTTGCGGGATGGAAGGCCGGAGAAGCTACGTATGTAGCGGAAGATTAAAGATAAGGCTACATCAGGCATAGGTGTTTAGCTGATGTAGCCTTATTCAATTAGCTCTTAAGCGCTGGCTTTCGAATTGACCTGTTAATCTTTGAGGACAGAAAATTCGATGTATGTGGCATTGTTCACATCGTGAAAAATACGTTGGGTAGCTTTACGGAAGTCAGCTTTGGTGGCTGTATAAGACGGTAAAAATACCTGTGGATTTCGTTCTGCTAACGGAAACCATGAGTTTTGTACCTGAACCATAATGCGATGTCCTTTTTTGAAGGTATGCGCAACGTCTGGCATTTCAAAATTAACCTTTTCGACCATACCTGGAGTCAAGGCCTGTGCTTTATCAAAACCATTTCGGTATTTCCCCGCCATGATCTCACCACGTACCATCATTTGATATCCAGCCATTGTTTTTCCTTGATAACTTGCAGCATCGTTCGGGTATACATCAATCAGTTTGACAACATAGTCCGCGTCTGTTCCTGTTGAGGAGACTTTGAGGAAGTTTTTGATTGGGCCTACTATCGTCAGATCCTCCGTCAACGGTTCCGTTTGATAAACCATGACATCAGGGCGACTAGCTGCGAAACGCTGATCATCTACCATATACTCCCGTGTTCGGTTTTGAATTAACCCACCTTGATGCGGAACAGGTTTATTAGGGTCTGTTACATATTCATCCCAGGAATCTGTACGTTGAACTTTGTCAAATCCAAGTTTCCCCTGAGGTTGGAAGTATAGTTTTTTTGTCTCTACATTTTTTGGCGGCCATTGTTCGAAATGTTTCCATTCGTTGCTGCCTGAGACAAAAATGTTAGCTTCGGAAGGGGCGAAGTTTCCTTCATCTTTTAGGTAATATTTGAAAAACGGTTGTTCAAATTGCTCCTGATAAGTAATACTGGTTTTTTTCTCAAATTGGATATCACCTAAATAGTTTCCTTCTGCACGAACCCAGCCGCCATGATACCAAGGTCCCGCGACTAAAATCGAGTTGTTTTTTTTGCTTTTATCCTCAATCGATTGGTAAGTCTTAAATGTTCCATAAGCATCTTCCGCGTCAAAGAAACCACCAACCACCATCACAGCTGGTTTTACCTCCTGTAAAGAATTGGTGATCACACGCGATTTCCAAAAATCATCATAGTCGGGATGTTTAAACAGGTCATTCCAAAATTGTACGGAGTCACCAAAATACTTTTCTTTGAGTTCCCGCGCTGTTCCTGCTTCTGCAAAAAAGTTATATTTATCGGCTTCTTTGATTTGAATTTTGCCCTTAAATTGATCCGGTGTAATGGGTTTTGGACGTGGGACACCAAAGGTTGACATGAATGTAAATGCATCCTGAAGAAACAATACGCCATTATGGTGGAAGTCGTCGCCGATAAACCAGTCTGTTACGGGAGCCTGTGGGGAGACTGCCTTCAAGCTCGGGTGTGTTTTGACCAATCCGACGGTAGAATAGAAGCCTGGATAGGAAATCCCATAGAGCCCGGCTTTGCCATTATAGTTTTTGAGATTTTTCTGTAACCATTCAAGCGCATCATAGGTATCCGTACTTTCATCGATTGCTTTTTTATCTTTGCTGTAGGTGGTCGGACGAATATCTTCAAAATCACCTTCGCTCATCCACTTGCCACGGACATCCTGATAAACGAAAATATAACCTTCACGCATCATTTGGGGAAAGTTTCCCAAGCTTTTTTTGTATTCGTTCTGCCCATAAGGAGAAACCGTGTAGGGTGTTCTATTGAGTAAAACTGGATATTTCTTGGATTTGTCTTTTGGACTGTAGATCGCAGTAAATAATTTCTTCCCATCTCGCATGGGGATTGCTACTTCGGTCTTTTCATAATGATCTCTAACATAAGCCGAGTCGGCAGCTGTTTGAGCATGTAACTGGCTTGCGCTTAAAAGCGCTAAAGTTAGGCACGAAATTGTATTTTTCATTCAGATAATTATTTGTTCAGTACATTCTTTGGTGTAAATTATAATTTTACACTTGGGTTCATTTTTTGCAATGCTATGGATACTCTTATGCACCTTGGGCGCTATGCGATACAGTTAAATTTGTCATCGCGTTATCGTTTGGCAGACCATTTCTCCAGCTACAATGAGCGGATCAACAGCTGATGGTTTATAAATTGAACGATAGATTCATTGCGTGTATTTAGATTTTAGGCTAAAGTTAGTGCTACTAAAACCATTTTCCAATTTTATTGTCATATTTATAGCGAATAGAAAAAGAAAAATTGACCAATTTTTGAGAAAGAAAAACTTTTTTTGGATTGAATTTGGATTAGTTTTCGAATCTTAATATATTGAGTAAAATTAAGGAGAATTATTTTTTGGGTTAACAGCTTTCGCTAAAAACGTTAAATTTCAATCAGATGGATTAGTAGAACACTAAATAATAATTCATTTTCAGATTATTTTTTTAGGTTTCGAATGGGGTTTGTATTGGTATTTGTCACGATTTTATAAATTAAGTGGGCAGTGGTATGAAATATGTTTTTTTAAGCTAATTTTAAGAATTATTTTATCATAATACATCAATTAAATAACAATTTAAGTATATAGAATTAATATGGGACAACAAGTGAAAGATGCCAATGGAAAATTGGGTATTCTTATTCCGGGATTAGGTGCTGTGGCTACAACATTAATCGCTGGTGTGGCATCTATAAACAAAGGTTTTTCAAAACCAATCGGATCTGTTTCTCAATTGAGCAGAATCCGTCTGGGTAAACGCACTGAGAACAGAAATCCATTAATTAAAGATTTCGTCCCTTTAGCAAAATTGGAAGATGTTGTTTTTGGTGGATGGGACGTATATGAGGATAACGTATACGAGGCTGCATCAAATGCACAGGTATTGGAGCAAGGCCAATTGGATGCTGTTAAGGCTGAATTGGAGGCAATCCAACCGATGAAGGCTGTGTTTGACCGTAATTTTGTGAAAAATTTGGACGGAACGCACATCAAATCTGAAAAAACTCGCCGTGAATTGGCAGATGCCGTACAACGTGATATTCGTGAATTTAAAGAGAAAAACGGATTAGACCGTGTTGTATTGGTATGGTGTGGATCTACTGAGCGTTATATTGAAACAAACGAAGCTTTTTCAACTTTAGCTAAATTAGAGGAAGCATTAGACAATGATGATCAACGTATTCCACCAAGTATGATCTATTGTTATGCGGCATTGAAAGAGGGAGCTCCTTATGTAAATGGTGCACCAAATTTAACATGTGACGTTCCTGCTATTGTTGAGTTGGCGCATGAAAACGGTGTGGCAATTGCAGGTAAAGATTTTAAAACAGGCCAAACATTGATGAAAACAATTGTGGCACCTGGTCTTCAAGCGAGAGCTTTGGGTGTTGAAGGTTGGTTTTCGACGAATATCTTAGGTAACCGGGATGGATTAGTATTAGATGATCCTGAAAATTTCAAAACAAAAGAGGTCTCTAAATTATCGGTATTGGAAGAAATTCTGGATGCGAAAAAGAACCCTGAGTTATACGGTGATCTTTATCATAAAGTACGTATCAACTATTATCCTCCACACGGCGATAATAAAGAATCTTGGGATAACATCGATATCTTCGGTTGGTTGGGTTACAAAATGCAGATTAAGATCAATTTCTTGTGTCGCGATTCAATTTTAGCTGCTCCGGTTGCGTTGGATTTGGCTTTGTTTATTGATTTGGCTCAACGTGCGGGTATGTCTGGTATTCAAGAGTGGTTATCATTTTACTTGAAATCTCCTCAAACCGCTCCGGGATTACCTCCTGAACACGATATCTTCAAACAATTGATGAAATTGCAAAATACATTGCGCCACATTATGGGTGAAGATTTAATCACACATTTGGGATTGGATTATTACCAGGAGCTAGTAGATAGTATTCAATAAATTACCTTAATAAGAGAGGGGAAACAATTGTTTAAAAACAATTTTTCCCCTTTTTCTTCAAAATCCTTACGATATTGAAGATTTGTGATATAACCCTCTGTAGACTTTTGCGCTTACGAACGCTGAGATAGTGACGGGGGTTTTGCTTTTTTATAAATGATTTTATTTTGCAATTAAAAGAAATGGAATTTGCAATTATAGCGGCGGGAGAAGGTTCTCGATTGCGAAAAGAGGGATTTAATTTACCGAAACCCTTGCTACCATTACATGGAGTTCCATTAATTGAGCGATTGATTCGCGTGTTTGTTAAAGAAGGGGCGCAAAGAGTTCATGTTATCATCAATAAACAATCTCCGGAACTGAAATTGTTTTTGGAAAAAACAACGTTTGAATTACCTATTGTACTTATAGAGGAAGATACTGCAAGTTCATTGCATAGTTTTGCCTTGCTTGTCAAAAATAACCCCGATTGGTCGTCCTGTTGTCTGACAACAACAGATACGGTTTTTAGACCACATGAATTTCATGCCTATTTGGAGGCATTCCAGCAACATCAACATGCCGATGCTTTTATGGCAGTCACTCCTTTTGTCGACGATGAGAGTCCGCTCTATGTGAACACAAATTCACAGCTTCGGGTGGAAGCTTTTCTGGATACAGCGACCGCAGAAACGAAGTATGTTTCTGGCGGAATTTATTGCTTCCGAAAAGCAGCTATGGATTGTGCATTAAGCTCCGTTGAAGCCGGTAATTCCAGAATGCGTAATTTTCAGCGTGCTTTATTGAAAAACGATTTACAAGTAGAAGCATTTGTATTTGACAAGGTGGTCGATATTGATCATTTAAAAGATCGTGTCGTCGCGGAACAATTTTTGAGTGAGGAGGTTAGTTAGTAAAATGAGCGATATGATTTCTATTTTAGGCGTAACTCGAAAAAATCGCTTTTCACCCAACCATGTGGGGAATGATGCCGCTATATTTAATGAAGTAGTTTTAAAACTGACTGAAAAAGGTGCTTCGGTGGAGGTGTGTAATGAAGATGAATTTTTGTCTTCATCATCCCTGAAGCAGGATAATATTCTGACTATGGGGAGAACAAAGACTTTAGTGAAAAAGTTGCAATCTCTTCAAAATAATGGGATCAATGTCTTGAATTCAGGATTTGGAATTGAAAATTGCTTTCGGAAAAACATGACCCTTAAGCTTTTAGAAGGTGGAGTTCCTTATCCGAAGAGTATCGTGATCTCTACCGTTGCAGATATCCAATCTATTTTTGAAAAACTGAAAGGAAAGGGTGTATGGATCAAACGTGGCGATTTTCATGCGATTCATAAGGAAGATGTTACCTTTGCTGCAAGTCTGAAAGAAGCGCAACATATCTTGAATGAATATGCACTTCGTGGGATTAAAGAGGCTGTGATTTCTGAACATCTTGCCGGAGACTTACTCAAGTTTTATGCAGTGCGGGGAACGGATTTTTTCTTTTATTTCTACCCATATGAACACAATCATCACAAATATGATTTGTATGAACAAATTAATGACGAGGTAGTGCATTTTCCTTTTGATCTCGACAATCTAAAAGAAGTTGCCAATCGTGCTGCGGAAGTCCTGGATGTACATATCTATGGCGGCGATGTGATTATTGATGCAAATGGAGACTTCCATATTATTGACTTAAACGACTGGCCAAGTTTTGCGCCATGTCGGGCAGAGGCCGCTGAGGCCATTGCTCAAATGGTTTACCATAAATTTACTGAAAAGAACCACAATGCAGAAAGAACAAGTTAATGTAATCGAAGAAGATAATTTGAGTGCATTCGAACAATCTTTAAAATCTAATGATACAGAAGAGCGAATTGATATTTGGTTTTATCGACCTATAGGTTATCGTATCGCGCAAGTCTGTGCCAAAATTGGTATTACACCCAACGCTGTGACAATTATTAGTATTTTCTTTGGCGTTGCGGCGGGTATTTTATTCTATTACCCTGCATTATGGATTAATGTGATTGGCATGCTTTTATTGGTTTTTGCCAATTCTTTAGATAGTGCCGATGGACAGCTGGCAAGAATGACAGACAATAAAAGTCGCTTTGGTCGTATCTTGGATGGTTTTGCCGGAGATTTTTGGTTTGCTTCTATTCATATTGCGATCTGTTTACGCAGTATTAATGAAGGATGGCCACAATGGCTATGGGTATTCTGTGTACTTGCAGGTGTATCGCATATGCTTCAGTCGGCAATGGCTGACTATTATCGTAATGTACATTTGTATTTTATAAAAGGTAAAGCTGGAAGTGAGCTGGACAATACACGTGATTTGAAAGTTGACTATGATGCCTTGTCTTGGCGCAAGAATTTTTTCAGCAAATTTGTGCTGAATGGCTACATGGGCTATACACGTAACCAGGAAAAGCTTTCTCCAAAACTGCAAAAGCTGCTGCATATTGTGAAGAGTCGTTATAAAGATGAATTGCCAAAACAATTGATGGTCGACTTTAGAACTCAAAATAAACCATTGATGAAGTATACAAATATTGTACAGTTCAATACAAGGGTGATTTTCCTATTTGTTTGGTTGTTTATCGGTCAGCCTTGGATTTACTTTTTCTTTGACATGTTTGTCCTTAATCCGATATTGATATACATGTGTAACCGACAAGAAAAAGTAAGCGGTTATTTTGTTGATAAATTAACAAATGATCCAACTTATGGGGATTAAGATCTATAAAGTACTCTTTATGCTCATCGGTATAGGTACACTGGCCTATATGATTCAAGCAATGGGAATTGATGAGATTTGGAACAACCTCGAAAAAATTGGCTGGTGGTTTTTGCCCGTCCTCGGTAGCTGGGCAGTACTCTACTGGATGAACGCAATGGCATTTAAGGCAATTATTCAGGAACCCGAATTGCCGCAGACAGATGTACCCTTTTGGAAGGTCTTACAATTGACAATATCGGGGTACGCCATTAATTATATAACGCCATTTGTTGCATTAGGTGGTGAGCCTTATCGTATTATGGAGCTTAAAAACTATGTCGGTGGTTCGAAGGCAGGTTCTTCCGTGCTGTTATACGGTGTCATGCACATTTTGTCGCATATTTTATTTTGGGTCGCTTCTGTTTTTCTAATTCTTTGGTTCGTACCGGCAAGTACAATGGTTGATGTGGCCTGTGCTGTGATTTTTGTGATGGCTATCATTTGTACTTGGCTATTTACGAAATTTTATAAGAAGGGAATTACAGTTTCACTATTGAAGGCTTTGTCTAAACTACCTTTGGTAGGCAAAAAAGTTGGTCATTTACTGGAGACGAAGTATGAAACGTTGAATGACGTCGATCAGCAGGTGAAAAACCTCTTTCAAAATCGTCGCGATCGCTTCTATACGGCCCTTTTTTGGGAATTTGTCGCACGTGTTGTGGGCTGTTTTGAGATTTATTTTATTGGTTTAGCCTTAGATATCAATATTGATTTTATTGATGCTATGATCATTAGCTCGGGATCTTCTTTATTTGCCAATCTTGTTTTTTTCTTTCCAATGCAATTGGGAACGCGGGAAGGTGGATTAGCAATGGCTGTGATGAGTATAGGATTGCCTGCGAAAGTCGGTATTTTTATGGGTGTTGTGACACGAATTAGGGAAATTGTCTGGATTATGATCGGTTTGGGGTGGATGAGTTTAGTAAAAAAGAAATAACATGAATAAGTTTAATATTAAAGGGATTATTTTTGATTATGGTGGAACCTTAGACACTAACGGAGGCCACTGGGGAGCTGTTATCTGGTCGGGTTATGAAAAATATCAGGTTCCTGTAAATTTGAACGCTTTTCAGGAGGCCTATACCTACGCGGAACGTCAGATGGCTTTACAGCCTATCATTAAGCCGCAGTTTAATTTTTTAGAAGTACTTGAAGCAAAGCTCAATGTACAATTTGATTATCTTATTGCTGCAGGGTACGACCTAGATCGCTCATTAGCTCATAAAATAGCCTTTGACGGTTATTCGCTGGCAAAGAATACCGTTGAGGAGGTAAAACCACTGTTAAATTCACTTCATGCAAAATATCCAATTGTCATGGTGTCCAATTTTTATGGTAATTTAAAATCAGTACTTGACGATTTTGGTATCCTGCCTTATTTTCAGTCTGTTGTGGAGTCTGCTGTCGTTGGTGTACGCAAACCTGATCCTGCAATTTATGCTTTAGGTGTGACTGAAATAGGTCTTCCTGCGCAAGAGGTATTGGTTGTAGGTGATTCCTATAGTAAAGATATGGTACCTGCCAAAGCCGTTGGCTGCCAGACCCTATGGTTGAAAGGGCAGACTTGGGGCGAGGATAAATTGCAAGATACTTCAGCTGCAGACCAGCAATTTACAAGTATCTTTGATTTAATCGACTTTGTTTAAATAAAGATTCTGACGAAATTCTTTAGGCGAGATTCCAACATTTCGCTTAAAGAATTTACCAAAAAAGGATTGATCCGAGAAATGCAATTTCACCGCAATTTCTCCGATGGAACGCCCCTGGCAAAGTAACGATTTTGCTTCCTCCACTAAGACGTTCTGAATAAGTTCTATCGCTGATTTTCCGGTTAGTTCCTTCGTAATTACGGATAGGTGTTTCGCTGTGATACCAAGTTCCATCGCATAAAATTGCACCATGTGTTCTTTATGAAACGACTTTTTGAGGAGCAAATGGAAATTGGCAAGTATCTCTCTTTTTCGAGAGGGAATAGCTGGTGTATTTCGCATATTTTGGCTTCCTAGACGGGCTATTTCGCAAAATAATATTTCCGTTAATGACTTTATAATCTGATTTTTGAAAAGATAGCTAGCCCCTTGTCGATCGTAATGAATAAACTGTTTAAATAAGTTGGATAAGTTAGTTGAATCTTGGTTTGATAGCGACCAGATGTAGCTGTCATTTAAGGCAAGAGACTTTTTGGTGACCTCGAAGAAATCCTCCTGGAAATCCAGTTTGAAGCTAAAATCCAGCGTAAAGAAAATCAAATAAACCTCACAATCCCAAGACTTGACGACCGAAGAGCCATTAACTCGCGAAGAAGGATTGGTCAACAATAGGTGATTTTGAGCAACTTGTACCCGTTCATTATTAATGATGAAGGAAGTTTCACCTTTTTTTATTAAACAGAGCGAATAGAGCTCACCTTTTGATAAAATGTGCTGCTGCTCGGAACTAAAGACGGGTTTTGATTTGTTGCCTTTAAAATGAAAGACATAAAAACCCTTGTTTTCGATGGGAGTTTCCTTTACAGACATGTTTATTTTACGATAAAATCAAAATAGGTTTTACGATAGGGTTCATCTTGCAAGGTGTAATGCCACCATTCCTTATCATAAGCTTTAAAGCCAAATTTAGCCATCGCTTCTTTTAAGATCTTTCGGTTCTCTTTCTGTTGGGCTGTCAGATTCGCGTATTGATGATGTGAGACTGCGCCGAAAAAATCAAAAGGTCCACCCATGTCAATCTCTTTCTGATCTTTTAAGCTAATGAGCGTTAGATCTACTGTACTGCCCCGGCTGTGGCCCGATTTGGAGGCAATAAAGCCTAGATTAAACAAATTCTTCTTATTGATAAGCGGGTAGAACTCCTTTTTTGCGATGGTATCATTGGTGTTTAAGGACCATGTTTTAAAGTTGTCAACAGCACGTTGCGGGCGGTAGGCGTCGAATATTTTCAAGCCAAGACCTTTTTTATTTAAATGGTTCTCGACTTGCTGTAGTGCTAGCGCTGCGCGTTTAGTTAAAATAGCGACTGGTTTTTCATAACCTTTAATCGGCCTTCCGGTGAAGTTGTGACTGCCAAAATAACGCATTTCTAAGCTTATTGTAGGGATAATGTCCTTGACGTATACAAAATCTGAAGGCATGATCTTTTCCTGCCCACGGAGGCAAAGTGTGAAAAGGCTTAAGCCAAATGTAAGACACAAGTTGAATTTCATGGAATGAAGATACAACTTGTGTCTTAATTAATATAATAAAAACGGAGATTCTCGTCTGTATCAATAGGTATAAAACCCAGTTGGGTTTATGGATCAATTTGGGCGCCTATTGATAAACAGGCCGCTAATGATCAGCTAATTTTTTTTTCAGGTAATTGTATATTTCTATCTGTGAACGACATGGTGCCTCTTTATTCTCGACGTAATGATTGCTCAGGGAATTATTGAGTATCCGCGCTTTGACATTATCTTTGAGCTGGATTTGAAGCATTTCTTTTAAATCCTCCTTGATTTTTTTGCTTGTTATTTTTACTGCGGCTTCAATACGATGATCCAAGTTTCTTGTCATCCAGTCCGCTGAGGAAATAAATAGCTGCTCTCGACCAGCATTATAAAAATACATCACACGTGCATGCTCCAAATATTCATCTACGATTGAAATGGCGTTCATTTGCAATTTAAACGTTTTTTGATTTGTTGCGCAGTAGATTCCCCGGATAATAAGATCTATTTTGACACCAGCTGTTGCTGCGTCATAGAGCTTTTTAATCATCTCTTTATCGCTGAGCGAATTTACCTTGACAATGATGTATGCTTTTCGGCCAGCCTTTGCTTCGGTAATTTCCTGGTCGATGTAGTGTAGAAGTTCTCTACGCATATCCGTTGGGCATATCAAAAGGCTTTTGCAATTTTTGATAATGTCAGCCGGATTTGATTTGGGTCGTCTCAGGTAATTGAAAACCTTATTTATATCGGCAATAACGTCCCTATTACTCGTTAAGAGGCAATAGTCTCCGTATAATTTCGCCGTTTTCTCGTTGATATTTCCTGTGCTGACAAAACCATATTGGATCGTTTTCATCCCAATACGTTTTTTTATCACACATAGTTTTGCATGGACCTTTTTATTTGGGATACCGGTAAGTACTTTAATGCCTTCGAGTTCAAGTTTCTCTTTCCAGTCCAAATTGTTTTCTTCATCAAATCTTGCACGAAGTTCAAGCATCACGGTGACTTCCTTTCCATTGCGGGCTGCATTAATCAAGGCATTTGCAATTTTGGAATTGGAAGCTAAGCGATATGCTGTAATCTGGATCGTTTTTACATCGGGATCCATTGCTGCTTCCCGAAGTAAATCGATGATCGGTCTAAACTCATGATATGGAAAGGAGAGCAGCACATCTTTTTTTAATATAGTATCCGTTACACGTTCGTAGTTTTTGAAATAAGGATGTGGAAAGGACGTTCGTTCCAAGGGCTGATTGTAGGATTTAAACACATTGGGAAAATCCATGAAGTGTTTGAAGTTGTGTATTTTTTGTCCTGGAATGATGCTGTCTTTTTTTGAAAGGTTAAGTTTCTTGATCAGGAATTCGACCAATTTATGGTCCATCTCTTGATCAAAAATAAACCGGGTCGGTTTACCTTTTCTTCTGTTTTTTACCCCTTTGCTTATCTTCTCAACCAGCGTCGTGTTGATATCATTGTCAATGTCAAATTCGGCATCTTTTGTTACTTTAAAGACATGTGCATTGAATACATCAAAACCGAAATAGGAAAATATTAATGGAAGATTAAACTTGATAACATCCTCCAAAAGTATAATATGCTTTTCATCTTTTGGCGAAGGTAATTGTACGAAGCGTCCATTTTGACTGGTCGGGATTTCGATGAGTGCAAATTTGGTTTCATACTGCCATTCCTGTTTTCCCATCGCAATACCCAAGTAAAGGCTCTTATCCCGAATATAGGGCATAGGTCGTATATCGTCCAATATCAAAGGAATGACGTTCGATTCCACCTCATCCTGATAATAGTCGCTCACAAACTTTTGTTGTTCGGGATTCAGTTCCTCACTGGTCTTAATATAGACATTCTGTTTGGCCATATCTTTTTGGATACGATTCCACGTACTGTCAAATTTCTTTTGCTGCTTGATTACCCGGATATTGAGCTCTTCCAATATGAGCTGTGGGTCTTCGTAGAAGGATTGGTTGGCACTTTTGTCTTTCAGGTCTATAGCCCGTTTTAGACCTGCAACACGTACACGGAAAAATTCATCGAGGTTATTGGAAAATATACCTAAAAATTTGATTCTTAGGGGTAAAGGGACCGTCTCGTCCGCAGCTTCCTGTAATACTCTGCCATTAAAGCTCAACCAACTAACGTCTCTAGGAATAAATTTTTTCGACATAACTAAATATACGTAAATTTAAAAAGCAAAACTATAGCTCTACAGGGGATAATCGAACTTTTTTGTGTTAAAGAATTATTAAGTTATTTTTAGTTCATGTGTGTGGACCGTAGTTTTAAAGGTACATTTTTGACACTGCTCTTCTTTCCTGGCAATAACCGCTATAAGGTGCTGCACTGCATGGTAAAAAAAATCCCCCAAAGGTCTATTCGGACTTTGGGGGATATGTCATTATGTTTGGTTTCGTCTATTGCTTCTTTCCGTACTTTTTGGAAATTTGAATAGCTTTGTATTTCGTTGTGTCAAAATGTGGCGTGTCAATTGACAAGCTTGTCGGATAAGGAGCACTTCGGTCGAAGAAATACACGGTTGTTGTACTTCCGTAATCATTAACAGGCATTAAATCAAGACAGGCAGAATAATCCGCATTCAACAGGTCGCCTACAGTAACGGCATAAATGCGTATGATGCCACCTTTATTTTGTTCATTTCTGACGAAAGCGACTTCCTTAAAACCTCCCGGTAGATCTTCAATACTTTTCTGATTGAAACTATCTTTTAAAATAAAACCCAACAGCACTAAAATCGGTATGACCAAAAGCCATAGCCTTTTATTCTTCTTCATTAAAAATACTTAAATTGTAATTGTTATACCTAATAATTTGTAAAACTCTTTTAAAATTGCCTGGTGTCCTGGCCAAGCAGGAGAGGTGACCAAATTGCCGTCTACCACCGCTTGATCCGCAGGGATATTTTTCCATGTGCCACCCGCTAGTTCAATGTCGGGACCCACAGCCACATAAGCTGTCAAAGTGCGACCTGCGAGTACTTTTGCGGCTGTCAACACTTGGATGCCATGACATATTGCTGCCACAGGTTTATTGTGCTCAAAGAAGTGTCTTGTAATCTCCAAAACACGTTTGTTGAGTCGAATATATTCTGCCGATCGTCCTCCCGCAATATATAAACCGTCATAATCTTCGACATTGACCTGGTCGAAATCTTTATTGATTGCGAAATTGTGCCCGCGCAGTTCTTTATAAGTCTGGTCACCAGTGAAATCATGCACTGCTGTGGGGACTACATCTCCGCTTTTGCGGTCCGGAGCAATTGCATCTACCGTTAATCCTATTGAACCCATTGCTTGAAATGGAACCATTGCTTCGTAATCTTCTACAAAGTCTCCTACAAGTAGTAATATTTTTTTTGCCATATCAAAAAACCTCTTTTAATAGGTTTTCAATTTACATATTAAAAGAGGTATTCACAACGATTATTTGTTAATCTTTTGTTAACCTTGTACGGATAATTTTTCGGCAAGTGCACGTTTTGTTTTACGTACTTTAGCTTCTAATTGACTTCTTAAAGTGGGATCGATAATACCTTTACCTTCTTCAAAGTTTTTGTGGAATTCAGGAAGGGAGAAGGAGTCTAATATATCGGCGCCATCCCAAGTGATTCGGTTTACAGCAGTGTTCAATACCGTGGCACCTCCCATTGGACCAGGGGCAGTAGCCAATAAGAAAACAGGCTTGCCATTGAATAATTTGCGGTTAGGAATACGTGAAACCCAGTCAACAATATTTTTGTAAGCTGTAGTATATGAACCATTGTGTTCGGCCAAAGAAATCAAAAGGAAATCTGCCGCATCCATTTTAGCAGCAAAGTCATGCGCCAACTGTGGAATGCCCAACTCGACTTCTTTGTCGTAAGAATAGATCGGCATTTCAAAATGGTTTAAGTCTAGCAATTCGATGATATCGTCTGCTTCTTTATAGTATTTGGAAGTACTTGTGACGAATGTTTTGTTGATTGAATTTTTGTTGCTTGTTCCTGCAAATGCTAATATTTTCATCTTTATATCATTAATTTATGAGGTGTTGAATAGGGGCAAAACTACCCCATACTGACCTCGTTGTTACCTTTAGAAAATCATGATTTTCACATGTTTTCGCTATGTTTTATTTTAAAATCTGGTCAAACTTACGATATAATTGCTGAATAAATGTCAATCAAATGTCTCTGTACGGCGTTCTAGCGTATTTATTGATGTAGATCAATAAAATTGAAACGTTCGTACATACCAAGCAGGCCTGTAAGTCCGCCAGTATGAATAACGAGCACCTGATCTGCGGGGGTAAAGTAGTCCTTTTTGATCAGATCATCTACGGCATAAAGTAATTTGCCGGTATAGGTGGGTTCAATCATGATTCCTGTAGCCGCTATAAAATGCTGAACAAAGGCGAGTAAGTCTGTATTGGATTTTGCATAACCACCAAAATGATAATCAAGATGTAAAATAGGAGGGGTGATGTCGGGGTAAAGTTGATCGACTTCCTCCTGAATAAAACCTCCATTTTTTAAAACAGGTATGCCGTGTACGCGGGTAAATAGATCTCGTTTTTCTATCGCATTGGCTATTCCAGCTAATGTTGTTCCTGTGCCGCAGGCGGTAAAAATATGCTGGTATTCATGTTGGAGTTCATCAACGAGTTCGGAGCAACCTTTTGCTCCTAGCATGCCGTAACCACCCTCGTGTATATAGAACGTCGTTGGATCCTGACCAAAATAGGTGTTGTATAAATTTTCTTTATCTCGGTAAGATTCGCGGTCGACGTAAATGAGCTGCATCCCAAAAAGGCGGCACATTGCTAAAACAGGGTTGTTAACCCCTTCTTCACCTCGAACAAAAGCGGTTGTTTTAAACTTAAAGGTAGCTCCGGCGCAAGCGGTAGCTAAAAGATGGTTGCTCCATGCTCCTCCAAATGTAACAAGATGATTTTTCTGAAGCTGCAGGGCTTCTTCCAGATTATATTTTAACTTTCGCCATTTATTGCCTGAAATAAACGGATGTATGAGGTCATCGCGCTTAAGTGTTACTTTAATATGCTTCTTCTCCCAGGCTGGGAGGCACAATTCAGTTTCGGGGCTATGGATTTTGAAGGGCAACATAACATTAAATGAAAACAAATTTAACGAAAATTGTTTCATTTGGTTTATTTTTGTAGCATGACAGAACAAATTGGATCGCAAGATCAGGAAGAACAAGAATTATTTGAGCATCTACGTATTGAGGTGGATAAGGGACAAGCATTACTCCGCATTGACAAATACCTGATGAACAGGGTGGAAAATGCGACGCGGAGCAAAATTCAGCATGCTATTGAAGCAGGTTCTGTCATGGTTAACGGTAAGGAGATCAAGGCGAGCTATAAGGTTAGACCTGATGATGTGATTACATTGGTGCTACCTGATCCACCACGGGATAATGAAGTTTATCCA
This sequence comes from Sphingobacterium siyangense, assembly GCF_007830445.1. Taxonomy (GTDB): domain Bacteria; phylum Bacteroidota; class Bacteroidia; order Sphingobacteriales; family Sphingobacteriaceae; genus Sphingobacterium; species Sphingobacterium siyangense. The sequence goes on along the minus strand of NZ_VLKR01000016.1, from coordinate 84,113 downwards.
GAAAACATTCCATTGGATATCAAATACGAGGATGACGACGTGCTGATTGTGAATAAAGAGGCGGGTATGGTCGTGCATCCAGGATATAATAATTATACGGGAACCTTGGTAAATGCATTAACGTATCATATCCAGCAGCTGCCACAGCTTCCAGGAAACTCCGATCGCCCAGGTTTAGTGCATCGAATCGATAAAGACACTTCCGGACTATTGGTTATTGCTAAAAATGAAAAATCAATGGCCTTTTTGGCAAAACAGTTTTTCGATCACAGCATTACCCGTAAATATATTGCATTAGTTTGGGGTGATTTAAAAGAGGACGGAACAATTACAGGTTATATTGGACGTCATCTAAAAGACAGACGCATTATGGCCATGTATGATAGCGAAGATAAAGGGCGTTGGTCAGTGACACATTACAGCGTTTTGGAGCGACTGGGCTATGTTACTTTAATTGAATGTCAGTTAGAAACAGGGCGTACACACCAAATTCGTACGCATATGCAATCTATTGGTCATCCGTTATTTAATGATGCAATGTATGGTGGAGATAAGATTTTAAAAGGTACCGTATTTTCAAAGTACAAGCAATTTGTGGATAACTGTTTTTCATTACTGCCACGACAAGCCCTTCATGCGCAAGTATTGGGATTTATCCATCCTTCTACAAAAGAAAATATGTATTTTGAGGTACCATTTCCAGAAGATTTTCGTTTAGCTTTAGAAAAGTGGCGCGGATATGCGGCAAATTCAATGGCTATAGAAAATGATTAAAATTTAGAACAAAATTAAGATGCCAACAAACTATATCAATTTCAATGGCAGTGTAGTGCCGGAAGATCAGGAAATATTTAGCATTGAGAATAGAGGTTTCCGTTATGGGGATGGATTATTCGAAACGATGCTGTATAAGGATGGTGATATCCGCTTTCTAAATTTTCATGTCGAGCGTTTACAGAAAGGAATGGAGTTGATTCATTTGGATGATGCGAATCTATTCGATGAATTTTTTATTCGTTCGAGATCCGAAGAATTAATCCGTAAAAACAATATGTTGGGGCAGCAGGTTCGTATCCGATTGATCGTGTTTAGATCTGGAGGCGGATTGTATAGTCCAACAAGTAATAAACCTGGTTTTGTTTTGCAGGTGCAGCGCATAGAACCCAATCTTCGCGATAAGAAGGTCGGTTTGATTGTAGGACTTTACAATGAATTCAAAAAACCGTATAGCGATCTTTCAAAGATTAAATCTTTAAATGCGCAGATTTATGTGTTGGCTGGCATCTATAAAAAGAAAATGGCTTTTGATGATGTATTGATTCTAAATCAGGAAGGTTATCTATGCGAATCCTTGATTTCAAATATCTTTGTCTACTATGAAAAGGTACTTTATACACCAGCGTTATCCGAAGGATGTATTGAAGGAGTAATGCGCCGGGTAGTCATGGACATGGCACAGGATGAAGGTATAGAGGTGGTTGAGGCACAGATAAGCCCCGAAATCATGAAACGGGCAGATGAGATTTTCTGTACCAATGCTGTACAGGGCGTACAATGGGTAATGGGCTATAAGCAAAAGCGCTATTTCAATAAGATATCGCGGATCTTGCAGGAAAAATTACAACATTGGAACTATGACGTCAGTGATGAACAGGACTAGAATAATTTGATTATACATACAAAAGGGCGGGATTTAATCCTGCCCTTTTGTATGTATAATTCGCTCAGCCCATTGCTCAAAGGCATTTTTAAAGCTGCGTAGAAAATCTTTGGTTTTTTGTGATTCAATAGTCCCGTTGGGTCCAATACATGTTGTTATACTACCCAAATAAGCTTCGGGTTGCTGCATCGTTAAGACATTGACGAAGACCAGTGATTGACGTAAATGGTGGTTGGCGCCAAAGCCACCGTAAACTCCCGTTGATGAAGAAATTATTGCGCCAGGTTTGCCATCCCATTTATTTTTTCCATAGGGTCTTGAACCCACGTCAATCGCATTTTTTAAAACTGCAGGAATGGAACGATTATACTCTGCAGTAATAAAAAGTACAGCATCCAGAGAAGCGACCTCTTTCCGAAATCGCACATAGCTCGGAGGCGGATTTCCCACATCGTCAAAATCCTGATTATATAGGGGAAGCTCGCTGATATCGATTATGCGATAGCCAAATTTAGATTCCTCTTGCTCAAGAATAAACTGCGCAATTTTTTTGTTGTAAGATTCCTTTCGTAAGCTACCAACCAATATTCCTACATTATATATACTCATTGTGATTAGTTCATTAAAGTCTGTATGATCTGAACAACTGATCCTACTAAAAAGTTTGCGGTTTTATTGCTAACTACAATCATATTTAACCTGTTTAAAATGAGACTCTTATTGCTTCGTTAACAAAAATTAACATTTGAACATTAATCTTTTGCACACTGTTTGTTGTCGTATTGTAAAGAAGAAATTACAAACTAGAGGGAGGAGCTACTTATGAAAAAATTGTTTTACGCGGCGGCGATTATTGCAGGCCTTTTTACAGCGGGAGCTGCACAAGCGCAAGTCAGTATCAGTGTCAATATTGGGAGTCAGCCAAGCTGGGGGCCAGCAGGTTATGATTATGCCCGCTATTATTATATTCCAGAATACAATATGTATTACGATGTACCCGCGAGATGTTACGTTTATTATGATAATGGCGGCTGGATAAGAAGAGCAAGTTTACCGAGGAGATACAGACATTACGATTTTTATCGGGCTCATAAAGTCGTTATTAACGATCGCACACCATGGCATCACCACGATCGGTATAGAAGCCGTTATGGCGGTTACCGTGGAAGACAAGTATCTATCCGTGACAACCACCACGGTGGTAGTGGGTATTCATTTGCCAGCGAACGTAGTGTAAGGCGCGAACATTCATGGGGAGAAAGCCGTCGATACGATAGCCGAAATGGGCATGGACGAGGCAATAGCCATGGGCATGGAAACGGACATGGGCGTGGTAACGGTCACGGAGGAAGACATAGAGATTAATCGAGTAATTGAATAACATGATAAAAAAGGAATCTATATACATATAGGTTCCTTTTTTTTGGCCAGAAATAACAGGCTGTTTGCATTCGTAGCTTCGGGTTTTTCGGAATCATGAAGCTTTTAGTGTACATGCACAATAAATTAAATAACATAACAGCTTGATTAATGAAAAATATATTAATTTTGCGCTACACGGGACTGAGATCCGCTTATTTTAGGTGATTTTGAGTTTATGGGAAATAATTGTAATGTGTAAGTTAATTTTTGTAATGAGAAAACTGGTTAATTCGGGTGTTGTATGGGTAGGGTTAAGTATATCTATTTTTGGATTTTACTCCTGCAATCAAAGTGGGACAAATAAGGTGCAAAATGTGGGAGCTGTTGACTCTATGCCGCCAAAAAAGGATAGTTTGCTTGCTGTGCAAGATTCGATAAGTAAAGTGGATTCGCTGCGCAAAGACACCATTACAAAAATGGAAGAAAATGTGGACTACAAAGGGACTAAAGATACGACCGTATTGTTGACTGATACTGTTTCTCCACGTTATATTTATCTCACTTTTGACGATGGTCCACTGAATGGAAGCCAGCACCTTGATTCCATTGCGACAGCGAAAGGCATCAAAATTAATGCTTTTCTGATTGGCAATCATGATAAAATGAGTAAAAAATTACACAGTTTTACAGAACGTTACAAGAATAATCCTTTAGTGGATTGTTACAACCACAGTTACTGGCATGCGCACAATAAATACAGTACTTTCTATTCGAATCCGCAGACGGCTTTTGAAGATTTTGAACTTGCTGAGCAATCGCTGGGATTAACACATAAAATAGTTCGGTTGCCGGGACGAAATATCTGGTATATCGGAGACCGTAAAAAGGTTGATTTGAAAAGTGGGGCTTCGACTGCCGAGTTACTACACCAGAATGGTTACAAAGTAATTGGTTGGGACTGTGAGTGGAAGATAAATGGTGTTACAGGGAAACCGGACCTATCGGTGAATCAGTTGTATACCCAAATGAAGAATTTACTCCGTAAAGGTACCTCTTATACGAAAAACAATGTTGTGCTATTGACACATGACAATATGTATCAAACGAAAAAAGGACAGCGGTTGTTATCGGATTTGATCGATAGTCTCAAACAACATTCAAACTATCGTTTTGAATTTGTGCGGAATTATCCGCAATAGTGACTGCTATCTCTCTAAATAATTAAGGCTTAAACAGGAATGAACCCCAGTTTAAGCCTTAATTATTTAGTCGAAAAGTCTATTTTAATTTTGTTTACGGAGATATTTGGTCAATATAACGATTGTTTGACCTTCAATCTTTCCTTCAATTTGTTCGATATTGTCTGCTACTAGTCGAATATTCTTAACCACGGTGCCTAAAGTCGCTTTTAAGGAGGAACCTTTCACGTCAAGCGTTTTTGTCAGCACAACAGTATCGCCCTCCAACAGTCGTTGCCCGATGCTATCTTCATGAAAAGAAACATAGCCATCATTTTCATGATCTCCAGTTTTCTTAGCTTCCAATAGCGTTTCATCGTCGAGATAGAGGATATCCAGTGCTTCCGACGCCCAGCCTTCATTTTTTAATCGGTTTAACATACGCCAGCATACAATTTGCACCGATGGGTTTTCGGCCCACATTGCATTTGGAAGGAATTTCCAGTCGTCTGGATTTAATTGTTCTGTTTTGTTGAGCTGATTGACCAATGTTTCTGAAATCAGTAAAGTATTGTCCAAATTTGATGTTATTTCCGGAGGTAATGTGTAGGCAATTAAAGTGGCATCTTCGCCTGTCAGCTCACATTTTCCGCCAGCTCTCGCTTGTAATTGTTCTTCTAATTTCATGTCAGTTTTTTTGAAAGCCCAAACTTAGCCAAATTTGCTTTGATGTGCAATGACGAATATCACGGCTTGGGGAAATAATTCCTGTTTTTACTCTTATAAAGCATTGTTTTTGCTTATGACTATCATTTGTTTGCTGGTAAATTTATTTATATGATGCGGACTACGAGGTAAAGTGAAGTAAATTTTTTCTTCAAATAAATTTACTTCATGTAGAACATTGGTACCGAATTTGTGTTTAACCAACATTAGAAAAGATTATTAACTGTAATATAGGAATACTATGAAATGGCAAGGAGGCAAGCAAAGTGGTAATTTTGAGGACCGTCGTGGAATGTCGGGGGGAGGAAAAATTGCTTTAGGAGGAATTGGTGGAATTATTGTTTTGGTCATTGGATTTTTGATGGGTGGAGATCCGATGCAACTCTTACAGCAAGCCCAAAATATGGGGGCACAAACTGAACAGTCAGGACAGCCGCGTGAGTTAAATCCGGAGGAAAAAAGACTAACTGAATTTTCATTAACTGTACTTCAGAGTACCGAGGATGTTTGGGCAAAGCTGTTTAAAGAGCAGATGCAGAAAAATTATACCCCTACAACACTCGTATTTTACGATGGGGGAACACAAACGGATGGTTGTGGTATGGGGCAGGCTTCTTACGGACCTTTTTATTGTCCGGGTGATCAAAAGATTTACCTGGATCTGAGCTTTAGTAGAGAACTTTCGGATAAATTCGGTGCAAAGGGAGAGTTCGCCATGGCGTATGTAATTGCGCATGAAGTCGGACATCATATCCAACAATTGGTGGGATTATTGCCGAAGACCAATCAAGCCCGTGGGAAACTGAGCGAGCGTGAAAATAACAGGATCTCCGTTATGACCGAGCTGCAAGCGGATTTTTATGCAGGTGTTTGGGCGCATTACATCAATGATTTAACCGATATAAAAATTGATTATAATGATATAATGGACGGGATGAAAGCGGCAGCTGCTGTTGGTGACGATAAATTACAGACTGAAGCACAGGGCTATGCTGTTCCTGAATCATTTACGCATGGTACATCTGCGCAACGTATGGAATGGTTTAAAAAAGGATATGATTCGGGGGATATGCGATCGGGCAATACCTTTGAAGATCCGAGTCTGAAATAGGAATCGTATTTCGAATAAAAAAACACCTGGCCGTGCATCATGACCAGGTGTTTTTTTATTGTGGTATAGGCAATTTGCTTTGAGGGAACCAAGCCGTTTGGCAAATGCCGCGCTGGTCATATCAGATCATTACTGAACCAACAGATTACAACCACGAATATCACTTTGGTCAAAACGTCCCAATATTTCAAAAGAGCCATCCTGATATACTTTACCTAAATCTTGTGTGGCTATAAATGAACAGGAGTAGCGATTGGCGAGGTCGATTACATTGATGCCGCCAGTTTTATTCAACGGAATCAGGCTTAAAGGATCATTGGTATCTCGGATCAAGATTTTCATCCATTTGGGAAGATAGAATATTCCCTGACCTGAAGAGTAGCCTTGTGAGAGTAATTCTGTCATGCCATATTCAGAATGGATACCATGCACAGAAAAGGCTTCTTCCAGGAGTTTATGGATTTCCTGTTTCACCATTTCCTTACGCTTACCTTTCATTCCGCCGGTTTCCATAATGATCAGGTCAGGAAATTCAAAGGCATATTGTTCAATGAAGTCGAGTAGGGCATACGTTACGCCAAAGAGGATGGTCTTTGTGCCTTTATTTTTGAGTTTAATAAGTGTATCGAAAAGCTCTTGGTGGTTATAGAGGAAATAATTGCTTTCCGGTTGCTCACTTTGCTTCATGAGATCATCAATCATATAGATCAGCGACGAACCACTTCGCTCTAGGTAGGATGGGAGCAATGCAAGGACGGCGATGTTGCCGAGCGGACCATAAAAACTTTCGAAAATCTTCCGAAAAGTTCGCTCATATATGCTCCGGTCAGCGACCAGATGTTTTGAGGTGACCATACCTGTTGTACCCGAACTCGAGAATACGATTTCAGCCTCCATCCCTTCAGCAATAACCTGTTGGGTCTTAAAAAATTCGATGGGCATGAAAGGAATATCGGTATAGTGCTGAATCAGGTCTTTTTCTCGCCCAAGGAGCCTGATATAGTCACGATAAATTTTGCAATGCTGGCTTTGGAATTGGTAGGTATCTAAACAATGCTGATTAAAATCATCCTCGGTTTTAATGTCAAAAAAATCCTTCCAGTTCGTCATAGCATTTAAAAATTTGATGGACAAAATTAACTAAAATTTGGAAAAGAAAACCGTTAATTGTGGCGTGCATAGGTGTTTCGTAGAAATAGATCAGGATAGGCCGTGAAATATAACTAGAGAACAGGCTTAGGTCAAGTTTTCTTAACTCAACCTAAGCCTGTTTATTTTATAACATACCACCATCAACAGGAAGAACCTGTCCGGTTACGTATGCTGATAAATCAGATGCTAAATAAAGACATGCATTGGCAACGTCTTCTGGTTCACCAGCGCGTTTCAATGGAATTCCCGCTTCCCATCCAGCCACAACTTTAGGATCCAGTACATCAGTCATTTCGGTACGTATAAAACCTGGAGCAACTACGTTTGCACGGATATTACGAGAGCCTAATTCTTTAGCGATAGATTTTGTGAACCCGATAATACCAGCTTTTGATGCGGCATAATTTGCCTGACCGGCATTTCCTTGAACTCCAACAACTGAAGACATATTGATAAATGAACCTTTACGGTTTTTCATCATAATTTTCGAAGCAGCTTTTGTAACGTTAAAGACAGATTTTAAGTTGACATTTAATACATCATCCCAATTCTCTTCGGTCATACGCATTAACAAGCCGTCTTTTGTGATACCAGCATTATTTACAACGATATCTAATCCTCCAAAATCGGCAACGATCGCGTTGATTAATTGTTCTGCTTCTTCGAATTTTGAAGCGTCAGAGCGATAACCAATCACTTTGGTGCCGAAAGCCTGAAGCTCCTGTTCTAGCGCCTGTCCTTTTTCGACAGAAGAAAGATATGTAAAAGCGACGTTAGCACCATGTTGTGCAAACACTTCTGCAATTTTTCTTCCGATTCCTTTTGATGCTCCTGTTACTAAAGCAATTTTTCCTTCGAGTATTTTCATCTGTATAAGTTATTTGTTCTTCAATTATTCACACTTAGGCATTTATGTCCATTTTCCACGCGCTGTCTTTCTCTCACAGCCCGTCTGTTACTGGAATTCAATACGAAACATGAACTCGTTTCCATTTGGTTTATCTTGGTTATGCCCCAGTGCTTGTGTTTTTTCGATGCCGTCGTATTAGCGAATAAATGATCTTGTTTTTTAGCTATTGTGTACACTATTGCCTTTCGATGTTCTGCAAAAATGTTAAAACTATATTATAACACAAAATCTTTCGATAAATAACGGTTTAAAATAGAAAAACATTGTGTGCTGACCTTGTGTTTATGTTGGAGTGGAAGCGTGTTTTCAGGAAACAATTTTAGAATTTTACGGTAAGCGATCGCTCACTTAGGATTATTTTAATAAATCAATGGTATTTTTGAATAAGTGGTTCTAAAAAGTACAGTTTTTTGACAAAAGACTTGGACGTTTACCAAAAACTATATTAAATTTGCATCAATCACAAAAACATGAGCAAAAAATCAAATAAAGAAGTTGACGTTGTTCTGATCGGCGCCGGTATTATGAGTGCTACTTTGGGTACTCTAATCAATGAATTAAGCCCAGACGTTAATATTGAAATTCTTGAGCGTTTGGATGTTGTGGCTGCTGAAAGTTCTGACGCTTGGAATAATGCTGGCACGGGTCACTCTGCCTTATGCGAGTTAAATTATACCCCCGAACAGAAAGATGGTTCTGTAAAGATTGATAAAGCAGTTAAAATTGCAGAGCAATTTGAAGTGTCTAAGCAATTTTGGTCCTACCTCGTTGATAAAGGCATTATTGCCCAACCTGAAAATTTTATCCGTAGTATTCCACACATGAGTGCGGTTTTTGGTGAAAAAGATGCTAAATTCCTAAAGACAAGATGGGAAACATTGACGACCCAAAACTTGTTCAAAGGGATGGAGTATACCGAAGATACGGCATTGTTGAAATCGTGGATTCCATTGATGATGGAAGGACGCGAGGCCGATGAAAAAATCGCTGCGACAAAAATGGATCTGGGCACTGATGTTAATTTTGGGTCGTTGACACGTGATTTGATCGCTAATCTTGAAAATAAAGAAAATATTTCGATCTCCTTAAACCATGAAGTAATCGACATCGAACGTGAAGACGATGGCCGTTGGGAAGTGGAGGTCAAAGATTTAAAGACAGGAACAAAGAGAGAAATAAAAGCAAAGTTTGTATTTATTGGGGCCGGTGGCCACTCGTTGTTGTTGTTGGAAAAATCTGGAATACCCGAAGCAAAAGGCTATGGCGGATTTCCTGTAGGGGGCCAATGGCTACGTTGTGTAAATGAAGAGATCATTAATACACATCATGCGAAAGTGTATGGAAAAGCTTCTGTTGGAGCTCCTCCAATGTCTGTACCGCACTTAGATACACGTTATATTGATGGCAAACAAGCGTTATTGTTTGGACCATATGCAGGTTTCTCAACTAAATTCTTAAAACAAGGGTCTTACTTCGATTTACCTGCTTCTATCAAATTGTCCAATATCCGCCCGATGTTATCAGCCGGACTTGACAACTTACCTTTGACGAAGTATCTTATTACTGAAGTCATGAAGTCACCAAAAGATAAACTAGAGTCTTTAAAACAATTTATGCCTACAGCTAAATTGGAGGATTGGGTTATCGAGAAAGCAGGACAACGTGTTCAGGTCATCAAGAAAGATGAGAAGAAAGGTGGAATTTTAGAATTTGGTACAGAGGTCGTTTCTAGTGCAGATGGTTCTATTGCTGCGCTATTAGGAGCTTCTCCTGGAGCTTCGACGTCAGTTGCTATCATGATCAGCCTGTTGAAGAGATGTTTCCCTGAACGTGCGAAATCAGATGAATACCGTAAAAAACTACGTGAAATGATTCCTTCACACGGGAAATCATTGAACGATGATGCGCAACTATGTAAAGAAACGCGTACGCGTACGCACAAAGCGTTGAAATTGATTGATATAGAATAATCAATTCGACAGAAAATATACTTATGGGGTGCTTGGAATGACCATGGTCATTCTCGGCTGAGATTATACCCAATAAAAGCGATTGTACCTCCTTGTACAATCGCTTTTATATACCTGATCCAGGTAATGCTGGCGTAGGGATTTAATTTCAATAAAAACGTCCGTTTTTCTCCCATAGGTTTATTATGAACTACACGAAATAATAAACAAGGCGATGACTTCTGAAACAATTTTCGAAGCTTTTATAAAACAGATTCAACAGGCCACCATCGCGGAATGGCTAGGGGTATCCTTTGGTGTTTTACAGGTTTGGTTTTCCCGGCAAAATAAATCGATCAATTACATTTTTGGGATTATTGGTATCTTAATTTCTGTTTACGTATTATTCCATGCGAAACTATATGCAGAAATATTACTACATCTCTATTATTTGATCATGAGCATCTATGGCTGGATCTATTGGAAATATAGTAGCGATGTTGCTGCTCCCATAACGCATTGTGAGCCGAAAGAATGGTGGATAGTAGGGGGAATCTGCGCTCTCGGTTTTCTGTTGTTTTATTTCGGATTGGTCCATTTAACGGATTCTGATGTACCGCTTTGGGACTCTGCAGTTTCCTGCACAGCTTGGGCAGGGATGTGGTTATTGGCAAAACGGAAGATAGAAAATTGGATATTGTTGAATATCAGTAATCTGATGGCAATTCCTTTACTGATCCATAAAGGGTTATTTCTTTATTCGGGCTTGACCTTGTTTTTATTTGTTATGGCATTTAGTGGATATTTTAATTGGAGGAGAATAATAAGTGAAGAAAGATATGCAACTCAATAGCGAAGATATTGCTATTCTGAAAGATAATCAGGCTAAGGGAATCCATCAGAAAACATTGTCGGATGGACAGCTCGAACTGATTTTTCGTCGGAAATGGTTTAAGATTTGGGTTCCACCTGCATTGGGTGGATTGGGGTTAAGTCTACCTGAAGGGCTCAATTTATTGGCTGACCTGGCTTATTGGGATGGGGGATTAGCTTGGACAGTAACGTTATGCTCAGGAGCAAATCTCTTTGTCGGTTTTATTGATCCGGTTTTAGGAGATCAGATTTTCAAAACGGATCGGGTTTGTTTTGGCGGCAGTGGGCAGGTATCAGGTACAGCTACACGTGAAGGTGAACATTATCGGCTCCGCGGTTTTTGGAGATATGCAACCGGAGCTCCTCATTTAACCCATTTTACCTTAAATGCTGCAATTCAGGAGGCAGGAAAACCCGTGTTGGACGAAAAAGGTGAACCACTGATAAAATCATTTTTTGTGGATCGTGACCATGTACTGGTGCATTACGACTGGGATACATTTGGATTGGAGGCTACGGCTTCGCATTCCTTTTCGCTGGAAGACATACTCGTTGATGGTAGGCAGTCTTTTGATATTGATGCGGCAAAAAGTACACGTAGCGAGCTGTTGTATCAATATCCCTTTATGCCTTTTGCGGAATTGACTTTACTGGCCAACTTTACGGGAATGTATAAGCGCTTTTTGGATTTAATCGAAAAACTATTTGTGTTAAAAAGCAATCAATCCAAATGGGAGAAGACTGAAAGTAAAGAAGCGTTTAGGGTACTCGATGACTTTCAGCAAGATTATGTTAATCGGAGGGAAGCAATAATGAATTTGGCCGTTCTTTCTTGGGTAAATCTTCATGATGGCAATGATAATGCAGCAATTTATGAACAGATAGGGATACAAAGTCGAGATTTTGTGGAATGTATCTTGACAAATACAATAAGACTCTATCCGCATACCGGAATCTCGGGGGCCGCCATTGATCATGAAATCAATATAATCTTCCGGAATATTTTTACGGCTTCGCAGCATAAGTTACTACAGAATAGTTTATAACAAAAAAGACTATCCTAGGATAGTCTTTTTTGTTATAAAAGAACGTGTAGATCGCCAGACTTGGTTAGAAGTTTTGCTACCGTAAATAATTTCTTATCTTGTTGCTTGAAATAACCAATTGTAAGCATAAGAGAAGTTTGTGTTTGATTAAAAGTTTATTTGTAATATTATTGTTTAATTTTTTTTGTCAGGTGCTAATGGCACAGCAACGGCTTACACTTTTAAAATCAATTTTTCAGGAGCTTAAAAATAATTCAATCCATAAGAATAAGATAAATCGGTCCAATATGGATCTTATTACTATTAGGTTGCCATATATACTTAGATTGGGCAATATCTGCATATCATATTTTTGAGATCGTTTGCGTAGAAAATATAAAGTAATACGTGAATAAAAAGCTACTTTTAGGTAGTAACCAAATTTTCAAAAAGAGAGGGATAAATCTAATCTTCATTATGATAAAATTTAGTAGTTCGTGGATATTTTTATTAGCGGTAGTATTCGCTTATATACCCACCGTTCTAGGTCAGGAAAGTTTTAGATTGGATCATTTTGGCGGAGATAAAGGTCTTTCTCATGGTAATCTGACAGGACTATTGAAGGATAAGGATGGTTTTATCTGGATTAGCACATGGAACGGAATTAACCGGTACGATGGTCAGCATTTCAAAACCTATAATTCTACAGAATCCAAGAAGTATGATGTCGCAAGTCGTCGAGTTATTCAGATGATCGATGGTAATAAAAACGACATCTGGTTTCTTACTTATGATATGAAACTTTATCGTTTTGACAAGGCTACCGAAGAGTTTTGCTCGATATCGGAAAAGGTGGAAGCTACACAAAAAAAATCAGTACAGTTTAACAAAATTTTAGCAATTGATGCACAATCTATATGGGTAGGCAGCACAGACGATGGTTTATTTTGTATAGATACGAAAAGTGGAAATTCTGACTATTCAATCTTTAGCTCAGACAATAAAGCTGTAGATAATCATCTATCGTCAAATCAATTGACTTTCTTCCATAGGAATGTCGAAGGACAGGTATGGATTGGGACAAAAGATGGTCTTCATTTGCTTCAATTATCTTCAAAAAAAGGGAATAAGCCACATGTTATTCAATCTTTTGAATTGGCTTCAAATGGTATCTTTAAGATTGCTGAATCTTCTGATTTCATGTTTTTTTCTACCGAAAAAAACAACCTTTTGGTGTATAATAAACAAGGACGAAAATTGCAGAAGTTATCGGTAACAAAAGGACGAATCAATGAAATGCGTATGTCACGCGATCAAAAGCAGCTTTTCCTGTCGACCTCCTTGGGTGAACTTATTGCATTTGATGTTGTAAGGCATACAATACAGAAACTATATCAATTTCGAACTAGCCTTACTGGAATTTATGAAGATAGTAAGCGACGATTGTGGCTTGAACCAGAGGGAAATGGCGTGGTCCTGCTGAATTTGAACGATCTTAAAAGCAACTATTTTAGTTCTCCTTTCTTTAAAAAGAGTTCAACCGTGAGTTTTAAATGTTTTGAGGATGCATCGCAAAGAGTCTGGATCAGTATGCGAGGGGGCGGATTCGGTTTTTTTGATGAACAGAATGCCCAGCTCAGCTTTTCTTTCAAATCAATCAATGGTCAACAGATAGACTTTCCACGCTTTGTCCATGATATTCTATATGACCCTGCTGGTGTAATTTGGTTTGCCGTAGAGGGGGAGGGAATGGCACGGATAGTCTTTTACAATAAAGGGGTGTCATTCCAACCTTTTGGTAACGAAGAGGTGAAAGCAACGGACCCTGAAGTTCGTAGCCTTCTATTTGATCAGTTGGGAAGACTTTGGGTTGGCAAAAAATTGGGACGCATATCAGTTTTTGATCAGGGGAAAATTTTGCCAATTTCTTTTAGTGGCGTGGATTCAGAAGCACTTTCGTCCGTCTATAGTCTATTGGAGGATCGTAAAGGAACAATGTGGATGGGTACTAAGAAGCATGGGCTGTTAAAGGCTGTACCACAAAATAAGGAGCGAACTTCATATAGACTTGAACAATTTAATACGATAAACAAAAAATTAATTAGCAACCAAGTTTATTCGTTATTGCAGGATAAACAGGGGGCTATTTGGATAGGAACTTATGGAGCGGGTTTACTTCGAGCTACTGAAATTAATGGAGTAACGAAATTTGAACAAATAGCATTGCATAAATCTGGTTTGCGGAAGGATGTATTTAACAGAGTTCGGCAATTAACTCTCGATGATAAGGGAATGGTTTGGGTAGCGACAACCCATGGTGTTCTAGTTGTTAATCCAATCAATAAAAAGGATAATTTTTATTTTGTGTATTATGATGGAGATCATATTGGCGATAATGATGTGCAATATCTGTACAAAGATCATTATGGAACCATGTGGATATGTACGTCAGGGGGGGGATTGACAAAATGCAGTGGCGATCCTTTTAATGCTCTTCGATTTGAACATTATACCGCCAACGAAGGACTTTTTAATGATTATGTTTTAAGTTGTATCTCAGATGAAGAACATAACCTTTGGTTAGCAACAGAAGGTGGATTGTCGAAGTTTGATCGTCAAAAAAAGAGGTTCGTAAATTTTAATGCAAGTGACGGTTTTGGTAATATGCGATTTTCAGAAAAGACGGTAGTACAGAGGAAGCAAGGAGTGATTTTTTTTGGTACAACAAAAGGAGTACTTTGTCTCGACACCAAAGCCTTTCAACAGAAATATAGCAAACCGAAGCTTCTATTGACTGGACTCTTGATTAATAATAAGGAATTTGTAATTAATACCCAAAAAAAAGGACAACAAGTCGGAGTACAATATACTGATCGGCTTATATTAAACCATAATCAAAATAACCTATCTTTTGATGTAACAGTTTCGGATCCGCGTTATATGCACCCTAATTTTCAATATCGTATAAGACAGATTGATACTAGCTGGCATCTTAATAACCAGATTACACGCATTACCTACACCAATTTAAATCCCGGCGATTACACCCTTGAGATAAGGGGGGAAGATGATCTTTATGAAGGAATCCCTTATAGAAAGGTTGAATTTATGATTAATCCACCACGGTGGAAGACACATATGGCATATATAGTCTACGGTTTTTTGATTCTCGGGATTTCCTATGCAGTTTTTAAAATATGTCTGCAAATGATACATTTAAAACAGAAAGTACTTCTCGAACAGCATCTTGGTGCACTTAAAATGGAGTTTTTGACTAATATTTCGCATGAATTGCGGACACCATTGACACTTATTATAAGCCCGGTCAAGAAATTGATACGTGAAGAGACCGATTCAAAAAAACAGGTATATATGGATATTATTCATCGGAATGCTGCGCGAATGGAGCTTTTTGTCAATCAATTGTTAGACTTGCGAAAGGTACAGGAAAGTAAGCATCAATTGCATCTTACGCAATTCGACATCGTGGTATTGATCTCTGACGTATTGTTCGCGTTTATTGCATCTGCCGAAGCAAAACAGGTGAATCTTAAATTTGTTACCGCTTTTAAAGAACTGATTGTTCAACTAGATCAGACGAAAATTGAGATAATCCTTTTCAACTTGTTGTCAAATGCACTCAATTATGCACCCGAAGGAAGTAGCGTGGAAATCCAGTTAAACCTGGAGCAAGAGAAAATGTATATCCATATCATTGATGAGGGACCTGGAGTTCCAAGTGCAACAATGCCTTATATTTTTGAATTATTTTACACAGAAAATAACCCTAAAGTGCATAAAAGAAAAGGTACGGGAGTAGGTTTAGCGCTTTCAAAAGAATTTACATTATTACACGACGGAAACATTTATGCAAAAAACAGGGAAACCCAAGGACTCCATGTTAGCGTTGAAATTCCAATTCACAATAATGCAAATGTACCGCAAAATGTTCAAGAATTCCGTAATTTTAATTCTTTTGACCTTCCTCCGTATTCCGATCCCAATAAGCATAGCATGGTATCTTTCGATACAGACAAAAATGAAACTTTATTGTTAGTTGAAGACAATGCGGATTTACGAATATTTTTAAAGGGGCAATTAGACGCTCATTATCACGTTGAAATAGCTACAAACGGTAAAGAAGGGTTGGAAAAGATTCACTCCATGATGCCTGATTTTATATTAAGCGATCTGATGATGCCAGTAATGGATGGTATTGAAATGTTGAAAGAAGTTCGGCGGGATGCGCGGGTTTGCCATATTCCTTTTGTGTTGTTGAGTGCTAAACACGCTGTTGAAACGCAAATTGAAGGATTGCATTATGGCGCTGATTATTATATCACAAAGCCATTCGAACCTGCTTTTCTATTAACAGCTATTCATAATTTACTTCAAAAAAGAAGATCCTATTTTAAACAGGTTACTGAGCGGAATGCTCCTGTAATTCAGGTATCAGAAGTTCAAATTGACGACAAGGATAAGAAATTCTTGGATACGGTAGTTGAGGTGGTGGAACAGCATATGAACCAATCTGACTTTAATATTGATTTGATTGCCGAACAGCTGAATTTGGCCCGCAATACCTTTTACAAAAAATTTAAGAGCCTGACAAATATAGCTCCAGTTGAATTCGTTCGGGAGTTGCGCCTGAAAAAGGCTAAATTATATTTTGATGCGGGGCTGGAAAACGTATCCGATGTAGCTTATCGCGTAGGATTTAATAATCCCAAATATTTCAGTACTAGTTTCAAGGAAATGTTCGGGATCTCTCCAAAAGAATATACTATGCGAAATAAAAATAAATCATTTTTATCATAATTTTTAAATATAAATCACTGATAATTAATTTTTTATAAAAATTAAACCTTTTTTGTCAATTATTGAACCTTTAATTTGTTGTGCTCCATTAGCTTTGATTATTGCTGACGACAGTCTTGCAAACTTAATGTTAAACGAACCAATTATAGACTTCTAATGATTAGACAAATTCTTGTATCTATTCTATTGACCTATGTTCAATTTTGTAGTCCCTTTTTTTGCTGTGCCAGCATAATTAAAACGATAGCACTAAATGGAGGTCACAATGTGGTCGTGTCAGCCGATGGTACCGGCGATTATAAAACTATACAAAAGGCAATTGATAGTGCGCCAAAACATTGCGGTGAACCTTACCGTATTTATGTGAAAAATGGAGACTATAATGAAGTAATCACGGTACCCATAGAAAAAAGATTCATCCATTTAATTGGTCAAGATAAGCAGCAAACACGTGTTCATTTTATGTTAAACGTACAGTCTTTACCTAAGCCGGATTCTAAATGGTATCAAACAGACACTGCAGCTTGGGAATTTTCCGTTCACAATCCCAAAGCAGCGGTTTATCGCTATCCCGGGGCAGTGGTGTCAATCTATGGGGATGATTTTTATGCCGAAAATATCAGTTTTATAAATGATTGGGGACTTGAACGGCAAAGCGGCCCACAGGCTTTGGCAATACGTATCCAAGCGGATAGGGTAGCATTTAGTGGTTGCATATTCCGATCTTTTCAAGATACCTGGATGACTAGTACACGCAAGCCCAATGATCGGCTATATGTATACAATTGCTGGATAGAAGGGGCTGTAGATTATTTTTATGGGGGCGGTAATGCATATGTTGAGCATTGCACCTTGTATAATGTTCGCAGCGGATCGGTGATTGTGGCTCCGAGCCATAAGGAGGAAACTAAATGGGGTTACGTGTTTAAATATTGTACAATCGATGGAAATACCGCTGCCGCAGATGGAAAAGTAAAATTAGGACGTCCATGGCACGATCAGCCTAAAGCTGTTTTTCTTTACACACGAATGAATATCCCGGTGGCCAAAGAAGGATGGACAGATATGGGGGGGATTCCCAAAATATTTGCCGATTACAAAAGTATAGATGTGTCAGGAAATGCGATAGGCACCGACAATCGTAAGACACGATTTAAAAACAGCAATAATGAGATGGGTGTGTCAAAAGCAATACTAACTGATGCGGAAGCTGCTAGTTATACTTATGATACGGTTATTGTGGGGAATGATCAATGGAATCCTCGCAAATTTATCTGCACTAAACCCCAAGTATGGAAGTGATTTCGCAGAAATCGAGCGATATAGCCAAGCAATTATAAATCAAATCTTATGAGAAATAACAAATTGAAACCATTTGACGGAATAAAGTTTTCTTTGTTTCGTTCTACGCAGCTGCGTAAAAATTTGTTGCATTCAGACGGTGTTAGGGATGTACCTTATTACAATTGGCGGAGCCGGGTGAATATTGGCTTCTTGCTGGTGTTCATTTCAACTACCATTCAGGCAAACGATAGTTATGCGACCATGACAGTGCTTTTGGATAGCCCCCGTAAGCAGGTTCGATGGATATCTCAAAGGTCTATTGCTATCGTAGGCAAGGTGTTGGATGAAAAAGGAGTTCCGATAACAGGGGTAACTGTGCGAATAAAATCAAGCAGTATGGTGACATCAACTGATCAGTCGGGAAGTTATGCATTTAAGGATGTTCCCGAAAATGCTGTTCTTGTATTTGTTTTTGTTGGAAAAAAAAGCCAAGAAGTTCAGGTCAATGGACGTATGAAAATAGATGTTGTTCTTGCAGATAATACGTTAATAATGGATGAAGTTGTAGCCATCGGCTATGGTACTACAAAACGGAAAGATCTGACAGGTTCAGTAGCCTCTATTAACGCCGAACAATTGAAAGATCTACCCACAGTATCTGTCCTTCAAGCCATATCCGGTCGTTTACCGGGGGTCAATGTCACCATAACGGAAGGTTCGCCTGATGCCCAGATAAAAGTCCGTGTCCGTGGTGGAAGTTCCATTACCCAGGACAATTCGCCCTTATATATTGTCGATGGATTTCGTGTAGCCAATATCAACGATATTCCGATGGCAGATATTGAAAATATAGATGTACTGAAAGATGCGGCCTCAACTGCAATATACGGTTCTGAAGGAGCCAATGGGGTTATCTTGATTACGACTAAATCTGGGAAAGGCGGAAATCCAAAAATTACTTTCAACTCCTATCTGGCTGCAAGTAAAGTGTACAACCTTACTGAGGTACTGTCGCCCTATGAGTATGTATACTGGCAGCGTGAGCTCGATCCTTCTATGGCTGCGAATAACAGTTTTAATTCCATGTATGGACTCTGGGAAGATGTGGATATCTATAAGTCCAAAGATGGACTTAATTGGCAGGATAAATTATATGGTAATACGGGGCTGCAGCAAAACTATAGCTTGGGAATGACGGGAGGTGACAAAGATGGAAGTCTGACCTATAACTTAAACTATACACACGACAATGAGGATTATATTATGTTAAACTCGGCTTACCAGCGGGATTATGTGAGCGCAAAGCTCAATAAAAAGATTAGTCCTAAGCTTTCCTTTGAGTTTAACTCGCGGATGTCAAACACAAAAATCACGGGTCCCAGTATCTCTGACGGGCGCAAGTTGCGGGAAGCTGTAAAATATGCGCCCGTTCGCAGTCTTGCATCGCTGACCGAAGGAGCCCTTGGTGGAGCGGAAGATATTACTTCAGCTGAAGCGCTGAGCTCACTCAACGACCCCGTTGTAAATGTTGTGAATGAGTATAAAGATCAAAATCGCTTTAATTTAATTTTTAATGCCGGGCTGAATTGGAAAATCGCCAGAGGATTGAGTTTCAATGCCAAAGGTTCTTATGGTTTCAATAAAAATTTTACGGATAATATCTGGATAAATGGTACGGGGCAGTCCAGTGCTAACGGTGGTCAGCCCGTAGCGCGGCGAGAAGATCAAAAAGGGGCGCTGTGGTCATTCCAAAATGTGCTGACTTACGATTTCAAACTGCAAGAAAATAAACATCGTTTTACAATCGTTGGGGGGCAGGAGATGACAAATAGCGAGCAAAACGATATGCTGTTGGAGTCTAAATTTTATCCCAAAGATTTCTCAACCGATGACGTGTTAGCGATGTGGAATTATGGTATTCCATCGCCTACCTACACCACCATTCGCGAACCATCACGGACGACCTCCTTCTTCTCGAGGGTTAACTATACTTTTAGCGATCGCTATATTCTGACATTGACGGGTAGGGCAGATGGTAAAAATGTATTTGCACCCGGCAATCAATGGGGATTTTTTCCAGGTGCGGCTTTTGCCTGGAGATTTTCGGATGAGTCTTTCATGTCAGGTACCAAAGCTTGGCTTTCTGACGCCAAATTGCGCTTGAGCCACGGCTCTGTCGGTAACGCGCGCGTAGGATCTTATTGGCGGCAGGACTATGATTTTATTAATGCGGCAAATCAATTGTATTATATTGGAGAAACCCCACAGAGTGCGTTACGTACGAAGACCACGCTGAAGAATGAAAATCTAACATGGGAAAGCACAGTGTCCAGTAATATAGGTTTGGATCTTTCCTTGTTTAAAAACCGGTTGAACCTTACTGTTGATGCTTATAATAATATTACAAACGATTTAATCCTTCAGGTACCGTTGCCGTCGAGCTCGGGGTATGCCAACCAGTATCAGAATATAGGTAGTACTTCCAATAGGGGAATTGAGTTTTCGGCATCTGCAGTATTGGTGGAAAAAAAAGATTTTCGTTTATCAGCAGACTTTAACATTGCTTTTAATCGCAATAAGATTCGTAAGCTGATTGATGGTCTGAATGAAATGACAACGCCAGCCTCTCCATGGCTGGATTTTGGACGCGATGATTTTAGGGCCATTGTTGGACAGCCACTGGGATTGATGTATGGTTTTAAACAAGATGGTTTCTATTCTTTTGATGATTTTACTTTTGATGGTACGCAAAATAGATGGCTATTAAATGAAGGAGTGGTGGATGCTTCGAAAGTAATGTCCAGAGGGGGGAATTATTTTGGCCCAGGTCATATTAAACTTGAGAAGTTGGGCGGAGAAGGTCAGGTAATTACATTGGAGGATGACAGAGCGGTGATTGGCCAAGCACAACCAAAACACACAGGTGGTTTGATGTTGAATGTGCAGTACAAAAGCTTTGATCTGGCGGGTATGTTTAACTGGTCTTACGGCAACGACATATATAATGCAGATAAAATAGATTTCATGGCTTATGAAGGTTCTAAACGGTATCAGAATATCAGTAATGATATGAGGCTTTCACAACGTTTTACCACGATAAACCCTGCCACTGGTGCCAATATCATGTTTGGAAATGATGCCAATCCCGAGCTTTTCCGTGCGCTCAATGAAGGAAAGACGATGTGGAATCCTATGGCAGCAAATGGTCGTATTTTAACCGATTGGGCCATCGAAGACGGCTCCTTTCTCAGACTGAGCAATGTGACACTAGGCTACACCTTGCCGACACATATTGCTAAGCGGCTTCTTATGCAGAATTTACGCATTTATGTCGCTGGCTATAACCTGCATGTCTGGACAAAATATAGTGGACAGGATCCAGAGGTTGACACACAACGTAATCCATTGACTCCCGGGGTAGGATACTCTGCCTATCCGAAAGCGAGAAAGGTGTTGTTTGGATTAAATGTTACATTTTAAACACAAGAACATGAAAAATATAATCATCATTGCTGTTGTCATACTGGCCTGTATGAGTTCATGCAAAAAATATCTTGAAACCAGTTCTCCTTCTTCCCTAAGTGGAGAGACTGTATTTAAGACAAGTTCTATGACTAAAGCTGCGGTTATGGGACTGTATGGGAAAATGACCGATACCTATATCTATGGGCAGAAATTATCGGTCAACTGGCAAGGAGTATCGGATACGGAATCCAATGGGTCATTTAGCGAAACCGGATATATCTCTCAGACAGACGATTTTGGCGCCGGAAATTATTTCGGACACGCCAACAATTCTACGACAAGGTGGCAACGTTTGTTCGAGTTTGCAGAAATGGCAACCGCAGTCGTCGATGGTATCCGCAATTCACCGATTCTCGCGAGTGAAGCAAATAGCATGAAACCTCTTCTGGGAGAAGCGCTCACACTTAAATCGCTCGCATTTTTTGAGCTTGCGCGGTATTGGGGTGATATTCCGTATAAAAAAGAAGCTTCCAAGTCCGACCTGTCTAATGTGTACTTGCCAAAATCCGATAAGGATACGGTGTATCATTATTTGGTAAAGGACTTGGAAGAAGCACAGTCCTATCTTCCATACAAAGGCGGAAATAGTGAGTATGGTACAGTAGAACGTGTAACCAAAGGTTTCGCAAAAGGTCTGTTGGCACGTGTCGCATTATTTGCTGGCGGCTGGTCTCTCAGAGACAGTAAAGCATTTCCTAATTCAACTGCTGAGAAGCATCCGACAATACCTTCCAACAATGGCTATTATGTAGGTCGCCCTCAAAACTGGAAAGAATATTACCGTATCGCAGCAGAACAGGCCGCAGAATTGATCGGATCAGCAGATAACCCGCATCGTTTGGATCCAGATTTTGAGAATATATGGTCTTCCGTATGTGGTAATCGTCCAAATGCTTCAAATGAAAATTTGTTTGAAGTAGCATTTGGCATGGGTAACAATGGAGATATTGGCTCCTTGATGGGCTATGCTGTGGATGGAAATTCAAAGTATGGCTCCCGTGGATTCGGTGGTAGTTATGTAACCTCAACCGCATATTATTTTTATTCCTTCGACAGAGAAGATAAAAGGCGTGACGTGACGCTTAGCTGGATTGGCTATGGAGCTGACAATAAAGAGAAGGTGAGTAATAATCCGAATGATGTAAAATTTGGTAAATGGAGGATTTACTGGATGTCTAATTCCTATCTTGCTATGCACAAGACCGCGACAGGGCGTATCGCTACTGGAGTCAATTGGATACTAATGCGATACTCCGATATTTATCTCATGTATGCCGAAGCTCAAAGTCAGATTGAAAATCCTGATGCAGTACATGAAATGGCCAAAATATCACCGAGACAGGCTTTGGAAAAAGTTCGTGAAAGAGCATTTGGCGTCGGGTCTTCCAAAATACAAGCGTATGATGCTAACTTTTTGGATGCAGTAATTAATGAACGTGCTTGGGAGTTTGGCGGTGAGTCTGTCCGTAAACAAGATCTGATTCGTTGGGGATTGCTTTATAAAAAAATTGAGGATATGAAAATGGCGCTATGTATTATGTATGATCATAGCAAACCAGTGAAAATATTTGATAAAACCTATCAGCCAGCACAATTTCCTTCGACAGTTTATTTCCGTTATAAAGATAACGAATATATTGATAAGGCTTCATTAAATTATTACGGTGATTTGCCTGCGGCTCCAGGTGGGGACTACATTTCTGTCAGATGGTTTCCTCAAGATGCTGCCAAGCCAGAAAAAGTAGAATCCGGAAAAGTATACAATTATACAATTTGGCCGATCAGAACATTATTGGCTGGAACAGGATTGATGGCTACGTACAATTATTCGGAATTTTTATCCACGTTGACCTATGGCGCGGAAATTCAAGCGCAGCTTAACCAGTATAAAATGGGCAATGGCGTCTGTAATTATCGGTACGTTTATCCGATATATATCGACGATATTCGGGAAGCAAGGGGCTACCTGAGTAATGCCTACGGTTATTAATATCAAGCAAATAGTTTTATGAAAAAGATACTTTTAAATAGCATAATGTTGCTGGCTCTGGTTTTAAACCTGCTTAGTTGTAAGAAAGCTAACGATTGGGAGGTGGATGCTTCACATCAGCGGCTTTTTAAATCACTAAAGTTTACTACTGGTGTAGTCGGTGCAACTTCAGTGGAAATTAACTATACAAAAACAGTAGCTGCGCAGAAATATATTTTTGAATTTAGTAAGGATAGTTTGCAGTTTGCCGAAATTGTTAAGACAGTGGAAATATTAGCTGATACGTTGACTCCCTTCGCACCATCCACCATTCCTGCAAGGGTTGAATATCGGACTTTATTTGATAATCTGGATGGCCTTACGGAGTATTCTGTCAGGATGAAAGGAGTAAATACAGAAACAGGTGAAGAATCAAATTATTCGCAATTATATTTTAAGACAGCTGCAGAGCAGTTATTCAGTAAACTGAATATTGGTGTGGATCATATTGAGCTCTATTGGCCTGTAACAGATCGTGTAACTCATGTTAGTGTTTTTGAACCAGTAAAGAATACTGAACTGCAGAAGATAACTTTGTCCCCTACTAATAAAGCCGATGGTCATCTCAAGATTGAAGGTTTACGGCCAGGAACAAGCTATCGTGTCGCAATTTTTAACGAGGAAAACGAGCGAGGAGCAAAGACAGTTAAAACCTTAGGTATAGCTGGAGGAGAGATGATAACAGTAAACCCTGGAGACGATATCCCTACGCTGATAAGCTCAGCTGTTGCCCAAGGAAAAACCAATATCGTGCTGGTATTTACAGGTGGTAAGACTTACGATTTGGCCAATTTACTGATACCTGCAGGAATCAGTAACCTAAATCTGACCGGCACCTCAGATGCCGGCGGCAATTATCCTAAGTTAAATCTTTTGGGTCTGCAATTGACCGATCTTGTCTTGGGTGAGGTCGTGTTTGAAAATCTCGAAATTTATGCAAACGGTAGCTCTTTTTTGATCTCTCAGGATAAAAATGGTGCAAGTGTAGCTGCCTACACTTTTAAAAATTGTTATATAGAAAGACTAGGTAGTGGGGTGGTACGCCTTAACAATGCTGTGACCGTGAAAGGGATAAACTTTGATCATTGTAGAGTCGATAAAATCGGAGGATATGGTGTGGTAAATATCGGTGGTAGCACCGCAAGTGTGGATTCGATCTCAATAACCAACAGTACCTTTACCGATCTGACAACGCAGTTGATGGACGTTCGCGTCGCTGTCGGAAAGATAGTTGTTGGCAATTGTACTTTTTATAATCAAAATGCAGCAATGACTCAATTGCTCCGCTTTGATACCGCTCGATTGCCTTTTTCCTTTGTTGGAAGCAACAATATTATTGCCGGAACGAACAGTGGTGGGCGTATAAACGCAACGAGCTACGATCATGCTGGTTTTGCGCTTAACGTATCGTTTGCTGGGAGCTATCGTACAAATGAATTGCAGATAGAGCGTACTTCCCGGGATTTTTCGGAGATCACTATTTTCAGCGGAACCGCGGAAGACTTATTTGTAAATCCGATGAATAAAGACTTTCGTATTAAAGCTGGTAATGGATTTGGTGGACGTGGTACTGCTGGAGATCCACGTTGGTTTGAATAGATTGAAATATGCATAATGTTAAATCAGGAAAGGTAAGTATGAACAAATTGATATGGTGCGGAATGTTGTGTTTGATATTTTATAACACACGAGTTTCTGCTCAGCATATTGCAGCTTTTCCGGGAGCTGAAGGCGGCGGAATGTTTACAAAAGGAGGTCGGGCTGGTACAGTCTATTATGTGAATACATTGCGTGATGACGACCAGGGTGATGCACAACTAAAAGAAGGCTCGTTACGCTGGTGCCTACGACAAGATGGGGCAAAAACAATTTTGTTTAAAGTAGGGGGGACAATATGGCTCCAACAACGATTGTCAATAAACAAGGGTGATTTGACGATAGCTGGGCAATCTGCTCCCGGTGAAGGAATTACGTTAGCGGGAAATCCTGTTTCAGTAGATGCGGATAATATAGTTATCCGATTTCTGCGTTTCCGTATGGGGGATCTGCAGCTCGCTGGCCGCGATGCTGACGGAGCGGATGCTCTTGGAGGACGCCAAAGGCAGCATATCATCATCGACCATTGCTCCATTAGCTGGAGTACGGATGAATGTGCTTCATTCTATGACAATAAAAATTTCACGATGCAATGGTGCATTATTTCTGAGAGTCTGCGTCTTTCTGGACATTCCAAAGGTCCACATGGTTATGGTGCTATTTGGGGGGGAGTTCATGCAACCTTTCACCACAACCTCCTTGCTCATCATGATAGTAGAAGCCCTCGATTGGGCCCAGGAGCCCTTTACGCAGGAAGCGATACGACAGATATTCGTAATAATGTAATTTACAATTGGAATGGCAATGGAGTATATGGCGGTGAAGCCATGTATGTTAACATCGTTAATAACTTGTATAAACCTGGGCCTGCTACGAATAGTAACATTAAGGATAGAATTATAGCCATTAATGCCAAAACAGAAGAGCACCCTTTTCCAAAGATCAAAGATGTATGGGGTAAATATTTTGTGAGCGGTAATTTACTGACCCACAATTCCAGCATTTCCGCAGATAATTGGCAGGGTGTGCGGATCGTCGGCGAACAGATTCAGTCGGGAATCAGATTAGATAAGGAGATACCTCTACAAGGAACGATCCATACCCACGACGAACAAACAGCTTACGAAAAAGTACTGACATATGCAGGTAACTCCTATGTACGTGATGCTGTCGATCAGCGCATCATTAACGAAACACGTAGTGGGAGTGCTACTTTTCAAGGAAAGAGCCCTCACAATGGCGAAGGGGGAAAATGGAAAAGCCTACAGTATCCCCGTAAAGGTTTGATCGATTCACAGCAGGATATTAATCCAGATCCTGTGGGTAATCGATATGGGGCCTGGCCATCGTTGGAGGCTGGCACAGCCATTCAAGATCGTGACCGGGATGGAATACCAGATGGCTGGCTTAAAAAGAATTACCCCGAAAAACAAGCAACCGATCTAACCGAATCAGGCTATACATACCTAGAGGTGTATCTCAATAAATTGGTAGCTTCCATAACAGAGGGGCAGATCTGATATTTTATAGATTTTGTATAACAGATGAGTAAAACTAAAATAGATGTTTAAAAAAAATAAGAAAAAAGGGCTAAAGCTGGCGTGCTTTTGTTTAGCACTCGGAGTATGCCAGCATATTAGCGCTCAGTCGGTAGATAGTCCATATCATTGGAATAATCTTCCTGAGGTGGAACGACCTCAATTTCGAAATGATACGATTAGTATCGAGAGGTTTGGAGCGAAGGGAGACGGCTATACCTTAAACACAAGTAGTATAAATGAGGCTATTCGTTCTAGTAGCAAAAGCGGTGGCGGTGTTGTCTTGGTGCCGGCCGGCTATTGGCTTTCAGGGCCAATAATATTACAGAGCAATGTGAACCTTCATTTGGAAGAAAACGCTTTTTTGCAGTTTACAGATGACTTCAACCAGTACAAAATTGTAGCAGGAAATTATGAAGGAAAAGTTTCGGCACGAAACGAATCACCGATCAGCGGTACAGAACTTGAGAATATTGCTATAACAGGCAAAGGTATTATTGATGGCAATGGAGATGCTTGGAGGATGGTTGGTAAAGGAGCATTGACAGAAAGCGAATGGAAAACTAAAGTTGCGTCCGGTGGTTTAATCAGTGCCGACGGCAAAACATGGTACCCCAGTGTCAAATCGAAGCTTGCGCATGAAGAAAGACGTTCTTTCTTGTTAGCTGAGGGCAAAAAATTGACTGACTTCGAGGATATCAAAGATTATTTAAGGCCTAACTTGTTAGTTTTGACCAAATGTAAGAACGTATTACTTGAAGGTGTGACCTTCCAAAATTCACCTGCCTGGAATTTACATCCCCTTATGACGCAGCATCTGACCATAAGAGATGTGAAAATCACAAACCCGGATTATGCCCAGAATGGAGACGGTATTGACATCGAATCATGTTCGAATGTGCTAATAGAGCATTGCGTCCTGGATGTGGGTGACGATGCGATTTGTATTAAATCAGGTAAAGATGAAGAAGGACGCAAACGTGGGATTGCGACCGAACGCGTTATTATTCGCCATAATAAAGTCTATAAAGGACACGGTGGCTTTGTGGTGGGTAGTGAGATGTCCGGTGGCGCACGAGATATTTTTGTAGAAGACTGCACTTTTATGGGGACTGACAAAGGCTTGCGTTTTAAGACCACACGTGGTCGAGGCGGGATAGTGGAAAATATCCACATCCGCAATATCAATATGAATAATATTGTGCAGGAGGCTATATATTTTGATATGTACTATTGGACGAAGCCTCCACAGGCCAACGAAGTTCAAGAGGTCCCGCCTGTAAGTATTGAAACCCCACGATTCCGTAATATATCAATCGATGCAATTACATGTAGGGGGGCTCAAGTTGGCATCTTTGTTCGGGGATTGCCAGAGATGCCCGTGCAGCAGGTTAGCATGACCAATCTAAACATTGTTGCCAACAAAGTGATTGAGCTTAAAGATGCAATGGGTATTGTTGTGAAAAATGCATTCTTGCACTCGAAAGATGCTAAGATACCAACTATTTATATTGAAAATGCTTCTAACTTACGGTTTGAAGGTTTGAGATTTGACAAGAACATCTCTCCAGAATTAGAAGTAAATGGACTCAACTCAACGAATATTGTATTTAATAATTCGAACATAGATAAAAAGAAATTAAGTTTTAAACATGGCGCAAAAACTAATGCTGTCAAAATTAATTAGTCTATGAGATTGTGTAGAGATTTGAAGTACTGGATGTACAGACCTAACATTAATTTTTTGACTTAAATCTCCGTGTAAATGAAAAAGTTATTGACAATTCTCTTATCTTTTGCATATCTACTGACCCAGGGTCAAGAATCAATTCTGTTATACGATACAACAATGCCAAATAGTAAAGGGTTGAAGCTTTTAGATAGTATTGCTAACGAACGCGTGTATCAAGTTGCTGCGCCTCGGATTATTCCTTTTTTTGTTTCAAAACAAGAAAATTCAGGAACTGCAGTATTGATTATTCCTGGAGGAGGTTACGCCCGTTTGGCTTATGTGATCAGTGGCACACAGTTGGCCAAATGGTTTAATACAATTGGTATCAATGCGTTCGTGTTGCTTCATCGCTTGCCAAACTCGCCTGACGTGATCGATCGACCGCTGGCCCCCCTGCAGGATGCACAGCGGGCAATCCGTGTTATTCGGTCTAAGACGGCTGAATGGCATATCGATCCCGGTCGTATTGGTGTGATGGGCTGTTCGGCCGGAGGACATCTTGCTGCTTCCTTATCGAGCATAGAACGGCCGATCAAAGTTCTGGGTGATGCGATAGATCAATTAAGCAGTAAACCCAATTTCAGCGTTTTGGTGTCACCCGTAATTACAATGAAGGGTGATCATGCCCATCAGGGAAGCGTGGATAATCTATTGGGTAAGGTCGCTGATGATTCTCAAAAAGAGCTGTTTAGTTTGCAGGCTCAGGTGACAGAGCGTACGCCGCCCACATTTTTGGTGCATGCTCAAAACGATAAGACTGTTTCTGTACAAAATAGCCTTTTATATTATCAAGCTTTACTAGAACATAAGATTACAGCCTCTTTGCATATTTTTCCACAGGGAGGACATGCCATCGCACTGGTCAACAATCCAGGGTCGACAGCAACTTGGCCAAGCATATTGGCAGCTTGGCTTCATGAAATTAAAATGATTAAACCATAAATCTATATCTTGATATGAATATCAAATATCTTATATTTTCTAGTGTTCTATTGCTGTTTTGGAAGTTTAGTTCATCGCAAGAATTGAAGTTACACTATGATAAAGCGGCTAGTAACTGGAACGAAGCATTGCCTTTGGGGAATGGGCGTATCGGTGCCATGGTATACGGTGGAGTTTCCCAAGAAGAGATTCAACTGAATGAAGAAACGATCTGGGCCGGACGCCCTGGAAACAATGTGCCTGAAGGCAAATACACGGATATTGTAAAGATTCGTCAGTTTTTAGTTGAGGGCAGGAATAAAGAAGCGCAGGAACTGTCGAATCTCGCTTTTCCAAGAGCTGCACCAGCAGGATTGGACTATGGCATGCCTTACCAAACTTTCGGTAGTCTATTGCTTGGATTTCCGACTCACCGTCACCCTGTTCAATATCGACGGGAGTTGGATTTAAATAAAGCGATAAGTACTGTTTCTTATCAAGTCGATGGCGTCCATTATCGAAGGGAAATGTTTACGTCACTGGTCGACAGTTTGCTGTTGATCCGCATCACTGCTGATAAAGCGAAAAGTATTTCAATGGATCTAAACTGGAAAAGTCCACATCAAAATATTGGCCTAGGCATAAATAATGGAGCATTATTTCTGCGGGGAAAAGGAGGTACGGTGGATTCTAAAGAAGGGCAGGTGGCATTCTATGGATTTGTTTATCCGCAGGTTAAAGGTGGTCAAATTAATCATCATGGTGAGCAGATTACAATTAAAAATGCAGATGAAGTAATTCTTTATGTATCCATTGGAACAAACTTCAAAAATTACAAGGATCTCTCCATCGATCCTGAACGAAAGGCCATACGAATTTTTGAAAAATCAAAAGGAATTTCTTACGCGAAAGCATTGGAGCAGCATGTGAGAAAATACCAGCAGTTCTTCAGTCGGGTGAAATTGGACCTTGGTAACAATGCGCAGGCAAAAAAAACAACGGATGTGCGGATTCGGGAATTTGCGACAAATTTTGATCCACAATTAGTTGCTCTTTATTTTCAATTTGGTCGTTATTTGTTGATTTCTTCTTCACAACCTGGAGGCCAGCCTGCCAATTTACAGGGGATTTGGAATGCCAAACTTTCTCCTCCTTGGGATAGTAAGTATACGATAAACATCAATACTGAAATGAACTATTGGCCGGCTGAGGTAGGGAATTTAAGTGAAATGCACGAACCATTGTTTAGTATGTTAAATGATCTTGCTGTTACAGGTCAAGAGAGTGCACAGAAAATGTACCATGCCAGAGGGTGGAATGCTCATCATAACACTGATTTATGGCGCATTACGGGGGTTGTAGATGGCGGTTTTTACGGTATGTGGCCAATGGGCGGAGCTTGGTTGAGCCAACACATTTGGCAACATTATCTGTATAAAGGAGACATGCAATTTTTGAAGGATTATTATCATGTATTGAAAGGAGCGGCTTTATTTTACCTGGATGTTTTGACGAAGGATCCATCTGGGAAATGGCTGGTCGTAAGTCCTTCCATCAGTCCTGAAAATAGCTATGAAGCAGGTAGTGTTGGGGTTTCAGCAGGCACGACAATGGATAATCAACTTGTGTTTGATGTCTTTAATAATTTTATCCGTGCATCCTACATTGTGGATGCTGATGTCGTATTGCGGGATTCTGTCAAACAAAGTCTGGCACAGTTGCCACCAATGCAAGTTGGTCAACATGGTCAGCTTCAGGAGTGGCTTAAAGATTTGGATAGAAAAAATGATCGTCACCGTCATATATCGCATCTATACGGATTGTTTCCATCTGGTCAGATTTCACCTTTTCGCAACCCTGAACTTGCTCAGGCAGCAAAAAACTCATTGATCTACCGCGGAGATAAGTCGACTGGTTGGTCTATGGGCTGGAAAGTAAATTGGTGGGCACGTTTGCTGGACGGTAATCAATCATATAAATTGATCAAAGATCAATTGAGCCCAGCCCCAGAGGAACGGAAAGGACAACATGGTGGTACCTATCCTAATTTACTGGACGCCCATCCACCTTTTCAGATTGATGGTAATTTTGGCTGTACATCTGGAATCGCAGAGATGTTGGTGCAATCCTATGATGGGAGCATATTTTTATTACCTGCTTGGCCAGATGAGCTACCGAATGGCGAAGTGAACGGTTTAGTCACTAGAGGTGGATTTATTATAGATATGAGCTGGAAAAATCGAAAGTTAACGAAATTAAAGGTCAACTCGACCTTAGGAGGCAATTGCCGTATTCGTATTAACTCTGGGAGTACACTCTATTTAGAAAGGAAGCGGTTGAAAAAAGCGAATGGAAAAAATACGAACTCCTTTTTTGACCTAGATGAAATCAAAAAACCATTGGTAATAACACAAAATAGTTCATTTGAAATTCCCGAAACAGTGCTTTATGATCTTTCTACCACGAAAGGTAAAGTTTATGAAATTGTTGTGAAATAAAACTTAAAATTCGAATTTATGCTAAATACCGATAAAAAAAAATGGAAATATGTTTGCCTGATGACCATTATGAGCTTCTGTAGTTCTTCATTGACTTTCGGACAACATTATAATTCTAAGGTCTGGAGCCCGGATCTTGGAAATGGAAAATTCAAAAACCCTATCATCAATGCAGATTATTCCGATCCCGATGCTATCCGTGTAGGTGAAGATTATTATATGATTGCCTCAAGTTTTAATCACAGTCCAGGCCTGCCCATTCTACATTCTAAAGATATGATCAACTGGACGATTATAGGACATGCGTTGCAAAGGCAGTTACCGGAAGAGGTGTTCAATAAAGTGCAACACGGAGGTGGTGTATGGGCGCCTTCCATACGGTATCACGATGGAGAGTTTTATATTTATTATCCCGATCCGGATTTTGGGATTTATCAGATAAAGACCAAGAATATTCGGGGGCCATGGTCTGCTCCTACGTTGGTTTTCCAAGGGAAAGGATTGATCGATCCTTGTCCTTTTTGGGATGAAGATGGTCAGGCTTATTTAGCTTATGCCTATGCGGGGAGCAGAGCAGGCTTGAAAAGCGTGCTCGCTATCGCCAAGATGAGTACCGATGGAACTTCTGTATTGGACAGAGGTACGATCGTTTATGATGGACATGAATTGGATCCTACAATTGAAGGCCCCAAAGTATATAAGCGGAATGGATATTATTATTTGTTTGCACCAGCAGGTGGCGTATCAACGGGCTGGCAATTGATTTTGCGTTCGAAAAGTATTTATGGACCTTATGAACGCAAGGTGGCTATGGCCCAGAACAAGTCGACAGTTAATGGTCCACATCAGGGAGCATGGGTAGACACACCCTCAGGAGAAAACTGGTTCTTCCACTTTCAGGATAAAGAAGCCATGGGGCGTGTGGTCCATCTGCAGCCTATGGTTTGGAAAGCCGATTGGCCCATTATAGGCGAGGACATCGATGGAAATGGAGTAGGGACACCCGTGATGAGCTATAAAAAACCTAATGTAGGAAACCAGGTTATTGCTCTGATGAATCCTCAGGAATCGGATGAGTTTGATTCTCCTCATTTAGGACTGCAGTGGCAATGGCAGGCAAATCCGGATGGAAACTGGCTTATGCCATCACACGAAGGCAAACTTCGGCTTTATAGCCAGCAGCTTCCTGAAGGAAGTAAAAATCTGATGGCAGCGCCAAATATACTGACGCAAAAATTCCCTGCCGAAAATTTCAGTGCGACAGCAAAAATACGACTGCGTCCTAGCGAGAAGGAACTTGGTGAAAAAGCAGGATTGGTGGTGGTCGGCGAAGATTATAGTCAGTTTTTTATCCGTAAGGAAAAGGGCCACTTTCAACTTTATTATGGTAGTTGTGTCAATGCCTATTCGGGAGCTGAAGAGCAGGTCAGGCGCATCGCTACTTTGCCAGAAGACTTTGTCTACCTTCGTGTACAAGTTAAAAATGGAAAGACCTGCAGCTGGACGTATAGCTTGGATGGTAAAAAATATACAGTCGTGGAAAATGGCTTCCAAGCGAAACCTGGCAAATGGATAGGAGCCACATTAGGACTCTATGCCAGCCGCGAAAAGCATATCAATGATAGTGGCTATGCAGAAGTGGATTGGTTTCGAATAGATCAATAACATAGTTTTGACCCTTTAATAACTATGAAATTATTGGAATATTTTAAAGTTATGAATAAAGTTTATATATAAATATATTAGTTTGATAATGCAATTATTTTCTGATTTATGAGACGGATAAAATTAATTAAGATCTTGGTGGCAGTTTATCTAGTTGTTAGCCTGTCATTGTTAGGATCGGGATTGCGAGCGGCCAGCCTTGAAGTGATCACTGTAGACCAACACGGAAAAGGTGATTTCACAAGTATACAGGCAGCCGTGAATTCCGTTCGTGCTTTTCGTGCAGAACATGCGGTTCGGATTTGGATCAGGAAGGGAATTTATCACGAGAAAATAGTTATCCCAACTTATGTCGAAAATGTCCAGCTTGTTGGTGAGGATGCTGCCAATACCAAGATTATTTTTGATGATTATGCAGGTAAGTTGGTTGATTGTCCGGATGAGACAGGGCAGCCGAAGCTTGGGACTTTTAGTAGTTATACGCTATTGGTACGTGCAAATAGGGTGCTTATCAAGGATATAACTATCGAAAATGCAGCCGGACCAGTAGGGCAGGCCGTAGCACTTCATCTAGAAGGGGATCAGATAGCACTGGTTAATTGCCGTCTTTTGGGATTTCAGGACACCTTGTATCTGGGTAAAAGCGGTGCAAGAAGCTATTTTTCTGATTGCAGTATCAGCGGCACGACGGATTTTATCTTCGGGCCAGGCATTGCATTCTTTAAGAGTTGCCGACTGATTTCTTTGCGGAATTCGTATGTCACAGCAGCTTCTACGCCGCAGGGGCAATTTTATGGTTACGTTTTCGACCAATGTGATTTTGTAGCTGCAGATGAGTCTGTCGATAAAGTATTTCTTGGCAGGCCATGGCGTCCTTATGCAAATACGGTTCTGGTAGATTGTAACCTAGGAGCTCATATTATTCCTGAAGGCTGGAATGAATGGAAGGGTGACACGTTGTTCCCAGATAAAGATAAAACTGTATTTTACGCCGAATTGGGGTCTAAGGGAGCAGGGGCATCGGAACTCTCAAAGCGAGTGACTTGGTCACATCAGTTACCGGAAGATAAACGGGATGTTTATAAACTCGAAAAAGTAATGGAGGATTGGAAAGTTAAAGAAATGCTCGATGAAATGGAAAAATAAATATCGCTCACAGGCTCTTTTGTGGAGTACATTATTATTGTTTATGTTTTGCGATTCGGTGTGGGCGCAGAATCGAGACATTCCGAAAGATACGACCTATAATACGATGCGTGTATGGCGGCAGATCAAGAAAAGCTATCCCCATGCACGACCGGCTATGGACAGCCTAGGAGGAGATCTAAAGGTCGTACGTAATCTGGTATATGCACATCTAGCTCGAACCGATTTTGGCCCTCGGGATCTACATCTCGATGTTATCCGGCCAAATGACCAGCGAAAACATGCGGCAGTGATATGGATCCATGGTGGTGGATGGCGTTCTGGGCAGAAGGAAATGGATGTACCCATGGCACAGTTGCTGGCGAGAAAAGGGTATGTCTGCATTCCAGTGGAGTATCAATTATCTTTGGAGGCAAAATATCCCAATGCCTTACTCAATATCAAATCGGCAATTTTGTGGCTTAAAAATCATGCCGATCAGTACGATATCGACAGTAGCCGTATCGTGGTGGCGGGAAGTTCCGCAGGAGGTCACCTAGCGAGTCTGGTTGGATTGACAGGTAATGTGCCCGAATTTGAATCATTTCTTGAGTCTAAACACAGTACGCAGATTCAGGCTATTATTAATTTGGATGGAGTGGTGGATTTCATGGCTCCGCTTTCACTCAATTTAGAACGAAAGCCCGATTCTCCTGATGCCTTCTGGCTTGGAGGAACCTTTGCCGAAAAACCGTTAATATGGAAGGAGGCTTCGCCTATATTTTGGGCCAGAGAGGAACAGAAAATTCCGATGTTATTCATAAATAGCGGTCTTCCTAGATTCCATGCCGGACAAGATGAATTGGTCGGTATGCTAAAGCGTTGGGGGACGGCACATCAAGTGTATACATTTGATGTACAGGTTCACCCTTTCTGGCTTTTCCATCCTTGGGTGAATAAGTGCGTCGATGTTATTGACGAATTTTTAAAGAATAATTTAATAAATCCAGAGCGCTTTTAGTTTGAAAGTTTTTGATCAAAGAATTGAGTCTGCTCATATTGTAATTTTTCTGGGCAAGCTATATAGGTTAGTTGGCATTTTAGGCGTTGTGAAGTGAAATTTAAAAATAAACCCCACTTTAAATTAATTTAAAGTGGGGTTTATTTTTAAATGTGTCCCCGACGAGATTCGAACTCATATCGTCAGAACCGGAATCTGAAATTCTATCCATTGAACTACGGGGACCTGTCGCAAAGATATACTATTTTCTAGATCTTACAAATAATCTTTGCGATAAAATTCAATCTTTTAGCAGACTATTTTTAATGCCTTTTGTCGACAGCATTTTTATGTTTAACATTCGCTAATTCCCTATTTTTTTATACGTGGGCTAATGATTTGTATATGAATGCTTAGCATCTGGGTGATAGTACTGTGGGCTACTTACAATTTCCTTTCATCCACCAGATAAATGGGTTTTCTGCTGAGCGGATTATAAATCCGGCTGATCAAAATTTCTTCGCGTTCGAACTCCACATTGGGAATTACGCGCAGTTTCGCCTGAAAACTATCTTTGATTTCTTTTAATAATGCGCTGTTTTGTTGTTTGGAGGATATTAAAATCCGAATGTCGTCTGTACCGACTGCAGTGCTGGAGATCTCGATCTGATAATGTTCAATTGCGGTGTAGCTGGCCAATACATCAAACATAGCCGGGGGAAACAGCGTCGTACCCTTATACTTAATCATCTGCTGTTTTCGGCCTTCAACAGGGCCTATTCTATAGGAGTTCCGACCACATGTGCAAGGGCCAGCATGTCGTCTGACCATATCGCCAGTTTTATAGCGCAAAACGGGCATAGCCTCTATTCCTAAGGTGGTGACAACTAATTCTCCCAGTTGACCATCGGATACAGGATGGTCATTATCGTCCAATATTTCGGTAATGATTAATGCTGGATGTTGGTGACCACCGGCAAAAGCTTCACATTCTGTGAATGCTGAGCTCATTTCGGTGGAAGCATAAGTGGAGTAGAGGGCAATATTCCATTTTTCCTGAATTCGTTTTGCCAGTTGGTTGTCCTGCAGGTCCGCAGTTCTAAGATTTTCACCGATACAAATGGCGACCTTTACAGAGCTGCTGTTGTAGTCGATGTTATGTTCTTCGGCATAAGCAATCATTTTGAGTAGGAAGGAGGGGACGACAACAAGAAATTTGGGTTTAAACTGCTGGATTGAATCCCATTGCATTTGAGGTATGCCAGCCCCAATACGAAGTATTCCGGCTCCAATTTTACGGAGTCCAAGAAAGTAAGCTAATCCCGCCATAAAACGACGATCTAGGGTCGTCATAATTTGTACCCGGTCGCCTTTTTTAATACCTACCCGTTGGAAGGAAATCATCTCATTATAAGCGAGACGCTCCAGGTCCGCGTCTGTTAATCCAAATACAACAGGTGTCCCCAGTGTACCGGAAGTTGTGGAGAAGTCGACAATCTCCTCTTCGGGGACGCACAGAAAATCCCAGTTAAACTGCTGCAGCTGTTCTTTGGAAGTCGTCGGCAAAAGGGGGAGATCCTGAACACCGCGGATGCGTTGTAAGTCAACTCCTTCACGTTGAAAAAGACGTTTGTAGTAAGTTGAATGTGTATTCAAATAGTTTAAAACATATCTTAGCTTTTCATCTTGATAATGGGTTATTTCTTCAAGACTGGCTTGTTCTATCGTTGGGATCATCGATTATCTCCTTTCTTCTCAATTTTATGAATATATGAAGCAATGTTTTTGCGGTCAACCAAAGTGGTCACTTCGCAGGAGTCGGCCTGTTGCAATTGCTTTAGTGCTTCTTCATAGCGCTTTTGCTCAAAATAATACGTTCCTCTCTTGTGATAGACTGCCCAAAACAGGGGATTGAGCTTTTGATATTCCTGCCATTCCGATTCAGTAATTTCTTGGTCAGACTTCAGTTTGTGGTCTATTATTCGATCTCGTTTACGGTAATCCTCATAATCGCGGTAGGCTTTACTATTCAAAAATGTATCTTGGGGAATATTCAATGCTGTATTGGCCAATGTAGACGCTGGCTGATGTGCCTTGTTGTCGAAGATTTTATTTAAGTCATAACAGACAAATTCCCCAAGCTGATAGGGGTTGGCTGAGATCCATACAAGGCGTTTTTTTGGTTGGAAAATGACGCCATGATGAGCCAAGAGCTGATTTAAGGCCTTTTCATTGCCATAGCCTATTTCTTTATTTTTTAATCCATTGCGATCTCTTAGTATAGCCGCAACTTTAGGGGCTGTAAGCTTATCCTGCTGTTGCAACTGCTCTGTCAGCAGTTGGTGTCGATAAACACTGTGGCTTTCTTCAATCTGTTTTTGATTGCGCTTATCGGATTGATAGGTACTGCTCTGAAAATGATTTGTGCATAGCAGGTAATTTGCATTGTCTGATTCAAAAACAGCAAATTTATGTGGCGACATCTCAATTAAGATGGCACGGCCTTCATCTGCAGACCCGATCATAAGTGATTCTGAAATAAAAATAGGATGTTTTTTTGCAATGGCGATGGCTTCCTTAAAATTTCGAGCATATTGGAGTATTTCTCGGGCAACAATAGATATAGGCGTTTTTGCAGCCCAAGGAATAGACGATTTTCCTGCATTGAGTGTAACTGTCAGGCCAGCACTGTTCATGCCGGAGACGACACCAATCATGCCTGCCCAGCCCACGGAGAGAAATGAATAACCAGAATCGGGTTTCACAATAGTGATTAATTTGTTGTGACTAAAATCGTCGCCCGCATAAAAGTCAAAATTTCGCCCGATAATGAGCTCGCCATCTGCAGACTTTGGTCCCCATGCCGCTAAGGAAGAACAGCCAACCAAAGCGAGGTCCTGAAAAGCATGACCCAAGTCATGGGCCCCATGAAGAAAAAGATTCCGCTGATAGGGATCCATAAGGGAGTCGTAGCGAGGAGAAGCATACCGTGACAATCCAAAAATCTCTTTTCTATACGCTATCGGGATATATTTATGGATGTTTCGATTATAGACTTTAGTCAATTTCATCATCCATTTCTGCTTGCGCTGAGAAGGGATAAACTCTTGAATTTTAGAAAAGAAAGCCTTTTCTTGGTAGGCATAAAGCGATTGTGTCAGTATACCCGTTTTTAATCCAAGTTCCATCGGGTTACCGCTGACGTAGAGTTCCCATAAACCTTGTGCGTTATGAAATAGGAAGTTACTGTCTATGCTGAGATAATTGTCCGTAGAGTCGGCCAACCTTAATGTCGGAATCGCCTGCTGTTCGAATTTAGCTTTTTCTTTCAGGGCACCATTTAGCGCACAAGAGCTAAATAGTGATGCTATCCAAATCGCCAACCAATACTTTTTCATCATTCTCTTTAAATAGATCATCTTCAAATTCTTTTCCAAGCATCATTAAGCAACAGGAGAAGGCTGTAATTGTAACCCCCAACACACCGTGCATCTTGACATTTTGGCCTGTCAGAAACAAGTTCTTGACTTTCGTCTTCGTGGAAATTAAGCTATTCAACGGATGCTTGTATTCTTTTAAATAGCCATACATATTACCTTCCTCGGCCCCGATAAAATCACGGTAGCTTAATGGACTGGACGTGTGAACAGATTGAGCGGCAGCTTTAATATTCGGAAACAAGTGTTGGAGTTCTTCGATAATTTCTGCAGCCTTGGCAGCTTTAAAGGCTTCATACTCTTCACCACGGCTACTTAACTGCTGGATAATGGACCGATTGAAAGTCTCATTCCACTGTTGCACTTCGTCCGCAGTCATATAACACATCACGGTCATGGTGCTACAATAGCGTTGATTTTCGCTGTTACAGCTCATGGAAACGACTAAGGGAGATTGCTCCTGATTATACCAAACGGAAGCGATGTTTTTATAATGGTAAATATTATAATTTTGATAGGGGATATAACCTTCTTTACAAACGATGTAAACGGAAAAAACCGAAGGGCTCAACGGTAAGCCTTGTATACGCTTGACATAAGCTTGCTTTTGAAATCTTTCAGGCAGCATGGCAAAGGTATGCCGGAGATTGATATTCGAAACAAACTCCTTTGCATAAATCAGCTGCTGGTCATCGGTGCGTACTGCTTTGATCAGCTGATCGTCCATTTCTACAGCAATGACTTCTTTATTTTTGATGATGTCACCACCATATTTACGCAATTGGCGGATCAATAACTTGGCAATTTGGCTACCGCCGTTTACACAACGCCAAGCGGACTGAATATAGGAGTTTATGGTAAGCGCATGTACATAGAGTGGGGTACTTTCTGCTTTTGCAACATAAAGGAAGTTCGAACCGACGAGTACAGCCTTAAGGAGTTCGTTATCGGTCAAATCGTCTAAAAAAGACTTCAATGAAATACCGAGTACAGCCTCATTGAACCCAAAACTTTTGCGGAGATTATACATAGGAAATGAATTACAGATGTCCTGTATCTTCTCACAATATACGGTTAAGGCCTGCTTTTCTTCAGGAAAGTAATGAAGCAATTGTTGTACAAAATTTTCATATCCTTGTGCATGTGGATAATTGATCGGATTTCCATCAAATGAAATTCGATCATATTCATCGATTCCCATGCGTTGGATCGATAGATCCTTCATAATCCCCAGATACTCAAAATATTTATACAGGTTTTCACCTTCACCCAAACCGCCAATGTAATGTACCCCTGTGTCTAAGATTTCTTTGTCTCGCACAAAAGTCTGCAGATTGCCACCATATTGATTGTTTTTTTCAATGACACATACTTCGCGTCCAAATTTAGCAAGGAGAACTGCGGTAACAAGGCCTCCTAGCCCTGAACCAATGATGACGCTATCGTAGACTTTATCCATTTGTTCTTCTTTTTAATACGCAACTGTATTGATCTTTAAATACTTCTTCAAAACCAATGTAATGTGGCTTTTCTAGGAAATCATAACATACAATAGTATGTATCGAATCGCTGATTTCAACCTTTTCATCGTTGCTGCCCCAGATCAGTACATCGAAACGTAATGTGGTTTCGGTCGGCTGATTTAGATAAGTCAATTTACGTTTATGCTTTAGATACGTATTGCCCGCAATAGCACGTTTTTCAGGATCACGGATATAGCTTTCTATATGTCGCTGTGCCTGTTGCATGGTCAACAAAAAATCAATATGACCAAAATCGTTTCCAATATGCAAAATTTTTGCATTTGCTGCAATGAAATTATTCCAGGTTGCATAAGACTCCTGATGAAGGTCAAAATCATTTAGGCTTAATTTTTCGATTTCCGTTTCTTTATACCGATAGTTTAAGCTTATTTTTTCTCTAAAGTAAGTCGGACCCTCAAATTGCTTTCTGATTTCAGCGAACTGTTGTTTGAATAAGCGACTGATTGTTTTACAGCGTGCAGAATAATTATCTCCAAACTGTTGGTCGGTAGGTCGAATTCTTTCGCCTATGACTGTACTGAGTGTTCCATCATAAATGACAAAATCTCCTTTTGGACAAACATCGGCAGCTCCGTGTATATAAATAGGGAGGATATCCAATTGCAGCTGTTCGGCAATATAGAATGCGCCTTTGTGAAACCGTTGTACATCATTTGTTGCCGATCGCGTTCCTTCTGGAAAAATCGCAATCGAATACCCAGCATCGATACGTTGCTTTAAGATGTTTTTCGATTTTTCTAAATCGTCGTCGAGCATTAAAAAACCTGCACGCCTAACCACACGGCCAAAGACTGGTGATTTGTAGACCCATTCGTTCGTAACAAATACGCACTTTGGCAATAAACGCCCAATAAGAAGTGTATCTAATAGCGAATTGTGATTGGCTATAATAATCGCGGGTTTTTTGAAGTCTTCGTCATGCGCGTTGAATTGCTGTTTCTTGACAAAAGGGTTGGACTTCAATACAGAGTCTCCAAAACGAGACATTACGCGTGTCATCCAAGCTCTATTAGAGATCAAACTAAAGAGAAGGCCTGAAAGCATACTTCCGATGATATAGTAGCTGAACGAAAACGCTGAAATCAAGCGCAGACGCAAACTAAGCGGAGATAAGCCTTGGGAAGGCCTGCGGCGAAATACAAACCTAAAAACGAGCGGATAAAGAACAAAAGTGTTTAAAACCGCTGCTGTAACACCGAGTAGGGAAACTGCTGAAATGGATTTTAATGCCGGGTGTTTAGCGAAAATTAAAGCACCGATGGCTAAAATTGTCGTTAATACGGCAAGTAGAATAGACGTACGGTACATAGGCATTTCATCTTTGCCGGTACTGTATTCTTTTTGCAGGGCTGCGGTCATAAATATGGCAAAGTCTACACCGTGACTGAATACAAGTGTACAGACAATGGTACTGAAAATATTAAATTCGAGGTGAAACAGGCCCATGAGGCCCCCTGTAACCAAGCCTGTTAACACAATAGGTACCATGCTGATCAATGTCAGCTCGATGCGGCGAAATGACAACCAAAGAATAACAAATATGGCTACAAAGCTATAATTGACCAAGGTGTTGAAGTCATTGACCAGCTGTCCCAAAAAGGTTTCATTCATTTCTTTGCGATCAATGACAACGGTACTGCCATTATTGAACTGCTTCATCAATTTTTCCCGGTTTCCTTCTGCCGTTTTTACAATGGTATTTGCGGTGAAAAAGCCATCTTTGGAACTGATATACTCGCTCAATATTCCATTGTTGAGTTTCTGATAATCATCCCATGTGACGGTCGAAAATTTTTGATCCAAAAGGGAGAAGAAAGCTTGATAAGCAGTTGGTTTGAAACCAAAAGCAGCGCTAGAACGGATAAGATTCTCGCGGATTTCCGTTTTACGGACATCTGTCCAAAAGGAATTCCACTGGGCAATTTTCGCCTCCTGATCCTTTTTCGATAGAACAATTTCACCAATGGAATTGATAGCGATCATACCTGTATCTTGTTGTAATCTACTATACAATAAAGAATTAGCCGAAAGAACCTGGTCGATATTGTTACCATAGTTTATCAGAAATAGCGACTTATTTTGTTGTTGTGCTGAATTTTCAAGTTTGTATTCGGCTTCTTGCAGTTCTTTTGGGAAGAAATTTAGTGCAGATAAATCTTTATTGAACCCGACTTTCCAAAAAGTAAACAAGCTCACTACTAACAATAGGTAGCTAAATATTTGTAAGGGTTTATTCCGTTCAAAACTGAATGCAGAAATCCGATCGATGAGATGGTTTTTATCATCCGAGGTTTTTATATTCGGTTTATAGATATGCGGGATAAGAATCAAAGAGAATATTCCCGAGAACAGGATGGCAATGAACGCAAATATTCCCAAATCTTTTAAGGCCTCCGAATTGACGAAGAGCAGGCAAAGAAAAGAAACGGCTGTAGTGCCCGCACTCATCAAGATTGGCTTAGTGATTTCTTTATAGAGGTGTTTGATATCCTGAGTTTGCTTGAAATGCGTCATGATATGCAGCGCATAGTCTATGGTAATGCCAATTAATACTGCAGCAATGGAGATTGAAATAGCAGATATTGTACCCCGCAGAAAGTAAAGAAATGCGAGTGCTAGTAAAGCCCCAAAAAGCGAGGGAA
The DNA here is from genome assembly GCF_007830445.1 of Sphingobacterium siyangense. Lineage (GTDB taxonomy): Bacteria > Bacteroidota > Bacteroidia > Sphingobacteriales > Sphingobacteriaceae > Sphingobacterium > Sphingobacterium siyangense. Next base: position 40,813 of record NZ_VLKR01000016.1, on the reverse strand, counting down.
TAAAGATGATGACCGGAATTTGCACTTTCTTGTAAAAGAGAATCAAAATAAGCATCAATAAACTCATCGAAATAAGGATGGTCGTTTGGATATCTGTTTTGATTTGCTTTGCATTGGCGACAGCAACCAAAGATGATCCGAAGTAGCTTAGTTTGGTTTTTTTTAGGTAGACCTTGTTTAACGCACTTTTCATGTTGTCAAGCCTGTCGACAAAAATCGCATTATGTTCTGTTTCCGAGCCTGAATATTTGGGATTAATAAACAATAACAGCTTGCTTGAATCTTTTGTAATAATATAGCCATTGTAAAGTTGAAAATCGCCGGCAATACTGAGCTTTTGGAATTTTTTAAGCGCCATAAAGCCAATCCCTAGGGGATCTCGTTGTATAAAAGATTTTGCAACGATACTCGTAGGCGAAATTAATGCAGCATAATTGGCTTCCACTACCTGCGCTATGCTATCACTTGGCAGGTGGCTTGCTATGGTTTTGTAATCGTTCTCGTCCAATAATGTCGGCAAATGCTGGTATACAAACTGCATGGTACTTTCCATTTCCGCGTCGCTAATTTGCCCTTGTATACTATGATAGTAGGGAGCAAGCGATACGATGCTATCGGAAAAGGAATTAGCCATTTCAACCATATCGTCAATTGAAGCATCTTTTTCCCGTTCAATAATGACGCTTATTTTATCCGAAAACTTAAGTTGGGTCAATATTTTGGCAACCTCATTTGTCCGTTCATTTTGAGGTATGATCCGCGTAATATCTTCTTCAAATTTTAGTTTTAGTGCGAAATATCCCGTTGCGACCAAAAAGAGCAGGGCAACTAACCAGGCGATATAAGGTTTCTTCTTGAAAAATAGATAAAGCTGATAAAAATAATGCTGCATATTAACGTCGTTGATTAAACCGCAATAGCGTAAAGGAGGAAAGTCCAAATAGGACTGCGGTCACTAAAGCCAAAGCGAGACTACCCAGTACATATTGTAAAAAATGTTCGGATATAGCTTGAAAATCTATTTGGCTATAATCCAACAAAGGTTTGGCACTGGATATAAATAACTTTCCTGTTTGTATCGATCCCCAAATAATCAATGGGATCATAGGGGGGATACTGACATTTGAAAAGGCAAAACAAAGACCTTTATTAAGCCTAAAGACAGAGGCGAGAAAAATTGATAAAAAAGACTGAAATCCCCATAAAGGGGCAATCCCAATAAACACACCCAATGCAATCGAAATGGATTTAATAAAATTCGAATCGTGCGTTCCCAGAATATCTTCTTTTAGAAAATCCTTAAAGCTTTTTTTTTTGAAACTTCGAAAAGCGTTTCTTGGAAATATGTAGAGTAGACTAATCAAAACTAAGAAGGTGTTAAGGATGCTAATTCGTGTGAAGTCCTTAAATGGTCTAAAATGCGAAACTCGCTCTGTCGGATCGTAAAGTATCTTAATCGGTACATTCTTCACGACAATGTCTTTCCATGCTGAGCGTACAATTACTTCAATTTCTAGTTCGAATTTGTTGGTATATAGTTTTTTAGGTATGCGATCAAGAGGGTAGAGTCTGTATCCTGATTGCGTGTCAGCAAGTTTTATCCCTGTTTCAAACCAAAACCAAAAATTGGAAAACTTATTACCGAAACTGCTCTTTTTGGGTATGCCGGCTTGGTCCATTTGGCGCTCACCAATCAATAAAATATTTCCGTCACTTTGGTTGAGTGCGTCTATAAAAGTTGGAATGTCATCGGGAAAATGTTGCCCATCCGAATCGATGGTGATTGCATACTGAAATCCCTGTTTTCTTGCCGTATCAAACCCTATTCGTAAAGCTTTGCCCTTACCTGAATTCTTTTCCAGGTGCAGCACTGTAATGGAAGGGTAATTTGCTAAAATCTCTGCTGTTGTATCCGTTGAACCATCATTGACTACAATAACCTGTGTGGTATAGGCCAAAACCCCATCTAAAACTCTTTTTAGCGTTTTAGCATTGTTGTAGGTGGGTATGAGTACACATACAGCTGTAGGAATAATAGATTGGCTGAAGCTTGGCGAATTGATCATGGTTATACAACAGGATAAGTGCGGCAAAAATTGAGTTCCATTTTAAGTGCAAGGGTATCATCGAAAGAACAATTGGCCTTGATCTGTATGGTTTCGGTTTCTTGAACCGCCAATTCCAATGTCAGCATGGAATGAACGGAAGGATCTATAATGGCATAAAAACGAATGTTTTTGGCAGACCGCATACGGAGTTTTGTCTGCAGTAAATCTTCGGTTATATTTTTTATGATCTGTAACATACATACACCTGGTGTTACTGGTCGCCCTGGAAAATGCCCGTTAAAAATCGGATGATCGGGATGAATACCTATCTCCATCAAATATTTTCCATCTTCACGCACCTGACTATTGTGTATCGTATAAAAGTCTGCTAAAACCATGTTTCAAACTTAGATAAATTACCTTTTATATGCAATATAATAGCGGAGCATAATAAAAGTAATTGAAGAACTTACTATAGCGGAAATACGGCTTTGTTTATTTTTTATATCTAGCCTTATGTATCATGTCGCTTAAAATGGAATATTTACAAAATCCATTTTTAGCTTGATACCACGATGTTTTATATTAAAGCTGTCAAGTTTCCCCAAAGAATCTGGTTTGAATTGAATTTCAAAAGCTCTTTTGTACTTGGATGCCATTTCGATTTTGGTTAAGGTTCCTTGGTCATCTATCTTAAGAAAATATCGTTTGCCGTTATAGATACTTAAAAATTGATTGGCTATTAAATTTTGATAGTCAGCTCTATAAGTTGTTTGTGTTAAAGCTCTGAAATCCCTCACTAAGGTGTGGAGGATTATCTTTCTGTCGAGATCTTGCATGACATAATTGACCAGATGTTGGTCTTTGGAAATCGTTATATCAAATAAGGTATTCCCCAGATCAGAGGTAAGTACAATCCGATGATCGTCCTGACTGATTCTTTTGGCGACAAACATTCCTGTCATCTCTTTTCCATAAAAGCGAATTGTGGCCCGATATAAGCGCTCTTCATTTAACCTGGCAAAATAGGGGTTTTGAACGAGAGTGTCGATTGCACCATAGTTTTGTTTACCATTTGGGTAGTAAACCTTACATCCTGTCAGAAGAACTAAAAGTAACAGACTAAAAACTGAATAACGCATCGCTGATTGGTTGGTTGATCTGCTTGTTTTTGAAAACTATTTTTGTATAATCTTTAGACGGTTCTATCAACTGGACTTCCGAAACTGTAGATTGTTGATCATTAAAATACAATACGATCGTTTGAATATAAGCCGATAGCTCTTTTGTTTTAGGTGAAAGCTTCGCTATGCGTTGATTTCGATTTTTGTGAAAGGTGATCGTAAAGTCATCGGCAGCAAAGAGATCTCCACTGATGCTGCCAATAATCATTTTATTGATTTTCTCGAACTTTTTATTGTTGCCAAGGTCGACCTTATTTTTTTTACCTTGATCATTTACCAATACTTTATTGTCTTTAAAAAGAATACCATATTGGATCGGTGTATTGTATTTCCAAAGCAGCTTGTTTGGGTTTTTCAATAACATGGATCCACTGGACGTAATCTCTTTAGAAAGAAAATCCAAGTGCTTATATTGGACAAAATCTGTTTTTAAGGTTTTTATTTTTTGTGCTTCCGCTACGACGGTTTGTTTAAAACTAGTTATTTCAGCGCTTGACATAGCTGTTTCTTGTGCTTTGGTCAGCGCAATGTGAAATACAGAAACAAGGAGTAGAATGAGCTTAGTTTTCATATACTTTTTGATTTAAGAAATCTTCCAAATTTACGGCTTCTAATTTGTTAACCTTTAATGCCATTAATAAACTTTTAACGATATGTACTGTTTTCTCGGATGTATCATGTAAAAGAATGATACTGCCGGGACTTAGTTTTTTTGCAATGCGTGCAAAAATCTGATCTTCAGTTAGATTTAAAGTATCCAAGGAGCGGATGTTCCAACCAATGGATTTCAACTTGCAATCGTGCAATGCTTTTGCAATATGTGGATTGCTGACACCAAATGGAGGCCTGTAAAGCAATACTTTTTTTCCTGTTGCCGTTTCAATGGCATGATTAGCTTCATTTATCTCTTCAACAACTTGTCTGCTTGGCAGAAACCCCATCTTATTGGGATGATTCATGCTATGATTGGCAATTACATGGCCCCTTTCAATAATTTGCTTCGCTATCATGGGATACTTGACGACCTGTGTGCCAATACAAAAAAAACTAGCTGTTGCTTGATATTGATCCAGTAAGTCTAGTATTTCCAAGGTAAAAGGTGTAGGGCCGTCATCAAAAGTGATCGCAACTTGCCGCACATTTTTTCTTACGCTTGTTGTCGATTGCATAAAGAAATTTAGACGGAGATCAAATGCTCCCCAGGAAACTATTCCAACATACATAATCAGCACAATAATCAAAGGAGAATACAGTTGATCGTTTTTCCAGATGAATACAGTCATCAGAAAAAGGGCAAGACTCACGTATGTTGTGTTTTTAAAATTTAGCATCTCGATAACAGCATTAGACTGTTTTGGTCTCCAAAATTACAAATCAGTACATGTTGAAAAGCACCGATCTTATTTCCAATTGGACTCTCTATCGATCGAAAGGTTTGATTATTCAATTGCTTTAAAGCGAAATCGAATGCAAACACAACATCTGTGTCAAAGTATCCTATCTGCGATTGATAGTTTATTTTAGCTAAGTCGTTGAAGGCCTCAGCTTCCATTTCCGATGGGGTTTCCGGCTTTGCCGAACCATAAATAACCAAGTCAAGCTGCTCGGCAGATAGCTTGTTTTTTTTAAGAAATGCAGCTAGTTGGCTTTCTGGTCGGAGCTCTTCTGTTGGATGATAAATTACCATGTCAACCAATTCACCAAGGGTATGTTGATTCTTTTGATTGGAGAAAATAAAGAAACCGGCACCTTCTGTCCGCGGGATTCCTGTTGTTATCGGTTGATCTGTTGTATTGGCTATGCTCTCGCTGATGTCGATACTGATATCTGAAAGCTCGTCAACGGCACCGACCAATAAAGTTTTCCGTTCGTTCAGCACAAGTTGTAGATAGGCATCAAATACGGTCGATTCAAATGATACACGGCCCTGTGAATAGGTCATATTATAACCTGTATTTTTGATTAAAAGGGCAATTTGACCGGCAACGGTATTGTGCGTCGACTGGATAAATGCAGTCGGTGATAAAAACTCTTCTTGTTGAACAGCAATGGACTGTAAGAATCTATCGGAGTCTATTAGACAGCCTTTTCCACTTCCAACGAGGATACCGTCCAGCTCACTGCGATCAATCTGTTGCAGTGCTTCCATAGCACATATAATTCCCATTTTTACAGCTTTGGACATTCGCCTTGCACTGTTGGGCGATAGGATCTTACTGTCTATTTTAGGCAGATCAACCTTGATCCAATTTTCTCGACTATTTGGTAGGCTAAGGTTGTTAACGCATATGCTTGCGGCATTAATATATACTTTATGCATGCGAAAAAATTAAGCTTGAACAATTACCGCCAAATCCAAAGGAATTGCTGAGTACATGCCGGATGTCAATACGTTGGTGTTCAGCGAGCGGCGGCAACGCAGGCTGTTCCATGGTATTTTCAAATCTTAAATTAGCAAAGGCCAGTTGATGCTGAATGGCGAGTAGTGCATATATTGCCTCAATACCGGCTGAAGCTCCCAATGTATGTCCAGTATATGATTTGGTTGAACTAAAAGGCGGTATCGCATCGTTAAATAATCGCTGTATCGCTGTTGCTTCTGTTCGATCATTATTTTCGGTCGCCGTTCCGTGTGCATTGATATAATCAATTTCGCTCGGTATCAACTCTGCCATTTTTAGAGCCTCTTGCATAGCGAGATAGGCACCTTCACCGCTATCCGAAGTGGAGGTTTGATGAAAAGCATCATTGGCGTTGCTGAACGCGTTCAGGTAACCTAATATGGGTTTCTTTGTGTTTTTTAAGGATCTTGTAGATTCAAGCACTAAAAAACCTGCACCTTCACCTAAGTTTAACCCCTTTCTATTGCTGTCAAAGGGGCGATTAAGTTGGTCGGACAGGAGCATTAAACTGTCAAAGCCATTGATTGTAAATTTTGACAGGGCATCCGATCCGCCCACTAACACGCGATCTGCGCGTCCCGAGCGCAAAAGTCGAGCCCCAAAGCCAATGGCATTAGCCGCCGAGGAACATGCTGTACTAATAGCCGTCACATAACCATTGCTGCCCAATATTTTGGCCAATAAGGCACTTGAATCCCCAACATCCCGGCGTTGTATGAGTGTGTCGTTCTGTTGTAAATGCGGGAAATGTTGTTCAAAAATATCCATTCCCGCAACCGAAGTTCCCAGAACAATTGGCATATCAGCTGCTGCTGTAATACCAGCCTGAGACATGGCTTCTTTTGCAGCAATTGCGGCAAGTAGGCTGGTTCGGGAACAATAGTCGGGTACCTCAGTACGTAATTTTTCAATTAATGCTTCGTTCGTTAACGATACTTCACCAACAAGCGTGTGATGTTGATGTTTTCCCGAGATATGTTGAAGCGGTTTGATACCATGCTGTTTCTGGAGCAAAGAATGATAGTTTTGCGCGACATTATTTCCAATGGCGGTAATCATGCCCATTCCAGTAACAGCAATAGTATTTTTCATGTTTTATTTCGTTCTATTTTCTGAAATATAGGTTGCCAATGTTTCAATGGATTGAAAAATAGTCTTTCCGATTTTTGGGTCAGTAACTTTAATACCATAATCCTTATCCAATAAAACAGTCAGCTCCAAGGCATCAATAGAGTCTAGTCCTAGACCATCTCCAAATAATGGCGCCTGATCTTCAATTTCATCTACAGTGACTTCTTCTAAGTTTAAGGCTTCAATGATTTTCGTTTTTAATTCCGATTTCAACTCTTCCATTCTTTATTGTGTTAGTTGTCTTACGACATTTAAATTATGTGCTACAATGCCTGTTTTTTCCACAAGATACAAAACCAATTTATAGTTTCCTTCCATATAATCGACCCAACCGCATAGTACCTTTTCCACTCTGCTGGAATTTAAGAGGTAATTGCAGTAATTTACTGCAAGTTGACTGTCGAATTGCGCTGAAACAAAAAAGATATTTTCCGTTTGCAGGTTATGCCTAATCGCAATTTCACCCATACAGACATTGGGCAGGGTATATACAAATATAGCAGGACTGGGATAGTACTGCTCCTTGTCTGCGATCGTATTAAGGTGCTTTAAGTCGGTATCAAGGCTACTGTGCCTATTCGACAAGACAATGCCGATATTCTTTGTTTTTTCCTCTTTCAATAGCAATTCAGCTCCTAGCCAAGCTAATTTGCTGAGGTTATCCATCTTGAAAAACTTCGGGTAAGTCGTTTCTAGTGAATAGTAAAATGCTTTTGAAAAAGTTGCAAAATCTGAGGATATTGCTGCTGAAATCTGTTCACCATTAACATATACGCCCTGTGTATCGATGCGGCAATGCCTGCTGATTTGATAGTGTTGTTCCATGCTTATCGTAACTCCCTTTCAAATAATACGGCTGTATTTGTGCCAGCAAATCCCGATGCTGTTTTTAAGCAGCGAATAAGTGGTTGGGGTTGTTCCAATAGTTCAGTGACAACCGCTAGAGGTAATGAAGTACCTTGTTTTTGATAGCCTAAACTGGGGAGTAGTACATTATTTCGTAAGCATTCCAAGGAAATAATACTCTCGATGAGCCCTGCGGTTCCCAAGGTATGACCGAAGTACCCTTTTAAGCTATTGATCGGTTTAGTGGCTAATCCGGAATGATGTATGGCCACAGCTTCCATTTCATCGTTGTAAATTGTGGCTGTTCCATGTGCACAAATAAAATCAACAGATTTTGGTTCTAATTTGGCTTCGGCCAATGCAGATGCGATGCTAAGTCTCAGTCCTTCGCCTGTACGTGATGGTCCTGAAATGTGATTTGCGTCGTTGATTGAGGCTTCGCCGGCGATAAAGAATTCTTGATCTGTTAATTTTTGGCCGGTGACATGAATTGCTGCCGCTGCTTCGCCGAGATTTAAGCCCTGTCTAAACTCGTCATAGGGTTTACATACCGTGTTACTTAGGGCCTGAAAAGACTTAAATCCTGAAACGACAAATTCACTGACCAGGTCTCCAGCAACGATAATGGCATCTTTACAATAATCCATCTGTATAAGTCGTTTAGCGGTCGAGATGGCCTGCAGACCCGATACACAGGCATTGCTAATGATTATCGGAGGCCGTTTAAAACCAAAAAAATCGGCTATTTTTTGAGCTAGTACGGGAAGGCTTGCAGCAACAATATCGTTTGCTCCGCCTGCGCATTGCGCGATATTGCCCTTGGTTGTTGAGACGATTAATTCAGTCTCTTGTGTAATAACAACTGCTTTGACAAGAGGTACTAATGCGGCTATCATGAGCTTTTCTAGTTTTGAGAATGCCGCATCGGAGGGGAGCTGTGTGTCCTGCAGCAATTTGTTTAAATGCTGATCCAATTGTTCTTCTTCAACAATAGCGGCGTAAACGTCTCCATGCAATTCAGCAAAGTCGGTCAACTTGATTCCTGATTTGCCGCTAACAAGGGAATTCCAGGTGTCTGCCAGATTATTACCTATGGGGGATACACAATTGTATGGGCCTAAATATACCTTTTTCATTTGCTGACAAAATCAAGCCGATTTTTCCATTGCTGAAAAAAGTCCGGAGTATACAATTGTAAGTTTCCTGAAGAATCTAAAAATACCTGGATCGTTTCACCTAGGCAGACAACCTGATTGTTGTCATTTAGGATGCGGTAACGATAAATAATCTTTGCTGCTTTGGTATCCAATAGGGATGTTTCAATACGTGCATTGTCACCATATTTTAATGGGAGTTTATGTTCGCAGGTACTCTTCACGATCGGTGTTGTATAACCATGGCCATGAATATCTAGATAGGTCAGTCCATGTTCCATGCCGAAAGATTCTCGGCCATCTTCAAAATAACTGATGTAATGGCCATGCCAAACTATCCCCAACGAATCGACTTCATTGAAACGTATACGTAAAGGGCTTGTCCAAGTAATCTGATTGACTTGTTCAGTTCGTTTATTTTTTGCCATAATCATGAAGAAGCTATTACACTTTTTATTTCAGCTTGAGCGATCTGTCGATCTCCGACAAAGCTTTCTACGGAAACGAGTGTAACCCCCATAAACTCTTGTAGAATCGTTGCTTTGGTCAGCAATTTTTCTCCGACCTGAGGGAAGGAATCTATTGAAATACTTTTTATTGTACCGAGATAACCTATAGGTGCAGTTTGTTGTTTGATATAAAAGCTGTATCCAGTATGTAAAGCAATGGATTGCGCCATGTGCTCAATAATACCTGCTTCCAATAATATACCATCTTCCACAAAAATATTATCTTCTTGAACAGTTAAACCTGCTGCCACTGTCTTTTCGGTGAAATCGTAGAGGCAGTCAATCATAACCATCGGAGCACGATGAGGTAATAAATTCTGTAAAAATATGTTATCGACTATTGGAAATGGGGCAGCTGTCATTTGTCTAAAAAAGTTCACCCAAAGGTACTAATTAAAAGATAAAATCATAGGTTTCAAGTAGCGCAAAATTGCTTTTGATCGGTTTTAGCACAGCGCCTCTGCTGTGTTTTTTTTGTTTCTTCAGATAAATAATGTAAACAGAACTGTGGATGTTTATTGGGAATAGTCCTTCCAGAAATCGTAGAAGTTAAACCACTGCATTGGATATTTTTTGATCATATAGGTTAGCGACTGACAATAGGTTTGTAGCAAGCCTTGAGCGTCACGGTGTTTCACTTCCACTTCGCGTGCATAGAGATGATAGTGGAGCTTAGGTTCTTTCATGACATAGACAAAAATAACAGGAACCTTGAGCCTGGAAGCGATTAAAAATGGACCAGCTGGAAATTGTGTGTTTTTGCCCAGTAAATCTGCTGAAAGAGTTTTTGTGCCATCTAGATAGCGATCACCTGTAAAGACAATTAGTTCATTGTTTGTAAGTGCTTCATTGATGGCAAATACGTGGGAGAGGTCTTCTTGGATAACGATGAATTTTACGGTCGATTTACGCGATACTTTTGCCAAGTATGATTTGATGGCTTGATGTTCGCGGTCCGAAATAACCAGATTAATCTGATTTTCGATATTGATGTCCTCCAGGAAATAAGAGGCGATTTCAAAGTTACCGATATGTGCTGATAACAGGATACCACCGTTTTTTTTCTCCAAGGCGGATTTTAAAATCGCAATACCGTCAAATTCATAGCTGAATCTGTTGCGCATACCCGCAGCTATGGCTGTTTTATCGATCAGGATTTGACCGAAAGTAAAGTAACTCCGGTAAAATCCAATGAGCGTTGAAGGAAGTGAATATTTTAGTCGATATCTTAGGTAATAATAGATAGAACGGTTGCTACTCCAAGAAGTCAGGAAATAATAAAAAGCTACAAATACCAGCAGCAGATAAGCTGTACGGATTCCTAGCTTTTGAATACAGAATACAAAGATTCGATATCCTAAGACACTACCTTTCGATTGTCCTTTCCACTGACTCATTGGTAAACATTGACTTAGTTATGAGCTGTCTTACGTTTGATGAGGTCATAAAAATCTTGGAAGGTTTGGATATTTGTGAAATCGGCTTCGACCAATTTGACACCAAAATTGGACTCAATGATAACGACAAGATCGACATAATCCAAACTGTCTAAATTTAATGTATCTTTTAAATTTAGATTCGGTTGGATTAAATCAACATCCACTTCAAACTCATCAACAAGTATTTCGTTAATCTTTTCAGAAATCATTTTTATAAGTTAATCGTTTATTTTTTTAATGACTAATGCAGAGTTTGTTCCCCCAAAGCCAAAAGAATTGGACAAATATAGGTCAAATTCTTTAAATACGGTTTGTTTAACGATATTTAATTTGGCTGAATGTTCATCCGGATTTTCAAAATTAATGTTTGGAGCCATAAAACCATTTAACATCATGATGTTGGAATAGATGATCTCACTGGCGCCTGCCATCCAACATTCATGGCCTGTCATAGATTTTGTGGAGCTGACAAAAGGTTGGCTTTCACCGAATACCTGCAAGATAGCCTGTGCTTCATTGGCATCGCCTACAGGGGTGGATGTGGCATGTGCGTTGATGTAGGCAATATCGGAGGGTTTAACGCCAGCTTGTTTAATTGCGCGTTCCATGGCCAAGGCCGGTCCTTCGACATTTGGTGTAGAAATATGCCCTCCATTGGATGAAAATCCATAACCTACAATTTCCGCTAGGATAGGGGCTCCTCTACGTACCGCGGATTCATAACTTTCTATAATTATTGTAGCGGCGCCGCCAGAAGGTACCAATCCGGACCGATCTTTGTCAAAGGGACGTGATACTGTTGTAGCCGGCAGGGTATCATCTCCAAAAACACCTAAACCATCAAAACTGGCCATGGCATATTTATTGATCTCTTGCGCTCCACCACAGATAATCATATCTTGCATGCCACTTTTAATCAGGTTAAATCCAAGCCCTAGAGAATGGGATCCGGAGGCACAGGCGGCGGATATCGTCATGTTAATGCCTTTTAAACGGAATATCGTGGAGAGATTCATGGTTACCGTGGAGTTCATTGATTTAAAAATCGCTCCAGAACCTATCAGGCTGGTATCCTTTTTCTCCCGTACAATATCGACAGCTTCAATAATGGCTTTGGAGACCGAATCATTTCCATAGAGAATACCAATTTCATGTTCATCGAGAAAAGCATCGTCAATGGCTGCATTTTTTAAGGCTTCCATCGTAGCCAAATACGCATATTCTGTTTCTTCACCAATGGATATTCGCTGACGGCGGTTCAATTCATGTTTTAAATTTGGTTGTGGAACGGCACCGGTTAATGCGGAACGAAATCCAAAAGTTTTTCGTTCTTCATCGAAGATAATCCCTGATTTTCCTTGTTGCAGAGAATCTTTTACTTCTTCCAATGATGTCCCCAAGCAGGAATATATTCCCATCCCCGTGATCACTACTCTTTGCTCCATAGATTTACGAATAAATTCCTCCATTTATATTAATTACTTCCCCCGTAATATAGCCTGCTTTTGAAGAAGCTAAAAAGGTGACGAGGTCTGCGACTTCCTCAGGTTCCCCAAATCTATTGGCCGGAATCAGTTTTTTTAGTTCCTTTTCGTCCATATCGGCAGTCATGTCACTGTGAATAAATCCAGGTGCCACAGCATTGACGGTGATATTCCGTTTGGCAACCTCCTGAGCCAGCGCTTTAGTTGCACCTAGCAAAGCCGCCTTGGCCGCCGAATAGTTGGTTTGACCAGCTGTACCTTTTACACCGGATACGGAAATCATATTGATGATACGACCATAACGCTGGCGTAACAGTTTCTGTATAAAAAATTGGGTAACATGATAGAAACCATTGACAGTTGTGTTGATTACCGAGGACCAATCTTCTGCTGGCATCCACATAAACAAGCCATCTTTGGCTATCCCGGCGTTATTAACGATAACCTCAAGCTGAGCTTCGGGATGGCTCGATTCCCAGGTAGATAAGGCCTTGTCGACTGCGGATTTATCTGCGACGTCGAATTTTAGAAGCGAACCACTACCGCCCTTTGCTTCTATAGCAGCAAGTGTTTCTAATGCTGCAGTTTCATTCTGCTGAAAGTTGATCAACACATGATAGCCCAATTCTTGAGCCAGTTTAAGACAAATTGCCCTGCCAATTCCCCTTGATCCACCTGTAACTAAAGCGCATTTCATCCTACAATATGTATATTAATTTTGAAATAATTCTGCATTATCAAACCATTTGTTTCCTAAAAGGTTTCCTTTGGTGTCAATAAATCCCCATTTGCCATTGAGTTTAACTCGCGCTAAACCATCGATAAATCCCTTCTCCTGTTTCTTAAACGTTAGCGCCGCAGTAATCTCATATTGAAAGGGGATGATAACTTTGGCATTTTTATCGATGAATCCCCATTTACTGTCTTTAACTGCAGCGAGGCCCTCCGGAGAAAATGAAAGGGCATCCTGATAGGCAGTAGGGATGACCATTTTACCTGTAGTATCAATATATCCCCATTTCCCATTTAATTTCACGGGCGCTAGACCTTCCTGAAAATTTCGCGCATCATCATAAGTTGCAGGTATCACCCATTTGCCATCCGATGCCATAAAACCGATTTTATTTCCTTGCTGAACAAGGACAAAGTCGGGGTTTTCAATATTTTCAATTTTTGAAATACCGGGGAGGGCAACTTCTTTTTGACCAGATACGAGAAACCAGTTGTTCTGTTTTTTTGCCCACACCAATCCAACATTAAAATCGCCGATATCATCATAATTTGGAGCGACGACCTCTTTTCCCTGATTGTCAATGACACCCCATTTTTTATTTTTGGCGACTTTAGCGTAACCATCCTTAAATGGACGGATGACATCATAAGTTGGTGGAAGCACAACCTCTTGTTTGTTGTTGATGAGACCGACTAAATTAGTCGCATCACGATAAAAAGCAACACCATCATTGAATTCATAAACCCGCTTGCTAGAGATCGACTTCAGTTCCTGCCCGAGAGAATCAATGTAAAGCCAACCGCTTGCAGATTTCACCATCGCCATTCCCTGACTGAAGGATTTGGCATTGACGTATTGAGGTTGAATAATATAGTTCGCATCTTTATCTACAAATCCCCACCTGCTGCCATCATAAACAGCAATCTTTCCTTCGGATTGATCTTGAGCATTTTTGAATTGAGGTGTAATCTGAAACGATCCATCTTTATTGATAAATCCGACAAGTCCCTTTTCTTGTACCCGCGCCAATTGTTGCGCAGATGCGAAGGTGCATGATAGTATAAATAATCCGCCGAATGTGAGCCTTTTAATCATGATTTTTATTGATTAAGTATTCTTTTACTTTTTTAATAATCGGATACATCACTTGATCTTCGGCAAAGGCCGGAAACAAATTGCGCAGGTCCATATACCAAGATAGTGTTTCTTTTGCTAATTTTTCCTGACAACCTAAATGGTCAATTGCCTGTGCTAAAGTAATAAATTCTATCGCCAGCACTTCAAAGGAATTTTCGATGACCTGACTGCATGACATTGCTGCATTCGTACCCATGCTGACAATATCTTGGTTGTCATTATTGTTGGGAATGCTATGGATGTAGAGCGAAGTGCTTAGCGCTTGGGATTCCGCTGTTGTGGATGTTGCCGTAAATTGGACACCCTGCATGCCAAAATTTAGTCCTAATGTGCCTAAATTTACGAAAGGCGGGAAAATCTCATTGATCTTGCTGTTGAGTAGATAATTCAATTGTCTTTCCGCGAGCATTGTCATCTTGGTCATAACCAATTTAAGTTTATCCATTTCCAGTGAAATATAGTCGCCATGAAAATTGCCGCCATGATACACATGTTGATCGTTTAGATCAATGATGGGATTGTCGTTTGCTGAATTTAGTTCATGCTCAAGCACTGTACCCACATTGTTAATGGTATCCGAAACCGGACCCAATATTTGCGGAACACAACGGACGGAATAATATTCCTGTACTTTGTCTTTGAAAATATCTTCTTGATTTTCACCAGTATAGAGGTGGTCTTCGCGTTTTCGAATCAACTTACTGCTCGCAAGGTGACTGCGCATCTTTTTGGCAATAGCTTGTTGTCCAGGATGCTTTTTGCTTTGATTTAACGCTTCCGAAAAATGATCGTCATAAGCTTGAACGATTTCGTTGATTGCACAGGCTGCTTTGATGGACCAAGATAAGGCTTTTTGCGCATGGTTCCAGTTTAGTATGCCAATCCCTGTCATGACCGAAGTCCCATTGATCAGTGCCAAGCCTTCACGTAGAACAATCTGAATAGGGGCAAGACCTTCAGCATCAAAAGCTTGTTGAGTTGGAATTCGTTCGTTTTTATACATTACCTCACCCTCACCAATTAATACGAGGGCCAAATGTGCGAGCTGTACGAGATCACCACTGGCACCGACACCACCGTGTGCAAAAATAACGGGATAAATATTGCGGTTGATCAATTCTTTCATCAAAGCAATGGTGGACTTATGGACTCCTGAATAACCGAGGGTTAATGTATTTAAGCGTGCTAAAATCGTGCTTTTTACCTGAAGCGGATCAAGAAGTCGTCCTGTTCCTGAGGCATGGCTGCGAATTAGATTGTATTGAAGTTTAGTGCGGTCTTCGTCTTTAATCCGATATTGAGCCATGGGGCCAAAACCGGTATTGACACCATAAATTACTTTGTTTTCAGCAAATTTCTGAAGAAAATTGTGGCTAGCATCTACTTTTTCCCAAATATCGTCATCGATATCCAATTTTTCGTTTCCGTAGGTTATTTGGATAAACTGTTTTAAATCTAAATGGTTGGTGAGTAAGCTCATGATTTATGGGATAGCAATTTTGAAAAACTCTCGAAATTGTTTTTTTTATTTTATTTTTTGTGAATAGATTTGGCAATTATTAATCAGGCACGAAATTAATATTTTTTTCTTTTAATCAAAGCGTATAATGAACGTTGAACAGGTTGACATTTTGATCATCGGGGCGGGACCTTCCGGTTCGGTTGCTGCTGGGTATTTACAAAAACAAGGGGCAAGGGTAAAGGTTGTCGAAAAAAGCCAGTTTCCGAGAATCGTGGTAGGAGAGAGTCTAATACCGCGCGTGATGGATCATTTTGATGAAGCTGGGCTGTTTGATGCGTTGGATGCACAAGGTTTCGAAAAGAAATTTGGAGCGCGGTTTATACGCGGGAAGGAAGTCTGTATTTTCGATTTTTCAGATAAATTTTCCGAAGGTTGGGATTGGACCTGGCAGATACCGAGAGCTGATTTTGATCAGGAAATGGCGAATGAGCTTATGCGTAAAGGGGTAGATCTTTCCTTCGGTACAGAAGTAACTGACGTACAATTTGATGGTGCAAAATCGATCACTACGGTATGCGATAGCCAAGGTGTTGAAACAAAAATAGAGGCAAACTTTCTGATCGATTGTTCGGGTTATGGTCGCGTTTTGCCCCGCATGCTAAATTTGGACCAACCCTCACGTTTAAGCCCTCATTCGGCGATATTCAGCCATGTCAATGACGTTAATCGACCGCTAGGGCAAGAAGGTAGTCTGATTTCTTTTGATATATTGGAAACGCAGGTTTGGTTGTGGGTAATTCCATTTTCCAATGGCAATACTTCTGTTGGAATTGTGGGGCCAACTTCGTTCATCGAAAGCCTGGGCGAAGATACCACTACAGCACTAAATAGGGCTATTCAACTGTCCGATTACTATGTTAAGCGGTTTGGTGATGTCCCTTTTGTTTTTGAACCCCGTAAGTTGAGTAATTATTCTACCGCGGTGAGTAAAATGTATGGGCCAGGGTATGCCTTGACCGGCAATAGTTCCGAATTCCTGGATCCTGTTTTTTCTTCCGGTGTGTGTTTCGCTACAGAATCTGGTATTTTGGCGGCGAAGTTAGCTTTAAGGCAGATCCAGGGTGAAACAGTGGATTGGCAGTCAGAATTTGAAGACTATATGAAAGATGGGATTGCAGTTTTTACAACATATATACAGGAATGGTATACAGGCAATCTGCAGGAGTTATTTTATCATCAACCCGAAAACCCGGAGGTGAAACGTAGCATTTGTGCAATATTAGCGGGATACGTGTGGGATAAAAACAATCCATTCGTTTTGAAACACGATCGTGTGTTGAAAAATTTGGCACATCTTATTCGAATGTCCAAGCAGGAGGAATCGATATAGTTAAGATCTGGGGTGATATTGCGTAATAATGGAATGAAGGTAGTCCCTATCGATGTGTGTATATATTTCGGTCGTGGTAATACTTTCATGACCGAGCATATCTTGTACAGCTCTTAAGTCGGCACCGCCTTCCACCAGGTGTGATGCAAAGCTATGTCTAAAAGTATGTGGGCTGATGGTTTTTTGTAACCCGATTTTTGAGGCAAGTTCCTTAATGATCAAGAAGATCATAACCCGCGATAATGCGGCGCCTCTTCTGTTGAGGAATACAATATCTTCATTTCCGGCCTTAATCTTGATATGAGGTCTGACCGTTTCTAAGTAGATGCGAAGGTGTTTAATGGCGTGTTGGCCAATTGGAATTAGGCGTTCTTTGCTTCCCTTGCCCTCAACTTTGATAAATTCTACATCTAAAAAAAGGTTTGATATTTTGAGGGTGACAAGTTCGGAAACACGGAGACCACATCCGTATAAGATTTCGATGATCGTTTTATTACGTTCACCTTCGGGTGAAGAAAGATCGATTGCCGAGATTAATTGATCGATCTCCTGTATGCTCAAAACGCTGGGCAGCTTGCGTGCCAAGCGTGGCGCCTGAAGGAGATCGGTCGGATTGTTGACGAATTCATGCTCGATCATCAAAAAGCTAAAGAATGTCTTAAGGCCAGATATCAACCTGGATTGTGTGAAGGGCGAAATATTAAATTCCTGCAACCAAGCCAAAAACTCCTGTATATTCTTTCTCGTTACGGTATTTAAAACCAAATGATTGTCTTCACAGTAGATCTGAAATTTGGATACATCATTTAAGTAAGCATCAATTGAATTAATGCTCAAGCCTCTTTCGAACTTTAAGAATTGTTCGAATTCCTTTTTTATATCACTCCAGTTTTCAAAATCCATTTGCAACAAAATTACAATTAACTGTTGTTCTTTTCGAAAGTTATTCTGTATTTTTAGATGGAATTTTTACAGATTATAAATAACACAAAGAGACGTTCCCTAATGGAGGGACCCGATTCCTCCTTGGATAATGAAAAAAGTATTGATCTGTATTTTACTATTTATTGGGACAATTGATCTCCAGTTCCGTTTACCCTAATATATAACAATTAGCAAAAATAACTGACTAAAAAAAGACATTTTTTTGTATGAAATTCATTAAACCACTTGCATTAGCTTTTCTGTTACCGGCTACATTCTATATAGCAGAAGCAAAAAAGCCAACTACGTTAACCGCGGAAGCACGGGCGATTCTATCCCAAGATAGTTTGGCCCTGAATCAAAAATTACCCTTCGACAACGAAGTCATCACGGGGAAGCTGAAAAATGGATTTACATACTTCATTCGTAAAAATAGCGAGCCTAAGGGGCGTGTCACCATGTATTTGGGCATGAAGGCCGGCTCCATTCTGGAAAATGAAAAACAGCTTGGTTTGGCACATTTTTTAGAGCATATGAACTTCAATGGCCTGAAGCATTTTCCAAAGAATGAATTGGTTAACTACTTGCAAAAGGCAGGAGTTCGATTTGGCTCGGATCTGAATGCCTATACGAGCTTTGATCAGACAGTTTATCAGCTACCAATTCCTTCTGATGATCCTGAACTTTTAAAAAATGGTTTACAGGTGATGCGCGACTGGGCTCAGGATGCTTTGTTGGATGGCGAAGAAATTGATAAAGAGCGGGGCGTTATCCTCGAAGAAAAACGTGGTGGAAGAGGAGTGCAGCAGCGTTTACAGGATCAATACTTTCCGATGTTGCTCAATGGATCCCTTTACTCCAAACGTTTGCCTATCGGAACTGAACAGATCCTGAAAACATTTCCTTATACAGAAATACGCAAATTCCACCAAGACTGGTATCGCCCAGATTTACAGGCTCTAATCATTGTTGGCGATATTGATCCTAAGGAAATGGAAGAAAGGGTGAAAGTTATGTTTTCCGATATGAAAATGCCAAAAAAAGCATTGGAGCGTAAAAAATATCGTGTTGATTTGTTAAACAAGAACCAGTTCTTGGCAATTTCAGATCCGGAACTGCCTTATACCGTCGCGCAGATTTTGATTAAAAGTGAAAAAGAAAAAGTTTCCACTGTAGGAGATTATAGAAACGAGCTGTTGAAGAGTGTTTTCAATCAGATGATCGCAGGTCGTTTTTCTGAATTGATGCAGCAACCGAACCCTCCTTTTATGCAGGCAGGTGGAAGTATCAGCGATTTTGTTGCTAACCTTAATACTTTTTCATTGCTGGTGGTCCCAAAACCGGGCGAGTTGGAATCCGGATTTAAGGCGATGCTAACAGAATTTGAGCGTATTCAAAAATACGGTTTTACACAGACGGAGTTGGATCGTGCCATCGCAGATATGAAAAAAGGTAACGAGATGTCTTTTATCGAGCGTGACAAAAAGAAATCGGATAGTTACGTCAACCGTTATCTAAATTATTTTATTGATGATGAACCCGCTTTAAGTAATGAAAACGCCTATCGTTTGACTAAACAGCTGTTGCCAACGTTGAAGCTGTCAGAAGTAAATGGCTTGGTGAAAAAATATTATACCGATCTGAACCGCGATGTTTTGGTTATGGGGCCAGAGAAGGATAAGGCCAACTTACCGGCTGAGTCTACCGTAATGAGCTGGGTAAAAGCAGTTGAAGAGACTCCTGTGACAGCTTATGAAGATAAAGTGTCCAATCTTCCCTTGCTTTCAAAAGAACCGGTGAAAGGCGCTGTTGTATCGTCAAGAAATATTGACGCAGTTCAAGCGAAAGAATTGACCTTAAGCAATGGTGTTAAAGTGATCTTAAAGCCTACGGACTTTAAAAATGATGAGATACAGATTATGGCGTATAGTCCAGGTGGAACATCTGGCTATAACGATGCAGATTACTTTTCGGCCTCTAATGCATCCTCTTTAATTGATGCAAGCGGCGTTGGACAAATGAACAACGTTGAGCTTACGAAGTATCTTTCGGGAAAAGATGTTTCCATCTCTCCGTACATTTCTGAACGCTACGAAGGTATCTCAGGTAGCACAGATAAAGAAGGATTGAAGAATGCTTTTGAATTGATTTATGGTTATTTTACCGAACCTCGCTTGGACGAGGATATTTTCCAGAGTACCATGACCCGGGCAAAAGGATCTTTGGAAAATAGATTGAGCAATCCAAATAATGTATTCTCGGATAAAGTGAAAGAAGTGCTTTATGGCAACAATGTCCGTCGGCAAAACCCAACCGTAGAAACGATCAATAAAATTGATCGGGAGCGTGCTTTGGCAATCTACAAAGAACGATTTGCGGATGCTTCGGATTTTGTGTTTACAATTGTGGGGTCATTTGACGAGAATCAGATCAAGCCTTATTTAGAAACCTATCTTGCCTCGTTGCCGGCCCTTAAAAGAGGGGAGAGCTATAAGGATTTAAATATTCTGGAGCCGAGCAAGGGAGAGCGCGTGGTTGTTCATAAGGGAAAAGAAGAAAAGGCAAGTACGCAATTGGCCTACTATGGGGACTATACCTATAATGAAACTGAAAATGTTAATATGGAAGCCTTGGAGAGTGTTTTGACGATCAAATTGCTTGAAAGACTCCGGGAAAAAGAAGGTGGTGTTTATGGAGTGGGTGCTCGGGCTAGTTTTAGTAAGCTGCCAAAAGCGCGTTATGCTTTCTCCATTGGTTTTGGTTCCGCAGTAGATAAGGCTGATGCTTTAATTGCTTCGGCATTGGATGAGGTGAAAAAGATTCAGGAACAGGGCCCCGAAAATGGAGATATTGAGAAGTTCCTAGCAGAACAACAGCGACAAAATGAGTTAAATCTTCGTGAAAATGGCTATTGGCTGAATTACATATCAAGTTCATATCAGAATGATCTTGATCTTACGCGATATACACGAAGAATAGACAATTTGAAGAAGGTAACTTCAAAGTCAGTGCAGGACGTTGCCGGGAAATATTTGAAAAGAGATCGACTTTTTGAATTTATCTTGATGCCGGATTCTAAATAACAGGAATCTTGGAAAATAGAAAAAGGGTTGGCTGCTCAGTAGGCAACCCTTTTTCTATTGGACAAAAAATTATGGACAAAAAAAATCCCAACCATTTCTGATTGGGATTGCCAAAATGTCTAATAAGTATCTCTTGTTAACCCAAATAGGATTTTAAGATTTTGCTTCTTGAAGTGTGTCTCAAACGCTGAAGAGCTTTATCTTTGATCTGACGAACACGTTCACGTGTCAAATTGAATTTCTCTCCGATTTCCTCTAACGACAATTGGTGATTGGAACCTAAGCCGAAGAAAAGTACGATAATTTCACGTTCTCTTTCTGTCAATGTTGCCAATGATCGTTTGATTT
The DNA here is from genome assembly GCF_007830445.1 of Sphingobacterium siyangense. Classification (GTDB taxonomy): domain Bacteria; phylum Bacteroidota; class Bacteroidia; order Sphingobacteriales; family Sphingobacteriaceae; genus Sphingobacterium; species Sphingobacterium siyangense. The sequence goes on along the minus strand of NZ_VLKR01000016.1, from coordinate 19,539 downwards.
CTTCTGATAGAGACTCATCAATCAAAGAACTGTCTGTGTCTGGATCATGGTTCTCCAAAACGTCCAAAAGTGTGTTTTCTTCACCTTGAACAAAGGGAGCGTCCATAGATACGTGACGGCCAGAGTTACTTAGGGTATCCGAAACCTTGTCTACTGTGGTTTCAAGGATATCCGCCAATTCTTCTGGAGATGGTTCCCGTTCGTATTCTTGTTCTAGTTTTGAGAAAGCCTTACTGATTTTGCTCAATGAACCGACTTGGTTCAATGGCAGACGTACGATACGCGATTGTTCAGCAATTGCTTGAAGAATAGATTGGCGAATCCACCAAACGGCATAAGAAATGAATTTAAACCCCTTTGTCTCGTCAAAACGTTTAGCTGCTTTAATTAAGCCCAGGTTACCTTCATTGATTAAATCACCTAAGGTTAAACCTTGATTTTGATATTGTTTTGCTACTGATACTACGAAACGAAGGTTGGTTTTAGTCAATTTTTCCAAGGCAACTTGATCGCCTTCGCGGATACGCTGTGCTAATTCTACTTCTTCTTCTGCTGTAATTAAGTCTACTTTACCAATTTCGTGTAAGTATTTGTCCAAAGACTGTGACTCACGATTGGTGATAGATTGTGTAATTTTGAGCTGTCTCATTAATTTTTATTAATTCTCCTCTCTAAGAAATGTTTGCGAAAATACGAAAAATTTTTGAATTATTAATGGAAAATTGATTATCTAGCCACTCATATTTAATGAGTTAGGTTTTTTTGAGTTTCAATTTTTAATCATCAAAAACTATTCCATTTTAATATTTTTTTTCTTCTTATCTGTTGCTGTAATATTCAACTGTTTGATATTTAAAGTGCTAAAGGGTTTAATTTTTTTTTCTTATTCTAGACAATTTAACTCGACGGTAGCTGATTTATTATGCAATATGCATTCCTCAAATTTATTTTAAAATGATAATTTTATGATAAAACAAAAAGATGGATCTTTTGTTTTATTAGTGACATTAAATAAATTTAAAAGAATAAAAATTATATTATGCCAATCTTAATTCACTTGGATAAAATAATGAAAGAGAAAAAAATGTCGCTTAACCAATTGAGTGACAATGTCGGAATTACCCTTTCCAATCTTTCAATCATCAAGAATCAAAAGGCGAAGGCATTGCGATTAGATACCCTTGAAGCGATATGCAAGGCGCTAGACTGTCAGCCTGGTGATCTGCTGCAATATTATGATGGTGGTGATGAAAAAGGCTAAAATCGATAGCCTTTTAAAAAATCGACTACATTCATTCTTTTCTTCCCTTCGAGTTGAAGGTCAGAAATGACAATATAGCCGTCTTGCGCCGCAATTTTTAAGAAACTTTTCTTGTCAGTTTCTATGGTTCCCGGTATTGTAGCTGTATTGACAAGTTCTTTTTCTGTGCTATAGATTTTTAGGACCTTATCATTTAAGAGGGTAAATGCCGCTGGATAGGGGCTTAAACCGCGAATGAAGTTATACACTTGTGCAGTGGGCTGATCCCAGTTTATTTTACAGTCTTCTTTGAAAATTTTTGGCGCATGTTTGAGCGGCTCCGTTGTGAGAAGGACGTCTTGAGGTTTGGGCTGCAAGGCTCCAGCCTTTAATTGCTGAATGGTTTGCAGGAGAGTTTCTGCTCCGGCAACCATGAGGTTATCGTGAAGATCACCCGCATTGTCTGTTTCTTTGATGGCAACTTTTTTCGACAATAAGATGTTTCCCGTGTCGATTTCGTGCTGCAGTAAAAATGTCGTTACGCCCGATTCTTTCTCTCCATTGATGATTGCATGATTTATCGGTGCTGCCCCCCGGTATTGTGGAAGGAGTGAGGCGTGGACATTGATTGTTCCAAATTTAGGCATATTCCAGACGATCTCAGGAAGCATGCGGAATGCTACCACAACCTGTAGGTCCGCCTGAAAACTTTTCAGTTCATCTAAAAATGCCTCATCACGGAGTTTCACTGGTTGAAGAACTGGGATATTATGTTGCGTAGCAAATATTTTCACAGCAGATTCATGTATTTTTTGTCCACGTCCTGCAGGTTTGTCCGGTACCGTAACCACAGCGACAACTTGTTCGCCAGACTGAATCAGTGCTTCAAGTGAAGCTACAGCAAAATCGGGAGTACCCATGAAAATAATACGCATAATACTTGTAATTTTTATAAAACTCTTTAAACCAGTATAGGGGCCTCCTTGTTGAATAGCCTACTGAAAAACGCCTAATTATTTGTCATTTCAGTTTTGTAAATAACAAATTTTTATAACTTTGCGAAGTTACATAAATATATTGAAAGCTTGAATTTTCCTTATTTTTTAGCAAATCGGATCGCATTTTCTGGAAAAAGAACGTTCTCAAAATTGATCGTTCGGGTGACTATTGGTGCAATTGCTCTTGCTATTGCAGCGATTATCATATCTATTGCGGTATTGCGCGGATTTAAGGGAGAGATTATCAGTAAGCAACGGAGTTTTTTTGCCGATGTATTGGTTTTACGTTACGACCTGAATAAGTCTTACGAGAATTCACCCATAACACTTACACCGGAGGTCCGTAAGTCCATATTAGCGATTCCCCAAGTCAACTCAATCAGTTCCTTTGCGACCAAGGCCGGCATCATTAATGTCAACGATGAAGTTGAAGGAGTGGTTCTCAAAGGTATCGATTCCTTGTATAATCAGCAGCCCTTTCAGCGTATGCTGGTGGAAGGGAGCATGATAGACTTTAAATCGGATAATGCGGATAATCAGATTTTGGTGTCCAAGTATCTCGCAGATCGACTGCTCCTAAAAGTCGGTGACGATTTTATTATGTATTTCGTGCAGGATCCTATACGTAAACGTAAATTTGTCATTAAGGGCATTTTTAATACAGGCTCCGAAGAATTAGATAAGGTTTATGTGATCGGGTCTCTCAATGTCATTCGTAAACTAAGCAACCTCGATGATCATGAAGTAGGGGGCTATGAGATTCGGGTTAAAGATTTTAGTCAGCTCGAACAGACAACGAACAAGGTTGAAGATCTGTTGCCTATCGATATGCAGGCAATCAATATCAAGGATCAGGTCCCTGATATTTTTCAGTGGCTGGAATTGCTTGACATGAACACCAAAATCATTTTTATACTGATGACGGTTGTTGCTATTATCAATATGATCTCCGCCTTGCTGATCACCATTCTTGAGCGGACTTCAATGATCGGTATCTTAAAGGCATTGGGGTATCACAATGCCGGAATTCGCCGCGTCTTCATGTACAGTGCCTTGTACCTCATCGGTCTGGGATTATTAATCGGTAATCTTATTGGCTTAGGTTTTTACTTTTTTCAGGATTTTACCCATTTCTTTAAATTGGATGAGAAGACCTACTATATCTCCTATGTGGCCGTTCAACTTCAATGGTCTGATGTGATTTTGGTCAATTTGGCTGTCGTGTTTATCGGAATGATCTCATTATTTATTCCGTCAATGCTAATTACCAAGATTAGTCCGATCAAAGCCATTTCTTTTAAGTAACACTACTTTTAGGCTTCGCTTTCTTGAAAAAATCGTATTTTTAGTGCTGTTAACTATTTTTCGAGCTGTATAGAAAAATAAGTATATACATATTACGGCTAGTATACAAGCACTTATGAATAAAACTTTTGAGCATATTTCTCACGCTTTCGAAGCGCCTTTACAAAATCCTGTACTTATATTTTCGCTGGTACTTTTTATTATCCTGTTATCACCGATCGTACTGCGACCGATTAAGGTTCCGGGTATTATTGGATTGATTATATCTGGTGTTATTATTGGACCACATGGACTCAACTGGTTGGAAAAAAACTCGGCTATCACACTGTTTTCAACAATAGGCCTGCTCTATATCATGTTTATTGCTGGTTTGGAGTTGGATATGAATGAGTTTAAAAAGACCAAGAATAAGAGTTTACTTTTTGGCTTTTTAACATTTATTGTTCCGATCAGTATTGGCTATCCTGTTTGTCATTTTTTACTGGGCTACGGTGTTTTACCGAGTTTGTTGATATCAAGCATGTTTGCTACCCATACGCTGGTTTCTTATCCCATCGTAAATAGCTATGGTATTTCTAAAATGGAGGCTGTTGCGATCACGATAGGTGGAACAATCCTGACGGATACGGCCGTGCTGATTATTCTTGCGGTGATTACCGGCGTTTCTCAGGGAAATATTGGCAATGAATTTTGGATTACCCTGACGATTTCCTTTGCTATTTTCCTGTTTATCATGTTTGGTGTTATTCCAAGGATTGCAAAATGGTTTTTTGAACGCTTGGGGAGTGAGAAGACATCCAATTATATCTTCGTGCTCTCTGTCGTGTTTTTTGCTGCATTTTTAGCGGAAATTGCCGGCCTTGAGCCTATTATTGGGGCTTTCGTTGCCGGTCTGGCTCTCAACAAACTGATACCACACTCTTCCGCTTTGATGAACCGAATTGAGTTTATCGGCAATGCGATTTTTATTCCTTTCTTCTTGATATCTGTGGGGATGATTGTCGATGTCAGCGTGATTTTGAAGGGGCCGCAGGCACTTATTATTGCTGGAACACTGACCGTTGTGGCTATCGTCGGTAAATATGTGGCCGCATGGTTGACGCAGCTCGTTTTTAAATATAGCCGTGGTCAGCGCAATCTGATATTTGGTTTAAGTAGTGCTCATGCTGCTGCAACACTAGCTGTAATCATGGTTGGACATAAGAACGGTATTATCGATGAGAATGTGCTTAATGGTACGATTCTGTTGATTTTGGTTACCTGTATTGTCGCTACAGTGGTTACAGGGAATGCCTCGCGTAAAGTGGTTATGGATGGTGAACAGGACGAAGAACATACAGATGTGGTGAAGGAAAAAGATGAAAACATCTTGATATCTATCGCTAACATGGATAATATGGAGCCTATTTTGGATTTTTCAACCTATATTAAAAGTAAGAAATGTTCCTATCCAGTCAATATCGTGTCCGTTGTGAAGGATAATGAGCAGGCTCAATTAAACATGTCCAAAGCACGGAAGAACCTGGATAACATGGTCAGGTATGCTTCGGGTAGTGAAACCAATGTTAATATCAGTGCCACAATAGATTTAAACATTGCTAGCGGGGTTGCACGGTCGGCAAAAGAAGTTTCTGCCAATTGTATTGTTTTGGGCTGGCCGAGTGCGGCCAATTTTATGGATAAGTTTGTTGGAGAAAAAACGGAAAGTATCTTAAACAGAACCTCGGCTAATGTGATGTTATGTCATTTTAAAAAACCTTTTATTTCTAATAAATCCATTGTCGTTTTTGCACCACCCATGTGCGAGGCAGAATTTGGGTTCGAGTATTGGCTGGAGAAGGTTGTTAAACTGGCGCAGGAGCTATCCGTTCCGGTAACATTTGTTGTTGATGAACGCTCTGCTGCCGCCATTAAAGAACATCTTGTTGAGCTGAAAAATTCTGTTCCTGTCACCTTTGAGTATTACGATGCCTGGGACAATTTGCAGGGCCTTAAAGCGTTTAAGGAAGAAGATGCGATGTTTATTTTTGTTTCGGCCAGAAATGGAGAAGTTTCCTATCGTGATTCTCTAGATGGGGTAGCAAAGAAATTAGATCGTATTTATGCAAACGAAAATCTTGTTTTAGTGTTTCCTAGTAGAGTGGAAAATGCACACATCGACGAGTATGAAGATGTTGAAGCAGCTCCAATCTTTAGAAAAATTAGCAAAGAGATCGGAAATATGTTTAATAAGGGATAGTAATTGTCCGTTAAAATTGAAGGTTATGTCAAATAAGATTACAATGTCAAGTGAAGGAACTTTACAGGTTCCAGATTTTCCAACAATTCCTTTTATTATCGGCGACGGTATTGGTCCTGATCTTTGGCATGCGGCAGTGCGTGTTTTTGATCAAGCGGTGGAGAAAGCGTATGATGGAAAACGGAAAATAACATGGAAGGAGGTGCTGGCAGGTGAAAAAGCTTTTAACGAAACAGGCGAATGGCTACCAAAAGATACCCTAAATGTACTAAAAGAATACCTCGTTGGAATTAAAGGGCCACTAACCACGCCAGTAGGCGGCGGAATCCGTTCTTTGAATGTTGCTTTGCGTAAGGATTTGGATCTCTACGTATGTCAAAGGCCGACAAAATGGTTTGTGGGCGTACCTTCACCAGTCAAACATCCGGAATATGTGGATATGGTGATTTTTCGTGAAAATACGGAGGATATTTATGCTGGAATAGAGTTTCAGGCGGGAACAGCTGAAGCCAACAGGTTTCAGGATTTCTTGCATGACGAGCTTGATATTGATTACAATTTCTCGGCCACAACAGGAGTCGGTGTCAAACTGGTTTCTGAGGAAGGGTCGAAAAGACTGGTCCGTGCGGCAATAGAACATGCTATTCATCACAATTTACCTTCAGTGACGATTGTTCACAAAGGAAATATCATGAAATTTACGGAGGGTGCTTTTAAGATTTGGGGGTATGAGGTTGCTGAAACGGAATTTGCCGACAAAACGTATACCTGGGGACAATGGGAGCGAACGAAAGCAGAAAAAGGTGCGGAGGTTGCTAATCAGGAACAAAAAGCCGCCTTGGATTCAGGTAAAATTTTGATTAAAGATATTATTGCCGACAATTTTTTACAGCAGATCTTACTTAATCCACGGGATTTTTCCGTTGTGGCAACTTTAAATCTGAACGGTGATTATATTTCTGATGCGCTGGCCGCAATGGTTGGCGGTATAGGGATCGCACCGGGAGCTAATATCAATTTTAAAACAGGGCATGCTGTTTTTGAAGCTACTCACGGCACAGCACCTCGTTTTGCAAATACCAATACCATGAATCCTTCGTCGGTTATTTTAAGCGGTGTTATGCTACTCGAATACCTTGGATGGACAGAAGCAGCGGCGGCAATTGTTAAGGCCTTGGGCGAAACCATAATTGCCAAGACCGTGACCGTAGATTTTTACAATTTAATGGATGATGCTACATTAGTCAAAACAAGTGAATTTGCCGATCGAATTATCGAAAAAATATAAGAATTTTATTTTCTGAGATATTAAGCAGAAATTTGAATAAAATTTCTGCTTTTTTATGGATTACAATCAGCTTCCTCCTTTTATAAGGGAATCGAATATTTTTACGGAAAACGAGAAAATTAAGTTGGCTCAGATCGAACGTTTACCCACTCCACATGAGGTAGATGATATAACTAGTCTCCCTGAAATTTACGAATTGCTTAATGCCTTTATTGGCGATCAATCCGCCCGTAATACCCATCTTCAACTTAAAGCTAAGGAGTATTTGCAAGATAATCAGGTAGATATGGCGTGGAAAGTGCTGCTTATTTGATATTTTTTGCATTGAACTAGGTGTTTGTTGTGCGATCTTTTTATTGAAATCATTTAGAATTTTATAAATTTTCAATAAAAAAACAGATTAGTTGAAAAATATATAATTTTATTTTACCTTTGGTTTTTAAACAACGGATTGCTTAGCTAGGGTTAAAGAATAGCAATCAAACAAACTATAACATCAATGAAACATAATTTTGGAGCAGGTCCATGTATTCTGCCAAAGGAAGTATTTCAACAAGCCTCAGAAGCTGTAATTGATTTTAACAACACCGGTTTATCAATTTTAGAGATCTCTCACCGTTCCAAAGAGTTTGAAGCAGTGATAGACGAAGCCACACAATTAGTACGCGAGTTATTGGCAGTACCTCAGGGATATTCGATTCTTTTCCTTCAAGGAGGGGCTAGTTTGCAATTTGCAATGGCGCCGTTGAATCTTTTACCTGAAGGAGGTAAAGCTGCTTATTTGGATACTGGTGTCTGGGCTACAAAAGCATTAAAAGAAGCTAAAAAATTCGGTACAGTAGATGTTGTAGCTTCGTCGATTGATAAAAATTATTCCTACATCCCTAAGGGATATGCCATCCCAACAGATGCTGCATATTTTCATTATACAGCTAACAATACCATTTACGGTACTGAGGTTTTTGATAAACCTGAAACGGCATTGCCAGTGGTTGTTGATATGTCTTCTGATATTTTCTCACGTGAGATCAATGTTGCTGACTATGATTTGATCTATGCTGGTGCTCAAAAAAATATGGGCCCTGCAGGTGTTACACTCGTGATTGTTAAAGATGATATCTTAGGTAAATCAGGACGTGTTCTTCCGTCGATGTTGGATTATCAATTGCATATCAATGGTGGTTCAATGTACAATACTCCACCGGTATATTCGATCTTTGTTTCGATGTTAAACCTTCGTTGGTTAAAAGCAAAGGGCGGTGTTTCTGTATTGGAGCAAGAGAATATCATCAAAGCACGTGCTTTATACGATGAAATCGACCGTAACCCATTGTTCAAAGGTACTGCAGCTGTTGAAGATCGTTCACGCATGAATGTTACTTTTGTAATGGATACACCAGAGTTGGAAGCTGAATTTTTGGCTTTGGCAAAAGAGCGTAATTTGATCGGAATCAAAGGTCACCGTTCTGTAGGTGGATTTAGAGCTTCGATTTACAATGCTTTACCATTAAGCAGCGTAAATGCGTTGATTGATGCAATGAAAGAATTTGAGGACACGCATACGGCATAAGGCAGTGTGCATGTTGCTGAAATTTAGCAGTTGACAAACAGATAATTAGTTAGATTAAGAATTATAGAGGTCGTATTGTATTCACCTGGTTGGATCTTCCGATGAGTTGAACGGCACTGATACCTTTAAAAACGAATTATAAAGATGAAAATATTAGCGAATGACGGTATCGATCCACTAGGAAAGAAAATGCTGGAAGATGCAGGTCATAGTGTAGATACAACTCATATTCCGCAAGAAGAGCTTCCAGAAAAGCTCCTTGCTTATGATGCAATCACGGTACGTAGTGCAACTAAAGTACGTCAGGCCCTGATTGATGGCTGCCCTAACTTGAAAGTTATCGGCCGTGGTGGAGTAGGCATGGATAATATTGATGTAGACTACGCCCGTTCAAAAGGGATTGCTGTTGTCAATACCCCTGCAGCATCTTCTTTATCAGTTGCTGAGCTGGTTTTTGCTCACCTATTGAATGGTGTACGTTTCTTATACGATTCTAATAGAAAAATGCCTGTTGAGGGCAATACAAAATTTGGCGCCCTTAAAAAAGCTTATGGTGCTGGTACTGAGCTTCGTGGTAAAACGATCGGTATCGTTGGATTTGGTCGTATCGGTCGCGAAGTTGCCAAAATCGCCATTGGTCTGGGGATGGATGTGGTTTACACGGATTTGTTCGAAGGACCAAAAACATTGACCATAACACTTTCAGGTGGTATCCAAGTTGAGGTACCTATTCAACAAGTGGAGATGGACAACTTATTTAAAGTTTCAGATTTTATCTCTTTACACGTTCCATTTTTGGATAAACCAGCTATCGGAGCTGCAGAGTTCCCATTATTGAAAGATGGTGTTGGCTTAGTTAATGCCTCGAGAGGCGGCGTTATTGATGAATTGGAATTAGTGAAAGCATTGGATTCGGGTAAAGTTGCATTCGCCGGTTTAGATGTATTCGATAATGAACCTACTCCACGCGAAGAGATCTTAAAACATCCAAAAATTTCGTTGACGCCACATATTGGGGCGGCGACCAATGAAGCTCAAGAAAGAATCGGCGAAGAATTGGCCGGTCTACTGATCGAAAACTTGAAGAAGTAATTCTTCCGCATAACATATAAGATATGCGGCACAAAACTTTCATGATTTTGTGCCGCATTTTTTTTAATATAAATTCATGAATTGCCTATATTGGCACACAGAAATTTAATAATTGTAACTTCAGTATGAAAGTTTTAAAATTTGGTGGTACTTCCGTGGGAAGTGCAGCACGTATCAAAGGGTTGTTGGATATTGTAAACCCTGCTGAACGTCAGATCGTCGTATTGTCCGCAGTTGCTGGAACGACAAATGCTTTGGTTGAAATAGGTCAAGCTTACACAGCAGGTAAGAAGGACGAAGCTAAAGATTTGGTCAAGAAGCATAAGGATAAGTACGAAGACCTTATTAAAGAACTTTTCAGCACTGAACAAGGTTATAAAAATGGTAAAGAATTGATCGATTACCATTTTAATCTGATTTCTACTTTAGCCAATGAATTATTTACACCTATTGAAGAAAAAGTTATTCTGGCGCAAGGTGAATTGATGTCTACTGCTTTATGGCATTTCTATTTGAACGAAATCGGTATAAAATCTGTGTTGTTACCAGCCCTGGATTTTATGAAAATTGATGAGGATAATGAGCCTATGGTGGAATACATTGGCGAAAAACTAAGTCATATTTTGGCACAGAGCCCAGAAAATACGTTATTTATCACACAAGGTTTTATTTGCCGAAATTCATTTGGTGAAATCGATAATTTGCGCCGTGGTGGTTCAGATTATACGGCTTCATTGATCGGCGCAGCAATCCGTGCGGAGGAAGTTCAGATCTGGACGGACATCGATGGGATGCACAATAATGATCCTCGTGTTGTCAAAGGAACAACACCGATTGCACATCTAAGCTTTGATGAAGCTGCGGAGCTGGCTTATTTTGGTGCTAAAATTTTACATCCACAATCGGTATTCCCAGCGCAAAAATATAACGTTCCGGTTCGGTTATTGAATACGATGGAGCCCAATGCAAAAGGGACTTTGATCAGTAAGGACGGTGCTCAGAAAGGTTGTATTCGCGCCATTGCCGCGAAAGACGGTATCACGGCAATTCACATCCACTCATCGCGTATGCTACTTGCCTATGGTTTCCTACGTCGTGTTTTTGAAATATTCGAACGTTATAAAACACCAATCGATATGATCACAACTTCGGAAGTGGCGGTATCGTTGACCATTGATGATACAACCAATTTGGCTGATATTATCAAAGAAGTGGAGGATTTTGGTTCTGTAACAGTAGATGGTGATCAGACAATTGTATGCGTTGTAGGCGATTTCGGTTTGAATAGCCATGGTTATGCTGCTCGCGTACTTGACGCTGTAAAACACCTTCCAGTTCGTATGATTTCTTACGGTGGTTCAGACTTTAACGTGTCGATTCTATTGAATTCAGATCATAAAACAGAAGCATTACGTTCATTGCACAATCGTTTATTTTAAGAAGTAGGTTTTTATATGATAAATACAGGTATCGCGGCGAAGTTTGCAGAGAAAGAAACGCCGTTTTATTATTATGATCTGAATGTGTTAAACAAGACCCTGGAGGCTGCGCATGCTGCGTCCCACAAACGGGGATTTCATGTTCACTATGCATTAAAGGCCAATTTTAATGACGAGTTATTGAAGGCGATTCAAGAGATCGGCTTTGGTGCGGATTGTGTGAGTGGCAATGAGGTAAAGAAAGCCATTGAATGTGGCTTTGATTCCAAGAAAGTCACTTTTGCGGGAGTTGGTAAATCTGATAAGGAAATCAATTATGCGCTCGATCAAAATATTTTTGCTTTTAATGTGGAATCCATTCAGGAGCTTGAGGTCATCAATGAGCTTGCCTCAAAGAAAGGTGTAAAAGCAAATGTGGCTTTACGGATCAACCCAAATGTGGATGCACACACCCATCATTATATTACAACAGGGCTTGATGAAAACAAATTTGGTGTGCCCAATGCCGATTTGGAAAAATGTGCAGCCGTGCTTAAAAAATGTGAATCTATTGAATTGGTTGGTCTTCATTTTCACGTAGGTTCACAGATTACGGATATGACCGTATTCAAAAGCCTGTGCGTGAAGGTCAATGAATGGAAAAACTGGTTTGAAGAACGCGGTACACAAATCCGTGTATTGAATGTCGGTGGCGGATTGGGGATTGATTATAAAAATCCTGATGGAAATACAATTCCTGATTTTGAAGCCTATTTTGATATTTTCGACCGCTTCCTGGAGCGCACAGCACAGCAAGAAGTGCACTTTGAATTGGGGCGGGCTTTGGTCGCACAATGCGGAAGCCTTGTTAGCCGCGTGTTGTATGTCAAAAATGGTGTCAAGAAAAACTTCTTGGTATTGGATGCTGGAATGACTGAATTAATGCGCCCGGCCTTGTATCAGGCCTATCATAAAATTGAAAATATCAGCGCGACAGACAGCGCCGAAGCCATTAACTACGATGTGGTTGGGCCAATCTGTGAATCGTCCGACTGCTTTGGTAAGGAAGTACCACTTCCCGTTTCAAAACGTGGTGACTTAATTGCCATTCGTTCCGCAGGCGCTTATGGCGAAGTGATGGCCTCGCGTTATAATCTACGTGAGGAAATCCGATTTGTGTATAGCAATCAGCTATAAGCTCCCGTTTTTAAAATATTTATTTAAAAGCCAGTCTGTTCTTCAGACTGGCTTTTTGGTTTTAAGAGTTTTGTCCTATGTGCAGAAACTTTTGTTTATCATTTTCTTGATCGTCTTTCGTATACTTGTTTATGCTTATGGCGATTGAATTTCCAGTTACGATAGATTTGTTTGGGAAAACACTTCTCCTACATCCTTTTATGGAAGGATTGGGGATGTTTATTGGTATGCGTTATTATCAGCTGCTCAAATGGAAGGATCAGGAAAGTTTAGGGCATACCAATTCCCTTCTTATTGTTATTGCTGCCGGTCTAGGGGCTTTAATCGGCTCACATGTCATCGGTTCTCTCGAACGCCCGGCTGAATTGCTCAATGCGACACATAAATGGGCTTACATCTGGGTGAACAATACGATAATCGGTGGCTTGGCAGGAGGTTTGGTTGCCGTGGAAGGGATGAAAAAGATCATGGGTAAAAAAGAAAGTACCGGTGATCGGATGGTCTTTCCCTTGATTAGTGCAATTTCCATTGGTAGGGTAGGTTGTTTTTATACGGGGGTATTCGAGCAGACCTATGGTTTACCCACAACGTCTCCATTGGGGATGTATCTGGGGGATCCCTATAAACGGCATCCGGTAGCGCTGTATGAAATCGCATTTTTACTACTCTTATTTGTAGGACTCCAACTTTTTAAACGACGATACAATTATCGAAATGGTGTGTTGTTTCAGCTTTTTATGCTTAGTTATTTTAGTTTTCGTTTCCTATTGGACTTTATTAAGCCACGGGCAATTATACTTTTGGGGCTAAGTACCATACAAATTACCTGCATCGTGGTGATAATTTATTATATTTATTTATTAAAAAATGAACGTTTAATCAAAAAATAGAAATTATGTATTTGCTTGAGGGGTCATTTGGATCGGAAAGTACTGCGATGTTGGGACTTTTTCTACTTACTATAGGTGCTATTGTGATCGGTATTGCACTTTTGGTTATTATTATCGGCTCGATTATTAAAGCTGGAAATAAAGAATCAAAATTCAATGTCAATCCCTGGCTTAAAGTATTGTTGGGCGGAATTGGAGCAATGTTGGCAGGGGGACTTGCCTGTGGACTTACCTTTATGAACTAGAGATCAGCTTTATGCCAGTTAGAAACTATACATATTACGATTACACCATCAGCCTATGTCCAACATGCCTTTCGCGTGTTGGTGCCAAGATTATTATCGAGGATGAACAGGTATTTATGACAAAAAACTGTCCTGATCATGGCTTTTTTAAAACACTGATTGCAACTGATGTTGACTATTATAAGAATATTCGGAATTATAATAAAGCCTCAGAAACACCTTTGAAATTTGATAATGAAGTACATTATGGCTGTCCTTATGATTGTGGCTTATGCGTCGATCATGAACAGCACAGTTGCCTTTCTATCATCGAAGTGACCGACCGCTGTAATTTGACCTGTCCAACCTGTTATGCCATGTCCTCGCCCCATTATGGACGACATCGCTCGCTGGAAGAAATTGAACGGATGTTTGACAAAATCGTCGAAAGTGAAGGTGAACCGGATGTGGTTCAGATCAGCGGTGGAGAGCCAACCATACATCCTGATTTTTTTAAGATTTTAGACATTGCGAAAACAAAGCCTATTAAGCATCTCATGCTCAATACGAATGGGATCAGAATTGCAAATGATCCTGGTTTTGCTGAGCAACTCGCGACTTATGCGCCTGAATTTGAAATCTATCTCCAGTTCGATTCCTTTCGCCCATCGGTGCTTGAAAAATTCCGGGGCAAAGATCTTACGGATATCCGTAAAAAGGCCATAGACAAATTAAATGCACTCAATCTAAGTACAACCTTGGTCGTTGTCCTGGAAAAAGGAACCAACGATGATGAAATAGGTGAAATATTGGATTACGCCTTACAACAGCGATGTGTACGGGGGGTAACCTTTCAACCGGTGGAAATTGCCGGTCGAAATGCGGCCGATGCACAGCAACATAAAATGACATTAACGGAGGTACGTCAGGAAATCCTGAATCAATATCCACTATTGGACCCACATGATATTATTCCTGTTCCTTGTAATCCTGATGCTTTGGCGATGGGCTATATACTGAAAATAGGAGCGGAGCGTATACCTTTGACCCGACATATTGATCCTGCTATTTTGTTAAATAGCCAATCGCGCAACACCATTGTATATGAACAGGACAAAGGTGTTCAGATGCAATTGCTGGATATATTTAGCACGGGAATTTCTGTGGATAAGGTAAAGCCAAAAGTAAACCAGTTGCTTTGCTGTTTACCCGAAGTCTGCGCACCTGATCTTGATTACGACAATCTTTTCCGAATTATCATTATGAATTTTATGGATGCCTACGATTTTGACGTTCGTGCTGTCAAAAAATCATGTGTCCATATCGTCAACAAAGACTTGAAATTAATTCCTTTTGAGACGATGAATTTATTTTATCGTGATGATAAAGTAAAACGACTGGAAGAACTAAAACTATCGGATGCTATTCGATTTTAACGGGAGATAAGTTATTTTTGTCGAAGAAATACCTTTGGTCCTTTCTTTGCAAGATGTAGTGTTCATCGCATTTGGCTACACATTGTCAGGTAAGGAAATCAACAAAATTAGAAGTATGAAATTGGGCATTGTTAAGCGTTTTATTTTTGTCTTAAGTCTCTTGGCTTTTCAGTTGCATGTGTTTGCACAGGATTCAGTTCAGGTTAGAAGAAATCAGAGTAACGATCGAACCGCGGCACATGTTGGCTTCAATAAAAGGTCAGCTGTGGATTCCACACGCGTTGGCAATGACTCCTTACGCAATGACCTGAAGAAGGTCAATTTGACTTTTCTTGCTAATATTCGAACAGGTTCAATGGCGGATTTCGTTGCACAACTGAATGAGAAATCCAATACGTATACTGCGACCAATACAGGATCGGCCAAAGACAGCATTGCTGCAATTAAAAATAGTATTCACGAAGAAATTAGGCAGCTGAAGTCTATTAAGGGCAGTATCAGTAATTATTCAAACAGTCTTAATATTACCCAGGATCAGATCAGGAATTTGGTCAACCGTTATGATATTAGTACCAGTAATCATAGTCGAGCGTACCAATACCTTGATAATGCTCAGCTCAAGCTGTCGGCAAAAATGGATTCTCTTGAGGCAATCAACCGTACGATAGATGAACTCATCGCCAAGAACCAACGCCATTTGCTGCGTCTGGATGCTGTGCATGAAGTGAAAAATGTAAGTAAAAAGGTCGATTCTACATCGAGCAAAAGTTCGATCTGGAAAGCAAATACGGCGGCGATTTCAAAGGATGTAATTTTAAACAATATACGGAGTAATTATAGTAACAATACAGCGATAGACAAATATGTTAATCGGACCGATTGGGCGAGCCGTATCCTATTGATTGTATTGGGATTGGGCTATTGCTACTGGATTGTGCGGGTGTCCTATATCCTTCGACAGAATGATCCTGAACATAAACTTGCGATTGATGCTATCGTTGGAAAAACAATTATTTTTCTCTTGACACTGTTGCCTTTTGTAAACTTCTTTACACCAAGTTTCATTCTGCAGGCTTCCCAATTGGTCATTATGTTAATCTTCATGTTTTTGCTAAGGCATCGCATGAGCGGGTTACAGCGTAAAATTGCCATTATCCTCATTGTATTCTATCTCCTGGATGTATTTGTCAATATGATCGTAAGCGATGACCTCTTTTTAAGGATCGTTTGTATCGCCTTTAATCTGATTGCACTGGGACTTGTTAGCTACACAAAGCGACGAATCAAAAATGCAGATAGTCCGGGGTATATCAGCAATTTTATTTATGTCGTTTTCGCTATCCTCAATATCACGGCAATTACCTTGAATGTGATTGGCCATGTTGAGCACTCGCGGAGCTTTAGTATTGCCTGTGCCGTTGGTTTAGTCCAATCTTTTACACTACAGTATTTTGCCGACATGATTAAGGCAGATGTACGTAATCAGTTTAAAAAAGATCGACTGACTGCGGGGTTCTGGATGCGTTTTAACGAACAGCGTACATTGGCTATCATCACCGAAATTCTTCGGATCGTCTGTGTGCTTTTGGCCATTATTGTGTTGGCAAACAACTTACAATTTATAGAAACATTATTGGCAGCGAGCGAAGTCTTTTTTGGCAAAGTGCGTAGCATTGGAAGCATATCTTTTACACTTGGCAACCTTGTTGTGGCTGTTTTACTGCTTCTCGTGGCCAACTGGTTTCAAAAAAATATCAGTTTGATTGTTCTCGGCGGTGAAGACGGTCAGCTTAGCCAGGTCTATAATCAGAAGATGACCCTATTTCCGCTTTTTCGATTGGCGATTATTCTGATTGGTTTTTTTATGGCAATCTCTGCCCTGGGAATGAGTTTGGATAAACTTACCGTTGTCATCGGAGCACTGAGTGTTGGTATCGGTCTGGGCATGCAGAATATCATCAATAATTTTGTATCGGGCATTATTCTGGTTTTTGACAAGCCATTTCGGGTGGGTGACCAAATTGAACTTGCCGACAAAAAAGGGCGGGTCAAAGAAATCGGTATACGCGCCAGTGTCCTAAAAACTGCAGATGGTGCCGATGTTATCATTCCAAATGGCGATTTACTCTCTGGAAGAGTCGTCAATTGGACTTTATCACAGGAATACAGCAAAACAAGCTTTGTACTCCATATCGATCGACAGGCCGATCTGGACAAAGCGAAAGAATGGATTAAAGATGCGATGATGTCCAGCCCACATTATATACAGGATAGAGATAGCGGGATCAGCATACAGGATATCAGTGCCGAGATGATCTACCTGAGTGTTTACTGCTGGGTAAACGCCGCAGCCAATGCCTCGTCGCTTAAAAACGATGTGTTGCTTGTATTATACAAAAAGTTTGAAGCGGAGGGGTTGAAATTTTATAGTGTCATTCCTCCCAAAAATTAATTTATCAATTGACTTTTTCTGACGAGTATGCATCATGGATTATGGTCAAGGCTTATTATTTAGTCAAATGAGTTCGGAAATATAAGGGGCTGAATCCCTTGGCGCGTTTGTAGAAATGGGAAAGATGACTCTCGTCGGTAAATCCGAGTTCTGCAGCAATTTGTTTCAAGGTATAATCTTTGGATTTAAGTCTGTTCTCGATGAGTTCAATCCGGTAGCTGTTGATATAGGCTCTTAAACTGGTGCCGAAGTTCTTCTTAAAGTAGATTCCAAAATAGGATGGAGCAATATTAAATTTCTGAGCCAGCAGGCTGACCTGAAGTTTTTCGGGCGAAAAAATATAGCGATGAATATAAGCCGAAATCGATCGGTCTACATATAGTTCATGCTGCTGGGGTAAGCGTTGTGTTTCTGATATTTCTTTGTAGAGCCCAAAGATCGCAACGAGTTGGTCAAATAGCCAATCAGAACGCTCGTTGACAGTGGTATTACTATATAGTCGGACAGCTTCCAGGATATGTGAATAAATCAGGCGATGGTGCTCCTCCATATACAGTTTGCGTTCCTTTAATCCTTTATCGTTCATTAGCTCCATAATCCAGGCATAGCGCTTTAGATTACGTTTATTCTGCAGGAAGTAGGTGTCTGTAAATAAAATAAACAAAAAATGGGTCTTTTCTTCAATGTTAAAATAATGCTTGTCTGCCGGACTAATTAAGAACACATCGCCAGGTTCATAATTCAGTTCAAATTTGTTGATCACATGGGTTCCTTTGCCCGAACGAATATAAACAAGCTCATAATAATTTTGCTCGTGGGGAGGCAAATGAAAACTATCCTCAATAAATTCACTGATCCGTAAAGGTTCAAACTGTTTTTTGCGCATTGCTCGCCTGATATATATCTTTAAATGTACATAAAAATAATGTATTTGTACATGTTATTGCCTGCTCTACTATCGCACCTTTGTGTCGTATAAAATGATAAGAAAACATGATTAATTTTATAATGATTGCATTTTGCATCGCAGCGGGGATGTTATTAAGGCGAACAAATTTAATTCATTCCGAAGCACATAAAGGGATCAATACCTGGATTCTTTATTTTGCTCTGCCGGCGGTGTCTTTCAAATATATTCCGAAGATCGTATGGTCATCACAATTGCTGTTTCCCGTGTTTTCCGCGATCCTCGTTTGGGCAGGCAGTTGGTTATTTATGGAAGTATACTGTCGGCGTAAAAATTATAAGCAGCGCTCCCGCAGTAGCTTGGAATTGGCCGCAGGTTATAGCAATACCTCCTTTATAGGCTTTCCATTGATCATCGCCTATTTTGGTGAAGCCCAATTGCCGATTGCAATTATTTGCGACCAAACTACATTTATTCTACTTTCTACAGCCGGAATCATCAATGCACTAAAAGCGAATGTCCAGGATGGCGAAACGATCGATGTCAAATTTATGCTTCGAAAGTTAGTCAGCTTTCCACCCCTGATCGGTTGTATAACAGCCTTAATGCTGTCTCAATTTGTTGATCTTTCAGTTGCCGAGCCTTTTTTTGATAAGTTGGTGGCCACGGTTGGGCCATTGGCCTTATTTTCTATTGGTTTGCAGTTGAAGTTTGATGGTTGGCGACAACAGATTTCGCAGATCAGTACAGCGATGAGTTATAAATTGATTCTAGCGCCAGCATTGGTATTACTATTTGCATTACTACTTGGTGTGAAGGGAGCTGTTGCGCGGATCAGTATATTCGAAGCAGCTATGCCAACCTTGGTCACTTCAGGGATCATTGCCGAACAATACCATCTGAATACCAAGCTGGTCAATCTGGTTATCGGTTTTAGTATTGTTGTGGGGCTGCTAACAACTGCATTTTGGGATTTTGTTATTCGACTTTTTTTCTCCTAGCCTACGGTTGCATTGATTGATTGATTGATTGATTGATTGATTGATTGATTGATTGATTGATTGATTGATTGATTGATTGATTGATTGATTGATTGATTGATTGATTTTGAAAACAGCGTAAGCCTGATTTGGCAGCAATTTGTCTTATCCGAAGTATTATGTAGGCGGGGGGATGTATTCACTTCGTAACATTTTGATAGTGAATCATCTCATGCGAACAACTTTTTTGCTGTTCAACTGTTATTGGGCTATAACCATCTATAAAAAGGAGGTATGTTATGA
>NZ_VLKR01000015.1 GCF_007830445.1 Sphingobacterium siyangense | reverse complement strand
CTCGAAAGTACCGTTTCGGTCACGACCGCTCTCCAGTTCAAAATGTCCGGCCTGAAGGCTCCGTACCGTCTTTTTTGTCTTCCCGTTTTTACGATTAATCTCCCCGGAAGCTTTACTTTCCTGTAGATGATGATCCAGCTCACCTTCAAGCATACTTTCCAGAAGGTGTTTCAACATCGGAGCGAAAACTCCGTCGGTACCGCCCATTTTCTTGCCTTCGTAAAGGCCTCTCATTGCTTCCTCTTTGAAGCGTTCAAAGTCAAATTCCTCTTTTTCCATTTGCTGTGTCTAATATAAATATTCTTTATTTGACACAGTTTAATTTACACCCTCTGTGATGTGTTCATAATTAAGTTATTTATCTTTTTAATTTACTTAAATTTATTTTTTGATCCTAATATAAATACGCCATATAATCTTGGATTTTGTGGGTATTTTGTTATTTACTATAAGAAGATCACTCCCCAGAATATAGATTGACGAGCGGGATATCAATTTTCAATCCGATGCTAAATATCGCAGCGTCGAAAGCCTTATCGTTAATTCTTTTCTTAAGTCCTTCGTCGTAGTATGCTTTTAATGGAAGCAGTTTTCCTCCAATGAATGCGACAATAGGAGTATTTTTAATATTATATAGAATATTAGCTCCGGGACTAAAGACTTCGCTAAAATGGACGTCCCTATTGTAGGCTGAGTCTGGCGTAATTAGATAGTGGTTTACGAGGTTTCCTAATTCCAGCAATTGCACGTTGAAATTGAAATACTTGAAGAATGTACCTGCAGGTCTTATGGTAACACCTATTGGGGCCGTTATACCACCTGTCCATTTACAATTTAATGACGAATTACCAATTGGAATAATTCTTCCTGCAAATGCTCCTACATAAGCATTTAAATCAACAGATGAAGACATTTTCCTTTTTAATTTATAAGAGGTCGGAGGTAGTGCATGCGACTCGATTACATTTGCTAGTTCGGCTGATGAAGAGGAAGAGATAACGTCTCCAAAAAATCCTGACAGTTTAACCAGTTGATCAGCGTACGACATTTCTGATAACTTTGGTAAAACTGAAACAAGCTTGTCCATTTTGGAAATTGAGCCAGAAAACAAACTTATTGCTGCAGCTTGTTCACTTGGGTTATTGGTTTCTGATACGATTTTGTAAAGAGCTATACGGTTAATTAGGTATATCAAATCTCTATTATTCGAGCTATCACGGGGTAATACGGCTGCTATCTCTTCTAGTCCTGATAACACCTTCCTTCCTTGAATAGTTTTTTTACTTGTTGTGATGAAACCTGATCGATCGTTTTCATCAAGACGCTGTAGATTTGTACCCAGATACTTAATATATTCCAAATCTTCTTTCTCTATTATCGTTTCCTTATTATTAAACTTAATCGTAAATGGTGTTTTATTAGCGTCGTATTTTAATTCATACTCTTTGTCAGGATGTTTTTTTGATGAGAAATTTTTTAACTTTTCTATAGCTACAAGATTTTGAGAAACACCGGCTTTGTAATATGAATCTACCAACGCCAAAGTATTCTGTGTAGCGGCAACGAAATTTTTCTCCTGAATGTTTTCTACAATATCAAACACGTTTTTGATGTTTTTCAAATATTGATCGTTATTATCGTTATTGTTTAGGAGAGGGTAATTTTCAAAATTAGAAATCACTTGTGCAAGTATGTTCCATGTATTGGAAAATGAATGGTTTATCTGGTCCGATTTATTCTTTTCGATCAAAGCCTGCTGTTCCTGATTGATCTTGTCGAATTGACCTAAAGATAATAAAATTGGACTTAACCAAGCAATGATTTTGTCTTTCTTATCAATCATATCCTTTTTGGTGCCTGGCAAATTTTCAAATACTTCGCCGTATTTCAATCTGAGCAGTTCAATTAAGATGTCCCATTGCTTTTTATCCAATGTTTTTAATTCTTCATATCCCAGGAGCCTATAGGTGTTTTTATCTTTGATGGTAAATAATTCATTTGTCACTATATATAGTAACGCAATGATGTTGTGGGAATATTGATTTATTCCCCCTGCAATATTTGTTGATATATTCGGATCAGGACTGTAAGAGGGATTAAGATATAGTTGACGAATGATATCTCTATAATTGTATCTTGCTTTGATTAACCCATCAATATTATATCCAAGTTCGACAGCTATTTCCAGGTTTGCTGCATTTTGTGGCGTTAAAAACTGTCTTGTCCAGCTGCTTTTGGAAACATTTCGTGGCATTTCTACAAAATCCTTCGAGATAGCGTATCGCCAAGAGGTACCAAAATTAGCTGTCCTGTAATCAGAGAGTCCATCTAATAACTGAATTGTAGCTGGAAAAACATCATATATCAAGGGATTATTTACTCTTTTGCGCAATTGATCCATAAACCAAATAGCGGCTTCCTGTTTTGCTCTTTTTGCCAAAAACATTGCCATAGCATCTATCATTTGAGATTGAGAGGGAATACTTAACCCCGTATAATTCAATCCCTGTTGAGCATTCTGAGCTACTGTAGTTAGATTTATCTGAAATGATTCTTTCTGGGCCGGATGTTGTTCATTGAAATAGCTTTTAATATCCATTGAAAAGATTCCATTTTTTAACAAGCTATCTGCCAAATGCTTTGTTTCTTTGTCGATATCTTCTGATAATTTCTTCGCACATTTTATCAATATACCGCTTGTATCCAATTTCGCAATTTCTTTTTTTAAACTGTTATCCAGTGATTTTTTTTGTAGGTCTAACGCTGTATTTAATTGATCGATTGAACTGATAGATAACCTAGGTGTATCAAGTAGATCCTGATATTTTTTTATAATTGAGTCTTGATTAACAGTAGTTTGTGTAGGATTCTTTAAAACAGTGATTGCGTTATCAACGTCTCTTTTTCTGATGTTTAACACACCAATACCTTCATTTATAGCAGCAATTTCATCATTTTTTCTATTATAGTCTTCCAGCAATTCAGCTAATGTTTTTAAACTGCCGGGAGCTTTATTTCCTTTATTTTCATTTAACAATTTTGTTATGAATAAAGCTTTAACATTTATTGCTTTCTTTTTAAAATTGGCAATTGTACTATACGGAGAGTCTTTTCCAACGGCATCTAGCTTATCTTTTCCAACTAGATTCACTAGACTCCCATATATCATTTCAGTTTCAGTTGAATTCAGAGTAGGGTTGTCGAGATATTTACTTAGGTAAAACAGGTTATAAGGAGCTGTGATGTTGTTTTTAAACTCACTCGTATCAACATTTATGGGATTATCTATTGATGGTTTAGGACGTTGTTTTTTTGATTGCTGTCCATTCGCTATCATGATATAGTTGCTAAATAGCACAAGTGTCAGGATAATTAGGTAAGGTCTTTTCATAACTCAATATTTTATTTAATGACTTGTTTGGCTTTCAGTCAATTGGCTTGTACTAATATAGTAAATGTTGTGAAAAATATACTATAAGTGAAAAAAAATAGTCCGAAGGACGCAACAATTAAAATTGGTCGATTTCTTCTATTTTTTAGGGTTAACCGGCAATTGATTATGCAGAAACAGCATTGCAGGATTACCAGGTTATAGAATATGGAAAACTCAATGTGGAGCTTGATATCGTAATGTCTGTTGAACTAGTAGTCAGTCAGCTCAAAGAAACGAGAATTAAAGAGTGGTACAAAACGATTATTAAAGGATAATTAGTGTTCCCATACATATTTGTTATTAGGAAAATTTAAATAACTCTTTGATAGTTTGTATATTAGTTAGAAATAAAACAGGGTAGCTGAAAACTGTCAGAGTAAGCATTAGCCAAATCTCAAATTATGAAAAGAATTTTTATTCCATTACTAGCTGCGGCAGTGGTATCCTGCCTTTTCTCCTGTAATAATAATACAGAAGTTAAAACTTCAGCGGAACAACCCAAAGAACAAGTTGCGGTGCCTACGGATACCATTATTAATACAATAGTTTTAGAAGAAATAGCTATAGGCGATGCTACTGTTAAGGATGCGCTAAAAATGAGCCGGGATGGACATTTCTCCATTTTGGGTAAGGAAGTTGGTGTATTGTCAACAAATGGGCAGCTCAAAGATAACAAGGGAAAAGTGCTTGCAAAAATGTCAGGTGATCAGTTTAAGGATGCAAATGGAAAAGTGTTGACTATAATTAAAGAAGATGGAACGATTGTAAACGGTTCCGGTAAGGATCTATCCTGGGGTGAAAATGGTTTACTGAAAAATAGTGAAGTTGAAATGTACCTTACTCCTGCAAATACAAAGGCAAAACGTGCAGCATCCATTCTGTTGTTCACCTATTTTAGCTTTAGTGGTGGTCAGGCCGAGCTTACTAACAAATTCAAATAGTAACATTTACCAATAACCATCATAAAGAAACCGTTGATCGAGTTTTTTTTCTATGAAATAAAAATTTGATTTTGTATCTGGATAGCGTTTAAAAAGTTTGCTATACCAGGAATGGCGTGTCACGAACCAAATTTTGTACCTACTGTTGGGGAAAACTTAAGTAAGGTTGATCAATGACGAATAATTATTTTGAGCTATAATTTTTGTTCATTATTTAAATGTCTTCATTATGAAAAAAATTGTTTTTGCCTTTGTACTTTTATGTTGGACACAGGTGTGTCTGAGCCAAAAGATAACTGTTAAGGCCCATTCTGTTGTTGGATATGGAAAGCATCAGGATTTTGCTAAAAAAGCATTTGTTGCGTTGGAACAAGTTCTTAATTCTGATGAATTTAAAGATAGTATAATAGCGATGGAATCGGAAAAGAACCAAGGATATACTTCAGAACAACTATATAATATTATTATGCAGGCGAAGGAAAAAAAGGTGCCCAAAGATAGCGCTGCAACTGATGGAATAGTAGACCTGTGGGTAAGAACGCTTGAAGTAAATGGAAGGGATGCTAAGTGGAAAGATAATTGTGAAAAGCCGTCCATTTTTGGTAATCAGACACTTGGTATTGACGGAGCCGGAGATGGGTTTATGGCTATTTGTCCTTCGGCATTGGATTATTGGGCTTCCATAGATGATGTGGCAGCATTGGCAGGCCATTATGGACATGAGTACATGCATGTACTGGGTTTTGATCACCATCGTTTGTTTAGCAGTCAGCGATGGCGAGAGCAAACCTTTGTTTATAAAGTTGGCTATCTCGTAAGGGATCTGGTGAAGAAAATGAGTGCAGGTAGATAATTATAATTGAAGTAAATTATGAGTATTAAATTGGTCTTCCTCATAAAGAGGAATTGTAATTTATTTTGATGTAAACATATGCTATTGAGCTATTCATTTTTATAAAGATTATTTATAACTTTATTATTTCGGTTAAAATATAAGACAACTAGTTAGCACCTTAGTTTACTAAGGTGCTTTTTGCTTTTCGTATCCAGTGGCGGTACGGTCTTAATTGTGAGATATCCTACATATATCTTTTTGAGATGGCTGCTTACCAATTCGATTTTCCCTTCCAAAATAAGATGATAAAAGTTTTCGAAGCAATCCTGATAGATTACCTGTTCGAGTGATTTTATTTCTTCTCGGATTTGATCTTTGGGCATCGTGCTATAGTACTTATAGACGTCAGTTTCCATTACATCGTCATCATGTGATCAGGACTTTTAATTTTATGGTTAAAGAGTGAAGTTTTTTCAGACTAGACATGTAGGAAGGATAGGAACACAATCTGTGATTGTTCATAAAAAGAAGAGATAATTGGACCTCGCAATACTATCTAAGATCTCTTTGTTAAGAGGTGTTTCGATCTTAGATAGTTTTTCCATAAATGCGTCTATTTCATTGAAATTAGGTAAATCATTTATAATGTGTCTTCTTTTTATCTCATTTAAATAAACCTTCTGAACAGTTGGTGGCGTTGTCGATGCTTGAAAAAGTAAGTCCGACCAATAAAGGCTTCCTAAATCTTGAAAGAAGAACGAATTTGTCGTTAATGTTTCTTGAAATTCACTCATCTTTTTTAAATACGATTGTGCATGAGAATGACTGTCGTTTGAGATTATTTTCAAGATTTCCGAAGGTTGGGAAACATCTGTTAATGGAGAATTGTATACGTCCGGTAAAAGTCCGTCGATGAATTTATTCAAATCAATCAGTAAAGTTTTGAGGTCGATCTTAAGATATTGAGGATCAAGTTTACCATACATGTCCTGAAATTTGTGTAATAAAATAAGGGCCTTAGTAAAATCAAAAGGGGTACAGAAATAAATATTCCAAAGTTTAGTATAATTTAAGACAAAATTTCTAAGCTTGCTAGCCTCCGAATCTTGAGTAATTTTATCTTTCATCCAAACAATTAATTTATTAGTGACCGGATTTCGTGTACCGTTTTCTTCCTCCCATTCGTTGGGTGAAAGATCAAGCGCCTCTGTAAAATATTGTCTTAGAAACCCCTTTACGGTTGAGGACGCGTTGGTTTGAAAATAATTATAGAGGCTCGTATTATCAAGTTCTAAGTATTGAAGATTTGACACTTCTAATTTAGAATTGATTATCTCTAAATCCGGCTCGAAATAGATACTGTATAGAAGGAATTGTTTCTCTACAGAACCGAATATTTCTAAGAGCTCATTATAAAAAGCGATCTTATTTGGAATATCGTCTTTGACACTCTCATAGTATAGTCGAATACGATGACGAGCCTCTGGTCTGATCCCATGAACATATTTCATTTCCCTTTCAAGACCAATGAGTCCACGCAATGGGATATGAAACTCAAATTTCAAAAAATTCTTGTTATATTGGATAAAGCTCATTTCAAATCGGGCATTAGGTCTTTAAAAAAACCGTTTTCGGGATCAATGAGTACTTGTCTGTCAAGGTAAATATTCCGATGTTCACAAGAAGTTTCACTGACTAGCCCGCAAGCGAAACAAGAGGCTAAGTTCAGCTCGAATAGACCTTGGCCTTCTGATTTCCAGCAAAGCGGATCACTGTTACAGATAGTTGCGCGGAGCAAGGCGCTACGAAACAGGCTGTTTAGGTTCGCTTCACGGGTTTGAGAAATTAATCCACCCATACTGCCTTCCGCACCTTCAGCTGTATAGATTAAACAGCCATACATTTTGGTCTCCTCATCGTTCGAAACGAACAAACGTTCGGATAGTGAAGCAGTAGGATAACCGCAACGGAACTCTAATTCGCGCATGATCAAATGAGAGAAGGTGTGGACCATATAAAGCTGCCAGTTCCCAGCTTCGCCAAATGCAGTCGCGCCAGCTGCAAAGCGGTTACGTCTTCGTCTAAACAGGCGCCCAAATCTATCTAAGTCAGTATTCCATGTTTCGATCATTTCTGGGCGAAAAGCGATGAATATCCCTTCCCCGAAGTTCTCTACGACAGGATAGGCGAGTACTTCTTCTGGCCGGGATCGAAAAATGTTACGGTTCATGATATCAGAGTCACTTCCTTCGTAAGGCTCGACTCTGGAAAAATCGAGTTGAGCTGACGTGATTTTCAGGCGATCTACCCTCAGTATCCGATGAAAATAGGGGCTGAACAGCTCATTGAGATTGTCGGTGACATCGTTCACCAAGAGATCTTTACGTGAAATATTTATCAGTTCTACCGATTTATTAGCTAGTGCAGCATATTCCTGATGACGGAACCTGACGTCTCGGTGATCATCGTCAGCTACCTGAATATCTGTGCTCAGATTGTCCCGTAATGCTTCGATCTGTTTTTGAATATTTTCGCAAACCCCGAACTGCTTGCTATTGATTGCGTGCTGAAGTTCGATATCCAAATCACGTATCTGTAGTTCACGTGCATCGGTGAACAGTTCTGGCGGCATGAAGATACTGGTCAAGGTTCGAGAGAAATAAAGATTATTACCTGTGGTCAATGCGATTCGGGTATCCTCACGCCGGCATGTGTCGGCACGAGGATGGGTTCTCCTTACCTCTGTTTTGCCATAATAGTTGGCCGGAGCACCGGTTTCTGATTCCCAAGGTTTATGACCCGGACAAACAATCTTGACGCTCATGAAGCCCTTGAGTGAAACACCTCTACTGCATTCGCAGCCAGGCGTGTTGCATTTTATCCATTTGCCATCAAATCCGGTAGCGTTGGCGGCTGTCTCGCCGATATGGATGTCCGGGCGGTCGCAACATCCTGGCATGTTATAAAGGTCGACAGGATTGCTGAGGTCATGTGGCAATGTCGTGCGCCAGCGCAAGAAGTTTGACCATGGAAAATCGCTGATGTGGCCATTTTTGCACAAAAGAACAACATTGTCCTGTTTAAGTAGTATTGATCCTTCAACGAGGTTATCGTTACGTTGAAAAGATTGTCGGTACTTTGGAGGAAAGAACTTGTCATGTTCTGTGCCCCAAAGTTTATACCATTCATGATAGGTTTTTAGATGATTTCGCCGATCAAAGAATACTCTCGGAAAGAATTGGCTATTCACAGCTAAATGAGTACGTCCATCTTCGATGGTACGATATCGGTCATCAACTTCGATGCTGGGCACCAGGGTGAGAAACAATAGGTTCTCTGTACCTTTGGTTTCTTTTAATTCTCTTAGCAATCGTTCGTCATGAGAAATAGATATGCCTGCGAGCCCAGCGTGTTTCTTAACATACTTGTTTGGCTCTTCATTAAGCTGTAACGATTGCTGATAGAACTCATTAATTTTGCTGAGGAACCCCCATTCTTCGATACAGGAGATGATGATACTGCCGTAACCTGTGTGTATGAGCGAACCAGGCCCACCGTAAGCAGATAATAGTTTATACTTACTGACAGCTTCATTGGCGTGTCTATTGAGTGATTCTTTCTTTGCCATCTGTGTGTCTATTGTTGTACGGTCTTGATTACGACCGAGGGAGCGATCTCCCTTAGTGATTCTTTAATGTTCCAATTATTGTCTTGAGCTTCGTTATTTCTGGGCGCGTAGAGTGAGCTTGGACTGACATTGTCTCGATACTTAATGTCAATGGGCGCTTTTTGGCTGTTGATGCGTTCCAGCCATCGTTTGATCAGCAGGTCATCTAGTTGGTATTCGATATCTTCTAGTTCTTCTTCAGTGATGATTCCGTCAATATTACTGGAAATCCCTGCTATACGACTCTTTAGATATTCGTTAAGCTTCTCTGCTCGTTCATACAGTTCACGCATAGCTAAGATGACCTTTTGTTTAACTGCCGTAGTCTTTTGAAAGTCGATGGCCTTTGCATCATCGTTGTTATGCAAATTCAATTCCAATTGGTCATCGTGACGGATGATTACAGCCAGATACATTGCAAAATAACGGTCCAATGCTTTATTGGCGAATGGAGTAACGGATATGGGCTCTACATAACTATAGAACTTTTCATGGAACTCTCGGAATCGCTGATAATGCGAGATGTCTCTCGAACGGAAAGGATGATGTATCGTAAAGACGATACCCTCCTTGTCACGCGCAACACGGCTCGAAGCTTGTATGTACTCTGCGGTATTACGAGGCATTGAGTTGACCAGCATCGTATTGAAACGAGAAACATCTATGCCGACCGAGATCATGTTTGTCGCGATGACAAGCTCAGGGGGATTTTTTGCTATCGTGAGCTCCCAGGCCTTTTCTATATTTGAAAGATTGGACTTCACCTCTTCACCTGAAAGTCTTCCGGTGAGTTCGGAGTACTGAATCTCATCACTTTTTTTGATGATTCGGCTCAAGAGGTTCCACGGCATGGTATTCTTGATGACCAACGTGAGATCTCCAGGTAGATAATGCGTAAGTTGAGACTGTGTTTTGCCCACTTCTTTCAGACTGTTGAAATAGGTAAGCACGGTATGATAATAGTCGAATGCCTTCCCGAACTCCGCGTATGATGGTCCCGCACTGAAAATCTCGTCATAGTCAAAACGTTCGAGCATGAACTTCACTCTGTGTGCAAGACAGATCGACGCTAAGCGTAATTGCATCCAAACTTGGGTCTTCCCAACGGGTAAGAGGCCGATATAACGCCTATTAGAAGCATATTCGGTCACCTCTTCGGGAAGTCGTTTGTAGAAAGAAAAGAAGGCATCATCACAAGTGATACCTTGCTTAGGAAAGATTTCGCAACGCCTGTCGAAAAGGGCGAATATCTGTTTGTCCGTGTTCCGCGTCGTCGCGGTGGATGTAATCACCTTTGGTCGGACCCGCATGGAACCAGATCGGTATGTGCAAAGATCATCCACACTCTTTTCGAATAAACCTACTGCTGATCCTAAAGGCCCTAGTAAAAGGTGCAGTTCATCCTGGATAATCAGCTCTGGTGGTAAACGATCGTACTGATAGCCTTTGCCGAATAATCTTCTGGAATCTTCGTTCCTCTGTTGCGAGCCAGTAGCGATTTTGTTAGCAAGTGCAGCAAACTTATCGACTGTGCCAAAAAGCAGGGTCGGCGGATATTTATAGATGTCCTCATCGAACAATCGGAGCGGCAGACTTTTATTCTGATTGGGGCGTCTTGCGTGAAAGGTGCAGCCGGAACTGTTGCACATGATCGTCAGTTTATCATTGATCCCGTAACGCTCTCGATCCGGTTCAATATTGGATAGGTTATGATCTATGAACAGCGGTCCGCCACACCAGGGACATTCCGTATACGGCAAGTTAGTCGTAATCGGTTTCTCATCCCTCACCTGTTCGGCTATCTTATCTAAAGCTTCTCGCATCTCTGGCCATTTGTTCGGTAAGGACCCTTTTCCGACGAACAGACCAATTGTAATCCTTTCGGTTCCCAAAGTGTTTCCCGTAGGTAAGGAGAATCCGTCCTTACGAATCACTTCGAGCGCGCAGATCAATAGTGTAGCTCGCTGGAATTGTTGCAAGGTCAAGAGACGTAAAGTATACCGCATCATCACAGTTGTGCCACCGCCCCGTCCTTCTGGATGAGTGAAACGACGGTAAGCGATGCAAAATGCAATAATCCCTAAATAAGCCTCTGTCTTACCACCTCCGGTAGGGAACCATACTAGATCGGCCAGTTCGTTCCGTTCCGGCCAGCCCATACCAAACACGTCTTTCACAGTCATGTCATCCACTGCTGGACGAACAAAAGCATCAATATTTAGTAAAATGAACGCTAACTGGAAAGAACGCCATTTGTATTCCTCTTGTAGAGATAAGCTTTGATAAAAGGCCGCACTGCTCTCAAGAGGAACAAAAGGTCGCTTGTCGCCTTTTTTAGCAGCTTTTATCTTAGTGCCATGATGAAGCTGCATAAACATGGCCGTGTTCATCACTCGGAATGCAGCTATCGCCGTATCGTCACCCGCTAACAGACGGATGTTCCGGCACAAGCGGTCACGATCAACTTCACAGGCCCGCAGTTGCTTTTCAAGTAATTGTTTACCTACCTCTTTAATATCACTTTGCTCGAGGTCATGCCATTTGTTAGCGATCCACTCTGTGTAGGCGTTCGTTATCGTTCTGAGATCGGACAAGATATCATCATCGCTCCTGCTACTGAGAGTCGAGAGATCGCGGATTGCCAAAACGCTTTCATTGAAAAACTCGATAATCTTCTTCCCTTGTACCTTGCTGGGCTTAAAGTCTACGTTAGGGGTGTCCTGTTGAGGAATAAACTCGGTTGCTACGTATCGCTTATTCGAGCCCTTAGTCTTACCCCAGGTCACGGAAGCATTATAGCCTTCAGCGTAGTCCTTGTATTCCCGATACAGTAATTTGTTGAAGCTGTCCTCTTCGTCAATGGTCGGAAGATTCGGAGGATTATAAGCGGTGAATGCAGAATCGTCTACTTCGCTCACAGTTATTTTTACGCCAAAGAAGGCAAGTTCGTTGGCTCGATCTTTTTTATTTAATTGTTCCGGCTCGTCTGGTCGAAGCTGAATGCTGCTGTTGTTGACCAATACCAGCTTCACATAGACAGCATCGCGTTCATGGATGTACTGATAGTTTAAGGTAAGTTGCGGAAAGCCCGTTACCGCGATCTCGCCACGCTGAATGGCCGAATCGTCGAAAGACGGCAGCTCAAGCTGGACCTCATACGATCGAGCTTCCCATATCGAAGTGGGAAAGTTTCGTTTGGAACTCGTCCGATAAATAGCCTTAAGCTCATTGAGATATAATTTGAGCTGCTGATAAATTTCCAATTGCTCAATAAGGGTACGAAATGATGGAAAACTGCTGGGATCTTCAATCAATAACCTTTGGATTTCATCAAGCAGACTCCCTTCATAGAGGGTTACTGTTGAATAATTCACTCCATCATAAATCTTGTTGACCTCGCGATGATATTCCTTATTGGGAAAAATCGTTTCGATCAATGGGATGACTGTATCTCTCAAAAGTCTATCTAGATGGACATAGTCCAATGCGTAAAGATGTTGATTGATATCGATACCGGGCAACATATACAAGAACAAGTTCCCATCCAGTTCCACGGTAGCAAAAATGCTATTAAAACGAATAGCGATGATTTCAGCTGTTTGCCTTGGATAACGTTCAATCCATATACCCAATCTGCGTTCCTGGCTTTCGTGTTGTCTGACGCGTTGGTATTGTCGGAAACTGACCTTTGTAAGCAATGCCTGCTCTGGCCCGATGCCATTTGTTAAAGCGAATGATAGTCCGCAAGTGTTGGGGTAGTTTTGGTTCTTACTTGAGATACTTTGTTCATGGTCGTCATTGAAGCCTTCATCATCAGCCCTGGCTAAGGAGTTTTCATCATCTTCAACACCATTATCTATTTCATCTTCATCGGAAGAAATCTCACCTGCTTCATCAGCGGTAATTGAGATCGGGAAAAGTATGGCTGAGCTATACTGATAGGCGGGCAGTTCGGCGATGACCTCGTTTATGTTGTCAGTGGCATCACAATGAGCTAGCATTTTACCAGTAAAATCGTTCGTTCCCCAATCTGCGGTAAACATCAAGTGTTTATTGAATGCGCCGGGACCAACGATCTGGGATTCGACGAACTTTTCTAGGTCGTCTCTTTTGGCAGTGATTGGTTTCAGTGGTAGGTTCATAAGCTAATTGGGTTAATCTGTTCTATTTTTTCCAAGCTGATGTTTTGGCAGATTTCGTTCATCAAGGCGATAGCATCCTTTTTGTTTTCTTTGGCATTGACAGCCTGCTCAGGTATCTTAGAAATTAATATCGTAATCTGATCCAGCACACTATCGCTCACATTCACACCGAAACTACCTGTGTCGATCATCAATGTAATAATCTTCGAATAAACCGATTTCAACAGGTTAATATCCTCTCGGCATTTGATCACATTCCAAGCAGTAAGACTGTCTTTGATTTTTAGACGTTCACTAATGAGCATCCAGTCTTGTTTGGCTCGCGGCATGTGTAGTTCGCCGAAACTTCTATTGCCATACAGGTAATCTTTTTCGAAAGTTTGTTTACTGATGGAAAGTCCTTGCTGCTTAAGCCTATCAAAAATATGAGCATCCTTTTCTTCAAGTGATTTGAGGTTCTGGTGCCAATTGCGGGCTTCATCGGAAAGTGTAACCAATCGATCGACCACCAGCTTCAGATCCATATTCTTAATGATATCATCTAGAGTAGCGAACAATACATTGACATCCAGAGCAGCAGCTTTCGTTCGTATTAATATACCTTCCTGATTGATCAGTACAGGAGCGTTAGGTTTCAGTAAGAACTTTCTTGTACTGGTGTGGATATGAAGATGTTCCAAGGTCGTTCGCTCGATACTATTCCGTTCCTTTAACGCGATACGTTCCACAAGCTCAGCAGCTGAAAGATCAGTTACAATATCTGTCGGGTTGTCCAGCCGTTCTTCTTCGTCATTGATTGCTAAAATACTGTTGAACTCTCGAAGCTCCTTCCTTGATGATTTGAGCACTTTCTCGCTTAAAATTTTCCACTGACCTGAATACTCAAAAAACCTTTCATCAAGATGTTCGCGCAGGCCACCAGTCAAGGCATCGAAATGATATTTTAAGACAAGATATCGCGTGAACGGTTGATAGGTGTAGAACAAGAAATCAGGAACGACAATATGAAAGTTCTCAGGATTACCGCAAAGGGTGATATTGTTCAACAAAATGACATTGAATGGGTCCAATAGATATATCTGACCGTTCATCATCAACTCCTGATGGATCTCATCAGTAAAAATTACATCTTTAAAGCGGGTGTTCAAATATTCTTGAAGTGAGAAGATAGCTTCATTATGAATGGTCGACTTCGGTAAAACCAGCGTGCCGTTTTGATCTGTTGGAAGAAAGCGATCAATCCAATTTACCTCGTAGACGAGTTCAATGATACGACAACAATCTGACAATAACTGGCCAGAGATATCCGGATAGTCATTTTTGAACTTTAACTTCCATTGATCGACGGTGTGACCTGGATGAACACAAAGCAACCACTTAACCGGGAAGGGATTTGAAAAAGAATTGAACTTTGCTACATCCCATTCATACCGTAAAGTACGGAGACCGGTGGTAAGTTCTGCACCGCAACCCGTCTTTTTGATGGAAAAGCGATCGGTAACATCAAGGATATCGTCCTTTTTTCCAAAACCAAGCTCTGCCCTGGTCAATATCAGTTCTTGTGCTTCAACTTCTGTATGTGCAAAGCGGTTGGACAGCGAGATCTGAAATATCTTGGATCGTCCACGGAACTCGTTGACCACGGCTGAACTAACATCTACATGATAGGGATAAGTGAAAACAATACATCTTCGAATGTCAGTGTCCAAAAGTGCATCCAGTATAGCATCCCTGTGATCATCATCATTACGAAAATCTTCAGTGCAAAGCATTTTGGCAAAAGCCTTTTCAGAAAAATGCTCAGTTGTCTGTTTGACAAACAAGGTCACGTCACTTTCAAGATCGAACTTTACGGCGTAGGGTATTAAATTTTCTCTACCGATGGCTTTAATCAAATCGAATACATCAGCTATAATTTCCTTTTGACTATTGATCTGGTCTCTGTTGAATAAGGGAAGAAAACGGTCTGCCGATACGTTTATATCTTTATCAAACCTGTGTAATCTGGAGTCTGAACTACGGTATTCGATCGAAAAATCAGTTTGATTGCGTTGTGTGCGGTTCGAGAGCTTGTAGGTTCTGACATCGAAAAGGCATGAATCAGACAGATCGCTAATTTGGCTGACGGCCATGATTTTGATCAATAGGTCAACCCAATACTGGTATTCTATCAGCGACGACATGATTTCCTTATGATAATAAGGTATTCTCAGCATGAGCTCTTCGCCACCTAAAGTCAGCCATTTGTGATACCAGCTGCCGATCAAAGATAGCAATACCTCCTGTTCTGGCACAAAGCTTCCTCGTTCCCGCATGACCGCAATTACAATACTATGTATCTTTCTCAGGTCCATAGCACACATTTAAAAGAATAGATCGCACGGGTTACGCCGATATAGTTCTCCGTTTTTGAACGATCGTTGAAACCAGCAGTGATGAGCAACATATGTTCAGCTTCTAATCCCCTGAATTTAATGGGAGTTGTATATCTGATTTTCAGATTTTTGACATTGATATTGCTCTCTGTTAGTTCTTCAATAGAACGAGCGAAGTAATTCTGAACCAACTTGCTAAACTCGCCAAGCAATTGGTTCTCGACCAAAATGATGTATTTAGTTGGATCTTGTTGCGCTTCATCTATCAGATTCTTCAATACAGTTAGTCGAGCGACTAAGTCCGTTGCTGGCGAACATAATTGAGCATGATTTTCGAGTAACTTTTTGTACTGGCCGTTCTTTAAGAGCATAGCCACGTCAGAAATACGTTTGTTTTGAGTACAACGCCAATTCGTATCGAATAAGTAGTGTACAAACTCATTCTCTAACAAATAGTCTGCGTACCAGTCGACATCCTTGAAATTCCGAATTATGGCCTGTTCCGAATCGTAAAGAATAAGAAATTTGGGATTATATGCCACCTCGACTTGATCTATTAGCTGATCAAGACTTTTATCAAAGAACTCCTGTGCTTCATCGATGATTAGGAAGTCGATATTCTCTTTGCTAATTGTTGCTATTAGATCTGGATGGTAGATTCGGAAGCTAATAAGATTAGGATCAAGCTTATATTCTTCGCAAATCAAATGACGCATTTTAGCTCGCAAAAGTTGATTGGCACAGAAATAGATTCCTTTATGCTGTTTTAAAATGTTATCAGCTAAGAATTTGGTGGCAAGCACTGTCTTCCCTGTGCCAGGGCCACCTTGTACCATAACTTTCCGGTTCCTACGAAGGCCTTTTAATATTTCATAATTCTCTTCCATGATAATCTCATTCCTAATCCTATCGGGATCAAAACCGTAAGTGGTCTGTTTCGGAAATAGCTCAGAACGGAGCCTGTTAAGATCCCTCTTGTTCAGCTGCGGGAACTGCTCCCATATTCTAATCTCTACACGATCTTTCGAAAGATGATTGTGCAATTGCTCGATAATTCTCCGACGAGAGCTTTTGGCCAGGCGTACAAGGAAATCAAAGAAGAGAAAATTCTTGGCTCGGTCGGAGTCTTTCATATCCAGATCGGCCTTTGAGAAAAACAGATAATCGTAAGCGGAAAACTGGGGCCCTTTGAGTAGGAAGTTAGCCTCATGCGGAAAAATGACCGCCCGATATACAAACGGTGATGAGTCGATCAACGCTCTCAAAGAATGTACATATTCTTTTACCTGATTGAAAGGATTCTGAGCTTCATATCTTTTATTTCTATCCTTACTATCGTAGGAATAGAATACGTCATTGTCGTCAACCTCAATCGCTCCACCTTTAACCTCTATAATGAGCAGACCGAATTTGCTCAAGATCAAAAAATCGATTTGACCTTCTACCTTATATTCACTATGGGGATGAGCAGAAAGATTATAATTGTGTTTAACATACCATGTCTCATCCTTCAACAATTCGTGGTCGTTAAATTTCATCAATTCTTGATAAACCCATATTTCACCATGTAACGGACTCTTATCTGGTTTACAGATACAGCTAGCTAACTCATATCGCGGATAGTTATCGATGAAGTGTACCGGCATAATCAGTCAATTTCTGGCGCGTTAGCGACCGTACATATTTTATTTATCCCGTAAAGGGCCATGATTTGACTTTGCGGAACCACAGTCTTGTTTGGAAAAATGACCAGCTCTCTTTGTTCGAAGACATCTTTTATGGCGTACTGGTCTATGATAGTAGCAAGTCGTTCGATTAACTTTGTCGGTTCCAAGTAATTGCCAATATTCTGCTGTTGCTCATACATCATCTGCATCGTTGGTGAACTAGCAATACTTTCGGAAAAACCATTATTAATGACTTCGATGAAGCGTTTTCCATTCGGGAAGGACTCGATAATCGATTCGAAATCTTCAAATTGATTATCTTCGAAGTTCATAGTCGGAAAACCGTCTCCATTGCCATACTGGACGGAGGTTATCCACCTAAATCTTGTCTTATCATTGTTCGTTATATCATAATTAGATAGTGTAACCGTGATATTACCATGCTTGAAGGGATGCCGTCTGAACCTCGAACCGTTATTTCGGACGGGTGGCTTATCAAATATACGTTCCTTAAAGGTATTAAGATTCTTGACACCTTTTAGTTTTGGCACTCTCCGGACTATCGGTTCTGCGATCAATGGCAGCTTGAGGGCTGCCCGCACAGTAGCGGCAAAATTTCGGCTTACAGATGGGCAAACCGCATTACCGACCAGACGCCATTTAGCTCCTTCAGATCCTAGAAATTGATAAGTTGACGGAAAGCTCATCAGTGTAGCTGCCTCCCGTACTGTCGGGGTTCTGAATTCACCATGTCCATGCCTATTGTACTCCGATTTATAGATAATTGCTTCTCTGGAAGTACCTATTTTTGTGGCTGTAATGGTACGACTTGGTTTATCCTCGTTTTCGGGAAAGGACATGGTTCCCATATAAGGATGGTTAACTTTTAAGTACTTAGAGTTTCTCCATTCTGACGCATAAAGACCTGTATCATAGAAATGATCTGTTAATAAGGAAGTGCTCAAGTTCAGTCCTGGATACATCGGATCTGCAAATTGTTTATGGGATTGTGGGATATTTGGACTTGGTAGCCGCTCCCTGATTGATCGCAGTGTTTTGTAGAATGGAAGTTGTGATGAGGTTTCCTCTTCTCGACTCCCGTGGGTCGCAGTAGGTATAACTAACCGATCTAGCGTGATGATATTGCCGCTGATCGCCCTTTTTCTAGCTTGTGGAGATCCGTAATTAGCAGAATTAACCACTACACTATGATTTTCCATTACGATGGCGATATCATTCGGTGTTTTACCACTTACTATTGCCCAATCGGTCAGGTCCAAATCTCGGAATGTGTAAATTGGAGATAAATGGGAAATAGACTTTGTCACGTTCTCCATAAACCAAGCTTCAAGCTTTGAATTCTGTTTATGTTGTTTTACTGCCACAATACGTAAGAATGCTTTGATCAATTGAAGCCCCATCGATTTATCAGCCTTGCCTGATCGATTTGAATTAGAAAAGCTCACACATGGCGGACTACCTATAATTACCGTTGTGTCGGGTAGTGTTTCGATTTTTTCAACTGAATACAAATACTCCAACATGTTCTGAGTCTTGCACTCTAAGTCAAAATTATGATTAAAAGTATCTATGGCAGGTGTCCAGTTATCAACTCCATATACGATAGTAAACCCTTGTTGTCTAAACCCCTCAGAGAATCCCCCTGCGCCGCAAAAAAGATCAAGTACACTTAACTCGGTCATTAATTTATATTATTAACTATTTTAATGTATAATTTTTAAATAATTGCTTATGGTATCGCCATGTAATTATCCTCAATTTCACCATAAAGCCGGTTGCCTTTTGCCTCTTATATTGTTATCATAATGGCTTTATATAATTATCAAAGGAAATTGGTGCTGTTGTCTTAAGATTTTGTGCAATAAATTCAGTTCCTATATCCGTTAAAGAACCTGCTTTATAAAACGGCCCTCATCCCTGAAACTTGATAAATAGTTGATTAACAAAATGAGTATCCGAAAACGACACTTCCTCTCCATCTAAAAAGTGTGTTTTAAGCATGAGTATATTATCAAATTTTCCTCCAGGCCTAGCGTGAGTTGGCATAATACCGAGAAAATCTGTTTCATCATCAGTATATTCCCAAACAACAGCTGGATGTCTCAATTTTTTCGGATATCTATTGTCATATTCAACCCAAACAATATCTCCTTTGCTAAATGCCATTTAATAAATTATTTAAAAGTAATTCTCCAATAAAAATTTGTTTTCTCATGTCAAACCTAATCATCCTTATTAATATCTCCTTACGGTTTTCCGTATTTAATTGATTTTTAAATAACCAATAGCTCCTAACTATTGCTGTTTGACTTCTTAATTATGTTAATACCTGTTTATAACTTCCTTAAAAGTCTCAAACCAAAATTTCCCAACAATTTCAATTGATCCTGTTTTTATAATCTTTAAGTATTGATATCTAATTGCTATTTAGGAATCATTTTCGATATGCTATTTTATACTTAAATTCAAAGAGCTATATTATCATGAATTTATAATCTCCATATTCCACCCCCGATGCAACATCCTATGGCAATTTTAGCACACTAGCATTAGATCGTCTAGTGTTGTCTCCGTTTCTTCGACCAGTGCATATAACGGTTTTTTATGGTGACATTCAATAAATCCGCAACCAATCTCCCCATATACTTTTTCGAAGTCGAAACTGCATAACTCGCATTCCAGTCTACCATGGAGTTTAAGTACATTTTCTTTCTTCTTTTTGACGATAGTGGTACTCCGTTCCCTTGCTAAGTGATAGCGGTATAAAAGACCACCTTCTTTTACTTTTGTCTCATCATCAACATCTTCAGTCAGATTAAGTATATTATTTCTAATCTCAGGATTGATTGCGCTGAGTTTTATGGCATTGGCAAGCTTATGAAGCAGTTCCTTATTGTCCTTGAATTCTGCAAATATTTCTTTATCAAGTTTACTTGTCGCAGCCATTCCTTTTCCAGAATATGATTCATCTAGAGCTAAAAAATTACTGAGCTTAAGTCCAACGCCGTTAGGATTTCTAAACTTCTCATATTCATCCTTATCCCCATGAATGGGTAACTTGTTTAAAGTATCTGATAAATCAATAATCAACGGATTTCTAGCATGTATCTGACCCGATTCTAGTTGAAAATATAGATCCAAAGCTAGAATAAGCTCATCCCGTTGCCATTTTGGATTACGCTTTTTTTCCATTGGAATCCTTTAGTTTTTCCTCAAATTCTTTTAATGCCTTAGGTTCTATACTTTTTTTTGCTTTCTCTAAAAGTCCAGAATCAACTTCTCGAATTATTTCATAAGAAGTTTCCCTACGCTTTTTGCCTTTCTCGTCTACCCAATGTTTTGATGTATTTGTATTCTTCACAAGCCCCTTCAACAAACCCTTATTCCAGTCAATTGATTTTTCAAGATTGAGAGGCGATGGTAGAACGGAAATTATCTCCGACTTAATGAATTGATGACCTACTTTAAAATCTTTGATCACGATTACCACATAGCTCGCTTTGTTTTTGGTTCCTTTCGAACCTACTTTATTGCTTGAATTCTCTTTACTTTCAAGCAATATCTTTGTTGATTCCGGAAGTTTTTCATATTCAGGAAACGTTGTCTCGTCTTTCTTAAATACGCAATAATCAATGCCGTATACTACTAATGGGTAGCTTTCTGCCAGTTCCAAAGTAATTGTCCTTTTTCCAGATTCAACCTTCGAATACACTAATCCTTTTTCCTTAATCAATTGATCAATATCTTCCTCAGAAAGGTTAAAATGCAACCTAAATTCCTTAGCTTTCTCCCTAAATTTACCTTCGCTGGAGTTTTCCATAAAATTTTGAAAATAGAATTCGATTAATTTGTCTATTTCTAATTATTTATATATCTTTGTTTTGTATTTGTAGCGACACTGAGTGCAGGAGCGATCCATCACTAACGATGTCGACTCGTTCTAAATCCGCCAGATTGCCACGAGTTGTCCGAGTGATCGCCTATTGCTGGAATTGTTTATATTAGCACAGTATTCCAGTATGGCGTTCCTCGTTAACTTTTGTGGCGACCTTTGAATCTTCGGATGAGAAGGAGGTTTCTGGCGGAACCATGAACTTAAGTTGCGAGGTGCCAACTGGTATATTTAGCTGCACTTTTTTCTTAAGTTTTCCGGGTCGAATCGTTTTATAACCAAAATTGAATTATGATAAAACGAAAAGCAAACACCCACAAAAAAACCACAGGTCACCTCCAGGAGGTAAGCCATCGGTTTGCACACACAATTCCCATAAAGAACGCTATTCGCGCGCCAGAATAGTTTATTACATCATTAAAAACCGAAATAGGAGAGGGCTGCTATCGCCAATTTGTAATGTGTCGATAGGATACAAATAAGTACTCCCTTATTCAAGGTTTTCCGATCTGTCTGTTTTACAACATTCCCTTTAGATCAGGTTAATGATAGATTTAAATGCTCTATTCAAGCGTCAACAACTTAAAATTAGCATTTAAAATTTATTGTTCCAAACAAATCAAAGGAATTTAAGCATAGTTTTCTATTGCTTACAGATCGGTTTTTTATCTTTCCCGACAGGAAGCGCCATAATGTCCCCCTAATCAATGCTTTGTAACCGTCTCGGGGCGCTTTGCGGGATTTTGTTAATTCTTAATTTGTGAAACCTGCAAGGATCTAAAATTCCCTGCAATGACACCTCTTTGGAATGCAATTTTTTTGCAATGGGGGAAGCTACGTCCAATTAAAAAGAATAGGACATAGCTAAGTCATCTTTATGAACCTTAAAAATGAATCAAAAATATTCAAGTGTGCTAGCGCTAGAACTGGCCATATATCAAGCACATGAACCTGCTTACGATCCGATTAAAAAGATCATCGAATTTTGGAATAAGTACGACATCAATACCATTCAGAATACGATCAATATGCTATTGAAAAAATCAGTCGAGAGATCGTCTGGCGAGAATGTCCTGGAAATCTGCCACAAGCAGGTATTTGCCGTGGAGGTTATGGCGCTGCTAATCGCCTACTTCCATATACATAAAGACTTTATGGACATTAGTAAAATAGATATCTCTGAAGCCGAAACGACGCTAAGAAGTATGGATGAGTTCGAAATAACGAAGCGAATCCATGAATTTTTTGGAAGAATAGCAGACTAACCTTAACAATAAGCAGATGAAACACAGATCAAATCTGATGGCTGCCTTATTGGATAAGGTAGCCTATCCGGCAGCTATAAAGGATGCCGCAAATAATAATTTAAAAAAAGTTCAATATCCGTGGGATAAAAAGTACCCCTTCGATTGTATAGTATATAGCTTGAGGCAGATGATGTCGGCATGTACCCCTGTGCCGATGCCAAAGAGTGTAAAGGGAATGTTTAGCATAAGGACAATTCTAATCCTGTTCCTTATGATGTTCAGTTTTCATATGTTTAGTTTATCAGCTCAGACGCCCCGCAAGGACAGCGGGGCGGAAGGGTTGTTATCTGTCAGCGGTACTGTTGTATCTTCAATCGATGGTAAACCGATCCAAGGTGTATCCATTCGAGTAGATGGTGAAAAGGGTAGGACCTCGTCTAATAAGGATGGCTCGTTTTCATTGCAAGTCGCCAATCCCAAAGGTACAGTTTCATTCTCCCATATGGGATACAAACGATTAGCAATGCCTTATGTCGCTGGGGTATCAATGCAAGTAAAATTGATACCGATAGAGAATCAATTGGACGAGGTGGAAGTAGTTTCTACAGGTTACCAAAA
Source organism: Sphingobacterium siyangense (assembly GCF_007830445.1). Taxonomy (GTDB): domain Bacteria; phylum Bacteroidota; class Bacteroidia; order Sphingobacteriales; family Sphingobacteriaceae; genus Sphingobacterium; species Sphingobacterium siyangense. The sequence goes on along the minus strand of NZ_VLKR01000015.1, from coordinate 124,300 downwards.
GATTCCGAAAGAAAGGGCGACTGGGAGTTTTGAACTGATCAATAATAAGATATTAAATAAGCGCGTTGGGGGTAATATATTAGACCGTCTAGAAAACGCTAGTGTCAGCCTCCGGATTGATAAAGATTATCAGTTTTCTGACCGATCACCATATAATGCTACACCGCCCAACAACCTTTTAATGCGTGGTAGATCTGCAATATCAGGTATATTTAAGCAGACAGTCGTATTGGACAATGCGATTTATGAAGGCGATGTACGTGATATCAATCCAAATGATATTGAGAGTGTCACGATCTTAAAAGATGCGGTAGCTTCGTCCATCTGGGGGACAGCCGGTGGCGGTGGTGTCATCGTGCTGACTAGTAAAAGTGGAAGCTACAGCCAACCTAGAAGCGTAAATTTTACGTCTAATCTGACAATTGCAAGCAAACCTGACATTTATAAGCTTCCATTTATGTCGAGTACTAATTTTATAGATTACGAAAGATATTTATTTGATAAAGGCTACTATGATTACTATTTGAATGACAGGAATAGCTACAGTACAGTTAGTCCGGTTATTGAATTGCTTGGTGCGTTGAGAAGTGGAAATGCGGTACAAAAGGATGTCGACAACGCCATCGAAAATTTTAAGCGATATGACGTCCGTGATGATTACAGCAACTATTTTTATAGAAACTCATTTCTCCAACAGTATAATTTGGATGTATCAGGTGGTAATCAAAAAATCACTTATTTATTCTCTTTGGGAACTGATGTCAACAAAAATCAAAATATCGCCTCTAAAAATAATCGGTACACCTTCAGGTCCTCAGTAAAAGCCAAACCTATTGCTAACCTAGAGATCAATACGGATATAAGATATACGAAAGTACATGCTCGAGATCAAAGTATTTTACAGACTATTTCATACGGTGCATCGGATGCAAATGGAAGTGAGTGGCCTTACCTCAAGCTGGTAGATGATAATGGTCAGCCAGTAGATGTGGATATTGTGCCGATACGAAAGGTTTATAGGGACACGGCTGGAAACGGGAAGTTATTGGACTGGCATTTTAACCCACTAAAGGAAATAGACGCGAACCATCAATTGGCCAATCCAAAAGATCTACTGATCAATTTTTCGGCAAGCTACAGATTGATCGATAACCTCAATCTTAACCTGGCTTATATTTATCAGAATTTTCAAAATCCGGTAGAAGACTGGGTAGGAATTGACTCCTATGCGGCAAGAAATATGATCAATTTTTATTCCCAGTGGAATGATAATAGTGTATTAAAAAGACCAATTCCTATTGGCGATCGTATGAACTACATCAATGATAATACAGAAAGTCATACGCTACGTTTTCAGGGGAACTACAGCTGGCATTCACCTAACCAGTTGCATCGCATACAATTGTTGGGTGGCAGTGAGATAAGGGATAAGAAATACACTAGAAATGCAAATATCCTATATGGTTACAACCGCGAAAATCTCAATCACCTACCTGTAGATTATACTTCGGTTTTTCCGATTTTAAATAAAGGTTATGGTGGCAGTACGATTGAGGATGGGGTAGATCTGATGTTGCAGCAAAATCGCTTTGTATCTTTCTTTGCTAATGCTAATTACGAATTTAAAGAAAAGTATATCGTATCAGGTAGCCTGCGTCAGGATGCCTCCAACATATTTGGAATAGGAGCCAATAACAAATGGCAGCCACTATGGTCAGCAGGTGTTTCATGGCGAATGGATAAAGAATGGTTTGAGAAAAATGATCACATTGATCAGTTGAAACTTCGATTTACCTATGGATTCGCTGGTAGGGCCAATACATCGTATAGTGCCTATCCAATTATTTATTATAATGGAGCAGACTCTTATACAAATTTGCCGTATGGATCGCTAAGTTCGGCGCCTAATCCAAGTTTGACCTGGGAAAAGATACAGACCATGAACTTGGCCTTGGATTTTGGTCTTTTTCGGAACCGAATTTCTGGAACATTCGAATACTACAACAAGAATTCAAAAGATCTGATCACAAATGTTCCTATTGACCCTACCATGGGGTATGAATCGGTTACAAAGAACGGTGGTGAATTACGGGGGAAAGGTTTTGAGCTCACAATGATGAGCCAAAACATACGTCATGGAAATTTCAGCTGGAATAATAAGCTGCTATTGAGTAAAAATAGGACTAAAGTTGCCAGATATCCCTATAAATGGTCAAGCCCGGCGACATACGTCACTACCTCGGGTTCGGCAGGCGGTTTCCTGCGCGAAGGATTTGAAGAGGGTGCAGTTTTCGCTTTTGCTTCCGCAGGTCTTGATCCGCAGAACGGTGATCCGCGTGGATATCTTAATGGTGAAGTGTCTACAGACTATAACGGTATTTTATACGGTTCGCTAGACAACATGAAATATGTCGGACCTGGACGCCCCGTTTTTTACGGCTCGCTGGAAAACGAGTTTTCAATCGGCAACTTCTCCTTCGCTTTTAATATGCAGGCACGATGGGGGCACTATATGTTTCGCAAATCTTTTTTTGAAATGGACTTTGCGCTTAATCGTGTGGGGCACGATGATTATTTGAAAAGATGGCAGAACCCCGGTGACGAATTGACAACGGTAGTTCCATCATTACAATATCCATTGAATTCGCTGCGAGATGAATTTTACAAAAAATCTGAAGTACTGGTCATCAAAGGAGATAATTTGCGTCTGCAGGACCTTTACTTATCCTATCGATTACCAAAGCCGGTTTTTTGTAAATCGCTGGCACTGACAGTCTTTGCTAAAAATATTAATTGGATTATTTGGAAAGCCAACAAACTCAACATAGATCCTGAATATAGGGATGCTATTCCGCTACCATTTACATTATCACTAGGTGCTAAGGTTGAATTATAAGGTAACATTTTAAGAAGAGTTAAGATGAAATTAAATAAGATTATTTTTATGCTAGCCTGCACTTTATTAACACTTGCAGGCTGTGATAAATATCTGGATATGAAACCAGATCAAAAGATGCTCGTACCGAAGACATTGGCAGACTGTGATGCCTTGCTCGATAACAGAAGTACGATGAACTCAAGTTTTTCTCCGATTCCGGATATTGCTTCTGATCACTATTACCTTAACGCGGCCAATTTTAACGCAATAGCAAATAGTGAAGATCGAAATGCTCATGTATGGAATCCAATGACTGAATTGGCCACAAATCATTGGCAGGCTCCATATAAAGTTGTCCTCATTGCTAATCAGGTACTGACCTTATTGAAAGATATAGATCGCAATACCAACCCTACAGATTATGATCGCATTAAAGGCGAAGGTCTGTTTTTTAGGGCTTATTCCTGGATGCAGCTCCTGAATGTATTTACAGTGGGGTATGATGCCGCCAAAGCAAAGGATATCCTTGGCTTGGTATTACGGTTAAATCCGGACATCGACTATATTGAATCTCGGTCTTCGCTCGAGGATAGCTATCAGCAGATCAAAAAAGATCTAGAAGAGGCGGTACCATTACTTCCAGAAAAAATTGTAATCAAAACGAGGCCAACAAAGGCCGCTGCTTTAGCAACCTTAGCCCGCTTGGGGTTAATGATGGGCGACTATGGGGTAGCTGAAAAGAGAGCAAGAGAAGCACTGGATCTTTATGCGGTTCTGATAGATTATAATACACTGAGTAAGACGGCATCCGCACCCTTTGTACGTTTTAACGATGAAGTGATTTTTCATGCAGTCACTTTTACAAATGCCTGTATTAATCCGACTATAGCAAAAATCGATTCCAATCTAATCAAATCCTATAAGAATAATGATCTGCGAAGGACGCTATATTTTAAAAGCAATAATAATGGTACATATGCCTTTAAGGGAAGATATGATGGCGCTGTTAACGCCTCGACATTTTGCGGGATAGCTACGGATGAGCTCTACTTAACCTTGTCGGAAGCGTTAGTAAGAAATAATAAGGTCACCGATGCTATTGGATACTTGAATAAATTATTAAGATCCAGATATGTCAAAAATACGTATCTGGATTTCAGTTCAGGTGATAGGGAATTAGTCTTGAAAGAAGTGCTGGCCGAGCGTAATAAATCTTTGATCATGCGAAACTTAAGGTGGATGGATATGAAAAGATTAAATCACGATATAAGGTTTCAACAGACCTTTCGGCGACTAATCGACAATGTTGTCTATTCGATAGAACCAAATGATTTGCGCTATGCATTTCTAATCCCTAAAAAGGTAATAGAATTTAATCCATTAATACAACAAAATCAACGGTAGATGAAAATGAAAATAAATTTGCTTTCTCTAATAATCCTGTGTTTTTTAAATACTGTATGCTTATATGCACAGGATCAAGACAATAACGCACTTCAAATTGGTGATAAATTTGAAGTTCAACACAAGGTGAAAACGATAACAGGTGAAATCAACTTTACAAGCTTGAAACCTGATTTGGTTATTCTAGATTTTTTTATGACCAACTGTACGGCCTGTATCGAAGCCTTTCCAAAAAATAATAGGCTGCAAGTAGAGTTTGGCAAAACAATAAAGATACTTCCGATATCACCGGAGAGTAGAGCTGTAGTAAGTAATTTCTTCAAAAAGAATGCATACACAAAAACTAACAAATTGGATGTCGTAGTTGAAGACAATACTTTTAAAAATTTATTTCCACATAAAGGTTATCCTCATGTGGTATGGATTTACAAAGGAAAAGTTATAGCTATTACTGCTGGCGATATGGTTACCAAAAAGTCAATACAGGAGATTTTGGCGGGTAAAACCACAAAGCAATGGCCAATTAAGAATGATTTTGAGGAGCTCCAATTTTTTGATGGTAACGCAGATTTAACCTCTACATTGTCGGCTTACAAGAATGGCCTGCCGAGTACTTATCAAAGAGATACGATAGGAGAAAAGATCCGGTACAAAATGACTAATGTATCGCTTCTTCCGGCTTTGTACTACGCTTATTCCAGTGTGAGAAAGTTGCCCCTAATGAAAAAAGAAAGAGTGAAACTTATTGGTTTAGATGAAGCAGATTTTTTGGATTACCAAGCCGAATCAAAATCACAATGGTTAAAAGATCACGGATTTTGCTATGAATCTTTATGGCCACTATCGTGGACGGAAGAACAGCGTATCAATGCGCTGGTAGCCGATATGACTAACAGGATGAGATTGAACGTGTCATTTGCTTTGGAAAGCAGTGAAATATGGTTGGTAACAAAACGGTCGGCAAATAATAGTAATAAACCTAGTGACGGAATGAGTATAAAAATGGCCTGTACATTGTTAGAAATAAACAATCTTGATTTTCCTCCTATTATTTTGGATGTCAAAGATACGAGTGAAAAAGTGAAGCTCGGTGCGGTTACAGACTATGTTTCTTTTAAAAACAGTATGCAGGCAATTGGATTTACAGTGTCACAAGAGGATCGAACGATTGAAAAAATTGTTGTTAAAAACTTAGCTAAATAAATGCAGAAAGGCCGAAGATATTTACTTCGGCCTTTAGAATATTAAACTTGGGAGCTTAAGCTTTCAGTTTAACGTTTGTCGTATTACTGTGCGTATTCAAAGCGGTAACCATTTCGCTTAATAGATTTTCATCTATTTCTGGTTGTCCCGCACCATTGTCATTTGCAGTAATTGTACAAATGCGTTGGTCGCCGACACAACTAGGAGTACCGGAAGCTAATGAATAGCTACTTTCGTCTGCTGGTGCGCTTTGATTGTTCAATTGAAATAGTGCCATTTTGCAAAATTTTAATTAGTCAAATCTTGTTAATTAATCAGATACATCGTCAATATATCCGGTTTCACAGATTCTGCCAAGCTGACCGAAACGCCGCATTAGGCCAGCCCTTTTCGGGTAAATGCTGTATCGTACCGCCACACGGGAATGTCGTAAACCTGCGTCCGTGCCGGTCACGTACAGGGCCGGCACAGCAGCAGGTCGTTGACTGCAGGAGGTTTATCTTTGCCAAGCCGGAGTACTTTCGCTGCACCAATTGTGAAGGCCATTGCCGATGCGGGGTTCTCAAATCCGCGGCGAATGGTTTATCGTTTAAAGAATGCATCCTGACTCGTCCTGTACGCTGTATATGCTCTTGCTTGATCATACCTTCTAGTTTATAAATTCACCCAGTCCTAAGGGTCTATGGTTCATAATTCAAAGATAGATAGGCCTCTCTCCCAAAATTTGACAGAATCCGTACGATGATTTGACAAAATCCGTAAATCTACTTGCTAGCTGGAGTCTTTTGGAGGGCGCATTTGATATTGGAACTTTTTTGGAGACAGTCCGCTCTCACTTTTGAAAAACCGGCTGAAACTTGAAATTTGGCCAAAGCCACATAAGTCTGACACAAGATGTACGCGTAAATCCTGACAAAGTAAGTGTTTTGCCTTTTTTAACAATTCCCGATTACGGTATTGCAGCAGGGTTTCTCCATAGCGTTGCATATGGTATCTATTGAGCTGATCTTCTTGTATATGCAGGCTGTCAGCGATATCTTTTATCCATGTCATTTCCTCGGTTTCAGCAATGCGCTTACTGATCAGTTCCCTTGCCTGTTCGACCAAAAGATCCTGGTGGCTCAGCAGCCCTGCGGCTTTCAATAGCTTATTTTTGCTCAAAAGGAGCAGATCCTGAATCGTATGAAGGATAATGCTTTTAGGGATCAGGGGCTTTTTATTGAGCTCTTCCGTAAGTTCGGAGAATATCCGTCGTGTTTGCTCCATAGCTGCAAAGTCAAGACTGACACGGTACTGTGCGAGTTTGCCTTTGTGTGCAGCAATCAGGCTGGCTAGATACGCAAAGCCAGGCACACCACCGATTTGCAGTAGGTCTAGTGGGAGAGTAAATCCTTGAATATGATACTTTCCAGGTTCAAATTTTAGCGCAATTATCGTCTCAGGGGCATAAAAAAATGCGCCATGTTGGGGGCGGAAAATAAATTCGGCATTAACCTGCGGCTGGCTGTAATGGATCGGCGTACGCCCGGCGAGATGGTAGAGCAGGTGTGTCTGCGGGCTGCGTATGTCAAAGTGAATTGTTGTTGCACTGCTCACCTCAAGCTGATAGCAATAGCTCTCCAGTTTTCCTGTCTCCAGATACTCCTCAAAGATGCTAATTTGTTGATTGCAAAGCAGTCGGGTTCGGCTACCGGGTAACCGTTGATGAAAGGATTTTGTGAGCGTACTCTTACTCACAAAATCCATTTCTGCTTCTACCAACTTGAATGATGCGGTTTGCATGTGGCTGTTGATTTTGGGGAATACTCCACGTTTGTTTCGGAGAAACGTGGATCAGCTTCCTGTCGCATTCCGGTAAACAATGCGGATAGAAAAATAACCTGTCGGCAACAAACTGTTCGCAACAGGTCGTTCACTGGATGAATTGTATCGTGAAAGGATGATATCCTTTGGCGTATCTTCTTCTTCATCGACTGAACTGCTGTTTTTTTGGAAGTCAACGGCCAGTGCGTTGTTCCAGCTGTCGGCAATCCCAATGCTAAGCTCGGTTTTGAGTGCCGTAGACATATTGTTCAGATATTGGATCTGGCTGGGGCGCAGATCAAAATAGGTCAGCATAAAGCTGGCGAGGTCACTCATGACAAAGTTGATCATCGCAAGACGATCGGCATGGAGTGTGGCCAATACAAACTGTTGCAGGTCGTTAACACCCGCTTGGTCAAATGTTCTTTTCATATTTTTGTTATTTCGTAAAACCACAAATAAATCGGCTAAAACCACGGAAAGCAAGTGTTTGGAACAGATATGACAGCTTTCCGTAAATTTTGACGGAATGTTTCAGGGGGAAAATAAGTGTTATTTAAAAGAAATTTTGTAAATTTGAGATAAGTATTTTTTTAAGCCAATCGCCTAACTAATTTGTAACCAGTATGCCGTCGGGTAAATTAAATAAAAATAAAAGGTTGTTTTCGTATTTATTAAAAATTGTGAGTGTCCGATGGGGCCGAATATTCTATTATCCGCTTTACATTTTCTTTTGCTTTATCATTGCTTTGATCATAAATCTGGGTTCTGCTGGTAGTAAAGTGGTTGAACGTGTCCATAACAAACGCTTTAGGGCTGTATGGATAGGTACGGTTTTGCTGCTGCTGGTCTACGCCTTGCTGATCAGCTATATGCATACAGTTCTGGTCCTTCGGAAACGGTTTGGTAGGAACGGTAAGCTTAATTTTATGATTTATCTGCTGTGCTCAATTTGCGTTGTACTGGCTCTTCATGGAGTTGTACTCGAAGTATTGCTACCGGATAGGCCGGGATTAATCGTGCTTTCGAGATGGTATCTGACAACCGATTTTTTGTTTTTCTTTCCGATAGTGATCGCATATATACTTTTTGTGTACCGTTTTCCGAAATGGGTATTGCTGGATTGGCAATCCCTTGGCCTGCTGACGGTTCATCTACCGGAGTCTAAAACTCGGCTCGACAAACGTCCATCACCACTTCTGGTAGGAGTCGGATCCGGAATGCTCGAAAATCTAGCTGTCCGTGACAATACGACTGACCTGCTGGAAAAGAGCACACGGCAACTCTCCTGGAATAACGCCCAGACAGCAACGATGGATCTCTCTTCTTTGACAAAAGCGGAATCACAGGCTGTGCTGCTCAGCCTATGGCAACGCAATCGGGATCGGCTGGCACTGATGGTATATCTCTTGCGCAAATGGGAGGGTGAAGAACAGATAGGCGGTAAAACGATAAAATGCCTAAACGCGGTGATCATCTATAAAGAACAACGTACGGCAGATGTCTATCTGCATGATGGCAAGTTTTGTCGGATAGACGTAACGACCAAAGTGCTGCGGGAAAATCCCTGGTTGGTCAAAATACGGGCAAAAGTGTATGTTAATATGCTCTTTTTTCGCGTGCCCGTAAATCGGCCCACCATGTTGGAGCTCAACACTGAAATAAAACAGAAACTACATAGATTGTTGCCGGAGGAAAAACTCAAAATTCTGGTTACGCCCTCGCGTGAACTACGCAACAACATCAATAATTTTTGGGGAATAATAGATACGCTAGATGAAAACAAATTGGAAGAGGAATTTAATCTGGCTTAAAATGGATGTATTGTTTAACGCTGTGGTGATGGAGCCCCTGCACAATGCCCATTGTGCAAAGGGGCTTGTTTCGGCGACCAGCATGTCTAATTGCATGGTTATGTTAAATTTAATGAATCGCATATGTGACCTTTTGGAGGTCATAATCTCCTTACTGCAAGCGATATTGAAGCATATAACGGAAGAAATGAATAAGATTCCGGCTGAAACATTGGATACAGCCGACGAACTGGATCATATGCTCGATATCGCTCATGTGCTCGATAAATTGGGTATTTCAGAATCGAAGTATTACCGGCTGGTCCGTGAAGGAAAGCTCAGGCCGAGGAAGCTGGGCAAGCGGCACTATTATTACCTGTCGGATTTACACCAGCAACTGGAAGAAAGCAGGCGGAAGGGGCGGATATAGCGAGTTGTCAAAGAGGGGCCTTTTCGGCTCCTTTTTAATTTTCAGAGAGCCGGCAAACACAAGGTCTTTCACGTCGGTATGGTTCGGCAGCGGTTCGGGAACTTTGTGGCTGTCCTTCGGCTCTGCTCCGATACAGCTAGGGGACATGTTCGACGCTCCTTCGGGCGAGCTTCGGCAACTCTTCGACTTGGCTTCGACTCCCAGCCGAGCAGCACCCGAACAATACCCGAACAGCAGCCGAGGCTGTGTCGAAGCTGTCTGCAATCTGTGCCGAATACCTCCCGAAGGCAATTCCATAACTACCCAAAGGACAGCCGAGCATCTGCCTATTTGTTAAAGTTGACAGGCAATGACAGCACTGCCTGCCGTATAATATCATTCCCTGTACTTGTTCGCCTACAAAAAAAAAGTCGCCTTAATTTAGCTCTCGCTAGCAAAACAAAGACTGCTCATGACAGTCGTAATTATTTATTAATCAAACATGTATAAACATGGCAAGATTCTTAAAAGGTATACACGGGGCCTACTCTGGGAAAGTGGGAAGTGTAATAGGAAGCAGTTGGAGAGGTGTGGATTATGTCCGCTCGCTCTCCAAGATTACAAACAAAAAAGCGAGTGAAGGACAGGTCGCACAGCGTACAAAATTCGCAACGGCGGTAGCTTTTCTTTCGCCCATCAAGGATTTACTCAACCTGGGCTATTCGGATAAATTGCAGGGTAAAGCAACAGGATACAACAAGGCGCTGCAATATCTCATGAACTATGGGGGCATCAAAGGCACTTATCCAGCATGGGAAATAGATTATGGGAAGGTGCTTATATCCAAGGGCTCATTGGCCAATCTGATGGGTGCCGAATGGTCAGAAGCTTTTCCGCAGGAGATCACGTTGACATGGGAGGCGGAGCTCAATAAGTTTAACGCTTTCGCTGGTGATTCGGTTATTCTGTTGATGTACAACAGCAACAAGAATTTCTTCAGTATCCTAGAATCGGCGACTCGCGAAGAAGCAAGCCTGAGTTTCAAGCTACCTGCCAGCTACTCGGGTGACACGCTGGAAGGTTGGGTATTTACCGGTCATGAGGATGGTGTCAAGACCTCTCCGAGTTTCTATCTGGGCAAACTATCCATTAGCTAAATATGGCTATTCAACACACTCTGCTGCTCCAACGCAAATATGGAGCACAGGGAACCAACGGTACCATTACGTATCAGGGTGAAGAAATCTGTCATACCATCGAGCTGCCCGACAGAAATAACATTCCGCGGATAAGCTGTATTCCAGTAGGTCGGTACAAGCTGGAGAAACGGCGTTACCCCAAGCATGGCGAACAGATCGGTATCCCCAATGTACTGGGACGTGAAGCAATTCTGATCCATGCCGCCAACAATGCTTTGAAAGAGCTGCAGGGCTGCATTGCCCCGGTAACGGTACTAACGGGTGAAGGGAGAGGAGATTACAGCGGCAAGGCCTTGGCAAAACTTAAAGCACTGGTGTACAGTCTTTGGGATCAGGATGCAGAAGTGTATTTGAATATTCGCTAAATGAAAAAAATCTTAAACAAAATAGGAAAGGTGCTGCAGGTGGTTCTTGCGGCTCCCGTTAAATGGCCCGGAAAGGCGGGTAACATTTTGAAATATATCGCTGTGGGACTGGGTATATTGGAAACAGTTATGGAAGAGGAAAAGCCTCCACCTGAAAATAATTCCGACCTGCCGATGTTGCCCAAGGAAAGGAGTGATGCTGATGAAAATCAATGATATCCGCATTTCTGCCCTCGGGGGAACGATCTGTTCCATCTGGGCCAGTATCTCCCTGGGCGATTTGCTGCAAACGGTGTTGACAGCTGCGCTGGGCACGGCTGTTAGCTTTGCGACGAGCAGGCTCTTAGGGCGTATGAATAAAAAGGCAGGTCATAGGAAACCTTAGCCAGCTTATTGAAGACGTCTCCCTTAACGGGGAGACGTTTTTTAGTCAAATCCCGAACTGCTTCGGTCATTCTGCTGATCATCTCCTGCGTTTCCAGTAGATCTCATCGGCTTGGCATCGGGATTTCATCGGGATAATCCCATCAGGTCCCGATGAAAATACGATCGAAGGCAGGTATTTGGCCGTAATCAATAGCCAATTGTAGGTAATCAAGTGAATGATTTTATTTGACCGCTGTAACCTCTAGTTCAACCAGAAGTGTTTCGAAAAGATGTTTTACTTCCATCACAGTGGAGACTTGCTGTAGCTGGTTCTTTTGAGCCCATGCTTGAAATAGATCAAAATTTTGGAATAATTCAGCAGAAGATGTCGTATAGATGTTCAAGCGTACGATATGGCGAATTTCATATCCTGCTTCTAAAATGACACGCTCCACATTGGCGATGGCGAGCGATAGCTGCGTACGCATATCAGCGTCACTTGAGATGCCGTTTTCGTCAATTGCGGTTTGTCCTGAAACATATAATGTTCCACTTACATCTTTTACCTCTACCGCTTGCACATAATTTCGTTGCTCTTGCCACTTCCAGGGATTGATTGTTCTCTTTTGCATAGTCATTGTTTTTTTAATGCCTACAAAGTTCGAGAGATACCTAGAAATAAACCTGTGACTGAAATCACTATTTGTAAATTCGGCTGAGCGTTTCTCTTGATACACCCAAATACTGCGCAAGAACCGTTTTGGAGATGCGCTGTACCAAAGCAGGATAAGAGCTTATAAAAAGTTCATAACGGGATTTTGGGCTGTCTGTCAACAAGGACAGGATTCTATGCTGATTGGCGATATGCCCATTGATTGATTTTTGTAAAAAGTAGTTCGACAGACTATACTGCTGAACGATACGCTGGTAGTCCGCATAAGATAAAGCATATAAGGCTGTAGGCTCTAAGCATTGTAAATAAAGTTTTGACCGGGTTTGGTGATAAAATGCCGAAAAATCCGTTTCCCACCAATCTTCGAAGGCAAATGATAAGATATGCTCCCTGCAATTTTCATCTTCGTAGGAGAGTTTGACCAATCCGGATTGTATCCAATACAGATTTTTTACCAGATCATTCGGTTGAATAATAAAAGCGGCTTTTCTGTAGGTTTTGTATTTGAAGTATTGTTGAATCGCTATGTGCTGCTCTAGCGGAATATGTCGAAAAATATCGTTTTCAAGGCTGATGTTATGATCCATAATCAATGAAGTTTAACCGGGTCTTTTTATCGATCCAGCTAATGGAATGCTAAAAAATCCCGAGTTAATTGCTGCTGTATTTGCTATTATTTAGCAGTCAAATGTAGGCAATTTTGTGGTCAAAAAAAACTTCAGGTGAAATCAAATCAGGTCTGTAATCGGTCAGTTTTCCGATGCCTTTCGGTCAGCTGTCGGTCTAATATGTTTTGTGTATTTGTTGTTGATTTAAAGTGATTTATGTTTGTTGTGTCAATCAAAAATTTCGGTGTGAAAAAGGGTTGATTTTGGAACAATAGGGATCGAAAGTGATACGTGATGGCATGAATGATAAAAGCGCACTCCTGCAGTGCGCTTTTATCATGCGTATGGCTTTGGGATGAAACCAGGATAGTACGATTATCCTTCAGACATGGCTAAAGTGAGACTAGCCGTAAATTCTAGCCCTGTCGTTGTCAAGGCCTTTATGGTTATCTTGTAGCTGCCAGCTTTTAAACTGTCGCTCTTTTTCACGGAAACAACGCCTGTTTCGGCATTTACACTAAACAGCTTTTCGCTATTTGTAAATGCGAGTCCATCTTTTTGTATGGAAACCAGTTCAAAAGCAGATTTATATTTTTCAGGATACAGTGTTGGCGCTGCAGAGACATAACCATTTGAGAGTCCGATATGGATTAGACTAAAGTCTATGGTCAAGTTTAGATCGGGATAATATTGCCCAAACAAAAATTTAATTTGTGGAATCAGAATGACCCTGAAAGTCGTGGCGGCGACAGGAAAGCCATCTTTTATAAGCTCGGGAGTCAACTCGAAAGATTTTTCAGCTTTTTTTTCCGGATCTCCCACATCCTTTGCTAATTTGATATGCGTACCTGTTATTGAAGCAATGTTTTCTTGTCCATCCTTTTTAACCAACTGAAAGCTCGCGCCAGCAGTTGGCAGGCCCAGCGGATCGATTTCAAAATCAGTAGATTGGTCGCCATAAAGTACATATGAATAAGGCAACTCGTTGCCATTTTTTAAACCTTTGATGGCAATAGATCCAGCCGTTATCTTGAGCGAAAAACTTTCTTTCCCTACAACTTTGTCCTGAGATTCTTTGGCTATGACAGTGACTTTATAATCATCGGGAATCCGTGCGCTGCTCGATTGAGCTCCGTTTGGATAGAGTAGGGAGCTGTTAATCAGTATGCTTTGTTTCTCTTTATCAAATTTGATGGCCTGGTTCAATTTATCACTGAGTTTAATCCCGTTGCCCAAATTGATGTCTGCAATCTGGGAAAAGTCAAAGCTGAACGTAAGGCAAAAGACGAGGCTGGATCGAAAGCAGCTCGATCGTATACAGGCACAAACGCTTGGTGAAACATTGAGCCATATCCCTGGGATACAAAATGCTTCTTTTGGCCCCAATTCTGGTATGCCGATGATACGGAGTCTAAGTGGTAGCAGGGTAAGTGTGCTATCCAATGGGCTTTCGATCAATGATTTGTCGGGAATCAGTCCAAACATAAACCCCAATTTCGATATGGACAACCTACGCGAAATAGAATTGTACAAGGGTGCTGCGACTGTATTATTCGGAGGAAAGGCCATTGGTGGAGCGGTCAATGTGAAAGACAACACCATTCCCATGAATCGGCTGCCCAAGCAGATTACAGGTCAGGCCAGTGCGGAGTTAGGAACGAATAATGGCAACAGCCAATCGATGGCTTTCAATGCAAACATTGGACAGTACTGGGTGGGACATATTGGCGCAATGAGGCTCAGGCACGGAAATCTCAAGATCCCGGGCAATACAAAAGCAGCCATTGCTTATGATCCAAAGATCGATCATTTGACCGCCGCAATGGCACAGGTAAATGTCGATCGGGAGACGATTCGAAATCTGACGCTATATCCCTATTTGAGCCAGTTCGTGATCGAGCATATGGGCGATCCAAAGTGGGACTTATCGGAGGCCGATCTGTATACCTTTGAAAATTATTCATTTATCAATGGATCAAAGGTCCTAAACCCTCAAAATGACAAATATGTCGCTGGGCAGGATCCCAACACGCCACTTTACACTGAAGTCGTTCATGGGATTACAGATTACGCACCGGTCAAGCCTGGCGTGATGCCCAATAGCCATGCCGAGAGAAATGCTGTCAATGCAGGTGCCAGCTATATCAGAGACAACTTTCAGCTAGGTCTGGGGCTTTACGCGCTTGAAAGCTATTATGGTATTCCCGGTTTTGCGCAGCGCAACAAGCCTGTCCATAGTCACACGACAGTTTGGACCCCGATATATGAACCGATCAATACGCGTACCTATTCATATGCCTGGCAGGTAGAATCTGCTTTTAAGCCAAAAACAGAGTTGATCTCGGCGGTTAAATTTAACTACCGCGGAGAAGTATCAGACGACCGGGAGCTCCTGGGTAGGTACCGTGTCAATAAGTTCGATAGTGAGCGTCATGCGCTTCGATCGGAGATAACGCAGCAGTTTAATCCTTTTTGGTCTGGGACGAGTGGGGTTGATTTTTCATTTGTGGCCTTAAGGGGAGAAGGCGATCGGCGTTATATCCCCAATAATCTGAGTCGGGAAGGAGGTATCTTTACCTTGCAGACAATAGAACTTAATCCAATTACCGCTCATTTAGGCTATCGGCATGACTGGGTTGCGCGGCGTACATTGAGCGATCCCACTTATCAGCGCAGCAGGGGGATGGCCGGAGGTGATCTTTCAGCCAGAGATTTTAGCTTAAACCATTTTTCGGGAGATATCAAGTATTCAATTTTTGACATGGCCTATGTACAAGCTACATTTTCACACGCAGAACGCGCACCAGGGGTCAATGAACTTTATGCCGGAAATGATCATTTTGCCATCCTGGTAGAAGAAAATGGAGATGATCGACTGAACAAGGAAAGCTCAAATTCTTATGAGTTATCTGCAGGGCTAAAATATGGTGGATTCAAATGGTCGGCGACACATTACCGCAGTTTTTTTAAAGATTACCTCTATTTGGCCCATACAGGCATTTCTCGTTCTGGAGGTTTTTTGGTCAAGGAATGGCGTGCTTCAGATACCGAAATTCAGGGCTGGGAGCTAGAGGGAGCCTATACCTATGATACCAGCTTATTCTTTGTTAACAGGACAATTAGGTTATAAGGTAAATATAAAGAGATATGAGTTTGTCTATTTTATTTCAGGCAATAATCTATTGAATGTAGAAGCACGTCCGCAAAATTCCATACTCAAATATCTTGCCCCCCTTCCGGGACGCAATATTTCCATTGGATTGAAGCTATTGCTCTGAAGAATTTGGTTTAATCGTCAAGTGTATGACATCTCTTCCCTCGGGAGTACGATCTGTCAGCTTGTTCAAGTATATCCAGAGCGTAATTTCGATATGGATAAATATTGGAAAGAGTACTCGAAATATACATTATTTTCAAGGATTAGTGGTCATAAGAGAACCTCTTGTTTACTTTTTAATCGTACACAAGAGGTTAATCTTTTTATTTTAAAGTATTTTATCTAATTGCTTTTTTAGTTCCGGGTCTGATGGCCTTTTTGCGTTTCCAGATACGATTGTTCCATTAGGGGCTATTAAAATAAATCTAGGGATTGCACTGATGTTATAATCTTTTATAAAATCTGAATTAAAGTCTTTATCAGCGATAAGTTGTGTTCCCCCTAAGTTGTTGGATTTTACATAAGTTGACCATTTTTCATAATCTTTCATTCTGTCAACAGAAATACTTACGAAGGATATTTTTTTATTGTGATATAACTTTTCTATCTTCTGCAAATAAGGAATCTCAGCTTTACAAGGGGCACACCAGGTTGCCCAGATATCTATGTATACATATTTGCCCCGTAAATCTTTAAGGGATACGCTTTTATTGTTTACATCTTTAAAATTGAACTCCGGAGATGGTTTATTATCAGCTGTTTTTCTAAAATTAGCGTATACCTTTGATACTTCATCTTTATAATAGGGGCTTACAACCACCTTCATAAAATTAGAGTAGGCCTGTTCTCTCGCTTCAATATTTTTTACCATTTTTAAAATAGAACAGGTATAGTCAAAATTAAGATATTCCCTCATAAATGGGTTGGTAATTTCTCTATTGATGACATTCAGTTGGACGATGTATTCGCCGTCATACCCTAAGGGGGATTCTTCGTTATATTTAGTTCGCTTTAATTTGATGATTCTACTTTCTAACCATTCCCTGTAGCTGGCAGACCTTTTAAACATGTCCTCATCATTGACATTTTCTTCAGTTTCAGCGATGAAATTTTGCAATAGCAATTTGTCACTTTCGCTCATTTTCTTTGGATATGCTTTTTGATAGGCCGAATCCAGCTGCTTTTTATCTGCTTTTGCTCCAATAAGTCTATAGTATTCTTCCAAAGAAACAGAATCTTCTCCATATCCTCTGCGGTAAGTGTCTGCGACCTCCTTGATGAAATAATTTACATCTTTTGTTTTTAAAGCTTTGGCACCTGTATCCGTTTCATTAGTAAAAGTATCGTTGATATCTTTTTGTAGCGATCTTGCCTTACTGATAAAATCACTTGTTGACAATGCATATATACTGTATAGATAGCTACCTTTTATAATTGGAAAGTAGTTATTTGAAATCTTATATTTTTCTGGGACCAAATCGTCAACAAGGACTGGCTTAGATGACTGAGCAAAAGCGGAAATGCTCAAGAATAAAAATAGGAATAGTGTTATATTTTTCATGTGATAAAAATCTTGTTTAATTTTTTTATGTTCATTTAATTGACTTGCATGTTGGGATTGAATTTTCTCACCCGAGTTGGTATCTGAAAAGTGTAACGATTACTTTGTGGCGTTAATGTCTCCTGAAGTTCAGAATTTTCCCTGTTAATACGTTTGACGTCTTTCATCAGGCCATC
Organism: Sphingobacterium siyangense; assembly: GCF_007830445.1. Classification (GTDB taxonomy): domain Bacteria; phylum Bacteroidota; class Bacteroidia; order Sphingobacteriales; family Sphingobacteriaceae; genus Sphingobacterium; species Sphingobacterium siyangense. The sequence continues at coordinate 106,705 of NZ_VLKR01000015.1, read as the reverse complement.
TCTATCCAGTCTTTTCATATCCATCCAGCGTGTGGCTCCAAAAGCTAATTCCCGTCTCCTTTCTGCCAATACCAATTTTAAAGCATCATCTTTATTCAGTGAAGTAGCGGGCTGATAAGCAGAAGCCTTTATTCTAACTTTCCGGATTATATTTAGATATTCCATAGCAGCAGCGGTACGGTTAGAACGAGCCGCCAGTTCAGCAAGGGTCAAATAAACTTCCGGAAAAGTTATTCCAAAATTTGCTTCCCCATATGCTCCCCCTCGATTGATTCCTTTGTTGTTACTGATCGTCAAAATGCTGTATCTTAGATCATTTTCATCAAAATATGTTTTTAGCTCATCAGAATACAACATAAATACCGGGACATTTCTATCTTCACTTCCACGCTGCCATAAAATTTCAGGATCAAGATCGGCAATAGGTAGGTCATCACTTGACGTAATTGTATTATAATCCGTTAGTTTATGGGCTACGGCCATAGTTTCCAGGGCATATTTTTCGGCATTAGTATAGTCGGCAATATATAGATAGACTCTTGAAAGAAATCCTTTTGCGGCACCTTTTGTTGCTCTGTAGCGATTTACATTATTTAATGGCAAACAGTCAATTGCACGCAGGGTGTTATTGACAATACTGTCTATATTATCCTGGATTAATGCTCTTGGGGGGACTTTATCAGTTACATTTGTCGTTGTTACCCATGGTAGTCCTAGGTCCGTATTTTTAGTATTTATATTATAGCTCTTTGCATACACTGTTAGGAGTGTAAAATAGGCATCTGCACGAGCTAATAAAGCCTCTCCCAGCACTTCTTTTTTCTTTTGATCATTGCTGCCGGTAGCAGACATTACATTGTTGATGATAACGTTTGCATCGTAGATGATCCTGTACAATTGCCCCCAGATAACCGGGCTCACCTGGTCATTAATATCTTTTTCCTCCCGCCAGAAATATAGGTTGGCGTTGACACTTTTATCTTTGGCGCTATAAGTGCCATAATAATCATCTGTACAATAAAGTAGGGCAGAAGGAAAAGACTGGGTCATTGTGAAGGAATTTAACATGCTTTCAAAGTCAGTCAATTTTTCCGGCAGGACTACACCTTTGGGCTTTACTTCCAGAAAGTCTCCACAGGATAGAATACTTAGTAGTGTTAATAAAATCAAAAATTTCAATAGTATTTTTTTCATCATTTTATAATGTATTATTCCATCAGGAAGATGGGTTTGGCTGTTTTATGGAACTTATTAGCCAATTTAAAGTCATATTTTTCGATATTTATCTTTTTTGTTTTCCGAACAAAAGCTAGAATGTAGTGGAAAATGTCAAACTATAAAATGAAGTTTGTGGCAGAGTCCTTATTCCTGTCCGTCTATCAATTGATTCGGGGTCTATATCATTTCCACTAAATGTATATTTGAATGGATTCTGAACCTGAAACCTAAATTGAGTATTGGATAGACCGACCTTTTGCAGGAAGTCATTTTTCAAATTGTAGGTTAAGATGATATCTCTCAGCCGAATGTAGTCTGCTTTACGTACATATCTGTCTCCGTATGTATACCCATACCGCGCGGAATACATAAAGTCCTCAGGAGTTCCATACTCAGGGAGTCCCGGTATTGCAGTTACAAGCTCGTCTCCTGGCTTTTTCCAGTAGTTTGAAGAGCCTTTTATTGCATTTCCGCTCTGTAGTTCATCAGGATTGGGCTGTTGGACTCTCATAACATGGCCACCGTAATACATAAAAAGAAAAGACAAATCGAAAGAACCTACAGAAAACTGGTTATTGAGACCGATCACATACTTGGGATTTGTTGTGCCACTGTAGACCAGATCATCAAAATCGACATCAATGACGGCATCGTCGTATGTATTTAAAACTAACACATTACCGTTTCTATCGTAAACTCCAGGGTGTCCTAAATTATTCAGTCCAGCGTATCTATAACTGAATAGTGCATTCATTGGATAATCTTTCTGTAGGTCTGTGCCTGATATGATATCTAGGGATGATGTTTTATCTTTTGCCTGTACTTCAATAACCCTATTTTTATTGAAGGATGCAGTTGCACTTGTTCGCCATTTGAAGATGCTCTTATCAATATTTACGCTAGTCAGTAATATTTCAAGACCTTTATTCTCAATAGAAGCCGTATTAGCACTATATTGGTTAAATCCTAATGTTGGATCTGCGGACATCGTACCAAATACATCTTTTGTTCTTTTATAATAAAGGTCTACAGAACCTGATATTCTATTTTTTAATAATACATAATCTAACCCCAGATTGTAGTTAGTTGTTGTTTCCCAGCGGATGGATTGGTTTTCAGGTGATAGTACATCATAAAAGACCTCTGAAGTGTTAAACCTATTATTAAGTCCGGATGTTAGGATCAGGAAAGGTCCGTTAAAGCTACTTGGAACATTGCCGTTAAAGCCGGAGGCGGCCCGAATCTGTAATGAATTGATCCAGGAAACAGATTTAATAAATTCCTCTTCGCCCATAAGCCAATTCATTCCTAATGACCAAAGCGGTTTGTTTTTATACTTATCGTCTACTCCGAACAGATTAGACTGGTCTATACGGATACTTCCAGTAGCGATATATTTATGCTTGAACATATAAGTTCCTTGTCCATAAAATGAACGGAACCTTCTGTCGCTATATTTTTCTCCAAAATAGTCATTGCTATTAAAACTTGATCCGTAGTCTCCGACTTCTTTGAAGGCTGGTTTTATCCTTGAATTAAGCACCTGAAGATTGACAGGTTTATTGATAAGAGACTGGTCATCGTAACCAAAGAATGTTGTTTTAAATGATTCAGCTTTTACTTGCCTTTGTTCAATACCAATGATTCCCGAAATACTATGTTTTTTATCTTTTGTTTCGTAATTGAGATTTGCCTGAGCACGTAGGGTGTAAGCTGTATTTTTAAGTGTTTCTTTTGTCAGAAAATTTCCTTGAGGCAGGTCAGTGAATAAAGGGGTTCCATTTGCTGGATCTTTTTTTGCCTTAGTATTTACCAGATACCTTACTCTATAAGAATCCTCTGTTTTAAGCAGGTCGTTCACACCCTGTTCATTTTCAATAGCGCCGCCAAGATCGATATTTAGCCACTCAGTAATTTTGGCATTAAGGCGGCCTTGTGCCCTGAAAGAATTGAGTGATGTCTTTTGAGTCGTAGCGGACAATTCTCCGAATGGGTAATAAAGCTGGTCATACAAACCTAGGGATTGGGCTCTCTCGTTATAATCTTTATTTATTACATAAAATTTTTCTCTGAATTCACCAAAAGTAGCCGGGAGTGCATTACCATTTTCGTCGACAATCCTCTCAAAGGGGAGGAGGTCACTATAATCTGGTGTAGTACCATTTTTTATTCTGTTATTTGAATAAATTCCTTTAAAATCAAATGAAATATTCTTGTTGAACTTGTAAGTGTTGGCAACATTTAAAATGGTTTTTTTATTATCTGTACCTACTTTCTGAGCTCTTTCTCCGATATGGTTGACACCAATTAGATATGTGCTTTTTTCCGTACCTCCGCTGATATCAAAATTGATGTTATTGACAAGTCTACGTCTATAAAATAACCGTTTATACTCCGCAAGATTGTTGTAAGAAGCTATAGCGCCAATTTTCTCTTCTGCAAGCTTGTTATCTATAAGGCCATCTTTAAGATCGAATAGTATACTTGTAACTTGGTCAATTGGGTTATAATCTGAGTAAAAATATCTGTCGTCACCGCCTGTACTGACCATATCACGCTGTAAGTCTACGAATTCCTTTGTATCGAGATAGCGCATATAATCGAAATCGGGCTTTGAATCAAAAGCAAAAGTGTTTCTAAAAGTGAACGTTGGTTTACCGGATTTTCCCCTTCTGGTTTCTATAACAATAACACCGTTTGATGCCTGGACACCGTAAATTGAAGCGGCGGCTGCATCCCTTAACACGCTCACTGATATGATATCAGTTGGGTTTATGGAGTTTATGTCGATTTCAGTAGGAAAACCATCCAACACGATAAGTGGTTTTTTTACTGCGTCAAAAGTACTGACACCACGAATGGAAATTTCTCCAGAAATACTATTGTAGACTAGTCCTGGGACTTTTCCTTCTAGATTTTCTAGAAAGTTACCGGTTACGGCTACCCGCTGTTGGTAGTCCTTTTCGCTTAATGTGGAGGCAGCACCCGTAAGCTGTTCTTTCTTGATCTTCTGGTAACCAGTCGAAATTACATTCACTTCGGCCAACTGATTATCCAATTTGGCCATCTTAATCTCCATAAATTCATCACCGGGCCTGACAATACAGTCCTTATAGCCGATATATGAAATTATAAGTTCTGTTACTTTATTCGATGCGGATATAGAGAAATGACCATTCTCGTCTGTAAAAAATACTCTTGGCTGGCCCTTTACTTTAATGCTGGCTCCAGATAGAGGCGATCTATCTTCGGTGATAACCCTTCCAACAATATTTCGCTGCTTATTTTCTAATTGTTTAATAACAACTATTCTGTTTTTGATATCGTAAGTGAGGGACTTTCCATTTAGCGAATAATCTAGGATTTTCTCAATAGAGGCATTCTGCATTTGAATATTTACAGGATCTTTATCCGACAATAAGCTTTCCTTGTAAAAAAAGTCGTAGCCACTCTGTTTGCGAATTTCCTGAAATAATTGTGGCAGTGTAATGTTCTGGCGCTGAATTGAAATCTGCGCAAAGGTTTTGGAATATGCCTGGAGCCCCCCCATGGCGACAAGGCAAACAAGTGATAAATTTACTCGCATAAAGAATCTCCGTCTTTCAACGGGAATAAATTTAAAAATCATATATTTGATTAATTTGGGTTAGTGATTTGAATTGAGTTCGAGCTTCTATTTAACTACTTGATCCAAAGTTTTTTGATCTGGGATGTTAGCGCATTCCAGATTTCTTTTCTCAAGTAGTTTATCAATTTGTTTACATTATAATAGATATCCTCCTTCCTGTTAATTTAAATTTGATCTGTCCTGTTGATTCCAGCATTGTCAGTATAGCTGACAGATTGTTTGATTTGGATATCATACCGCTGAAGGTGATATCTTCCTTCTTGCTTATGAAATCCACATCTACTTGGTACCATCGGGAGACCTTTCGCATAATACTCTCAATATTTTCATTCTTGAAAATAAAGTCTCCTTCTTTCCAGGCCACATCGACCTGAGTGTCTACTTTTTTGACTGCTATTGTATTTCCACTGATCAGGATCTGCTCTCCAGGTTTTAATACAACAGATCGATGTGAGATATTGTCGCTTACTGAGACGCTGCCTTCAATAAGCGTCGTACGGGCTATACGCTCATCAGCGTATGAGCTGATATTAAAATGGGTTCCCAGTACTTTTACATTCTGTTCTTTAGTCCTAACAATGAAAGGTTTATTTCTATTTTTCGCAACTTCAAAATAGGCTTCTCCAACTAGTTCGACCGAGCGGTTATCCTTAGCAAATCTTTCAGGAAATTTTAGCATAGACTGCGCGTTCAACCAAATATTGGTGCCATCTTCAAGGATGATTTTATATTGGCCTCCCTTTGGAGTTACAATGCTGTTCATCTTTTCAGAGAAAGATTTAAGGGATCTATCTTGAACATTGAAAGTTATCTGCCCAACAGTATCGCAGTCGACTTTTATTCCACTCAGTTGTGTGATAGTACCTATTTTTGACGAGCCTAGATCAAATTGTTTTCCATCTGCGAGTATGAGGATAGCTTTATTCCCTCCGGCAGCAATTTCTTTATTATCAATCTTCTGGTTTGGTGCTTTCTGAGGCAGATCACGTGAATAGTAAAGTATGCCAGTGAATGTTGCAAATGCAAGAATAGCGGCAGCATAGCGGTAGAACACCCTAGATTTTCTTTGGTAAAAGAGACGGCTGTCCAATTTGGCTTTTACTTTATACAATTCAGACGATGCTGTGATATGCTCATTTTTATTCAGCATATGGAGGTACCAGTCTTCAACTAATTTTTTTTCCTCTATGGTACATTTACCTTTATTATATCTTTCAAGAAGCTTTTCAGCTTTATTGTTGTCCATATATTTCTTTATAGTCTAAACTCTATAATATAAAGACAGGCGGAAAGAGTGAAAGTATACGTTGATTTTAAAAAAAAAAACAAAAAATTTTAGAAAAGGAATGTTATTAGTGTGTTTAGCTTCTTTTTTAACTGTAAAACTGCTCTGTGAAGAACCGTTTTTACCGTATTCTCAGTTATATTCAGCTCTTTTGCTATTTTTTTGTAAGACAATCCTTCATTTCTACTCTTTAAGAAGATCTCACGCATTTTTGGGGGTAAATTTTCGATTTCAGATTCGAATTTTTTTAATAGCTCTTTAAAATATAGTTCCTCCTCTGTTGACGAACGGTAAATATCCACAAATTCATTTAAAGAATCTATATACATACTTCGTGTCTTGCTTTTTTCAATAGCATTTAAGGAAGAGTTTCTCACAGAGGTAAATAAATAAGCTTTTAATGAAGATTGCACGACGAGACTTCCAGCCTTATTCCATAAATTCTCAAAAACATTCTGGATGGAATCCAATGCTTCATCTTCATGTTGTAATATACGAAAGGCATGCACATATAAAACGGACCAATATCGTTCATAGATTTCTGTATAAGCATTATGATCGTACTGATTGAGTAGGTCAATAAGTTCTATATCACTCAGTTTGTTGTACACGGTTGTAGATATTAGGTGCGGCAATATACGAAAGTTTTAAATATTGAAGGGCTTTGTTCGTAAACATTTTGTTTGAAAGGTTTTCGAAAGTATGCATGAAGCTCATTGCTAGTGTGTTTTGTTCCGTTTCAAACTGAATTTAGATTGTACTGGATCATCGATTAAATTATTCGCTTGTGTTTTGTTCTCTTGTTGATCATTTATAAAATGGAACTTGAACCATCTAATTACCGACCTTTTAAAACAAATTTATTATGTTTTTAGCTAGCATCTATTTTTGTGAATTATCCATATTGAAATCTACCCTCAATTTGGTTAGAAATATCCACGATTCAACTACAACTGACCGCTCGTAGATGTGGAACTTTGTCTTGTTACATTTAAACTAATTTTAACATGCAGACAAATGAAATAAAAGTAGCTATAATAGCCAATAATTTTGGCTAACGGAAGAGTTCTATACGCAGAGAATCCAAATTATGAAACTCTTGCTGAAGCGATGAATTTCTATGTTGGTTTTGTTCGAATGCATCTAAGCAAAGATGAAGGGCAGCTTCGAAGTTGATTTACCATGAATAAATTAGTTGGTACCTCTTGAATATAACGCCATAATTTTATTTATTTTTAAATTCAAAAAAATAAACGACATTTGGACATTTATTATTTAAGTCCAATTCGCCTTTCAATTCCGTCTATGATATTAAGAGAAGTCACACCGCTATCCGATAAAGATTGTTTCATGGTATTTGCCAGAAAGAAGTCACGTTTTGATTTTCCAATTCATGTACATTCAGAATTTGAACTCAACTTCATTGAAAATGCTGCTGGCGCACAACGCATCGTAGGGGACAGTATAGAGGAAATCGATGAACTTGAATTAACACTGATCGCAAATGCGAATCTGGAGCACGGGTGGTTTGATCACAAATGTCAGTCTACCAATATTTCGGAGATCACCATACAGTTCCAGCCAGATTTATTTGGTGAAACACTGCTCAATAAAAATCAATTTCGTTCGATTAAACAATTGTTCGAAAAAGCGGTGTACGGCGTGACGTTCAGTATGCAAACAATTTTGGTTGTACAGGAAGCCATAAAAAAGCTCTCCCATGAAAAAGACGGTTTCTATTCTGTCGTTGGTTTGTATGATATCCTATTTAAGTTGTCGCAGGATGAAAATATGAGGGAACTCTGCAGCCGTTCTTTCCATAGTAGTACCGGAAAACACGATAGTCGTCGTGTCGAAAAAGTATTGCGTTACCTTTCTAAAAATTATCAGAAAGAAGTGTCTCTCGGTGAAGCGGCAGATCTGATTGGGATGACGGATGTGTCTTTAAGTCGATTTCTTAAACAACGTACGGGCAGAACTTTTGTCGATACCCTAAATGATATTCGCTTGGGACACGCCAGCCGCATGCTTGTCGATACAACACACAGTATTGCCGAAATCGCATTATTGTCGGGGTTTAACAATCTGTCCAATTTTAATCGGATCTTTATGAAGAAAAAGGGAGCAACTCCAACGGACTTCCGGAATAAATACCGAAATTCAAAATTCTATTTGTGAACAGCAGGCCATACATGCTGTTAAAAAAATATAGGCCATACCTCACTTTAAAAAGTCATGAAAGCCATTGTTGGTTGAAATAGCATAAGAAGAAGATAAAAAAGTATTATCCTTGAATATGCATTCTCCTTAGTTTTGGAATAAGTTAAAGCAATTTAAATAACCAATTTTAAGGGAACTCAAAAATGATCAAGAAAATCTTTTATGCCTGTATGGTTGCTGGCCTTACTCCGATGCTTACTTTTGCCCAGAAACTGCAGCTATCGGGACAGGTAATTAATCAACAAACCAATTTACCAATAGCCGGTGCGACAGTGCGCAGTGGCGCAGGAAAAACTGCGCTGACAGACGAGAAGGGAAATTACCAACTTGAGGTCAGTGTAGGGGATAATCTCTATGTATCGTTTCTAGGTATGGAGACTCGTACTTTAAAAGTCACCACTCGGGAGTCAATCAAAGTTTTTCTAAATCCGAAATCGGATGTCTTGGACGAGGTCGTCGTCGTAGGTTACGGCAAAGTGAAAAAAAGAGATCTATCCGGAGCCGTAAGCCAAGTGAAGGCTGCTGATATTTTGGCGGGAAATCCCGCTCCCAGTATCAATCAGGCGCTACAGGGACGTATGGCAGGCGTTACAGTCAACCAGAATGATGGCGCTCCTGGCGCAGGTGTTTCTATTACCATACGGGGAACGAACTCCTTCTCAACAAATTCACAGCCCCTCTATATTGTTGATGGAATTCCCTTTGACATGGCTTCTACACCAGCGAGCAGTGCCAATGAAAATAATAACCAAACCGCTAATGCGCTTGCATCGATCAATCCCAATGATATTGAATCGATCGAAGTGTTAAAAGACGCTTCCGCTACAGCTATCTATGGCTCAAGGGGCGCAAATGGGGTGGTATTGATTACAACAAAGCGAGGTGAAAATGGAAACGAAAAGGTTGAGCTAAATGCTAATTTTGGAATGGCCACACTTGGACGGAAAGTCAAAATGCTCGGACCTTTCGATTATGCATCTTATATTAACGAACAGGCTGTCAATAGTAAAAATTATGAAGGAGTGGATTATCAGCTATTACCTTATCCGGGCACCTGGTCCTATCCGACAATAAACGGCCAGCCGGTAACGACATCGGGAAAATATCAGCCCTCACCGGAAGATTTTTTAAATCAGGGGCTGCGTACCGATCAGTATGGTAATCAGACATTGGTGCAAGGGGCTGACTGGCAGGATGAAATTTATCAAAATGGATTTTCCCAAGAATATAATCTTAGTGTATCAGGTGGCAGTGAAAAAGGTTGGCACATGTTTTCAGGAAATTTTCTGAATCAGGGTGGAACTATAAAAAACTCAGATTACCAACGCGTTGCCCTACGTACTAATATCGGTCGAAAAGTGAGGACTTGGCTTGAACTGGGTGCCAATATCAACTATACAAATGGACTCACGAATTTTGCGAAATCAAATGCATACGATTACGGGATTATTCGTTCGGCATTGATATTTCCTGTGACTTATGGCCCTGACATGAGTACCATAGAGTCGGATCAGCTGAACTGGTTGGCTTCCAACCCGGGCGTTTATGTCAATACAGCGAAGGATCAGCTGCGGGCTAACAATGTTTTCAGTTCGTCGTACGCAAGTGTCAAGCTATTACCATTCTTAACCTTCCGCCAGAACTTGGGATTTTCGTACTCCAATAATAACCGAAATACGTATTATAACCGCAATACGCAGGAGGGAAGAACGCCAAAAAATGGAAGTGCCGGACAGAGTGACAATTGGTACCAGAGTCTAACGAGTGAATCCTTGCTAACTTTTGATAAAACTTTTCAGCAAGTTCATAGCCTAAATGCGGTAGCAGGTTTTACCTATGAGCAGGCAAATTACTCGGCCAAATCCATGACAGCTACCAATTTTCCGAATGATATTACAGGCGAGTTTGATATGGCTGCGGGCTTAAATCCAGGCCCTTTGGTGAGTAGCCGTGGGCGGACGCAACTGGCTTCCGTGTTAGCTAGGGCAAATTATTCATACAAAGGTAAGTACATCGCTACAGCATCTTTTCGCCGTGACGGTTCGAGCCGATTGACCGAAGGACAGAAATTTGCCAATTTTCTCTCCGGAGCACTGGCCTGGAGAATCTCTGAGGAGCAATTCGTGAAAAATCTTGGTGTTTTCAATGATCTAAAATTGCGTGCAAGTTATGGGCGTACGGGTAATCAGGGCGTCAATGCGTATCAGACAAGAGCTTATCTGGCCGTAGCCAACTATCCTTTGGGCGGAGCGCTTAGCAGTGGTTTTGCGGAGGTAGACTGGCGCGGTGCATTAAATAAAAATCTCAAATGGGAGACCACAGACCAGTATAACCTCGGATTGGACATGGCTTTTCTAAATAACCGTATCCAATTTACCATCGATGCATATTATAAAAAGACCAACGACCTGTTGCAGAATGTAAATATTGCTTCAAGCAACGGAATGAGAACACAGTGGGTCAATTCGGGATATGTCACCAATAAGGGGCTTGAGTTAACAGGTAAATTCGTTGCTGTCGACCGCGATGCCTTTAAATGGAATATCGATGCTAATATCTCATTCAATCGGAATGCAATCGGTGGCCTTGCAGCAGATCGCTTTGCCGAACGGTTATGGTACAATGCCGATAATATCTTTATCCAGCGAAATGGCATGCCGATAGGTTCTATGTTCGGTTATATCGAAGATGGCTTCTACGATAATGAAGCCGAAGTTCGTGCAGATCAGACCTATGCTAACGCCAGCAATGCCGTTGTGCGGTCCAAACTGGGCGAAATTAAATACCGCGACTTGAATGGTGATGGTCAAATTACAGCTAGTGACCGTACAATAATCGGAAATACAAATCCAGATTTCGTTTTTGGTCTGACCAATAATTTTAAATATAAGGATTTTACGCTCGGTTTCTTCTGGCAGGGATCTATCGGTAACGATATTTTCAATGGCAACCTGATCGATATGAAAATGGCCAATTTGGGTAATATCACACAGGATATTTATAACACGCGCTGGACGGAAGAAAACAAGGAAAACGCTTTATGGCCTAAAGCGGTCTCCACGTACAACCGTACCATGTTAACTTCGGATCGTTATGTTGAGAATGGCTCTTATGTTCGGCTAAAGAACGTCAATCTGGGTTATACATTTAAGACACCGTTTAAAGGGCTTAATTCGCTTTATCTCTATGCAAGTGCGACCAATCTTTTGACTATCACAGACTATAGCTGGTTCGACCCGGATGTAAATGCATTTGGTGGTGACGCTTCGCGAAAAGGGGTGGATATTTATTCTTACCCAAGCAGCAGAACTTTCTCACTGGGAATTAAAGCCGATTTTTAACCTAATTATGATGATCATGACAACTAAAAATTACAAACAATATATAAAATATGCCTTATTGGCATCGATCAGTCTTGCGGGATTAAGTTCATGTGAGAAAATGCTCGAAGAAAAAAAGTTTGATTTTGTAGATCCGCAAGATATCCCGGATTCGGATGAAGGGGTCAACCAATGGGTTGTAGGAACTTATAGCAAACTGCTTGACGATATGTTTCGCTGGAACCTTTTTCCACCAGCACTGGAATTTGACTGTGATTACATGACTGGACCGGATTGGTCATTTGGAACTTTGGGTGCAGGAAATTTTCAGAACAATGAATATACTTCTGCTATGTGGGAAAAGCCTTATGCCATTATTCATCGGGCAAACTTAGCGCTAGAAAATATCGAACCCATGACCAAAGCTTCGGAAGCAGCCAAAAACAACGGGATCGGTGAGCTCTATTTTCTAAAGGCTTATTCTTACTTTCTTTTGGTACGTGCCTTTGGCGAAGTGCCCATCCGTAATGCTTCCGTCAACTCCGGTGCCGATCTCAATCAGCCACGCCAGCCGATCAGTAAGGTGTATGAGCATATCATCGAATTGCTTACCAAGGCCGAAGGATTGCTCTATAAAAACACGGATAGCAAATTTCAGGAAGGACGAGCTTCAGCAGGAGCGGCCGCGTCCTTATTGGCAAAAGTTTATGTCACCATGGCTTCAGGATCTTTGGCATCAGGCAACGTTACCGTAAGAGGAGGGCAGCCTTACAGCATGAATGGCAGTGAAAAGGTGTACACCAATCCTGTATCTTTTGTGGTTTCTAAAAAGGTAGTTGCCGGTTATGAAGGAATTAATGCAAAAGAGTATTTTGGTAAAGCACGTGACAAGGCGCTGCAGGTCATTAATGGGGAGTATGGCAATTATAGTTTGCTGAGCTATGATAACCTCTGGTCGCGCGCCAATAAAAATAAAACCGAACATATATGGACTTTACAGTCTATGTCTGCTGATGAAAAATATGGCGTCACTTTTTCACAAGGTTATAATGGAACCTTCAATGATCAAGGTAACATACAGACCGGGCTATGGTGGGGCATGCGCGATCACTGGTATAAATTGTTTGAAAGTAAAGATTTGCGCGTGGTAAAAGGGGTGATTCACCGCTGGATCAGACAAGGAGATGATTCCAGCTGGGGTGGCGGATCGTATTACCCGAATAACGAAGAGTATACGAACAAAGCAAAAGGCTATACCGATGATAAGGGTAATTGGGTGCCGCCGGTAGCACCGTTTAATGACGGCGCACAATACCGAAGTGAAAAATCACCGGCCTTTTTGGCTTATCTCACAAAATATAGTGATGTGAGCAACAATAAGCTGGAACGTACAGATGCACCATGGTATTTCCTTCGATTTGCGGATGTGTTACTCATCTATGCAGAGGCTGCCAATGAGGCAGACAACAGTACCGCAGCACGTACATTGGCCTTGGCAAAGCTCAATCAGGTACGCGAAAGAAGCAATGCGACGCCCCGTAGACTCACTGGAGATGGAAATATCGATAATCAAAGCGGATTCCGCTCTGCAGTGCTAGAGGAGAGGGCAATGGAATTTGCACTGGAAGGCGACCGCCGATGGGATTTGATCCGTTGGGGGATTTACCTTGATGTGATGAATAAAATTGGTGGAACCGATGAGGTGGGGGTTGTGAAAATACGCACTGAAAAGCATTTGCTTTACCCAATCCCCAATTCTGAAGTGGGCGTCAATACCACAATCACTTCAAATAATCCCGGTTGGAACTAACGTAAACCTAAATTTGAATAACCATGAAATTATTAAATCAATCCATATTATTTACCATATTGTCAGGTTACCTTTCCCTAGGAATGATCTCCTGCCAGAAGGATATTGTTAACTATAACGACGGCTATGACGATCAGTTGAGCTCAGATGGCCCACCTGTTATCGAAAAAGTCTCAACAGCAGCAGATCTCAATGCGACAATTACCAGTGCAGCGCTTACAGATATGATCGTCTTACAGGGTAATAATCTTGCTGAGCTTAAGTCCATAAAATTAAACGATGTGGAGGTAGACCTAGCGACGGTCTATGCTGTCAGATCCCGTATTACGTTACCTATACCGCGTATCGTTCCGACTGAGGTAAATAATAAGGTAACTGTGGAGACGGCAAAAGGAATTACGGAATTTCCTTTTGAAGTAAAAATTCCCAATCTGGTGATTGAAGGGCTATACAATGAGTTTGTTGCTGCTGGAGATACGGCCATTCTCGTAGGTAAATATTTGGATCTCTATAAATTGGATGTATTGGAGGGAAAATTCTTACTTAATAACACTGAAATCAAACCTCTTCGCAGTGTCGCAGACTCTGTCTATTTTATTTTTCCTTCCAGTACGGCCGATGGTGCAACGCTATCGTTTTCAAGCCCACTGATTGAGGTGCCGAGACAAGTAAAATTTAGAGAGAAAGGAATTTCCATGCTGGATATCGAATCTTTGTCCGCCTACGTTACCGATGGAAAAGCAAGCGGTGACCCGGCCATTTTGCCCGGCTTTGATCGCTTTTTGCGGATCCGTCAATCTTTCGGTGCTTGGTCCTGGAACGGTATTTTCTGGTCAGGTTTTGATTTGAATGAAGCTGCGGTATTGGCCAATCCCAAAGATTACTATGTCAAATTTGAGATCAACACCAAAAGTACGGCTTCGATTAGCCAGGGGAATTTTATATTGGGCGGCGACAGACAGGAGACACGTTACAATCCTGCCGAGAATGGTGCCCTGAATACGTATGGCCAATGGAAGACGATGCGCGTTGATTTGACAGAGTTTTATAAAGATGCCTCCCAGGGTAATGGGACCTATCTGAAAACGGGTTGGAATACCTTTGTTTTCTCTTACCAACCTACTGTCGATGTCAATGACGACTTCAGCGTGTGCAATTTCAGGATTGTCAAAAAATAGGAGCTCAGTTGAAAAGATATGTATACTGCATACTGATGGTAACTATGTTGCTGACGGTGGCCTGTCGATCTGCATGGATCAACCCCAAGCCTAATTCCAAAACAGTTGTCGCCAGGCACGGTCAGCTCCGTGTATCGGGTACAGCGCTTGTCGATGCGCACGCCGATACGCTGGCTCTTCATGGTGTCAGCCTGGGCTGGCACAACTGGTGGCCGCGCTTTTATACTGCCGAGACCATCAATTGGCTTAAAAAAGACTGGAATGTTCAGGTGGTCCGTGCAGCTATCGGTGTAGAGCCTGACCAGGCTTACTTACAAAATCCTGAGGCAGCGCTCAAGCAATTATATGCCGTGGTCGATGCGGCAATAGCAGCGGGCGTATATGTGATTGTGGATTGGCATGCACACCATCTGCATACGCCGCAGGCAAAGGAATTCTTTCGCACTGTAGCGAGCAAGTACGGGCGTTATCCAAATGTCATCTATGAGATATTCAATGAACCCATGGAGACAAGCTGGGACGAAATTCAAGCCTATGCAAAGGAAGTGATCCCCGTCATTAGGGCCATAGACCCAGATAATATCATTTTGGTCGGATGCCCCAATTGGGATCAGGATATACACCTGGTCGCTGATAAGCCTATCGAAGGATTCAGCAACCTGATGTATACAGTACACTTCTATGCAGGTACACATAAGCAGTTTCTACGTGACCGTGCTGATTATGCCCTGGCCAAAGGTATTCCGATTTTTGTGTCGGAATGTGCAGGGATGAATGCCGATGGTGACGGACCGATAGATCAAAAGGAATGGACAATCTGGAAGGAATGGATGGCTCTGCATCAAATCAGCTGGATAGCCTGGTCTATCGCTGATAAAAATGAAAGCTGCTCCATGATTGCGGATCAGCAGGTGCCGGCGAATGGCTGGTCTGACAAGCAGCTCAAGCCTTGGGGAAAAATGGTGAGACAAGATTTAAAAACGATCAATAAATGAGCAATTCTATAAAAACTGCCCTGTTAATCTCGTTGTGCGGAGCAGCATTCCTACTAGAATGTCACGCACAGATGCAGCCTAAAAATAGCGCAACACATGATTTTGGTACCGATTGGAGGTTTCATGCCGGCGAGGGAAGGGACAGCAGCTGGAACACGAAAGATTACCGGGATAAACACTGGGCAACCGTCGTATCGAACAAACCGCTCAAAGAACAGGGGAAATTGTTGGAACAGGGCTTTGGCTGGTATCGCAAGCAGCTGGCTTTTCCTGCCCAGATGCAGCAAAAAATTGTCGAGGCTGAAGGTGTTGAAATTGATCTCGGTAAATTTGCCGCCTGTGAGGAAGTGTATGTCAATGGTCATTTAGTTGGTAAAACGGGAGAATTTCCACATAATTTCGCTGGCTACTTTGATCATGAACGCCGGTATTTCGTCCCCTTGGAAGTGCTTGACCTTACCGGTGAAAATGTGATTGCTATCAAATTTTTTGATGGTTGGAGTGCCAATGGCGGCTTCTTAAATGCAGCGGTTATGCAGGTACAGCCGGCCTCAACAGTGGATAAACTGAAGCTGAAAGTCAATGTCCTGGATGACGATTATATTTTCCTGGGCAAAGATAGTATCGCTATAGCGCCAACGATAGAAAATAGAGGTAAAAAATCACTGAAGGCAAGCTTGAAAATTTCGTTGACGACGGATGCGTACAAACCGATCAAATCACAGGAATTGAAGGTCGATATTCCTGCGCATGCAACAGCTCCTTTGGGTACCTTTGGATTAAAGAATGTCGAACCGGGATTTTACCGCTATAAGGTGTCTGTGGAGATCGACGGTGGACACAAACTGGAAGAACAGGTCAATGTGGGCTATGAGCCTGAAAAGATTGCTTCGCCAAACGATGAGGCAACAGATTTTGATAAATTCTGGAAAGCAAATAGAGCCCAGCTCGCTAACATAAAGCCTGATTATCAGTTGATGTTGATTCCGGAGCAGTCCAAGCTGGATTATGAAATGTACCATGTGTCCATGCGTTCGCTGGATAATGAGCTTATTATGGGCTACTACGCTAAACCTAAAAAAGCAGGAAAGCACCCGGTCATTGTCGAATATATGGGCTATGGATCAAAACCTTATTTTCCGAACCAGAGCTGGGATGGATTCGCCTATTTTGTACTTTCCATCCGGGGACAGGCATTGAATGAAAAATCAAATCATTTCGGTACTTGGTTTACCTATGGCATAGACAGTAAAGAAACGTATTACTATCGCGGGGCGTTTATGGATGTGCTGCGTGCACTGGATTTTGTCAGCTCAAGAGATGAAATTGATGGTGAACGTATTGCTGTGCGTGGATCGAGTCAGGGAGGTGCATTGTCGGTTGTTGCGGCATCGCTGGATTCACGTGTTAAAGCACTGGCAATCGGTATTCCTTTTCTATCGGATTTTCAGGATTATTTCAACATCGCGCCCTGGCCAAAATCGGATGTAGATCACTACAGGGCTCAACACCCGGAACTGAGCTGGAAACAGGTGTACAAGACGCTTTCTTATTTTGACATTAAAAATCTGGCTTCCCGTATCCGGGTACCATTGGTCATGGGAATCGGGGTGCAGGATAATGTTTGCCCGCCACATATCAATTTTGCAGCGTATAATCAGGTAAAAAGTGAAAAATCCTGGATGGCCTTTCCTTTGCATGGCCATAGCACCGGAAATGCATTTCATGTCGCGGGATTGGACCTCTTTAGACGTGTCTTCCATGTTGAACAATCAAGATAAATAAAACATAAAAAAGAACTTACTTTATATTTAATTCGAATCATGAGTACACTATTTGAACAACGTCTAAAAGATGTTGAAGCAGATCACTTTGCCCTATTAGAAAGAAAAAACCATCCGGTGAAGGAGAACAACGGTATTTACCAGCGCTATGAACATCCTGTCGTGACAGCAGCTCATACCCCGCTTTTCTGGCGGTATGATTTAAATGAGCAAAGCAATCCATTTTTGATGGAACGATTTGGTATCAATGGAACCTTTAATGCGGGTGCTATAAAATGGAACGATAAATACATATTGGTCGTACGGGTCGAAGGAAATGACCGTAAGTCCTTCTTTGCAATAGCTGAAAGCGCAAACGGAATTGACAATTTTAGGTTCTGGGATTTTCCGGTCGATCTTCCCGAGACGAATGATCCGGATACAAATGTCTATGATATGCGCCTGACGGCCCATGAAGATGGCTGGATTTATGGTATTTTCTGTACCGAACGGAAAGATCCGGCAGCGGCTTCCGGAGACCTTTCTTCGGCAGTGGCCGCAGCAGGAATCGTGCGTACAAAAGATCTAAAACACTGGGAAAGGCTACCGGATCTGAGATCCAAGAGCCAACAGCGAAATGTGGTTCTGCACCCCGAATTTGTCGACGGTAAATATGCCTTATATACCCGCCCGCAGGATGGATTTATCGATACCGGAAGTGGCGGCGGTATTGGCTGGGGCTTGGTAGATAGCATGGAGAATGCAATAGTATACGAGGAAAGAATCATAAACCATCGGTATTACCACACGATCAAAGAGCTGAAAAATGGAGAAGGGCCAGCACCTATCAAAACAGACAAAGGCTGGTTGCACCTCGCGCACGGCGTGCGCGCATGTGCTGCTGGACTGCGCTATGTCCTGTATGTCTATCTGACTGATCTTGCTGCGCCAGAAAAACTGATTGCCGAACCGGCAGGTCATCTGATGGCTCCAATGGGTGAGGAACGCGTTGGTGATGTCTCAAACGTGCTTTTTAGTAACGGCTGGATTGCAGATGATGATGGTACAGTTTATCTTTATTATGCCTCGAGTGATACCCGTATGCATGTGGCCGTATCTTCGGTTGAAAAACTGTTGGACTACTGCTTGTCTACAACTGGAGATGGCATGCGATCAAAAACATCGGTTGAAACACTTGTCGGGATTATTTCAAAGAACTTAGCACAATAAAATGTTTAAATTTATTGCAAAACGAGAATGATGAGTAAAACGGAACGTATTACATTAAAGGAAAAAATCGGTTATGGACTAGGGGACGCTGCTTCGTCCATGTTCTGGAAATTGTTTGGCATGTATCTCATGTTCTTCTATACAGATATATTCGGGATGGAAGCAAAAGTGGTCGGTACCATGTTTCTGGTCACGCGCGTCTGGGATTCTTTGTTTGATCCTATTATTGGTGTACTGGCCGATCGTACACGATCGATATGGGGTAAATTCAGACCTTACCTACTGTACGTTGCGGTACCATTTGGTGTAATTGGTGTGTTCACGTTTTATACCCCTGCACTCGCTGAAAGTGGAAAAGTTGTGTATGCTTATCTTACTTATTCGGTCATGATGATGGTTTATTCGGCTATTAATGTGCCCTATGCGTCTTTATTGGGGGTAATAAGTTCGTCGCCCAAAACCAGGAGTGTGCTGGCCACCTTCCGAATGAGCTTTGCATATCTTGGCAGTTTCGTAACGTTATTGCTCTTCAATCCAATGGTCAATTTTTTCAGTGGCCACAGGCAGGATATTCAGGCCCAGCAGCAGGGCTGGGTGATGGCAGTGGCTGTTATAGCGCTCTGTTCCGTCGTTCTATTTCTGCTCTGTTTTGCTTGGACACGCGAACGGGTCCAACCAGTAACGGATAGTAAAAGTAGTTTAAAGCAGGATGTCAGGGATCTGCTGAATAATAGTCCTTGGTGGATTTTATTGGGAGCGGGAGTCTCCACGTTGGTCTTCAATTCGGTAAGGGATGGCGCAGCACTGTACTATTTCAAATATTACGTACACGAAGAAAATTATGGCCAGATCGTACTTCTGAACATTCCATTTGTATTGAGTGGACTCTACCTTGCATTGGGGCAGGCCGCCAATATTCTAGGTGTTATTTTGGCGGCTCCAGTAAGCAACAAAATTGGAAAGAAAAATACATTTATCTTAACCATGCTCTTGGCAACTGTTGGCAGCATACTGTTTTACTGGCTCGACAAAAGCCAGGTATGGGAAATTTTTGCATTGCAGGTCATCATCAGTATCTGCGCTGGAGCGGTATTCCCATTACTCTGGTCGATGTATGCCGACTGCGTGGATTATTCAGAGCTGAAGACAGGCAATAGGGCAACAGGTCTAATTTTTAGCTCCTCTTCCATGAGCCAAAAATTGGGCTGGGCACTTGGAACAGCGGTAACGGGCTGGCTCCTGGCTTATTTTGGTTTCCAGGCCAATCAACTACAGTCCGAGGAGACGCTTAGTGGTATAAAAATGTTTTTGAGCCTATTTCCGGCAATAGGAACACTCTTATCAATCCTGTTTATCAGCTTTTATCCGCTGACAGAAAAGAGGATGCAAAAGATTACTGCGGAGCTTGAGGAGCGTCGCAATTAATCTAAAGTGTAATGAAGAAAAGCAATGAAAGGATTTAAAGAAGAAATTGAAAATAATATCCTTCCGTATTGGATGGATAAAATGGTTGATACGGAGCATGGTGGTTTTTATGGCCGTATCGACGGTGACAATGTACTGGATAGGATGGCCAACAAAGGCGTCGTCATGCATGCCCGGATCCTGTGGACATTTGCTGCGTCCTACCGTGTGCTGGGCCACAGTGCCTACCGGCAGATCGCAGAACGCGCATACCTGTACCTCAGGGACTACTTTATGGATAAAGAATATGGCGGAGTATTTTGGGAACTTGATTTCCGAGGCCGCCCCGTAAACCGCAAAAAACAGACGTATGCACAAGGGTTTGCGCTCTATGCGTTTTCGGAATATTACCGTGCAACGGGCTGTACTGAAGCCCTGGACTATGCAAAGAAACAATTTTATCAGATCGAACGCTGTAAAGACGATGAATTGGGTGGTTACTGGGAGGCATTTACCGAGGATTGGCAGCCTATTGCCGATATGCGTCTCAGCGAGAAAGATGAAAACGAAGCTAAAACCATGAATACGCACCTGCATATTTTAGAACCTTATACCAACCTTCTTCGGGTATGGATCGATGCAGATTTGGTAAAGGCACATACTGATTTGATATCCTTATTCCTGGAACGTATATATAGTAAGGCTACCGGACACCTGCAGCTTTTCTTTGATGCAAAATGGCAGGTAAAAGGTCAGATGCAATCCTTTGGACATGATATTGAAGCTGCCTGGCTACTCTTGGAGGCGGTCAAAGTACTGGGTGATCCGGATCTGGAGGAAAAAGTGAAAACTGTCATTCCTCATATTGCTCATGCAGCATTGGAAGGGATCTTGCCAGATGGTAGTCTCGCTTATGAAAGAAACAATGCACATTGGGACCGCGATCGCCATTGGTGGGTACAGGCCGAAGCTGTGCTCGGATTTTCATACCTAGGGAAGTTGCTGAATGACAAGCTCTATCAGGAAAAGGCAGAAGGTATATGGGCCTATATCCGGTCGAATCTAATTGATAGCGAGGAGGGCGAGTGGTATTGGAGTAGGCTTGAAAACGGGGAAGTAAATAGAACTGAAGATAAGGCAGGCTTCTGGAAGTGCCCTTATCATAATGGACGCATGTGTCTGGAAATGATCGAAAATTTTGGAATAAAATGATGAACACTAACGTTGTTTTCTACTTGGTCTTGGTAGCAATGCTCTTGAACTATAGTCTTTCGGCGCAGACCAATGGCCCTATTGACCGTATGGCCACTAGCGAAACTGTCGCATTGTACAAATACTTAAAATCAGTCCAATCGCAAGGAAAGGTCCTTTTAGGCCAGCAGGATGCGCTTTGCTATGGAAGGCATTGGAAGGGAGAGCCAGACCGTAGTGATATAAAAGAAGTGACAGGAAGTCACCCAGTATTGCTGGGCCTCGATTTTCAGCCGCTGACTCATGAGGACAAGGCCTATCGGGAAAGTGAAACCAAAAGACTGGTCAATGTGGTCAAGGACATGTATCGTAGGGGGGGGATCATTACGTTCTCCTGGCACATGTCAAATCCTGTAAACGGTGGCTCCTATGAATGGAAAAATAACCCACAGCTCGCGGTGAGCGAAATTTTACCCGGAGGCAGGTCAAATGCTGCCTATCAGTCTTACCTACGTCGAATAGGTGCTTTCTTAGCGCAATGTAAAGGATCGAAGGGCGAGGCTATTCCGATTATTTTCAGACCTTTTCATGAGTTAGATGGTGATTGGTTCTGGTGGGGGAAGGGGCATGCCACTCCGGCGGAATTTATTCATTTATGGCGCTATACAGTTAATTATCTTCGGCAAGATCTGGGCATACACCAGTTGCTCTTTGCATTCTCTCCGGACTGTAAGTTTCGGGACCGGACGGAATATCTTGCGCAATTTCCGGGCGATGATTATGTCGATATTCTAGGTATGGACAATTATTGGGATTTTCGCCCCGATGGTGCAAATGATCCAGCAGCAGCAGCGTTCAAGATGGGAATTGTTTCGGCTATAGCCCAGGAAAAAAGTAAGATTGCGGCATTGACCGAAACGGGGCTCGAACTGATTACCGATCCAAACTGGTTTACACAGATTTTACAACCAATATTGGCAAAATGGCCACTGGCTTATTGCATGCTCTGGCGAAACGCAGACGATATTCCGACTCATTATTATGTACCTACCAAAGATCATCCGGCAGCAGCAGATTTTAAGAAATTTTGCCAGTCAGCGAATATCATTCTTTTAAACAACAATAAACTTATTTATAATGCAGCAGCAAAATGAGAAAGACTAAAATAAAAAGATATCTTGGACAGCTAATCCTATGTGGTATATTTACCGTAGCTGTATTCAGCCTCCGGGCACAACAGCCGGCAGACCTTCATGCGACCGAAGAAACTAAAGATCTGTATCAAACAATCAATTCAAGGCGTGCAAAAGGGATTTCTGTAGGACATCAGGATGCGTTGGCCTATGGCCATGGCTGGTATAAAGTGAAAGGACGCAGTGATCTGAAGGATGTGGCTGGTAAGCACCCCACTGTCATTGGCTGGGAAATAGGGGATATTGAACTTGGCAAACCGTACAATTTAGATTCCGTGTATTTTGACGACATACGCCGCTACATCGTGGATACGCAAAAACGTGGCGGTATAACGACCTTGAGCTGGCATGCCAATAACATCGTGTCAGGCAAAAACGCCTGGGATTGTGCGCAGGACACTGTCGTTCGCTCCATTCTTCCAGCAGGAAGCAACCACATAAAATACTTAAAATGGTTAGACCGGACCGCGGAGTTTTTGTTGAGTCTAAAGGATAATCAAGGGACTTTAATACCGGTCGTGCTGAGACCTTATCACGAACATACCGGGTCTTGGTTTTGGTGGGGGGCTAAACAGTGTACACCTGAGGAATATAAGGCGCTCTGGAAAATGACCGTCGATTACTTTCAGCAGAAACACGGTATCCATCACCTTCTTTACTGTTATTCGCCATCTGAAACCGAAAATGAAGCTGAGTTCTTAACACGGTATCCCGGCGATGCTTATGTGGACCTGGTCGCATTTGACTGTTATGTACCCGGAGATGGTACGCCCAAAGATATTGAAAAATACAAAATTGCTATGGCAAAAAATATTGCCATTGTAACGGACTATGCCGCCAGATCCGGGAAAATTCCGACAATCGGAGAAACGGGGCTCGAAGGTGTCAAAGATCCGACTTATTTTACCCAGGTGGTTTACCCTTTAGTCAAAGATAAAGGCTTGGCCTGGATATTATTCTGGCGGAATGCTTATGAAAAGGATAAACCAAATCACTATTATGTGCCCTTCAAAGGTCACCCTGCTGCGGGGGATTTAAAGAAATTTACCAAGAAATCCGCAGTATTGTTTTAATGCCAAGAGGTGTACATTCAGTTGTATATGTTAATTTAGTATTTAATTAACATAATTTTAATCTAATTTACACTCCTTAATATTCATTAACACTTGTTGTTGTTAGCTTTGAAACAATAAAAGGTAAACTTATGTTAAGGAAAGTCATATTTTATGGAATGGTACTGATTGTGGGAGTCTCCATAGCTTCATGTTCAAAAGATGAAAAAACAGAATCAGAGTCAGGGGAGGTTATCGAAACCGGTACTGCGATAAACATTAGCTCGATTTCAAAAAGTGGTGCGGTTGAAGGTAGCCAGGAGACTGGAGCGGACGACGATGATCTTATAGCAAACTCCACTTTCAACAGTACCGTAAAAATAAACTACGATGGCAATTCGGCCACTATTGAAAATCCAGCTTCCGGGGTTACAGTCACTCAAACTGGAGCTGATGTCGTTGTAAACTCTTCTGCAAGCGGTGTTGCCTATGAGTTAACAGGCTCAACAACAAGTGGATCATTCAAGATCTATTCGGATAAGAAATTCAAGGTTATCTTAAATGCGGTCTCTATTACAAATAACGACGGCCCTGCAATCAATATTCAGTCTGGAAAAAGGGCATTTATCATACTTGCCGACGGGACGGAAAACAAACTTACAGATGCAGCTAGCTATGCAACATCTGCTGAAGATCAAAAAGGCACAATTTTTAGTGAAGGGCAATTGATATTTTCTGGGACCGGCACATTAACTATTTCTGGCAAAACGAAGCACGCCATAGCCAGTGATGATTATATACGCGTTGTGGAGGGTACGATCCAAGTTTCCGATGCTATTTCGGATGGCTTACACAGTAACGACGGTATTTATATTGATGGCGGGAAATTAAATATCGTGGCAAGTTCTGATGGTATTGAAGCTGAAAAAGGTCGGATTATTGTCAATGGAGGAGAAATCACCTTAAAAGTTGCTGACGATGGTATTGTTGCGTCCTATGAGGATGGAGACGAAACTATAATACCCGATGTGATTATAAATGGCGGAAAAATAAATATCGAAACCACTGGATCAGGTGGGGAGGGAATTGAGAGCAAGGCCACCCTTAGCATCAATAATGGTGAAATTTACATCAAAGCTATCGATGATGCGATCAACGCCGGGAAAGCAATTTATATTAATGGAGGAACAATCGTAGCCTATAGTACCACAAACGATGGTATAGATTCCAATGGGACGATGACAATTACAGGTGGACATATTTTTGCTATCGGGGCAAAGAATCCGGAAGAAGGGTTCGATTGTGATAACAACACCTTTAAGATTACCGGAGGGCTTATGGTCGGCGTGGGAGGAGCCACAAGTTCTCCAACTGCAAGTGTTTCTACACAGCCCTCGGCAATTTTAAGTGGCGGTCAAGCTAGTCAGATCTATAGTGTTCTTGACAAGGACAACAATGAGGTCCTGACATTTAAATCGCCTGTTTCTTTTTCAACATTACTGATCTCCAATGCTAGCTTTTCAGTAGGTGCATCCTACAAGCTCGTAAATGTATCTTCAGTTGCGGAAGCCAATGCGTTTAACGGACTATACTTAAGTGGAACATTTAGCAATCCAACGGTTACTTCATCGTTTACATTATCAGCTATGGTCAGTAATTTAGGAGGAAACCTAGGACCGGGTGGAGGAAGATAGAAAAGATTAAAGTGACCTGCTCAAGCAGGAAACGGGCAAAACGTCCATGGAGCTGATCCATATTTTTATGGTCTCAGAAGCGACGAACTTATTCCTATTTTACCCGGCTTTTACGTATAAAATCATTTTTCGGTATGGATATGTTGCCGTAAACAGGCCGCCGTTAGCGAGACAGTATCTTTAAGCAAATCGGCAACGGTACCTGTAAACACCACATTTAACGATTTTTGTTTGTCGATAAGGCTATCCACATCAATGGTCTGCACAATGCCCAGTCCTTCACATGCCTTGCACATGCCCAAAGGATTATTGAATGAAAAAGCACTTGAATAGCCGACAAAGGGTGTTCCCATGCGCGAGAAAAGCAGGCGCAAGGAAGCATATATGTCGGTAGCCGTTCCTACAGTCGAGCGTGCATTACCACCCAATCTTTTTTGATTGATAATAATAGGGACATTCAGGTTGTCGATTTTGTCTACATCCGGAACACCGATGTGCTGCAGCCGGTTTCTGATAAAACTACCCTGTGTTTCGCTGAACTGCCTTTGGGCTTCAGCACCTATTGTTTCAAAGACCAAAGAAGACTTGCCCGAGCCTGAGACCCCTGTAAAAACAGTGATCTTTTTCTTGGCGATCTGGAGAGAAATATTCTTGAGATTATTTTGCCGGGCATGTATGATGTGAATATGTTCCATAATCATTAACTTTGGTAATTATTAACTAAGTTAACTATTTTATTGGCGATGAACAAAACCGAACAGAAATTTTATGAAGTGTTTACCGATTTACAATGCTTCATCTTGGCAAATATGAATAGGGGCGACATCAATGGCGTTACGGCGACCCACTATAATATGATCGAATATATTTACCGCCACGATCATTGTATCGTCAAGCAGATTGCGCAGGCGTTTAATATAAGTCCGCCTGCTGTTTCCAAGCAGCTCAAATTTTTGATAGCGCATGATCTGGTCGAACAGCAACAGTCTGCTACCGACCGCAGGATTTTCAACCTAAGTGTAACGGAAAAAGGCCGTTTTATCATCGATAATTCGGAGAATTTTAGGGAAGCAGTGGCCAAAGAAGCTGCAAAAAGCTTGACGGAAGAGGATTTAAATAAGCTGACTGAATTGCTTAATAAGGTGTTGATGGCCTGCTCAACCCCCACATGCTGAGAAAATCATGAATCATTAACATCGTCTTTTTAACTTGCGTTTCAAGTATAGTCCCTTTTGAAGCGCTCTGTAGGTCAGGTATATTTTATGCTGTTTTAACTATTTTTTTTAACCACATCGACCATATGATCTAAATCAAATGGCTTTTCAATAAAGTCGTCGGCTTTACATTCTGCGGCGGTTTTTGCAATATCGCTATCTGTCGATGTCAGGACAGATGAAAGCTCTTCGGTATCCGGATCAGTTTTGAGTTCCTTGATCACCTCGGATCCTTTTTTACTTCCTTTAATATGGTCGTCCACAATAAGAATGTCGGGATCAATATCTGCAAGCTTTTCAATTGGTTCGGTCGTAAGCGATGGAATCACATCAAAACCCTCATCAACTAAGACCTCATCCATGATATTCAAGATATCTTCATTATCTTGAATAACTACAGCCTTCTTTTTTGTCATTTCTTTTGAAATTTATCGGATAAATATAGAAAAAAAAGCGAGTACAAAAAACAGGGGAACGCGCAATTTTCAGTTAGGAGAAACAGAACAAAAGACATGCTATCAGTGAGCTGATGGCAATGTAGGCTAGTAGTGGGCTTACGCCGTCATTTTTGCCTAATTTTTTTACAAAAAAGATTAGTAAAAAGCAAAAATAAGCAAAACGGATAAACCCTTTGCTATACAACGCTTTAGAAAATAGTAGTCTTAGGTTGGAACTTGGAGTAAGATAGGTTTTGGGCTTAAAAATACAAGGTTAGGTTACTAATTCGTTACCGATTGATATAGGTAACGATGTGTTTTAACTGATTATATTTCAGTGATTTGCACCCTTTTCTGTATTTCCTTGTAACTCAATGTAATTTAATTTTAAACGTTAAACATTTGAGTTATGGAACAGACAAAAAAATCGACGTTCAAACTGCTTTTCTACCTGAAAAAGAACGAACTGAAAAAGAACGGCAATGCCCCGATTATGGCACGCATTACCATTGACGGAACACCTAAAACTTTAGGGACAAAGTTAGAAATTAACCCCAATAATTGGGATTTGAAGTACGGAAGAGTTGAGGGCAAGAGTGCCACAGCTTTGAGCATTAACCAAAAACTGGATAACATTCGCGGTCGTATCGACAAGATTTACGAAGATATGCTGAAGCACGAGGGCTTTGCCACCGCCCAAAAGGTAAAGCTCTCGTTCCTGGGTGTTGGTGTAATGGATGATGCCCTGTTGAAAGTCTTCAACGACCAGAATGAAGAATTTGAAAAACTGGTCGGTAAAGAGGAACGCTCGCAAAGTACCTACAACAAGTACCTCACGGTTTACAACCATCTTTCCACGTTTATAAAAGAACGCTATCATCGTGATGATATCGCTTTCCGGGAATTGACTGCCGATTTTATCCGTGAGTTTGATTTTTACCTCCGGTACGATATACAATGTACCCACAACACGGTTTGGATTTACACAATGCCGCTTATCGCTTTGGCAAAATTGGCGGTTAAAAAAGGCTTGATACGGGTTAATCCTTTTGAGGATTATGAAATCAGTATGGAGGAAACCGACCGTGGTTATATCCTTAAAGAAGACGTGGAAAAATTGATGAAGTGCGTACCGTCACACCCACGGTATGAGCTTGTAAAGGATTTGTTTATTTTCAGTTGCTTTACGGGGCTTGCCTATGCGGATATTAAAAAACTGACAAGGAACAATATCCAGTCTTTCTTTGACGGTCACCAATGGATTATCAGCCGTAGGAAGAAATCCGATGTTGCTTCCAATGTTCGGTTGATGGAAATACCGAAACGCCTTATTGAAAAGTATCAGGGTACTACCCGCAACGAGTTTATCTTTCCGGTTCCGGGCAATACTACCTGCAATAAGCACATAACGAAATTGATGGAAGCGGCAGAAATCATTACGGAACAGAAAGTAACATTCCACACGGCAAGGCATACTTTCGGCACAATGTTCTTGACCGAGGGCGTACCGCTTGAAAGCCTTAGCAAAATGATGGGACATAAAAATATTTCCACTACACAGATTTATGCCAAGATTACCAGCCAGAAAATCAGTAAGGATATGGATTTGGTAGCACCGAAATTCAAGGCAATGGAAGATGCTTTTCTAATCCAAATGGAAAGCGAAGAAATAGAATTGTTGAATGAAAATGAAAACGCACTTGAATTTTACGATGCCGAAGAAGCTGTGGTTTAAACCATAGTCTTATTATTTATCAGACAGAAGCAGGATTAAGTCCTGCTTTTTTTATGCCCCTACTTTTTCAATTCTCTATCACAGGCTTTCACAGCCTGGTCATTCATACCCAAAAAATTATTACAGAATTATTTTCCATAATCAACCGGTAAAAAGGCAGCTAATGTATTGCGGGCAGCCACCGCGCAACCCCAACCAAAAGACTACGGCATAATGGCAAGGCAAAATGTTGGCTTCGCCGCCTTGTAGCCTGTTGCCTTGCCACCCTTCGGGACTTATTCCGTTTCCTTTTGGTTTTCCGCCTTGCCCGCACTGATTATCTGCTTTCTTTTTTCCGGTTTTTCTTTTGGAAAAATGATTTGTGAAGCGAAGCGGAGCAAGCCACTGACAGGAAGCAGGAAACGAGAAAAGCGAACGTAACAAAATGTCAAACTTTTAAAAAGAACGATTATGAACATCATCGGACGATTGACAAGGGATGCGGAAGTCCGCAACGTGTCAAACAACAGACAAGTGGTAAACTTTTCCGTAGCGGTAAACGACAGCTACAAGACCAAACAAGGCGAGCGTGTAGAGCAAACCGCCTATTTCGACTGCACCTATTGGAGAACCCCCAACGTGGTAAAAATGCTCACAAAAGGGCTATTGGTAGAACTCACAGGACGAGTAAGTACAAGAGCGTGGGTAAACAAAGACGGCGAAGCAAGAGCAGGTTTGAATTTCCATACCTCACAAATCAAATTGCACGGAGGTGGAAACAGAGCCGAAACCGTACAGGCTACTGCACAATCTGAAAGCAACGGATTTACAGCACAGGGAACAGAAAACGACCTCCCATTTTAACGACAAACATTCAATCATTTTTTAACATCAAAATTTTATCAAAATGGCACATAACATCAATTTCAACGAGCAAACAGGAAAGCACAGTTTCTTTTCAGTACAGCAAAAAGCGTGGCACGGTTTGGGGCAAATCGTGGAGCAATACCCAACGAGTGAGGAAGCAATCAAATACGCAGGGTTAGATTATGAAGTCGTAAAATCCCCTCTGTTTACCAAAGGTTCGGGTATTATCGAAACTGCTAACGGCATAGAGATAGGCAGTAACGAATTGGAAGTACCTAACTATTTCGCCAACATACGCACCGATAACAACGCAGTATTAGGGGTAGTCGGCAAGGATTACCATATCGTACAAAACCGTGAAGCCTTTAATTTCTTTGACAGCATTGTAGGCGGTAGCGAGGGTATCCTGTACGAAACCGCAGGAGCATTGGGCAACGGAGAACGCATATTTATTACAGCCAAATTGCCCGACTATATTCGAGTAGGCAATAGCGATGACGTAACAGAAAAATATATCTTTCTTACCACTTCTCACGATGGTAGCGGAAGTATTACCGCAGCGTTTACACCTATCCGAATTGTTTGCCAAAACACATTAAACGCATCGTTGCGGAGTATGACCAATGTAGTGCGTATCAAACACACTTCGGGAGCAAAACAGCGTATCGAGAACGCCCATAAGATTATGGGATTGGCGAACACATTGAGCAACCAATTGGAGGGCATTTTCAACAATTGGACAAAGGTAAAAGTAACCGACCGAGAGGTAAGAAAGCTAATCCAATTGGCACTTTGCCCGAACAAAGAAACGCTTGACCTTATCAAAAAAGGTGCGGAAGATGAAATTTCCACCGTGTTCAAAAACACCGTAGATAATGCCTTTACCTATGCAATGATAAGCGACACGCAGAAAATGGACACCACCAAAGGTACATTGTTCGGGGCGTATAATGCAGTAACAGGCTACTATCAAAACGTAAGAAATTACAAAGACGATGAAGCCAAGTTGCAGAGCATTGTATTAGGTGGAACGGCTCAACAGAAAACACAGAAAGCGTTTGACCTATGTACTGCATTCGCTTTGGACGGTGCGGAAATCCTAAACCTTAATTAAATAACCACAGGCTACCGCCTTAATCGGTGGTAGCCTACTATAAAATTGATATGAAAACAAAATCAAAGACAGAAGCAAAGCAATTGGCAAAGGCATACAGCTATAACGATGAGTATAAGGACACCCCATTATACATCATCTATTGTAACCGAACAAAAACTATACTATGTAGATACCAACAGCCTAATAAGGAATTGGGAACAGTTAATCGGCTACTATGTAAACGGAGTTTATACAAAGGAAAATTAACATTAAAAACATTTGATTATGGCGAATTGGTGCAATAATACGGTTGTTTTCGCGGGAAAGCCCGAAGCAATCAGACAGATACAACAGCTATTCAAAGAAATGGCAGAACAGGAACAGAAAGAGGGTTGCGGACAACTGCCCGACTTTGTAGCGGACAGCAACGGAGGTTATTTCTTCGGCATTTATCAAGACTATGACAATACGGACACCTTTCAATATGAAACAAAATGGTCGCCCAATACGGAAGTCTTGCAAAAGATAGCAGAACACTACAAAGTAGATTTTACACAGGACTATGAGGAATTAGGTAACTGTGTATTTGGCAGGGCAACATTTTCTGACAGGCTACTCACGGATATTTTTTTGGAGTACGAAGATTTTGAACAGTTCGAGTTTGACGAAGAAACAGATACCTATCAATTTGAGGGAGAAGAATACGAAAGTGATTACGAGATATTGGAAACCTTATTGGAACGTAAAATCGAAAATCAGTTTACTAACACTAACATTCAGAACGATGAAACTATCAGATAAAGCAACAGCACACCTATTGGTAAAAGCCAATACCAACAGCGAATGGGATAATTGCGAGTTTGCAATAATCCACATAACCGACAATTGGAAAAAGGAACAGGCGAAACGATTGGAAGCCGTTAAGCCTTTTGCAGAGGATTACAATTTCCAATCCCTTAACTACTATGATACCGCAGTAGATTTTTACAGAAGGAGCGAAGACGACCAACCCGACATTGAGGAAATGCTTGCAGGTAAGGAATGGGCGTTTGTGGAACTTGAAAACGAGGAACAGGAAACATTTACCGTTCCCGAAAATCGCTTGGACTGTTACAGGCTTGTAATGTATAAGACAGGCACGGCAATATATAAAGCCTACGGAAAGCACACGAGCGAAGAATTTTGGACAGAGGAATTTGACCTCAATATCCTTTGCAATCCTATTGCCGAAGAAACAGAACTGGAAAAGTTGTGCAAGGAACGTTTCAAGCACCTTTCAAATGCACAGCTTGTGGCAAGGGTAAACGGTCTGCCCGACTTTGGTTGGGATGACGAGGGGGTGGAACTGCAAAGACGGCAAAGGGTTTCAAACGGTGCGTTTGACTATGCTTTTGACTACAATACTATGGTAATCCTAAAAGATGAAAAGCGATGAAAGTAACAGATTTAAACGGTTGCCCTATTGAAATAACCGACCTTGATGAAGCAATCAGAATAACAGCAGATTACAAGGAATACAGGCACAAGGACAAAAGTTTTTCCGAGTTCGACAAACGGCAAAATGCGTATTGGACGGATATGTACGAAAAACTGACGGCACTCAAAAAACAATCATTAACAATTAAAATTTCAGAACGATGAACACAAATTTTTTCAATCAGATACAGCAGTTAGACTTTACAGGCGTATTGCAACTGAACATTTCAAAAGGAGCAGAAAATAACCTAATCGTATCGGTATTGCTCAATAACGAACAATGCGGAGATAACGCCAAAAAACTTATTCCCCCATTGACATTTAACGCCACGCCACAGGAGTTTGACGAGGGCTTTTTTGAGCAGATAACCACGCCTATACAAACCATTTCGGGCGTAATGGTGGATATGGAAAAATTCCTAAAACAAATGGAAGAAGTCAAAAAGCAATCCGCAATGGAGAAAGAAAAATCCGAGAAAGCCAAAAAGGAAAAAGAAGCCAAAGACAAGAAGTACAAAGAAAGTATGGCAAAGGTGGACGAGTTGGAAAAAGAGGGCAAACACCGTGAAGCGTGGATGAAAGTTCCCGACATTACCGAGTTCCCCGAAAAAGCGGACGAGATACGCAAACGCAAAACTTCATTGTCCGACAAATTCGCCTCTCCGAGCCTTTTCGGGGCAATGGAAGAAGCAACGCCCGAACCGTCAAAGGTGGCAGAAGTTACCGAAGATTATTCCACCGATGAACAGGACGAAGAAGAAACAGAATATTAACGATTAAAACAGGTATTATGTTATTAGCAACGCAATTAGAGCGGGTTTTTATACTCAAAGACAAAGGACAGGACATCAGACTGACCGACCCCGAACCACGTTGGAGCGTGGAAGCCGTAATGAATTTTTACGCCAATATGTACCCCATACTGACAACGGCAAAAATATCTGCACCGCAAATCAAAGACGATGCAGTCGAGTACAAGTTTGAGAGCGTAATGGGAACGAAAGGTTAATCTAAAATCAAAAACGATGAATTATGCAACGCAACATCATATCGGGAGTTATCAGCATACCCGAACAGAAATGGCAACGGCAGTTGCACCGACAGTTGGGCGAGTTCGCCAATTGGCTACAAAGACCAAAGGACGCAAACCAAGTGCAAAAGGACAAACAGAAATCCGTACCGATAGCAATGCTACCAATGGTATTCTGAAATGTACATTCCTGCCTAAACTGAAAACGGCACAATCCGTACAGGCTTGTAAGGAAACAGCAAAAACGGAGAGGGATTTTTATAAGTCCCTTTCCAAACTTGCAGGGCATTACGGCATAGAGCCAATGCACACCAAAGATTTTGGTTTTCCCTACAATATCGCATTGGGTATGTGGGATATGGAAGCCAAAGTAAACCGCACCAACATCAATTGGGATAGTTTCCAATTGGTACAGGACAGTAAGAAAACCTTTTTGGTAAGCGAGGAACGGTACAGCACAGGTACAACCCTATATTATATTCCGATTACACCACTTTTCAGAATGTTACACGATAAAGGGCGAAAGCACAATGCACATTTACTCTTATCGGTTTGCAGTTATCTGTATCACATTGCCGACATTCCGTATTACAGGCAACAAGACAGCTATCTGTATTGGCTATATGAAACGCATAAAGATTGGGTGGAACAGGATGATGAAACGGACGAAACCGAATGTTACAGAAATGAAATAAAACGAGCCGAGTGGATTGGCGACAATATTGAACAAAAACTGTTTAATCGTATCAATCTGACCCTATTTGAAAAGCGTTTGAGCCGTTTTCAAAGCCGTGATACATTCGACAGGGAATGTTGGCGGGTAGCGTGTAATGCTTTTGCCCTTTACAGGGAATATCCGAACGCTACCATTTTCAGAAATGCACCATTGCCCGAACAAGACCCCTATAA
Organism: Sphingobacterium siyangense; assembly: GCF_007830445.1. Classification (GTDB taxonomy): domain Bacteria; phylum Bacteroidota; class Bacteroidia; order Sphingobacteriales; family Sphingobacteriaceae; genus Sphingobacterium; species Sphingobacterium siyangense. Next base: position 72,781 of record NZ_VLKR01000015.1, on the reverse strand, counting down.
CGATGATTACTACAATGAAGCAATCACAATGGAAAAGTACATTTCATTTATTGCCGACACCAAAGGTTGGTTATATGAAAGTCTTTCGGACAGCATCAACAATGAGTTTAATGAGTATGGAACAATGGAAGAACCGACCATTTGCAAATCCTTTGACGGCACTAAGATAGAAGCAAACAGCCTTGATTTTGAAAACCGTTTGTTTGCCTTATTAGACGACATCTGTACCCTATTGTATGACTATAAAACAACAGCAAAATGAACAATATAAACAACATAACCGAGAGTTTCGGAACGCTATACCACCCGAAATCCGCTTTGGTATTCTATGAAGCCAAAGGCGAAAATTCCGATGTGTATGTGGAGCATTTCGATATGGACAGGAACGGCAATCCCGTCAATGCCCACCCATTGACCGTAAAGGAAGCCAAAGTATTGGCAAAGTCCTTACAGACTGATGAAGAAAAGAACCAAGCCTTTTTAAAGCCAAAGGGAATTTTGCCGACCAATATCCTGCACATCAATCCGAATGCTGAAAAAGGTACGGTGCTATGGTACACCAAAGTACAGCAACGGCAAATGTATTTTGTTGATAGCTTGAATATACCGAGCGGAAAGGCACAAGTACCTCCAATGCTATGGTATGCCAATAAAAACAGCCTTGCCGTCTTTGCCCTTGCAACAGACAGAAGACCGACAGAAAAAACGCCCTTGCATTACGCTCCGTTTTTTAACATCTATGAAGACGGCAAAGTGTGTATGGGTACGGTAAGCATTGATATTAAAAATTCCGCTTCGGTCGAAGAATTTATACAAGCTTGGGAAAGCTACTTTTTCAACAGCTATTTCAGCCACCTATTAGGACGGTACAGCCCAATAAAGGGCAATTGCGTAACCGTATGGAAAGACTTAATCGGAACAGATAAACCCTTTCCAAAAGAGGTATTGAAAAAGAACAACAAACCCCTTAAAAATCTATTGTGATGAATACACAGGAAACAACAAAAACAGCCGTACATTTTACGGACAGCTATTTGCTCAATCCTACCAACCCGATAACGGTAAACCTAATCGGTGCAGGTGGCACAGGCTCAAAAGTATTGACCGCCTTATTGGAAATAAACGAGAGCCTTTTAGCGTTAGGGCACGCAGGGTTACAGGTGCGTTTGTGGGACGATGATATTATCACGAGTGCCAATTTGGGCAGACAGCGTTTTTTTGAAAGTGAAACAGGATTGTACAAGTCCGTTGCGTTAATCAACCGTGTTAATCGGTGTATCGGTACGAATTGGAAAGCCGAAACGGTAAAGTTTGAAAAGGACAAATTTGGCAGGTTGCCCGAAAATGCAAGGGCAATCATTACCATTACTTGCGTGGACAATGTACAGGCGAGGTTTGGCGTTGCTGAAATTCTGAAAGAAACAAGCTACCGCAGACACTACCAAGACGACCCAAAGTATTGGTTGGACTTCGGTAACAGCCAACACACAGGGCAAGTCCTACTATCTACAATAGGAACTATCAAACAACCCAATTCAGAAAAGTACCAAACGGTGGCTACCTTGCCAATGGTTACAGATGAATTTGGCGAATTGCTGAAGCAATCCGAAAAAGAGGACAACACGCCAAGTTGCTCCCTTGCGGAAGCATTGCAAAAGCAGGATTTGTTTATCAACGGCTCATTGGCTCAAATGGGCTGTGATTTGCTTTGGGGCTTATTCCGTAACGGAATGACCGAGTACAGGGGATTTTTTCACAATCTGAAAGATTTTCGCACCCACCCGATAAAAGTCGCCTGACCCGAAAAATCGGGCGGCAAAAAGACACTCCCTCCCAAAGGTCGGGGCAGTCTTTTTGCATTAAAGCGGTGCAACCCCTTTGCCAAAATGCACCGCCACACAATTCCCTCACTTCACATTTCACCAAACAGGTTGCTGCATTTTTTGCGTGGGATACTCATTATCCCATTGTTATTTTTTTGCGGACTTCTTTTCTTGCCACACAGCGACCAAAGAAAAGAAGCAAAAGAACGTCGCTTGGTTAGGAACCACTTTCAATATTTCATTCTCCAAAGAAAAAATACATATTGACATTTTTGTAATGGCTATAACTTTTCGTTCAAAACACCCTCTTTTTTATTGGCAACCAAATGTCCCCAAGTATCGATTGCTTCCAACGCAGGAATAAACGTTCTGCCAAAATCGGTTAAGTTGTAAATCACTTTTACCGGTGGTTTTTCGCCATAAACTATTCTCGAAATTAAACCGTCTTCTTCCAACTGTTTTAATTGCAAACTCAACGTCATTTCCGTAATAATGGGGATTTCTTTTTTCAATTCGTTGTAACGTTTTTCCCCATCTTTTAGGTGGTATAAAATCACGGCTTTCCATTTGCCACCAACCAAATCCATTGCCAAACTTATGGTGCAGGGATAAATCTTACCGTTTATTTCTATGCTTTTTCCCATATTCTCAACCTATCGTTTTTGATAGTTATTGCAAAACTATCAAACTATAAATAATTTTGCAACTCAAATTATTATAGTACAAAATATGGCTAAGAAAATATTCATCATCAACGGCGGAAAGGCATTTGCACATTCCGGCGGAAAACTCAATAAAGAAATTGTAGAATGGGATAAGACATTCTTCACACCTGAAAACAGTTTTGAAATTCAGGTTACCGATTTAGAAAACGAATACGATGTAGAAACCGAAATCGACAAATTTCTTTGGGCTGACATCATTATTTACCATTTTCCGGTTTGGTGGATGTACATTCCTTATACGTTAAAACAATATCTCGATAATGTTTTAACCGCAGGTCACCGAAAAGGTATGTATTACAGCGACGGACGCAAAGCCGAAAACCCGAAACGTGGTTACGGAACAGGCGGATTAATGACTGACAAAAAATATATGGTTACGACCACCTGGAACGCTCCCGAAGAAGCATTTACGCTTCCCGAAGAGTTTTTTGAAGGCAGAAGCGTTGATGACGGCGTATTATTTGCCTTCCACAAAATGAACGCCTTTTGCGGAATGAAATCAATGGAAAGTTTTCACTTTCACGATGTAGAAAAAAATATTGACGAAGCTCGGTTTCAGGATTTAAAATCACAGTATTTACAACATTTAACAAAATGGTTTAACTAAAAAAAGAAATAAAAATGAACAAATTGAAATTGTTGTTGATGACGTTTCTTGTAAGTGTATCGGCATTTTCACAAACAAAAAATTCAGAAAAAATGAAACAAAAAATTTTATTCGTGGTTACAAGCCACGCCGAAAAAGGAAATACCGGAGAAAAAACAGGTTATTATTTAAGCGAAGTGGCACACCCGTGGAAAGTATTGACCGAAGCAGGTTACGAAATTGATTTTGTAAGTCCGAAAGGCGGAAATCCGCCTGTTGACGGTTTTGATTTGAACGACCCGATTAACAAGGAATTTTGGGAAAACGAATACTATCACAATAAAATTTCAAATAGCCTGAAACCCGAAGAAGTAAAGGCTTCGGACTATGTTGCCATTCATTACGCAGGCGGACACGGTGCAATGTGGGATTTGCCCAATGATGAAGCCATTGCAAAAATTGCGGCTGACATATACGAGCAAAACGGAGTTGTTGCCGCAGTTTGTCACGGACCTGCGGGCTTGGTAAACATAAAATTAAGCAACGGAAAATATCTCATTGACGGTAAAAAATTGAACGGATTTACCAATGAAGAAGAAACGATTGTCGGGCTGACAAATGTTGTTCCGTTTTTATTGGAAGACGAACTGAAAAAACGTGGCGGAGTTTTTGAAAAATCGGAGCCTTGGAAAGTTCACGTTGTTTCAGACCAAAGATTAGTAACAGGACAAAATCCGCAATCGGCAACTGAAGTGGGCGAGGCAATTAAAGCAGCATTGAAATAAAAAGAACAATGAAACAAAATGCAATTATATGGCCGGAAAAATATACACCCGGCACTACGGACAACTATTGTTCAAATGAAGTTATCGTCAAAGGTTTAACTACCGGGGAAGTATGGAAATATTTAGCCAATCCGTTTGCGTGGCCAACTTATTACGCTAATTCTTCCGATGTGGAATTTATCAATCCCGAAGACAAAGAATTATATGCAGATGTTCGCTTCCGCTTTAAAACCTTTGGTTTCCCGATTGAGGCACAGGTTACTGAATTTGTTCCGCCAACAGCAAACGAACCGGCACGGTTGGCCTGGCACGGTTGGGCAGAAGGCGATGCGGCAACCCGATTAGACGTTATCCACGCTTGGCTGATTGAAGATTTGCCCGGTGGACGAGTGCGCATTCTCACCCAAGAAAGCCAGATAGGAAAACCTGCACAAGCATTGGCAAAACAAAAACCCAACCCGATGATTAACGGGCATCAGGATTGGTTAGAAGGATTGGTGACGTATGCAAAAAGTAAAAAATAATTGTTATGAAACAATTTATTCTCTTCGCAGGATTTTCGATACTTATTTGTGCCACTTCCTGCAAAACAGTACAAAAAACATCAGTGTTAGATTTCAATGCCGAAGCATTCACTACTCAAACGCTTAAAGTCAACGATAAAGAAATCAAAGTCCGTGCTTATGAAAACATTTCGTATGTAGAAAATCCCGTGGATACCATTTATCAGAAAATGAACATTTACATTCCTGCGGAATATTTTGAAAACAAAACCATCAACGGTTATTCGGCGGACAATGCACCAATATTTTTCCCGAATCAAATTGGCGGTTATATGCCCGGAAATCCCGGAACTGCCATTAACAATGGTAAAGGAATGGGTGGAATGCAAAGTGGTCCCACCACGATTGCGCAAGCTTTAGCCAAAGGGTATGTAGTGGCTTCGGCAGGAGCAAGAGGAAGAACGTTTAAAACAGGTAAAGCTCCGGCGGCTATCGTGGATTTGAAAGCGGCAGTTCGTTACCTGAAATTCAACGACAAAAAAATGGCGGGCGATGCCAATAAAATTATTTCCAACGGAACAAGTGCCGGCGGTGCTTTGTCGGCTTTGCTCGGTGCAACGGGCAACAACAAAGATTACGAACCGTATTTGAAAGCCTTAGGTGCCGCCGATGCCACAGACGATATTTTTGCCGTTTCGGCTTATTGCCCCATTACCAATCTTGACCACGCTGATATGGCTTATGAATGGCAATTCAACGGTGTGAACGATTACAAAAAAATCGATATTTCAATGCTCGATTACAACGTTCAGCGAAAAGAAGTTTCGGGAACTTTATCGGCTAATGAAATCAATGTTTCTAATCAACTGAAAGCCGCATTCCCCGAATATGTAAATTCTTTGCAACTGAAAGATGCCAATGGGAATTTGTTGCAACTAGACAAAGACGGAAATGGTAACTTTAAGGAATTGGTAAAATCTTACGTTATCGCTTCCGCACAAAAAACATTGGATAAAGGAACGGATTTATCGGCTTTAAAATGGCTTACCATTGAAAACGGGAAAATTACCGCCCTCGATTTTGACGGGTATGTGCGTTATATGGAACGAATGAAAACGCCACCCGCTTTTGATGCGTTGGATTTGTCTTCGGGCGAAAACCAACTTTTTGGCAACGAGACAACCGATAGTCGCCATTTCACAAAATTTGCCTTGGCCAACACCACGAAACAAGGTGGAATAGCAGAAGAAAAGACTATAAAAATGATGAATCCGATGTATTACATTGGTACACAAGGAACTACCACAACCAAGCATTGGCGTATTCGCCACGGGACTAAAGACAAAGACACTGGTTTAGGAATTTCTGTGTTGCTGGCAACTTTATTGCAAAACAACGGTTATGATGTCAACCTCGAATTACCTTGGGACAGACCGCACAGTGGCGATTATGATTTAGACGAATTGTTTACTTGGATTGATAAAACAACGAAATAAAAATGAAAAAATACATTTCCTTATTTGTGCTGTTACTTGCGGTTATTCAACTGCACGCAACTCCGCTTTGCAATGCCGTGAAAGAAAACAATTTAACAGAAGCAGCACGTTTATTGGAAAACGGAGCCAACGTAAACGAACGAAATGCGTTAGGCTATACACCTTTAATGTTGTCGGCAGGATTGGGCAATTATCAGATGACCGAAATGTTGCTTTCGGCAGGTGCAGACGTGAATATGTTAGATACAAGAATGGGTTCTACCGCCTTGCACAAAGCGGCTCAAAGTGGCGTTGTTCCCGTAGCCGATTTACTCGTAAAGCACGGCGCTTATCTCGATTTAACTTCGCCAACCAATGGCAACACGCCTTTGTATGATGCGGTTTGGCACAGAAATGCGGCAATGGTAAAATATTTGTTAGAGGCTGGAGCCAATTGGGAAACCAAATCGCGTGGTGTAATTTCTCCGCTACTATTGGCACAAAATGTTGGCGACAAAGAAATCGTAAGCATTATTGAAAATCACGCCAAGCAGGCGGAAGCCTACATTAAGAACGATAAAATTTTCAAAGCCATTGACAACAACGATGTGGCAACGATTAAAAAACTGATTGCTGACGGCTTGGACATCAACGAAAAAGCGAAATTCACTGTGGGCAATGCACCCAAAGGGGCGACACCGCTTTTGTATGCATCGCAATTGGGCAAAGCCGATGTAATAAAAGTGTTGCTCGAAGCAGGAGCCAATCCGAGAATTACCGATTGGATTATGAAATCGACCGTGTTGCACAAATCGGGCTACAACGGGCACGCGCAAAACATAAAAATGCTGGTTGAAGCAGGAGCAGAACTCGATGCACAAGGAGCATACAACGGTTATACGGCTTTGCACGATGCCGTTTGGCACGGACATTATGAAGCTGCACAAGCGTTGTTAGAAAACGGTGCTCGCTATGATTTGAAAGGATTAGACGGCAACACGCCTTTAGATTTGGCAAAAAAATACGGCTACACCGACATTCAAAAATTATTGGAGCAATACAGTAAAAAGTAACAATATAAAATTTAAGGGAAATGAATTTTTTAGACCTTGCAAAAAGCAGATACACTACAAAACAGTACGATGCAAACAAGAAAATTACCGATGAAAAATAGCGCAATTGAAAGAAATTTTACGACTAAGTCCGTCATCAATCAACAGCCAACCTTGGAATTGTTATTTTGTTGCTGACGAAAAAACAAAACAAGCATTGGCAAGCGTTTCTTTCTTTAATGAACAAAAAATAAACGAAGCCAGTCATTTGGTGGTATTTAGTGTAATTGATGATATTTTACTTTTTGAAAAACAAATTACAGAAAACCTGCCCGAAGGTTCGGTAATTTATTATAAGAATATGGTAAAACCCTTACCCGAAGCAGCAATAAAATCGTGGTTACAACATCAGGTTTATCTTTCGCTTGGTTTTTTTCTGTCGGCTTGTGCAAGTTTGGAAATTGACAGTACGCCAATGGAAGGAATTAAAACCGAAGAATACGACAAAATCCTAAAATTAGAGGGCTACAAAACCTTGTTTGCAGTTGCCATTGGTTACAGAAATCCCGAAGACAGCAATCAACCAAGTGTTAAACCAAAATTGCGATTGGCATTAGAAAAGGTGGTCAAATCAATATAAATTTACGGCAACTAAATCCGTACATTTACTATGTATAATTTTACGAATACAAATAAATGAAACAGTTAATCTTATTTGGTCTGATGACACTATTTAGCGGAGTATTATTCGCCCAAAATTTAAAGCCTGTTGCATACAACGATGGCTCACAAAAACTCAACGGATTGGTAACATCTAATGCAGGTTCAAAAAAACCGGGCGTGCTTATTTTGCCGGCTTGGAAAGGCATTGATGATGAAGCCAAAACTGCAGCCGCAGAACTGGAAAAAGCAGGCTACATTGCTTTTGTTGCCGACATTTATGGCGAAGGAAATATTCCTTCCGACAATGCTTCGGCCGGAAAAACAGCAGGCAAGTTCAAACAAGATTATGCTTTGTACCAACACCGCATCGAACTGGCTTTGGAACAACTGAAAAAGCGGGAGCTTTACCCGAAAAAATTGCCGTCATCGGTTATTGTTTTGGTGGAACAGGTGCGTTGGAAGTGGCAAGAGCGGGCTTTGATGTAAAAGGCGTGGTAAGCATTCACGGTGGTTTGGGTAAAGATGAAAGTCGCCCGAATAATCTCATCAAAACAAAAATCCTTATCGAAAATCCCGCAGAAGATGCAGGCGTTACACCCGAAGTAATGAACGGTTTAATTAAGGAAATGAACGAAGGCAAAGCCGATTGGCAAATTATCACTTACGCTTATTGCAAACACACGTTTACCGACCCGAAATCGGCTGACTATAACGAACTAATGAGCAAAAGAGCGTGGAACCATACTTTGTTGTTCTTAAAAGAAGTGCTGAAATAACAGCTTGTCAGATAAAATTTGCATCATAAAAATGAAAAAAATATTGAGCATATTAGCATTAAGCGGAGGAATATTTTTCTATGCTAATGCGCAAAATCAAACAAAAATGGAAACCGTTTTTGAAGACAACACCTACCAACTCACTGGCGTTGCTGTTTCAAAATCAGGAAGAGTATTTACCAATTATCCGCGTTGGGCAGGACCTTACCAATATGCCGTGGTGGAAATCCTGAAAGACGGCACTAAGAAACCTTTCCCTAACGAAGAATGGAATACCTGGGACGTGGAAAAAGGTGGCGATAAACAACATCATTTCATCGGCGTTCAGGCGGTAGTGGCAGATAATGAAGACAACCTATGGGTGGTTGACCCGGGCTATGCAAAAAATGCAGACGGTGAAGATAAAGGACAAAAATTGGTGAAAATCAGTTTAAAGAACAATCAGGTTGAACGCATTTATCCTTTAAGCAGCGTTACTTCTGCCAAAAGTTATATGAACGATACCCGAATCGACACGAAACAACAAATCGCCTACATTACCAACTCTTCTGAGGGTGGTATCGTGATTGTAGATTTGAAATTGGGCAATGTACGTCAAGTATTAAAAGGCAATCCGGTGATGTTAGCTGACACTACGTATTCGATGAAACGAAATGGGAAAGAGCTATTGAGCAACGGCAAACCATTTCGTGTGCATTCAGACGGGATTGCATTAAGCCCCGATAAAAAATACCTGTATTTCAAAACCCTTACGGACGATAAACTCTTTCGTGCAGCTACTGCGGATTTGAACAACACCTCTTTGAGCGAAAAACAATTGGCGGATAAAGTGGAATTTCTCGGTCATTTCACGACTACCGACGGAATGGAAACCGACAGCAAGGGCAACCTCTATCTCGGAGATTTGGAGAAACGCCGTATCGTGCGCATTTCACCGGAACTGAAAATGACCGAAATTGTTTCGCCCAATGAAGAACTGGCCTGGCCTGACAGTTATCAGATTACTGCCGATGGTTGGATGTATGTAAGCTGTTCCCGCATTGACGAAGAAGGACGTTTTGGAAACGAACGAAAAGGGGCGTATAAGATTATCAGGATAAAAATTGATTGATTGTGACAGACAAAAAAATAAATTTTTGTATCCCAAGACATTTTAGGCAAATTTTAAAATCGTAAATTTGCCGTTACCTGTACACGCTGTTCCCGGCGTGGTGTTGACGATTTTTAAAGTAGTTTTCCTTCCTTTTCAGGTATGCAGGCAAGTCAATTTTAAGTATCAATTTAAATAATTAAAAGACAATGAGCTAGGTTGTACTGCATACAGCAAAAGAATTTAAAGACGTAAACTATGCCGAAAAAGTGCTTAGAAACAGAGAATTTGACAGATGCACTTTCATTAAATGTGATTTTACCAAAAGCGACCTGAGAGGAATTAATTTTGAAAGCTGCACATTTGAAAGCTGTAATTTCACGATGGCGAATATAGATGGTGCCGGTTTCAGAAATGCGGTTTTTAAGTATTGTAAACTATTGGGGCTTGACTTTGCACGATGCAGCAAGTTTGTGTTTTCGTTCAAATTTGAAGAATGTATATTGGATTACAGCAACTTTTTTGGTACAAGCCTGAAAAAGACCCCTTTCCTAAACTGTTCGTTGAAAGAAGTAGAGTTTACGGAAACTAATCTTTCGGAAGCTACTTTTAACGGATGTAATTTAATGGGTGCAAGATTTTTAAATACCAATCTGGAAAAAGCAGATTTCCGAATGGCAGATAATTTTTCCATTGATTTGGAACACAATAAATTGAAAAAAGCCAAGTTTTCATCGCTCAATTTGGAAGGGCTTTTGTATAAATACCAGTTGGATATACAACACAATCATTAAAAAATGAATACGCTACATACAGCACCAGTAAAAGAACTGTTAGAGGCATTGCACATTGATGCAGAAGCTAATTATAAAGCACGATACGAAGTACTCAACAGCATTTCGGACAAAGAAGAACGAGAGAAAAAGCACGACGAACTCCGCAAAACCGCTTATATGTCGGTTTCGCCCGAAGAAGGTTCATTGCTTTATTTTCTTGCCACTTTTTCTAAGGTAAAGAACATTGTAGAATTTGGTTGCTCTTTTGGTGTTTCAACCATTTATCTTGCAGCCGCAGCAAAGGACAATCAGGGCTTTGTAATCACAACAGAGTTAGAAGCCAATAAAATAGAACAAGCTCAAAAAAATATTGAAAAAGCAGGTTTGTCGGAATACGTTACCTTTTTGCAAGGCGATGCGATGCAAACGCTTGCCGATGTTGATACAGGAATTGACTTCTTATTTCTGGACGGTGCAAAAGAATTGTATCTGCCGGTTTTCAATCTTTTAAAAAGTAAACTGAATGACAATGCCATCGTTTTTGCAGATAATATAGATAAAGCAGAAACAAATGACTTTGTAGAATTGATTTCGGGCTTAAATGCAGAATTTGTGACTACTAAAACTTTTAACGACCAGGTGCTCATTGCACACTATAAAAAATAATCTGAAATGACAGAAAAAAGAAATAATAAGTACAAAATTCAGTTGCAGGAATTGGCACTGAAAGACGGTACGGCTTCAGGAAAGTCCTTAGCATTTGAGTTTGAAAATCACGACAATATTTTCAAATTGTTGGAACAGACTAAAGATACTGGCAGATTTTCCAGTGAAAGCGAAAATACCGAATTTGTAGTTGGGTTGAAACTATTCAGTGAAGTAATGATGCGGAACAGAAACAATCCCTTGTTTGAAGATTTTGCACCGGCATTCAAACAATTTATGCAGAAATTAAAAGGAAAACAATGAAACAGCTTCTTTTTATCGCAACTGTTTTTATGTCGAATATTTTGTTTGCACAAAACCATTATATTTTAGCCTTATCAAAAGGAGAAATAGCAGTTGTAGTTTACGATTACCAAACGCTCGACAGCATTACCAAAATTCCCGTAGGCGATGACCCGCACGAAATTGTTACTAATGAAAACGGAACATTGGCATACATTTCTAAACCCTTGATGAATGCAAGCGGACACGAAATTGCAGTTGTTAATTTAAAAACGTTGCAACCCGAAAAGATTATTGACACCAAACCGTTTTTCATTCCGCACGGTTTAGTTTATCTAAACGACAAATTGTGGTTTACGGCACAAGGTTCAAAAGTCGTTGGCGTGTATAACATCAATGAAAATAAAGTGGAACAAGTTTTTGGAACAGGACAAGATTTTACACATCTCATTCACGCAACAGCAGACGAAAAACGTTTCTACACCACCAATGTAGAAAGCGGAACAGTAAGTATTTATGAGAAAAAAGAAATACCGCCTTATATGCCACCAACAGGCGTTTTGCCGCCCAATGCAAAATCACGAACAGAATGGCGGCAAACATTGATAAATGTGGGACTTGGTGCAGAAGGTTTTGATGTTTCGTCAGACGGAAAAGAATTGTGGACAGCCCGACCGGACGGCCACATTATTGTTGTGGACCTGGTCAATAAAAAAGTTAAAGCTGACATCAATTCAAAAGTTTTAGGATTACACAGATTGAAAATTACGCCCGATGGGAATACCGTTTGTATAGTAAGTGTAAAAACAGGCGATTTGCTGTTTTACAACAGGCAGACCCATCATTTGGAAAAACAGATGAATATCGGGCAAGGGGCAGGAATTTACATCGACAATGATAATAGGATGTTTGTATCCTGCACACCTAACAATTACATTTCAGTAATAGACCTGGCAACACGGAAAGAAATAAAACGGCTTGCGATTGAAAGACCTGATGGGGTAACATCGGTAAATACACCAGTGGGCAATTAATCTTCGCTATTATCTTTAGTGAAATATCCGGTTGCTATATCACTAACACCCAAGCTAAAATATTTCTTGCCTTTACTTAATGCCACAACAGCAGTCAAAAGCTCATCGGGGTCAGTGTATTTCAGTATATATCCCCAAACTCCGATTTCCAACATATCGGTAACGCTTTTTTTGTCGTCATTGGTGCTGGAGATAAGCACTTTTAAATCGGGGAACTTTCCGAGCAGGGCATTGGCCGCACCGAAATTTTCCTCTATGATGCAAACATCGGGTAATGTGTTGCTTTCTCCTATTTTTTGGATAGCCTCCTGTTCGTTTTCGGATTGGAAAAACAGTGTGTACCCGCTATCTTCAAGTTGTTTTTTGGTAATATCACGAAGCCGTGCATTATCATCAATTAGTGCCAATTTCATCGTATATAATTTTACAGTTCACAGTCTTAACAAAAATATACAAGTGAGGGACACTACTATTATAAAGAAAGCGTAGGCAACCACACTTATCGGCATTAAGGCACTGGTACGCCTACCCCCAAACAAGTGAGCGCCCACGCCTATGACGTGAGCGTTCTTACTTATCTGTTCCGGGGTTTTAAAAATTACCAGTTTCTAATGCGGAACCTAAAGCAAAAACACTTTAAGTATTTTCTATATTTTTAGAGAGCAAAGATACTAAACTCATTCCGATAAGGAAACATAACCCGCACCAAAATTGCTTAAATACGGTTGGTATTATGGGATATGTAGTTCTGTTCCAGGATTGTCAGAATATCCTTTTCCTTGTAAATTATCTTCCCGCCAATCTGTATAAACGGCAGGATATTATCATCACGGTATTGCTGTAACGTCCGCTTACTGATGTGTAACAGCTTGCACACATCTTCGCCGGACAGGTAAATTTCCCCGTTCATTACAGGGCGGTAATTTTTCAAGATTATTTCGATACGCTTTCTCAATTGCGTTATCATCTCCTTATGGACGATGATTTCTTCGGTATCATTCGTTAGTAAATCCATTGTCGTCGGTATTGTAGGGATGTCCGGCTTTGAGCAAAGCCTGCACGTCCGAGCGTTTGTAATAATTCTTGCGGTTCAATTTGGAGTAAGGCAGCATACCTTTGTCCTTATAGGTCTGCAATGTACGTTTGGTAATGTTCATCATCAGACACACTTCCTGGTTATCCAGCCATTTCTCTTCGCTGAAAATAGGGGTATATTTCCGTGTGGCACTTTCGGTCAGTTCCAAAAGCGCTTTCAGCTCATTTGTCATTCCGTCCAATGCGGATTTCTGTATTGCGATAACTTCCATAGCTTGCTTCATTTTTCTGTGGAAGTCGAATTTAGAAAGGCTTTCTTAGGGATTTCGCAATGTGGCAGCCATTGGCACTCAAAGGCAGTGTTTGGCGGTTTGCTAATTTATAAATAACAAAAAGGGATTTTTGTCATATCTATCATTTGGATACGACTTCCCCCGATTGGGCTACATTTTTCAGAAGTAACATTCTGACCTTTGTCGCTAACAATTAAAAAAAGAATTTTATGAGCAACATCAAAAAAGTAAATTTAGGAAGTCAGGGACTTATTGTTCCTGCAATCGGACTTGGCTGTATGGGTATGACAGTAGGTTTTGGGACAAACATATATGGACAAGCTGATGAAAGAGAAGCCATTGCTACCATTCATCGTTCATTGGAATTAGGCGGTAATTTTTTGGACACAGCGGAAGCGTATGGACCTTTGCTTAACGAAAGGTTGATTGCAAAAGCAATTAGCGGAAATAGGGACAAATATATTATTGCTACAAAATTCGGTTTTGAAATTGGCGACAACGAACAATATGCAGGGGCTTTAAACGGTAGCAAAAGTTATGTCAAAAAAGCCGCTGAACGTTCCTTGAAAAATTTAGGAACGGATTACATTGATTTGTATTATTTGCACCGTTTGGACACCAACACACCAATTGAAGAAACTGTAGAAGCAATGAGTGAATTGGTAAAAGAAGGCAAAGTAAAGTACATCGGGCTTTCGGAAGTTGGCTCTGAAACCATTAAAAAAGCACACAAAATACACCCTATTACAGCCGTGCAATCCGAATACTCATTGTTTGAAAGACAAATTGAAGAATTGGGCATTTTGAATACGCTAAAAGAATTGGGGATTGGTTTGGTTGCGTATTCGCCAATAGGCAGAGGCTTTTTGAGTGGCGAAATTCAAAAGCAGGAAGATTTTGCCGATGATGATTTCAGAAAACATCTTCCAAAATATCAAGGCGAACAGTTTTTCAAAAATGTGGAATTGGTAAACGAAATTAAAAAAGTTGCTTCCGAAAAAAACATTACAACGGCACAACTTGCATTGGCTTGGATTATTGCCAAAGGACACACACCAATTCCCGGCACAAAACGAGTAAAATATGTTGAAGAAAACATTGCATCAACTTACGTTTCATTAACCGAAGAAGACCTTAACCGTTTGGAAAGCATTATTCCATTGGGGACGGAAACAGGTGCAAGATACGATGAAGCAGGAATGAAAGGTGTTAATTTGTAACATAAAAACAACGGATAAACTCAATTTTCTATCCGTTGTTTTTTTTTAATTTTATCCAATGAAAAATAATCAGATTTATGTTCTGAATTCAGTTTCAGAAGTCCATACTTTTTTGCAAATAAAAAGCCCTTCGCACCCTTTGGTAAGCGTTGTGAATTTTGATGAGATAGGCTGTTTAAGTTCCGAAGAAAACCAAACATTTGTCTATAATTTCTACACTATTTATTTGAAGAAAAATTTTGACGGAACAATAAAATACGGACAACAGTATTATGATTACAACAACGGAATAATGACCTTTTTTGCACCCAAACAAAAGCTTACGGTGGAAGCAGGAAACTCATCAAAAATTGAAGGTTGGATGTTGGTTTTCCACCCCGATTTTATTCAGAACTATGAATTGGGAAAACGAATAAAGGAATACGGTTTTTTCTCTTATGCAGCGAATGAGGCATTACACCTTTCAGATAAAGAAGAAACCGTTATTTCGGGATTAGTGCATAATTTGCAACAAGAAATCGAAGCAATGATAGACAATTACACACAAGACGTTGTTGTTGCCCACATTGATTTATTACTGAACTATTGCAACCGTTTTTACAATCGTCAGTTCATCACACGAAAAAAAGCGTCAAATGATTTGTTCTTAAAGTTTGAAGAACTGCTCGTTGCTTATTTTCAAAATGAAACATCGGGCTTACCAACGGTTCAGTATTTTTCGGAAAAGTTGCTTGTATCGGCCCATTATTTAAACGATATGCTGAAAAACCTTACGGGGCAAACCACACAACAACATATCCAGAACCAACTCATCGAAAAAGCCAAAGAACTTTTATCAACGACAAATTTATCCGTTGCCGAAATCGCATATCAGTTGGGCTTTGAATATCCGCAATCGTTCAGCAAACTATTTAAGAACAAAACGAACCAGACACCTTTGGAGTTCAGACAATCGTTTAACTGACCAGCCGGCATAAAAAGGGCAGCCACCAAAATCGGTTTTGCGTAATGGCGGGTTATGTGCTAACTGTGGCAGCCGTTGACATTGAAAGGCAGTGTTTGGCGGTTTGCTTACGGCACAAACAACAAAAACGGATAACCTTTTGGGCTATCCGTTCTTTATCGAATACATTGGAAGAATGAGTTTCAGCGTTGGGCAGGCTGTTCGGTTTTTACTTCCTGTTGCTGTTTTTCCTTGTCTTTTTTCTCACGGGAATACACCCACAAAGATAGTAGCCCGAAAATAATCAGTGCATAAGCTATCCATTTGCCAACCCTTTCAATAAATTTAATGAAGACCGAACTTTCATAAGAGGAAAAACCCTCTGCTCCGGTGTCGCTTCTCCTGTAAAACTTTCGGCGGTTAATCCAGTAACGAAGTCCCAAGCCCGCAACCAAAAATATTATTCCTATAACCAATGACGAAACCATATTTTCACATATTTATTTTCACGAGTATAAATTTAAGAAATATTGATAACCCGGTAAAATGACACGCTGTAAATAAAAAACGGCTTATCATTGGGATAAGCCGTTTTTGCGAATTGAAATCCCACTCAATCACTACTGTTGAACTCAAAGCTCAATTGCTTTTCATTCCCGAAGTTGTCCGAAATCCACACGTCAAAGGATTGTGATACCGTTGATGTGGAAGTGTAATACAACCTGAACTGCGTGGAAGCCAACGGGTACAAATCATTGGGCAGGTACGGCGGTTCGCTGTAATACTGCAATGTTCCCGTACCATCGAACTGAAAGTAGCGGAGAGAATACGCTGTATTGGCATAATTTCCTGTCGGCTGTATGGTAATACGTATTTCCACCGTCTGTCCGTTTGCCACTTCGCCAGGTACAGGCATTACGCTTACTTCAAACGGAAAGTTCTGTTGTATTTCCAAATCGTCCTTGTCGCAGGACGTAAACAAAAATGCGCTTAACAAGACCGCCAGCAACGCCCATACGGATTTCAGGCGGGGTCTGTTGTTATCAAAAATTCGTTTCATTGTCGTTTGCTTTTAAAGGTTAAATCTTAATCCCACTCCGGCGGCAGGGCGGAACTTTTCCAAAGGAGTTCCCCACATCATTTTGGCACGGCCCTGTACAAAAAGCACAAACCTGTTGGACAGGTAGGCTTCAATGGAAATCCTGCCGCCTGCACCGTAAATGACCTCATCATCGTATGGTAATTTTGCACCGTCATATAATAGCTGTTCGCCACGGTTGACCGTTTCATAACCCACCACTCCGGTAATCCCCAGGTTTACCGAAACGCTTTTTACAGGCGTTCCGAAAAGGTAAATGCTGTAACCGCCCTCTGCCGTGTAGGTTTCCTGCGGAATGTTTATGCCTTTGTACCGATGATACTGGTGCATATATTCCAATGCCCATAGCTGGTAGTTGCCGTGCTTTCCGTTTACGGTCAAGCCGACATTCACGAAATAATTACGTGCCGGCTTTTCATCGGACAGTGTTCCGGTACTGATTTCAATTCCTTTTTGTCCGGGCAGCATCCTTTGTGCCTGTGCTGCTGTGATGCCCATTACAAAGAACATCACGGTATAGATATACTTTTTCATTTCTATTCTCTTTTAGTTGTTATTTAAAATTTCAGGTGCATATCGTTGATGACCTTTGCCCTTATCAGGTCGGAGTTTTCTACCTGAAGCGTTTGCTGACGACCGCCGTTTTTCTCGTAAATCTCAATCAAGAGTACCTTGTCATCGCTGATGGTAAACTGGTCCAGCAGGAACACATTCTGGTCGGTGGTCTGCCCCGAAATTTCCGTAAGCGGCTTGTAGGTGCGAAGCGGTATCATCGGTCGTTCCTGTACCACGGTGCGTTTGGCTACCTTTTTATCCACCACCTTGAAATTGACAAAATCAATCTGGAAAGGCACATTGGTACGGTTTCTCAATTCCGTATGGAAATAGTATTTGCCGTTGTGGATGTAAATGCCTTTCAGCGTGAACTGTATGCCGAAGCTCTTTGCCCCGATATGCTTTACAATACGTTTGTCTTTCTTGTAAATGGTTTCCAGAAGCAAGCCCGCCAATGACGGGGAATTGTTGCCCAGTTCCTCAAAAAGCACATCGTTACCGTTTGCTTTGTCCACTGCCTTTTGCATGGTCAAGAGGTCATAGCTCAACGCTTCGGGATATGCACTGTAATACACGTTGAAACTGTAAAAACGTCCGTCATTCGTGATAACGGAAAAGTTTGTTTCCGCTTCAAAATCCCTTACCGATGCTTTTATACGCAGCACGTTTTCCGCATCTTCCGCTTTTCCTGCAATCAGGTATTCACTTCCCAAGTCCACATAGCGTATGGCGGTAGGGAAAATCAGGTGCGAGGTTTTGTCGTAAGTTACCTGCATATTGTACGGTTCTATCTTACCCAGGGCAAGCGGTGTTTTTGTATTTGCATTGTCCTGTGCAAAAGCTGTTACGGCAAAGCCGAGTATCAAGGCTAAAGCCCAAAAGGTTTTTAAATGATTTTTCATTGTTCTATTTATTTGAGTTCAACATTATTGTTTGGAAACGAGGAAGACCTGATGCCCTGCCTTTAAGGTTACTTTCGGTGTTCGTATCTTTTTGGCGAAATACCCCGAAATACCCTGCACCACACCACGGCTAAGGTCTGCGGCAACCTGCTGTCCGGCAGACTGCGTAAGCATTACGCTTGTTCCACCTGTCTGGCTCATATTGCCCGCCATTTCGGTGAGGGCGTTCATTTCGGGCGAATACGGAACATACAAGCCCTGCTGTCCGTCCATATCGTAAATGGTTATATCCACCGGAATGATATTGCCCTCCAATTCGATAGAGGTAACTTTTAGCTGTAAACGTCCGCCCTGGTATTTGGCATTGGCGGTTACGACCGTTCCTTTCGGAATGGTACGCTGTGGTGTCTGGGCTTCTTCCAACAGGCGCAAACGCACCCCTGTTTCGCCGATGACGGTCTGTGTTTCGTAAACACTGGCTTTGATGCTGTTTTTCGGTTGTACCATCTGCTCTGCCTGACCTGCGGTATAAAAGCCACGGTTTTTGGACTGGCTCCAATCGGCCAAGAAAGCACTGTCGGTAGGTTCACGGTACAGGGCAGACACGGTGTTCTTCCTTGCAGGCGTGAACGCCACGAAATATTCTTTCTGCATATTGGAGGCAGAAGTCCGGGCTGCGCTGTCCGTATTGGCAGGTTGTGCGGGGTTTGTACCCGTAGGCAGATACTTTGCCGCCATTTGGTAGGACTTTTCCATCAATGCCAACTGGTCATCAACCGTTACAGGCTTGGGTACATCCTTTTCCGCCAATTGCTCTTTAAGCTCGTCCAACTGCCTGCGGAGTTCCATTGTTTCCGAATTGTTATCCTGATAAAAGGAACCCAATGTACTTTGGGCATTGCGGTAACTGTTCAGTGCGGGATTACCGGACGGTCTGCCGCCACCATAACCGTAGCTTTCTTCTTCTTCGGGAATATTCTCCTCACTGCCCTGTGTGCTGTCGGTGTTCCAATAATCGGAGAGCGTAGCCAGGGCATTGCGTTTTTCCTGCTCTTTCTTTTCCAGCATTTCCTGTTCGTATGCCTTGCCTTTATCATCGGGCATTCCTGCTCCGGTAGCCTGTGGCACGGCATCGTTCAGCCCGATGTTTTCGATTTCCTTTTTGTCTGCGGACGGTTTAAATATGAGGTACATACAACCGACGAAGACAATTCCCATCAAGCCGAATATGAGCGGTTTTTTGAGCTTTTCGGCTTTGTTCTGCGTGCCGTCTTGAAGCACATCAGCGGTTGCTTCCGGGGTACCTTCCGTTACCCGAACAACCTGTTTTTTATTCTCATTTTCTTTCATAAATCTGATTTTTTAAGATTGTTGATACACTGTCCTGCAACCTTGCAGGATTTTTACTTTTGAAGACAGGGTTTTCGATATGCTCGATGACCATACCGTTAGCGGATTTTTGGGTATCGTACCACACTTTGCCGATGACCCCTGCGGTTAGCAGCAGATAACCCACAAAAAAGTAAAGGGTATATTGGTGCTGTTTCCGCATAGGCAATGCCCGCCAGCGTTCGTCCAGCTTGTCAAAGTACCTGTCCATATTTGCTCTTAATTTTTTCATACCTTAATGATTATCGGTTATCACATTCTAAATCCTCTTTTGCGGGGAGCAACCTGTTCTTTGGGCTTTTCGGACACTTGGGCAATGGCTTCTTTTACGGTCGGAAACGAGCTTACCGAGAGATTGGTCAGCTTAGATTGCTTCATTAACCCTCCGTATTGGTCTGTCCTCCTGATATACATTTCTGTTTCCTGTAAATTGAATTTCCCGTTCTCGTACCTTACCCACATATTGCACTCAACCTTTGGCTTGTCCTCGCCGTTCCCTTCGAGGTAAGTAGATAAATGCAGATGATTGGCTAATAAGGGTGCTTCTTTACCATTGTTCCAAGCCTCCAAAAATTCGCTGATGCTGTCCTTTAGTTTGTCTGCACAACAGCTCTCCGTATGGAAATAACCGTCATATCCCTTGTCAGTAAGGATTTTGGCAAACGTGTCTAAATCAAATTGCTGTTCCATATACTTGGTTTTTAGCGTTCAATGACTTCAATGTCCCTGTTTTCCACCACCGCAAATTTTTCAATGTTGAAGCCCTGCGGGTTGTTGTCCGAACGGACAGAGTTCACGAGGAAGCAGGAGGTAACCAGGTTACGCCTTGTTACATTGCTTGACCGGATAATGAACTGCTTGGCGTAGGTGCGTACCGCATAGGGATAGTTATCGAAGTTGCACACCACACTATCTACCTCAATACGTTGCTGTACGTTGCCCGATATGATACGGCTGTAATAGCCCTTTTCAGACAGGTCTTTGTAATAATCGAAAGCACTTTTATCAGCAAGATTAAATGCCCTCGCCATATTGCTTTCAATAGCATTCTTGTCGGGAGCCAGCGTAAAGAACAGTTCGTGAAAACGTCTGACGTGCTCCCTTGCTTCAACAGGTCGGTTGATACTTGCATCTTGCGACAAGGCAAGCATCAGTGATTTGCCATTGTCCAGCACATAAATTTTTTGGCGTTGTTCTTCTGCAAAGCGGTAGGACTGCCACAGGGCATATCCTACCACGCTGGTGCAGAGAACCGCAAACACAATGGCATACAACCGTATCTGCCTAAAGCTGTTTTCGATATTTCTTAGCGTTTTAAATTCCATTTCTAAATGATTATTGGTTTTACATTATTTCAATAGCTGACCACCGATGTTTCCTGCTGCCGAACCTGCACCTGCCCCGGCAATGTTTCCGGCTTTCATGGCGGTCTGGTTTACGTTGCGTGTAAAGTTTCCTGCACCTCCGGCCTGGATAATCCAGCCTGTTACCGTTGGAATAGTGAAGTATCCCACGATACCGATTATCATAAAAATGATGTACACGGTGTTGCTCGTATCAGGGATAAAGGTTGGGTCAGACAACATCTGGATGTCCCTTTCGATAATCAGCGATTGTATCCTTGCCAGCATCGAGCTGAACAAATCCGAAACGGGAAGCCACAGGTAAACGCTTATGTATCTGGTAAGCCACTGCGTGAGCGTACTCTGAAAGCCGTCCCATACGCTTATCGCAAAGGCAATCGGCCCGAGTATGGACAGGACGATGAGGAAAAACGTCCGTATGGTATCAATGACGAGTGCCGCCGCCTGAAAGAGTATCTCCAGCAGATTGCGGAACCAGTCCTTTATGGCTTTTTCTGTCCGATAGGCAGCCCTGTCCATATACATTCCGGCCATTGTTCCAATGTCGGAGGGCGACCAGCCCAATTCGTCCAGCTTTTTATCAAACTCTTCGTCCGATACCATATAGGCGGTTTCGGGATTTCTGACCATTGCCTCGTATTCCAACTGGTCTTTCTGCTGTTGCAGTTCGTTCAGGTCAAGCACCTGGTCTTGGAGGATTTCGTGGGTTCCCACGACCACGGGGCTTAAAACCGCATTGATGGTTCCCAATACGATGGTCGGGAAAAACATAATGCAAAGCCCCAAAGCAAACGGTCGTAACAAAGGGAACACATCAATCGGTTCGGCACGGCTTAAAGCCTGCCAAACCTTTAATGCCACATAGAACAAAGCACCCAATCCCGCCAGACCTTTTGCCACTGCCGCCATATCCCCGGCAAGGGGCATCATATCGTCGTAGAGCGAACGCAGGAGTTCGTGAAGATTATCCCATTCCATTTTTACCAGTATTTTTGGTTAGCAGTTCCGTAGAGTTCAAGCACTCTTTGGGTGTCGTTTTTCTTTTTCGCCCGCAGGTAGCTTACGGAGATGTTCTTATTGGTATAGTAGCGTACCAAGCTGTGGTAGTCCTTTACTTCTTTGTACACACGGTCAATAATATCCATACGCTCCTTGTCGTTCAGCGAAAGGCTGGAAGCCGTTATAATCTGTTTCAGCTCTTTCAGCAGTTCGGTACTCTCATTGAGCAGTGCCGCATAACCGTTGCCGATGGCAACCAGTTCCTGCGGTTTGAAATTGGGGTCGTTCATCATCTTTCCGAAATTGGTTACATACATTTCGGACACATCGCCCACCAGCAAAACCGTTTGCTGCACCTTGCGGGCATCTTTCACAAGGTTGTTGATGGCTTGCAGCTTGTCATAATATTCCTTGCCCTGCTCATACACTTTCTTAACCTCGTTGAAGTTTTTAATCACATTGCTCACGGTGGAAGAAGTCTGCACGATTTCATTCGCACTGTTGAGAATACCCGATGCCAGGTTGGTCGGGTCGGTTACTACCCATTGGGCTTTTGCAGACGGTGCTACGGCAAATAGCAGTGCCGTACACACCATAAAAAGAAACTGTTTCATTGTTCTGAATTTTAAAATGTTAATGACTATTGATTTACTTTGTCCCGCCTTTGCATAGCGATATGCTTGATAGCGAGTTCTACGTTACCGTCGAGTTCTGATGCGAGCTGCATCACTTCCATCTTTTCGGTTTCTTCGGTTGTGTAGGCGAGGTATTCCTCCAAACTCACTTCGGTGGCATAGACTGCCGAGTGCGTACCACCTAAGCCAATCCAAACCTCTTTGTACAGTCGGCTTGGGTCATTGTTCATATTGATGGAAAGTACCTGCCCTTTCTCCTTGTCGGTCAGACCGAGCATCGCCTGTATATCATCGAACTTGTTCATATACTTGCGCTGGTCCAAGAGGATTTTACAGTCGGAGTTGTTGATGATACTTTCCTTGACGATAGGCGACTGGATTATATCATCGACCTCCTGCGTGACGACTATGGCTTCCCCGAAAAATTTTCTGACAGTTTTAAACAAATATTTTATGTATTCTGCCATTCCCTCTTTGGCTATCGCTTTCCACGCCTCTTCAATCAGGATGAGCTTGCGGATGCCTTTAAGCCGGCGCATCTTGTTGATAAAGACCTCCATAATGATAATCGTGACGATGGGAAAGAGGATTTTGTGGTCTTTTATCGCATCAATTTCAAACACAATGAAGCGTTTGGATAAGAGGTCTAACTGCTTGTCGGAGTTCAGCAGGTAATCATACTCGCCACCTTTATAATAGGGTTCGAGTACGTTGAGGAAATTGGCAATGTCAAAGTCTTTTTCCCGTACCTGTTTTTCTTCGAGTACCTTACGGTAGTCGCCCTGTACATACTCGTAAAAACCATTGAATGACGGGTACACATCGTTCGTTTTGATACGCTCGATATAACCGCTTACCGCATTGGACAATGCTACTTCCTCCGACCTTGTGGGCGGCTCGTCATCACGTTTCCACAGCGTGAGTATCAAAGTCTTGATACTTTCCCGCTTTTCGATGTCGAACACGCCGTCGTCCGTGTAAAAAGGGTTAAAAGCAATGGGGTTATCTTCGGTATAAGTGAAGTAAACGCCGTCTTCGCCTTTGGTCTTTCCCTTGATGAGTTCGCACAATCCCTGATAGGAATTACCCGTATCCACGAGCAGTACGTGAGCACCCTGTTCAAAATACTGTCGTACAAGGTGGTTTGTGAAAAACGATTTACCCGAACCAGACGGACCAAGAATGAACTTGTTGCGGTTCGTGATAATCCCACGTTTCATCGGCAAATCGGAAATATCCAAATGGATTGGTTTTCCTGTCAGGCGGTCAGCCATTTTGATACCGAACGGCGAGGGCGAATTGTGGTAGTTGGTTTCTTCCGTGAAGAAACACAACGCAGGCTCAATGAATGTGTAAAAACTTTCCTCACTCGGAAAGTCGCCCGCATTGCCGGGCATTCCTGCCCAATACAAGGTTGCCACATCCGTAGTATTGTGACGTGGCTTACACTCCATCAGTGCCAACGCGCTACCGCAATCGTTCTTCAACTGTTTGAGCTCCGCAGGGTCTTCCGACCAAGCCATAATGTTGAAGTGCGCACGGATAGAAGAAAGACCGAACGAATGTGCTTCATTCAGATACCGTTCTATCCACTCTTTGTTGATTTGGTTAGCACGGCTGTATCTTGCCAAAGAGTGCATATTCCTTGCGGACTTCTCAAACTTTTGCAGGTTGTCTTCGCTGTTGTCCAGAAACAGGTATTGGTTGTAGATGTGGTTACAGCTAAGGAGCAAGCCCACTGGTGCTGCAAACGACAAACGGCAGTCGCTCCGGTCGGTGGACAATTTTTCAAAACGGGTATCTGCCGATACGGTTCCGGGCAAATCGTCCGTGTCTGATAAGGTATGCAATGACAGCTTTTTGTTTCCGATACGGACTTCTTCCGCTCCCAACCCGATGTCCTGCATCGGAGTTCCGGCTTCCCTTGATAACGTAAGGTATTGTTCCAGCAATCCCTGTTTTTCATCTGTACCGATGATGTCATCTTCGGTCAGGCGTTGCAGGCTTACAAAGCCGCTGTCGTTTACGATACGCTCAAACTGTGCCACCGCTTCCATAAAGCGGTGTATCGTTTCCTTGTTCCTGATTTCCTTTGGTATCAACGTGCCTTTGCAAAGCGATGAAAAATTGCTTTGCATACGCATACGCTCTTTGGTGGTCTTGGTCAGGAACAAATAACAATAGTGGTTCAGGAACGGCCGCTCATTGAAATGACGTTGGTAGGACTTAGCCAAAAAGCTCTGGTCTTCCTTTGCCAAATCGGGAGCGTAGCTCTCTTTGATGTACCAATCTTGCTTATGGATTACCGTAAAATCGGGCAAGGTCTTGATAGCCTTGTGCCAGGCGGAGTGTATGGCTTCGTATTCGGCAGAAGCCACCGTAAACAATTCGGGCAAACGCACTTCAAAACAGGCGGTAATGTCCGCATCTTTGGAAAGGATGCAATTGTTCTCTACTGCCAGGAGTGGAAATTTACTTTCCAGCGTGGTGGTTTTAGATACATTTCTCATACGGCTTTCTGTTTAGGCGTGAATTTTAAATAGCGGTGTACAGACTTGCGGCAGATGATGTAGCGGGGATGCCGTTTATTGGCTGCGATTTTCATCAAACCGTGTTCACCGTACTTCCTGTTTAGCGAAAAGGTCTGCCACACAATGAGCGAAGCACCGCCCGCACCGAGCAGCAGGCAGATGTAAGAGTTTACGCCCGCCATATACAGTATCATCACGAGGATGAGTGTACCGAGCAGACCCCCTGCGAAGATGAACAGGTATTGTGCTTTTAAGCCTTTAAATTCCACAGTCCTGCCAATGCCTTTATTGATATTGTAATTCATAAGGCAAAGGATTAAAGGAAGAATGAACGCAGAATGGTAGCCGCAACAATCAGGAAGATACACGCACCGAACCAGCTTGCCGCCGTTTTGGAGGTGTCGGGGTCGCCTGAACTGAACTTGTTGTACACCTTAACGCCGCCGATTAACCCAACCACAGCCCCGATTGCGTAGATTAATTGGGTTGCGGGGTCGAAGTAGCTTGTTACCATTTGGGTAGCCTCGTTGATACCTGCCGAGCCGTTTCCCTGTGCGAACGCACCAATTCCTGACAGCATCGCTACGGCTGCCAGCAAAACTTTTTTTCTCTGTTTTTCCATAATTGAAACACATTAATTTGTTAAGTCAGCCCACACCTTGCGGGCTTTTCGCAACAAAGGTGTTCCGGAAAAAGAGGCGTTACCGTAAAGTGGCAGTCAAAGGAAGTGTTTGGCTTTCAGTGGCTTTACAGTGAATGTATAGGGCATAAAAAAACGCCAAACTTTTTAGGGTTTGACGTTTCATTGTTTGAGGATTTTATGGGTGGTTTTCATATAAACTCCCCAATGTCAAAATCACTCAAATCATTTTTCTGCAAGGTGGAAGAACCGGCTTCCGTTTCAGTAGAGAGTGTGCTGTCCAAAAGCTCGGCAATTTTTCGGGAAGCACCCTCAATGGAATTTTCCAGCAGGCTGAATAATTCGGTTCCCTGTAATCTTTGAACTATGGCTGCCGCTGTTTCCTTTTGGGCTGCTTCCAATTTTTCTTTTTGGAGCAACACCCCCACGGAGCTTAGTTCTTCAAAGGTAACCCCCTGGGCAAAACCGTCATCGCCACCGGATGTTCCGTACCTGTTCCATTCTTCTTCCTCTTCCTCAAAATCAGGCATATTACTGAAAACTTCGTCCAGCTCTTCCTGCGGAATTTGAATACCGACGTTTTCATTTTCGTCGTATTCGATGTCTAAATTAGCGGGGCCGAACGCCTGTTCCTCTATTTGGCGTTCATTGGCAGTGTTTGGCGGCGAAAGTCGTATTACGGGTTTGGGCTGCCCCATAATATCGGGCAGTTTCGGATTGACTTTTTCCTGTTTGGGCTTTTGTTTCGACCTTTTATGAATGACAATCTTATCCTGCAACAGCAGGGCAATGACTATCAGCAGGCATATCACGATTAGTATTTCCATAGCCTAAAAATTTAGCTTCTCTGAATTGTTATAGACTTCCCTCATTTCAGCCCCGAAATCATCAAAATGATGTTGTAGCAGATTGTGTAGATAATCCGCAAGCGTGAGCTTTCCGCCACCGAGCATAAACACGAGCTGGCTTAGTTTCTGATGAAATTCTTTGCTGATATATACTGTTTTTCCGTTCCGTGCCAAAAATGTTGTCGGAGTAAGAAATTTGGATTTGTATTGAGCCGTGCGTAATGCTTTTTCCAGCTTTTGCTTTGCATTTTTCATAATCGGATATTTTATAAAATGGGTTTAAAACGTTCGTTGAAATAATCTGTAATATCATCGCCAAACTCCCTGAAGTGGTGTTCAAGGATGTTATCAATGTACGAGTAGAGGGTTGTTTTTTCCTCCCTTGTCAATTGTACGATGCGGAGCAACCGTTCGTGGTATTCCGGACGAATGTAAACGACCTTGCCACTACGACCGGACGGAAACCGATTGACCAGAAATGTTTCCTCGTAGTCCGCTTTCTTTGATGTGCTACTTCTGATTTTTTCTTTGGGCTTTGCCTTGATTTCCTTTGGCTCTGGCTCTTGCTGATTATTTTGGATTGGAACAACAGGCTCATCGCCACTGATGATATTCATTAAATAATCCTCATCGACATCAGGCTTTTTAAAATCGTTGTTCTTGTTATCTGTACTCATAGTTATCGCTTTTATAGATGAGTGATTTTTAAAAATTCCTCCATAAACAAATCCATTTTCGTTGCTTTCAACAATTGCGGTTCGGCTGGCAGCAAACTTGACCTGAACACATAAGTTTCGGTGTCGTCCGTTTCCTTCCGGAAACGCTTGCTGTCCATTATCCTGGTTTCCATTATGGGCAGGTTGAGTTGTTTGATGACACTTTGATAAGCCTCATATAATCCCGTTTTTTCCCTGCCGTCCACCTGGTTCCAGAACAGCCATAACTCTTGCTCATCATTACCCTCAATGGTTTTCGGAAGTTCAAGAAAGGCTTTGGTAAAGCCCAATGTGCTTTCCACCACTAAGCGGTCGGCGGTTATGGGCGAAAAGATAAAATCCATCATTTTCAAGGTGGTCAGTACACCTTTGGTATTGGCAGTTCCAGGCAGGTCAAAGAAAATAACATCGGGGACAATAGCCGACTGTCCGATATACTCTGATGCTTTTTCCAAAGCATATTCGGCTTTGCTTTTGATAATCGGGTATGCCTTTTTGTTAATGGTCTGGAACTGCTTCATTGCAGCCTTTTTATGATACTCATTCTGCATTAAGGTCTTCTTATCCCGTTCACGCATATTGGTAAGGCTGTGTTGCGGAAAGTCGCAATCCATTACCAAGACATTATAACCTAACCGGTAGTGCAGCACACTTGCCAGCAAGGTGGTCATCGTAGATTTTCCCACACCGCCTTTTTGGGTGGAAAAGCTGATTTTTAAAGTTTTCTTTGTTGTTTCCATTATTTAAAAATTTATTGTTACATACTTTATTTGTTTAGCAGGTTTGAATATTCCTTTGTTCCAATATTCCTGCGTTGTTTTACAGGAATAAGCCTGCATGTTTTTTTGCTTTTCTTACAGTCTTGGCAGGTATGTTTTTGGGCAAATGGTAAACTTCACAAAAGGCAAAATGCTTTACCGCTTTTATGCTTTTATAGTTTTATGCTTTTAAAACCTTATGCTTTTATTCCACACTACCTGTACGCAAATCCTGCTTTATTCCCTGTTTAAATACATTTTTTCCTGCCTGCTCTAAAACTATAAGGCAAATAAAGCGAATGATTGGCCTGCTGCTTGAAGTGTGGCAGTGTTTGGCGTTCAAAGGCAGTGTTTGTCCGGGTATTGCCTTGCAATACTCTCTGGAAGAGGTCATTACTTTGTGTAATGAATTTAATTAACGGATTTATGCAAAGGCATCTTGACAAAATGGACACGAAACAGGACGGCATCGGGCCGTTTTTCCCTGTTACATTTAATCCGTCACGTAGTGCGGATTTTTGTGTTCACCGGAACACGGCAAGTTGTGTTTTGAGCATCTCGAAAAGATTTCCGATGCTCAAAACAACTTGCCCTTGCAGGGGGCAGAAAACGTCCTCCGAAGTCGGCGTTTTTGTATGAATTATAAATGGATTAGTGATGAATGATAACAGCAAAAAGCAGTTAAAAAAGACCGGACGTCCTCTTAAAAACGACCCTGCGAAAATCCGGTACACAATTTCCTTTAACGAGGAAGAACACGCCCGCTTTCTTGCCCTGTTTGACCAATCGGGTATGCAGGTTAAGGCACATTTTATTACGTCCTGCATCTTTGACAAGACAATAAAATCCATAAAAATTGACAAAGGAACGGTTGATTTTTATATGCGATTGACTTCGTTTCACAGCCAATTCCGCTCTATCGGGGTAAATTATAACCAGGTTGTAAAGCTGTTGTACAAGAATTTTTCGGAGAAAAAGGCATCGGCTTACCTGTACAAATTAGAAAAACAGACGGCTGAAATGGTAGAACTGTTCAAAGAAATTGTGGAGATAACAGCGGAATTTGATAAAAAATACCTGAAAAAACAGCCGTAGAAATGATAGCGAAGATTGGTAGAAGTGCAAATTTATACGGTGCGTTGGCGTACAACAATCTGAAAGTAGAGAATGAAAACGGGAAGATTTTGTTTGTCAATAAGATTATTGAAACCGCAAATGGTCAATATTCCGTAGCACAATTGGCTCAATCTTTTGCTACATATCTGTTGGCAAACCTCAATACAGAGAAACACACACTGCATATTTCGCTTAATCCCGACCCGAAAGACGAGGTTAGCGATGACAAGTTTCGGGAAATGGCACAGCAGTATATGCAGGAAATGGGCTACGGCGAACAGCCTTTTGTAGTGTTCAAACACACGGATATTGACCGAAGCCATATCCATATTGTATCGGTTTGTGTGGACGAGCAGGGCAAAAAGATTTCGGATAAATTCGAGAAAATGCGGTCTATGAACCTATGCCGTGAATTGGAAAGAAAGCACGGATTGTTACCCGCAACGGATAAAGAACATAACCAGACCGACAAGATTTTTAAACCTGTGGATTATCGGGCTGGCGATGTAAAGAGCCAGATTGCTTCAGTTGTTCGCCACCTGCCAAACTATTATCAATTTCAGACGTTGGGAGAATATAATGCCTTGCTTGCCCTGTTCAATATTACCACTGAAAAAGTGGAGGGCGAACTGCATGGGAAGCTCCAGCAGGGTTTGCTGTACATTCCCTTAAATGAAAAAGGCGAAAGAGCCGGACACCCATTCAAGGCTTCGCTTTTCGGAAAAAACGCAGGGCTTCCGGCTTTGGAACGGCATTTTGAGAAATGCAACACCGCTTTGAAAGACCACCCGACCAAACAGACCCTAAAAGCTGCCATTACCATTGCCCTGAAAACCACGAGCGATGAGCAGCCTTTTAAAAAGCAATTGGCAGAACAGGGTATTAACGTAGTAGTGCGCAGAAACGATACAGGTCGTATTTACGGTATGACGTTCATTGACCACAATTCCAAAACGGTGTGGAACGGCTCGCGATTGGCAAAGGAACTTTCTGCCAATACCTTTAATAACTATTGGAACAATAACATTAAGCCCGACATCAAAGAGCCTCTTACACTCCAACCGAAAATATCAATACCAAAAGATACGGACGATTTACCTGCCGAAGAACCACACCATTTATTTGACTTCTTACATACCGAAAAACACGAAGACGGTTTGATTGAAGCATTGGGCGGCTTATTGCCCGAAGCCCAGGGTGAAGATTACGAGGAACAGGACTTTGCCAATAAGATGAAAAAGAAACGAAAACACAAAAGAAGTCGATAGTAGCCAATTGGGCTGACCATTTGAAAGGAAATCATTTGATGTCAGACAGTTTACGATAGCTCAGGTATGACACTACCAGTATAGCCAATACCACAATGGGTGCAACGGTATGGAAAGCATTATCGCCAACCACGATATGGGCAATAATTGCTGAAACAAAACTGATTGCCAAACCAATGTAAGACACATCTTTCGCTAAGCGAAAAGGCAGCCAAATGGCAATTGCTGCAAGGAATTTGGCGATGGCCAATTCTATCCTGAAATAATCGGGAAAACCTAAATGCTCAAATGCCCATTTCAATTGGGGATTTGTCAGATAAGCATAAGTAGAAAAAAGCATAGCGAAAGATATAAGCCCAGTCGTAGCATAGTAGATAGTTTTTGTTGTCTTCATTTTTTATCTGATTTGATAATACAAATTTACGTATATTTACTAACTAAACATTAGTAGTAAACTAAAGGTTAGTAGTAATATTAAGGTTATTACAAATGAAATTATGGAACAAAAAATAATGTATTCAGATACGCAGTGTGCAAAAAATATAGACGCAGTTGAAGACGCCCTGTATGTATTGGGCGGAAAATGGAAATTGAGGATAGTGATAGCACTAATAAGCGGGCATAACCGATTTAATGAACTGCAAAGGATAATCAAAGGAATTTCGGCAAGGGTGCTTTCCAATGAGTTGAAGCAATTGGAATTGAACGGTCTTGCAAAAAGAGTGGTACAAGCCGACAAAACACCCGTTGTAGTAGAGTATGTTCCCACAGAATATGCGGAAACCCTCAAAGACGTAGTTGCTGCATTAGCCGATTGGGGTCAGAAACACAAAAAAAAAATTACTTCTCACGAATAAATGTAAAGTGAATGATGCCTCAATGATATTTTGAACTCACTTTATTGCTACGTTCAGTAGTAACATCAAGCCAAACACCGCCACTTACCGCCAATGACTGCCACATTCTTATAGTCGGACTTCTCAGCCCATAAATTCACGCCCGAACATTAAAAATTTATAGAAATGCAGGGAGAAGACGACATCAGAGGGCTTGCAAAGATTATGGCTTTTATGCGGGCAGTAAGCATCATTATAGTATTGATGCACTTGTATTGGTTTTGCTACGGGTTCTTTATACATCGTGGCTGGACATTGGAAATCATCAATAAGATTTTAGGGAATTTCAACCGGACGGCAGGCTTGTTTGAACATACCTTATATACCAAAGTTTTCGCTTTGGTATTGCTGGCTTTAAGCTGTTTGGGAACAAAAGGCGTTAAGAATGAAAAAATTACTTGGAGCAAAATATATGTGGCTTTGGCCATCGGTTTCGTCCTGTTCTTTCTGAACTTTCCATTATTAAAGCTACCACTCAACACGGCTACATTTCTTTATGTCCTGACCACAGGCTTAGGCTATATCGCTTTAATGGTTGCAGGGGTTTGGATGAGCCGTTTGCTCCGTACCAACCTGATGGACGATGTTTTCAACAACGAAAACGAGAGTTTCCAACAGGAAACCAAACTGATGGAAAACGAATATTCCGTCAACCTGCCCACCAAATTTTACTACAAAGGTAAATGGAACAACGGTTGGATTAACGTAGTCAATCCTTTCAGGGCATCCATCGTGTTGGGAACTCCGGGTTCGGGTAAATCGTATGCCATCGTAAACAACTACATCAAACAGCAGATTGAGAAAGGGTTCTCAATGTACATCTACGATTTCAAGTTCGACGACCTTTCTACCATTGCCTACAACCATTTGCTGAAGCACAGGGATAAGTACAAAGTACAACCCCAATTTTATGTAATAAACTTTGACGACCCACGCAAAAGCCACCGTTGCAATCCGCTCAATCCGGACTTTATGACGGACATTTCCGATGCGTATGAAGCAGCCTACACCATAATGTTGAACCTTAACCGTAGCTGGATACAGAAGCAAGGGGATTTTTTCGTGGAAAGCCCAATTATATTGCTTGCTGCCATTATCTGGTATCTGAAAATCTATGAGAATGGCAAGTATTGTACATTCCCACACGCCATTGAATTATTGAATAAAAGGTATTCGGACGTGTTCACAATTTTAACCTCATACCCTGATTTGGAAAATTATTTGTCGCCCTTTATGGATGCTTGGCAAGGTGGCGCACAAGACCAGTTACAAGGTCAAATCGCATCGGCCAAAATCCCACTATCAAGGATGATTAGCCCGCAACTGTACTGGGTAATGACAGGCGACGATTTTTCATTGGACATCAACAACCCGAAAGAGCCAAAGATTTTGTGTGTGGGTAACAATCCCGACCGCCAAAACATTTATTCGGCTGCATTGGGTTTATACAATTCAAGGATTGTAAAATTGATTAATAAAAAAGGACAGTTAAAAAGTTCGGTCATTATTGACGAGTTGCCCACAATTTATTTTCGGGGCTTGGACAACCTTATCGCAACTGCAAGGAGTAATAAGGTGGCTGTGTGCTTAGGCTTTCAGGACTTTTCGCAATTAACCCGTGATTACGGCGACAAAGAAAGCAAGGTTATCCAAAATACAGTCGGTAATATTTTCAGTGGTCAGGTTGTTGGCGAAACAGCAAAGAGCCTTTCGGAACGCTTCGGAAAAGTATTACAGAAACGCCAAAGTATGACCATTAATCGAAACGATAAATCTACCTCTATTTCCACACAGTTAGACAGCCTTATACCTGCTTCCAAAATTTCAACTTTAACACAAGGTATGTTTGTCGGTTCTGTATCGGATAACTTTGATGAACGTATAGAGCAAAAAATATTTCACGCTGACATTGTGGTGGATAATGAAAAGGTAGCAGCAGAAAGCAAAGCCTATCAGCAAATACCGCAAATCTTATCTTTTGTAAATGAGCAGGGCGAGGATAAAATGAAAGAACAGATTGAAAGCAACTACCGTCAGATTAAATCCGATATTCTGCATATTATTGGAACCGAAATCGAGCGTATCAAGAACGACCCGAACTTACAGCATTTGGTGCAACAGGAATGATATCAACAATTGCTTAGAATTATACTATCCACCAAAGTATGAAGTTGATTACATATTGATTAATTATGTAAACACACAACTTCATCTTACACCTCCGCATTCAGCGAACCATCAGAATATTTTTGAAAAAACTCGTTTTTGTAAACCGTGCCAATCGGAATTTCAAATTCGTCAATATAAATGGTGTGGTTGTCAAACGAATTGATGTGATTTTTATTCACCACATACGATTTGCTTACACGCATAAAAATATCGGCGGGAATTTTTTGATGAATGGTTTTTAAATTCATTGCGGTAATCAGCTTTTGGCTTTCGCTGTAAAGCACCACATAATCTTTTAATCCTTCAATGAATTTAATCTCATTGAAATTAATTTTGTAAAACCTTCTGTCCGATTTTATAAATAAAAAATGGTCGGTATTGGCTTCAATGGTGGTTTTTACTGTTTCTGCCGAAAGTAATTTTTGATACGCAACGGCTTTGTCAATGGCTTTTTTCAGTCGGTTTTTTTCAATGGGTTTCAGCAAATAATCTACGGCATCGAGCTCGTAACTTTTTAGTGCATATTGTGAATAAGCAGTTGTAAAAATAAGCAGCGTTTGCTCGGGAAGTAATTTGGCAAATTCTAAACCGTTGAGCATTGGCATTTCGATGTCGAGAAAAATAAGGTCGATTTTGTGGTTTTTCAAAAATTCGAGTGCGGTAACGGCATTAGAAAACTGTCCGACGATTTCAAGAGCCGATACTTCCTGTATCAGCGATTGCATTTCCTCTCGTGCCAAAGGTTCGTCGTCTATAATAATACTGTTCATACAGGAAGCGTTAAGGAAACAATGTACTTGTTTTCGGTTGAAGTAATTTCTAAATTGTAATTATTATTGTATAGCAATTCGAGGCGGCGTTTTATGTTAGCAAGACCCAAACCGCTATATTTTTCGTTAGGAACAAAATAATTTTCGCTTTTAGAATTGGTACACACAAAATACAGTTTTTTATCTTCAAATTTAAATTCAATATTTATAAACGCTTCTTTTCCACTGATGTCAACACTGTGTTTTACGGCATTTTCTACAAAAACCGTAAACAAATTTGGCGGAATTAAAATGGTGTGCAGCGTGTGTTGGTCAATATTATTTTCCAAAGTAACGATTAAATTATCACGGCGTATTTTTTCCAGATTTATAAAATTAGACAAAAAGTTAATTTCTGCCGAAAGCGGTGTTTTTTCTTCGTTGTTTTCGTACAATTGATACCGCAAAAATTCCGATAATTTCATAATTACGGTAGTTGCGGCTTCGGGATTGGCACGAATAAGTGCCTTTACATTGTTGAGCATATTAAACAAAAAATGTGGACTGATTTGGTTTTTTAGCTCGTTGAGTTCCATATTCAGCGTAAGTTTTTGCAGTTCGGCAATCTGCTCGTTATCTTTTACCCATTTCTGAAAGAGTTTTACCATAGTAGAAACCATAAGAAAAGGGGTGGAAATAAAAATAGCATTAAAATATTTAAAAAGTTCAGCATCTTCTTTGCGATGCATGTCTGTGACAATAGTGGGTTCTAACCAAACAAATGTTCTGGCTAAAATATCTATCCCAATAAAATTCACTCCAACCAACAGTATAAAGTAAATGATATATTTCCCTTTGAAAAAAAGCGGGACTAATAAATACATATTGATATAAAACATAGGAACAAATACCAAACACACACACAATACCCAAATATTTTCATTGTTGCTTTCCGGAATTTGTTTGTATTTAGAATTAAAAAGGAAGAAATAAAAAACACCTAAAAAGAGCAAATGTCGCCAGACCCGGTATTTTTTCAATACCAGAAAGTTGACAATTCGTTGGTCTTTGGTCTGTTGGCTGATGATGTTCATAGATTACAAAGTTAAGCGATTAGAAATTGTTACCGATAAACATTATACAAACCCTGCGTTTTATTATACCAATTTAGGTTTTGTATAAAAAATACGCTGTTTGGTATAAAAACAAAAGAGCGTACAAATATCCTGAGTTTCTTTGCACTTTAATTTTTAATCCTAAAAATATGGATTTAATAGCTTTTGAAAACTGGGTAAAACCAATTGAAAATTCCGAATTAAACGATAAGAAGAAAGATCGAAGAATAATTCAGATTGTAGATTTAGGTTGCTTCATTGAGGCGTACAATCCTTCGTTGGAAATTCTGGATTGTTCAAGTTATCAAATCTGCATCGTGAATGATAACGGAACGAAAACCGGCATTCTCTTTTGGGATTTGAAAGAAGTGAACCGAATTCATAAATCCTACACCCGATTTTTGGATTATTACAAACGCCAAACCGGTATAGAAAAACTCTGGCTCGTTTTTGTAGATGAACGGCATAGTATGAATGTGAGAACCATCAATCAATTTATTACGGAAAAGTACATCAAGCCTTTTTGCGATAAAATTTTGCTGCTCCGTTTTTCCCATTCTGCTGTTTATGAATTGGGGTAATTTAAGAACAATCGGAACAAAGTCAACTATAAAAAAAACAAATGAACAAAGTAAAAATTTCGCTGTTGGTATGTGTTTTAGTAAGCCAAATTTGTGTTGCTCAACAAGCCAAAAACGACAGTATCACACAAGGTGTTATCGCCTATCTTGCGGGCAAATTTGCCGCAGCACGTCCGTTGAATGTGGAATACACGCACACGTTTCCGCACGATTATTCACAGGGCGAAGCCAACCGTTTTTCGCAGGTTTATGCCAGCAGTACTTTTAGTTTTATTAAAAAACCAAAATGGGTTTTGGGAGCAACGCTCGAATACCGCTATCAAAATCTTGATGCCGATTATACCGATGAAACTTCGGGCATTTCCACTTCTATAAACGATGAATTTCATTATCATCAATCGTCGCTTAACTTTTTGTATTTCTCAAAATTGTTCAACAAAATGGTCATTTATTCGGCAAATGTTTCCGTTGACGGAAGCGATAAACATTTTGAACGCATCAAAGGGATGGCGGGTGCTACACTTTTGCTGAAAGCCGATGCACGAACCAAAATGGCAGTGGGTTTGATTGCTAACATCGACCCAAGTGTGCAATTTCCGGTAATTCCCGTTTTTACTTACGAGCGAAAATTGGACAACGGTTATGCGTTTGATATGACGTTGCCGCAACGTTTGTATATTCGAAAATATTTCCCGAAAAAAAGCCGGATTTCCATCGGGTCTGAACTTAACAAAGGAGCAGATTTTTATGTGTACAATCTAAATCCGGCCAATCCGAAACAAAAATTTGAATACCGCCAAATCGACTTATACAACGGTTTGGTTTATGAACGACTTTTGGGCGATAATTTTATTTTAACCGCCAAAACAGGAATGCGTGTAGCCATAGGAAGCGGACTTTTTGACAAGGAAGAATCGTTGGGAGATGCCGAGATAGAAACCAAACCCAAACCTGCTTTTTATGCCAATGTAGGTTTATCGTTTAATCCGTTCATTAAAAAGAAAAAATAGAAAATGGTAGCAGTTTTCAAAACAAATGTTAAGTATCAAAAAAAGGCAGAATTTGTATTGTTAGTACTTTTGGCAGAATTTCCAAATGCAAAAATTAATTTCGATTTAGAAGACTGCGATAAAATCCTCCGCATAGAAGGCACCGGTTTTTCGCCCAAAGAAGTGCAAAGGTTAGTACAAAACCTAAATTATACTTGTGAGGAGTTGGAGTAAAGTACGAAAAGAAAGGCTTTTGTTTTTATCATTAACAAATTAAGGTTTAAACTTAAATCCTTAATGGTTTTGGAATTTTATTAATATTGTTGCGATTAAAGGATAAAAAAATGAAAATACATCTGCTGATTATTTTATGCTTTGTAACCAATCTGTTGTTTGCCCAGCAGCAGGGAGAACGTCCCAAAATCGGGTTGGCACTGAGTGGCGGAGGCGCAAAAGGCTTGGCACATATCGGCGTTTTGAAAGCCATAGATTCCGCAGGTATCAAGGTTGATTATGTAGCCGGAACCAGTATGGGCGCAATTGTAGGCAGTTTGTATGCGGTGGGTTACAGCGGCAACGAAATTGAAGCTATTGCCCATAAGCTCGATTGGAACAAGATACTGTCCAACAAATCTTCTTATGATATGCTGATACTGCCGCAAAAAAGAAACTCCGGGAAGTATCTGGAAATTCCTTTAATTGAAGGAAAATTCTCTTTTCGTAAAGGTATTATAGAATCCAATGAACTTTGGCTGACATTCAACGAACTACTGTTTCCTTATCTCGCAACCAAGGATTTTTCCGACTTTAAAAGAGCATTCCGTTGTATGGCAGCCGACATCGAAACGGGAGATTTAGTGATTTTAAAAAGCGGAAATATCGCCCAAGCCATTCGGGCCAGTATGGCAATTCCGGCGGCGTTTACTCCTGTTACCATAGACGGCAGAACGTTGGTTGACGGCGGAATTGCAAGAAATTTTCCGGTTTCGGAAGCAAAAGAAATGGGAGCGGGTGTGGTCATAGGCAGTTCCGTGGCAAGTCCTTTGTTGAAAAGCAACGAAATAGACAATCCTTTTCAAATGGTGTCCCAGCTTGCATTTTACCAGGAGAATAAGGATTTTCAGGAACAGGTAAAGCTGGCTGGCATTCTCGTAAATCATCCGATAGAAGCATACAGTGCTTCCAGTTTTTCTTCTTCGGATGACATTATAAAAATAGGTATTGAACAAGGAAAAGCACTTTATCCCCGCCTTATAAAGCTCAAAGATTCGCTGGATGCGATTTATGGTAAAGAGCCATTGCAACCACATCCGGACACAGGTTTTAAAAAGAAAAATGAAGTTTTCGTTTCAAAATTTACCACAACCGGATTGAGTGAAAAGGAAAAGGGATTTTATCTGAATGTTTTGGGATTTTCAGACCATAAAATGTATTCCGCTTCTTTCTTATCCGACAGGATCAGGAAAGTTTTCGGTGCCGGAATTTTCCGGAAAATCAATTACGAATTAATTCCCGATGTCAACAGCGACAGCTACACAATTAATCTTTTATTTGAAAAAGACCCGCAGCATGTTTTAAAAACAGGCTTACACTATAATACAGAAACCGGAATTGCCTTGAAGCTCGCTTTTTCGATGTTTGGCGTATCCAATCCCTTTACAGAAACCAGCATTGAAACATCTATCGGGGAAGCGCCCCGTATCCGTATCGGGAATATTTATTTCTTTAACCACAGAAGAAGCTGGTATTTGGAATCTTCCGCAAGCGGTGCATTTACCGATATGTCTGCCTACAACGAAAAAATGGATAAAGTAGGGCTGTACAATCAAAGACACCTGAAAGTGGAAGCAAGTATAAACAACCTTGTTACCAATAATTTTTTGATAGGAGCCGGTACCCGATATGAATATTTGAAATACAAGCCTAAAATAAAAACCGTTTTGGAAGCAGAAGGCGAACTGGGATTTGTAACCTCTTTTGCTAACCTGCGTTTCGACAATCGGGAAAATAATTCTTATCCGAACAGCGGCAATAAAATAGATGTAGAAGTTGGATTTAATTATGCGCAACATGCTGATTTTACGTATGACGATGGAACGACGTCAGGTACACAGCATCAAGACAGCTTTGGTAAAAAGCCTTATTTCAGTCTTCGCTACTATTCATCACATCATCTTCCCGTAGGCAAACATTCGTTTTTTCTGAAGCTCAATTCCGGGATTCATTTCGGGAATAAACAACCTGTGCTAAACGATTTTATCATCGGAGGTAACAATGCCGTGATACGCAACCAGATACTCTTTGCCGGATTCCGAGCCAATGCGGTGTCCAGTTCCAGCGTTATCTCGCCACAGTTGGGATTTCAGTACAATTTCGGTGCAAATTTAGTTGCCAACGCCATCGTTAACTATCTGAAATACGATTTTGTGAAGACCAATTACATCATAGATGCAAACAGAAAAAACGCTGTGTTAGGAGCCGGTCTTGCCATTGGTTACAAATCGTTTATCGGCCCGTTAGAAGCGGTGTTTATGTACAATAACATTAGCGATAAAATAGTCCCGAGTTTCAACATCGGTTATGCTTTGGATTTTTAATCAACTAATTACCTGATAAGATTAATAACACAGTGAAACGCCTATGTAAACATTTAACAAAAAGTGATATGTGCATTATGGTGTTCCATTCGACCAAATAAAAAATATACGAATGAAAGGCAAATTAATGTTTAACCATATAAAAGAAGTTGTTTATGTAGCCGTGGTCTGGATACTGATTACCGCTTTCTTTCTGTTTATAAAATTCAATGACCTGCCGGACGGTTGTCTTTATGAAATGTATGCTGTGCCGGAAGCTTTGACTAAGACCTCCCGCCACCAATACCAAATTACTTTTTTCATTGTTGTGCCATTGGGAATCATATTCGGAATCCTGCATACATTCGTATA
The DNA here is from genome assembly GCF_007830445.1 of Sphingobacterium siyangense. Lineage (GTDB taxonomy): Bacteria > Bacteroidota > Bacteroidia > Sphingobacteriales > Sphingobacteriaceae > Sphingobacterium > Sphingobacterium siyangense. Next base: position 32,787 of record NZ_VLKR01000015.1, on the reverse strand, counting down.
TCCAGCATTCAGGCGAAAAAAACCATTGGTGGTTGCATTGCTGCGGCTTTTGATTTTTGCCACGCTTACTACACTGGTATATTATATTGCTCTTTTCTTCTCCGGGCAAGATGCGATGATGCACAGCAAAAGTCTTTTTGATGTTTTCAGGCGGAACACTACGGAAACCATCATTATTTATATGCTGTCAACAGAATACATAGCTGGATTAGTAATTTTGTTGAGACGTAGTTTGGGAGGAAATTATCTGTACCATATCGTGAAAAATACATACAACAATCCAAAAGAAGAAGAACGTGTATTTATGTTTCTCGATATGGAAAATTCTACTCCGTCAGCACAACAACTGGGGCATCTTAATTTCAGTAAATATGTGCAGGATTGTTTTTGGGATTTGTCGGACATCGTATTGAAGTACAACGGAGAAATATATCAGTATGTAGGAGATGAAGCGGTCATTACGTGGAAAGTAGCAAATAATTTTAAATTCAAACAATGTATCGACCTGTACTTTGCTTATAAAGATTTACTCAAACACAGAGAAAGTTTTTACCAAAAGAGATATGGCATTCAACCTGCGTTTAAATGTGCCATTCACAGCGGAAAGGTATCTGCCGTAATGGTAGGAAATTATAAACGGGAAATCGCTTATCACGGTAATGTTTTAAATCTCTGTGCCAGATTACAGGCCGCCTGCAAAGAAAATGAAGCAGATATGCTATTGTCTGAAAATTTTTACAACCATATAAAAAATCAGAGCGAATACACCATAGACACCGTAGAATTACTCAACCTAAGAGGGATTGAAGGGCTTCAAATGGCGTACAAGGTTTTTAAAAGCAAAAATACTCAAGAGTGCTAAATTAAATATTATACAATAAACCGAATAACTAAATGACAGAATATTTTCAACAAGTAGTTGATGAATTGGAAGTACAGTTAAAAGACCTAACCTATGAAGAAGATAATTTTATAGTATGCTACGAAAAGGCCATATCCACGATTTTAAAGGAGATTGTTGGGCTCAAAAAATATATTTTAGAAAAAGGCTTTATGAACGAACAGGAAGAAATCCTTTTCTTTAAACGGTTGAAACCTGTTCTTCTGTCAAAACTTATCTATTATAACACAATTTATAAAATAGAAACCAAGAAGCCCTTCGGTGGCGACAAAACAATAAAGAAATACCTGCATAACGAACTTGCGAAGCTCAAAAGATATTTTGACAACAACCTTGATTTTTACAAGTATTACAGAACGAACAGCACCTATCTTGACCATAAATATTTTTTGCGGGGTAAGCACGATATTAAATTAAGTTTAGACACTTTTTACTTTGAAGCAGACCACTACTTTTCTACTTCACACGATTACAAAGTTGCCAAAATACTTGCCAACGATTTGATACAAGTCTATTTAGAAGACCAGCTCTACAATACGAACAGGAGCAAGAAGCAAGTGCCGGCAATATTGAACTGGACCGGAAGCAAAACGGCTTTAACCGAGTTGATTTATGCCCTGCATTCACAAGGCGCATTTGACAACGGGAATGCGGATATTAAAGTTGTTGCCAAAACATTTGAAACGGTCTTTAATGTTGATTTAGGAGATTTTTACCATACGTTTATGGAACTGAAATCCAGGAAGATAAATCGTACCAAATTCATTGACAGTTTGCGTGATGCTCTAATCAGGAAAATGGACGAACTGGACGAGCAATAACTATTGTGATTACAATATCCCTCTCGGTAGATGGATACCTTTTGTCCGTACAATACTATCCGAAATCTGCGGAGCTTCTTTCGGTTTTTCCACTTGTTCCGTAGGTTCTTCCTTGGTTTCGGGCGTGATAGATAGCTGTATTTTCCGCTCCACGGAAGCCAGTTCTGTTTTGAGTTCGCTCAACCGGTTTTCCTTAGACCAGGTTCCATTAATCACTTCCTGAAGAATGGGTACATCCTTTTGAATTTCGGTTATTTTCTTTTGCTCCTGTTCGATATAGCCCGGTATCTTTTCCAATGCGTTAAGGAAATTCATAGAAGCCAATTTTTCATCTTTGGCAATGATACCGTTATTGTACGTGTATTTGATGTTGCCTTCGCCCTGTACCAAAAAACGGTTCACCCGAATATCCACGCCCTCTTTTTCGGACGTTTCCGTTTTTACCAAAAGCTGGAAACCGTAGAGGCTACCGATTTCTTCATAATCCCCACCAGTGCGGGCTTTGTCCGCAAGCTGATTGAGCTTTGCACCGATTTGTTTGATGTCCGCATTAGGCGGCAACCCGTCCAACTGAACAGGATTGGCAATAGTACCGTCAGAATGTTTTTGGATACGCCCTTGCAGGTTGTTCCAGTCGAGGCTCATTCGGTCAAATCGGGATTGAGCCTTTTCCAGTTCTGCGGTATAGTCTTCCAATTTATATTTAGCACTGAATTTAGAACGGTTGAATGCCTGTTTTTCGCTTTCCAGCCCGGCAATCTGTTTTTCCAATTTCGCTTTGTCCAACAAATCCGTATTTCCCGAAAGGATAGCCACATATTCCGAAAAATTCATTCCCGATTTTTCGTCCATACTGCCCTCGTCAATGGTTCGTTTGCCGAGATTATTGGTTTTTAACTGGTCTATAAATAACTGTTTATTGTACAGCAGGTTGAACTTATAGCTATCCAATGATTTTTCTACGGCATAGATAATCACATCTACTTTGTTATCGGCAAAGAATTTGGCAATTTCATTGCCTTTGCGGATTGCCCGACCGTCCCGTTGGGCAAGGTCGGACGGTCGCCACGGCGTATCGAGATGGTGAACGGCAACGGCTCTTTTCTGTGCATTGACACCTGTACCTAACATACTCGTTGAACCGAACAGTACACGGATTTTGCCATCGTTCATTCCTTTAATCAGTTCCTTGCGTTGCTTGTCGTTTTTCGCTTCCTGTATAAACCGGACTTCGTCTGCGGGTATGCCGTGGTCTTCAACGAGTTTGCGTTTTATTTCAGAGTACACGTTCCATTCGCCGGGCTTATAAGTTCCCAAATCGGAGAAAACGAACTGCGTTCCTTTCTGTGCGTTGTATTGGTTGTAATATCGGGCAATGTTATTGGCACAATGCGAAGCCTTGTTGTCGGGGTGGTCTTCGTACCTGCCGCTAACCATACGCATATCGAGCGACATCTTACGGGCGTAATCCGTGGCGATGAGCATTTTTGCTTTTTCTTCGCTTTGCGATAAAGGCGGTCTGCCGAGCAAGGTAGCGTTGCCCGATTTGGCAAACTCCATTAGCTTTTGGATAAACACTTCCTGGTCGGGCGTAGGCGGTATGTTATACAGCACCTCGTTCTTAATGGGGCGGTCAATGCCTATATCCTTTGCCGTGCGGTAATCCGTGATTTCGGAATAGAATTGGGCAAGCTCCGGTACTTTGATAAAGTATCGGAAACGTTCTTTTGCCACAATATTATTCGCCACCGAAAACTCATAATCGGTCGTTTTCCTTGCATAGATAGCCGCCCACGCATCGAAAGAATGGATACCTTGCTTTTCCATTGCCCGTGGTCGCAGGTATTTGAACAGGAGGTACAATTCCGTTAATGAGTTACTGATAGTTGTACCCGAAAGAAAGGTTGCTCCCATATCCGCATTGATGCGTTCCTGAATGGTACGGATTGCAAAAAGCAGGTTCATTGCCTTTTGGCTGCCGTCCACATTGCCCAACCCGGCAACCCGTGTATGCCTTGTGTTGAACATCAGGTTTTTGAACTGGTGGCTTTCGTCCACAAACAAATGGTCTATACCCATCATCTTGAAGTCCACCACATCATCTTTGCGGTTTTCAATGTCGTGTTCAAGGGTTTTGAGCTTTACTTCAAGGTTTTCTTTCCTTTTGATTACTCCGGTAAGCATTCCCCTGGTTACTTCTTTCCCTTGTGCTTGGAGGGCATCGAGGTTACGCTCCACGCTGTCCAATTCTATTTCGAGGATTTCCTTTTGGATTTCGGGCGACTGCGGTATCATTCCGAATTGGTCGTGGGTCAGTATAACACAATCCCATTCGTTGTTTTTAATATCCCCGAAAATGCGCAGGCGTTTTTGGGGCGTAAAATCTTCTTTGCCCGGAAACAGGATTTTTGCGTGTGGGTAGGCGGTGCGATAGGCTTCCGCTATTTCGTGGACATTGCTTTTCAGCCCTATAATCATTGGTTTGTGTGCCAGACCCAAACGCTTCATTTCCTGTGCGGCGGTACACATTACAAGTGTTTTCCCTGCACCTACTTCGTGGTCGCAGATAGCACCGTTGTTCAGCTTAATCATCCAAACGGTGTCCTTTTGGCTTGAATACAGGTCTTCAATGCCTAATGCTTTCCGGTCTAATCCCGGAAAGTCCTGATGCGTTCCGTCATAGTTCGGGCGGACGAAGCAATTAAACGTGTCATTATATTGGTCGGTCAGCCTGGTTTTGAACTCATCATTTTGGGCGTGAAGCCAGTCGGTAAAGGCGGTACGGATTTCGTCAATCTTGGTATTCGCCATTTGTATGGCTTCCATATCCCGCACCTTTACTTCCTTATCATCAATCGTGATTTTTTTAGTAATATCAGGTACGGTATTGACAAGGGCATGTTTAAGCAGGGCAATCCCGTCAAACGTCCGGCTTTCGGCTTTGACGGCATATTTATCCCATATATGCACATTCTTTTGGTCACACTTAACGGAAAAATCATCGGCGCTTTCTGAATAATGGATATTTACGTTCGTATCAAACAGATGCGAAGCAAAACGGGCATAAATGCCTGTGGGTATCCACCGTTCGCCCAAATTAAAATCCAGTTCCTCAAATTCGATACGTCTTGGTCGGGCTTCTTCCAATACGATAAGGCTCGCTTTGGCTTCAGCATCATCGGGATTGTTTTCAATGTAGTTTCTTACCTCTTGGGCTTTTTCTACGACGTTTCCCGCAATCCAGCGTTCGGATATTTCGTATTCCTTTTGGAGCGGATTGTAGAAAATACGACCGTGCAGGGCATCTTTCAGCGAATCAGCGGTCATACCGCTGATTTCGGACATATAGCCCAAATCCACACTTCCGTATTTGTTCAGCGATGCCGCCAACGCTTCTTCGGGATTATCGGTTGCTATGGTTGCGGTAGAGAAACTTACGGGACGGCTGAATATATCTGCCTTGTGTACCACGCCACCAACCACACGCTCCAGATAAGGCATTTCCTTGCCCGCACTATCCGTCTTGATGAGCTTGATATTGTCGGCACTGTTGAGGTTGCCGTAACTTTTGACAAAGGCATCGTACAGGCGGTTAAGGGTTTCCCGTTCTCCTTTATGTTCAACCTGTTGCTCGGCTTCTTTGGTGTAAAGCTGTTGGTAAACATCACGCACACCAATATAGGCTTCGGCTCTTGCTTTCTGTAAGGGAGGTAATTGCAAAGGGTGGAAAACCGCCGTACCGTCTGCTGTATCTACATCTTGCAAATGACCGACCCAACCGTTATCCACTACAAGGCAGTCGTTACGGTGGAACGGTTGCAGTTCACCACTGTACGGAGCAGGTTCAGGAATAATATCGGGAACGGCTGGTTGAGCAATCTGGCCATTCCCATTTATTGCAGAAAACAGGTCGCCGATGACTTCCTGTTTTTTGCCATTAGTTGCCGCAACCCCATTAGTGGTTCCGTTAGAAACCGGAGGTGTATAAGGTTGCTGCGTTGCACTACTGAACAGGTCGGGCTGGCGACCAATATTGGCTCTTGATTTATTCGTGTTTTGCCTTTTGGCTTGTGTGCTTCTTTTAGGCGCAGCAAGAACTGCCACAGGTTCGTCCATATTTTCAAACAGGTCGAAAATGCTCAACTGTTTTAGTTCCTGCGGGCTTTCCTGAATGATTTTCGGAGTTGAAAGAAGTTGTGATTGTGGTTCCGGCTGAACGGTCACAGGTTCTATGACCGGAGCTGTAACCTTTGGCTCAACCGGAATTTGGATAACAGGCTCATCATTCCGTTCGCCTTTGTATAAACCCAAATTCAGGTATTTTCCAAAATCTTCGGAAAGCATTTGCTTCAAATCTTTGCCAATGCCGTCCACTCCGTTTTTGTGCGTATAGATGAGTGCCGGTTGCCCGTAAGGGTCAGTATCTAATTTACTATCGGTATGTACAACCCGGGCTGGATTTTCGAGAAGCACATTAACTGAAATGTTGTTGGGGTTGATATAGGTTTCACAAAAGCGGTTTTCTCTCCACGAGAGCATTTCCTTTCCTGTATTTTTTTGCAGGATAATCAGGTCGCTGCCGACCTCTGTGCCTGCATATTCCGCAAACAGGTTATTGGGTAAGCGTATAGCGGCAACCAAATCATTATCCTGCATCAACGCCCTGCGTATCGGTTCGTTCTTCGGACTGTTGAGAACGCCCTGTGAAGTAATGAAAGCCAATATACCGCCCTCACGGAGCATATCCGTTCCTTTCAGAAAGAAGTAATTGTGTATGCTTCGGGCAGCCTGCACACGGGCTGGGTCTTGTCCTCTTGAATAGGAAAGGTCAAATACAGACGTATCGCCAAACGGGATATTGCTGGCAATAACATCATAGCTGTTTTGTTCCTTTTCGGGTATTTCCTCAAAACCGCTTACACGGATATTGCTTTCGGGGTAAAGTTGTTTTAAGATTTTACCTGTCAGCAAATCCTTTTCATAGGCGGTAATATTGGCATTCTGATTTTCGGAAAAGGATTGTATGAACGTACCAATACCTGCGGAGGGTTCGAGAAATTTCTGAATATTGACACCGCTTTCACGCAAGGTTGTAGAAATCGCATATATGACCTGTGGCGGGGTATAAAATGCCGTCAGTACGGAACTTTTCATACTGTCCACATAACGGCGGTATTGCTTATCGTCCTGGGCGTTTTCTTTGAGTAGCCGGTGGAGTTCCTGCGTGAGTGGGAAAAGGTCGTGTTCCGTCTTTCTCCAATGGTTGATGTCTATATCTTCGGCTATGGGGTTAAGGACGAATTTAAGACCACCAAATCCGCTGTATTGCATCATTAGCAGTCTTTCGCCTACGGTGGCTTGTCGTTTCTCCTTTTCAAGTTTAAAAGCAATTCGCAGGGCATCAATGTTCTGTTGGAGATGTTGCTTTTTACTGAAGCCCATTTTCTTCTATCCATATTGCGATGGCTCCGGTTATTTCGGTATAGAGTAAATCAAACTCATAACTGTATGCGAAATCATCGGTTAGTGTATATCTTGAAAAAACAGGCTCGCAGACAGGGAACATTTTAAGGGCGAACGGTCGCAGTTCCTCGTCTGCCATCAGGGTGTCAAACTCATTGCATACTACCTGGAAAACGGTGTCGAATTTGGAGAAATGCAAGCCCTCGAAAAGAATGTAATTGGCTATCTCGTTGCATTGCTCAATGGCGTTTCCCGAACGGAACGCACCCTCGTATGCGTTGGCAGCCCACGAGGAACGCTGGTCGATAAATTTTTGGTCGTGTGCCTTTTCGGGGAAGCTGCTGCTTAGTAATTCTTGCAATCGTAATCTGAAATACGATAGGTCTTTTTGCTGTGTACTCATACTATAATTTTGTTTAGAATTTCACTTGAACCCTAAAATTATAGCGGTAGATAAGAGCCTTTGAAGAAGTGGTAGTGTTTGGCTTTGAGAGGCAGGATTTGGCGTGATAGAATGATTGTGAAAAAATCTGCTTACTAAAAACAAAAACAACGGCGATAAACGCCGTTGAAAACAGTATTCATAAATAAAGAGAGTGTCAGTGGTTTAAAATCTGAAGCATTTTGCCAACCTCAATATCCATTCTTGAAAAGGCAAACCATTTTTTGCCCAGGTCTTTGAGGGATGCCCCGATGTGGTACAAATCTGTCCCGTCTATAATGAGAAACCTGTCGTGTGCCTGTATAAAAACGTGAATGTCGATAGCCGGGTATTGGCTGTTGTAACGCTGTAAATCCAGTTGTAGTTGGTTGCTGATACTTTTGGTATAAATCGTTGCTGATACGGATTGCCCACGCTTTCCGAGCAGGGTAAGCACCGTATCGTCCACGTAATTATCAATCAGGATAATTGACCTTTGCGCATTTCGTATAATATCTGAAACAAAGGCATAGGCATCAAATATCTGCCCGTCATAGAAAATCCCTTTGTCGCTGTGGAGCTTGTCGCTTTCCAGAGCCTTAAAGATTTCCTCAAACTTTTGGTCGGCTTCCAATTGCTTCAATTCAATTTTATCCAAACGATGAAACAGGGATGCGTTACTAATCAACATTTTCCGCATTTCTACGAAAGCATTCATTATTTCGATGCTTACCTGTATCGCAACTGCACTTTTCAATACGCCGGAAAGCATCGCCACGCCTTGTTCGGTAAACACAAAAGGCAGGTATTTTCGGTGCTGGCCTCTTCCTGCGTTTAAGGTCACAATTTGTGACCTTAAAACTTCCCACTCTTCGGGAGTGAGCTGAAAACAGAAGTTTTCAGGGAAGCGTTCAGCGTTACGTTTTACTGCCTGGTTGAATACTTTGGTTTCTACCTGATAAATACCTGCGAGGTCAGTGTCCAGCATTACCTGTTTTCCCCTTACATTGTAAATCCGGTTTTCGATTTCCTTACTGGTAACAATGAGTTTATTTTCCATTACTTTTTGTAGCTTTTATTTTTCTGAAATTCAAAAGAGGTATTGCAATCCTCATTCAATACGATATAGGCATCGAATTTCTTTCCGGCTTTGCTGGTCATTCTTTTGATGAGTGAGGTTTTACCTTTATTGACAAGATTTTCAATATCGGATACACTGACTTGTACACCACACACATTGCGGAACTGTACCCAGCTACAAACTTCATCGGGGCATTTAACAATCTTGTCACGGATAATCAAATGTTGGCTTTTGCACTTCGGGCAAAGCAATTTCAGCAGGTTACTATTGGCAATGGAAGTCTGCAACAATTCTTCGGTAATGGAGGAAGCGTAGGTTTCCATTTCCTTTTGGAACGCTCCGGCATCCGCTTCGCCCGTTTCAATTTTCTGCAATGCCAGTTCCCATTCGGCTGTCATTGCCACATCTGCAATTTTCCGGTCTTTGACGAGTTCATACACCTGCAAACCCTTTTCGGTAGGGATTAAGGATTTCTTTTCCCTTTGGATATAATTTCGGGTAAATAGGGTTTCAATTATGGATGCTCTTGTAGCAGGGGTGCCGATACCGATATTTTGCAGTGCCTTCCGTTCTTCCTCATTTTCGATTTCTTTTCCGGCAGTTTCCATTGCCGATAAAAGCCCGGCCTCGGTATAAAGCACAGGCGGTTTGGTTTTCTTTTCCAGAACGGCAGCTTCCTTTATTTTAAGTTCATCGCCCTTTTTCAGTTCGGGCAAATCCTGTATCGGTTCGGTATCATCGTCCGTAAAACTGCCTTTAATGGTGCGCCAGCCCGGTTCCGTAACCTTACAGCCTTTTGCCGCAAAATCGTAATGCGATGCCTGTAAACCGACATCGGTAATCTCTTTGATGCAGGCTTGTGATATGGCTTCGAGTAACCGAAAGGCAATCATATCATAAACCGCATTTTCCTTTGCATTCAGATCTGACGGCATTTTATCGGTAATCAACAAACCGTGGTGGTCGGTAACTCGCAAATCGTTTACAATACGTTTATTGAAGCGTCCCCATTTCATATTGGATACGGCTTGCTTACAGGTTTCCCGGTCCTGCAAAGCCCTTACAAGGTTGGGGATTTCCGCCCACATATCTTCGGGAATGTATTTGCTTCCGGTGCGGGGATAGGTAATAAACTTCTTTTCGTACAGGCTTTGGGCAATGTTGAGGGTTTCTTCGGCAGAAAGGTTGAGCTTTTTGTTGGCTTCCTTTTGCAGACCTGTCAGGTCAAACAATAAAGGCGGTTGCTCTGTAACACTTTTGGTTTCTACCGATGTAACGGTAATCGTATTCCCGTTCCTTTCAATAGACCTAAGCGTATCTTCTGCCTGCTTTTGGTTTTCCCATTTGGTTTTGGAAAGACTTTTAAAATCAATGAACTCTTTGTTATGCAACAACTTTATCTGCCAATATTGTTTTATCGAGAAGTTTTTGTTTTCCAGATAGCGTTTGCAAATGAGAGCGAGTGTAGGCGTTTGCACCCTGCCAAGCGAATAAATGCCGTTTCCTGCGACTATGGAAAGTGCCTGTGTCGCATTGATACCTACGAGCCAATCGGCACGGCTTCTACCTTGTGCAGCCTGGTACAATCCGTCAAATTCCTTTCCGTCTTTCAGGTTGTCAAATCCCTGTTTGATGGCTTTTTCGGTAAGGGAGCTTATCCAAAGGCGTTCAAACGGTTTGCTGCATTTCAGGTGTTCGTAGATATAGCGAAATATCAATTCGCCCTCACGTCCGGCATCGGTTGCTACAATAATGCTATCGCTTTTATTGAATAGTTCTTTGATGACTTTCAGTTGTTTTAATGCTCCTGCATCAGCAGTATAGCCTTTGTCTTTTTTAACCTTGTGGACGGTCAGCAAAAACGGGTTGGGCAATATTGGCAGGGCTGATTTGTCAAATCCAGATATGCCGTAATCTTCGGGCATTCCCAACCCGATAAGGTGTCCGAATGCCCAGGTAACAAAATAGCCGTTGCCCGTCAGGTAGCCGTCCTTTTTATCGGATGCCCCCAACAGGCTGGCTATTTCCCTTGCTACGCTTGGTTTTTCTGCAATGATTGTTTTCATACTTTATCTTTTTACGCCTCTTGATTTTGCAGGGGCTTTTGGCTTTTCCTGTTGTTCCTGCTGCTTTTTGTCTTTCGGGGTTTGCTGACCTGTCTTCAAAGGCTCTTTGATATTTTTGGTCGCTTCGTTGGTCTTGCCCTCCGAATTGACTGCCGTCTGCGTTTTGTTGGCTTCGGTAGGTTTCGTCTGCTCTTTGAGCTTGTTCGGATTTTGAAAGGAGAACTCCGTTCTATTGGTATCCTTGTTGAGCGTGATATAGCCCTGGTATTTCTGACCTTTCTTATCTACCAAACCATCAACATAGACGGTTTGCCCGGCCTTGAACTTATCGTATTGTTCATCGTTGAGTTCCTTGCCCCTGAAAGTTCTCGGAATTTCATTGGATTGGCTTTGTTGGTTATTTTGCTGGTTGCTTTGCGACTGCTGATTATTGTTGCTCCTGTCAAACAGGAACTCCACATAGCGTTTGTCTGCATTGAACTGTACGTTTGCATTGAACTCCGTTCCTTTCGCGGAAATCATTCCCTCTAAATAAAGCGGTTTGCCCTCCATTAAAGTTTGCTTTTGCCCGTCATTCAGTTTTACGCCCTTTATTTCATCGGGAATTTTGATGAAATCTGTCTTTAATGCAATCAGCTCATTGGTCAGCCTGTCCACGCTGACAATGGACGGCATCATTTCCCCTGTTTTGGTGTTTTTCAAATCGACAATACGCCCCATATTGCCCGTTTGGAGCAGATTTTTCTTATCCTCATCGGTAAACTTGTGCCCGAAAAATTCCATATTCAGGTTAGGCTCCCTGCGTACACCGTGTATTGCCGCCACGACCTTACCGTCTTCGGCAAGCTGTAATGACAATCGTGCATCGGTACGGACAATGGCAGTGTCAAGGTTTACACCGATAGGCACAAGCTCATTGGTTTTGTAACCCCTCAACAAGGGGTCGAGCAGGTTTCTTTTTTCCAGGTACTCCTTGCTTAATCCAAGATTGTTCATTGTTTCCCAATCAATCTGTTCCGGCTTGAAGCGGTATTCGCTCGTTTCCGGCGTTGTCTGTGTTGTTTCCATATCTTTTTTATTTTCTTGTTTCTGTTCTTGCGGGGTTTCCGGTTTTACCTCGTGTTCTTTCATCAGTTTTTCGCCATCGGGAGTAGGGGTATTTACCTGCTTCTGCATTTCGGTTGCCGTATCAACAGCGATAGGTGCAGGCACTTTGAAAAATGAAAAGTTGGTGGGGTTCTTCAACTGGCTGAAAAAGTTGGAGAAGAAATTGGAAAAGAAATCGCCGTGCTTGTCCACACGCATAAACTGGTTTTCGTTTTTCTTGGTGGGGTCAACGGTTTCCATTTTACCGTTCTCATCAATGCTTTTTACGGCTTGGATTTTCTTTTTTTCCTTATCCAGCACCAGCAATATGTCCGAAAGCTGTTCGGGCATTTCCTGCTTGTTTGTTGTTTCTTCGCTCATAATCTTAAAAATTTAAAGTTTACCGCCGAAAGTAGTGGAAGCGTTCACTACACTGCCCGAAGTGGCACTCAAAGGCAGTGTTTGGCGTTCATTGGCATTCTTATTTGTTGAAACTTTCCCTTATGAACTGATGCACGTCGGACAGCTTGTAATACAATTTTCCGCTAATGGTATAGTAAGGCAGCTTCCCGATAGAGCGATACCGTTGCAGGGAACGGTTGCTTATTTTCAGCATTTGAAGCAAATCCTGATTGTCAAGCAATACCTCTCCGTCAATGCTGTTGTGTTTCTTTTTCAGTTCTTCAATATGGTCGCTAAGCATATCAAAGCGGCTCATTATGCGTTCCATCCAAGCCAGGAAATCCATTCTGTCAATATTCATAGGGATATACTTTTAAGGGTTCATACCTATTTTTTGCCTGTGTTCAGCTTTCTGCCTTTTTCGATATAGCTTTTGCCTTTCGCCATAAGCTCTTGCACATATTCATCGCTGCTTTGTATGGCATTGGCATTGAGCATATCTTGGATAGCACCAATGGTATAGAAGTATTGCCCATAAAGTTTTGAATAGGCAATCTCGCCGTTGGTACGCATACGCCACAAGGTCTTTTCGCTGATATGTAGGTACTGGCAGACCTCGTGGTTATTAAGCCACAGGTCGTCATAGCTGGTATCTTCCAATCTTTTCAGATAATCCGCAATGGCATTGATGCGGTTGTTGAGCTGTATCCAGGCTTCTTCTTCAATTGTTATTATTTTCATTGCACAAGTATTTAATCTTTACTGTGCAAAGTTGCCAAGGGTGGCAGAGTTTGTCCGCCAACCCTCGCCAATTGGTTTTGCAGTTTTTTGAAGATTTTTGCAATTCGTATAAAGCCTTATGGATTATGGATTTTGTTGAAATAGGACAAGAAAAAACTTGTAAACAGGTAGGCTTCGCCAATTGGTAGATATTGGCGAAGCGTGAATAACGAAGCAAAAAAAAGCAGCACACAAAAATGTACTGCTCCTGATGTATGATGATTTACCCGGATTAAAGGTCTTTGTCCATATATTCTTCCAGTGCGGTTTTAAGCTGGTCTAAAAATGCAGTCCGGGAACCGCTTCGGGTTTTCATCCTATGAAAAGCGTGATGTATGTCATTCAATGGCGTTCGGAACAGCACTTGAAAAATCAAAGCCAGTTGCCGGATACCGATATTGCCGTGGGAAACAGATGCCGAAGCATACAGGGCGTATATCAGTTCAATAAGTGCATTCTGTGAGTTAGTCCACGAAATATCTTTGTTGGTATCTACGTTCGCCAAGACCATATCGGGACTTTCTTGGGGATTGATTTTGGTAAGCAGGTAGGTGTAAAGCATTTCATTGGCAACGATACGGGCTATCTTGTTGTCATAATAGGTGGAAAAACTAAGGTCTATTTCAAATACACCGCTTTTTAATCCATCGTGATAGTTGATTTGTCCAAGCCTGAAATAAATATGGTCACGGTCTGTCCTGCCGGAACGGTAATACCTGTAAAAATCCACGTTGCAGACACTTTCCATATATTCCGATTGCAGGACTTTGAGTTGGTTCTCATAATAGCTCTGGTGTATCCTTGCATTGTTTATGGGGCAGGTAGTTTCGATGCGGAACACCTTATTATAGTAGATGAGTTTTCCCATTATCTGCGGTTTGATGTTCTTGAAAAAGTCTATCTCTTGTTGCTCATCTGTAAAGCCGTTTTGTAAGACCTGGGCTTTTATGGCACACAGCATTTCATTCAGGAACAATGTCATTTGATAAGCCTCTTCCGCAGGCGGCATCATTTGGGAAGAAAGTTTGTCTTCCTGACGGCGGATTTGCGATAATATTTTGCTCAACACGATTTCCATAGCCTTACCATTTTGAGGTTACTGCCTATTGTTTCGTAGCTACATCTGGGGTTGCTATGGCAAAATTTGGAAATAATGTTGAGGTAAATTTCACAGGTTTACCCCATTGTGGGAATTTTTCTGAAATTTTATTTTTAACGAAGACACGAAAAAGGGCAAAGTAAGACAACCTACTTTACCCTTTAATTTATTATATTTGCACCAATGATTTACAAGGTAATCAAATGAAAGTCAGTGCAGCAAGCACCATTACTAAATCGTTACCGATAGAGTTTCTCGCTCTTGTAAACTACTCTTAATGAACCTATTTTGGTTAAACTAATCTTTTTTAACAAAAAAAACAGATAACATGAATGTTATCTGCTGAACTTAACTTAAAGAAGTTTTTAAACTTCCTACTTAATTATGCTATTCGCACATTAACTGCGTTAATGCCCTTTTTACCGTTTTCTAGATCGAATGTTACAGTATCGTTTTCACGTACATGATTGATTAAACCTGACGAGTGTACGAAAACATCTTGACCGCCATCTGTTGGTGTAATAAAACCAAAACCTTTGGTGTCATTAAAGAATTTTACTGTTCCTTGTTGCATTGTATATATGTATTAAATTATGTATTTATTAGAACGCTTTTGCAGCATACCTCTCCTTTAACCATACGCGTTGGTAAAGGATAAATCGATCTGTCAACAAAAAATGAAGTTTGTAATTTTTCGTATTGACACTATCAATCTGAAAAAAGGTAATTAACTTCATATGTTGATAACAAAATAGCAGCTGGAAAAACGAAGACTGAGAAGAAAGAGTAAACTCAAAAGTGTCAGAAGAAGTAATGGCAGAAGCCTGATTATTATTCAAATGTAGTTATAAATTATTGAAAAACAAAGTTTTTTATTTTCTTCTGCCAATGTCAGTAAGCGCTAGAGGGGAAAGAGTTGCCGTCGATGCGGAGCAGATGTTTTGCTGGCAGAGCCATTTCAACTTGATGATCGCAATGATTTAGTAGAGAAAGCGATCTAAGCTTAGTTTTGATTTTAAGGTTGAATCAAGCTACTAGGCGATTGAATGAGTTGGAAAAGCAGAAATAGGAAGCGGACCAAACTTAAGGATAGTTTGGTCCGCTAGGTTAAAAAAATATCATGCTTTAATAATTCTTACGCATGTTTCACAGTAATCCTCTTTGTTATGCATTAGCTCACCTACTTTATGAAACAATACATGCTGCTGATTGTGCATGGGATAATGTATTAATCAAGCGCTATGAATGGCTTAGCTGTAACTTTCCGATGAAAGGGCGATTATCAATCGTCAGAATAGCTTCTTTAATGGAATAGCATAGCTGGTAGCTTTCGCTCAGCGCTTTTTTGCTAGCTTCTATTTTGTCGTTTTCAACTTTATCGACAATCCAGGTTGGGTTTAACGGATCTGAACTAAATTTGGTGATTAATACGGTAAATCCTTCTTTCTGAGCACTGATTAAAGTGTCTTTTGTGATGTCTACTATTTTCATAGTGAGATAATATACGAAAAAAATACGAAAGAGGATGTACTAAGTTTAAATGATAACCTGGTCCACTTGCGGACAATTTTAATAGAAATGTTGCTTCTTTTATGGATCCGGCGCTAAAATTGAAAAGTTTAGAGCCGGGAATATCCGCTGTGATGCAGATTGCAAAAAAAAATAAATGTAACTAAACTTTTTATCTTAATCTTATTTTCCATTGAGATGGTCGCGCACAAAATCTAGCCAATTCGAAGGATCAATGGTTTTATCAATATATACGTCAGGTTGTAATCCAATGTCGTCTACAGGAAAGTCCGGAATACGATAACTTTTAGATAATCCATAGTACAGTTCAATATCGCCACAAGGTGATGTCACGATATTTACATTCGAGATATCAAGCATCCCTTTGGTTGTTCTACCGTATAATTTTACCTTTTTACTTTGCATGGCGGTCAATAGAAATTGCTCTGTCGTGCTCCCGTTATTTTCATTGATAACGATCCCTATGTTTTTGGGATAAGGCTGAATGGTATCCATCTTGGTTATGTTTACTTTTTTATTGAATAAATCGACATACTCACCTTTATTGGCCTGCAATTTTTCGTAGTAGTTTTTGAACGTTTTTTTAGACTCCTCGTCAAAATCGGGGTTTTGACTCAGCTCCAACATGCGTTGATTATTTAAATCTGTCGAATAAAATAATGCACCTACGGTTCTAATCGGCTGCGTGTATAAGAAGGGGATAAGGCTACTATAACTCGCATCACTTCCGCCTGGATTATTTCTGACATCAATAATAAAATTTTCGGTCGATAAGATGGTTGCTCGGTTGGCTAATACAATGCTGTCAATTGCTTTTTTTTCTGTTATTTCAAAATCAGGAATTCGGAGGTAAACCGTGTTTTCATTTATTTTTTCGAATAATGGCTTTGTGGCCTTTAATGGATTTAAGTCCTTTTCAATAGGCTGCTTATTTTGTTCGCTAACCTTTTCGGCCTTCTTTGTTTTTCCAATATAATTTACGCCGATATGTCCATTACGAAAGAAACGGATCCATTGATTGAGTAATGTAGCACATTCCTGATTATTGGACAGGTGTTTAACTTTTTCGAGATACATTTTATTGTGCAATTCATAGGCATCCTTGCCCTTCTTGCTGATGGTATATTGAAAACCGGCATCATTTTCTTCAAAAGTTTTTTTTACCCACAAAAAATTGGATTCACAATTGCAGTTTTGGGCGTAATTTAAAATAGGCAAACTTAGCAATAGCCATAAAAATAGGACGCGTCTGTTCATTTGTATTATCAGAAATATTAATAATTGTCGATTGCACAAATATAGACTAAAAATGGAAAATACCCTCGTAACCGAACAAAAGATTATTCAGGATGTCAAGGCCCCATTTTTTAGGTATATTTGCACCAGATCGAAGCTTTGCCATTAGAAAAAAGCTGCAAGAATTATTGAAAAATACAAGGCAATTCCTGCTGCAGGTCCTAGCGATAGAAAGGGCAGCAATAAGCTTAAAACAACTCAAAAATAGGGGATTAATAATAACTCAGCTAAATGTAATGCACGATATGGAATCACTCTTTAACGCATGGAAAACGAGCAGAATGGCTTACCTCAAGTTTTTTGAAAACTATTCATTGGAACAGCTCAATCACATTCCGGAAGGATTCAGTAACAACCTGATATGGAATATTGGGCACATCATTGCCACACAGCATAAATTGATTCATATCGGATCTGATGTAAAAGGGCATATTCCCGAAGAAATTTTTAACAATTATCAGTCGGGAACAAAGCCGACAGTCCCCGTATCCCAACAGGAGGCAGACTTACTGAAAAGACTGCTCCTTGAACAAATTGAGCCAACTATCCGTGATTTTAATAGCAAAAAATTTGTCACCTATCAGGAACGGACAACCGGGACAGGATTTCATCTCACTTCAATATACGACACCTTCGAATGGAACAATTTTCATGAAGGACTTCATCTAGGCTATATGATTCGCTTTTTACCCATAGCATGATCAATATGGCAGCTGTCATTCCAGAAGCTAACCCTACACTATTTATCGCAGTAAAACCTTTATTCTTTCATAGATGACGAAAGGCTATTTTAAAATAATTCGCAAGCATAGTAAATTGTTATGGATTAACCTTTGCCAATTCATTGCCAATAAATTAAAGTGTTGAAAATAAGGTGTTAAAGTTTTTTTCTAATGAGTTGCATGTTCGAACTCGAACGGTCTTTGTTCGAAAGCGGACAATTTCGGGCAAAAGTTTCGTAGGACTTTATCTACCCCCACGGATGTAGTTTGGGGATTGGATTCGTGTCCAAAAGTAGCGCAGTTGTATGCCGTCCTGGTAGTTATTTATGATTGTGAGGTATCAATGAGGTAGTTGTAAGACTACCTTATTGATGTCTATTGCCTTTATGGTAATAAGCGATATTTTTGTTAATCCCTTGCGCCGCATCATTTTTATCCGGTGATGCCATTGCGGGAGCATATTGCAATGATACAATATCAGTGCTGTCCATTTCGGGCATTTTAAGCGGGCGGTACCAGGAAGGTGGGTTCGTGAGGTTGCCCGTGTTTTTGCGATCTGTCTGTTCGGTTGATTCTTGTACAGAACGTTGTTTCCAGCGTCTATATACGAGCAGTGCTGCTCCAGCAACTGCCGTGATAACGAGTCCGATTTGTGCTTTCATTTCTTCTTTTTTAAGAATTGAACAAAGTTCCCTTCAAAAAAGTTCAACAAAAAACAAATCAGCTATTTCTGGCGTAGGTGCCAGAAATAGCTTTTTATAAATCATCGTCATCAGGCAAAGTGATGACAGCAACTTCGGCAATGACGACGACCGCTTGATCACAGTCCCATGAATTTAAAGGGTTCTGCTTTTTTAAGGTGTCCATTGCTCAGTCCAGTGTAAGTTTTGTTTTGCTCGACATCAAGTTTGAGAACCTTACCTTTCTCGCTCAGATCCAAATCTTTTAGATTGATCCAGAAAGTCCCCGGACTAGTCACTGTTTCAAAATAGTAAACCAAATCTTTGTGATCGGCTACCGAGCGCCATCTTGTCGTGGAGATATTGGGTTCTTCTTCGTTATGGAGTCTGTGCTTGTGTCATTAAGAAAAATGAAACTGAGTTGGCCACAAGGACTTCGTAGTGCTATTGGCAAAAACAAGGTTTTTGGAACTGGCGGTTAAATTGAGCGGTGTAGAAACTTCAATAAAGGGAATCACTCCTTAGCTTAGAGAAAACGAATAGAAAGGCTAAACTCAAGTTTTAGGTTTGCAGCTGGGGTATATGATGAGCGGTAGAGAGTTTCTTACAGCGTACTCATGCGGGAGAAAAAAGGTGGGCTAAAGCAGATGTATTTCTGTAATATAAAAAATACGAAAACGTTATAGTTAAATTACGAAAACGTTGTAGTTAAATTTTGGCTCCTGTGCTTTTTAGAAGTTTTTTAGCAACTCTGTCGCCAACATCATTCAATTGTTTATTTTTTTATATCGAAAATCGTGTTATTGAGACAAAATAGCACTTTTTTGATACGATCTAGTTCTGTTTTTCTAATTGCTAATATTCAATTTTACAGTTAAAATTCCTTTATCAAAGGAAGCCAATTATAAAATTACTAAATCACCCATAGTGAATATTTCTTTATGAGAAACAATTGTAAACTAAAACAAAGCCGCTTTTATGGCTTCGGCGCAGGCAAATGGATACCCTGTTCCTGCCTGCTTTGTCTGGTCGCTCTGGCTAGTCCTGCCGCTGCATTAAAAGCCAATGTACCCCTGATTTCGACGGCAAACGGGACGGTACAGAACCGCGAAATCACAGGTAAAATATCGGACGGCAATGGGCAGCCGCTGGCCTCCGTGACAGTCAGTGTGCTGGGCAGCAAGGTCAGCACAGCCTCAAAAGCTGATGGTACGTATACCATTTCGGTGCCGCTCGAAGCAAAAAAACTGGTGTTCAAACTGTTGGGCTACAAGAGCCAGGAAGTCGACCTTACCCCATCCAAGGTCGTTAATGTGGTCCTTAGTTCGTCCGCCGATGAGCTGGACGAGGTAGTGGTGGTGGGCTATGGTACCATGCGCAAAAAGGATCTGACAGGTTCCGTGACCCAGATCCATCCAGACCGCATTGCCAATGAAAACCCAAAAACCGTACAGGATATCCTCCGCGGATCGGCAGGACTGAATATCGGTTACGATGCCTCGGCAAAAGGGGGCGGCTCCATTGAAGTGCGGGGTAAACGCTCGGTCTACGATAGCAACAGCGGGCACAACAACCCCTTGCTGGTACTCGATGGTATGATTTTCTACGGCGAGCTTTCTGAAATCAATCCGGATGATATTGAGCAGATCGATGTGCTGAAAGATGCTTCGGCCGCCGCTGTTTACGGCTCGAAAGCAGCAAGTGGTGTGATTATTATCAGTACAAAAAAAGGGAAGCAGGGCAAACCGACGATCAATATGACCATGAACGCCGGAGCAACACAATTGAGTGAATATCGCAAAAGATTCAGCCCGGAAGCTTACCTGCAACACCGCGAGGATTGGTATACCAAGAATACCTACGGCATCAATCCGACAACGGGTCTATATGAGGCTTATCAGATACGGGATGATAATGGGAACCTTACTGTGCCTTACGGTTTTTACCTCAATCCGGGGCAGCTGCCTTCGTCATTATCGCTGGATTCCTGGCGCGCGCAGTCGACCAACGAGGACGGGGAGTCCGACCGAAGTATCTGGGGCCGCCGCCTGGGCCTGCAGGGAAATGCCCTGCAGAATTTTTTGGATGGGAAAACGGTCGATTGGGCCGATCATACCTTCCGAACGGGCTTTAACCAGGATTACAACGCGAGCATCAGTGGCGCGAGCGACCGCGTCAATTATTACTTGTCCATGGGATACCTGAAAAATGAGGGAACCGTTGTCAGCGATACCTACAAGGCTGTGCGGGCAAACATGAAAATCAATGCGCATGTGACCAACTGGCTAGAATTGGGCGCCAATGTGAATTTTCAGGATCGCTCCGACGGCAATATTGATATTGATATCGACCAGACATTGCGCAACAGCCCTTACGCCGATTATGCCGATGCCAGTGGCAATCCTTTACAATATCCGCTCAGTGAGCAGTTTAGCCAGCGCGGGTATAATTATGATTTTCAACGGAAATACCTGGAGCTGGACAAGGGCTATTCGGTCTTCAATTCCATTTTTAATGCGAAAGTCAAGCTGCCCTTTAACATTACCTATTCCTTTAACGCTTCGCCGCGGCTACAATATTTTCATGACCGTTATTTTATGTCGGCCGAGCTGCCGGGTTCTAATCCGGCCGATCGCGGTGCAAACCGCGAGCAGACCAAACGTTTTGACTGGTCGCTCAACAACACCATCAGCTGGGAACAGAGCTTTGCGGATAAGCACCGCCTGATGGTAACCTTGGTACAGGAGGCGGAGGAACAGCAGTCCTGGAAAGATCGTATTGAAGCGCGCAATATTTTGCCTTCGGATGCACTGGGATTTCACAATACCAAAAATGGATCAAAGGAGAATAGCAGCTTTGATAGCTACGATACGCACCAAACGGCGGATGCTTTGCTCGCCCGTTTATTTTATTCCTACGATGACCGCTATATGCTCACGACCTCGATTCGGCGGGATGGCTATTCGGCTTTTGGTACCTCCAATCCCTACGCGACTTTCCCTTCTGTGGCCCTGGCCTGGAATTTTACCAAAGAGAAATTCTTTAAATGGACCGATGTAATGGATTATGGTAAACTGCGTGTTTCCTACGGTAAAAATGGGAACCGGCAGCTGGCAGATCCCAATCTGGCGCTCGCCAACTTGTATTCGGGCAGCGGCAAGATGCATGGCTACCTCAACTCGGCTGGTGAACTGGTCCAATACCGCTACCTGATGGTAGACCGCCTGGCCAATCCGAACCTGCAATGGGAAAAAACCACGGCATGGAATTTTGGACTGGACTTTGGATTCTTAAAAAATCGCATTTCGGGTACCCTGGAATATTACCTGATGCAGACCCACGACATGATCATGGAGCAAAAACTGCCCAATTTTACAGGATTCAGCAGCATCACCACCAATCTGGGGCAAGTGGACAACAAGGGGATTGAATTGACCTTAAATACCGTCAACTTGAAAAAGGAAAATCTGCAATGGTCTACCACCTTTAATTTTTCGTACAATAAGAATCAGATTGTACATCTCTATAAGAACTACCAGGATGTACTGGATGCCGATGGAAATGTGGTTGGCCGCAAAGAAATGGACGAAATTTCGAATGGCTGGTTTATCGGGCAGCCCATCGGCACGATCTGGAATTATCAGGTTACGGGCATCTGGCAGGCCAATGAAGCTGCAGAAGCCGCTAAATATGGGCAGGCTCCAGGTGACCCGAAAGTGGCCAATGTATATACAGCAGATGATGCCGTGAATGGGGATAGCAGAAAGCCTGTGTATAATAATAACGATAAGGTCTTTCTGGGGCAGACGGATCCGCGTTTCCGCTGGTCGATGCGCAATGAGTTTACGCTATGGAAGGACCTCAGCTTTTCGTTTAATATTTATTCATACATGGGGCACAAAAGCTTGTCGGGCAATTACCTGAATAACGACGATGATGGCGGGCGCATGGCTTATGGGCTGGCCAATCTGCCAGCAAAGGAATATTGGACGCCGGACAACCCAACGGACCGCTACGGCCGTATCGAGGCTAAGGGACCGATCGGCGCGGAGGGCGCTGCGCGGCTGTATGACCGCTCGTTTATCCGGCTCGACAATATCTCGGTAGGCTATACATTACCAACGGCCTTGACCTCCAAGTATAACCTCAATCGGGTGAAGCTGTATGGGACGGTGCGGAATGTGGCCACCTGGACCAAAGAATGGGAATACGGCGATCCGGAGACTTTCCATCCTGACAACAACCCGAGCGGATGGGCCTCAAGGGTCTTTACTTTCGGTGTGAATTTATCTTTATAACCTGATTAATTGTGATGTATATGAATAATACACTAAAAAAATCCAGATCCGCAGGCAGAAGCATCGCTTTTTTGCTCGCCGGTACGCTAGCGATAAGCAGCTGCTCGAAGGAATTTCTGCAGCCCGATCCGCTGTCGATCTATATCCCTAACGAAACTTTTAACACCGAATCGGGCCTGCTGTCGGCCATGGCCATCTGTGACCGCCATCTCAAGGGGTATTGGGCCACAGATCATAACGAGATGCTGACGCTAGGCACAGAGTATGTCTTTTCCGAACTGATGGTGGCTAGTAATACCGACAAACGCAGCATGCTGGCGGATGTCGCCAACATGCTGACCCCGACAAGTGACAACTCTACGCATCAAAACCTCGACCGCTCCAACAGCCTCTGGTATCTGTGGGACGAAACCTACAAGGGGATCAGTTATGCCAATACCATTATCAAATATGTAGACCAGGTACAGACCTTGAGCGAGCAGGATAGGAATGCCTACAAAGGGCGGGCGTATTTCCATCGGGCTTTCCGCTATATGGCCTTGGTCTTTGAATACGGCGATGTACCTTTGGTGACGACCATCATCGACGTACCCAAACAAAATTACCGGAGCACCAAGCGTGATGCCATTCTGCAGATGATTACTAAGGATATGGAGTTTGCTGTACAATGGGTGCCTGATCAGAAAAATATGAACCTGATCGGCCTGATCAACAAGGGGGCCTGCCGCATGCTTTTGGCAAAATGTTACCTCGCCATAGGGGAGTATCAGAAAGCCAAAGAGCAGACGGATATCCTGATTGACCAGTCAGGCTATGCTCTGATGACCGAAAGCTTCGGAACCTTTAACGATGGAGGGGAGGCGCAGACCTGGCCCATCACACGTAACGTGATCTGGGATATGCACCGCCCCGAAAACAAGCTGATCGCCAGCAACCGTGAGGTGATCATGGGGATGCCCAACCGTGGTGCCGATGCGGAGTCTTTCGTTAAAATGCTTACCATGAGAATCTTATATCCCTTTGTCTTTGACAGCCGCATACAGACTGCCGATGGTAAACAGGCTTTGTTGAACATCAAACGGAACAGCGGGGATTACAATGCAAAATATGACTATATGCGCGCCTTTGGCCGCGGGATCGCAACGTTCCGCCCTACATCATTCCAGACGCAGGGCGTATGGTCTGTCAATGGCAAGCCGGATGAAGGCGACCTGCGCCACAGTTCAAAGATGGGTAACTGGGTACGGATGGAAGATTACAAAGTGAACAACAAAGCTTCCAAAGATTTTGGGAAACCGGTCACACTGAAAGATCCCGCAACGGGCAAACTCCTTTGCAGCGATACCATTCGTCGCTGGTACGATGTGCCGCATTATAAATTTTTCTTGGATGATCCTGTAAGTGAAGCCAATATCAGCGGTTCAGACGGTTCACGGGGTGCTACCAATGGGGGAATCGCCGACTGGTACCTCTATCGCCTGGCAGAGGCTTACCTTTTGCGCGCCGAAGCGAAATATTATATTAATCCGGCCGATGGAACGATAAAAGATGATTTAAATGCCGTCCGCCAGCGCGCAAAATGTACCGAGCTCTACCAGGGAGCGGTAAGCATTGGGGATATTATGAACGAGAGGGCCCGTGAGCTCTACTGGGAGGAGTGGCGCAATGTGGAATTGAAACGGGTGTCCCTCTGCTTGGCCCGTAGTGGTAAACCGGATGAATGGGGGAATGCGTACAATCTGGACAATTTTGATAAGCAGAGCGGTACAGATGCCAATGGCGGAAGTTACTGGTACCAGCGCATCATGCATTATAGCCTTTACAATAAAGGTATTATTCATGTCAATGCCACTGGGCTAAGTGATATCAAATACACGATGGATAAAAAGAATATGTACTGGCCGATTCCCAATGTCGCGATTACCTCCAATATTAAAGGGCAGCTAAAGCAAAATTACGGCTACGACGGTTATAATCCTGCTACTCCAGTATGGGATAAATGGGAGGATGCCGTAGCGGATGAAGCCAAAGCAGAATAATCCGTTTAATAGGTCCCCAACCGATATTTAATAGAGAAGATCGGTTCGGGATTTCTTTGAACATCGTATTTTATAAGATAAAACCAGTTCGTAATTACATAAAAACCAGTTTGTATGATCAAGAAAATCTTTTTGTTTTTATTGTTTCTCCCGGTTCAATTTTTAAGTGCACAGACAGACCTGGCAAATTTTCCTGCTGGGGCGGATCCCAAGGAGGTCGGCCATCGCATTGCACACCGCTTTATCGCGGGCAAACATATGCTGCATGCAGGGAAATGGATCAGTTATCCCGAGACCTTCTATTGGACGGGAGCCATTAATTACGCCCATTTAATGGGCGATCAGCAGTTGATGCAGGCTATGAAAGAGCGATTCACCAAATTAACAGTAAGTGAGCCGCAGCTGCTGCCTATTAAAAACCATGTCGATTTGAATATGTTTGGCAGCCTGCCTTTGCGGCTTTACCAGCTGACCAAAGAGAAAAGCTATCTCGACCTGGGCTTGCCCTATGCCGATACGCAATGGGAACTTCCGCAAAATGCCAGTCAGGAAGGGAAGGCCTGGGCGGAAAAAGGATACTCCTGGCAGACCCGTCTCTGGATCGACGATATGTACATGATCACGATCGTGCAGGCCGCTGCTTTTAAAGCAACGGGCAAAGCCGAATACCTGGACCGTGCAGCCCGGGAGATGGTACTTTATCTGGATGAGCTGCAGCGTCCAAACGGACTGTTCTACCATGCACCCGATGTCCCTTACTACTGGGGGCGAGGCAATGGTTGGATGGCCGCGGGTATGACTGAATTGCTGCGTATGCTTCCGAAGGATCATCCCAGTCGACCCCGTATATTAAAGGGCTACCTGACGATGATGAAGAGCCTGAAAAAACAGCAGCGCAAGAGCGGTATGTGGAATCAGTTGATAGACGAGGCAGACTGCTGGGCAGAAACCTCCGGTTCGGCGATGTTTGCCTATGCGATCATATCGGGTGTAAAGCAGGGCTGGCTAAGTGATAATCAGTATGGTCCCGTTGCCCGCAGGGCTTGGCTGGCGCTTGCAAAATATGTGGACGATCAGGGGGCAGTGTCGGAAATCTGCGTAGGTACCAATAAAAAGAACGATAAACAGTATTATTATGACCGCCCTCGCCATACTGGTGATTATCATGGGCAGGCGGCCTATATGTGGTGTATCAATGCATTGCTGGAGGGAAGCACCCCTTAGGTTTTTGACCGGCTGGCAGTTTGAACAGATTATTTTTTGATTTTGCTGAATTCAAAAGGAATCTGCAGGCTGTCGCCGGCTACATTTGCCTTTAGCTTTTCGCCATCCCGCCAGTAGGTAATCTTTTTTGGGAAGGGTAGGGAGTCATTATTGCATTCGAATAGCCCGTCTTTCTGCATGGTCATTTCAAAGGCGATGAAATCCTTTTCATCGGTTGTTTTCACTTTTAATTGCCAGTTTCCATCGGATTTCAGTAGCGCCATTTTTTCCTGATTGACCGTATCGTTGTTGTGTAGCGTAAAGGCCAAGCCTGCATATTCAGCATCGTTAATTTTGACCCAATATTCAAAGGTCTTTTTACCTGGCGTTTCGTTGGTACGCTGCCATTTGCCCAGTAACCAGTCGAAGTTCTCCGAAGGGTCATGTTCACTGCCCATACATTGTACAAAAACAAGGAAAATGGATAAGAGGACTAGCACTTTACATAATTTTATCATCTGGAGTTATATCAAAAGGCTTAAAAATGATTGCTGTTACCGCTGGGTGAAAGCTTTAAAAAGGTTACCATGCGGCGATAATTAACTAAATTTAATAAAAAATTTGCACTCGCAGCGCACAAAAAAACTGATGCAGACCTGCATCAGTTTTTTGCTAAGGTTCGTTTAAGCGATTATTTTTATTTCTTGTCAAGTAAGGCCAGATATTTTTCATACCCCTTGGCCTTCATTTCTTCTTTAGGCACAAATTCAAGAGATGCACTGTTGATGCAATAGCGTAGACCGCCTTTGTCGGCAGGGCCATCATCAAAGACATGTCCCAGATGAGCGTCTCCGGTTTTACTACGCACTTCCGTGCGACGCATGCCGTGGGAGTTATCAACTAATTCGTCGACTAAGTCTGGATTAATCGGTTTGGAAAAGCTGGGCCATCCACAGCTTGATTCAAACTTGTCGGTCGAGACAAATAGTGGCTCTCCTGTAGTAATATCCACATAAATGCCATCTCTGAACTCAACATTATATGCGTTATCAAAGGCACGCTCGGTTGCCTGATGTTGCGTTACATCATATTGCAGGGGTGTAAGTTCTTTTTTGAGTGTGCTCTGGTCCTTTCTTTTGTAAGTTGCTGACACAACTGTATCTTTTGTGGGGGAAGGATTGGCTTTGCGTGCCATATAAATAACCTGATCTTTCTCGCCAGTAGGGTTCATAGCTTGTTTTTTAATTATTTTGGAATCACCAGTTTTCTGTGAAAAGCCAAATTTGCTGAGCATAAATAAGCCTAATCCTAGTAATAATAATAAAAATACCTGTTTCATAGCGTTTCTCCATTCTTGTTTTTTAATATACGATGTAAAGGTCCGAATTGGTTTTTGATCAATTTAAAATTGAGGATCTTTGCTTCGTTATTGGTAAGATATGTCTAGAGATGGAATTCCATAAACATCCATGGAGAATTTTTAGACAGCGGTACTTTTTTACCTGAAGCAGACAATACAATAAAGTTACCGAAAGAAATCTATTGTTAAACTTAATTGGACGGTTATTGTTTCCTATTCGAGGTAATGCCCTTGGCGGATTAGCAGTGCTCGGTATTTATTGAATACACTAGATTTGGATACAAAGCCCAGATATTTTTGCTCAGGTCCAAGCACCGGAAGGATCCAGGTGTCTTCTTTGTTCATTTTTGACATCACAGATTCCATACTTTCATGAATAACAACGATATCATTGGGCTTTTGAGCCAATTTTTCAAATGTTGTATCCAGACCATCCAATTCACCAAGTAGAATCGAGAATAAATATTCGCTGTTGACTATTCCGATGAATTTGCCATCGTGGCTCACAATGGGAAATATATTTCTTTTGCTATGAATAATATCGTGCTGTCTAGATTTAGGGGTTTCATCAGGACGCAAAATCACAAAGTTCGTTTCCAAAACGTATTTGATGCGCATCATGCTTAATACGGAACGATCTTTATCTTCATAAGAGATCAAATCACCTGATTCTGCGAGCACTTTGGTATAGATCGAATGCTTGAGCATTGTTCTATTGATGAGGTAAGATATCGAGCAGACAAGCATCAAAGGGACCATCAATGTATAGCCACCGGTCACCTCCGCAATAAGGAACATACCGGTCAAAGGCGCATGCATAATGCCGCTCAGGGCGCCGGCCATACCAGCTACAACAAAATTAGGAACGTTTAGCTCTGCAAGCCCTGTCAGATTGATCCCATAAGAAAATGCAAACCCCAAGAGTCCTCCCATCACCAAGCTTGGACCAAAAACGCCACCATTGCCACCTCCATTAAGAGTAAAGAGTGCGGCAAATGATTTTCCGAAGAGCGTCAATAGCGTGTATCCAAAAACAACGAAGCCGATATTATGGTATTCGGAGAATAAACTATTTTTGACAATTGCGTTGAACTGCCCATTCAAAATTTGCTGTATGGTCAGATAGCCCTCGCCGTATAGCGCAGGAAATATTAGGATCATAAGACCCAAAGCAACACCGCTCACCCATACCTTGTTATAAGGATTTTTGATTTTCCGAAACCATTGGTTTACAACAACAGATACGCGCGCAAAATATACGGTGTATAAGCCTATCAGTACAGCCATTAGCAGGTAGAAGAATAAGGCGGATACCTGCCAGTAGGAATTAAAGTTCGTAAATAGGGGTTCACTGTAGAGCAGCCGCGAAACCACCGATGCCATTGCAGAGGAAATTAGCAGTGGAATAAAAACAGGAATGGAAAATTCGGGTAGCAGAATTTCAATGGCAAAGATCATTCCTGCCAAAGGACTATTAAATGCACCAGCAATACCTGCAGCTGCACCGCAGGCCAGTAGCATGGTCACTTCTTTATATTGTAATCCAAAAAAACGCGCAATATTTGAACCAATAGAAGATCCGCCCAAGGCAACGGGAGCCTCCAAACCACAGGAACCTCCAAAGCCAACGGTGATGGCTGAAGTCACCACCTGTGAATAAATATTACTGGGATCCAGTCGGCTTCCTTTTCGGCTGATCGCATAAATAATCGGCGTTATACCATGTTCTATTTTTTTGCCTTTGATAAATTTTCGGACAAATAATACACTCAGCAGAATACCGATCAACGGAAAAACCAGATACAAAGAATACTTTAATTTCCAGTCAATATCGTTCTGGATACTTGTCGCAATAAAATGAGTCAGTCTTTTTAAAACGGATGCCATCAGCCCCCCAACAATACCGACCAAAAAGGCCAAGATGATGATAAAGTTCCGATTCGAAACTTTTCTCATACGCCATTGGTTGATATGGTCTATTTTTTTATAGAAAGTCTTTTTAAAATTTGCCATTTTTGAACTATTCAGCACACTAACTTACGGACAGATGAAGTAGCGTGCGCCAATATAGTCATTATTGCAAGCAAACAATTTGTATCGTCTTATAGTAGGTATTAATACTAACGTTTTGTTACATAAATAGGCTTATACACGACTTTTTTTGCCGAACACCGACAATACCAAATAACCTAAAATTCCCGCCAGCAGTGAGGTCAGCAGAATCGATAACTTCGCTTCTTTGATATGCAGCGCGTCGCTGAAGGACAGGATGGAAATAAATATAGACATCGTAAAGCCAATTCCAGCCAATAAGCCTACACCCAGGATATGTTTGAATGAGCTTCCTTCCGGGAGACTACTAATCCCCAGTTTAGAGCAGACAAAAGTCATGATTAAAATGCCCAACGGCTTGCCTAGTAATAAGCCAAGGCTAATACCCAGGCCCATCGGAGCGACCAATCCTGTAAGCATCTCGCTTTCAATGCTGATATTGGTATTGGCAAATGCAAATAAGGGTATAATAAAAAAATTGACAGGCTTGACAAGCGCATGCTCCAGACGTTCTAAGGGCGACTCAAGGTCCGTATCATTGGTCGGAATAGTCATCGCCACCATCACACCAGCAATAGTAGCATGTATACCCGAATGATGAATAAAATACCAGATAAATACACCTGGTATCAGATACAGATAGGGGTTTTGTATATTCATGCGGTTCATGACAAAGAGAATAACCATACCGATACCTGCATACAGTAAGTAGGTGGTTTCAATGCCCGACGAATAGAAAAAAGCAATCACCAAAATGGCGATCAGATCGTCCACGATAGCCAAAGCGGCCAAAAATACCTTTAAGCTTGCTGGAATCCGGTTACCTAGCATACCGATTACGGCCAATGCAAAGGCGATATCTGTCGCCATGGGTATACCCCAGCCACCTGCTGTCGCCTGCCCTGAATTGAAGCTTAAAAAGATGATCGCCGGTACAATGGCGCCACCAATAGCGCAAAGGATCGGGAGCGATGCTTGTTTAGGCGAGGAGAGTTCGCCTTCCACGATCTCACGCTTGATCTCCAGTCCCACGAGCAGAAAAAAGATAGCCATTAATCCATCATTGATCCAAAGCAGTGTGCTATATTTTAAATGTACGGTGTCAGAATCGAAACCAAAGGGTGTATCCAAAAATGATTGCAGCCCAGGACCAGCTGCGGTATTGGCTACGATGAGGGATAAAATGACGCAGATAAATAATAAAATGCCGCCAGCGTTACTTGACTTGAAAAAATTTTTGAATACGGTAAGATTAATCAATTGGCTCATCGTGTTGCGTGTTCTTTTTGGACCATAGGTCCATGTTCGGAAATTGAAATTTGGAATTGTCGAATACAGGGTCTTTCTTGGACCTCTGCTGCTCCTGATAGTCTGTATAGATGGCGACAACTTTTTTGTGAAGCAGGAGTATTGCAATCAGGTTGAGCCAAGCCATGAGACCGACACCAATGTCGCCCAGGGTCCAGGCAGATTTGGCTGTACTGATACATCCGACATAGGTAGATACTAATATGAGCAGTCGCAGAATCCAGATAAGTACGGTTTTATGTTGTTTTTTTCGGCTAACGAAGCTGATATTGGTTTCGGCGATATAGTAATAAGCCATAATAGTCGTGAACGCAAAAAAGGCCAATGCCAGCGCGACGAAAGCATTTCCAATGTTGGGGAAATGATGTGACACAGCCTGTTGGGTGAAAGCTGGTCCCATTTCCGTTGCCGGAAGATGTTGAACGAGAAATCCTCCGGCTGGATTTTCAACATTGTACTGGCCGGTAAAGAGAATCATTAAAGCTGTGGCGGTACATACAAACATGGTATCCACATACACCGAAAATCCTTGGACCAGGCCTTGCTTGATCGGATGGGATACTTCTGCAGCGGCTGCTGCATGTGGTGCTGTGCCCTGGCCGGCCTCGTTGCTGTAGATACCCCGTTTAACACCCCACGAAATTGCCATGCCGGCGATAGCGCCGAAAGTAGCTTCCATGTTCAAAGCCGATTTTACAATCAGGGCGATAACGCCAGGGATCTCCGTGAAGTTGAGGGCAATAATAACTAAAGCCATCAGAATATAGGCGCCCGCCATAAACGGCACAACATATTCGGCAACGGTGCTGATCCGCTTTACTCCACCGATGATAATAATCGCCAGTAGCCCGGCAATAGCCAATCCGGTGATACTCGGCGACACATGGAAAGCGGACTCGACCGCTGCGCTGATACTGTTGCTCTGCACACCGGGCAATAAAAATCCGGTACTGATGATCGTCACGATTGCAAAGGTCCAGGCAAAAGTCTTGGATCGTAACCCTTTCAGGATGTAGAATGCAGGTCCGCCCCGGTATTCGCCATCGTTTACCTCCTTGTACATCTGACCAAGGGTAGCTTCGACAATGGCCGACGCACTGCCTAAAAACGCAATTACCCACATCCAAAAAATAGCTCCTGGGCCGCCCATAGCAATCGCTGTAGCGACGCCAGCGATATTGCCTGTGCCAACACGCCCCGAAATAGCAAGTGAAAAGGCCTGAAACGAAGAGATGCCTTTGTCGGAACTGTTTCCATTAAAAAGCAATCGCACCATTTCTCTTATCTGCATAAGCTGCGGGCAGCGAAATCGTACCGTAAAGTAGATGCCCGTCAGCAGACAGAGGTAGACAAGTGCATCACTCCAGATGATATCATAAATTTTATTGATTATTACGTCCATGTTGTATCATTGAATTCGTAGGCTGGCTAAAAGTAGGGAAAACCAGCCAAGGCTGCTTTAAATATCGAATAGATTTTGTTTATGTATTATGAATGTGTTATATGTATTATTTATATACGTGTAGGATTGTGTGTTTAAGGTGTTTTCGTGTTTGAAATTCTTCCTTTAATGATCAATTTATGTCGGACAATTTTTTTTACGGATCACCAAAATCCACCGGTGGGAGTATAAAGACGAGTACTTTTGCACTTTCTCGCCCGGATAAGCAATTGCAGGAAGGAGATATTTTGGTGGTTTATGGTTACAACCATCATATCAAAGCGTTTCCCCTAATGCTATCTTTTAAGCTGCGCCCGTTTGTTTAGACAGAAATTTCTAATTTTTATATAGTATTTTCTGTTTTAGGGCTGAAAATGGAAATAACTTTTTGGCTCTTGAAAGCCTAAAAAAGTTATTCTATTTTTATGCCGCATCCGCTTGCAAATACATGCTTTGCGGAGTATTATAGTTTATTCCCTGATGGAAGCGTTCCTGATTGTAGAATTCAAAGTAAGACCGTAACCCAGCACGGAGAGACCTTGGACTATCGTAGGCCTGTAAATATACGTTTTCATATTTTACAGACCGCCATAATCTTTCATCAAAAATATTATCCAAGGCCCTGCCTTTTCCATCCATACTGATAGATATATCGTTATCTAACAGTTCTTTGGTGTGCAGGTCACTCGTGTATTGACTACCTTGATCGGTATTGAATATCTCCGGTTTACCATGCAT
>NZ_VLKR01000014.1 GCF_007830445.1 Sphingobacterium siyangense | reverse complement strand
TGGTTTATCTCACGGTTAAAGAAATATCAAAAAAATGGACCATGCCTGTCCGGAATTGGGGATTGACAATGCAACAATTACATATTAAATTTGGGGATAGAATTAAAGCCTTCGGCAACTCCTTTTAGGGTTCGCACTCGAGGCTGAAAGCCTCTGAGAACGAACCCTAAAAGGAGTGATGTGACACAGTTCAGTTTACACTACCAATATAAGCATACCGACCAGTCCAACCAACATATGTGTTTTATTGGTATATCTTTCTGCAAACCTTTGGGCTAGAAGTATATTCAAAGCCATTCCTACAAATACAGCGTTATAGGCCATTGTGAAATGTTCCGTATACTCCCCCTGACCATTATACATATCCACTGCAGTCCCAAGAAATATACCATTGGCTGATAACACAACCGTTCCTATAATGAACATCGCCGGATATCGGATGTATTTAGGAACAGACGGATGAAATATTGGATTGATTTCCATTATTAATCATTTTTTGACTCTGCTAAACGTACCTCAACATTCATTCCTGCACGAAGATTGGTAAGTAGTTTAGCATTGTTTTCATTATTTATAAATTCAATTTTTACTGGAATACGTTGTTGTACTTTAACAAAGTTTCCTGTAGAATTATCGTAAGGAACAGACGAGAATCTAGACCCTGTTGCTTCAGAAATAGCGGTAACAGTTCCATAAAAAATCTGATCTTTTAAACCATCAATAGTTAGCTCCATTTTTGTCCCTAACTTTAATCTTTCAATTTTTGTTTCTTTGTAATTAGCAACCACCCAAACTTTATCATTTCTAATCAATGATAATAGGTTTTGTCCAGCCTGGAGAAGTTGACCTTCTTGCACAATTCTTCTGCCTGTGTATCCATCATATGGGGCTGTAATAACTGTATAAGATAGATTTAGTTCAGCCATATTTACTAAAGCTTCTGTCCGTTTGACCTCTGCATCGTTAACTTCAATCTTTTTTTCTGTCTCATTAGTTGAGAATTTACTGGTATTGCGTTGTTGCTCCAAAGCTCTTGTTTGTGCTTCTAGTGCATCATAATCTGTCTTAACCTGATCATACTGCTGTTGTGTAGCAGCGCCTTCTTTTAACAGATTTTCATATCTATTTAAGTTTTGTTTTGCATTCCATAGACGTGACCTGGTAGCCGCTACATTCGCCTCAGAAGTACCTACACTGCTTTGAACAGTGTTTACCGCATACGATGAAACAGTTTTAGAAGCTAAGGCTGATAAATGTGCCGCCTGTGCCTGCTGTAACTGAATCTTGTATTCTCTGTCATCTATTATCAAAAGAGTATCTCCTTTTTTTACTTGTTGATGTTCATCAAAACGCACTTCTCTGATGTAACCTGGAATCCTAGTGTTTACAGGATTAATGTATTGCTCAATTTGAGCATTATTAGTGTACAGGTCATCATCTAAATTCAGGTATACTGAAATACCCCACCATATAAATCCAATACACACTGCGGCCAAGCTTAAGTTTAGAAGTAAACGATAGAACTTTTTTCTACCATTTTTTTTATTTCCTATGTTAGTCATCTCAAATGATTTTCTTTAAAGTGTTCCTTTTGTTCTTAGTAATTTGTAGTAGGCGTACAGTACAGTAATATTTGCATTGCTTACCTTGATCTCTGCATCGATTTTAGTATCTGAAGCATCAATCATATCAGTTAACAAGGCTAACTGATTAAAATATTTTTTTTCAACTATCCTATAGTTTTCGTTGGCTGAAACAAGATTTGTATGATAGGAATCCAAATTTGCTGTTGCCTCATTATATCTTATATACGATTCTCTAATATCCAACTCTACATTTTGTCTTTGCAATTGATTTTGTTCTCTAGTTTGATCGACTTGGATTTTTCCTGATTTTATTTTTCTAGGAGATTGGTATAGTGATCCTATATTGTAGCGAACACTAAGACCAGCCTGCCATACGTTTGAGTAAATATCAATTGCCGGCATCGTGTTAGTAAACGGTCGTTGAAAATTATTACAAGCAAAGAGTGCAATTTCCGGATATCTTTCAGCTCCTATTATCTTTAGGTTCTTTTCAGCAATTGCAATTTCTGTATTTGTGATCTTCAAATCTTGATTGTTTGCTAAACCGTCGCTTAGTTCAGCATCTATATCTGAAAGATGATATTGATTGTTCAATATACTTGTATCAGGCTCAAGTCTTACCGATTCGTCTAATCCTAAAACCATATTGAGCTGTTGATTGACGATGATTAAATCGTTGTTAGTTTTCCTATATGCAATTTCCAGATCTGATATTTGTAGCTGTGTTCGAAGAACATCATTATTTGTAACCATACCTTGTTTAAACAGCGTATTGATGTTTTTTAAACGCTCTTTTGCCAACGTTGTATTTTCTTCTATAATTTTGACTTGGTTTTTTAATTGATAAATATCCAAGTACTTAGCAACTACCAAAAACTTAATGTCGGTGACATTTTTTTTTAGATTTAATGCAGCAATCTGTTCTTCAAGACTTACTTTAGCTATATTATTATCTATTTCTCCTCCTTTAAAAATAACTTGATAAGCTTGAACTGAAAACTGCGTTAGATTATGTGGAATTTCGGCAGTTTGATGTTCAGAAAAAGAAGGTGTCCATATCTGAGAATTACTAATGTATCCATAAGTAAGACCTGTCGAAAGTGTAGGAAGTTTAGTTAATTTAGCAATCTCTATTTTTTGTTTTGCTTGCTCTTCAGATTTTCCAACTACTTTTAATTTTTGACTATTTTTTATGGCTAGGTCAAAAGCTTCTTCTATCGTCAATCTAATGTCGTTTGAGTTTTTTTGAGCTTTAACTGTTCCTATACCAAGAGCGCTAATCGCTAAAAATAGTATAAGCCTAATTTTTTTCATGATGCCTTATCGCTGTTTTAAATATTATACAAATTTCCTAAAACAGTAATCGCCATGCATTCACATTTGTTAATAACGAATTTGTGCTATATTTTTATTAATATAATTTATTTAATAAAAACTTGTAATTGATTGATAAATAGCGGTTTATTATGTTTATTTTTTTTGTTTATTTTTGTGATATTATTTAAGATGATGATAGAAGATTATAGCTTTTGTACCCCGTTTATTAACTATATGAATGAGTTCATTTCTGTCGATGAAGAAAGTGTCGAGTTGATCTCAGAATATAGCAGAGAAATTAAATTTCCAAAACACCACCTGATGCTTAATGAAGGATTATCTTCAGAGAGTGTTTACTTTATTGTATCTGGAGAAGCTAGGTCTTTCTATACAGACTTTCATGGAAAAACCACTACCTGGTCATTTCATTTTAATAATGAAAATAGCATTAGTAGAAATTTATTCGCATTTGATTACCGTGCTTTTCTTACTAAAATGCCATCATCTGTATCTGTTGAAGCACTAAGTGAAGTAACTGTTATTTCCTTTTCTAAAGCACAGGTAGATTTTCTATTGACCAATTGCAGGGCCTTTGAACAATGGACTAGAAAATTAAACGAAACGGCTTTTATTAATATGTATGATAGGGCGTTTACTTTGTTGACTATGACTGCATCTGAAAGATATAATAAACTATTAAAAGAAGAACCGCATTTATTACAAATGTTCTCGAATTACTATATAGCTTCATATTTGGGTATAGCTCCTCAATCTCTTAGAAGGATTAGAAACCAAAAATAAACAGGTTTAACTCATATACAGTTAGTTTTAATGATATCAAAACCTTAGTCTTAAAGCATAATTTACCCTAACATCAATGAAAATAAGAGTTAAAAAGGACCTTAAAGTAGATTTAAGTACTCTAATTCGTATAGAAAGAAAAGGATTGTTGCCACGATTAATCGTGCACGAGCGGTTTGAAAAGCAAGTAAAGTGGACTTTAAGAATATTGACAATTATAGGTGTCGCTTCAAGCCTGGTGTCAATTAATGAATGGTACATTAGCTTTAGCCTAGCCATTTTATTATTATTGATTGAACAGTTCTTTGAAAAGACCGTATTTGAATATACTTCTTTTGTGATAATGCCTTTACCAGAGTTTGAAATTGACCATACACAATGGTTAACAAATGCTTTTCTTATTCCCCACAATGGACATAATGATCAGTTTTGCCATATTGGACCTGCTTTTAAGGATAGAGATTATGCCATTAATTTTTTCACTTATCTTACCAACTGGAACTGGGAAAGTTTTATTGATGATGAGAATGTTATCGTAGTCTCAATTATATTAGAGCCTGATTCTAGATATACAATGTATATTTACAGTAATCCTAGTAAAAGGCAGCTTGACAAAATATTTAAGGAAGATGCTAATAGAAATAATCTTAGTAAATACGGAAAACAACAGCAACAACTTTTTACGCAAATGATTTTTTGGAAAACTTTGGTCTATCATGAAGATTACTTCATTCACCAATTCATAACAAAACAACCGACAGATCAAAAGTTTTATTTCATGCCGGCTGTTTTGCCTAAAGTTCCAGAAGGAGAGATAGAATATTTATTTGAGTATGCTATCGAAAAGTTTCAATACAGGTTAAAACATAGAGGAAATATCACAAATAATGATATCGAATACTATTTCAAACCTCAATAAATTAAAAAATAACTAACTCCCAGCTTTTGATCATCAATACTATCACGTCTTTAGTTATAGGACAAATATTTGGTGTCCTAGTGCTTGGTAATACTCCAAAGGCAATTGGTAACTCTTGGTGATTTTTATGAGCAGATTTTAGACTTTCTAAGTCTTCAGAATTAATACTTAAGTTATTCACCGTGACAATATGACGATTTTTTAGGTCATTTATAACCAAGCGTATATTATTGTCAAATAGATAGAATGAAACTCGAACGAAACCTTTTTCAGTAGCTTCTAAGATTTCTTTAAAAGCCTCCCTGCCAACCTCTGCATCACTAAAACCTAATCCTCCAAGATCAGGACCTTTTTCAATATTTTCCGAGGCAAAAAAATAAAATGTATTAGATTGCTCTAATTTTTCTTGTAATGTCATCATAAAACTAATGTAATTAATTCACCTCATTTAAAAATAACATTTTTTCTCATTTATAAATATTTTAAAATGTTTTTTTATGCATGGAGTGCTTTATTTCTAAGCTGTTAAACCGAAATGAATTTATTAATAACTACGATGTTCATTGCTTGCAGCAAGTATCAACCTTTTTAAGATTGAGATAAAAAGTATAGTTAGTTTAACTTCACAATACCTTCTAACCAATGCAAAAATTCTACAGCCTTTGGTTTACTTACCATTACAACTTCTGGTGACTCAACAGTCATTTTAATTGCCAGCTTTCTTGAGAAAAAACGTTCCACATCACTAACAGCATTTCTGTTAATCAGAAACTGACGATTAGCCCTGTAAAACAGACTCGGGTCTACCATCGTTTCCAATTCTTCCATACTTGTAACCAGGAAGTATTTTTGATGAGAAAGTGTGCAAATTTGGACAATGTTATTGTCAAGCCAAAAATACGCGATGTCTTTTACACGAACCGGTACAATTCGTTCTCTCTGATTTACCAATAAAGTTGACTTGTAACGACGTCTCAGTTGATCATACATAGATGAAAAATCAGATGCGGTAGGTAATTTTGTAAATGCCTTTTGCATATTTTTGAACTTATTTAGTGCCTGCTCCAGTTGAAACTTACTTATTGGCTTAAGTAAATAGCTTACAGTATTAGTATCAAATGCACTTAAAATATATTCGTCAAATGCAGTACAAAAAATAATTGGACAATGCAGATCTAGTTTCCTGAAAATGTCGAAACTAAGACCATCAGCCAATTGTATATCGGAGAAAATAAGATCAGGTTGATTGTTTTGATTAAACCAGGTCAAAGATTGCTCTATAGAAACTAAAGTTGCCAAAACCCTAAAGTTTGGATCTATTTCTGTTATCATATCAGATAACTCCCTTGCTGTTAGAGGTTCATCCTCTATAATTAAAATATTCATAAAACTAGTGGCAAATGGATTTTAAAAAAAGTGTCTGTTTTCTCGATAGTGATTTCTTGACCGAGTAAAACCTTATAACGTTGACTAATATTCTTCAAACCAATTCCAGAAGATTTTTCTCTTGAATGCTTTGGTTGAAGATTATTCTCCACTATCAAAGAACTATTTGATGATACGTAGATGTGTATTTTAAGTGGCTTATAGTGAGCGGCCACATTATGCTTAATTGCATTTTCTATTAAAAGTTGTAAAGTAAGCGGAGGAATCTGAACATTAGATATATCTTCAGTTAGTTCGATCAGGATTTCTATTGCGTTTTCCAATCTGGTTTTAATAATGTACAAATAGGATTCGCAGAAAGCAATCTCATTTTTTAAAGTAACCAGATCACTTTCACGATGCTTCAACAAATAACGATATATACTCGATAATTCTTCAATATAGTCTTTTACAGATTGCTCCTTTGTCAAAGAAGCCAGTGCACTTAGAGTATTAAAAAGAAAATGTGGACTCAATTGCTCTTTTAACGATGAAAGATTAGCTTGTAAATGAGCTTGTTTTAAATATTCCAGTTCAAGCTGAGCACGTTCTTTTTCTCTCATTCCCTCCAGGTGTAGTACTAAAAAGCTAATTAGCCAATTAATTAATCCACCTCTTACTAAAACTAGCAAAGTTCTGCTTGTACTGGTAAACTTCTCTCCAACAGGCATAATAAAAACAGTAGTTTTAATATGGCTATTAAAAATTTCGTACAAAAAAGCTAAAATTATGCCAAGTGATATTGCGACTAAATAGTAAAACAATCGGAAATAGATAGACTTTTTAATGCTAAATCTATACGCTATTGAATAATTACCAATCCAGCAAAGTAAGGAAAAGGAAAAGTAGTAATAAAGTAAATATACATACTCCCCAAACTTAGAGGATTCAAACCTGATCAACCAAAGCAGAATCACTATGACTGAAATTAGTCCTGAAATCGGAATTCCGACCTGAAGGTTGTATTTTTTCACATTGTTAGTTTATAGAACCGTTCTTAAGTACTATCGGTCTCTTTTACAGCTGCCTAATTTATATTTAATACTAAAAAAGCAAGGGAAACGGTATATTGCTCCCTTGCTTCAAAAAAAGTATTTGATTTTTTTAATGAGTTAGGGTTGCATTTTTCCAACTACTTTGTAAGTAATATCTCCATTCTCAGAAACCTGTTTTTCATAATAAGTCTCATCTACTTTGTAATATCGTTTTCCATTAAGGACTACAACTTTAGCTCCTTTTGGAAGAATCTCAGCCGTTGCATTGTTTTTATTTGAAGTTGGGACTGCGACAACTTCATAAACATTAGGTTGTACTTCCAAATAGTAAGTGCTATCAAAATAGAAATAGCTTCTACCTCCAACTAAAACCGTCGTATAACCTACCGGTAATACATTTACATGTATTCCTACTGGTGGAACAACTACTGCGAAAGCTCCATTGTAAGGTTTGTAGTAAACCCCATTATAATAATGGTAATTAATTCCTCCGTGAACCACTAGTGCTGATGTACTAGGAACCCTTTTTACAACAGAAACGTTTCTAGTATAAATTGCTCTTTGTGCAAAGACAGATGAACTCAAACCAATACATAAAAGCAATGTGATAAACAATTTTTGATTTTTCATTTTATTCCTTATTTAACTGAAGCAATCTAAATACATAGCCTATTAATAGGGTGTTTTAGTATAAATCACTTCAGATTTTTGTTAGTAATCTGATAATTTTACTTTAGGTGGGAGTATTCTTTTAAATCCATCAATGAGAGGACATATAATTTAAAGCATTTTGTTTATTTTCTTCCCTCATTTGTTGGTATTGACTATATTGTGTTGGATTTAACACACCCTTTACTTCTTTATCTTTCTGCTGCTCTAGTGACATAGCCTCACGAGCTTTTGCCAATGGTCTACCACCATTGTTACGAAGATTAATGAGCTTACCAGCATAGTTCAAATTGATTTTTTCAATTGATTTCACCTGAATTGAATCCAGGTTTAGTTTGGTCTTCATCATTATTGTTTGAGCTTGACCTAATTGTTCTGGTGTAACGTTTTTTAATGAACCGGCATTTTGAGCATTGGCGAATTGAGATCCAGCAAGCATAATGATAAAGAACATTATAACTTGAAGCGATTTATATGTGATTTTTAAAGTTTTCATTTTGTATTTATTAAAAATTATTTGAATATTGAAAGATGTTATTCGAGAAAGAGCTAAAAGTTCTACCATGTGATTATGTAGGCTTGCCCGCTATTTAGAATAATCTTTGCTTTGTTATTTCCTAAAAATTCAATAGTTCCTTCATAACTGAAATTATCTCCAGAAACAGAGGTTCCATCAATTTTTACGCTAGCATTCCCTGATTTTATTTGTAGACTATTTTTATCAGCTACGATGTTGGATGAATGAATAATTAGTTTGCTTGTAAAGCTATTTTTATCACCAATTTTAGATGTTTGAGTTCCGGTTCTTGTATAATCTGTATTTAGTGTAAATACATTCTTAGAATTTTCAAGCCCATTCAACTCGTAATGTCCTTGGGTACCATCTTTACTTTTCATATTAGGCGCATCATATTCATTGCTTCCTTTGAAATCATAAATAAGCAAACTTGGAATCGTGCCTAAACAATTAAGTTCATAAGTCCAGTCTAACGCATAGCTATAAACTATATCAGTGCCATTGAGTTTAGAATTTGAAGTTGATAGGCTTTTCTTGTCACCACACTTTAGAACTTGTCCGTTTACAATTACAAGAGCATTGTTAACTTGTAAAATGTATCCCCCAAAAGAGGGTAAAAGATCATTCCTAATAGCATTTATTGCATCAGGTTCTGTGACTATAACATTATAAGTCAACTGATCTTTGCTACATGAACTAATAAAAACGGATAACATCAATGCAACTAAAATGCCACCGACTTTTTTTATTTTTTTTATTGTTTTTTTCATTTGTTTTAAACTTGTAAATTATCTTTTTGAATTTTGATTGGATACCTAAGATTACATTTGATGTAAATTCCCGGACAATAAAAACCTTGTTTTTAGATTATATCACCCGCTATCCAAATGGTTTATAAACATGATTTTATTGTTTTCTACTTTTATTGCCTTATTTATTTTCATTTCACTCGATTTTAAAAAAAGATATTTATTTAAATCTTTGTCAAAGGTATTTACTAAAAAAACGCGTCTTTGAAAATCTCTACAAAAGCCCTAGAAAAATATACCAAACCTACATTGATGGTATAATTTGTCTGTATGAAAATTAATCTTTATATAATTCATCAAAAAAGGTTTCAGATATTCTATGCTTGTACGCCTAAAGCGTTTGATATACTGCGTATTGTCGAATATTAGTAATGGCCTAGCCAGATAAATATTCATTTCAAAAACACATATTAAGTGCTGTATATAATTTAAACCCTTTAAAATAAACTATAACTTATACCTATTTGGCCAGTAAAAGAACTGTTCTTAAAGCTTTCCACAGGTTGAATCTTTTTACCTAAAGGTATAGTAACCAAATACCAAGTCGATTTCTCATTTTCATCATAGATACCAAATTCTTGTCTAGGACTGATCCCAGCTTTAAAGTTTATGTTCCAGTGTTTAGCAATGGTATAACGATAAAAAAGTGAAAAGGTAGATTGCGTGCTTTTAAAGTAGCGATTCTGACTTTCTTCGGACGCA
Source organism: Sphingobacterium siyangense (assembly GCF_007830445.1). Taxonomy (GTDB): domain Bacteria; phylum Bacteroidota; class Bacteroidia; order Sphingobacteriales; family Sphingobacteriaceae; genus Sphingobacterium; species Sphingobacterium siyangense. The sequence continues at coordinate 140,946 of NZ_VLKR01000014.1, read as the reverse complement.
ATTCGGTAGGTATTTACATCAACATTCCACTCAAAACCAGTTCTTGATTTCTCATTTATTTTATAAACAATCTTTGGATTAACAGGGAAAATTCCTGCTATACTCCATCTCTCATTAAGTTGCTTGAACATCTCAAACAAGGGTACAATTTGGTGACCATAAAACTGGTGCGAGTACACCAGCCCATATCCAAATTTGCTATTTCCTTCGCCCTGTATTATATACTCTGAACCTATTGTCCATCTGAAGCTACTTGATGAGAAATTTTGATAATCACCGAAGGCTCCCATTTGACCAATTAGTCGAAGCTGATGTTTTTCACTCAATCGGGTTTGATACATCAAACGAACTGATGTACCATATACAGTCTCTGGATAATTTATATCTAAATTACTTAACCCAACCTGTCGGTAACCAATAACAGCAGATAATACATTGCGATCATTATAAAAAATAGGTAAAGCAATATTGCCTTCAAAAGTTCTTACGGTTTTTGTTGTATCACTTGTCTTCAATTTAGAATAACCATACGTGAGGTTGATTAACTCTTTGTCCTGTGCGAAAATGGTTGTAGGCAAAAGACAGCATAATATAAAGGTTAGTTTTTTCATTTAAGTAACGAGCTGTTTTATGTTTTATCAATCCAATAGCGAGCATACTCCTATTGGGAATACAGGTGAAAAACACCTTACAGTTTTTAGGTGTTTTTTATCCTTATGCCAAAGGTATAAAGCATAAAAAAACGTATTGTGATCAATTTTAATGAACAGGACAAAAAAGTGATTAAAGTGACCAGGCGTAAGAATTTTTTGATTTTCATTAGAATAAAGATCATTGAGTTCCCATTATTTGATATTCAATTCAGTCTTTATTAACCAATGCATCACAAATATTTAAATCTCCATTATGTGTTAGTTTTTCCACTTTTTGTATTAATCCTATTATTATACTCCTCCATACTTTTGCATCATATTATTGATCCTATCAATTTTCTTATATAGAGTTTTTTGATCCTATCTGGTAATAGAATTGTTTACAGCTGGACTTTTTTCTATGATTATTTTATCACCTAAAGCAGGAAAAAAAAAGCGGTTCATTATAAAAATAACCGCCCCAAATTTTAATAAAAAGGCTTACAAGGAAAAACCCTTGTGCTCCAACAAAAACGCCATAGGTCTTTCTAAAAATAGGCCTATGGCAATACTTTCCAATAAAGAGGATCTCATTCTGGGAATCTTTAATCATTCATTCATATACACATATACATATAAAAATGAGTCAGTTTAAACGTCAACTTTTGATTTTTACCGTGATTATTGCGGCTATTATGGAACTTATAGACACATCTATAGTTAATGTCGCATTATCATATATGAGCGGTAACCTGGGTTCAACTTTGGAAGATACTTCATGGGTTATAACTTCTTACGCTATTGCAAATGTAATTGTCATTCCTATGACTTCATTTTTAACAAGTAAGCTTGGACGAAGGATTTATTACATAGGATCCATAATCCTGTTCACCTTTTGTTCATTTATGTGTGGTCAGGCTAATAGCATCTGGATGCTTGTGTTTTTTCGCTTTTTACAGGGGCTTGGAGGTGGGGCTTTACTTTCTGTATCCCAAGCGGTAGTTTTTGAATTATTTCCAAAAGAAAAACAAGGTATCGCCGGGGCTCTTTTTGGAATGGGAGTATTTATAGGACCAACTATCGGCCCTACACTTGGTGGTTATTTAACTGAAGTTTACAGCTGGCCTTGGATTTTCTTCATTAATATTCCAATTGGAATAGCTGCGGCAGTTTCTTCCTATTATCTCCTTACAGAACCAAAAGAGAAAACGATTGTAAAAAAAGTTGATTGGACGGGTATTGCATTATTAGCAATTGGTGTAGGAACATTACAAACCGTTTTAGAAAGAGGTGAAACTGAAGACTGGTTTGCGACTCCTTATATACTGTGGTTTACTGTAATATCAGTTATGTCTCTAACCGCATTTATAATCTGGGAACTGAGCATAGAAAATCCTGTTGTTAATCTGAGGGTCCTAAAGAGCAAAACTCTAAGTATAGCTGCAGTCTTAACTTTCATAACAGGAATTGGAATGTTTACCTCAGTGTATTTAACCCCAATCATCGCGCAACGTCTTTTAAATTTCACACCTACCCAAACAGGGCTACTTAATTTACCCGGTGCTATCATTGCATTGTTTGGTTTAATGATGTCTGGACAAGCCTTACAACGAGGCGTTTCCCCAGTGCTCATCGTTACTATAGGTTACATACTTTTTATATTTTTCAATTGGCAGATGTCAACAATAAATTTTGATTCCAGCTCTACCCAAATTAGTGTTAACTTAATTTATAGAGCCTTAGGAATGGCATTTTTAACAGTTCCACTAACAGTTTTAGCAGTATCTTCGGTATCACCCAAAGATATACCTCAAGCTGCTGCTCTAAACAACATGATGCGCCAGCTTGGAGGTTCGTTTGGAATCTCTATTGTAAATACCTATTCTTTCAGGAGAACAGCCGTCCACAGAACAGATCTTATTAGCCATATTACACCCGACAATATATTGTATGTTAACCGCATTAATAGTTACACAGCCTATTTTCAGGAAAAAGGTGCCGGTTACATCGATGCACATCAGAAAGCTTTGGGATTGATGGAAAAAGTGGTTGTCAAGCAGTCTACTATGTTAGGTTATATTGATTCCTTTTTACTTATAGCAGTGCTATTTGCATGTTCTCTTCCGCTCTTGTTATTTGTAATTAAAAGAAAAAAGGGACAACCAATGCCAATGATAATTTCAGATCATTAAAAAATAGCCCAATGAGTTTTTGTAAATAGGGAATTGTATTTTATGATTCATAATAAACCAGTAAATACTTGATTTTAGGTATTACTGGTTTTTTTATTTAAATCCATGGGCAACCTAAATAATCTCTTAAAATTAACTATTCACTCTTTCGAAGAATTCACTGTTTATAAATTGATCATAATTCACTTACAATTACTCAATTATATCTCTTGTATATCCGATCAATATTGCGTTTTAACATATAAACTTTTTTTATTTATTAACAAATGTGAACGAAATAATTTTTGGATTGCTGCAATTTTGTCTGTTTTAATCAGCACATAAGTATGAAAGAAACAATCGTTATTCAGAAGCGGTATTTACCAAAAAGCATTAATGCTTCTCTCAAGGTAAAAAATGAAAACCTTCGAGTTTTTAATAGTTCAAATTCTCCATTTTTCAAAGCGCTATCAATAAGAGTTTACCGGCGTTTTCATGAGAGAATAGTTCAGGTTTTCCATAACATCCAATCATTATCCAAACATGGATTGATTGACTATAGAAATACATCAGTAAATGAAGTATTACAAGCGAACATATTTGGTAAAATAAATTGTAAAATGGTAGGTTCTTTTGCCATTCTCTTGCTATCTATTGGATTATCTTCTTGTAGTCAGAACGGTCAGAAAGCGGCTCCAAAACCAAAAGAATATCAAGTGGTAAAAGTTCCAACTCAGACTGTTAAATCGCAAATCTCATATCCTACAACTTTACAAGGAAAAGTCACTAGTGATGTACGTGCTAGAATCTCAGGATACATTCTTGAAGTTTTTGTTGACGAGGGAAGCATTGTTAAAAAAGGTCAGCCTCTTTTTCGGCTTGAAACTAATATGCTGAACGAGAATGCTGATGCAGCAAAAGCAACTATCAGAACTGCTGAAGCCCAAGTGAGGGTTGCTCAGGTAAATTACGATAAATTAGTGCCCCTTGTTAGGAAAGGAATTATCAGCAATATTCAATTAGAAACTGCGGAGGCTGACTTAAGCAGTGCAAAAAGTCAACTTGCAAATGCTAAAGCGCAGTACAAGAGTATTACAGCAAATATTGACTATGCAATTGTGAAAAGTCCCATTGATGGAATAGTCGGTGCTATTCCGTATCGAAAAGGTACTTTGGTTAGTCCTAATGATCCCGTACCACTCACTGTCGTTTCCGATAATAGCGAAATGTTTGCTTATTTTTCAATGACAGAAAAAGAGTATTTCAACTTTTTAGAAAGCACAAAAGGTCAGACTATAAAAGAGAAATTAAGCCATTTACCTATGGTAACACTCACCTTGGTCAATGGGAAAATTTATCCTTACACTGGTAAGATAGAAACCATAACAGGCCAGATCAACCAAAGTACAGGCTCTGTACAAGTTAGGGCTTCATTTGTAAATAACGACCAAATCCTAAGCAATGGTAATAGTGGGACAATAAGTATTCCAACAGAATACATTGATGTAACTGTCGTTCCCGAATCGGCCACTTTTGAACAACAAGGACAGGTATATGTATACAAAGTAGAAAAAGATACTGCTAAAACAGTAAAAATTGAAGTAATCGAAAGAGTAAATAAATTGGTAATTGTCAACAGTGGTATCACTAAAGGTGAAACCATTGTTGGAACAGGTTTGGGTACTCTACGCAATGGCATGCCAATTACACCTCAACTCATCGATTTTAAATTAATTAACGAAGCAATCAAACCAACTTTTTAAGTATGTTAAAGACTTTTATAGAAAGACCAGTATTGTCTACTGTTATTTCCATTCTCATTCTTATACTGGGAGTCTTAGGTTTAATAGGACTTCCAGTTACTCAATATCCAGATATCGCTCCTCCATCTATTCAGATCTTAGCGAATTATCCAGGTGCCAACGCTGAAACAGTGATTCAAAGCGTAATAATTCCCATCGAAGAACAAGTGAACGGTGTGGAAGGTATGGATTATATTATGTCAACTGCCAGTAATGATGGTGGTGCAAACATCCAAGTTATATTCAAACAAGGGATAGATCCAGATATTGCGGCAGTAAATGTGCAAAATCGTGTATCCCGTGCCGTTTCTCTTTTGCCTAGTGAGGTAAATCGTACCGGAGTAACAACACAGAAGCAACTTTCCAGTCCCCTAATGTTTTTATCATTCTATTCAAACAACAAAGATTATGATGGAGTTTATATTCAGAATTACTTGAATATAAATGTAATTCCTGAATTAAAAAGGGTTGAAGGTGTCGGTGATGCACAAATATTTGGGGCACTCAATTATTCCATGCGTATTTGGATTAACCCAGCTAAAATGAAGGCATATGGTCTTGCTCCATCAGACGTTGTAAGTGTTTTAAATGAACAAAGCTTAGAGGCTGCTGCAGGACAATTGGGGGAAAACAACGGCGAAGCATTTCAGTATGTCATAAAATATGGCGGAAGATATAAAACCCAAGAACAATACGAAGATATTGTAATTAAGGCCCTTGGAAATGGACATTTATTACGACTGAAAGATGTAGCTAAAATAGAATTAGGAGCACAGTCGTACATTACCCATGCAGAGTTTAATGGTCATTCGGCATTAGTTATGTCTATCAATCAAACTCCAGGATCCAACGCACAAGAGATTATCAAAAATCTACACAAATCATTAGAACACATGTCCGATCAATTTCCAAAAGGAATAGGTTATAATGTTCTAATGGATACCAACACAGTTTTGGATGCCTCTATGAGTAAAGTAGTACATACTTTAATTGAAGCATTTATTTTAGTGTTTATAGTTGTGTTTTTCTTCTTACAGGACTTTAGGTCTACACTTATACCTTTAATTGCAGTTCCAGTTGCTATAGTTGGAACATTTTTCTTTTTAAGTGTTTTCGGTTTCTCTTTAAATTTGCTGACGCTCTTTGCTCTTGTTTTAGCCATCGGTATAGTTGTGGATGACGCCATTGTTGTAGTTGAAGCAGTTCACGCTAAAATGGAACATACGGGACAGGATGCGTTAACCGCTAGTATTAATATAATGAGCGAAATTTCAGGGGCTATTGTTTCCATCACTTTGGTTATGGCCGCTGTATTTATTCCTGTTACCTTTATTACCGGACCAACAGGGGTGTTCTATAAGCAATTTGGTATAACTCTGATTATTTCAATCGTACTTTCAGCTGTAAACGCCCTTACATTAAGCCCTGCTTTATGTGCGGTTTTTTTAAAACAACACATTGAAAAAGAAGGTCAAAAAAAGAATTTTTTCCAACGTTTCTTTTTTGCATTCAATATTGCATTTAATAAAATGACCGAAAAATATGGTCGTTCGTTTAAGTTCTTATTTAAACATAAATGGGTTACTGGCCTAATTCTGTTATTATCAATTGGCGTCACCTTTTTTGCAGCCAAGACAATGCCTACTGGCTTCATTCCTAAAGAGGATAGAGGATTCATTATTGGAAATATGGAATTGCCTCCAGGAGCTTCTATGGATCGCGTTACTGCTTTGCAAAAGGATTTTTCAAAGATGGCTAGGCAGATACCTGGAATTGAGGCAATATCTGTGAATGCGGGAAGATCACTGATTAATGGGCAAGGTTCAAACTATGGTTTGCTACTTATTAAACTTGATCCATTTGAAAAAAGGTTGACACCGGAGCTTTCTAGTGATGTTGTTATTTCTAAATTATTCGAAATTGCTGCTACAAAATTCCAAGATGCGAAGATGATCTTCTTTCAACCTCCCAGTGTGTCTGGCTTTGGTAATGCTGCCGGATTTGAGATGAAATTACTAGACCGCACAGGTGGTGAACTTACTGATTTTGACGAAAAATCTAAGATATTTTTAGATTCATTAATGCTACGCCCTGAAATTCAATATGCACAATCATCCTTTAATACTAATTATGCACAATATGAACTGCAATTGAATATTCCGCGAGCAAAAGAGTCAGGCGTTTCCGTAAGTGATATTTTTTCGGCCCTTCAAGGCTATGTGGGAGGGATCTATGCTGCTGATTTTTCGCGGTTCGGAAAACAGTATCGCGTAATGGTACAATCGCTACCTGAATATCGTTCGAATGAGAACAGCTTAAATGAAATTTATGTAAAAACAAGCACTGGTCAAATGGCCCCGATTACACAATTCATATCACTGAAGAAAGTATTTGGTCCACAATCAGTAAATCGTTTCAACCTATTCAATTCATCAAATATTACAGGAGCACCAAATCAAGGTTTTAGTTCTGGTGATGCAATTCGAGCAATTCAAGAAGTTGCCAAACATACCTTGTCTAAAGATTATAGTATTGATTTTACTGGACTATCAAGAGAAGAGATAAATGCGGGATCTCAAACTGTTTTCATTTTTTTCTTGTGTATTATTTTCGTCTACTTTTTACTTTCTGCTCAATATGAAAGCTACGTACTGCCTTTTGCAGTACTTCTTTCTCTGCCAGTAGGTGTTATGGGGGCATTCATTGCACAGAAATTTGCAGGATTGGAAAATAATATATACTTCCAGATAGCCTTAATTATGTTAGTTGGACTCCTTGCAAAAAATGCAATTTTAATTGTTGAGTACGCTGTTAGTAGACGGAAATCTGGTGAATCTATTGTTGAAGCAGCAATTAGTAGTGCCAAGATTCGATTACGCCCAATTCTAATGACCTCTTTTGCTTTTATTTTGGGCTTAATGCCGTTGGTTTTCGCACAAGGAGTAGGCTATGTTGGGAACCGCTCTATTGCAACAGGAGCCGCATTTGGGTTATTAATCGGAACTGCTATAGGTGTATTTGTGATCCCTGTTCTTTTTGTCATATTCCAATACATGCAAGAGAAAATCAAACCGGTGAAATTTATAGAAAGAAAGGACAATTTATAATGAAAAAACAAAATTTATCACAAATTATAGGATGTGTTCTTATCGTATTTACCATGCAATCCTGTTTTGTAGCAAAGAAATATACGAGACCTGAGGTAGTGGATGAACAGCTGTACCGCACCGATAAAATTCATCAAGATACCACCTCAATGGCTAATGTCTCTTGGCAAACACTTTTCTCGGATACTGTATTAACACACTATATCCAAGAGGGGCTGAACAATAATCTTGACATCCGTACAGCCCTAGAAAATATAAATATTGCGCAATCCTACATGAAACAAGGAGCATGGGGATATGCGCCGACATTGAATGTTGGTATGAATTATACCAATAATGTTATTTCGGATAATTCTCCGCAAGGCAGGGTTAATCCAAATAATACATTTAATACTGGAATTTATGCTTTGACAGGCCAGTTCTCATGGGAAATTGATGCTTGGGGTAAAATTCGAAGTGACAAGAAAGCGTCTATTGCAGGATACATGCAATCTGTCGCTTTCCATCAAGCGGTAAAAACCCAATTGATTTCAGCAATTGCCACGAGTTATTTTCAACTATTAGCCCTGGATGAACAAAAAAATATCACAAAGCGGACAATTATCAATAGAGAAAATAGTATTGCCACAATTCAAGCATTAAAAGAGTCTGGACAGGAAAGCGAAGTGGCTGTTAAGCAGATTCAGGCACAGTTATACAATGCTCAAGCTCTCTTAATTGATATCGAAAATAATATTAAACTCACAGAGAATACCTTTAGTATTCTTCTAGGAAAGAACCCAGAATCAATTAGCCGAACAACTTTGCCAGAGCAAAAAATTAATACAGATTTAGTTATTGGCGTGCCTTTGCAGATGCTGACGAACAGACCGGATGTTAAAGCCGCGGAATTAGAATTAATACAGGCTTTTGAAATGACAAATGTAGCTAAGAGTAATTTTTATCCTTCTTTTAGGATAACGGCGAATGGCGGACTACAAAGTATCAAGTTCGAAGATTTATTCAACTCTACCTCACTGTTCTCAAGTATTATTGGGGGATTGACTCAACCGCTATTTAATGGAAGAAGGATTAAAACTCAGCATGAAATAGCTTTAGCCAACCAGGAAAAATCTTATTTGAATTTCAAGAAAAGTGTGTTGAATGCATCTAAAGAAGTTTCAGATGCTCTATATAACTATGAAAGCGCAAAAGATAAATTAGTACTGAAAGAGCAAGAATTCCAATCCTTAAAACTTGCTTCTGAATACTCTGAAGAACTATTAACTCAAGGTATGGCAAACTATTTAGATGTCCTAACCTCTAGAGAGAGTTCCTTATCCGCGGAACTTGCATGTGTCAATACAGAATTAGCACAACTAACAAATTTAGTTGCTTTGTATAGAGCTGTAGGTGGAGGGCTAAAATAGCAAGAATTATTTCTAAAAATCAATTGGGCTGAAGGTGAAAAAATAAAGCTTTCAGCTCAGTTGTAATATGATAAAACAAAGTCTAAATTGACTGAAGAAAAAAAGTAAATAATTATAGATATTAAAACGGATGACTGTCGATATCAAATCGATAGTTTCAGGATGATACTATGTAAGCAGAAAAATATGAATACCAAAGAAAGAATACTAATAATAGCAGAACAACTTTTTTTCTTAAAAGGTTATCACTTGACAACTATGCGAGATATCACCCAAGGAGCACAGTTAAGTCTAGGGATGGTAAATTTTCATTTCAATACGAAAGAGAATTTACTAAATGAAATACTCTTACGGTTAGATGCAAGTATTGATAGGATGATTAATAATTACAGTACAATACATCCAGAGATAGAAAACTTAAAGACATTTGTAAATGATACACTGAACATTTTTTTAGATAATCCTAAAACAATATTCTTATTTATCCGAGAACAGTTAAACCCTGTTTCCTTAGAAATGCGTGCGTTAGTTAGATCAATTCAACAAAAACACATGCAGGCGTTTTTTAAATTAACACAATCTCTAAATATGAACTTTTCCAAAAATCCATCTTTAGAAGATGGAATCACGTTGTTTTACTATAACATCTTTGGGACACTCAAAGAAATTGCTATTGAACAACAATTTGAACACGCTACGGTGTTGGATGGAAAATCACAAAAAGTAATAGATTTCAAAAACTTAGTACCGTCTATTGTAGACTCTTTTTTAACTGATAAGTGAGAATAGCATTAATCCATATACGGTTTTGAACTAACTGTATATGGATCAACGTTTTTTATAGAAATTTCAAATACTTTTTTAATGATCCCTTTGAAAGTATTTTTTTAGATTTTTCTGAACTCTTTTTACTTTTATACTTCTTTCCTAAGTAAAGTATTAAGCCAGTTATAGGTAAACTAGCACTGATTAAGCTTACTAAAAAGGCAATTAGCTTCCCCAAAAATCCAGCAATCTGTCCCGTATGAATATCGTAATTTAAAGTATTCAGCTTTGTACCTGGACTTTTGGAGCTGTAAGGAATAAAATTCAGAAGTTTCCCCGAATAACGATCAAACGAAAAGTTACTACTGTAACTAAAATGCAATGGTTTTGGGTATGTTGTAATGGAAATTGGTGAACTTTGTTTTGATCCTGGAAATATCAAGAAAGAATTTGAGTTTGGTGATTTTAGCCTAGCTATATCAAAAGCTTTGTCAATGACAAATGCCGAATCAGGAAAGTTAATCTTTTGAATACTATCTGATTTAAAAACTTCTTTATCTTTTGGATATTCTTTACCATTATTTGCCACATTAGCGATACCATTTTTCACCCATTGAAAGCTAAAGGATAGACCGCTTATCGCAAGAATAATTGCAAAACTGGTAATATAAAAGCCCAATACATTGTGTAAATCGTAATTAACACGTCTCCATCGTCCTCCCCATTTAATTGTAAGACTCCTTTTCCGGTCTGTTTTTCTTTTTGGCCACCACAGAATTAAACCACTGATCATTATTACTACAAATATTATTACGCAAATTCCGTTTACAAGTTTGCCTATTTTGGGAGGAAGAAAAAGATTAAGATGTACTTCTTTAATAAAAAGGAAAAAATTCTCCTTCATTACCTCAGTATGAAGATATGCTCCGGAATAGGGGTTGTAATAAACTGACTTGGTCACTTTATTTTGTGATATTCTTACCTGAGCAGATCTTTCAGGTCCATAAAACATAACCAGTGTAATTTTTGCTTTCGGGTATTTGGCTATTGTTAAAGATTGTAATTCTGATGGTTTAATAAATGGCTTTTGTTCTGCTTTAACGGTTCTATACGAATATAAGACATCTTGAATCTCATCCTGAAAACAGAAAATACAGCCTGTAATGCTTACAACAAAAACCGCAAGGCCCGAAATAAATCCAAGCCAGCGGTGTAAAAATAAAATTGACTTTTTAAAATTGCTCATCCCTAAAACTTGAAGGATATGTTGGCAATTACCTCGCGTAGCATTTGAGGATTCATAGTGCTGTTACCCACCCAATATTTGGTATTGCCTATGTTATTCATTTTTAATCCTATGCGATATTTCTTTTGATCGTAAAACAATGCCGCATTATAAACTTCATAAGAAGGTAAAATAAATTGACCAAGCGCGACGGTATTAATTGCATAGTTTTTCGAAGCATAATTTCCTCCAAAACCAGCTCCCAGACCTTCTAAAACACCTCGGTTTACACGATAACTCATCCAAAAATTCACTAATTGTTTAGGGCCTGCAGAAACAGGGCGTAGTCCATCTAAATTTGCGCTGGTGTTGGTATAACGACTATCATTATAACCATAACCAGCGATTAGATTTAAGCCAGCAATCGGGTTGGCAATCACCTCAATTTCTACACCTTTGCTTGATTGTGTTCCATTCTGTATACTCAATTGTGGATTTAATTCATAGGCTCTCACAATATCTTTCACCTTAATATCATAATAACTTACATTTCCACTTAATATCCCTTTAAAAAGATCAAATTTCACACCTCTTTCCAGTTGATTAGCCTGTTCTGGCTTAAAAGTTTTACCCTCGAAATCGGTTCCTGTTTTGTTAACAAAGCCATTTTGATAGTTGGCAAATAGTGATACCTGTTCAGGTAAAATCTGATAAACTAATCCAAATTTTGGAGAATATGCTGTTTGTTTATAACCATCGGACGTAACGTTTGTTGAATTATTTAATATTCCCTTGTTAACAAAACGATCTATGCGCAAACTTAATAAGGCATTTAAGTTTTCGGTAATATTAACAACATCTGCTACAAAGGCACTGTAAGTTCTGGTATTGGATCGGGTTACTAAAGTGGTTCCTGCGGGACGGTTTGTATATGCTGAATCGACCTTTGTCTGGTTAAATTTATAATAATCCGGTCCTGGATTTGTGATACTTACAAAATCAAAAACGTCATTCATCTTGCTACCTTTTAATGCAGCGGTTGATCCTGCCGGGTTGTAATAGTCGTTGTTACTAAAGCGATTGTAAGTAATATTCGTATTAGCCTGTAAATAATCGAAACCAACAGTCAGCCTGTTTCTAATTCCCGCTACTTTAAAGTCACCAAGGATATTTTGTTGAATCTGCATATTGAGATCCGTTCCGTTAGGTTCCCAAACCATACGCTGTAAATACAAGTCGTCATTATATGTTTTTGTAGGAGTTGTTGGAGCCTTTACAGAAGTGATAGACCTTACTTTAGCTCCTGGAATTAAATAATAATAAGGAGAAGATCCACTAGATCCACTAGTAGTCAAGCTAATATTAGATTGAGATTTCCAGTTCTTAGAAATCTGGTAGTTCATTTGCCCAAAAACATTCGCATTCTCACCTTTTTTTATCATATCTCTGCTTGAAAAAGAACTTCTGTAATTGATATTAACATCTGCAGCATTAGATACGCCAAATTGCGAAACAGGTGTATTGCCGGAAAAATATAAAAACTGGCTACCAGCACTCTGCAACTGGTTGAACTCCGCGTCTAAAAGAAATGACAATTTATCGTTCACTTGATATGAAATACTTGGCGCAAATAGGAAACTTTTTCTAAACGCATTCTCCTGAAAACCATTTTGGGCATTGTAAGCAGCATTCATTCTGAATAATAACTTACCTAAAGAATCTATCGGAGTGTTAAAATCAGCTGTTAATCTATTTAAGCCATAGCTTCCGGTATAATAGGCAACTTCTCCAGCCATAGACTTAAATGGCTTTTTAGTTACACGATTAATCAACCCACCATATGAACTCATTGAATTACCAAATAAAGTTGCTGATGGGCCTTTTAATACTTCAATGCTTTCCACGTTCGCAGCATCAATTGCTGTAGTAATATTGCCCGCAAGACCATTTCTCAATTTACTTTGAGTAACAAAACCTCGCAAAACAAACGTTGTACCTCCTGAACCAGCTCTTCCTGTAGATTCGAAAGATTTGCTGACACCGGCTGCATTTTTAAGAGCCTCATCAAGGTTATTGATTTGCTGATCTTTTAAAAGTTCCTTACTAATACTTGAATAAACTTGTGAATTTTCAAGATTTTTAAGGGGCATTTTAGTCACATAAGGACTGCTTTTCCGAGTAAATTTATTTATCCGGCCACTGCTAATGCTTATTTCCTGCAAATCCGTAATACTCATGTTTAGTACAACAGCAGGTATTTTATTTACACCTTCTTTGACTTCGATAAATTGTTGCTCTATCTTAGCTCCAATCTGCTTAATCACTAGAGAATAAGTACCAATAGGGGCTTTTAGTTCGAAATTGCCCTTATCATCTGTTGCTGTTGCAAAACTAGTGTTTAATAAATAAACGGAAACATTATCGGCTGGTTTTCCCTCCGAAGTTAATACTGTTCCAGATATTAAACTTTTTGTTTGCGACAAAACATTATTAGAATAGGATAATAATAAAATATATAAAAATGCGAAAAATGATTTTTTCGAAATACTTATGTAAAATAATCTCATAGCTTATTTAGTCTTAATATAAATAGCGAGGCAAATATATTAAATTTTTATATGCCATATTAACCAAACCAAATAATTTTATAAACCAATGAAAGTTTAAAAAACATCGACTTCATCAATCGCTATTTAGCTATTTATTATAATGAAGAATTGTTGAAATACAACTGGTCGGAAACAACTTGTTTTTTGGAAAAGCATAAACAGATAACCCTTCTTAAGATTAAAAAAAAGGTTTATATTAATTGAAGAAATAGGGGAAAACTAGTGAAAAGCATTATAAGTTGAAAATGTTGTAAATAATTTTCAACTTATAAGATGCTTAAAATTAGGCGCTTTAGGATTTGTTTGTTTATTTTATTAAACAAAACGAAAAAAAACTTGCACAGTATTGTTAAATAGTGCTACATTTGCACAACCAAAAACGAAAAAACAAAGCGTTTTTCCTCAAGGATAGCTTTATAAAATATAATCGTCCCGGATGTTTATAGCTCTTGAGAAAGCGCTATTTTTTTTAAATCATTTAGAAAATGGTTCGAAAATTGTACTGGGAAGACGACTAGAAAAGCTCTAACGAAGGTTAGGGCTTTTTTCGTTTTGGGGCAAGAAGGCAAACCTACGGCCTTTAGGATATTATTTAGTTTGATCCGGAGGAGACTCAGTCAGGGCGTGCCAATCCTACTATTTCAGCTAGCTAAGCGTTAACTTCGCTATTCAGGGCAGTCATGCTGGTTTTTAAAATTATTTTGGATCGAAATCGATATGTGTTTTAAATGTTTTTTAAATTATTTTACAATAAGTCAGCTTGTTAGGTGTTATGTGAAGAATATTTTTGAAAAAAACATATTTTTAGTTTACTTTTGTGCCACACAAAACAAAGGTGATACCTTTTCGGGGTGTAGCGTAGCCCGGTATCGCGCCACATTTGGGATGTGGAGGTCGTAGGTTCGAATCCTGCCACCCCGACTAAGAAAGCTCTAACGAAAGTTAGGGCTTTTTTTGTTTCAGGGCAGGGTGCGAACCTACGACCTTGAAGATATTAGTAGGTTCGATCCGTAGGAGGCTCAGGGTTGTGTTTGGGGAAAGTGCGGCTGAGTCAATCCTGCCACCCCGACGAGAAAAGCTCTAACGAAAGTTAGGGCTTTTTTTGTTTCAGGGCATTAAGGCGAACTTACGGCCGGGTGCATTCTTCGCATTTTTTAACATTATATCCTTGTAAACCCGCTGTTAAACAGTTAAATTGCTTGAAATTTATTGTCAACTAGAATATAAACATAAATAATATGAACAGAAAAGCGGCATTTCTTTTAGGAATTTTGGCCTCTTGTGCATTACCGCAAGTAACCTTTGCTAAACATTCAATCGGAGAATCCAGTCATTATCAACAAGACGTAGAAGGCAAAGAGCTGATTGGTCGATGGGACATCGAAGTTGATATTAATGGTACCCCTGCACCATCCTGGTTGGAGGTAAAATTGTCGGGCTATAGAACTTTAGTCGGTCATTATGTGAGTACTTCCGGAAGTGCTCGCCCAGTTTCGCAGGTGTTTTATGAGAAAGGAAAGTTTAGATTTGCCATCCCACCTCAATGGGAAGGCGGAAAGATGAATCTAAGTGTTGAAGGAGAGATTGTAAACGGTGTATTGCAAGGGACAATAACAGAGCCTGATGGGAAAACATATCGCTTTAAAGGTGTTCGTGCTCCGGAGCTGAAGCGAACAGCTGCAGTAAAATGGGGTAAGCCCATTCAGCTGTTCAACGGCAAGGATCTGTCAGGATGGAAAGCTACCGGTAAAACGAATCAGTGGGTGGTGAAAAACGGAATTTTGACTAGCCCGCAATCTGGTTCTAATTTGGTCTCTGAGCAAAAATTTGAAGATTTTAAATTACATGTTGAATTTAAAATTCCAGCAGGAAGTAACAGTGGGGTTTACTTGAGAGGTCGTTATGAGGTTCAGATTGAAGATAGTCCCAAGGATGCACATCCTAATGCTGTGCTTTTCGCAGGGGTATACGGCTTCTTAGCTGCAAATGAAATGGTCAATAAAGGAGCCGGAGAATGGCAAACCTATGATATTACATTGGTAGGACGTCTAGTGACGGTTGTGGCAAACGGAAAGACTGTTATCAGTAACCAAGAAATCCCTGGTATAACGGGCGGTGCTTTGGATAGTAAAGAGGCAGAGCCGGGACCAATTTATTTCCAAGGGGATCATGGTCCCGTGGAATTCCGAAAAGTGATTATTACTCCAGCTATTAAATAGCATAACATGATACAAAGGCTATCTGAAAAGGTAGCCTTTTTAAATCCCTATGACAACGACTACAATATCTTCATTCTGGTAGGAGGTGTAATAGCGTTCAATGGAGCCGTGAGCCTTGTACTCTTGCAGCTCTTCAAAAACCATTTTTTTTAACATTCCTTTTCCCTTGCCATGAATAAACTTTATTTCGTTCATTTCCCAATAAATAGCTGCATCTAGATTAGATCGCATAAAATCAATGGATTCTTGTAAGAGCTCCTCTGGCGAATAATCTTCCCAATCGTCAAGAAAGGTGTCGGTGTGTAAGTCTACGATAGCTGGTGGTTTGCGCATTTCTCAATATTTTACAATGCTGCAAAAGTATAATAAAACGGCGACTTAATAGGTTAAGTCACCAACGAAATCAATCGCTTGGGCAAATTTTTCATACCATTTTTTGATAATAGCTGCAATTTCATACTCTTCCTCATCGGCATGGTTCAGCATAAGTAACTCGATCGATTGGAGTAGCTGTTTGAGATCTAGAAAATAACCGTCGAAATCCCGGAACGCAGAGACAGTGTCCCGAATAAGCAGCATGGCATCATGTCGAAGTGTAATCATATCATGACGTGAAGATATTCGGTCCAGCAACCATTCCTTTTGGAAATTGGAGTCAATATGTCTGTTGCAAGCCTGATTAAAAAGCAATTCAAATTCAACAATTTGATGTTTCAGGTCATATATAGCTTTTTGGAGCTCTTCAAAAGTACTGATGATCTTTTCTTGGGTCTCCATGTTTTTTGATATAATTGCCATGATATTTTACTTAAAAATGTATGCGCTTGGTTTTTAGTTATTTAAATAAAAGCATGTAAGGTATATACAAATAGTTCAGCCGAATGTTTTACATGTCTAAAATTCGGTTATGATTTTTGTATATAAAAGAAGAGACTGAGCTTAAAACGGAACTGAGTTTTTTCGGTTTTTGGTGCCGTTTTCAAATCGTAGATTTTTTTTGAAACCTAATTTATTTAATACTATTTAATTTTAGTTATATTTAATATGCTGTATTGCAGCCAATACAGTGTAAATGTATTAACTATGTTAGCATCTAGTTTTGTTGATTTCTTTAAGAAGAGGAGGTCCTATGTCCTGTTTTTAGCACTGCTATTGGTATGCACCTTGCCCATGTGTCATGGCCAATATAAGCTGAAAGATTCTACAAAATTTATAAACGATCAGTTGCCCAGGTATCTCGGAAGAATGGGGAAGATTAAGTCTAGAAATTATCCCCTTAGTGGTCGTGAAGCAATCTTGCGAATATTACTGAAAGACTATTACGTATATAGATTGGTGTCAGGAGAAGATAGTTTGGATAGGGAACGTTATCCTGCTTTATGGAATTCTCTTTCCGTACAAACATTTAAAACGCTAAATACGCGTGATATGTTTAGTTACTGTATGCTTGTACCTGAGTTTGAGATGCAAAATTGTGGTTCCTTGGGGCGGTTGAAAGGTCAACATATATTTGGAGTCTTTTATCGAAGGGACATACCGCTGGAATATTGGAGCAATAGACAGTTGGTTGCTTTGCATGGAAATAGAGATTCTGTTGTACGATATGTAGACCAGATGTGGCCTACACTCGATTTCATTGGTGAAAATATCAAAGATTTAGCGGTTGAATTGATGATGTGGGAGTTAATACCAAAGGTGTTGGATAAGTTGGTTCTGACACCAACGGACAACGATCTGTATGCTCTATTGGTGCAAATAATGATGCGTCTGAAATTCAAACCTTTTGAAGATTCAGCTATTTATGAGCAATTGTATGGTCCGGCATCTTATATAGGAAGTCGAATTGAAAGCAATGCAGAAAATCGGAATGACATTATGAAACTCGCGCGGGAATGTTTTGAAACGCTAAATACATCGCCTGGCTTCCAAATACCAACTTATATCAAACGGGAGCGTTTCTTAGATCCACCTTCTTCAAGGGAGCTGTCAGATCGGACGAGCACTTCGAAAGGACCAGATTGGAAGTGGAAAAAAGTAGATGTGCCGCATTATAAGCTAAAGCTTTAGATCTTTGTCTGGAAGCAAAATTTACCTTGCAGGTAAAGTATCTTTTTAACTGGCGTTTTTTCTAAAGCTTATACTAGTTTGACCATAGTTAGGGGAGTAGGTTATTTGCTTTTTTTTTACGTTATTCGCGTAAACGAAAAATAGCTTAAAATATAATATAATGAAGGAAAAGGCAATTGGAAATTACCAATTAGAGATATGTTCAAATTCCGTAGCATCAGCAATTGAAGCCGAACAAGGAGGAGCGACCCGGGTAGAGTTTTGTCAAAATTTAGAAAATGGAGGGACTACACCTTCGTTTGGTCAGTTGCAGTTAGTGCGGAGATTGGTGAATATTGGTATTCATGTGCTTATCAGACCGCGTGGAGGTGATTTCCTTTATACAGAGACCGAGATCTTAGAAATGATAGCAGATATTCAGTTGTGCAAGGAATTGGGGATAGATGGTGTTGTAATAGGTATGCTGAATGCAGATGGTACGGTAGATAAAGTGAATACTTTGCGATTGGTGGAAGCTGCGCGTCCCATGCATGTTACCTTTCATAGAGCTTTTGATCGCGTGGAAGATCCCTTTCAGGCATTGGAAGATGTCATTGAACTGGGGATAGATCGTATTTTGACATCTGGTCTGCAAAATTCTGCTTTAGCTGGAGCTCCATTACTCAAACAGTTAGTTCAACAAGCAAATGGCCGTATTGTAATTATGCCTGGTGCAGGTGTCGATGCAGCTAATATAGCTCATATTTTAGCGCAAACTGGTGCAGTTGCAATACATAGCTCAGCTAAAGAGCTGCATGGTTCGAAGATGGAGTTTAACCAGAGTCAGGTCAATGGAATGGATGAAGCACAGTGGATGAGCTCAAAAGAAAAAGTCCACCAAATGGTGGACCTATTAAAAAGCCTTTAAAGTAGTACTTTAAAGGCTATTAAATTCTTCTTACTATTTAGCTTCTGAAGCTAATTGATTTAAGATAGCATCGTTTTTAACGATTTGGTTGCTAGCTTTCATTTTTGATCTAGAACCTAACTCTACGTTAGTTCCTAATTTCAAGAACTGAACTTCAACACGTGAAACAGTTTTATTTCTTCTATCTTTTCTTTTTAAACGTGTAACTCCCATTTTGATAATATTTTTATTGTTTAAAATAAAACGAGGTCGGAAGCGGATTCGAACCGCTGTAGGAGGTTTTGCAGACCTCAGCCTAGCCACTCGGCCATCCGACCCTATTTTTTTCCTTTTGAAGGTCTGCAAAAATAAAACTTATAATTGGAATTAAAAAATCTTTATGATAAAACTTTTATGTTTTTAAGCATTGGTCTGAAAACCAAGCTGGTATTTTGCTGTGTGATCCTTTGAGCAATGGTCAGTAGGAACATACCGGAAGGGTTTTCAGCTTGGGATAACCAAGACGTTTTTGATAAAGCACTTTCCTCGGTAAAATCAAACACCGAATCCATTGCAGCTCGCCATCAGATTGAAATAATACGCCAATTACTGTATCTTTTAAAGGACAATGCTAAATCGTGAAAAGATAATTTTTTTTGATGTTTTACTATGTAAATTAATGGCTTATGGATTTTGGAATAGATATTGCAAATGGGAATGTAATAAATCTCGTACAGGAAATTATGAGATTAAATGGTAAAAGAAGAAAGTAAATTAAATTAGGAAACATGAAAAAACTATTATTATCTGCAGCAATTTTATTTGGTTCGTTAGGAGCTTTTGCACAAGGTGGATTGGGATATGGTCTCCGTGCGGGTGTAAATATTCCTAAATATTCTTTAAGTAATGAAAGCACACAATCAAATACAGGATTTTTTGTAACGGGTTATTTGGACGCTCCCGTTTCGCCCTATTTTTCTATTCAACCGGGATTGTCTTTGCAAAATAAAGGTGGAAAGTGGACTCCAGGTTCAGCTTCTGAAATTAAAGAGAGTGTAATGTCTCTTGATATTCCAGTAAACCTAGTAGCTAAATTACCTACAGGAGATTCTGGTAACTTTTTTATTGGTGCAGGACCTTATGTTGGATTCGGATTAAGTGGTAAACGTAAAGGAGAGTTAGGCGAGGGAAATGTGAGAATTGAACGTGATCTAAATTTTGGTAGCAATGAAAATGATGATCTTAAACGTACCGATTTTGGTATCAATTTCTTAGCTGGTTACCAGTTGACTAATGGTTTTCAAATCAATGCTGGTTATGGTTTGGGTTTAACCAACTTAGCTCCAGGGTCAGGTGATATGGCTAAAAACCGTGTTTGGTCTGTGGGTATCGGTTTCGGACTATAAGAAATATAAGTACTTAAACTTATTATGAGGAAAGAGTCCCTGCATTTGTGGGGACTTTTTTATTGTATTAAACTAAAGTCAACCGAAATTGTTATTTTTATTCAAAAGATTGCTGCATGAAAAGATTTCTTCCTTTACCCTTTTATGTCAAACTTGCCTGTGTACTCATCAGTATCATTCTACTGGGGTATTTAGCAAAAATTGGAGATACGATAGTGATTCCCATGATTTTGGGCTTACTGTTCTCGCTACTATTGATTCCGCTGAGCAATTTTATGGAACGGAAACTCCATTTTCCACGTACATTGGCCGGCATATTGAGCGTTGTTTTATTTTTCGGTGTGTTGGGGTACGGACTTTTTCTATTAGCCTCGCAGCTTACACTCCTTAAAGAAGATTTCCCGGCTTTTAAGCAACAGATTATGGATGGCGTGGGTAATCTACAGACCTGGGTGAGCCAACAGTTTGGAATCCAGCATAAAGATCAGATTGATTTTATCAATAAAACAGCATCGAAGTCGGTGGATTCTGGTACTTTATTCCTGGGAACAGCTTTGGTCTCTCTTTCGTCGCTATTTATTTTGTTTGTTTTTACTTTTCTTTACACGTTTTTTTTACTGATTTACAGAGGTCATATTGTCAAATTTCTCTTATTTGCCAATCGTGTAGAAGATAGACCTATTGTTCTGGACGTCGTTCAACAGGTTCAGTATGTCGTCAAAAAATACCTTATTGGGCTACTGATTCAGATGAGTTTGGTCTCTTTGCTAGTTTTTATCACCCTTTCGATTATTGGAGTGAAATATAGTTTACTTCTCGCTTTGATAACTGGAGTTTTCAATGTATTACCTTATGTCGGTATTTTTTCTTCCATGCTTATTATTGCCATTCTGACTTTTGCAACCTCTTCATTCACGCATGTCGTCTTGGTTATGCTTGCCTTGATCGTTGTGCATTTAATCGATAGTAACTTTATTGTTCCAAAGATTGTAGGTTCTAAAGTGAAAGTGAACTCCTTATTTGCTATGCTCTCCATTATTATTGGCGAAATGGTATGGGGTATTTCCGGTATGTTTTTGGCGATTCCTATTTTGGCGATTGTCAAAATTATAATGGACCGCATTAAGGAGTTAAAACCTTGGGGATTTCTTTTAGGGGAAGAAGATAGTAAGGATGACGTTTACAATGATATGTACGCGACCTTGCACCATGAACTTCCCCCTTCGACTGAAATTGATAAAGAAGCCGAATAGTTTTTTTATTACTTTTGCCCGCTATCTCAAGCATAGCGAATAAAAGTAATTATATGAAGAGAATATTATTAACCACATTAGCCATTGTGGGAATGACAACCGGGCTTCAGGCTCAAATGTCTTTCGGCCTTCGTACGGCAGCCAATTTTGCAAAGGAAGTGAGATATTCAAGCTATGGAAGCTCGGCCTATCCTGCCATTACAAGATTACATGTAGAAGCATATGTAGAGCTTCCATTGCGTAATAATTTTGCTTTGCAACCTGGTGTGGCTCTTCAACAGACAGGATCCAAAATGAGTACAGGTTCGCAAAATGGTGAAATTTTGATGGATGGCTGGCGTAAGGTACAATATCTTGAAGTCCCTTTAAACTTAATGTATTACTTTCCTCAAAATAATTTTGGACAATTTTTTCTAGCTGGGGGACCATATACAAGTGTTGCAATCTCTGGGAAAGAGAAATTTTCTAGGACTGTAGAAGAAATTCAGTTTGGGACTAGAAAAAATAGCAATGAGATGAAGAAATATGATGCTGGATTAAATTTTTTAGCGGGATTTAAATTAACAAATGGCTTTTCGGTGCATGGCGGATATGAGTTAGGTCTTTTAGATATCAAGCTAGATGATAAGATTAGTACCTATAATCGTGTATTTTCAATCGGACTTGGTTATCAGCTCTAATTTTAATTGGTCGAAAAATGTCTTTCACCTCATGTTTTGGATTTATTAGTTTCATGAGGAATATTTGCGCAAACAAAACCTTCATGATTCCGCAGGCAGCAACAGCAATGGAAGCCGACTGAAGGTTTCTTTCTGGCTAATAATATCAGACACATTCACAAAAAAGGGGCTTTTCTTCCGAAAGGCCCCTTCTTTTTTCAGTGACTGAAATCTATCACACTTTGATTTCTACTTCAACACCTGAAGGCAATTCAAGTTTCATCAATGCGTCAACAGTTTTAGCGTTTGATGAATAGATATCCAACAATCTTTTGTAAGCACACAATTGGAATTGCTCACGTGCTTTTTTGTTAACGTGTGGTGAACGTAATACCGTATAGATTTTTTTCTCAGTAGGCAATGGAATAGGACCACTAACAACTGCACCTGTAGGTTTTACTGTTTTTACGATTTTTTCAGCTGATTTGTCAACCAAATTGTAATCGTAAGATTTCAATTTAATTCTGATTCTTTGGCTCATAGTATATGATATTATTAAAAAATGACCGCTGATTAGAGCTATTAACAACCAGCGGTCGGTTTATTTTTGAGTTCTATATTATTCTACAGAACCTTTGATTTTACCTTTTGATTTTGCAATCACCTCTTCAGCAACGTTACGAGGAGCTTCTTCAAAGTGATCAAATTCCATTGTCGATGTTGCACGACCTGAAGTGATTGTACGTAATTGTGTTACGTAACCGAACATTTCAGAAAGTGGAACCAATGCTTTGATTACCTGTACACCGTTACGTGAATCCAAACCTTGCATTTGACCACGACGACGGTTTAAGTCACCCATTACATCACCCATGTTTTCTTCTGGTGTTAAAACCTCTATTTTCATAATTGGTTCCATTAACACTGGAGAACATTTAGGCAATCCTTCACGGTATGCTTGACGAGCAGCTAATTCGAAAGACAATGAATCTGAATCGACAGCGTGGAATGAACCATCAATCAAACGAACTTTCATTCCTGATAATGGGAATCCTGCTAATACACCATTTTTCATTGAAGTTTCAAATCCTTTTTGAACTGAAGGGATAAACTCTTTAGGAATTTTACCACCAACAATTTCATTAACGAATTGAAGTGGTGATTTTGATAAATCGAAATCTTCATCCGCTGGAGAAATAACAACTTTGATATCCGCGAATTTACCACGACCACCTGATTGTTTTTTGAATACCTCACGGTGCTCAGTAGTACCGTTGATAGACTCTTTGTATGATACTTGAGGAGCACCTTGGTTAACCTCTACTTTAAATTCACGTTTCAAACGGTCGATCAAGATCTCTAAGTGAAGCTCACCCATACCAGAGATAACTGTTTGACCAGTTTCTTCGTCAGTTTTTACAACGAATGTAGGATCCTCTTCAGCCAATTTACCAAGACCAATACCTAATCTATCAACGTCAGCTTGAGTTTTAGGCTCAATCGCCAAACCAATTACTGGCTCAGGGAAAGTCATAGACTCAAGAATGATAGGTGCTTTTTCGTCACAAAGTGTATCACCAGTTTTGATGTCTTTGAAACCTACAACAGCACCGATATCACCAGCCTCGATGAAAGGGATAGGGTTTTGTTTGTTCGCGTGCATTTGGAAGATACGAGAGATACGCTCTTTGTTTCCTGAACGAGTGTTCAATACATAAGAACCAGCATCTAACTTACCCGAGTAAGCACGGATAAAACATAGACGACCTACAAATGGGTCAGTCGCAATTTTAAAACCTAAAGCTGCGAAAGGCTCGTTTACAGATGGTTTACGTAAAATTTCTTCACCTGTATCAGGGTTAGTACCTTTTACAGCATCGATATCAAGAGGTGAAGGCAATAATTCCATTACTAGATCCAACATGGTTTGAACACCTTTGTTTTTGAAAGATGAACCACATACCATAGGAACAATTGCATTATCTAATACCGCTTTACGTAAAGCATCTAAGATTTCACGCTCAGTCAATGAATTTGGATCTTCGAAGAATTTCTCCATCAAAGTCTCATCATAACCAGCTACAGCTTCCAATAATTTCTCACGGTATTCAGCAACTTCATCCAACATATCTTCTGGAATTGGAACTTCTGTAAAGGTCATTCCTTTATCATGCTCATTCCATACGATACCACGGTTGTTGATCAAGTCAACTACACCTTTGAATGTATCTTCAGCACCGATAGGCAATTGTAAAGCTACTGCATCGGAACCTAGCATTGATTTTACTTGGCCAACAACTTTTAAGAAGTCAGCACCTGAACGGTCCATTTTATTAACGAAACCAATACGAGGTACTTTATATCCATCAGCTAGTCTCCAGTTAGTCTCAGATTGAGGCTCAACACCATCAACCGCAGAGAATAAGAAAACTAATCCGTCTAGTACACGTAACGAACGGTTTACCTCAACCGTGAAATCCACGTGTCCAGGAGTATCGATTACGTTTACTTGGTATTTGTTGTTACGGTAGTTCCAGAAAACGGTTGTAGCAGCAGAAGTAATTGTGATACCACGTTCAGCTTCTTGCTCCATCCAGTCCATTGTAGAAGCACCTTCGTGAACTTCACCAATTTTGTGGTTTACACCTGAGTAGTAAAGGATACGCTCAGTTGTTGTAGTTTTACCAGCATCGATGTGGGCAGCGATACCGATATTTCTAGTGAATTTTAAATCTCTTGCCATAATATTTTTAAGCAGCGGACCTTAATGGTCTTATGTGTTTAAATGTAATGTTAAATAAGTACACCGACCTTGATAAAAGATTGTTTTTATCGGAGGTCGGTGTAATCATATTTTTTTGAATGTCTTCAAAATTAGAATCTGAAGTGTGAGAACGCTTTGTTAGCTTCCGCCATTTTGTGCGTATCTTCTTTCTTCTTAACAGCAGCACCTTCACCTTTAGAAGCTGAAATGATTTCTCCTGCTAATTTTTCGAACATTGTTTTTTCACCACGTTTACGAGCGTATGAAATTAACCATTTCATACCCAAAGCGATTTTACGATCTGGACGAACTTCCATAGGAACTTGGAAGTTAGCACCACCAACACGGCGTGATTTAACTTCAACAGCAGGCATAACGTTGTTCAAAGCTTTTTTCCAAGCTTCTAAACCGCTTTCTTGTGTTTTTTGTTCTACTAATTCTACTGCGTCGTAAAAAATAGAATAAGCGATAGATTTTTTACCATCTACCATCATATTGTTTACGAAACGTGTTACCTGAACGTCATTAAACTTTGGATCAGGTAAAATGATTCTCTTTTTCGGTTTTGATTTTCTCATTTTTCTTTCCTCCGTTTAATTATTTCTTTTTACCTTTTGCTGGAGCTGCAGCTGCTTGTCCTGGTTTAGGACGCTTAGTTCCATATTTAGAACGACGTTGGTTACGACCTGCTACACCTGAAGTATCTAATGCACCGCGGATGATGTGGTAACGTACACCTGGTAAATCCTTAACACGACCACCACGGATCAATACGATCGAGTGCTCTTGTAAGTTGTGACCTTCTCCAGGGATGTAAGCGTTGACCTCTTTACCGTTTGTTAAACGTACACGAGCTACTTTACGCATTGCTGAGTTTGGTTTTTTAGGGGTAGTAGTATATACACGTGTACATACACCTCTTCGCTGTGGACATGAGTCCAACGCTGGTGACTTACTCTTATCAACCAGAGCTACTCTACCTTTTCTAACTAATTGTTGAATAGTAGGCATTTACCTGTTTTTGTTTATAAATTTTTTTACCTTAAATATTTTAAGTTCGCAAAGATACTGATTCCCTTTTGAATATGAAATAGTTAGTGTATAAAATTTAGATTATTTTTTGAATTGGTGCTACTCGTTTCTTTATTATCAATTGGCTTCTTTCGTATTCTCTGATCCTGACTATCCCTTTTTTCCTATTGCAGTGTGTTAAGCGAACCGTTTAGTATTTTTAGTCATTTGTAGCTTTGATTCAGGAAACTATCTGCAAGCAAGCTGAATATCCTCGTTTAGGCAACGATGGGTAGATTCTATATCCTTTTCGACAATAACTATTCAACTCCTGATGGTTTGTTGTACACGAATATGGACGATTATAGGGTAGCAAAACGGCAAAAAGCTATGTAATATAGGTTTCTTCTTGTAAGCACTCTAAGTTGTTCTTTCGCTGTGCAGTACCCTTTAAATAATGGTATTCTTTCGAAAATATTCTTCTACTGGTTTTCAGGTATATTGCACCTCCTGCATGTTTTTGCGTTCTGTTTGGCAAAGTGTTTGATAAACACGTGTAAATATTTAGTAGAAACAAATTAATGTATTCAAGTTATGAAAATCAAAATGAAATTAATGTATGCAGTGGTACTGGCCTTGGTAACCTTCGCTTTTGTTGGATGCTCAAAGGACGACGATAATACTGTACCATCAGAGAACAAAGGGGCTCTTAAGGTTACAGTTACAACTTCTTCATCTTTCACTGTTGACGGTGGAGATGTGTCTGTATCTTGTGGGTCTGCGGGAGGCGATGCTAAGCCACAAACGTGGACTGTTAATGGAGCTGCAGGGACAACAGGTCAAGTGTTATATTCAGTTGAAAAAGAGTATTTTCAAGGAGGTAAAACTGCTGTTTTGGAATCACCGGCTAATTATTTGACTGCTAGTGTAAATATTTCTGCATTTACAATTAAGCAACCATTTACACTTACATACAAGGTTGAGCAGGGAGGGAAAGTAATTGTTGAGAAATCTCAGGAAATTAAATCTGGAGTAACTCCTATATCAGTCTCATTAACATATTAGTATGTTAGTATTTTCGAGATGTGTCTGTAGAAACTAAGTTGTTTTATTTTTTTAATACAAACTCAGGTTTTTTACAATCAATTTTTTAAGAAAAAGAGCGTTAATTTTGAATAATAACGCTCTTTTTTTATTCTTAACTCAACAACGTAAAATCAATCTGCCGTTTATCAAGATCCACTTTCTTCACGCGGATTTGAACCTCATCACCCAACTGGAATTTCTTTTTCTTCCTTTGGCCAATAATCGCATAGTTCTTCTCGTCAAGTACGTAAAAGTCATCGGTGATATCCCGCAGCCTGACCATACCCTCGCATTTGTTCTCTTCAATCTCCACATACATACCCCATTCAGTAACACCCGAGACAATACCCGTATATTCGGTACCAATTTGATCCTGCAAGTATTCTGCCTGTTTGTACTTAATCGATGCACGTTCGGCTTCAGCCGCTTTTTTCTCCATTTGTGAAGAATGTTCGGCCATTTTCTCGTAATGCTCCGCATTGATCTTGGTACCGCCCTCCAGATAGAATTGTAAAAGACGGTGTACCATCACATCGGGATAACGACGGATAGGAGAGGTGAAATGGGTGTAATAATCAAATGCGAGTCCATAGTGACTTGTCTTCTTTGTCGTATAGATCGCTTTGGCCATCGAACGTACCGCAAGTGAAGTCAGCATATTTTGCTCTTTGCTACCTTCTATCTTCGTCATCAGCGCATTTAAAGATTTCGCTGTTTCCTTATCCGTTTTGATGGTCAATTTATGACCAAACCGCGCTGCAAATTGAGAGAAAGTTGTCAGCGTCTCCGGATTAGGTACATCGTGGAACCGGTATACAAAAGTAAGCTTGTTTTTTCCACGGCCTTGTTTGCCAATAAACTCGGCAACCTTACGATTCGCCAATAACATAAAATCTTCAATCAGCTTGTGCGCATCTTTACGGACTTTGGTATATACCCCTGTAGGTTTGCCATTTTCATCCAAGGTGAATTTTACCTCTTCACTTTCAAAGGCTATTGCACCATTTTTGAACTTACGCTCCCGCAGAATATAAGCCAGTTCATTTAATTTCAGGATCTCTTCACTGAAATCACCCGATTTCGTTTCGATCACCTCCTGTGCTTCTTCATAACTGAAACGTCGGTCCGAATGGATAATCGTACGGCCGAACCATTGATCATGCACATTGGCTTTTTCGTCCAATTCAAAAACAGCCGAAAAACAAAGTTTATCTTCATGCGGACGTAGCGAACAGACACCATTGGAAAGACGCTCCGGAAGCATCGGAATAACGCGGTCAACCAGATAGACGGATGTGCCGCGGTTGAATGCTTCTTTGTCCAATTCTGTGTCGGGTATGACAAAATGCGAAACATCCGCAATATGAACACCGATTTCATAATTGCCATTCTCTAATTTTTGAAAGGAGATGGCGTCATCGAAATCTTTTGCATCCGCTGGGTCAATGGTAAAGGTCGTAACGTTTCTAAAATCACGCCGCTTTGCAATTTCTTCCGCGCTTATTTTTTCCGAAATCTGATTGGCTTCAGCTTCAACTTTTTTAGGGAACTCCAATGGGAAACCATAGTCGGCCAAAATAGCGTTCATCTCGGTGTTATTTTCCCCCTTGGTACCCAAAACATGTTTTACCGTTCCGACAGGATTTTTGCTCCCGCTTGGCCAGTCGATAATCGAAACGACCACTTTTTCCTTATCCTTGGCTCCATTCAGATTGTCCAAAGGGATAAAAATGTCGTGTAACATCTTGCGGTCATCCGCAATAAAAAAAGCAAAATTGTTGGAGATGCTGATCGTTCCCGTGAAATCAGTCTTGGCCCTTTGCAGGATTTCAACGACTTCACCCTCTTTCTTACGGCCACCTTTTCTTTTTTCGAAGGTATGGACCTTCACAATATCGCCATGGAGTGCCTGTCTAAGTTTCCGTGGAGCGATATAGATGTCATTTTCAAATTCGTCATCAGGAATTACATAGGCAGAACCGTCTGCAGTCATATCTACTTTTCCTGTGACATAAACTTTAAGTTGTTTCAGATTAAATTTGCCGCGCTCGACCTCAATAAAAAGCCCATTTCTTACATTATCATGTAAAATATCGGCTATAGCAACTTTTGAGTCATTATCGGTAAGATTCAATTTTGACGAAACTTGTTTATAGTTGAGCGGCTTATTACCCGATTTTTCGAAGATATCGATAATCAGTTGTGTTAAGACCTCTTTATATGGATTTTCTTTTCTTGTTTTCATCCAATTATTATTTGTTAATTATTCATTTGCATCGATTTGCGGCAGTCTTCCTATTGCAGCGAAATGGCTGTGATAGCGAATTTGTAAATTCAGCCGATACAATAGATCATGAGCGAGCCGTACATCAAGATCGATGCCACTACAATGTACGAAAAAAACAGCATTTGAAACGACAATAACGAGCTAAACGGAGCATCTTCCGATAGCCAATGTATAGACAGTTCAGCCGAAAAATAGTTTTGGATTCGTACAGCCTGATTTACTTTTTGCAATGATTGCACACACCAAGTGCATTTACGGCTATCGCTTCGAGACTGAAGCCTTCTGGGATCGATACTTTTGGTAAGATCATATCTTCCAGACAGTACACAGAATTGCATACCCGGCAAATAAAATGTACGTGTTGGTCATGATGATCATGTTCTGAACAGTTTGTCGAACACATTGCGTAAGTAGCTGTACCGTGTAGATCAAAGATTTTATGGATAATCCCTTTCTCTTCAAAGCTGGCCAATACCCGGTATAATGTGACACGGTCAATATCCTTGCCCAGTAATTTTTCCAGTTCCGGCTGCGAAATTGCAGACTCTTTCCTCGAAATAATTTCAAGTACCTTCAACCGGGGTTGGGTAACTTTTAAACTATTTCGTTTGAGAATTTCTGGATATACAGTGTTGGAATCTTCCATGGATTTCTTCGTTAAGCCTTAGATCAAATACAAACTAAGAGAAATTTACTTTTATTTGCAAGTTTAAAAACTATCCGACGAATTTATTCATCGTATTTTTTCCCTTTGCATAGACCATTAACGAACAGAAATGGGCCATTTCCTTTCTCAAAGATGCTTTTGACAGTACAAAAATACGGAATCTATTAAAAATAAGAAAACCGATAAGTTTAAGATTCGTGTCATCTTACTTATCGGTTTTCGTTACTATATCGAAATATAGGAATCTTATTTGCCTGCAGCTTTAGCGTGATCAGCTAAGAATGTCGCTAGACCGCTGTCTGTCAATGGGTGTTTCAATAACGCTAGGATCGCTGATAAAGGACCTGTCATAACATCAGCACCGATTTTAGCACATCCTAAAATGTGTGCACTGTGACGTACAGAAGCAGCTAAAATTTGTGTAGGATAGTTGTAGTTATCATAGATTAAACGAATATCTTCGATCAACGCTAATCCATCTGTAGAGATATCATCCAAACGACCGATAAAAGGAGATACATAGGTTGCCCCAGCTTTAGCAGCCAATAGTGCCTGACCAGCTGTAAATACCAATGTACAATTTGTTTTAATACCTTTTTTGCTGAAATATTTAATTGCTTTTACGCCATCTTTGATCATAGGGACTTTAACAACTATCTTGCTGTCAAGAGCTGCTAACGCTTCTCCTTCTTTGATCATTTCTTCATAATTTGTAGAAATAACTTCAGCACTGACATCGCCATCAACGATTGCACAGATCGCTTTATAATGGTTGATTACGTTTTCATCACCGCTAATACCTTCTTTAGCCATTAAACTTGGATTGGTTGTTACCCCGTCTAATACGCCTAAGTCTTGGGCTTCTTTGATTTGCTCTAGGTTCGCTGTGTCAATAAAAAATTTCATTGTATATGTTATTGAATGATAATTATTTGATTATTCTAAAGTTCGAAATAATGATGCAAAGTTATTGATTATATTCCAGTATTGAAGCATTGATTTTCACCTATTGTATCTTTATTTTAGCAAAAAGGAATCTCTTCTCCTAATTTTTTGTTATACTTTTAATATAGTATTATCTTTACATATGCAGGTTTTTCGTTCGCTCCATTATAGAAATTTCCGGTTACATGTTATAGGTCAAGCAATTTCCCTTATGGGAACTTGGATGCAGCGGATAGCCATCAGTTGGTTAGTCTATGAATTGACCGGATCTGTGTTTTGGCTTGGTTTTGTGCAGTTTATCTCCCTATTGCCTTCTTTGGTCCTGTCTCCATTTATCGGCAGTTTTGTCGATAAGCATAAAAAGTATAAATTGGTTCTGATAACCCAAATTGGTTTGATGATACAGGCTGGGATCTTGACCTTGGTCGTTTATCTGAAATGGGAGAGTGTCTTATGGCTTTCCATCTTAGGTCTTATACAAGGAGTTATTAATTCCTTCGATGTTTTGGGGCGTCAGTCGCTCATGATGTATTTGGTTGGGGACCGTAAAGATCTGCCGAATGCCATAGCGCTGAATTCAACAATTTTCAATGGCGCACGAATGTTGGGCCCTGCTATAGGCGGTATTTTACTGAGTACATACGGTGAACTCGTTTGTTTTGCCCTGAATTTTATCAGTTTTGTTCCGGTTATTATTACATTATTGATGATGAAGGTCGATGAAACACATGTTCAACTGAGCAAGGGAAGCAATTGGGAAGGCTTGGTCGAAGGCTTTCGTTACCTCAAACGTTCACCGCACATCTCCTCGCTGATTATTATCATGACATTCTCCAGCTTGATCGTTATTCCGTATACCTCGTTGCTGCCTGCCATAGCAAAAGAAATGTTTCATGGTGATGAACGTACGTTCTCCTGGTTTGAAAGTGCGGCCGGCCTGGGTGCCATGATTGGTGCTTTTAATATGGCCCGTTTAAAATCGGGTACCAATTTGCGCTATCAGGTGATGGGGGCTGCTGCGCTTATGGGAGTTGCATTATTGTTTTTGGCGCATTCGAGTATGCTGCAGATGGCACTCGTCTATGTGATGTTGGTATCCTTTGCCATGATGATGCAAAACTCAAGTATCAATACATATATTCAGACGCATGCCATACCGATCTATCGTGCTCGGGCAATCTCGTATTACGTCATGGCTTTTCAGGGGATATTTCCCATTGGTACATTGATGATAGGTTCCTTAGCCAGTTACTGTGGGCTTCGAACGACATTATACGTCATGGGGGGACTGGGGATATTGATTGCAATTGTGTACTATAGCTATCTCCGGCTCCATATCCACAAACGTCTATTTAAGTTTTAATTTCCGGGTTCTTAATTTTAAGGTGCGCTTTGCATAATCAATGACAGCGCCATAGTCTGCAAAAATATCTCCACCCAATACGCCGATCACTGGTTCGAGATCCATCTGCTGATAGGCATAATTGATCGAGCTTAAATCCAATACCGCAGTATTTAAGTTTTTTATCTGCCATTCACCTAATGTCAGACTCGGAATTTTTATATTGAAACTCTCCATTGAATTGGTGCCAAGTCCTGTTGATAATGTTTCTGAAGGTTCAAGCTGCAATTGGTCATCCAAAAGATGCCCCAATTGCGTTTTATCAAATACAGTTTTAGATGCGCCAGTATCAACTACCATCTTGAACGAACGATTATATATTTCTACATCGACTAAAATGTGTGTGCCCTGGCCTTGTAAATCCAATAATTGAAATGGTACTGTTGTCATATAGCCAAACATACCCAAAAATTCCCTTAAAAAAGAAATTTTAAAACCCGCAGTGCGTGTTGAACGTTCATAAAAAAAGCTGTTATTGATAGAATAACAGCTTTTTATCTCTTGATAGTTTATAAGCTACAGCTTATCTTTTTATTGTTTATGAGCTACAGCGCTTTTATTTCTTTCAGTACATTATTCATTGTACGTACTGCTTCTGCACTTTTATTGAATTTTTCTTTGTCCTCGTCATCGAGTTGAATGGGGACGATGCGATCCCATCCTTTTTTATTGATGATAACCGGTACGCCCAGATTGATATCTTCTTGACCAAATTCACCTTCCAAATAAACGGATGCTGTAAATAATTTTCCTTGATCACGTACGATACTTTCGACGACTGCAGCTGTTGCGGCTCCCGGAGCATACCAGGCTGAGGTGCCGATTAGGCTGGTTAATGTTGCTCCACCAACCATAGTTTTGTGTACAATTTCGCCTTGCTCTTCCGGGGTAAGGAAATCAGTGACTGGAATACTGTTCCACGTGGAGTGCTTGATGAGTGGTATCATTGTTGTATCTCCATGACCGCCAATAACAATGGCATTGAGATCGGCCGCAGAAGCATTCAGTTTTTCACTCAGTTGATATTTGAATCGTGCTGAATCCAATGTACCGCCCATTCCAATAATTCTATTCTTAGGCAATCCACTTGATTTAAGTGCTAGATAGGTCATGGTATCCATGGGATTAGATACGATAACAATGATAATATCCGGAGAATGTTTTACTAAGTTTTCGACAACCGACTTGACAATATTGGCATTTGTCCCAATCAATTCTTCGCGTGTCATTCCAGGTTTACGTGGAATCCCCGACGTAATAACGGCAACAGTTGAACCTGCAGTTGACAGATAATCATTGGTTACCCCCTTGATTTTTGATTCAAAACCCAATAATGCGGCAGTTTGTGCCATATCTTGCGCTTTGCCTTCTGCAAAACCTTCTTTAATATCCAATAATACAATCTCCTCTGCGACATTTCGACGGATTAAATTGTCCGCTGTAGTTGCGCCTACAGCTCCAGCACCAACAATAGTTACTTTCATATGTAAATTATTTGTTTATTCATGAGCTAATTGTCCGCTTAAGTATATACATCTGCCTTTTAATTATATAGCTGCCTTCGGCGGTTTTTATGCCACATCGCATACCCGGTCCATCTTCACGAATGCTTGTACTTTTTTTATATGGATATTTCATGAGCATTTATGTGGATTATTAAATAATTCTTGAATTTAATCAATTATTGTCAGTAAATCAATGTATTTAGCGGGAATAACTTGTTTTTTGACATAAGAAATAGACCCCTCCAAAATCGATGACTTTTATAAAATAGCAAAAAAAAATAACAGGCCTGAAATTCGTTCAAGCCTGTTATTTCTATCGTGTAAAATCAAATTTGAAATCCTAGAACGGATAGCCGATGGCTAGGTTGAACATCAAATTATCCTTTCTCCATTTTGAACTTCCAAAGTCGATATCCTTAAATACCCAACGTTCTCCTTTTGGAAGATAGGGAATGCGGAAAGGTATGGACATATCTGTACGAATGATCAAAAACGTAAAGTCGAAGCGTAATCCAGCTCCACCGCCGACGGCTAATTCATTTAAAAAGTTCTTGCTGAACTTACCACCCGGCTTGTTGACATCATCCCGTTGCAACCACACGTTCCCGGCATCAATGAATGCTGCCCAATGAACAAAGCCTGCTAATTTAGCTCTGTATTCTGTGTTAAGTTCCAATTTGATATCACCGGTCTGGTCGGCATAGAAGAGGCCGTTGCTTAATTTTTCAGGGGCAACTGTTCCTGGTCCAATTGCACGAGCACCAAATGCACGGATACTGTTAGGTCCACCCACATAATATTGTTTTAAATAGGGAAGTGACCGAGAGTTACCATAGGAATAGCTTAATCCTAAACTGACCCGAGAAGCAAGCTGCGAATTCTCCGACAATTTGAGATAGTGTCTGCCATCGCCACTGATCTTGATATATTGGGAGAAATAAGCATCGAACAATTTGAACGTTTTCCCTTTATTGAAATCAGCTCCTTTTATCAAACCGAGTATATTCCCCGAGAGGTCCAGGTTGCCTTTGAAATAAAATGTATTTTTCAAATGCTGCTTCATCGTATTTTGAAACGTGAAGTTATAATTTGGGCCAATCGTAAATTGTGGATCTATTGCGTGCCTTAACGCCGGAATAGTATCCATTTGTTTTTGGTAGTTTTCAGAAATACCTTTAGGCTGAACATAGGTAATCTCCATTAACGCAAGATCGTGCTGCTTCTCTTCAGACTCCTGCCAGATATAACCGTAATCCAATGCGATGGAATTTAAGGTATATGCTTTGCGGCGATTTAAAAATTCATAGCGGCCTTTGACATAAGTCTTCGGAATAAAACGTCGCGTAGGAGAAATCCTTCCAAAAGGGGACAATATCCGCGGGAAAGTCAGTGTAGCCTCCATCCCGTAACGGTAATAACTCGAATTGAGGTCAGCTGATCCACCGGTCTGGGTTTCATAACCACCGAATACATTAAAACTTAACTGCTCTGCGCCTTTAAATGCGTTGCGTAAAGTCCAGTTGACATTAACTTCTGTACCATTGTATACCGAAGCCATTTTTCCCAAAAGTTCCACACGGAGTGATTTTTTTGGCAATGGAGTTAAGTAGTAGTAGACGTCTAGTGCATTGGGAACTTCTTTGCTGTCAACAAAGTTATTTTTGACAAATTTCCAGCTATTGAGATTCACCAGATGGCTGATGGTTTGGTTGTGGGCATTACGGTTGTAGACGTCGCCGGGGTGGAAGAAGATATGATTCGCGATAACAGGCTTTCTATAAAGATGCTGGCGGTCTATAAAATAGTAGCTGCTATCATATAGTTC
This sequence comes from Sphingobacterium siyangense, assembly GCF_007830445.1. GTDB lineage: Bacteria > Bacteroidota > Bacteroidia > Sphingobacteriales > Sphingobacteriaceae > Sphingobacterium > Sphingobacterium siyangense. The sequence goes on along the minus strand of NZ_VLKR01000014.1, from coordinate 105,244 downwards.
CGCGTTACGGGTGGATCGCTGATAACCGGTGCTTGTTTCCGTGTAGTTCGGGTAAACGTAGATTTTATTGATTTTTGACGGTACCCTCGCCTGTGCCGGTGTTTCCTTCTTTACAGTAACATACATGTCGACCTTGTTGTTCCGGTGTGAACTGTCTACCTGAACCAGGATGTAATCAGGGCTGAAATAATAATACCCTTTATTTTTGAGGTCATTGTCGATGCGGTCACGCTCATTTAGGATAACATCAAGGCTATAATTTTTGCCCACCTGTAAGAGACTTTGATCGGAGCTCGAACGAATATCTTTACCCAGCTGTGTGGTGCTGTCAATATCAAATTGAACAGATCTTATTCGGTAGATAAAATTTGGCTTGGCCGTATAATTAACCGTTGCTTTTTTGTTTTCAACTAAAGTGTCGGATTTTACTTCAGCATTAAAGAAACCAAAATTCTCCAGACGATTACGCAGTAGATTTTCATTGTACTCGCGATTGACATCGCTCAACAATACCGGTTTCTCACCAATTTTCTTGAAAAATTTTTTAATGATATTATTCCCTACAGAATCGCCGGCCATATTGTTGAAGTACAACTTGAATGGTACGCCAGCTAGACGTTTATTGGGTTTGGGCATCAATGCCGCTTCTAAATGCGTCGCAATCTTTTCCTTGTTTTCCTTGGAGATGGTGTCCGAATCGATTATCACGTTGCCTTTAACATATAAGCTTTCTCCTTCTTTCAGATTCTTGGTTGAAGAACAGGATGCTAGAAATGCAGCGCATGAAACTATTCCAACAATATACTTTAGTTTAGCTTGCATGATAACTCCTTTCCTCATCTTCATTTTTTATAGCTGTCGTTCTGATGGTATCTATAGTTGATTTTGGACTATCGCTTTTCGGCGTGTTTTTACTGGAGTCCAACTGTTGTTTACGTTTCTCTTGTTCTCTTTCCTCCATACGTTTTCTGTACTCAGGGCTATGGGTCATCAAACTATCTCTGATGACTGTGCGTACGCTATCACGATACACTGAATCGGTTTCCATACGTTCCACATCAAAACGTTTTCTGAAACCTTTGCTATTCGTGTCATAGTACGCTTTGAGTTTTTTCGAACTCATCCAGATTTCCCGGAACCTGTTGTAATCCATATTGATGATAAATCCGATACCTGTTTCTACATATTGGCCTTGGAGCGTAACCTGATATTGATTTTTACGATATACCCGTGCAAAATAACGGCCATCTTGCGAAAGTTGATAATCCAATTGGATATCCCCAGCAATATTGTTGGCGGTTTCTCCCGGACGTGTATTTCCTTCAACCTCAAAATTAGAACCAACGGTAATTTTTAGACGATCATTTAAAAGCATTTTAGATACACCGATATTCAGATCTGTTCGGGTTTGGCCCGCTCCAGTAGCATAATCTTCCTCCGAAGTTAAGTTGAAATCCAGTTCTACTCCGGTGATAAGCTCGGAGGCAAGGCGGTTCAATTGACCGCTCAGGAATGAACTGATGCTATTTCTGACAATGGCTTCTGTGCCGCCCCCACCGGATAAACTTTCAAATGGATTGGTCGACATAAAGCGTCCTAAAACGATGAGTGAAAAGACCTGTTTGTTAAGTTCAGATGGATTTTCACGCAAGGTGGTCAATGCGTTATTTACTTTGCTGATCACATCTTGGGAAACAACGGAGTTGTTTTCGTCCAAGTCGATATCAAAATTCAGTTGCGGTTGGAACAATTTGTCTGTAATCTTCAACAAGACATTGAAAGGAATACGTTGCTTGTATAAATTAGCGTTTTCTGATCCCAGTTGCGTCGCTACAAGCTCCAGCGTTGGAGCTTTGGTTGTGTATGCCGCTGTGATATTAAGCTGCGCATCCAAGGGATCTCCGTTCCAGGTGATCGTACTTCCTTTTCGGAATGTAAAATCTTTTTTTACGGGACCAAAACTGAATGAATAGCTCCCTTTGTCTACGGTAAATGTACCTGACAAGGTAATTTTGCTGCTCGCATCAATGCCTGCGTTCAGTTCCGCTTCTCCTTGGATATTCAGTGCATCCTGTGAACCGGCATCCAAGAGGATCTTAAATTTGGCATCTTTATCCGTTTGAAGATTCAGATCTACGTCGATTCCCGTCAGACGGGTTACGGTCATCGAATCTAATTTTGCAAATACGTTGGCTCTTGTGGTATCACTCTTATCAACAAATTCGACAACACCTTTACGATCGGCCATCCCGGGATCTTCGTTTGGCATAACAAAGGTGAAATCGGTATCATCTAATACCTTGATTGTACCATCAACGATAGGCTTATCAAGATTTCCCCGAATGCGAAGGTTCGAGGTAAGATACATTTTACCATAGAACATATCGTTGTCGCTTTGTGTTGAATTGAGCACCTCAAAATTGTCCGTATTGATATTGAGATTAAAATCAAAATCAGTATACGTTTTGGTTTCTATGGATCCTGTTACCTTGGCAATATTTCCTTTCTTGTCTTCTAATGCAAATTTAGGGAAAGTAATACCCCTTTCATCCAGATGAATGGTTTCATCTTTAGCTTTGAAAAGTGCATTCAACATAGCAATATTGAATTGTGCATCTTTAAACTTCACATCGCCGTTAATGAGTGGTTTGGATGGTGATCCCGTTATTTTTAACTGGCCTTCAAGATTTCCTTTCGAGTCTTTTAGATAACCCAAACTGAATGCCTGAACTGTCTGCATGGAGAGTGGCGCAATATCCAAGGTGAAATCCAGGGTTGCTTCTCCCTTTGGAGGATTGATAAAATCACCACTTAATACGACATTGTTGCCATTTTCACTGATACTGATATTCGCATTATAGGTGTTTTCCTTTTCATTGTTAACTTTTATGTTGACATTCCCGACAGTATCTTGTCCAATATAGAATTTGTCGATCACCAGATCGGATACAAAGACAGGGCTACTTTCCAAACGTGATATGGTTGCCTGACCATTAATCCCGCCGCCAAGATCGACTGTTTCACTTTCAAGCATTTTACTTAATGTCTCAATGCGGAAATTTTTAAAGGCAATGTTGAGTGGCGAATTGAGCACACTATCCTGCGATGATATACTCAGCTCTTGTCCTTTATTACTTAAGATAAAGTCATTGGCCTGAATACCCGTGCTTCCAAATTTGAGCACGTTGTTTGGATTTATCGTCCACTTGTCGTAGTTCAGCATAAGGCCATCCTGAAGTAGGCTAAAAACAAACGCTCCATTATCAACGCGCATATTGGCGCCCAAATGATACTGCTCTTTCTCTTTCTTGTCTTTAATCCAAAGGCCAAAATCCAAATTGTTTTGAATGACTTTACCACTGAAGACTGTATTCACCAGTTCGATATTGCTCACCTTGATTTTATTGATCAAGGCCGAGTAGTAAAGTGTACTGTCCAAGGTATTAATATCCAAGGTGATGTTATTGATTTCGGTGCCACTATAGGTGATTTTAGGGGCATCCAATTTCGCAAGAATAGTTTTTGACTGACTATTGAACATACCATCCAACGTAATATCAGACATTTCCGTTAGTTCTGGAAGAAAATCCTTTACAAATTTAGTCCTGGTCAATTGGGCGGAAAACTCAATATTCTGAGGCTCATATTTGGGAACTTTAACACCTTTTCCCGGCTGGTAGTATACCTGTAAAATGTCTTGAATGGCATTCTGCAACTCTAAAATTTTGTATTTTCCGACCAAATGGGCATTCAAAAAGTCTGATTTGAGTAGCAGCAAATTGCGGCTGGTATCGGCTTTTGCAACAAGTGAAATGCTGTCTAAAGTATAATATGCGTCGTTGTAAAGAATGGATGAATTGGTGATATGTGCCTCCCCATTTAAAAAATTCGGATCGGCTGAACTGAAATTGCCCACAAGTTTACCGTGGTATTTGAGATCGTCGTCCATTAATTTTAAGTTTTTAAGATTAATGGTATCTACCATAAGCTCAAAATCCACCTGCGGATATTTGGACTTCATGTTGGCCGTTGCATTTAACTTCAATTGAATATTAGGGTCGGGACTAACCACAGAGGCTTTGATATCACCTTTATCGGCAGTGAGATTCATATCGATATTCTGATAACGATAACCCATCGCATCCATTCGATTTACTTTGCCATCAAAATTGGCGACAAGTTTCTTCGGATCCGTTCCATGACCTTTGATTTTTCCCTCAAATGAAAGTATGCCTAATGTACTGTCCATTTTCATGATCTTACCAATGTCAAAATCACGAATACTCACAAATGCATCATAGGTTGTATCGCGACCTATCATGCCTACTTTACCATTGAACTTGGCTGTTCCTTTCTCTGTTACCAGCGAAAGATTGGTGTTAAAGGCATTCATCCCACCATTAAAAGTTCCGGTAAGGCCGATCGTATTGGGCAACTCTATTCCGCTAGGAAGCATTTTTTTTGAAACCAGCTTTTCGATATCCGAACGTCCTGTGGTCAATTTCTTTAAATTAAGATCCATTGACATTTTATCGACGTTGGGTAGACCCTTTAAATGCAGACTTGCAATGACACGTGTATTGGACAGGGTTTGGAAATCAATTGCCGGAATATTTAAATCATTTACCTTACCCACAACGCGACCATCAATATTAAACTTTTTGTCCATCAATGGTTTCATCACCTGCATGGTATCCAAAAAAGGAGCAAAATAGTAGATGTCGCGCATATCTACGTGGCTCTTTTTGATCGTTGCATTGACATAGATCAGCTCTGGCTTTTGGGCAATAATATCCAAAGATGGATAGGTTACTTTTAAGTAATCACGCAGTAGGGTACGTGGTGTTTCTGCGTACAGGTTTTTGATCTCCGCGCCGGTATTTGTATACTTAAAATCCCCTTTCAATTGCTTGATCACAAACCCGGAATGATCAGAGGCTACAAGCTCTTTTAATGATCCGCTGATCGAATCGGCGCTATAGTAAAGATCATTTAAACTGGTTTTCATTCCAGGGATCTTAATATTGAAGTAATCAAAGCCTTTCATACGGGCCTGATTGTTGTCTCTATACGCTAAGCTTGTATTGTTGATTTGGATTTCTTTGGCTGAGACAACCCAGTTTATTTTGGTGGTATCCGCGGTGTTTTTCGCTTCTGTGTTTACTTTTTTCTGGATCTTTCCAAAGAGCACATTATTGTCTGAACCGTCAAGATTGATCGTTTGAATATCGACAAGTTCTTTGTTAAGGTCGATCTTGTTAATGTCTGCATGAAGATTTTTGATATAAAATTTTGTATTCAGCAGACTGGATTGATCCTCATAGCGCACTAAGATATTGGTCAGGTCAGCAATCTGTATACCGACATCGGGAAGCAAGGTGGTTACTTGTGCCGTTTTATCTGTAATGCCAAAATCTTTGACCGTGGGTGCCGTGCCATCAACAACTGGTCGCCATTGTTTCACTGTGGCACTCAGACCATCTATCTTCACTTTGGGCAGATTGAAAGCCATGTTTTTTGTGAGGTCGAACTTCTTGACGTTGGTATTTAGGCTGTTCAGGTAAACATCAGCACTCGTTCCAATAACATCATCGGCATAGACAATATGAAATTTATCAAATTTGACCTTATCAAGGTTAAATAGAAGGGCTGAACTGCTGTCTGCAGTCGGTTTGCTTTCCTTTTGAGAAGCGAAAGCTTTAACAATATAATCAAAGTTGAATGAACTGTCCGGCAATGTACGGCGGATTTTTGCGGTGATTCCTTCTGCTTCAATGCTTTGAATTTCAACGGTATTTTTCAGAAGTTTTAGCATGTTGATATCGACAGCTATGCTTTTTCCTGCTACTAAGGTATCCTTGCTTTGGTCAGCTAAATAGATGTCCTCTAAAACCAGTTTTTTAGGGAAATCAATATTAATGTAGCCAATTTTAACGTGGGTACCGATCTTACCTTCCACATAGTGTGTTACTTTTCCAGCAATATAATTCTGAACGGAGGGTATTCTGATTAAAAATACGATTAAAATAGCCAGCGCAATTATTACTCCAATAATCCACAATATTGTTTTGAAAGCAATTCGGGTAAATCTGTTCAACGTATAATTTGATTTAAGTATCTATTAATAAAAATTAAAACGGAAAAAAGTTTGCTAAGTTTTCAGATATATAACGTATATCGCCACGATTTCAGCAAACTAAGGTAAATTTGCGTGTAAATGCAAGTTTAATTTATGTACTATACTTGCTAGCAAATATTAGACAGCTCTTCATTTCCCTTGTATAAAATCATTTTATCGTGGGAATGTTCTAAAAACACATCAAATAATTGACCAAACCATTCTAGTCGTACAAAGTTTTTTGTTTTTTAATTTTATGTTAATAAAAACATTAAATACCTATCAATTTGTCAAAGTAATAGGTATTTAATAGATGCATTATCCTGCTCGATATTCGTTTGGAGAAGAATATAAGCAATTATTCCATCAGTTTTTTATACTTGCCCCAGTTTTCGAATACCACCCATAGCCAAATAATGAAAAGTACAGCCCAAATAATTAGTCCCATTTGGCTGTAAAAAATCATGTTGTGGGTAAAAATACCAATGAGTATGGGGAAGATGACCAGTGCACCCAGTGTTCTCGTTTTTGGGAAAATAAACAATAAACCGCCCAAGAGTTCGATGATTCCAACCAGTGGCATTAGCCATTTGATCGTGGCAAAAGCCTCAAATACTTTTTTCATGTCCATATCCATTGGTGGCGTAGGCATATAATGAAAAAGTTTATCCAGCCCTGCATTGATGAATAGCAAGGCAAATAAAATACAAAGTATATTTTTAAAGATCTTCATAACGGTCAATTTTAAATTGATTATTTTACGGTTATCGTTGTAGGGGGATCAGTGCTGTTATCTTCTTTGTCTTTTTCTTCCTTGTTTGTATTTCGTTCTACGGTGATCGTACATTCTGTAAGCAATGCGGCTACAGCACCGATTGCAGCAAAAACAGGTGCTAAGATCAAGCCTATGGCACCAACAGTTACTGGAAAGCTCATGATTTCTTTGCCATGTTTGTCCGAAATGCTGATTTTGCTCACATTGCCCTCAGCAATGATTTCTTTGATCTTTTGTAAAAGGTTTTCACCGTTAATCTGAAATGTCTCTTTGAATCCCATAATGATATAATTTAAGTTCGCTCCTATAAAGTTATTCATTTTTTTACAGGAATTTATATAAAGTTATCAGCATGGTTGATCTTTGGTTAATTATAAACTGTAGGGTTATTTTGGAATAGGGCAAAGCGCTTTGCTTCTTGTTTCAAAAGTTTTTATCGTATATCCTTGTCCTATATATTGCCTGTGCATGACGGATCAAAATTTACTTGAGTCGTCTGTTGGGCTCTTTCGTGAAAGCTCGTGCTCTTCGTGGGGTACAATTGTCAATCAAATTCGCTCTTAATACGTTTTTTTATCGGATATACTTCGGATATTTAACGGAGCTTATTCGCTGGCAACCGAAGAAGCACCGAAGAAGCACCGAACGAGCTCCGAAGAAGTACCGAACAAGCACCGAATGATCACCGAATTTGATCGCTCGTTAAACATAAAAAAGTCCCGTTCATTGCACGGGACTTTTCGAGATTTATAGCGTAGCTGTTAACCTAATGCTGTTAAGCTTTCTTGAAGAATTTTAATCTTCGCTTCGGCATCAGCCTTTTTACTTTTTTCGTTTTCAACAATTTCAGGTTTAGCATTTTGCACAAACCGTTCATTGGAAAGCTTTTTGTCTACAGATACAAGGAAGCCTTTTAGGTATTCCAATTCTTTCTCGATACGCTCACGTTCAGCATCCGCATCAATATTATTTTCCAACGTAACATAACATTCGTCTTTGCCAGCAAGGAAACTTGCGGCACCAGCTACTTTCTCAGAAACAAAAGTTACGCCTTCCAAGTTTGCAATCTTGGTGATGATATCAATATATTGCTCCAGGTTGACGTCCGATTGTTGATTGATCGCTAATGGTAAAGCAACTTTAGGGGAGATACCTTTAGAATTGCGAATATTCCGAACTTCCGAAATAATCTGTTGAGCGATAGCGAAATCTTTTATAAGCTGCTCATCAAAATCATTCGCTGTAGGATAAGGGGCTACGATAATGCAATCTTTCTCGTCTTTCACACCGAACAGTTCGTCATGCCACAATTCTTCTGTTAGGAAAGGCATGAAAGGATGTACTAAAGTGAGTATACGTTGGAAAAAAGATTTTACTGTTGCTAAGGTTTCGCTAGAAATAGGGGAGCCATAAGCCGGTTTCACTAATTCAAGGTACCAGGCACAGAAGTCATCCCATACCAATTTGTAGGTTGTCATCAATGCATCTGATAAACGATAGTGTTTGAAGTTTTCTTCGATATCGACCAAGGCTTGATTTAACCTTGCTTCAAACCAAGATGCCGAAATCTTATCTGAATCCGAAGCTGGAGTAGCTGTAATTTCCCAGCCTTTAACCAAGCGGAATGCATTCCAGATCTTATTGGCAAAATTACGGCCCTGTACACAAAGTTCTACATCAAAAGGAAGGTCATTACCTGCTGGAGCAGTCAATAACATTCCCATCCGCGTAGCATCTGCACCATATTCATTCATTAAATCAATCGGATCAGGAGAGTTGCCCAGTGATTTAGACATTTTACGGCCCAGTTTGTCGCGTACAATACCCGTGAAATAAACATTTTCAAAAGGCAATTGTCCGCGGAATTCATATCCTGAAACGATCATACGTGCTACCCAAAAGAAAATGATGTCTGGGGCAGTGACTAAATCTTGCGTAGGGTAATAGTAGTTGATTTCTGCATTTTCCGGTTCGTTGATGCCATTGAAAACCGAAATTGGCCATAGCCAAGCTGAAAACCAGGTATCAAGCACATCCTCATCTTGACGTAGATCGGTCAATTGAAGCGTTGTATTACCTGATTTTTCCTGCGCTAAAACAAGGGCTTCTTCAACCGTTTGTGCAACCACAAAGTCTTCGTTTCCATCGCCATAGAAATAAGCCGGTATTTGGTGCCCCCACCACAATTGTCTTGAGATATTCCAGTCGGTAACATTCTCCATCCAATTGCGGTAAATATTTTTGAATTTCGTCGGATGAAATTTAATGGTATCGTCCATGACGTTATCTAATGCAGGTTTTGCCAAGTCTTCCATTTTAAGGAACCACTGATTAGAGATTTTAGGCTCAATAACAGCACCTGTTCGCTCTGAAGTTCCAACATTATTGGTATAGTTTTCAACTTGCTCCAATAATCCTTTTTCCTCCAGCTCTTTCTCGATTTCCTTGCGGACTTTAAAACGATCCATACCGGCGTAATGCAGGCCATTGTCGTTTAGTTTTGCTTCGTCGGTAAAGATGTCGACAAATTCCAGGTTGTGCTTTTTACCTAGTGCGTAGTCATTCACATCGTGCGCTGGAGTAACTTTAAGGCATCCTGTACCAAACTCCAAATCGACATATTCATCTTCAATGATGTTCACTTTTCTACCAACGATCGGCACAATGACTTGCTTTCCTTTTAACCAGGTGTAGCGCTCATCATTGGGATTGATACACACGGCTGTGTCACCAAAGATGGTTTCAGGACGGGTAGTCGCCACAACAATATATTGATCTGTTCCCTCAACCTGATATTTCAGGTGGTATAATTTGCCGTTTTTCTCTTTATAAATAACCTCTTCGTCTGAGATATTTGTTTTTGCTTCAGGATCCCAGTTGACCATGCGGTAACCACGATAAATCAATCCTTTATGATAAAGATCGACGAATACGCGGATAACAGATTGATATAACTCCGGATCCATGGTAAAACGTGTACGATCCCAGTCACAGGAAGCGCCAAGTTTTTCGAGTTGTTTTAGAATAATACCACCGTATTTTTCCTTCCATTCCCAAGCATGTTTTAAGAAATCTTCACGCGATAAAGATCGTTTGTCAATTCCCTGTTCTTTCAACATAGCGACGACCTTAGCTTCAGTGGCAATGGAGGCGTGATCGGTCCCCGGTACCCAACAAGCGTTTTTTCCCTGCATACGTGCGCGGCGAATCAAAACGTCTTGAATGGTATTATTCAGCATATGCCCCATGTGCAATACTCCCGTGACATTCGGAGGAGGCATCACAATCGTGTAAGGTTCACGTTCGTCCGGGGTGGAACGGAAAAATCCATTCGCTTTCCAATAGCTGTACCATTTTTCTTCAGCTTCTTTTGGATTGTAAGTTTTCGCTATGCTCATTTTAAATTTTTGTATTCAAACTTTTAAGGAACACAAAAGTAAGGAATTCTATGTTATTTTCCTTAGTAATCCATTGATCTTGTTCTCAAACAAAAAGAAGTTATGAATAAAGGCTAAGCAATAAGTTTATTGAAGATTCTCCTAAGCAGAAGAGGTGGTTATTGCAGTGGGGTAAAGCATAATGCAGGATTTATACTTTTTTAATCTTTTCTTCATATTACTAAGTAATTAGCCCGTATTTCATGTAAATTAATGTAAATTTGCCTGTTTTATTTTTACACGAAGGGATGCAACGATTTGCTAATGAGCTTAGAGCTTTAACACAGTATTTTCTGTTCTGGTTAATTATCTGTTTTATAGATAGATTGATTTTTGTTACTGCTTTTTTTGAGAAAATAGGTTTTTCGAATTTTACGGAGATTTTCAGAATTTATTACCACGGTTTGAACCTGGATTTTTCTGCTGTTTCCTATATATGTGCGCTGCCGTTTCTTGTGTATTGCATGTTAAGTTTTTTCCCAAAACTGAAACCCAAACGGCTGATCCTGGATATCTATACCATTATTGTCCTGGTATTGTTCTTTGTGACAAGCTTTATCAATGTTAACATCTACCGGGAATGGGGTGACAAAATTTCTAAACGTGCCATCGATGCATTTTTTGCCTCACCTTCGGGAGCCGTAGCTTCGGCTGAGTCCACGCCGGTGTTTCTCCCCATCGTTGGGATGTTGATCGGTATATTCTGTGGTTATTTTCTGTACCGTTGGATGTTTAAAAAAGTCTCTTTTTTCAATATCAAATCTCCTGTAGGTAATTTTTTCAAACTGGCAATCGGAGTCTTTGTACTTTTCACGTTTATCCGCGGTGGTTATGGGAGAGCGACACTAAACCCTAGTAAAGCCTATTATTCCGAGGAAACGTTTTATAATCATGCAGCGGTTAATACCCAATGGTCTTTTTTACGGGATTTCTTTGCCGAAAGTACCAAACTGAAAAACCCCTATAATTATTACGCGGATCAGAAGGATATTCAGGACAAGCTACGACCCGCCTTTCAAAGCCAACCTGATTCTGCCGTTGAGGTATTGTCAACGACTCGTCCGAATGTCGTTATTATTATGTTGGAAAGTTTTGTCGGCGATCTCATTCAGTCTCTTGGCGGGGAAAAGGGAATTACGCCACACATGGAAGAGTTGATTAAAGGCGGTATTTTGTTTGACCATATTTATTCTGCTGCTGATCGATCCGATAAGGGCATGGTAGCGGTTTTGAGCGGTTTTCCGGCACAAGGACCCGAGAGTATTATCAAGTATATCGACAAACATGAAAATATGCCTGCCATTGGACAGGAGTTCGATCATGCCGGCTATGAAACATCATTTTATCATGGTGGTCAGAGCGAGTTTTACAATTTTAAATCGTATATGCTGACGCATGGGATGTCTAGGGTGGTGGATAACGCCAATTTTGGATTGGATGCCGAACGTGCCTCATGGGGTGTATATGACCATGTGGTCTTTAATCAGATGATCAAGGATTTTAGAAAAGAAAAACAACCTTTCTTTTCGACGATCTTTACCTTAATTAATCACGAACCATTTGAGTTAAAACACGGCTATAAATTTGGCAACGCTACCAATGCGGATAAATTCCGAAGTACAGCAAATTATACGGATTCAGCTGTTTTTGATTTTATCAATAAAGCTAAAAAGGAAGCTTGGTATAAAAATACCCTTTTCGTAATTGTGGCTGATCATGGACATCGCCTTCCTTCAGAAAGGTGGGAACTATTTCACCCCAATCGCTTTCATATTCCGCTGATCTTTTTCGGTGATGTTATAAAACCTGAATATCGTGGGAAAATATTTAATAGAATCGGCAATCAAACGGATTTGGCGGCGACTTTATTGACACAATTGAAGCTCCCAACAGATCGTTATCATTGGAGCCGGGATCTTTTTAATCCGACGACGCCTCAAATTGCATTTTACAATTCGAAGGATGCCTTTGGTGTGATTACCCCACAACAGGCGGTTTCTTTCGATAATGTAGGCAGAATTATCAATTACAGATCCAACAAGGAATATCCTGCTGGCAAAACAGACAGCTTATTGAATATTGGCAAAGCGTATTATCAAGACGTATATCGTGAATTTTTAAAATATTAGAGCTATGAAATTAAGAGGAGTATTTGCACCTTATTTTGCTGTCGCAATTCGTTTTATCTTTCTTTTAGTCATCTATGCGTTATTGCGATTGGGGTTTTATGGCGTCAATGCTTCCTTATTTCCTCATGTCGATGCAGGTAAGCTCTTGGTGATGTTTGCGGGTGGTATACGATTCGACATTGTAGCCCTACTGTATTTTAATATTCTTTATATTGTGATGCTGACTGTTCCAGGTCCGTTTAAATCGAATAAAATCTATCAAAAAGTTGCAAAATGGATCTTTGTCGTGACCAATTCAATTGGTATAGCGTTAAATCTGATTGATTTTGCCTACTATCCATTTACCCTAAAAAGGACGACAGGAACGGTAATTGACCAATTTTCCAATGAATCCAACCTGATGAAGCTGGCTTTTGATTTCTGTTTGGATTATTGGTATCTCATTATAGTGTTGGTACTGGTTGTGTATGGTTTGATTAAATCGTATAAGCTTATTCAGATTGAAAGGACTACGAAATATAGCTGGAAGTCATTTTTGATCCAATTGCCTTTATTTTTACTGACTGCTTTTCTTTTCATAGGTGGTGTGCGTGGCGGTTGGGCCCATAGTACCCGTCCCATTACATTGAGCAATGCGGGTGATTATGTGGAGACACCGGAAGAAATGAATATTGTGCTGAATACGCCATTTAGTATATTGAAAACATTGAAGGCTGTTAATCTTAAACCTGTCCATTATTATTCCGAACAAGAGCTTGAACAGTTATACAATCCTATTCATGTACCGCAATCAGACCAGCCCTTTGCGAAGAAAAATGTCGTCGTTCTGATTTTAGAGAGTTTTGCAAAAGAACATTTTGGTGAGTTGAATAAAGATATCCAAGGTGGAAAATACAAAGGTTATACGCCTTTTTTGGATTCATTAATCCGCAATGCTTACACATTTACAGATACTTATGCCAATGGCCGTAAATCAATTGATGCTTTACCATCAGTCATTACCGGCATTCCTTCCATTGGTGAGCCTTTTGTGCTTTCGATATATTCTGGAAATGAAACCACAAGCTTAGCGAAGCTTTTAGGGGAAAAGGGATATGAGACGGCTTTTTTCCACGGAGCACCCAATGGCAGCATGGGCTTCTCCGCTTATATGAAACTGGCGGGTATCCAGCATTATTTTGGTAAAAACGAATATAACAATGACGCTGACTTTGATGGTATATGGGGAATCTGGGATGAACCGTTTTTGCAATTTGTAGCGAATAAGGTCAACACGTTTCATCAGCCATTTTTCGCTAGTTTCTTCTCTTTATCTTCGCATCACCCATTTAAGGTACCTGAAAAGTATCAGGGGAAATTTCCTAAAGGACCTTTGCCGGTACAGGAACCCATTGGATATACCGATAATGCGCTGCGTGAATTTTTTGCAACAGCATCGAAAATGCCCTGGTACAAGAATACCGTATTTGTTATCTGTGCAGACCACGCTACTGTAAGCTACCTGCCGGAATATCAAACGGCAGCAGGGGGCTTCCAAATCCCTATAATATTTTATGCACCCGGTGATAATCTAGTTGGCAAAGCGGATAAACTGGTACAGCAAATAGATATTATGCCTACTATTTTGAATTATCTGCACTATGATGAGCCTTATTTCGCATTTGGTTCAGATGCCTTCAAACCGGGTAAGGATAATTTTGTGCTTAATAATAACTCAGGGAGCTATAATCTCTACTATAAAGATTATATGATGTCTTATGATGGACTGAAAGTGACTTCATTTTATGATCTTAAGAAGGACCGCTTGATGAAACAGGATCTGTTAAAACAACATCCAGCGGTATTGGATACGATGGAGACCAAGATGAAAGCTTTTATCCAGCAATATAACAACCGTATGATTGAAAACAAGCTGACCTATAAAAAATAGCAGCCGGTTTTCTACCTGTTCAATTTAGCGCGAATGCTTCTATCGATAATAAACAAAACCAAATCATAGACGAGGTAGATCAGGGGTAAGGTAAAGATGACCAACAGGATAAAACCGCGGGACTTTTCGTCAAAGACTCCATTGACAAGATAGTTGGCCAGACTGGACCAAAACCAGATGAAGAAGTAGAAAGAGCTTGGAATGATTAGATTTCCAAGTAGGAGTGCATAGCGGTATCGGCCAGTTTTGTATTTTAGATAAATACAGCGGATATGCAGGCATAGCAGGCATATTGACCCGATCAGGGCGAGCAGCTCGGGATGTACCCAAAGAATTGCTTGTGCTAACATGGAGGTTTTTAAGCCAACTTCAATATGAAAACTCTCTTTCTTTTCTACCTGATCAATTCTCCAGTGAACAATGGAATCTGTTTGTAATTTGGCTGTTCCCAGATCCTGTGTAAGTACATCCATCTTCCCGTCGAGGTGCAGATACAGTTCAATCGGGCCAAAAGACGACCAGTACCTAGAAGGGAATAGGAGGTAGTCAATTTGGTATCTGGTCCGAATATCCCGTCGGTCATAGCCCATATAAGCGCTGTATTGAACCTGAATGCTGTTATCACCTTTGTGAAGCTTAGCGGTAAAATGAAATGCATCATTCAGCGAAATACTTTTCCATTCATCGCTGTCGTAGCTGATTTCATAATAGCCATCCTTTAAACGTAAAAAGGGAAATTTTGAACCGGGCTGATCCATTTTTTTTCCTTCAATTTCTTTCTGATTGACAAGGATGCGATCTAATCCGTCCATATTTAAAGCGAGAAATACCAGTGGCAATTCGATAGCCTCTTCTGCATGGATGTTATAGACAATGCTGAAGTGACTGCGATAGTCCGAATTATAATCAGCAGTGTCTGCCAAAAGATGAATGTCAATACGCTCATTGGTGACTTTCAGCTTTGCGGCAGGAACAAGCTGTCCTGTTATACTATGGGGGCTCATTGGATTTGCCATGTTGGCAAACAATGTCATTACAGCGAGTAATAGATATACGGTTGTTAGTAGAATTTTATACTTCATTTGCTTGATATTGTCTGCTTAATATCAAGTTTCATATTCGCATTCGGCCTTTAAATGACAGGGGCGGCTGTATATTAGGATATGCTTGATATTTAACAAGATGAAAGTAAAAATTAAAAGGGAGAAATTAAAAAGGCGATTCATATTCGTCTACCTCCGATTCATATTTGTCAAGTATATTGTTTCTATTCCGATGTCAATAAAAACCTTCATGATTTCGCAGGCACCCACAGCAATGGAAGCGAACTGAAGGTTCTTTCTGGCCAATAATAGGACACTCTTTCATAAAAAAAAGACCTATGCCGCAAAGCATAGGTCTTTTTATATTTCCAATTTTATTGCGGTTTAAACACCCAACAATAAACGAGCTGGATCTTCCAATAATTGTTTTACACGAACCAAGAAGCTTACTGATTCACGACCATCGATGATGCGGTGATCATAAGAAAGTGCAATATACATCATTGGACGGATCACCACTTGGCCATTTTCAGCAATAGGACGTTGGATGATGTTGTGCATACCCAAGATTGCGGATTGTGGAGCATTGATGATTGGTGTAGACATCATTGATCCGAATACACCACCGTTGGTAATTGTAAATGTACCACCAGTCATCTCGTCAATCGTTAATTTGTTGTCACGCGCTTTAACGGCAAGTGCAGCGATTGCTTTTTCGATTTGTTCCAATGACATTGCATCAGCGTTACGGATAATCGGAACAACTAAACCTTTAGGGGCAGAAACCGCGATTGAAATATCTGCGAAATCAGAATATACAATCTCGTTATCTTCGATACGTGCATTCACGGCAGGCCATTCAGCTAATGCAGTTGTTACTGCTTTTGTAAAGAATGACATGAAGCCAAGACCGATTCCAAATTTCTCTTTAAAGGTATCTTTATATTTAGCACGAAGATCCATGATCGGCTGCATATTGACTTCATTGAATGTTGTCAACATCGCCGTTTCGTTTTTAACGGCAACTAAGCGTTTTGCGATTGTTTTACGTAATGAAGATAATTTCTCACGACGTTCGTTTCTAGAGCCCGCTACCGGAGCAACTGTCGCAGCAGGAGCAGCGGCAGGTTTTGCTGCTGGTGCAGCTGCTTTAGCAACAGGTTGAGCTTTTTCGGCATCTTCTTTTGTGATGCGTCCTTCTTTACCTGTTCCTTTTATTGTAGAAGGATCAATTCCTTTTTCTCTTAAGATTTTTGCAGCAGCAGGAGAAGCTGTACCAGCAGCATAGCTATCTGGATCTTCATCTTTTGCAGCGGCAGCCGCAACTGGAGCTGCATTTGACGCTTCTGCAGCAGGAGCAGCAGCTGGAGCTGAACCACCGGCAGGAGCAGCGCCTTCTTCAATTGTACAAACAACAGCACCGATTTCTAAAGTATCACCTTCTTGTGCAATGATTCTTAAGATACCCGCTTTTTCAGCTGGTAATTCAAACGTTGCTTTGTCTGATTCCAGTTCGGCGATGTTTTCATCCATCTCCACATAATCGCCATCTTGTTTCAACCATTGTGATAAGGTTACCTCCGTGATTGATTCACCTACGGTTGGTACTTTAATTTCTAAGCTCATATATAATGTTCTTTATTGACAATTGCGTCCTATAGATAAGACGCAATTGATTTTAAATTGTTTTTATTCGAATGATTTATTTAAGATTTCTGCTTGTTGCGCAACGTGTTGTTTCATGTAACCCGTAGCTGTACTTCCACTTTCTTTACGGGCAACAAAACCTGTAAATGCAATCTCAGTACCCATTAGTTTACGGCAGTAGTAAGACCATGCTCCCATGTTCTCATTTTCTTCCTGAACCCAAACAAATTCTTTTGCCTTGTTGTATTTTTTACGGATTGCTTTCAATTGCTCTGTAGGAATTGGGAATAATTGTTCCAATCTGACGATAGCGATATCTTTGCGTTTGTCCGTTTCTTGTTTTTCTAATAAGTCGTAGTAAACTTTACCCGAACAGAATAACACGCGTTTAACGTCTTTTGCCGCAACATTTGCATCATCAATTACCTCTTGGAAAGCAGCTTCTGTAAAATCTTTCAACGGTGATACCACTTTAGGGTGGCGCAACAATGATTTTGGCGTAAATACAACCAATGGTTTACGGAACTCACGTACAAGTTGACGACGCAACAAGTGGAAATAGTTAGCCGGAGTAGTACAGTTTGCTAAGATCATATTCTCATCTGCACATAACTCTAAGAATCTTTCGATACGTGCTGAAGAGTGCTCAGGACCTTGACCTTCCATACCATGAGGAAGCATCATAACTAAACCGTTAGAACGTTTCCATTTTGTCTCTGCACTCGATAAATATTGATCAACGATAATTTGAGCACCGTTATAGAAATCTCCGAATTGAGCTTCCCAGATTGTCAACGAATTTGGATTAGAAGATGCATAACCATATTCAAAACCCAAAACAGCATATTCTGAAAGTAACGAATTGTAGATAGAGAATTTATCGCCACCTTTAATATTGGCTAAAGGAACATATTTCTCTTCCGAATCTTCAAGCGTCAATACCGCATGACGGTGTGAGAATGTTCCACGTTGTACATCCTGACCCGAGATACGTACACGGTTACCTTGATCCAATAATGTCGCGTAGGCCATCAATTCGCCCATTGCCCAATCGTATGAATCAGCAGTGATCATTTTGGCACGATCTTCAAACAAACGTGTAATCTTACGGAAGAATTTTTTGTCCGAAGGTAAGGTTGTGATTTCTTTCGCTAATTTTAAGAATAGATCTTTTGCAACTTTCGTTTTATCCGAAGTTGTTAATACTTCACCTTTTTTAGCAGGACGCAATCCTTCCCATGCACCTTTAAACATCGGGATCTCTTCAGTCAATACCTCAACTGTTTTAGATTCCTCAAATTTAGTTTGCAATTCAGCTTTAAATTCTTTCTCGATATTTTTAGAATACGCCTCGTCAATACTTCCTTCAGTAATTAATTTTTTAGCGTAAACTTCTTTCGGGTTCGGATGTTTTTCGATGATTTTATACAACAATGGTTGCGTGAATTTTGGTTCATCAGCCTCATTGTGTCCAAATCTTCTATAACATAACAGATCGATAAATACGTCTGTTTTATATTTTTGACGGTATTCAACCGCTAAATTAATTGCATAAACTACCGCTTCAGCATCATCACCGTTCACATGGAACACGGGTGAAGAAGTGATTTTTGCAACGTCTGTACAGTATGTTCCAGAACGCGCATCCTTGTAGTTCGTTGTAAATCCAATCTGGTTGTTGATGACAATATGTACCGTACCGCCAGTTTTGTAACCATCGAGTTTGGACATTTGGGTTACTTCGTAGACTACACCTTGTCCAGCAATTGCTGCGTCACCGTGAATGATGATCGGTGCAATTTTAGAAGAGTCGCCTTCGTATTTGAAATCAATCTTAGAACGGACCATACCTTCAACGATTGGATCTACAGTTTCCAAATGCGAAGGGTTCGGAGCCAAACTTAAGTGGACAGATTTGCCATCGTTTGTTTTGACCTCAGATGAAAAGCCCAAATGGTATTTTACGTCACCACCAAAGTTTACTTCAGGATCATCAGCGTAAGTCTTACCTTCAAATTCAGAGAATACTGATTTGTAAGATTTACCCATGATATTAGTCAATACATTCAGACGGCCACGGTGAGCCATACCGATAACAAATTCCTGGATACCGATTTCTGCACCTTTTTCAATGACTGAATCTAATGCTGGGATTAAACTTTCTGCGCCTTCCAATGAGAAACGTTTTTGACCTAAAAACTTAGTGCCTAAAAAGTTTTCGAATACAACGGCGTGGTTTAATTTGTTTAAAATTCTCTTTTTTGTGTCCAAAGAGAATTTTGGCATGTTACGGTCCGCTTCCATACGGTCCTGTAACCATTTAATTTTTTCTGGGTTACGGATATATTTGAATTCTGCACCAATAGAACGGCAGTAAGTATCCTCCACCAATTGACGGATGTCTTTTAATGTTGCTGGACCTAAACCGACTTCAACACCTGCATTAAAAACGGTGTTCATGTCTGCTTCAGCAAGACCAAACGTTTCTAATTCCTTGCCAGGATAGTATTTACGTCTCTCACGAACAGGGTTAGTGTGTGTGAATAGGTGGCCACGGTCACGGTAGCCATTGATCATGTTCAGCACATTGATTTCTTTCAATACGTGCTCAGGAGTAGCTTCGCCTACTGAACTTGTTGTTCCACCAGCATTTTGACCGAAATCAAAACCTTCAAAGAATTTTTGCCATCCGAAATCTACCGATTGGGGATCTTGCTTGTACGATTGATATAAGCCATCGACATAAGCCGAATCAGCATTACTCAAATATGTCAGATTGTCCATTTACAATTAAAACTATGAAATTTGTCAAAGTTATGAATAAAAAAAGAGTTTCTAATACTGAAATTGAATTATTTAATCAATAAATCTATCCAATTCTTAACATTTTTAGCATGATTTAAAAAGGGCTTCTAGCGTACTACAAATTTATTTTCTATTGGAATTATTTATTTCTGCCGAAGATTTATTTAACCAGTATTTCCTCCAGTTTTGGAAGTCCATTTGGGAAATGAGTTTTGATCAATTTTTGCCAATCCAGTGCTTTATTGTCTTTTTCACTTGTCCCAACCCCGGCAATATGAGACCACTGTCCATAAACCGTTGCCGGAGAATAGTCTAATAGATGTTCCTCATACCAGGAGGCGCCACGAAGCCAGTTTACCTGATACTCATGAACTAAATAGCTGGCCGCGATTAGGCGTGCTTGATAGGGGATATAGCCGGTCTTCTGTAATTGGACCATCACACTGTTTATAAAATCATGTTCTGTATGGCCCGATTTCCATTTTTCAAATAATTCCTCATTTCCTTCTAAGGTCGGATGATCCTGATGGGAGCTGTTTTTAGTGCCCTGTGGCTTAAAAAATATATTCGGATATTTTTTAAGCATAAACCTAAAATAATCGCGCCAAAGAAGAATGTCGACAATTTTTTCAAATCGTTTGTCCTTTTTACCTTCACCAAGTTTTTTGATATTGTTATAGAGTAAAATAGGTGACAAGGCACCTGAAGCTATAAAAGGCCCTAGAATCAAGGGGTCCTGGTCCGTTTCCGGATAGGTTGACAATACCGCATGCATAATACTAAGCGCTGTGTCTTCGCCACCGAGAATATAGATGTCATCAACAGATTTGATCTCCTCCTCTGAATAGCCTAAATCTTTTAATGAAGGGATTTTGGTGTCCTCGAGATGGGGAGGGGTAAGGAAATTGGTCGGAAATGGGATTGGTTGCCGAACTAGACTTTCCCGCTCAACTTTTTTCTTGAAAATAGAAAAACCATTGGGTATATCTTTAATAGGGAAAGGGAGGTCTTCTTTGTGGTACAGGGTATGGCCAATGAAATGACGCAAATTTATTTTACTGCTCCAAAGCTCACTTTCTACTTTTTCCGATATAGAAGTCTCCCGAAGTGCCACTTCGCGGTGGTGATAAACTTCGTTGACTTGGTATTTTTGTGCTATTCTTGGGATAATATCTTCAGGCTTGCCAATATAAGTTAATAAGTCGCTACCATGGCTCTTTAATTTTTCTTTTAAAGCGGTCACGGCTTCGATGACAAAGGCCGCCCGTAAAACACCGGTATTTAAGGTGCCAAATTGATTGCGGTCGAAATATCGGGGATCAAAACAGTATACCGGGATGATAAATGAACTTTTTTCAGAAGCTTGATAAAATACTTCATTGTCATGAAGTCTTAAATCATTTCTAAACCAGATCATTGTAGCCCTTTTGTCCATAGAGGTGAAGATAAATACTTTTTAGTGCAGCCTATTTTCAGAAGATTTACAAATATATAAGGATATTGTGTTCCTGAAAGTATTTATGCGCGAATTGACAAAAAAAGGACAATGACGGTACTTGTTTGGATGGTTTACTATATTTTGGTTAGGAAAAAATAAAAATAGTGTTAAACTTATTTGATGTTTCTCTGTTCTAAAATCAGGGAATTATGATATTTGTAGGTTATTGCAGTTGCTCTTGAGACGATCAGAGTAACAGATTAAAAGCGTAAGAAAAACATGGAAAAGATAGCTGCATCACCAATGAAACTATCCTAGGGATTTTGTTCGTTTAAGCGATTGAAAGGGTAATACATAAATACAGCGACTAGGAAGAAACGATCTTATTTAATGGCTCACGATCGTGAGAACGAATCATTAAATCGCGATGGTTTCATAGCCATAAAAATAGAGAATACGAATGAAAAAGGTTTTAATCAGCGGGCTAAATACCTATTTGGGACGACGGGCATCCTGTTATTTGCAATCCAGCGATTTTGATGTGACGGGATTAGTGCGCAACTTATCCCTTTTTAATAAAATAGTAAAAGAAAAGGTAACGGCAAAGCTTTTTGAATTGGACCTGCTACGGAAAGGAGAAGCTTTCGAGCGTTTTCAAATTGCTGATCTCAATTTTGGGATTTATTTTACACAAGTTCCTTCACTCGATAACGATATACAGCTTCAGCTTGAATTGCTTGGTCTGCGCAATTTCGTGGAAATTTGTAAACGTGGCGGAAATAATCGTGTCATTTATGTCGCAAGGCTAATGGATGAACATTTCTTGGAGCCTGTACGTGATCTACTGGAGAACTTACGTGTCCAATATACCATTGTGATTAAAAGTAGCGTGATCGGGAAAGAGAGTGTTTTAAATCGGATATTTGCGAAACTTGCCAAACGGCAGACCATATTTTATTGGAACTGGGTCGCTTCGCTGAAGTTTCGACCGCTGCCTTTGCTCGATGTATACCGCTGGCTGCGGGAAATGCCTTGGGAAAATAATTTTATATCAGAGATTATTTACCTTGGCGGCAATGAAGAAATGACATTTAGAGGCTTATTTTACCATTTCCTTAAGTGCACTTCCGAGAGTCAAAAGAGAGAAATTAGCGTCAATAAATTTTTTGCTAAACTCTTGCTGACAAGGTTGAATGATATCAATAAAGAAGATATCGACGAATTTAGAAGAGTACTTTATTATGAGAAAAATGTAGATAATTCAACTTGGCAACGGGTGCAGGCATTTGAATTTACTCCTTTGAAATCCTATGTCTGCATGGATACCTAGTGGGCTACTGAAGCCCTTGCGCGATGTGCTTGTTTTGTTTGAACGTTGCTTTTAGGGTGTTTTGGCCATCTTATGTTGGTTGTATACGATTGTAGGGGAGTGTGATAGTAGATTGGTAAAGGTTTTTTCTTTATATCCTGTTTAATAAATTATTCTGTTAAATTTGTGAATTAACGTGTTGAAGCAGATTTAATATATGGGATACAATAGTTTAGAAGCATGTGTTGCGGATCTTGAAAAACATGGCCATTTAATCCGGATCAAAGAAGAGGTCGATCCGTATCTGGAGATGGCTGCAATTCATATGCGGGTATTTGATGTTGAAGGACCGGCATTGTATTTTGAAAATATCAAAGGTTCGGAGTTTCCCGCTGTATCTAATTTATTTGGAACGCTGGATCGTTCGAAGTTTATGTTTCGGGATTCGTTGGATCACCTGAAAAAATTGGTGGACGTTAAGATGAATCCTGCCGCAGTGCTGAAAAATCCCTTTCAATATATTGGTTCATCGATGACCGCCCTAGGAGCTTTGCCCTGGAAAAAAAAGTCGGGGGCTCCCATACTTCACGGAAAAACATCAATTAGTAAACTTCCGCAGATTGTCAACTGGCCAATGGACGGTGGCGCTTTTGTGACGATGCCGCAGGTATATACGGAAGATGTTGCCAAACCTGGTATTATGCAGGCTAATTTGGGGATGTACCGGATTCAGCTTTCTGGGAATGATTATCTGCCCGATCAGGAGATTGGTTTACATTATCAATTACATCGTGGTATCGGGGTTCATCAAACTAAGGCAAACGCGCTCGGTAAACCTTTAAAGGTGAGTGTTTTTGTCGGCGGACCTCCAGCCCACCCCTTGTCTGCAGTAATGCCACTACCGGAAGGACTCTCCGAGATGATCTTTGCCGGAGCATTGGGAAATAGAAGATTTCGCTATTTTTATGATGATGAAGGCTTTTGTATCTCTGCGGATGCGGACTTTGTTATTACAGGTACCGTTTATCCCAACGAAAATAAACCGGAAGGTCCTTTTGGGGACCATATCGGCTATTATAGCTTAACTCATCCGTTTCCTTTGATGAAGGTGCATAATGTGTACCACAAGAAAAATCCAATTTGGTCTTTTACGGTTGTGGGGCGACCCCCGCAGGAAGATACTAGCTTTGGTGCTTTAATCCATGAAATTACGGGTGCGGCTATTCCAAAGGAGATTTCGGGTCTCCATGCCGTTAATGCTGTTGATGCGGCTGGTGTACATCCCTTGCTTTTTGCAATAGGGTCTGAACGGTATACGCCTTATCAGCGTGTCGATCGACCGCAGGAAATTTTAACAATAGCCAATCAGATACTGGGTAAAAATCAGCTCAGCCTTGCTAAATATTTGTTTATTTCAGCACATGAAGATAATCCGCAATTGGATATTTATGATATTCCGGCTTTTTTGGGGCATATCCTTGAACGCATAGACCTTACTCGAGATGTTCATTTTCAGACCAATACGACTATTGATACCTTAGATTATTCCGGCGATGGATTAAATGCCGGTTCAAAGGTGGTTTTTGCTGCCGCTGGTACAAAGAAAAGAACATTGGGCCGTGAATTGCCAGCCAATTTTGAGCTGCCACGACCTTTTAATCAGGCAAAATTTGTCATACCTGGTGTTATTGCGATAGATGGACAGGCATTCTCCACATACGAGCATGAATCGAAAATTATGGCGGAATGGTGTCGTGCTGCCGCTGCAAGCTCCTGGGAAGGTTTTCCATTGATCGTTTTATGCGATGATGCTAACTTTACCGCTGCTACTGTCAATAACTTTGTTTGGACAACGTTTACCCGGAGTAATCCTGCGTATGATATTTATGGAATAAATAGTTTTACAGCATTTAAACATTGGGGTTGTGAAGGTCCTCTGATTATTGATGCGCGGACAAAACCCCACCATGCCCCGGCTTTGATTAAAGATGAAGCGGTGGAAAGACGTGTGGATCAGCTTGCTGCAAAGGGAGGCTCGCTGCATGGAGTTATTTAAGAGCGCTTAATGCCTGTTCGTTCAGGTTTATGGTTGAGAAATTAAATTAGAATAGATTTTAAAAGGTATAACATCAAGATGAATACAGCAGAATTATTGATTAAATCAAAAGGAAGCGAATT
Source organism: Sphingobacterium siyangense (assembly GCF_007830445.1). GTDB lineage: Bacteria > Bacteroidota > Bacteroidia > Sphingobacteriales > Sphingobacteriaceae > Sphingobacterium > Sphingobacterium siyangense. The sequence goes on along the minus strand of NZ_VLKR01000014.1, from coordinate 80,435 downwards.
ACAGTTTCAGGAAGTATTGACTCATATTGCCGATCATTACAGCTATAGTCCCAGTGCATTTCAGAATGGGACGTTGAAAAATTCGAAAGAAGAAAATCAAGGCAGTGCAAAAGTTTTCTATTTTGCAAAGTTGAATGGTCTTTCGCAGGAGGATACTTTGCGCCTTTTTGCCGAGCATTATCAGAATGTACTCGATAATCCTGAGGGAGAGGGACATCAGAACATCCGTCAATTTAGGACAAATGGCTGGGATGGGATCCTGTTTGAGCAAGAGGTATTGGTAAAGAAATAATAGTCCATCTGAAGGGTGAAAGCCCGAGATGAAATAGACGACTTCCTGTAGCGACAGGTTCAATTGAGATCGCGTAAATAGGCAGAAGTCATCGAAAATAGAAAGGGCGGTAAACTGTTGTTACCGCCTTTTTTGCCAAATATATTATGGACTGTTTCGCTGGCTTAAGGCTTACTTTCGCAATCTTGTTCTTTATTTCCGCCAAAATAAACCATCCAGCAAATGCCAAATTGATCTTGAAAAGCGCTGTATAGTTCGGCAAAGAATGTTTCGCCGAGCGGCATTTCAACCACCTTTGCATTGGTGCTTAATGCATCATACAATGTTTTTGCCTCTGTGGTGCTTTCACACATCAGCATGACATAGCTGTTGTTTCCTTGAATGTATTGTTGACCAAAAGCAGGAATGACATCAGCACCCATCAGCATGCTGTCTCCATTGATCGAAATTGCTGTATGACAGATTTTGTTTTTTGCTTCGTCTGGAACAGGTGGCATTTGTGGATCAGCGGGGATATCTCCGTAACGCATGTAGCCTGGGTTCTTTGTGTTGAAGACTTTTTCATAAAAATCGAATGCTTCTTCACAGTTTCCGTTGAAATTTAGATAAGCGTGTAATTTTGCCATGATTTCTAATTTTTGAATATAATGATTACTTCTTTTCGTTCTTTTTCTCAATTATTCTTCCCAGGGGACTACAATAAATAGCTTGGGAGTACATTCGTAAAATTAAACTGAAGTTTTCTTAAAAATCTTGCCTTAAGGCAAGATTTAAAAAAGTAGTTCTTTATTCATTAAAAAGGACTAATTTCCATGGACAATTTCCTTTCGAATACGGCTTAGGGAAGTGTCGGTGATACCTAGATAAGATGCGATATGCTTTAAGGGGGCTTGCTGTATCAATATTGGTTTTTCCTTAATCAGGCGTAGATAGCGGGCAGTAGCAGGTTCTGTAATCATGGCAATAGCTCTATTTTTGATGTGAACAAGTTCTTTAGCCATCCAGGAACGGCCCCATTCCCTAAATTCAGGAATCTGATGAAAGAGTTCCTGAAAATCTTCAAATTTTATTTTCCAGAGACGGGTTTCCATGAGTGCCTGAATATTTTCCACCGTTGGATTGCGTTGAAAAAAAGAAGCCACTTCAATGACAACATCATTGTCACTACAGAAGCCGATGGTAACTTCATTGCCTTCATAATCATGTAAAAAGGAGCGTGTAAGTCCGTACTCAATCAAGTAGTAAGCATTTGAAACCTGCCCTTTGGTCAATATAAAATCGCCCTTTTTGACGGTTATGGCTTCGTGTTTCTCCGTGATGGCCGTTAATTCCTGTGGTGTGAGCGCAAGCTCACTATAGAAGGTTCTAATTAGATCCATGTCCTGGTTATTTGATTATGACGTCAATTTAACGATAAATCCGCAGATCAATTGTTAATCTATTGTGTGATTATTGTAAACAAATAAGTATTTCGTTGATAATTTTGTTTGTTTATGAAGTTATTTTTAATAAAAACACAATAAAAATTAAAAAACATTATGAATTTAGTTTTTAATTGTTTTACTTTGTGTCAATAACATAATGTAAAAACGAAATATTTAAAATTTTCATAATATGTGTGGAATTATTGGCGCTTTTGAATTAAAGCAACCTGCAAGCTCATTGAGATCTCAAGTATTAGAAATGTCAAAACGTATTCGTCACCGTGGTCCCGATTGGTCGGGTATATTTACTGGTGAGAAAGCTTTGTTGGCACACGAGAGATTAGCTATCGTTGATCCCAAATCGGGAAGTCAACCTTTGTACAGTCCGGATGGTAAAGTTGTACTAGCAGTTAATGGCGAGATCTATAACCACCATGAATTAAGAAATAGCCTTCCTGATTATGCGTTTTCTACACAAAGTGACTCTGAAGTTGTTTTGGCTTTATATTTAGCAAAAGGTCCCTCATTTGTGGATGAATTAAATGGTATTTTTGGATTTGCACTCTATGATTCGCGTGATGATTCCTTTTTTGTTGCACGTGACCATATGGGTATTATCCCTTTATATTACGGTGAAGATGAACAGGGACAGTTGTTTGTTGCATCTGAATTAAAATCACTGGAAGGTTTCTGTACGACGATTGAACAATTTCCTCCGGGACATTACTTGTATAGCAAAGCTGGGAAAACTCCGCAACGCTGGTACCAACGTGATTGGGAAAGTTACGCTGTCGTAAAAGACAACGAGACCGATATCGCCGTTTTACGCAAAGCTTTGGAAGATGCGGTTCATCGTCAATTGATGTCAGATGTACCTTACGGTGTACTGCTGTCCGGAGGATTGGATTCATCCGTTATTGCGGCGGTAACGAAGAAGTTTGCCTCCAAACGCATTGAAAGTGACGATAAAGAAGATGCTTGGTATCCTCAATTACATTCATTTGCGGTGGGACTGAAGGGTGCACCGGATCTAATTGCAGCACAAAAAGCTGCAGATCATATCGGAACGATACACCACGAGATCAACTTTACGATCCAAGAAGGATTGGATGCTATTCGTGATGTGATCTATCACCTGGAAACTTATGACGTTACAACGGTACGTGCTTCTACACCTATGTATTTATTAGCTCGTGTAATCAAATCAATGGGCATCAAAATGGTATTGTCAGGTGAAGGTTCAGACGAACTTTTCGGTGGGTATCTTTATTTTCATAAAGCACCTAATGCGCAGGAATTTCATGAAGAAACTGTACGCAAGCTGAAAAAGCTCTATCTATACGATTGTCTGCGGGCAAATAAATCACTTGCGGCCTGGGGAGTAGAAGGACGTGTGCCTTTCTTGGATAAAGAATTTATGGATATTGCCATGCGCATCAATCCTTCCGATAAAATGATTCGCGAAGGAAGAATGGAGAAATGGGTTGTACGTAAGGCATTTGAAGACTACTTGCCGGAGAGCATCGCATGGCGCCAGAAAGAGCAATTTTCTGATGGTGTAGGCTATAGCTGGATCGATACCTTGAAAGAGCAGGCTGAAAATAAAGTTTCTGATCAGGAATTTGCAGAGGCTTCAACGCGCTTCCCGATAAACACACCGAAAAATAAGGAAGAGTTTTTATATCGGACAATTTTCGAGTCCCATTTTCCTTCAACAGCAGCGGCACAAACTGTTCCTTCGGTAAAATCTGTCGCATGCAGTACACCAGAGGCCTTGGCTTGGGATGCTTCTTTCCAGCATCTGAATGATCCATCTGGAAGAGCTGTAGCCTCAGTCCACCAAGAGAGCTATGAAAAATCCAAAGTGGAAGCAGTGTAACTAATCAACCCTCATATCTATATTTAGTAAAGCCTGGAAAGACTCTTTTCAGGCTTTTTTATGTTCTCTTTTTAATTAAATAAGGGCATATTATTTAATTGATTAAAAATGAATGTGTTTTTTTAAATATTCTTTAGTAATTTTCGGAAAAACCAATCACAGGAAACTTTGAGTTTCTGAATTAGCTATAGGTGAACAAAATAGGAACGTGAATGTACAATTCAATATATTCCAGATGATCGTGTTCGCTGGTTAACAATTAATTATAAATAATGATATAAAGATGAAGATAGATTCAATGAAATACCATGGAATGAAATCTTTGGGGCTGGCACTTCTATTATTGAGCGCTCCAACTATTTTTGCGCAAAATAAAGACGCGATGGTTTCGTCAATTGTGCAGGAGGCAAATGCAAATTCACAATTGGAGAAGTATGCGTTTGAGCTTGTCGATATGATTGGCCCCCGTCTTGTCGGGAGTCCACAAATGCAACAGGCGCACGATTGGGTTGTCAAAAATTATAATGCGCTTGGAGCACAGGCTCGTAATGAGCCTTATGGTGAATGGCGTTCCTGGGAACGGGGAACTTCTCAAGTGACGATGACTTATCCGAGAATAAAGTCTTTAGAAGGTACACAGTTGGCTTTTAGTCCTATGACGAAGGAGAAAGGGATCGAGGCAGAAGTGGTCGCTATGCCTTTGTTTAGCTCCAAATCTGATTTTCAGTCCTGGCTTAAAACAGTTAAAGGCAAGATTGTATTGATTGGGATGAATCCACTGTCGGGGAGATCTGATGCCAACTGGAAGGAGTCTGCTTCCCCGAAAGGTTATGAAAAATATCAAACCTTAAAGAATGATCAGTTGAAAAAATGGGAAGGCAGCATGTCCTACACGGGAAGCACCCGTCGGACATTGCCATTGGCCCTGGAGAATGCGGGAGCCGTTGGTGTTATTGATTCCTACTGGACGGAGCTGCCAGGCATCACACGGATTTTTGATGCGAAGTCTAAACAGATTCCGGTATTTAATGTCGGATTGGAAGATTATGGTCTGTTATACCGCATGGCAGAACATGGGGTCAAACCTCGGGTATCACTACAGGGAAATTCAAAGGAGCTTGGGATATCAAAAACCTATAATAGTATTGCGGAGATCAAAGGAAAAGAAAAACCGGACGAATATGTTGTGCTTTCTGCACATCTGGATTCTTGGGACGGCGCTTCGGGTGCGACAGACAATGCTACCGGGGTGATTACAATGATGGAGGCAGTCCGTATTTTAAGAAAGGTTTATCCGGAAAATAAAAGAACGATTTTGGTCGGTAACTGGGGAAGTGAGGAACAGGGGCTGAACGGTTCTTCCGCATTTGTCGAGGACCATCCCGAGATCGCTAAAAATATACAGGTGGTATGGAATCAGGATAACGGGACGGGGCGAATTGTCCGTATCGGGGGGAGTGGTTTTGAAAAGTCCTACGAATACATTAGCCGCTGGCTGCAATATTTGCCTGAAGAGTTCCGTAATGAAATCCAAACCAGTTTTCCGGGCATGCCGGGGACGGGAGGGAGTGATCACTCTTCTTTCGTCCAAAAAGGAATTCCAGCCTTTGGGCTCTCTTCCACTTCCTGGGATTATGGTAAAGTGACCTGGCATACCAATCGCGATACCTACGATAAGATTGTGTTTGATGAGGTGAAACAAAACGCCATTATCGTTGCGATTTTAACTTACCTAGCCTGTGAAGAACCAACTTTGGTCTCCCGGGAAAAGATCATATTGCCAATCGATAAAGATGGCAAGCAGATGGTATGGCCAACAAATCTACAGTCAAAAAGAACAAGTGGTAATTGATGATGAAACAGCTCATTTTTGTTTGTCTATTTTTGGTATGCGTCCTATTCTCTTATGGACAGGCTTCATATGCTAATTTGGAAAACTACAGAACAGAGTGGTTAATCCTTCGTGAAAATAATAATTCCTTGGTGGGGATCCGTAGTTTCACGAAAAATGCTGTAAAATATTATTTAACGGTAGATCCTACTACATTGCAAACGCGTGTAGTAGGAGATCGATCGGTAAGCGTTCTGTACAAAGATGCGGCTCAGGTTACGAAAAGTCTAAGTGGTTCGGTATATGAAAGTTGTTTTTCCTTGGTCAGAAAAACTGAAAATAACTTACAGGATGCGGGACTGAATTTTAGACTTCCCAAAGAGGCGGGTATTAATTTGACGATCGATCTATGTCCTTCACACAAACCTTTGGACAAAGCTATTTTTGAGGATCTTCTCGTTACGTTTAAGGGAATTGATAGCACCCTGCCACTGGCCGTTTCTGTTTCGGGCAAATGGATGCTAAATCATGCTGCAGATCTGGAATGGCTAAAGTCATTGGATACAAAAGGTGTAAAGATTACCTGGATCAATCATACGTACGACCATGTTTTTAATAATAACCCTTTAACGTCCAATTTTCTGCTGTCTAAAAATACGAATCTAAATTATGAGGTATTGGAGAATGAAAAATTGATGCTAAAAAATGGGCTTATGCCTTCCGTTTTTTTTCGTTGTCCGGGCCTAGTTTCAGATCGAAATATTATTGAACGGCTGTTGTCTTATGGTCTTATTGCAGTTGGCTCGGATGCATGGTTGGCTAAAGGGCAGCAAGCCAAGAATGGAAGTATTGTTCTGATTCATGGTAATGGGAATGAAGAACTCGGTGTGCAGGATTTTATCCAATTGCTTCGGACAGAATCTCAGTCAATAAAAACAAAACATTGGACATTATATAGTTTATCTGAAGGTTTGGATGAGGAGCCGCATTAACTATTGAACAACTTGTTTTTAAGGATCGCCTTTCCTTTGCGTAGCTGGATAGCGTGATAGATACTTGGGATGTCGTTAGACCAGTTTTTGAGCGTGAGGATAATAGCAATAATTTCCAGGCGCGTAAGAAGGCCTAGCCAGACCGTTAACTGAAATAAGATTGTTGATTGGCAATGTAGCAGTAATTCGACTAAAAGGGCGAATAAAAACAGCGTCCAGATCTTCGCTCCAATGGAGTGTGTTGCAATTTCCTTTTTAAATTTTGCAAAACTAATGATGTAGGTTAATATCTCTGATCCTACCAAGATCAAAATCAATGTAGCATTATCCTGAAAAAATTGGGGACAGCTCAGGTAACTTACCAGTGAAATACAGGCAAAAAACAGGAGATCAACACTGGAGTCCCATCGGCGTAACAGCGTGGTAGAAACAGCTAGCTTACGGGCAATAATGCCGTCAAATATGTCACTTAATAATCCGATTATAAGAAATGAAATTGCATACCATTTAAAATGATCCACTTTGAGCCAGTAAAAGAGCAACAGCAGCAGGCCTAAGACAAGGCGCAGTATAATGAGTGTAAAAGGAATGTTCTTTTTCAAAGCCTGCGGATAATCGGTTAAAGTGTTGTCATTAAAGATACATATTGTACATTATAAAACCAAAAAGGCACCTTTCATATTGAAAGATGCCTTTTTAGTTTTTTTGCTTCCCTAAGTTTTAGGATGGGTTTTTGAGGTGTTGATTGAAGTAGTCAGCAATTTTTTCGTACATATGAATACGGTCTTTCCCCATTACATTGTGTTCATGAGTCGGGTATAGAAAATAATCTACTTGCTTTCCGGCTTTAATACAGGCTTCTAAAAACTCCATGCTGTTTTGCTGTACAACGACAGGGTCTTGTGCGCCATGAATAATCAATAGTCTTCCTTTCAGTTGATCGGCTTTAGTGAGCAGAGATGTCAATTTATAACCTTCGGGATTTTCTTGTGGAGTGTCCATGTAGCGTTCGCCATACATAACCTCATAAAATTTCCAGTCGATTACAGGGCCTCCGGCTACAGCAGCCTTGAAAATATCGTTATGATGTAGCATGAAGGAAGTCGTCATAAAACCACCGAAGCTCCACCCGAAAATACCCATGCGTTGTTGGTCAACAAAAGATTTTGATTTAAGGAACTCAATTCCTTTCATCTGGTCGGCCATTTCGTTTTGACCGAGGTTGCGGTGCGTGGCCGTATAGAAATCCCGGCCTCTGTAATTTGTGCCGCGATTGTCCATGGTGAACACGATATATCCTTGTTGGGCCATATACATATCAAAATAACCGGCCCCTCCTAGCCATTTGTTAGAAACAAGCTGCGAATGTGATCCGCCGTATAAATAGTACATGACGGGGTATTTTTTTGCAGGATCAAAATCGTTGGGATAAATGATACGTCCTGTCAATGGGTATTTTCCATCTGCGGATGTCAACTGTACAAATTCGATTTTAGGATCATTTATTTTTCCGGCAAAAGGGTTCTCTGCATTGACTAAGGTTGTTTCTTTAGCAGATTTAACGTCTTTGATCTGAATTTTATTTGGTGTTTTTAAATTACTATACTGATCGTAGATGTACTTGCCATCGCTGCTTAGCGCAGCATGGTGCATGCCCGATTCATTCGTTAGTTGAACCGTTTTCCCTGATTTTAGGTCGACTTCAAATAATTGGCGATCTAAACCGTTGTTGGTGACTCCCGTGTAACTTACTTTGTTGCCATCAGCCGAAAAGTCAAGGAATGCTTCCATGACAATATCTTTATAGCCTAATTTTTTGATGAAATTACCTTCCGTGTTATAGAGGTAAAGTTGATTATAGCCATCTTTATCGGATTGATAAAGGAATTGATCCGGTTTGTTTGGTAAAAATGTCAATGGGTTTTCTGGCTCAACCCAGGTTGTCGCAGTTTCTTCAAACAGGGTTTTGACCAAGGAGCCATTTTCTGCATTATATTTGTTGACTTTAAGATCATTTTGCCCACGGTTAAGTACTCCGACGTAGATGTATTTACCAGAAGGATCCCATGTAACCATGGTTAAATATTGCTCTGAATGCTCGCCGGTTTGAAGGGTTACCTTTTGCCCTGTGGTGGTATTGTAAACGATCAAAGAAACTTCTTCTGATTTTTGGCCTGTCATGGGGTATTTGATCCATTTGATATCCGCAATTTTGGGACTCCATTGCGGTAATGGATAATTGGCAACCATCGTTTCGTCTTTGTGGTAGTACAGCAGTTTGTCATTTTGATTGTTCCACCACATTCCTTTCTTGATGCCAAATTCTTGACGGTGGGTATAATCGCTTCCATTGACAATCCCTTTGTCTGTATCGTTGGTTACAGCGGTAATTTTGCCGTTTTTGTCAACAATTGCGATGTTGTTGTCTACTAAATAGGCGATTTTTGAAAAATCCGAACTGACTTCGCGATTAGCTCCCTTGTTGTCATTACCGATAAAACTTTCAATATTTTTTGATTTAATGTTGTAAGCTACCGTATAGGTTTTATCTTTTCCTTCAACTTGCAGTAATAGTGCATTTCCGTCGCGCCATTTGTAGTCGTAAGGAAATACGCGCAAACTAAATGTTTCGTTCGGGATAGCTGTTTTTAGTGCTTTTTCGAGATCTGTTTTAGATACGAGATTTGTTTCGCTCCAGTTATTGGAAGCGCTTTTGGATAATAGGTTCTGGTACGATTTATCGAGATAGGAGAGGTTGTTTGATTTTGGGATCCACGATGCTCCGGCTATCGATGTTGGGGCATAAGTTCGGGGGCCAAATACTGTTTCTTCTAAATTGAGGTTACGTTGTGCATAGCTGCTGATGGAGCTTGCCAACAAGAAGAATAGCGCAATTCTTTTCATTAAACTGTAATATTGTGTGAATGTTTATACTCAACGGCATAAGTGAGCCCATTCCAGTGGTTATTTGCGTGTCATTAATCCACTCACATAAGGCTTCTAAGTCTATTGCGGTAAGAAATTAATGGCGCAAGGAGCTCATTACATTCCGTTTGTTTTTAAATTTTATAGGGCTAAATTAGGGAAATAGCCCTATAAAACCTAGTACAGAATTGTTGCTTTTCTAACTAAAATTGTTTGCTGCAAACCTATAGCTTACGTAACCAGATGTTTCTGAACTGGACCAAATCACCGTGATCCTGCAGTATAATCGGGCCTGGGCCATGGCTTATCTGCTTAGGTAGTCCTATATATTCTGTGGTACCGTCGATTTGGGTATTGTTTTGTACAACGACTCCATTATGTAAGACTGTTACTGTTCCTTTAGCGGTCAATATTCCATCTTTACTGAATTGAGGAGCCTTATAAATAATATCATATACATGCCATTTGTCCGGTGCAATTACTTGCGCCAATGGTGGACGTTGTTTATACAGACTACCCGCTCCACCATTGACATAGGTTGGGTTGTTATTGTTGTCCAATACCTGAATTTCATAATGGCCCTGTAGGAAAATTCCACTATTGCCGCGTCCTTGGCCTTCACCTTTGATTACTTCGGGGCTTTTCCATTCAACATGCAGTTGAAAATCGGTAAAATGTTCGTTAGTCTCAATGGCTCCAGCTCCCGGTTTTACTTCGAGCACGTTGTTGGCTACAGTCCAATTGGCTTTTCCTTTTTCACTTTTCCACTTACTGAGATCCTTCCCGTCAAAAAGGACAATTGCATCGCTTGGAATACCATGATCGATCGTTAATGTAGGAGGGACAGGACTATAATATTCCGTGTCACTGGCTTTCATATTGGTTTGGGCCTGCAGTGCTGTGGCACCAAATAAGAGCGTTGTTGCTAGTGCTGATGATAAAAAAAAGTTCATCTGTTGGGTTTTTGGTATGGCTAAATATACAAATAATCCCATTTGTATGGAACAATTTCCTTAGGTTTGTACATGGCAACCATTTTACAAACAGTATCGCTGAAAGAAGCCCGATTCTATGCACCAATAGGTTACTATGAAGAAGAACAGGTGCTTGGCAATGAGTTTTTTGTTTCTATTGATGTATGTTTTCCCTTTTTGAATACGGAGACAGAGAACTTAAAAAATACGCTCAATTACGAAGAACTCTATCAGATTACCGCTAGCGTTATGCAGCCTAAACGAAAATTGCTCGAATCTGCAGCTTCAGAAATACTAGATCAGATTAGGCTGCGGGTGGCCGATGCTGTGACGATCGAAGTGGTGATACGTAAATCGAACCCTCCCTTTGGTGGAGATCTTTCCTGCTCCCAAGTTGGCCTTAAATATTTCAAGGATTAAATTGAAACTGGATCAGCGATATGCTGGCTGAAAGATTTAGTTTTGCCAACTGTTATCTGATAGTCTTAAATTAACATTATGAATATTTACGATCTTGTAATTGCCGATAAGGAAAGGATAGCTTTAGAAGATGTCTTCTTGGAAGAGGAGAGCCGTCAGAAGCTCCATCAGCTGATTAAAGAGCATCGTTATATTAAAGAGCTTTCACAATATGGTCTGCCGGTTAGCAATAAGATTTTACTGCACGGTTATTCTGGTTGCGGAAAAACAACAACGGCGAAAGCCTTGGCCACAGCGCTCGAAAAACCAATTTATGTGTTGAATCTGAGCAACCTCATTTCTTCTCGTATTGGTGAAACCTCGCAGCACATTAAACAGGTCTTTGATAAAGCTGGGCGTGAAAAAGCAGTTCTGTTTTTAGATGAATTCGATCAGATAGGAAAGGCACGAATTAGTGAAGAAAAGGATGTGGGGGAAATGCGTCGTCTCGTGAATACCATTATACAGCTGATCGATTATTTTCCTGCTGAAGCGGTATTGATTGCAGCAACCAACCATCCCGAAATATTGGATACAGCAATTATCCGTCGGTTTCAGCTTCGTTTGGCTTTTGAGTTGCCAACAATGGTGCAGTTGGATGCTTATTATGATAAATTATTTACACCATTTTCGCATTATGCTGATGTCGTACCTCGACGCTATGGGATCTCCTATGCAGAGGCTAAGGACTATATTTACGATGCCGTCAAATTCTTATTGATTGCTACATTGGAACAAAATCAACCTTAATGATTTTTTTGAACGCTCCGCTTGAGATACTTAATAAAAAAATAACACCCTCTGATAAACTGTTTTTCTCTTCTACGTGAGTCTGTTAGTTGAACGCTCCGCTTCAGATGCTTAATAAAAAAATAACACCTTCTGATAAACTGTTTTGTCTCCTATACGTTAGTTTGTATATGGGGATAATTTAGGATAGGGCGGGGTGTCGATGACAGATTGATCGCTAAGTCGCTAACAATAATTTGTGAATAAGTCAAAATGGCATTTATTTTCATTTTAAAATGACATTTTGTCTTTTAAAAGCTGCTGGTACGCAAATTGAATAATTTTCTTCAAATAGTTAGAACAAAAAAGCTTAACAATAAAACAAAAAATTAGGAGGACAAAAAATGGCATTAATTAAATTCCCTACAAAAAGTTTAAACACTGATGCAGTAAATCCATTTGTAAACACTGTATTTGACAATTTATTCAATGATAACTTCATCTCAGATCGTTTGGTATCCCGTGTGCCGGCAGTCAATATATCGGAATCCGAAAAATCATTTAAAGTTGAAATGGCAGCGCCCGGATTGGATAAATCTGATTTTAAGATCAATGTAGATAAAAATCTAATTACGATTTCAGCTGAGAAAAAAGAGGAAAGTGTTAGTGAAGAAAAATTATACAGCAAAAAAGAATTCAATTACTCTTCGTTCTCAAGATCATTTACATTGCCAGAGACCGTAGATTACAGCAATATCGATGCTGCCTATGAAGGTGGGATATTAATTTTGACTGTTGGCAAGAAAGAAGATGCAATCATTGCAAAACGTTTGATTGAAGTTAAATAATTCAGCAATACACAGGAAATAGTTCATTTTGGGAATGACCAAAAGATGAATAAAAGACAATAGTTTTTAGGTTTAGTTTATGTTTTAATCCCTCGGAGTTCCGTTTGTGTTCCGAGGGATTTTTCTTTTATAAGGATGATCTTGACATGATGAAAAGACTATTCCGTTTCCGTATAGTTTTCAGATCGGGGAATTTTGGCGAGATAAGGCTCCATCTCTTCTGGTAATTTGGTTAATTTCCGCTTTTGAAGGTCCAGCCAGGCTCCATCGACGTTAACGGTACAGCACAAAACTCCGTCATTACGAAAAACCTGATGTATAAATGAAAAACGACTATTTGTTTTGTTGTATTTCGTCAGTTCTACTTTTACCTGTACATATTCATCCAAATGTACTTCTTTAAAATAGATAAGTTCTTCCCTGAATAAAATCGGACCGATATGAAATTCGGCAAATTTATCCAATGAAAAGCCCATTTTGTTCAACATATTACTACGGGCCTGAGCGCATATGTCTGCGTAAGCAGAATGCCGCATATGTCTATTTGCGTCGATCTGCGCCCATATAATTTGACCTTGATAAAATATATTCTCCATAATCTTCAGCGATTAGTCTCTATTTTAATAACAATTTACATAATTTTAAATAAAGCTGTAACACTTTGTTTGTTTGCTATACTTATTACCTAAATATATTTAAAGAAAAATCGCTAGGTGAACCCATCGGAAATAGAATTTCTTCGACTGATTGACGATAATAAAGGTATTCTCGTTAAGGTGAGCCGTATGTATATGGATGATCATGAGGGGCGGCAAGATCTGTATCAGGAAATCGTGTATCAGCTGTGGAAATCCTATGCGACATTTAAGCAACAGAGTAAATTTTCAACGTGGATGTACCGTGTTGCCCTCAATACCGCAATGGTATTCTTAAAAAAAGAAAAGAAGCATCAGATTTATGATGCGTTAGAGGAGCGACATGATTTTGCAGAAGAAGCTTACGATACCGATAAAGATGAGCAACTGAAAGTCTTTTACCAGGCCGTTCAAGAGCTCAATGCAATTGAAAAAGCCCTGATATTTTTGTTTTTGGAAGGTCAAAGTCATCGCGAGATTGCAGAGAATCTGGGTATATCGGAAGTCAACGCCCGCGTAAAATTAAACCGCACGAAGGAGCGAATTCAACAAATCATTAAAAAATACAAGTATGAATTTTGATGAGTTAAAGAAATCTTGGCAGGAACAGCCTACAGATGAGGATTTACAGAATCCAAATCTCAAATACTATAAGGAAGTTGGCAATATCATGGGCAAGTTGCGCAAGAATATCAAACGCGAGTTTATCTCCTGGGTCGTTTGTATGGGCTTTTTGTTTTTGGTGCCTATCTTGCCAATGTATAAGATTGAAGGTTATGCGGCATTTGCCTATTACTTTTTTATCGTACAGATATCATTATCAAGTCTTTTATATTACCGGAGGTTCTTTTATTTGGTAAAGAGCACGAAAAAGATCGAGTTGTTGGCTTCTAAAGAACACTTGCTCAAGTTGTATTACGATTTGAAGTATGCCGTAGAGACTTATCGTATTGCGGCCTATGTGATGATTCCACAAGCTTTGTTTCTATATCTTATTATGATAGCACAGAATAAGACAACGGTGTGGTTTGATCGGTTGTACCATTTCAAGGAAACTTTCCAAGAGGAACCGAACTTTATTGTATGGATGATTCTTTCGGCAATTGTGTCTATCGTCCTTGTTGTTGGCCTGACAGAAATTATGATTCGTTGCTACTACAGTAGGTATATTACGGAGATCAAGGAGAAATTGGATCAAATGGAAACGGAATAGAGCGACCATATGAAATATCTACTTTGTTTTACAGGTGTTCGTGTTTATAGCGCGAGGATATTTCGTATATTGTTATCGAAAATCATTGTCCATTATGTATAATCCGACAAAGAAGTTACAGCGCAGTTCTCAGATCTTAAGTATATTGGCCAAATATGGTTTTAAAGATGCAATCGCTCGATTGCCGTGGAAAGGACCCAGATCAGCCATAGAACATCCTATAGATGTCGATGAGATCAGTGTTTATGCCCGTATTCGCATGGCGCTTGAGGAGCTCGGTCCGGCTTTTATCAAGCTTGGACAATCTGCTTCGACCCGGGAAGGATTGTTGCCCAAAGAGCTTGTAGAGGAACTGAAGCGTCTAGAGGACAATGTTCCGCCCTTTGAAGTGGATATTAAATCTTATCTGAAGGAAGAACTGGAGCTGGATATTGAGGAGCATTTCCAGGAGATTGCTGCGGAACCTTTTGCTGCGGCTTCTATTGCACAGGTATATCGCGCAACCTTAAAAGATGGAACCCATGTGGTTTTAAAAGTCCGACGTCCCGGTATCGATGAGGTTATGCGCTGTGATCTAGCACTCATGCGTGATATTGCCAAAATCCTGACCATGTACAATGATGTACTGGAAAACCTTAATCTTCTGCTAATTGTTGAATCTTTCGCTACGACCATGCAGGAAGAGATGTCTCTGATGATTGAGCGGCATAACATCGAACGCTTCACGAAGAACTTTAAAGGAAATAAACTGATCAAGGTGCCCCGTGTTTATCCTGAACTCTCCTCGGACCGTGTTCTTTGCATGGAATATCTTGATGGTTTCAAGGTAACTGATGCCGTTGAAATTAAACGTCGGGGAATGGATGTCCAAACGCTGGTCAAAAATGGGATCAATTTATACCTTGAGCAAGTGATTATTCATGGTTTCTTTCATGGCGACCCCCATCCCGGCAATATGATGGTGATGCCGGATGGACGGATTGCTTTTTTGGATTTTGGAAATATGGGTAAATTATTGGGAATAGACCGTAGGCAGCTTGAGGAGTTTATTCAATCGGCTATTTCCGAAGATGCTGTCCGTTTAGCCGATGTGATTGAAGACGTTGCGGTGGTGAGCCATATTCCGGACCGTAACCGGTTTGAAAGATCCCTATATGAGATTTTCGATATGATTGACAATGTGTCTCTCGGGGATCTTAGCTTAGATTTATTATTCAATAAATTGTGGAACATCATTGGCGACAACCGCTTGTATTTTCCGGAATATATCTATCAGTTGATGCGGGGCATTTCGTTGATGGAAGGTATTGGACGCCAGATATATCCCGATCTTAATATTATGGAGAGTATCAAGCCTTTTGCACGAAGGATTATGATGGAGCGACTCTCTCCAGAGGCGATATTCAAAAAAGGAAAACATAAAGTTGAATCTTTTGCCCGCGATGTCGAAAAACTCCCTGAAGATATGCGTGCTCTTGTACGTTTGTTTCGGACGGGAAATTTTACACTCAACCATCGTCTGATCAGTGCACGATCTTTTAATGCCATTTTACGCAAGGGGGTCAATCGTATTGTCATCGGAATTATGTTTATGTCACTCAATTTACTGGGCGGAATGATTATCGTTGCAAGGGTAGAACCGCAGTGGTGGGGAATTCCCATTTTTGCCTGGATATGCCTTGGCTCCGCATGGGTCTTTGCTATATATTTATTTGTCGCCATGATCCGGGCAAAGGACAACGATTAGTCGGATCTAGAACGTATTTTCAGCGAAGATGACTGGCTATGCATACATACACACTATAAAATAGAAAACAAAAAGATATGGAAATCAATCTAAATGGGAAAAAGGCGTTGATCGGAGCGAGTTCTGCTGGTATAGGTGCAGGTATTGCCCAGGTGCTTGCCTCTTGTGGCGTATCTGTAACTTTAGCTTCCCGACATGAGGAAAAGCTACAGCGTACCTGTGAAAGTCTTGATACTTCCAAAGGGCAGGTGCATCAGTATATCCTGGTGGATTACAATGATCACGAAGCGTACAAAAAGCAAATAACACATTATTTTGAGTCGAATAAGGTTGATATTTTGATCAATAATTCGAATGGCCCACAAGCAGGAACCATAGACCAAAAAAATCTGGCGGATTACCAACATGCTTTTGAACTCTTATTTCAAAATCACTGTTACACAACCTCATGTGCGCTGCCGTATATGTTGGCAAACCGATACGGACGTATTATTAATGTGTCTTCTTCAACAGTGAAAGAACCGGTGTCTAATTTAGTGTTGTCCAATACGATCCGTACAGCATTGATTAGCTGGAGTAAATCGTTGGCCGTGGATGTCGCTAAAGACGGTGTGACTGTCAACAGCATCTTAACAGGTCTGTTTGATACGGATCGTATCCAGTCGCTAACCAAGCTAGATGCACAACGTCTGGGAATTTCCTATGAGGAAGCGTTGCAAATGCGGTTAAAACAGGTTCCTGCACAGCGCCTGGGTAAGCCTGAAGAATACGGTTATCTCGTCGCTTTCCTTTGCTCCGAATATGCAGGTTATCTGACTGGGACCAATATTCCACTGGATGGCGGTATGTTAAAAGGCTTATAAAAAAGTGGCTATCCTATATCAAATAGGATAGCCACTAAGTTTGTGTGATTTATTATTTTCAATTAGTTCAATACCAATTCGGTATTGACAATGATGTCAACATCAGAAGCAACCGCTTCTACACCAGAAGGTAATTTATCATTGTATTTCATGCCGAAATCCTGACGGTTAATTTTTGTTTTAGCAGTAAAGCCAGCACGTGTTTTTCCCCAAGGGTCGGTAATGATTCCGCCATTTTGAGTCACATCGAAAGTTACTTTTTTCGTTACATCACGAATAGTCAAATCTGCTATCATAATATATTTTCCTTTTACTTTCGCATTTTTAAAACTGATAGACTTTAATGTCATTTTAGGGAATTTTTCCGCAGCAAAGAAATCATCGGTCTTCAAATGATTGTCACGGGCAGCTATACGTGTATCGATGCTGTTGACGTCGATAGAAAAATTAACTTTAGCATTGTTAAAGCCTGTTCCTGTTGCAGTTTCAACTGTACCTTCTACCTTTGTGAATTCACCATCAACAAAGCTGATTCCAAGGTGTTTTACATCGAATCTTGCATTTGTATGCGCAGGGTCTGCAGACCATTTTACTTGTGCTACAGCAACATTAACCATTAATACTGCTACAGCCAAAATTTGGAAAAATTTATTCATGTGTTTTCTTTTTATTTATCTAACCTTCAAAAGTTCAAAATGTTTGTTTGAACAAGCTTCTGCAAAGGTGGGATAAACTAACAACGAAAAAATTGATGTAGGTCAAGAATTTCGATTCGGCTTTAATATTTGTCTTTTTAGACGGCTTAAAAACTCTTGCGTGACGCCAAGATAGGATGCTAATTGCATATTGGAGATCCGCGGATAGATTTTAGGATACCTTTTGATGAAATCCAGATACCGCTCTTGTGCTGTAAAACCTATGCTCGAGATAATACGGTGCTGCGATGCTATTTGGGCACGTTGGGCCATTATCCTGGAGAGTTTCTCAAAGATTGGATGATCTTCGTAAAGTTTGTCTTTATTTTTTTTTGACAGTGTAAGTACCACAGCGTTTTCCAAAGCTTGGATATTTTGAAGCGCTGGCTCCTGATAATTAAAGCTGGCAATATCGCCGATCCACCAATCTTCAATTGCAAACTGTAGAATGTGTTCGATCCCATCCGCGGTGACATAGAATGATTTAAATAAACCGCTGATCACGTATGCTTCATGGTGGCACACCTCTCCGGCCCGGAGAAAGTATTCTTTTTTCTTTATTTTCCTTACCTGATAACGTGAAACGATGTCATTCAGTTCTTCCTCAGTGACATCAATGCGTTGTTTTACAAATTCCTTGAATTGTTCCATTTGGCTGTAAAATACGAAATTTTGCAATGCTAATTTAACAAGCTGTTTGATTCCTATCAATCCTAAGTTAAAATAATTCAGTTGCTGGCTATTGCTTTTATTCAATTTGATCAAAACAGTGATGAAATCAACATTTTGGTGTAATATTTGACTGGATATTGCCGTAATTCAAATAGTTTCATCAATAATTGGTATCTTCTGTAGGATTTAAAATAATTTGATTGCTAAAACTATAAATATATCTCATGAAGTTTGTTGCACCCAATACTCTTGAAAACGATAAGGTTGTATTACGAATCATAGAACCAGCGGATTTTGATACGCTATATCAAGTTGCCAGAGACCCCCTGATCTGGGAACAGCATCCTAATAGGAACCGTTGGAAGGAAGACGTTTTTCGCCAATTTTTTGAAGGCGCCTTAGCAAGTAAGTCTGCTTATCTGATCTTGGATAAGGAAAGTGGTGCCTGCATCGGTAGTACGCGGTATTATGGCCTTGATGAGGCGGAAAAATCGATTTTTGTTGGGTATACGTTTTATGCCCGTGCATATTGGGGTGCAGGCATCAATCCATTGGTCAAAGAGATGATGTTTGATTTTGCCTTCAATTTTGTGGATCGAATTTACCTGCATGTGGGGGCTGAAAATTATCGTTCTCAGACAGCAGTTGAGCGCTTGGGCGCAATTAAAGTGGCTGAAAAGATGGTCAGCTATGTGAACGAACCTGAACGTAAAAATTTTGAATACGCACTGGAAAAATCGGCCTGGCGGCGAATCAAGAGATAAAGCCTTATTATCCCTTGATTCCGCTTAGTATACTGCCTATAATGACTGTTAATACAATCAATGTGATAATAATGTAAAGCCTGTCCTTCTCGATGACAAACCCAAATAACGAGCCGATCACGCGTACAATAGGGGTGCAAATCAATAGAAGTACACCTAACTGTATAACCTGTGGAATATTTCGGCTAAAGGCCCCGGTAATAATTCCGGTAATTGTTGTGTTGGAATTCCCCTCACCGACAAAATCTCTGTAATTCGGTACGGTATCCTGTCCATGAACAATGAGGTAGAAGATACCGCCAAGGATAAGAATAGAGGAGGCGAGTATAACGCCAATACGTAAAATTTGCCCTACCAAAAGTGAGATGTCCTTGTCTCCCCAATAGTGTTTCGAAAATACTTGTTTCATTTTGAGTATTTATGTCCTTCATCGTCTAGCGGAAGGACGTTACAAACCTAAAATTCTAAATCGTGTAAACTACCGTTTTTAGAATTTATGCTGGAATCCGTTGAAGATCATTTCCAAGGCCACCAATGTAATGGCGACGGCGAAAATAATACGTAAAGTCTTCGGATTCATGCGTTTTAAGAGCTTGGATCCGGTAATGGCGCCGCATAATACGCCTAGGATAACTGGAAAAGCAATACCTGGATCCATATAACCTCTTTGTAAATAGACCACTGCAGAAGCAGCTGCGGTGACACCGATCATAAAGTTGCTCGTTGTGGTACTGACTTTAAATGGAATTTTCATCATGCTGTCCATTGCTAGTACTTTAAGGGATCCGGATCCAATGCCCAATAATCCAGAAAGTATTCCTGCAACCCCCATCAAAGAGAAGCCTCCGGCTATGTTGGTAAGTTTGTATGGAATTAATTTGCCATCAGCAGGATAGGTACTGTTCAGCTTCAATTTTTCTGCCAGGACCGAACCGCCGGAAAGTGCGTGTTCGTTTTTCTTACGTACCGTCATAGCCGCAGAGAAGATAAGTACAACACCAAAGATGATGGCAATGGTATTCGTAGGCATGTAAATGGCAATAACAGCGCCGATCACTGCTCCAATGGTAGTTGCAATTTCAAGAAACATCCCGAGCCGGATGTTGGTGATGCCTTCCTTGACGTAGGCTGTAGCTGCACCGGATGAAGTCGCTATGGAAGCCAGCAAGGCAGCTCCAATGGCATAACGGATGTCGACATGAAACAGCAGAGTCAATAAAGGGATGACAACGACCCCTCCGCCTAAGCCTGTCAGAGATCCTAAGAGTCCTGCTACAAAAGCACCCAGGAGAAGGATGATTGTAAAGGTGAGAATAGTCATAAATATTAGTTTGTTTGTGTGATCCAAAAAGCAGCTTCCGCTTAATGGAAGGTAATTTGTTGTAAACTTAAGGGCTTTTTATTGTTTTTGAAATTTTTAAGCCGGAATAGATACAAATGTTACATCAAAAGTATCATCAAAAAAATGATACTGCCCTGCCGCTTCTCAGCGTGGGGCAGTATCGATGACCTTTTAATGGTCTAAGTATATCGTATATAAAATATGGACAACATTATTCAGCGATTGTTTGTTGTACCTTTTCTTTTCTGTTGAAGATATCGTAGATGATTGGAAATACCAACAACGTCAATATCGTCGCTGAGATTAGTCCGCCAATGATGACGATCGCCAAAGGTTTTTGTGATTCCGAACCTATACCGGTCGATAATGCAGCCGGCAATAATCCGATGGAAGCCATTAGAGCTGTCATGACCACAGGTCGTGTTCGCGATTTTACACCTTTATAAATTGATTGATCATTGGGTAGACCTTCCTTCTTGTTCTGGTGGAATTCCGAGATCAGGATAACTCCGTTCTGGATACATATCCCGAATAATGCAATCATACCTACTCCAGCCGAAATTCCAAAATTCATACCTGTAACGTGTAAGGCAATAATTCCACCGATAAGTGCAAAAGGAACGTTGGCCAATACGAGCAGCGAATCCTTGATATTCCCGAATAGAATAAACAATAGGAAGAAGATGACGATCAAACTGATTGGTACCACCTGTGCTAAACGGTGTGTAGCACGCTGCTGATTTTCAAATTGTCCAGTCCAGCCAATGGAATATCCTTCCGGAAGCTTAATTTTACTTACTTTTTGTTGTGCTTCAGCAATGGTGCTTCCTAAGTCACGGTCGCGGATGGAAAATTTGATGCCGATATAGCGTTTGATGTTGTCGCGATAGATAAAAGCAGCACCATTATCTTTTTCAATGGTCGCGATACTTTTCAAAGGAATTAATGTACCATCACCACATGGAACCATCAGCTGTGCAATATCTTTTTCTGTTTTCCGATATTCGGGTGCATAGCGTAGGCGAATGTTAAATTTGCGTTCACCATCGTACAAAATGGAAGCGGTCTTTCCGCCGAAGGCCATTTCGAGTACCGCCTGTGCATCTGCCGGTAGAACGTTGAAAGCTGCCATACGGGTCCGGTCCAATACCACACTCACTTCGGGCTGACCAATATTGAGAATAATACCAGGTTCTTTAATGCCTTGAATACCTTTGACCTGTGCATAAACTTCTTTCGCCAGGCGGTCTAAGGTTGCGAGGTTATCGCCAAAGATCTTGATGCCGTTTTCGGCTTTGAAACCAGCAACTGCTTCGGCAACATTATCCGAGATAGGCTGTGAATAGTTATAGGTAATACCCTGAAATTGTTTGAGTTTATGGTCCATTTCTTCGATCAGCTGATCCATGGTGATTTTACGGGTCCATTCCTCTTTAGGTTTTAGGGCCACAGCAAACTGAACAAAGCCAAAGCCATTGGGGTCGGTACCATCGTTGCTCCGTCCTGTTTGCGACAGTACACCTGTGACCTCAGGAAAGGTTTCCAAAGTACTCTTTAACAGTTTGGTTGTTTTAACCGATTCACGTAAAGAAGTACTCATAGGCATTTCGGCAGTAACCCAAAGAGACCCTTCATTTAATGTCGGTAAAAATTCAGTTCCTAAAAATTTTGCAGAAAACAAGACTGCAGCTAGTAAAGTAATTGCAACGATCATACTCAGACGCTTGTTTCGGAATGTAAATCCAAAACCCTTGGCGACAATTCTATTCCAGAATTCAACAAATGGATTGTGTCTTTCTTTTACATTTTTATTGAGCAGAATATGCGATAAAGCCGGAACGAGTGTCAAGGTAAACAGTAATGCACCCAGTAAAGCAAAACCCAGGGTAAAGGCCAGTGGAGAGAACATTTTTCCTTCTACTTTTTGGAAGGAGAATATAGGCATCAAGGAGGTGATGATAATTAGCTTGGAGAAAAAGATTGCTTTTCCCAAGCCTGTTCCTGTCTGTTTGATCCAGCCGGCTTTGGCCATTTTGTTGAATTTCTCCATGCCCAGCTTATGGGCTTGGTGATCCAGCATGACAAATATCCCTTCAACCATGACGACGGCACCGTCGATGATAATACCAAAGTCTACTGCGCCCAGAGAAAGCAAGTTGGCACTCATGCCCGCTAGTTTAAGACATAGAAAGGCAAAAAGTAATGCGAGAGGTATGATAATGGAAACGATGACCGTAGTGCGCCAATCTGCCATAAAGAGCAATACCATTAAGGTGACGAGTACAATACCCTCAATTAAGTTATGCATAACGGTATGGGTTGTGAAATCCATGAGATTGTCACGGTCATAGAAGGTTTGCATTTTGACGTCTTTGGGAAGGATTTTGTTGTTGAGCTCGTCTATTTTCGCTTTTACAGCAGTTAAAACCTCTCTTGGATTTTCGCCTTTCCGCATTACGATGGTTACTGCTACCACATCATCATTTTTACCAAAACCGGCTTGGCCCACGCGGGGCATTGCACTTTCTCTTACTTCGGCTACATTTTTAACAAAGACAGGATTTCCTTTTTGGTTGATTACAGTGATGTTTTCGATATCATTAATTGAGTTGACCAAACCAATACCGCGTACGACGTAGGACTGGCCACTTTTTTCGATGACATCTCCGCCGACATTCAGGTTACTTTTGCTGACAGCATCAAATACCTGCAACGGGGTCAGATTAAATTTGTCTAGTTTGATAGGGTCAGTACTGATTTCGTAAACCAAATCCTGTCCACCAAAAACGTTGATATCTGCTACACCAGGGACACCACGTAAAGCGCGGTCAATGACCCAGGTCTGCAAAGTAAGGAGGTCGCGTGAATTACGTTGATCGCTATGTAATGTATAACGGAATATCTCTCCTGTAGGGCCATAAGGGGGCTGTACTTCAGGGTCGACATTGTCGGGCAAGCTTACAGACCGCATGAGGTTGTTGACCTGGTTGCGGGCAAAAGTGTCGTCAATACCATCATCAAAGATGATTTTAACAATGGAGAGGCCAAACATGGTGGTGCTCCGTATACTTGTTCTCTTTTGAACTGGACTCATGCCCAGTTCGATTGGTGTCGTTACAAAACGTTCGACTTCCTCCGCACTTCTTCCATTCCATTGGGTAATGATGGTTATTTGTGTATTGGTTACATCAGGAAATGCCTCAATAGGCATGCTTTTAAAGCTAATGAAACCAGCTATAGCCAAAATACCAACCCAAATAAAGGTAAATGCTTTATTTTTAATGGAAAAGGCAATGATATTTTTAATGAATTTGTTCATTCGTGTAAATGCTAAGACGGATTAATTATTCAGAGCTCTATAGATCAGAAGTTTATTGTTGACAACAACTTTTTCACCTTCCTGTAGTCCCGTAGCCATGTAGGTTGTTCCTTCGTTTTGTTTGATCGGCAATATTTCGCGAATCTTAATATCATTTTGGGATTTATAGATTAATACGAAATATTTGTTTTGATCGAAAATGACCGCATCAGAAGGAACTGCGAGCGCTTCCGTATTGGAGCGATGCAATACTTTAATGGTCGCTTTACTATCCGGAATAAGTAAACCATCCTTATTGTCTAGCACCACCCGTGCCTGCATGGAATTCGTCTGCGGATCGATGATCTTAAAGATTTTATCGATACTGCCCTGGAATTTTTTGTCCGGGTAGCTCAGGGTAGACACCATAGCGGGCATGCCCATACTAATCTTGTCGATATCCGTTTCGTTGACGTTAAGAATTGCCCATACATCTTTTGTATTGGCCACATCGAAGATGTTGTCGCTGCGGTCACTACGCAGCTGCATGTCCTTATTGATGTTTTTTTGAACGATGTAACCATCGATTGGAGATACGACCGAATAAATATTGCCTGTACGGACATTGTAAATCTGACTTACAGCTTCTGAACGGCGTAGTTGCTCTTTGGCTTTGGTCAATTGTCCTTTTGCTTCCAACATGTCTTTATCTGTGCTCAATTTTCCGTTATACATATCTTCAGCTACACGGTAGTTTTTCTCTGCGAGTAATACATCGGTTTTGGCATCCGAAAGATCCTTTTGTATACCGGCGACTTCCGTACTTCTGATTGTTGCCAATACCTGACCTTTATGGACATAATCACCCAAAGAAACATTCACGGAGACAACATTCCCTCCAACGAGTGGGAAAATATCGATGTAATTGTTTTGATCGGCCGATATCTTTCCAAAAAAGTTGAGTTCTTCGGTCACATTTTCTTTTTTAACCGTAGCAAAACTTGTCGATTTAAGCATCGTCTCACTAATTTCGAAACCTTTGACAATGGCTGCATTATCTGTTTCTTTATGATTTTGGCAAGCGTAAAGTAGCACTATTGCCACAGTGGCTATAAGAAGTTTTTTAGTTGACATGAGTTGAATTGAATAGAGAAGTTTGAGCCAGGTAGTTTAATTGTTCGGCGTTGAGAATAATTTCCTTTTTCATATCGTATAACTTAAGGATAGATATGCGGTAGCTGTCCATAAAATCAGTGAACTCGACTAAAGAAATATTTCCTTTTTTAAAATTATTGAATATGCCATCATAGACCACAGCGATGTTGTGAAGGTCGTCTGGAGTAATGGTAAAATATTGATTATATTGATTTTCCCATGACTGATAGTTAGAACGGATCTGTGACTCCAACAGCTGCCGTTGGACTTCAATATTTTTCTTTGCCTCTTCTTCGGCGTATTTCGCTTTGATAACATTTCCTTTATTTTGTTTCCACAACGGGATCGGAATGGCGGCTGTAACATTGACTTCATTGTGGAATACACCCCCATTCTGGCTGTAGGAAAGGCCAAGGTTAATATCAGGTGTATTTAAAGACTGTTGCCATTTTGTAAATAACTGTGAGCTTTCAGCAGTCTTTAAGGCAAATTGATAATCGGCATTGTTTTCCAAGGCCAATTGATAGATTTTGTCCAAAGGCATTGTTGGTTTTACGGCAAGTTCCTGATCTGCTTCTCGATCTGTTAACTTCGGTAATACATCTTCCTGACTGGAAATAAGCACACGTAATTGCTGCTGTAGATTGATGCTATTATTGATCGCTGTCGTTTTTTCGTTGTTGAGATCGATGGCCATTGTTTGAAGACGAACTTGATCTTTCAAAGAAACGTTCCCCTTTTTTCCTTGCTCTTTATAAGCTGCAAGCAGATTATTTAGGTAATCCAACTGAATTTTAATATCTGCCAACTTATGTTGCTCAAAGTAAAGAGAATAGAAGGTTGTACGCAGTTGCGCGCGAAGGCTCGCCAGTAATTGACTGAACTGCAACTTAGCAAGTTCAACATTTGATTTGGCAAATTCCACTTCATTCTTCTTTTTTCCACCGAGATAAATCAATTGGGATACGCTTGCTTCCTTGGATTGACCAATATGAAATGTTTGTTTGTTCTGTGGGTCATAGGCATTGGCAGACAGCTGCAACTGTGGTAGATCCCATATTTTGGCCTGTATAACGTCAGCCTCTGCTTGGCTGATGTCATATTGTTGCGCGAGCAAGGAGAGGTTACTTTTGATAAAGGCTTCTTCGCATTCCTGCAGGGTCATCTGTTGTCCCAAGATCTCACTTTGCTTAGTCCCAAATGTACTTTCATGAATGCTCGTATAAACAGCTTGTGGTGGTTTTTGTTGAGCAAAAGTCATGCTATTGAAAAGCAATAAAAATATAAGGGGTGTCTTTGTCATATGTTTCAAATCTTATGTAACAAAATAACTGGTCTAAGATTAAAGACCCCTTAATAAATGCTTAAAAAAAGCTTAAAAAAGCATGTTTGTCAGATGGGTGGATAGGTATTAATGGGTATAGTAAATATATGATCTTGTTGCTAAGAGACTTGACATAGTCTGTCTAAATCAGGTAACTATACTTCGCGGTTAGGAAACAATTTAAATAATAATACAAAAGTATGCGTAGATTGTTTTAGATCTGCCTGATATGCTATTGTTGCTTGATGCGATTGCATGATACGCTGAACGATACGTAGCCCTAAGCCTGATCCTGTTGTTTCATTTGCATTTTCACCGCGGCTGAACGCATCAAAAATCCGCTTTTGGTCGATTGTACTTAAAGCCGGGCCAGTATTGCTGACAAGTACCTTGAGTTCGAAGGTTGATTCTAGAATCATCACTTTTACCTCCCTGGTATCGGAGTAGAGCGCGGCATTTTTAAATAAATTCACAAAAGCAATTTCAATCAATTGTGCGGAACAGAAAATACTAAGTTTTGGATCTTCGATCCCACCAATTGAAAAATCCAGTTGCAGGTCGGGGAATACCTTGGCTACTTTTTCATAGGCCATAAAGATAATTTCATCGATCCGCTCTTCCTTATAGGTCATTTTCAAACGCTCGGAGTCGAACTTTGAAAGTAACATCAGCGAATCGGTTACCTCCGAAAGATGTAAGGTTTCCTTGGATATGTTACGTAAAACCTGCTTTACGTCTTCACTCAGCTGATTTTGATGATAAAGGTTCTCCAGCTGAAAGGACATTCGGGCAAGCGGTGTTCGCAGCTCGTGGGAGGCGCTGGAATTAAATTCTTTCTGCGATTCGAAAGCAGCCGAAAGTCGCAGCAGCATGGTATTAAATGCTCGGGTTAGTACAGCAATCTCATCGGTATGACCGGTATACTCGACAGGTTTGGTAAGTTTACTGGCATTAATCTGCGTGATATTATCTTTTAATTTATCGAGTGGGATCAATAGGCGCTGGATGAGTTTATAACTAAATATCCAGACCAGAACAGCGCTCAGGACAAATAATATCGTTAGGACGAGCGCTAGATGGTCCATTTTTTCATTTCCGGAGTAATCCTGTGCTTTTACGATAATATAATAAGGTAAACCGTTGATGCGATAATATTTAGCTAGCGTTTCATATTGGTCCTGATTGTAGAAGATCTGTTTTTCCTGATTTAGCCGGTTGACAATCGAGGCATTCCAGGTAATGGTCTGATCCTTTACGGTACTGAAGACTAACTGTTTATTTTTGTCAAGGATGATAACATCTTCATAGAAAAGGCCATCTTCGTCATCGTGAAAATAGTTTTTGTAAGACTGGCGGTTGAAATAGGGGTTACTGGCGATATAATGGGAAATATTGTCCAATTTATCAATCAGTCGCTGGCGAAATTGATCTTTCCGAAAATCGAAACTAGCATAGTAGATAATCAACATCGCTATACCGAAAAGGACGGAGAATGCAATGCTAAAGCTAATCGCTATTTTCTTCTTTAAATTCATTTTTCTGCCGATAGGTAATAACCAAAGCCAGGTCTTGTATGGATCAGTTTATTCTCAAAGTTTTTATCAATCTTCTTACGCAAAAAGTTGATATAAACTTCAATTGTATTCTGTGTTGTCTGAAATTGATTTTGCCATACTTCCTCCGAAATATGTTGTTTGGACAAGGTGCGACCCTTTGCCTGAGCTAAGATAAGCAGCAGTTGAAATTCTTTTTGAGTAAGATTAATTTCTTCATTTGCACGTAATACACGGGCCTCATCAGGATAAATGATCAGATCATCGACTACCAGTGTTTTTGTTTCATTGCTTTCGCTATGCTGTTGCCGACGCAATAGGGAATAGATGCGCATCAGCAATTCATCTAAGACGAAAGGTTTAACCAAATAGTCATCAGCAGCCCGTAGAAATGCCTCCTTTTTATCATCTATATCATCGTATGCCGAGAGAATAATAATTGGTGTAAAGGCGTCATGGCTTCTTATCTTTTTACAGATTTCCAATCCATTGATTTTGGGGACATTGATGTCCAATAGATAAAAACCATATTTCTTCTGGTGTGTTTTGGCCAAAAAATCGATTCCATCAAAGGCTTGATCACAGGTAAAGCCCTGGCTTAATAGAAAAGATCGGATCTCTTTAGAGAGTACCTTGTCGTCTTCGAGCAGCAAAATGTCCACCATATTTATATCTGTTGTCTTTTCGTAAAAATAAACAAATTTTTGTCATCCAATCAAAGAGATGTTTTCTTCGTACTTAATTTGGTAACATAAGATTTACACGAAGAAATATGAAACAAAAAGAAATCTAAGTAGATTCAAATCGAAATTATAAATAAGTGTTATGGAAACCAGAAGAGAATTCCTACGAAAGACCCTACTATTTTCAGGAGCAGCAGGTATTGCCAGCTTCATGCCTGCATCGATCCAGAAAGCCTTTGCCATAGACCCTGACCCAGGAAGTAGTTTTTTAGATGCCGAACACATCGTCATCCTGATGCAGGAGAACCGATCCTTTGATCATACGCTAGGTAGTCTTTCGGGAGTTCGGGGTTTCAATGATCCACGTTCGATACGTTTACCGAACGGTTTACCCGTATGGTATCAAACGGATAAAGAGGGAAAAACGTATGCTCCTTTCCGATTAAACCTGAAGGAAAGTAAAGTGACCTGGATGGGTTCTCTTCCACATAGTCGTGCAAGCCAGGTGGATGCCTTTAACCAAGGTCGTTACGATCATTGGCTGTTATCGAAGCAATCAGGGAATAAACAATATGCGGCTATGCCCTTAACATTGGGGTATTTTACACGTGAAGATTTGCCCTTTCATTATGCCTTAGCGGATGCTTTTACAGTATGTGATCAGAATTTTTGCTCGGGCATGACCAGCACTACGCCTAACCGTTCCTTTTTCTGGACGGGTAAGATTACAGAGATGAAAGATGGTCTGCAAAAAGCGAATATTCGGAATGATGACTTTGGCTATGGTAAAATGACCTGGGAAACTTTTCCGGAATTGCTTGAAAAGAATGGCATTAACTGGCGTTTTTATCAAAATGAGACAAGCTGTGGCGGCGGGTTTTCTGGACAGGAAAGGGCATGGCTATCCAATTTTGGGTGTAATCTGCTGGAGTTTTTTCAGGCTTATCAAGTTAAATTTAAGGAGAACTATATCAAAAGCCTAGAAACACAGGTTCGGGATTTGCCCATGCAGATTTCCAAGTTGGAAGAGAAGTCTCCTTCTTCCGAAGAACAAGCCGAAAAGATACGCGCTGATATTCGCAAAAAAAGTGAGGCACTTGAGCGAGCGGAGACCGAACTAAAGGAATTCAATCCAAACAATTATAAAAAGCTAAGTGATTTTACGAAATCATTAAATGATCGGGCGTTTACGGTAAACAAAGGGGACAACAATTACAGGTCGCTTGATACGTTACATTTTAAGGCACAGGGGAAAAAAGCTGCGCTGGAAGTCCCAAAAGGCGATATTCTTTATCAATTTCGCAAAGACGTTGATACTGGTAAATTGCCTGCGGTATCCTGGTTGGCCGGCCCACAGAATTTCTCGGACCACCCGAGTGCGCCCTGGTATGGAGCTTGGTATGTATCTGAAGTTTTAGATATCTTAACAAAGAACCCTGAGGTTTGGAAAAAAACTATTTTTATCATTACCTATGATGAAAACGATGGTTACTATGATCATGTTAAACCTTTCCTTGTACCTGATTTAAAGAAGAAAGATACAGGGGCATGTTCTCCTGGGATCGATACGGAGGTGGAGATGGTTCGTTTAGAAAATGAGCTAAAACAGGGGATTCCTAAAAAGCAAGCACGCGAAGGGGCTGTGGGCCTAGGTTTTCGTGTTCCCATGTATATTGCGTCGCCTTGGTCACGAGGTGGTAAGGTTTGCTCTCAGGTATTTGATCATACGTCTACTTTGCAATTTTTGGAATCTTTCTTTAACAAAAAGCTGAACAAGAATATGCATTTGGAAAACATCAGTGCATGGCGTAGAACAATCTGTGGTGATTTGACAACCGCTTTTACACCTTTTACTCAGCAAAAGGAACAACTCCCTTTTCTTGATAGGAATCAGTATATCGAAACGATATACAATGCGCAGTTCAAAGATGATCCGCGAGGCTTTGTTGAGGTCAAAGATCCTGATCTCGCGACTAAAAACGGATGGATTCCGGGATTTGACCGAATACAGGAGCGGGGGATTCGTAAATCTTTGCCATTGCCTTATGCGCATGATGCGGTGGGCTTTGTGAAAGACGGAGTGTTTCATCTAACGATGACTGTAGACAGCAAGTTTTTCGGAAAAAGGACCGCAGGTACAGCCTTCAACGTTTATAGTCCGTTGGAATATCGTGATGAACAGGGGCAAAGTGAAACTTACCGTAATTGGAATTTTGCGGTGAAGGCCGGTGATCGTTTGGCATATCAGTGGGACCTGGCACGATTTGAAGGAGATCGCTATGCGTTTGAATTGCACGGTCCAAATGGTTTTTATCGAAAATTTTCTGGACAAAAAGGAACAGCAGCACTAGAGGCTACCGTTTCTCCGGAACTGAAAGCGCTAACTCAGGCAGCGACAGGGAAATTGCAGCTGAGACTCAGGAACAAGAGTGACCAGCGGGTAACGGTAGTTGTCGAGAGCCTTAGCTATGGAAAATATGCCATAACGAAAGAAATAGCTCCCGCCGAAGAAGTTCCATTGATCCTGGATGTTGAAAGTCAAGGAAATTGGTATGATATTGCTGTACGAATCAAGGGAGACAGCAGCTTCGTCATTCAGCTCGCAGGGCGATTGGAAACAGGTGTTGAGTGTACAACTGATCCATTATTAGCATAATCTGTACTGTTTCAGCAGGGATGGCGGTCAATTCTTATTGAATGGGTTCCCTGCTGTTACTATATATCTATCAATAGTAACAGCTTGACCTTATTTACAAGCAAACAAATAAGGTCTCCGGATAGTTTGTTTCTATATAACGACGAAGATACAACTCCGTATCAGTACTTATCGTGCGGTCTTTATGAACAGGGAATGTATTGTAAACAACGGTATGTAGATTGATCCTGCGCTTGGTGATCGCTTCCAGACTAAGTAAGGTATGATTGATACTCCCTAATTTTCCAGAGGTGACAAAAATAAGCGGATACTGCATTTCTTGGATGTAATCGATAATCAGATAATCTTCTCTTAGTGGAACCATCAACCCACCTGCACCCTCAATAAGAACAGCGTCGTAGCGTTGGCTTAATGTTAAGCTAGCTTGTCTGATCTTTTTAAAGTCAATTTCACGATTATCCAGGCGTGCTGCTAGATGGGGGGAGGCGGGGTAGGTGAAAATCTCTGGCATCGTGATTTTCTGATGATCTTCTGCCGTTAATGGGATTTCCATGAGTTGGCGATGGAGGACGATGTCTTCAGAAATAGTTGTATTTCCAGTTTGTACAAGCTTTTGGGTAATGGTGCGTATACCGCTTGTATTCCATTGTTTCGCGAGGAGGCCAGTAGCATAACTTTTTCCGATCCCGGTATCTATGCCGGAAACAAAATAGATATTTTCATTCATTGCTGTATTTCTTTTGTAGGTTGTTCGATTGTTTGTAATTCGAGTGCTCAGCTGTTATTTTTTTGCAATAATATAGATGGGATGGTAGGTTAGGGATACGCCCTCTTCTGTCCCATAGTGAGATGTATATTTATCACAGAAAGCCCGAAGTTTGCCTTTTGTCCACCGGTGATTTTTTATTCCCGTTACCCCCGTTTGTTTCAGGTGAACAAGAACTTGTAGTGGGCTTTCAAAGTGTAGTTTTAAATGTTCTTCTTGTGCAACGAGGATCTTATAATTCAACGCTAAAAGTTCTGCGATAAGTTCCGATTTAGATCGATATGTTAGTCCAACATGTGCCGTTGCATTGATCTCGTGCATATTGTCATGTCCAAAAGTACTGAAGGCAAGGATACCGGAATCCGGAAGGGATCCATAGCAGCTTTCAAAGAAAGCGCGAGGATTGTTGAACCACTGAATTGTAGAACAGGACGCGATTAGATTGATGTCTTTGGGAAAAGCATAAGTTTCTGCATCAGCACAGATGAACGTGTGCGACGATGTCAAAATATCCATTACTTCGGGCATCATTTCTGGACAGATATCATTTAAGACCATTTTTTTTGGTTTGATATGCTGTAAGATTAACCGCGAAAAAAGCCCTGTTCCGCAGCCAATTTCCAATACTTTTTGCGGTCTTAGCTGTATGTTCTCCTGCATCAACCTGATCATTTTTTTTGCTATTTCGTATTGGGCGATCGCTGCCGACTGATAGTTAGATGCCGCTTTAGCGAAACGGGATCTAATCCTTTGTTTGTCCATCATGATGATCATCTTAAAAGGTGCTTAAATAATTGTTCGGGATAATGAGTAGCATCGATTATCGTATATGCAGTACCGGGCCAGGCGCGTTTTTGATTCTCTAAGTTGAAGATTCGATCTTCTTTGCCTATATATATCTGATGCCATTGGAATGCCGCTGCTGATTTTGCACCAGCTGTTTTTTCAATCGCGATGAGCTCTGAACGGAGGTCTTCGATGTCGCGTTGGGGGGCTCTTTCAAGAAAGTAGTTAAAAAGGGTCTTGGAACCACACATGCGTAATCTGAATTTTTCCAACGTTTTATTGCTCAGTGTATCCAATGTTCCTTTAAATAACTGGCTAGGAATTCCTTTTTCGTCATCTATTGGAAATGGTGTTCCATTGATTGCAGTACATGTGCTGATGGGGTAATTGCTGTTTTGAAGTTCGGGCAGTACCATTGATGCCGCCCATACCCCCATAGACCAGGCGAAAACCTCAATTTCCTGGTAACCTGCCAGTAGACTTGTGTCCAACAGTAAATCCGTATAACTATGGGCAACAATGAGATCTTTGCCGACTGGGGAATAGTGCAAAAAAGGATGTTCATCCATGCCCCAGCCTGCAAAGAATAACAGTAGTTTTTCGTTGGATTTTGCCTGAAGATGCTGCCTTGGCAAATTATCGACGGGAGTGACCCTTTTAGGAGTGATTCTTTTAAGTATCATAAGCTTGCTGCGAGTTGTTTGATCATGGACGATGTCATTGTTGCTGTCAATGAAATTCGGATTCTTGACGTTCCTTCTGGTACTGTGGGCGGGCGTATGGGAAGCACGTAAAATCCCTTTCGCTGCAGGTCTTCTGCTTTCAGTACCGTTTCCTTGTTATTACCGATAATGACCGGTAGAATATGACTCTCTGACGGACAATTAAAGCCTTTGGCAATTATGTGCTGTTTGAGCAATAGGCTATTTTTGTGCAGCTGTTGGCGCCGGTCTGTAAAGTCACTTAAGCGTTCCAAAATAAACACAGTCCATAATAGATTGATTGGAGGCAACGCTGTTGTAAAAAGTAGTGTACGTGCCTTATTGATCAAATAATTTCGGATTGGTTCCTTACATAGCAGGTAGCCACCAACCGATGCTAAAGCTTTTCCGAAAGTGCCTGTCAGGAAATCAATATCGGCAATACATTGCTGTTCTTCTGCGCAGCCAAGTCCCTGTATTCCGCGTACCCCTACGGCGTGAGCTTCATCGACATAAAGTAAGGTATTGGGGAAACGTTGTTTTAGACTGACCAGATAGTTGAGGTCCGTGCAATCACCATCCATGCTAAAAATACTTTCTGTGACGATGATGATGCATGTGAAGCGATGGGCATATTTTGTCAATAAATGCGTTAAGTGCGTATAATCGGAATGCCGGTACCTGTAGCAGGTTGCATTGGATAGTCGGATGCCGTCAATTAGGCTTGCGTGGACACCCTTATCGGCGAGAATTAATGTCTGTGTATCACAAACTGCAGGAAGTATGCCTACATTCATATGATAGCCGCTGTTAAAGACCAATGCACCTTCCGTACCGAACAAGCGGCACAGCATTGTTTCCAATTGCGTATAGCGTGCATGGTTTCCTGTGAGTAGACGCGAAGAGGAAGCGCTGAATACAGCATTATCCTTTGTCACCGAGTTTAGGAATTCTTGACGAAGTATCTGATCTGTCGCAAGTCCAAGATAATCGTTCGACGAGAGGTTGTAATGCTCTTTAACATGCTCCTGTGCTGTGTTATCCTGTTGTGTGATAAGGAGAAGTTTTCGTTTATTTCCATGTTTTTCAAGGGTAAATAATTCATCTTCAATGCGCTGGATTAGGCTGTTTTCAATCATTGGACTGTGCTGATTACGGCTAGCAATGCCTGTGTTAACTTGTGAAGCTCACCTTCATTTATGATAAAAGGGGGCATGATATAAATCAGTTTTCCGAATGGCCTTACCCAAATTCCCTCTTCGATAAACCGCTGTTGTATGCTGGATAGATCGACGGAGTTTTTCATCTCGATGACTGCAATTGCACCTAGAATTCTGAGCTCCTCGACTTGGGGCAGTGTTGTTGCAGTACTAAGTTCCCGTCTCAATTGTTCTTCGATTAACGTTACTTTCGCTTTCCAGTCCGTTGCCAATAGTAGTTTGATGGAAGCGTGGGCTACAGCGCAAGCCAAAGGGTTGGCCATAAAAGTTGGCCCGTGCATAAACGTACCTGGTGTACCGTTGGAGATTGTATTCGCAACATGATCTGAAGTGATCACGGCGGATAGCGTCATATAGCCACCGGTCAAGGCTTTGCCGATACACATGATATCGGGCACTATTCCGGCATGCTCCCAGGCAAAGAGCTTACCCGTGCGCCCAAACCCGGTAGCAATCTCATCAAAGATTAAAAGAAGTTGATTTTCTTTGCAGAGGTGTGCTGCCTGACGCAAGTACTCCGGATGGTAAAAACGCATTCCACCGGCTCCCTGGACGATAGGTTCAAGGATGAGAGCGGCCAATTCGTCCTTGTGTGAGCAGATCAGATCTGCCAAGGGTTGGATGTCATTGGCATCCCATTCTTGCTCAAACCCTATTTTTGGGGCAGGGGCAAAATAGCGTTTGGGTAAAGAACTGTCAAAGATGCGGTGCATGCCAGTAATGGGATCACAGACCGACATCGCGTTCCAGGTATCACCATGGTACCCCGAACGAATCGTGACAAAGTTTTTCTTATTGGTCTTTTTTTGTGAGACCCAGTATTGAATAGCCATTTTAAGTGCAACTTCTACCGCAACAGAACCCGAATCGGCATAAAATATTTTGTTGAGTGGAGTAGGGGTGATGTCAAGCAGTATTTTACCGAGAGCAATTGCTGGTTCGTGCGTAAGTCCACCAAACATCATGTGTGACATGCTGCTGAGCTGTGCTGTGACCGCAGCGTTAAGGACGGGGTGATTGTAGCCATGGATGGCGCACCACCAAGAGGACATACCATCTATAAGCTGCTGTCCATTTTCCA
Organism: Sphingobacterium siyangense; assembly: GCF_007830445.1. Classification (GTDB taxonomy): domain Bacteria; phylum Bacteroidota; class Bacteroidia; order Sphingobacteriales; family Sphingobacteriaceae; genus Sphingobacterium; species Sphingobacterium siyangense. The sequence goes on along the minus strand of NZ_VLKR01000014.1, from coordinate 44,928 downwards.
ACTCGATTATACAACCATCTGCCCGTTTAACCTTGTAGGCCGGTAAGGGATTTGTCATGGTTGTATACGGATGCCATAGATGCTTTTTATCAAAATCATCGATAAGGTCGTGTTGGTTGATTTCTTCTCTTTCCATGATGGTCTGCCGAATTAGTTTTGTTATTTGTTTTGCTGCTTAGCGATGTTGCGCTGGATTTTATGTTCGGGTCTTGACCATTTTGGTCTTTCACCAAGATCATGGTAATGTGCCATCTCAGTTGCGATGGTTTCGGGTTGATTTCTTTTCTCGAAAGGCTGTTGGGCTACCAAACCTAATGTTTTAAACATGTCCATATCTTTGTTGACGTCGGGATTGGGCGTGGTGAGGAGTTTGTCGCCTGAGAAAATCGAATTGGCTCCCGCGAAAAAACATAACGCTTGTCCCTCTGTACTCATGTTGGTACGTCCTGCAGAAAGGCGAACTTGTGTGGTGGGCAATAAAATTCGGGCTGTAGCCACCATGCGTACCATTTCCCATATCGAAACTGTTTCCATGACTTCCATTGGAGTACCGCTTACAGGAACGAGCGCATTGATCGGTACCGATTCGGGTTGTGGGATGAGTGAAGCAAGTGTGATCAACATCGCGGCACGGTCGTCTATACTTTCTCCCATCCCAATAATACCACCACTACATACGGTTATGTTTGTTTTACGTACATTTTCGATCGTTTGAAGGCGATCATCATAGCTTCTGGTCGAGATAATTTCCTTATAGTAATCGGCAGAGGAATCGAGGTTGTGGTTGTAGGCGTATAGTCCAGCTTCTGAAAGGCGTTGTGCTTGGTTTTCGGTCAGCATTCCTAGCGTGCAGCAGACTTCCATGTCAAGTCTATTCAGTGTTCGGACCATATCAAGTACATGGTCAAACTCAGGGCCATCTTTAACATTGCGCCAGGCGGCCCCCATACAGATCCTTGAGCTACCTCCAGCTTTGGCTGCCAGTGCCTGCTCTGTTACCTGCTCTACGCTCATCAAGCCTTCCGCTTTTACATTCGTATGGTAACGTGCAGCCTGGGGACAATAGGCACAGTCTTCGGGGCACCCACCTGTTTTTATTGATATCAATGTGGACACTTGTACTTTGTTGGGGTCGTGATATTTCCGATGTATTGATGCCGCATCATAAAGCAGGTCCATTATTGGTTTGTTGTATAAAGCGACAACTTCTTCCTGCGTCCATTTTGGTTTTGTTTCCATATTAATGCTAAGTTTTTATGCTAAAATCAAATCTATTTTACTTAATGACCATTCGGATTTCGTAATTCAATGCGATTATTTTTTCATGATGATTGCAAAGATTATAGTTTAAATGATAACTTTGGTAGTCCGAAATAAACATAATGAGTAGTCCGGTTAGTATAGGTTTTCATTCGATTATTAAGATAGATCGCCGTAAGGAAGATGCCATCTATCTACAGATCGTTTATCAATTTATCAATGCTGTCAAGCGAAATCTATTGGAAGATGGAGATCTGTTGCCCGGAAGCCGGAAGATTGCTGAAGAACTGAACGTGCACCGAAAAACCATTGTAGCCGCTTTAGCGGAATTGCAGGAACAGGGCTGGGTAAAAATTTTGGCTAATCGCGGGACTTTTGTGAAAAATCCTGAGCTTATCGATACTTCCGGGTCGGCGATTGAAGCATTTAGACAGCCACCTGATTTTGCACCTTACTTTTTTAGAAAGGAACTCATATTGGATATGCCTATTTCAGAGGTTCCCGAAAGGTACTATTTTACGGATGGAACACCTGATTATAATGTCATTGGAGCGGAGGAACTGGTGCGTTTTTATGCATCCATGGTGAAACGGAAAAAGAAAAGTGATGATTTTCCGACGACGACTGAAGGAAATTTGTTTTTTAGGGACCAGTTAAGCTATTATCTGAATTTAACAAGAGGGTTTCATCTTTCCCGGAATTTCTTGTTGCCGATTGCCAGCCGGGAACAGATTTTTTCAATTTTATCCCGATTATTGATCCGGCCCGACGATATTGTATTGGTAGAAAATTTAAGTTATTTTTTACCTAACATGATCTTTAGTCAAGCTGGGGCCAAGCTGAAAACCATTCCCGTAGATGCGGAGGGGATGATTGTAGATAAGATCGGAGATCAATTTAGACCCGGAGAAATCAGGTGTGTCTACCTTAATACCAGGTGTCAGTATCCAACGACGGTTAACCTTTCCGAGCGAAGGAAAATTCAACTGTTACAGTTGGCCGAGCAGTATAACTTTATCATTATTGAGGATGATGTGGATTTTGAGTCTTCCTTTTTTAAGGAGAAAGGTGAATCACTTTTCCGGAAAAATGGCGGTAACCGCGTGATTTATACAGGTGCTTTCGGAAGTTTCTTTGACCCTGGTTTCCAAATGAATTTTTTGATCGCACCTCAGGATTTGTTGGAAGAAGGAAAAAAGTATTTGAACATCTTCGGAAAGCCGAATTTTATGATCGAGAAGACATTGGGTGAGATTATCCACCAGGGTGATATCTTTCGGTATCAGCGTAAATTTCAGAAAACAATTGCAGAGCGAAAAGAATTGTTTGCACAATTGCTGTTACGGCATTTTGAAGATAAAATCAGATTTGACGTCCCGGCTTCGGGACTGGCTTTTTGGATACAGTTTAATACAGTTGTTTCGCTGACAGCCTTGCAGGAGAAAGTGCGGTCGCAGGGACTGTTGTTGCCGAGTAATTGCCTTTATCAAAATAATACGGTCACTGCATTGCGGTTGGGGTTTGCTCATCTTGACGAACAAAGTATGGTGGCGGCAATTTCTTTGTTGCGTGCAGCTTATGCCGATTTGGTCGAAAATATCGACTAGCTGCTTTGCAGTATATGGGTCAATTTGTTTTTGGCTTCTTGGTGGGGACCACAGAAATCCACAAAGTATCTGTGCTGCCATTGTTTACTTTTGGTAGCCTGTTTGTTTGTTGGGATGCTACAATCTGGATAAATACGGAATCCGCGTTTGCCCATTTGAGAACCCGCTGTGAGGATTGTATGTTCAACTAACGCCTGTTTTGGAAAGACAAATAGGCCGCAATGCTGTTCCTGTTCAACCGAAATAAGATAATAATCGAAATGATCATCTGCAGTAAAAGGTATGGTCTGGCCATCGGTGTTGCGTTTCCAGAGTGCAACGAATAATCCTACTTTTTTTTGTGTTATCTTGGCCTTTCTAAATTTGAAGTGTTTGTTGCCCAGTTGAAAATTAACACCATAATAGGCCCTACCTGTTTGATCTTGTGATAGGTTAGAGCAATGGAGCATAAGTATGCTTTCGAGTTGATCTATCACTTTCCTGATCATATGATCGGCGATCTGTGGGGTTGCCTGATCGTTAAGATTCATGTTGGGGGGTATAGATTAACTGAACAACTCCCGATTTGAATGTGACGCTTTGAACAAGTTTTAGGGATAGTCGTTCAGGTAAGTTTTCGAATAAAGGCTTGCCACTTCCCAGGGCAATAGGGTGAACGGAAATGCGATAGACGTCAACAAGGTTAGCTTGAATGAATGTTTTAATTAGACGCGCTCCACCATATAGCCAAATATCCTTTCCGGGCTGTGCTTTTATTTCCTGAACTTGTTTTGCGATGTCAGTCTGGATGAAAGTAGCGTTTTCATCTTGCCTTGCCTGACTAGAAAAAACATATTTTTTCTTCGCATGGACATTTTTCCAAAGATTTATTTCTGTTTCATCGGCCGTAGCGTGCGGCTGGAAATTACCCCAGGCATCATAGCTCACGCGGCCATAAAAGATGGTATCGATCGAAGCCAAAAAGCCATCGAAATCCATGTCATCATCCATAATGCACCAGTCAACCTCTCCCTGTGAACCCTCAATAAAGCCATCTAGGGTCATGGCCAGATCCAATATTATCTTTCTCATGTGTGTTTTATTTGTTTTAAACCTGTTGCTTGTGTTCCCGTAAAATAGGAGCTGGGTTAACTCAATATCGGATTGTCAGGATAACATAAAGATAGGGAAATAATAAGTTTTGGCCAAATTGGTGAAGAACGGAGCAAAGAAAAAGCCCAGCAAAGAATGTCTGGGCTTTGAGATTATATAAGGGGAATAATACTTGCTAAAAAAGTGAAGACCTAGTCTTCATCGGTGATAATATCATCACCATCTAATTCGAAACCTTCACCAAGGAAGGTATTCTCTAGTTCGAATAAATCTGAATCTTTAATCATTTTACTATTTTTTTGATATTCAAAGTTATCACCCTTATTTAAGCTAATCGTCAATATAAAATGAAGTTTGTGTTAAGCGATATTGTTATATTTTTTTGAGTACAACATCTAATTTTTCTGCCTGGATGATTCGGCTGAAAAACTCTTTTAAATCAAAATACTCTTCCGGCATAAACAGGGGTTTGTTTAATTGTGTTGCAGATTCTATTATCAGAACGTCCGGTGTTGTATTATTGATTTTGAAAATATACCGGGCCGCACGTTCAGGAAGAGCCATACTGATATTTTTTAATTTTCCTTCCGTTGGATATGTATAGCCTTTTGGTAGTTTGATTTCAATGTAGCACTCTTCTTGGACTAAAGAACCAAAGTCGATTGGGTAATTCCGCTCCGTTAGGTTGAAGGGGTTCTTGGACATTTTGGTGTCAATATAAGGATTGAATAGAAGTTGGTCATTTTGTAGGGTTGCAAAATTCTTAATCTCAATTTCAAACTCCTCCGTTAGTGGTTTGTCAAGAGATTCCCGATTCGATACTTTAAAACTGTTGATTTTGATGCGATTGTTTTCTTCATCTATTTTTTCATAGAATTCTTCTTCAGAATTACTTCCTTGAAGGCGCTCACGCATTTTGGAAGCGCCATAACCGTTACGTGAGGTAATCCATTTTCCTTTTAATGCACCATCTTCCGACAGTTCACCATAGAAGAAATTACTATAACTAGATGAAAGATTTGCCTCGAGTTTTACCCAGTCAGATTCGCCTTCGAGGGGAATTGATCTTCCCTGAAAATTGACACATTTCATCGGGATATTTCCAAACATCTCATAGGGAGAGGTTGCATCCAGCAGGTAGTAGTTTTCACCTATTTTTACCCGGGCAATAACGTGATTGAACTCTGATATCGCTGGTGCATAGAGTCCTGCATAGCCATTCTCACGTGTCGATAAAATAACAGGGATGGCATCTAGCTTCGCATAACGTAGGGCATTGACCAGTCCAAGGTTAATATCGGCGCTATTGCCTGTTCTTTTTTCGATGGCTTCTTTGATATTTTTTGCGTAGATTGAATGGCGGTTATTCCATTTTATTTGTTTCTGAAAATAGGTATACAGCCGTACCGCTTTTTCCAGATCATCTTTTGAATCCTGCAAGACGGGTTCTATGAATTCCTTCAGTGCCGTTTTTCGCTTTACTTGTCCACCAAAACTTTCGTCCTGTACGAGTTTATCCCTGACATTTTCCCACGTGAGCGAGAAGTCTTTTGTCGGTCCCATTGGAATGCTATACCGACCGAGTTCGAAGAAAATGATTGACCTAAAATTTTTAGAAGAGGTCATGTAATCTTCGGTGTGGAAAGCCGGGATATTTTCCATCATGTAGGTAGTTTTACTACCTAGGACTTCGCCAACTTCAGAATTCAGCCCCGTGTTGTAATTTTCTACCTTCCTGTCGCTGACAGCAAGTCCACCTTTTAAATTGGCTTTATAATGGCAGATCTCGGGAATACGCGTGACGTATTGGCTATAAAGTTTCGGGAGATCTTCCTGAAATTCCCAAGCATTTAGGTTAAAGATAAATGGAGATTCTGTACGGTAGCGGTATTCGATAATTGTACCTTCCTGAACTTGTGGTATAGCCGCTTTCGTTACCGCATAGTTTTCTGAGGCGTTTTCGTTAAAAATATTCGCTTTGGTCATCTCTGTTTCCACGACCTTATCACCGACGAGGTGATAGGATGCTCCCTTGATGTCCATAAGGACTTCGCGTTCGTTCCCACTTTTATATAAAGGGATGCTGAAATTGGCGTAACTATAGGCTTCTTTATTTAAAATTTTAATACGAACATGTTTGAAAAATTCAACGACTAAACCTTTATTCTTGTTGTAACTTACTTCGGCTGATCCATATTCACGTAAGACAAAGGCATTTGCTGCTGTATCTATTTTGTCAACAGTAATGGCAAAATCTTCCTTTTTTATTTTACCGAACGAAAAATCTTGTGCTTGTAGGGATATACCACTAAGCAAGAGGAGGCCAGTGAAAAAACTTTTCATAAAAAATGACTGTATGGTTAAGAATTATAACACTAAAGTATGAAATAATTTTACATCCAAACCCTTATAAATAAAATTGATTGAAAAGATAAATGGATCGATAAATTTCGACTGCTTATTTGTCCAGATAGCGAGATAAACTTGTGTTGTAGTCTGATGAGATGCGTAAAGATAGCGTATTTACAAGGTGAATTCGAAGCTTAACGTGACATAGCGGTAGTCTTCGCCTCTCCATTTTGGTCCCGAAAGTAGGATTTCTTTGGCTTTGGCATCGAGGTAATCATTTGCACTTTGGAGAACGCTGATATTTGTTGGGAATCCATCTTTATCGATATAGAAGCTTAAACGGACAGTGCCCTCATAACGGCTTTTAGCTGTTTTTTTCTTGATGTAATTGTTGAACGATCTCCAGCCCCAGATCGGTTCGGCACTTTTTGATTTGCGTGAAGACATCGTTGTGACGACGACTTCATCAAGTGTGGCGCCGGAAGGTTGCAGTTTGATCGTTGTATTTTTGCTGCGACGCATATTCAATGCAACCGAGTTGTAGCCCAGCGCCATGATGTCGACGAGTGAATCCATTGTACTGGGTTGGATGGTCGCTTGTCCCTGTGCGTCGGTATTCGTAGCAAACTTGCTATTGGGTTGAATGATTGTCACTCCCGAAATAGGTAAGCCCGTCTCTTTGTCCCGAATCGTAAGTTGTAGCGGTGTACCTTGTTGTTGTGGGATCGAAATACCTGGAGCCCTGCCTGCAAGTGCATTGTTTAAACTTGAGGTTCCTCGAATCATAATCGTTTGGGAAGCATCTTTTTTCTTTGCCATTGGCGCATAACCGATAACAATTGTACTGTCTGTAGGTCTTAATCCAAATACAGGGCGATCATTATTGAGACCTTCCTTCATTTCTTCCAGTGATTTTACACGTAGGGAGGGTTCCTGGGATAAAACGGTCACCTCTTCCAGTGGGTGCTGTTCATGAAGCCGCGGTCTGTTATTATCTGCTAATTGTGGCGAATGATCTTGAGATCCTATTTTTGATGCAATATCATCTGAAGGAATGATAGAATCTGCTGCTGTAACCTTTGTTTTGGGTTTTTCCTGTGTAACACTTACTTCAGCGGTACGCCTCGCTTCGGATGAATTTTTGTCCTGTTGACGGTAAAGAAGAAGACCAACCCCCAACACGATCACTGCTGCTGCAGCGATGCTAAGTCTCTTCCAATCAAAGACCTTTATTTTAGCGGAATTGTCTTTTTCAATACGTTGCGCAATTTGGTTGTTGATTGTTGTAATTACGGTTTTATTCTGATCCATTTCAATACCTATAAGAATATCCGCCAACATGGGGTCACGTTGCGCCTCCCGTTCAAGCGCATACATCTCCGTAGGAGATAGTTCGCCGTTGACGTATTTCTTTAAGTATGCTATGTCGTAATTACTGTTGCTCATTCCAAGCCTCCATGCAATTTTTTAAATTCCGTTTTCCATTCTGAATATAGCTTTTTACTTCGTTCAAGCTATAACCGGTAGATTCACTAATCTCTTTGTAACATTTTTCCTCCAAAAAGAAGAGTCTAACCGACTGTTGCTGTTTGTCTGGTAATTTTCCCAGACAGCCTTCCATGGCTGTTAGCTGTTCTTCTTTTTCATCATATTGTTCATACTGATGCATGTCTCCCGGAAATTTCACAAATTCATCCAAAGAAATTTGAGTTTTGTTCTTTTGAGACCTCAAATACATCAGACAATGGTTCTTGCTTAATACATAAAGCCACCTTGGGAAGTCCTTGATTTCTTGTTTGTTGACTTTGTGTATTAATTCTTCAAAGATATTCATGACAGCATCTTTACTCAATTCGGAATCTTGGAGATACCGTAAGCAAACATAGTATACCATCTCCGTATGTCGTTGGTATAGATCACCCAATACCTGGAGCTCCTTAGACTCCTGGTAGTGCAGCAAGAGCTCGTGGTCTTGTGCTGTATCTATTTTTGACGACTTGAATGCGAACATTTTATTGGTTAAAAATATTTTTTTTTTCTGGTTTATGGAAATTTAATATTTGAGGCATCCCTTGGCAAAAATGTAAAAGATATGAGAGCAATACTTTTTGTAATAGGCTTGTTGCTATCCTTAGGCGGATATGCCAAGCAAGGATATGAGGTTAGGGGGAAGGTTGTCGATGCGAATACAGGAATGGCAATTGTGGGGGTACAGGTGAACAATGCTGCAACCAAAGCACATGTGCAGACCGATGACAAGGGAAACTATCGTATTCAAGTCCTTGATGGTAAAAACATCTTGATTTTTAGTTATATCGGATATCTTGAGCAGCGGATAGCGGTCAACCATCGGTCAAAGGTTGATGTGGCGTTGGTGCAGCAAAATAATGCGCTGGATGAGGTTGTGGTGACCGGATATGAGCACAAGGCGAAGCGTCAGACGGCATCGGTGATGAATGTTAATGCAGCTTTGTCTGGGCAAGTATCGGGTGTGTATATTAGAGGAACGGCGTATGTGCCTAATCAGAACCAAGAATCTTATCAAAAGTTGAAGGAAAATAGCTTTATCAATCCACGTAAAGAGCCTTTATCGACCTTTGCAGCCGATGTTGATGCTGCTTCCTATAGTAATGTGCGTCGATTTATCAATTCGGGAACTCTGCCTGAAAAAGACGCAGTACGGGTTGAAGAGATGATCAATTACTTTCAGTATCAAGTGGCTGGACCTAAAAATGGTGAACCTGTAAATATCGTCACCGAATTGACGAAGGCACCCTGGAATACAACGCATCAGCTTATGCGCGTCACGTTAAAGGCGAAAGATATTCCGACGGAGAATCTTAAAGCTTCCAATTTGGTGTTTTTGATCGATGTGTCGGGATCAATGATGGGACCGGGGCGTCTACCTTTGGTGAAAGCTTCGCTGAAAATGTTGGTCGATCAGCTTCGCGCTGTGGACCATGTAGCCATTGTGACCTATGCTGGATCGGCAGGGGTAAAACTGGAGAGTACGCCCGGTGATGAAAAGATGAAAATAAAATCGGCTATTGAGGAGCTGGAAGCCGGTGGAAGTACTGCTGGTGCTGCAGGAATTAAGAAGGCCTATGAAATTGCGAAGCAACAATTTATCAAAGGAGGAAACAACCGGATCATTTTGGCTAGTGACGGCGATTTCAATGTTGGGGAGAGTAGTGACGAATCGATGGAAGAATTAATTTCCAAAGAAAGTAAATCGGGGGTTTTCCTCACAGTATTGGGGTATGGCATGGGAAATCTGAAGGACAGTAAGATGGAAATCCTTGCCGACAAAGGGCATGGGAATTATGCCTATATAGACAATATTTCTGAAGCACGAAAAGCGATGGTAACCGAATTTGGGGGAACTTTGTTTACCGTTGCTAAAGATGTCAAGATTCAGGTCGAATTTAATCCCAGTTATGTGCAGGCATACCGTTTAGTGGGATACGAAAATCGCTTGTTGGAGGCTGAGGATTTTAATAATGATCAAAAGATAGGTGGTGATATGGGGGTAGGACATGTGGTGACAGCCTTATATGAAATTGTACCTGTCGGTGTAGCGTCGGGGGGGATCGGAACGGTAGATCCCTTAAAGTATCAGCAGCAAGCGGATCAGGCAGCTGGACGGAGAAATGCTGAACTGGCAACAGTTAAATTTCGGTATAAGGAGCCTGAAGGGGAGAAAAGCAAGTTGCAGCAAAAGGTGGTCGGAACTTTTGTGACGGAATTGAACAGTGTGAGTGAAGATTTACGATTCGTAACCGCGGTAGCGGAACTAGGTCTATTACTTCGTGATTCTGATTTTAAGCAAAAGGCCAATTTTGATCAGCTCATAGCGCGAGCAAAAGCTTCTAAAGGCAAAGATGAGGAAGGTTATCGCGCTGAATTTATCCGTATTGCGGAAAATGCCCGGGATTTATCGAGATCGAAAGAATAAATAAAAATGACTAAATAAGGATTTTCAGTAGCAGCAATCGAAATGCTGCTGCTGGAAATAGTTTAGTTTGTGGAACAATAGCCAAAAAAGTAAATAAAATCTATATTTTTAGATCATCAATAAAAGGAACGTATTTTGCTTCTGCTGATTGTCGTTACGTGATATTTGGTAAGTAAGTACAATCCGAGCGATACGTTGTTGCGGTGTATGGAAATAAAAAATGCTAGATAAATGAAGAATTTTTTCTTGTGCTTTCTTTTGGCTATTGGTATTACAGTACCATCGGTAGCCCAAAATGCGAGCTTGAATAAACAACAGACCATGTCTTATATTAATAAGCTATATAAGGTTGCTTACCATTATAAGGATACAAAAATTGATACGGTGACGGTAGACGGGAAGGTGTTAACAGTCTTTCTTTCCAGTGGCCAGCATTTTCGAAGTGATATTGCCAAATCAGATGTACTTGTCATCGCAAGAGTAAAATCAGGTTATCAAATTCGATTTAAGTCCTCGCCAAGTACGGATGAAATTTTATGGGCAATCCAAACGGAAGAAGATGCCAAACGTCTGAAAAATGCGTTGGAGCATCTGATTAAAATCGTAAAAACCGAAAAAAAGACAGATCCTTTTGGCAGTTAAGTCATATAGACGGGCTGATACGATAGGTAATAGAATGTTCGGCAAGGTATGAGCTTGCCGAACTGAATAGAGAAAGTAGTAGGGCTTGCACATGGATATGTGTTGAGGATTGCTGAGGGGGTAACCAAATGCCTACTAGATATAAAGACGATTGGCTTCATGGCCGAAATTGATGTGGCTGTTGAAACCATCGATTGTAAATCACATCGTTTATGCTAATTTAAGGTGTTTACATAAATTTAGGGTTAAAATGTTGTTATCTTATTGTAATTAAGTGTGTTGTGTTCTTATTTCCGAGTGGTCTTATTTCTCCTGTTGATGAATTTATTTCCCTGGAGCACCTTTATCCTCTTTCCAATCTTATATTTCCGAGATAGCTGCTATTCATGCTTCGATTAGTCCCGTCAGCTGCAATAAAACCTAGATATAAATGATATGTATCACTTTGAGTTAGTTTCGGTATTTGAATAGATTCTTGTAAATCCATAATGTAATTATTAAGTAAAACACCTTGTGAAGCGTTTATTGGATTCTCAGGAATGAGGAGTACCAAGGTTCGGAAATCTGTCAGATCTTCATGCAAGAGTTTTTCGGAGTTTTTATGTTCCCAAGTGATATGGATAGTTTCGTTCAACAATTGAAATGTTGCCCCTGTAATCTCTTCGTCCAACCCTCGGCTTAGGGCAATCTTTTCATAATCGATATGAAAACCTTCATCGTCTTTTTGCATGGCATGGTGAAGGTTGTAGGACATTGCAGCATTATAAGCTGTCATATTCTTGGCGTAGGTTGAAAAGCCGAGCCGTATGACTTTCGTGTAAGGGCTTAAGAATTGTTGCATAAGTCCAAATTTGTTTCGGTTGTTTACTTCCTTTTCAGAAAGTGCTCTTTTTTTATTCACTCTCGGAAGAGACCTGACATAATTGATCTCTTTCCACTTACAAAAAACTACCGGTCCGACTTTACCTGAAGGAGGACCATTTACACCCTGTGTTACATTTGCCATAATATCAAATTAAATGTGTAGGGCTACTAACACACAACGAATAGATAAGTTTAGTTTAATACATGGAATAATTGTAAATAGCATGTTACATAATAGGGAGCTAATGGGTAGTTAAGACGGCTTTATCCGAATGAGGTCCCTATAAGATTCCTATAAAGTCCCTATCAAATCCCTTTTAGTGAATTATTTTTTGGGGATGAGATCGCTTGCTGCTGCCGTAATGGTTTGCACAAAAAAAGCAGATCCGAGGAATGATCTGCTTTGACTGATATATATTAGAAGTTGGCTGATACGTTAACCTAGTAGTACGGTAAATAGTGGGATCACATATTTTGGGGCCCGTTCGTTTTGTTACAGCTTTTGGAAATATTTTTAGAGCTTATTATGGTTATTGGTAGGTAGGGGCATTCTACCTAACATGTTAGATGTCTGCGAAAAAATCCTTATTTTTACCGATAAAATCACATCGAATTGACACATCAGGAAAAGTCGAGCCAGATTAGGAGGGAAATAAATCTTTCCTATCAACAGCTTAAAGGAATGTACCCCATCTTAAAAAGTCAGAACAGTATCGGAATGGCCATATTTGTACTAGCGATCCTGGCTATTGTTGTTGTATCGATAGCTTGGTCTCGCGCTCTTGTTCCGACTTGGCTTATGATTGTCAGTAATGCCTTTTTTATGGGTGTTTTACATGAAATAGAACATGATCTGATTCACTGGCTTTATTTTAAAAGACAAAAAGTGGTTCATCATTTTATGCTTTTTAGTGTATGGATATTACGCCCATTGACTGTCAATCCCTGGATACGCAGGACCTTGCATCATCATCATCATAAATTTTCGGGTACATTACATGATGTTGAGGAACGCAGTGTGACGAATGGCGAGCAGTGGTCGATCAAACGTTTGGTAACAACGGCCGATGTTGTATTGGGCGGGCTCTTTCGGCTGCATCGTATGTTTAATGATATGGACAAAGAGGTGAAAAATGGGAATCTAAAATTGGAGACTTCTTCAAAACTAAAACGGATTATGTTTTTAAGCATTGTTCCAGTGACTATTTTTGCACATGTGATCTTATATTTCTTCTTTGCAGACCTATTATTTGATTGGTTAAGAGTGGTTTTTGGAGTGAATTTGAGTTTTCCACATTATGTTGATAACATGTTGATAAGTTTGCGTTGGATCATTTATGTTATTCTATTACCAAACTTATTACGCCAATTTTGTTTACATTTTATTACATCAAACATGCATTATTTTGGCGATGTCGAAGCTGGAAATGTTATTGAGCAAACGCAGGTATTGACAGTTTGGTGGACTTTTCCGATGCAATTGTTTTGTTTCTTTTTTGGCTGGACACATAGCATCCATCATTTTGTTGTCAATGAAACATTTTACGTACGTCATATGGGGCGTAAGAAGGCACAAGAAATCTTACGGAAGTATGGGGTTCGTTTTAATGATTTGGGAACATTTAGAAGGGCAAACCGTTTTCGTGAACTTTCCAACAAAAAAAATTAATAATTTTTTTACCTTTTTTTACGATAGGTTTTATAGTTACCGTGCTGCTGATAGACAAGAGTTCCTTCTTCACAATAGTTTGATAGGTAAACAGAGAATTTATTGCTTTGGCTCTTGTCAATACCCAATTGGACCAATACCTCCGAAACACGTCGTGCTGAGTAGAAAAAATCCGAATGATAGACGAGGTCATCCAGTTTTTTGCTTAGCGTGATTCTTTCCTGTGCATCGGGAGGTAGGGAGTAAGGAGAATTAAAGACAATATCATGCTGAAAAAATATCGTTGGTTGAATTTCCAGGCTACGACATAGGGTTAAAAAATTTGTGAGCGTTAAGTCTTTTCCCTTTTCTATGCCATTGAGTGTTCCTGTTGAAATGCCCGTTAGATGGGATAGATCCCGCAATGAATAATATAGATCATTTCGTTTCGCGCGAAAGCGTAAACCAATTGTTTCCAGTAATGCTTTGTCTTCATCCGTCATACAACGAATTGAATGACAATTTGCGCAAAATATAGTTTATTATTTTATTTAAAAATTTGTGTTTGTTGTTTTTTGTTTTATATTTGTTTTAACAGATATTTTTAATCTGGAATAAGGTATGTTTCGTGAAAGTCTATATTGGTTTAAATATCGGATAGGAATAAATCTTTCTCTCGATTAGTAAATAGACTCTACGTCACCGTCCTGTGTAAAATAACCAAAATGATCATTCATCATATAAACATGGGCAAATGAAAAACAAAATAATTTAAGAGCATAGTGTCATTTGGCCTGGCTTCGGTTTCCAAGAATCCGTCAAGTTCCACCGGAGCTAAGGTAAATGGCATAGCACGTCAGCACGATGGCCAGTTCTATGGTCAGTTTCTACCAGATCGTGTATGGCGAAACAAGTCGGCTTGCCCAGCTTCGGTTTCCAAGAATCCGTCAAGTTCCGCCGGAGCTGTGGTGAGTTGCATATTATCGTCCACTCATAAAATAATAAATCAGATAAAATACGATCAATACACAGACTGCGATGATAAGTGTACGTTTTAAATTTCGTCCAGCGGGTTCATCATCTTTTTCCTCAATGGCAACCTCAGGTAATTTCTCCTCCTGTTTTTGGTCGTTATGCTCGGGGATGTCATATTTATTTTCCATGATTCAATTTGTTTGTTATCATAAGTAGAACAGCGGTGGACTGTAAATCGTTGAGTTAGGCCAATTTTTAATTCATATAAAAGGCCTGTTTTGTGGAACTGAGTGCGCGATGTGAATAAATAAAACGGTAAAGCATTGTGTTTTTTCGAGTATTTGCATACATTGCGGCTATATTTAACGCGATAAACCTAAACAACCTGTAAACGCTGCGTTTACAAATAATTTTGCGTTGAACGAAGTCTATAATAAATAATTGAGCACTAAATGAAAAGAAGAACTCTTATCGGAACATTGGTAGCTGGATGTATGATGTTGGCTGTTAGTCCAACATTTGCACAACAGAAAGCTGCAAAAAAGGAAATTGGTCTACAGTTATATTCTGTACGTGAAGAAATCGGGAAAAACCCGAATTTCGACCAAATTCTACAAAAGATCTCAGCATTGGGTTATACAGGAGTGGAAGCCGCTGGATACAAGGATGGTAAATTATATAACTTGAGTCCACAAGAGTTTAAGGCAAAAGTAGAAAAAGCTGGAATGAAAGTAATTTCATCACACGCAACGAAGACTTTATCAGACAGGGAGCTTGCTTCTGGAGATTTTACGGAATCGCTAAAATGGTGGGAGGAATGTATTGCTACTCATAAGGCAGCGGGAATGAAATATATTGTTACGCCTTGGATGGATGTGCCTAAAACACTTAAGGATCTGGAAACGCAATGTCGCTACCTTGATGCTGTGGGTGCGAAATGCCGTCAGCAAGGAATCGTATACGGATACCACAACCACTCGCATGAGTTTAGAAAAGTGGAAGATAAAGTGATGTACGATTATATGATAGAGCATACAAATCCTGAGCATGTATTTTTTGAGATGGATGTGTATTGGGCCGTAATGGGACAAGTTAGTCCTGTTGATTATTTCAATAAATATGCCGGCAGATTCAAGGCTTTGCACATTAAGGATCATCGTGAGATTGGTCAAAGTGGTATGGTCGGTTTTGATGCAATTTTTAACAATTCAAAAGTTGCTGGCCTGCAATATATTTTTGTTGAGCTGGAAGAAACACGTAACGATATTTACACCGGTTTACAACAAAGCATTGATTATCTAAAAAAAGCTTCTTTTGTAAAGGCTAGCTACTTAAAATAGCCCGAAATCGGGAGAAAATTGACCCAGTTGAGACAATTCTCCGTTTGATAGATTTATTATTTTTCGTTAACTTGAATGTAATAAAAAGAGATTTTTTATTGAATTAAATTAGACCATATGAAACGGATTATTGTTGCCACAGACTATGCTGAAGAGGCCGAACATGCCTTAAAGTTTATTATGGAAGTTTTCGCAGGAAAAGAATACGAGCTCGTTTTATTTTCTCTTCAAAATCCTTCCATCCATGCGATGAACGCTCGACTTTCTCCCGATTCTATGTTCAAGATTTTTGAACATCAAAGTAAGGTTTTACGACGTAAAGCCGAGGCTATTACTGCCGAAAGTGGTGTTTTGACTATTCCTTATCTGGCAGCAGGCTTGTTTTATGATCAGATTACCAAGTGCATCCATGAGACGAATGCCGATTTGTTGGTGATGGGAATGGCTAAACGTTCCTTTGACCAAGATATGCTTGGCAATACGACCACGGCAGCCATTAGTAAGTTAAAAATACCAATCCTTTCAGTTCCGCTTGGCGCAAAATTTACGGGTTTGGAGCATATTCTTTTTGCCTGTGATATTGTTCGTGGTGTGCAAAAGGAAATTCTTGAAAAAGTAAAGGATTTTGCAGCTGAATTTGATGCGGTATTAGAGGTTCTCAACATCCGTAAGACAGTGGAGCAGCTAAATGAGGAAAAAGGAAAAGAAACACGGGAAACCATTAACAATGTGATGGGAATCGTAAGTTATTACTACAAAAATGTAACGTCCAATGAGGTCGTAAAAGCTATCCGGGACGAGGTAAAAGAAAGCAGTACGGATCTGCTGGTTATGATCCCCTATAGGTACGGTTTTTGGAGTTCATTGACCCATCGAAGTAAGACGCGTATGATGGCCTCGGGGCTGGATGTTCCTTTGCTGACAATCTCGATCTAATTCTTTTTAACTATAAAAGCCCAGGTGAGCTGAGATCAACTGGGCTTTATCTTGATTGTACTTATTGAAATAGCGGGAGTATCTTATCCCAAATTTGCTGGTAGGCTTTATTGTTCCGGACGATTCCCTTATCTTCATCATAATAATTAGGTGCGTCAAAACTCCCGCCTTTACGCCTTTCTATTGAAAATATATTTAGAACTATTTTTGATCTTTTAGCTTGTAAAGGGCTGATCAGGAAGTTGAAAATTAATTTTTCTCCTTCTTTATTGCTTAGGAGATTATTGTTTTCAAGATATGTACTGGTTTGAATAAATCCCGAAGGCCGATCGAGCTGTACAATAAAATAACCACCATCCTGAAGCACTTGTATTATCTTGCTGTATGCCGAATCACTTGCGATCGGGATAGTTTTAGTACGGTCTGGATTTTGTGCCAACAGGGGGCTGGAAAAAACAAATACATAAGCAATCAACATCAAGGAGAATTGGATTAAATGTTTCATATTACCGAATTATAGATCTTATCAAGTTAATACTTTAATTTAACAATTTTATTTTTGGCGACAGCTTAGGTAGTCATGCTATTTTTTAATTCGTATACCTAATATTTTTAGACTACGTTCTTCCTGATCTAAGGTTGCTATATTGGGTAAGTTAGCCCATTCCCTGAAACCCATTTTTTCAAATAATGCAATGCTTGGAAGATTGTGTGCAAAGATAAATCCCAATAAGGTATGTACGCCTAAATCTGGAGCTTTATCAATGCAGTACTGAAGAATCTGTTTACCCAGGCCTCGACCTCGCTGCTGTTCGTCCAAATAGATACTGATTTCTACTGTTGCATCATAAGCTGGACGACCATAGAAAGATTGAAAACTTACCCAACCAAGTATCTGGTTATTTTCATCTTCTATCAGCCACAGAGGTCTTTTCGAAGCGTTATGTTCGTCAAACCATTTTTGTCTACTGGTAACAGATACCGGGGCAGTGTCTGCAGTAACCATGCGGGAGGCTATTGTAGAGTTGTATATTTCTACTATGCGTGGTAAATCATGTTGTGCTGCGTCGCGAAATTTTAATTGATTCATGGTTTGTACTGTTTAATTGTTGTTTGGACGACTCTGATATGCTGCCCGAAGATAGCCTGTGTTGCGAATAACAAGCAGATAAAAAGAATGAATTTCATGAAGATCGGCTTTATATTAAATCTGTTTTTGTCAAACTTAGATAAATTGCTTTTTATATGCAATACAATTACCCTTCATAAAGGTAACAATTCATACATGTGAGACATTTCTTGTTGTGTTTCTGGCTGGTTTATATCGATCACAGGGGTAAATTACACGATTTCTGTATTTTATGAGTGAAATTTACACTAATTTGAACAAATATTTCACTACATAGTGTTATTTTTTTCTCATCTTAGATCATTCAACGAAGAGACATCAGCGTTATTGATGATAGATCTTAGCGAAATAGCTTGTCTTTTCGTTTAGTTATACAGGAACTTTTCTAAACAGGAATTTTTCACCGAGTTCCGGTCGCCATAAAATCACTAAAAAATTAGCTAAGAAGGATCTAGGGAAGAGATTGGCTAGCAGCCATGCTGTTAGCTACTTTTTTGAATACAACGAATCAATTATGAACGCATTGCACGCTGTACCTAAAATCCGAATCCGTTCAATGGATGTTATGCGTGGTTTCACGCTGTTCTTGATGTTAT
Organism: Sphingobacterium siyangense; assembly: GCF_007830445.1. GTDB lineage: Bacteria > Bacteroidota > Bacteroidia > Sphingobacteriales > Sphingobacteriaceae > Sphingobacterium > Sphingobacterium siyangense. The sequence goes on along the minus strand of NZ_VLKR01000014.1, from coordinate 26,535 downwards.
TTGTCAATGACTTGTTTATTCCAGGTGTACCTAAATGGCTGGTTCATTCGGAAGCAGATGAGGACGGAATGGGATTGGCGGATTGGGTATTTCCGGGATTTCTTTTTATGGTTGGAATGGCAATGCCTTATGCTGTTGCGGCCAGGGAAAAGATAGGTTCATCGACAGCGGTCATTTTTGTTCATATGCTGATCAGAACATTAAGTTTATTGCTTATTGGTGTATTGATATTGAATGGTTCGCGAGTTGATCCACAGCTGACGGGGATGTCACATTTGTTGTGGTTGGCACTGCTGTATGTATTCGTTTTTCTGATTTGGAATCATTATCCGAAAGACATGCAATATCAGTCCATTTATAAGGGGCTGCGTGCAGTTGGTATTATGGGGATTATTTATCTCCTGTATATTTTCAAAGCGTCGGATGGAAAAGGCTTGGAAGTAGGATGGTGGGGGATTTTAGGGCTGATTGGATGGGGATATTTTGCCGCGGCGTCTATTTTCTTATTGAGCAGGGGAAAGATAATTGTGGTTGTATGTGGTTGGTTGCTGTTTTTGGTACTCAATATGCTGAGCCAAGTGGGATTTAAAGTTGAATTCCCTGGTGCCGGAAGATACTTACATGTTCTTCTAGCTGGCAATATACCCTGTATTGTGCTGTCTGGAACAACCATAGGGATGCTTATGAAACGTTATGCGGCAAATCCGCGGGTATTGTTGCGTTTTTTGCTGGTTATTGGTTTGATTTGGCTAGTTGCAGGTTTTGTATTGCGTTTTTGGTTTATTTTATCCAAGATCCATGGTACGCCGAGCTGGGCATTGGTTTGTTGCGGGATTAGCGTATTGCTTTTGATACCACTTTATTATTTCATTGATGTGAAAGGCTACCATCGCGGGATAGGATTGTTTGAGGAGGCCGGAAAGAACTCATTAACGACCTATCTTGCTCCTGATCTGATCTACTTTGTCTGTTGGGGTTTTCATCTACCACTATTCTTCTATAAACAATCGGATTATATGAGCTTAGCTATTGCCGGTTCATTGCTTTGGGCTTTAGCCATGTTGTGGTATGCAATCTTGCTGAAGAAGCTACATATTTATCTGAAACTTTAGCTAGCGAGTAAGCATCAAATGTGAATGCGTTACGGATTATATATTAGAACGATCACTATCATCTAGAAACAAAATAAGAAGCTATTATGGAATGTAAATTGAAATCAATATTTAGTCAGACCTTCACTGTTCTGTTATTGACTTTATTGTTGTATCCTAGTGTAAGTTGTGCACGAGCGAAAAACAAAAAAGTTGTTATCGCCTATGTCACTTCCTGGTCTAAAGTGATGCCTGATCCGACTTATCTGACGCATATCAATTATGCCTTTGCACATGTCAGCGACAGCTTTGACGGCCTACGTATAGATAATGAATCTAGATTGAAGACTATTACGGATCTTAAGAAAACACATCCACATCTAAAGGTATTGCTGTCCGTTGGCGGCTGGGGAAGCGGTCGGTTTAGCGAAATGGCTGCTAATGAATCTAATCGGCAAAAGTTTGCCAAAGACTGCTGGCGTGTGATGAGGGAATTTAATCTTGATGGTATTGACATTGACTGGGAATATCCAACGAATTCTTCTGCAGGGATCTCGTCTTCTTTAGCGGATACGGAGAATTTTACCTTGCTCATGCACGATATCCGCAAGGCTATTGGTAAGAAGAAACTGTTGACTTTGGCTTCTGTTGCGAACGGTAAGTATATTGCTTTTGACAAGATTAAGAATGATGTGGATTTTGTGAATATCATGACTTATGATTCGGGTCATCCGCCTTATCATCACGCGAGTTTACACCGTTCACCTTTATCTGGACATACAACTTGTGTGGAGGCCGTTAAGGCCCATATCGAGGGCGGTATGCCTGTTGAAAAATTGGTGCTGGGAATTCCATTCTATGGTCGGGGCAATAAAACTGAAGTCAAGGGTTTTATCGATTATAAAGATCTGCTTTCACTGCAGGGCTTTGAGCAGAAATGGGACGATGAGGCTAAAGCGCATTATCTTGTCAACGATAAAGGGGATTTTGTAGTGACTTATGAAACGCCAGAATCGATTGCACTTAAATGCGATTATGTACACACGACAGGACTACTCGGTGCGATGTACTGGGAATACGCGGGAGATACAGCAGGAGGTGTCTTACGGGATGCCGTCTACAAAGGTATTCTAGAATAAACAAAAAAGCCTAACGTGAGTTAGGCTTTTTTGTTTGTGGAGCTGGAGAGATTCGAACTCTCGTCCAGTCATGGTACTGTATACGCTTTCTACATGTTTAGCTTCTCTTTAATTGTCGAGCGAGGGAAGGTGAGTCGCTTACCTATACCGTACGCCGTAGTTGCTGTTTCTCACAAGTGCTTAGCAACATCACACTTGCCAGTTCTATTGTTCGATGCCCCGTATGTTAAACCAAAGAACAGGATCTAACGGGACAAATAGCTATGTTAAGTCTAACTTAAGCAGCTAAGGCGTAGTTTTCTTCGCCAGTTATAATTCTGAAAGTTCAGATTAAAGTGCTCTACTAACAACGCACTACATGCTTACATAACCGTCTCCATCCTGTCAATTCCGGTCAACCCCAATTATGTCTTACAAAGGTACTATTTTTTTGCTTAATCAGCAAGATACGTTCGATTCTTGTTTAATGCTTTGGTTCTGGATGGGAAACAAATGATGCTTTAATAAATAAAATTGCTTAAGAATCGAACTTTATTTGATTGGCTGAGTGTTCTGTTATTTTTACAGGGATTTTGATAGGCAGAAAGTTCTTGATGGATTTATGTTTCCAATAAAAAAGCTGGATATAAAATCCAGCTTTCTTATTATTTGATCAATCCAATTATTTGATTAATCCAGCTCTTTTCAACAAAGGTTCTACCGAAGGTTCTTGTCCGCGGAAACGTTTGTAAAGGACCATTGGATGTTCGGTTCCACCTTTTGAAAGAATATTATCCTTGAATTTGGTTGCGATTTCCTGATTGAAAATACCGTTTTGTTTAAAGTAGTCAAATGCATCTGCATCCAGTACTTCGGCCCATTTATAGCTGTAATAGCCCGAAGAATAACCGCCATTGAAAATATGGGAGAAGGCTGTGCTCATGGCATTTTCCTTGACATCAGGATAGAGTTTTGTCGAGGCAAACTGTTCATCTTCGAATGCTTTCAGATCCGAGATCGCGGTTGGATCCTGTCCATGCCAGCCCATATCCAATAGACCAAAGCTCAATTGGCGCATTGTTGCCATGCCCTCAAGAAATGAAGCGCTTTCGCGGATCTTTTCGACAAGTTCAATCGGGATCACTTCGCCAGTTTCATAGTGTTTGGCAAATAGCTCAAGGGCTTCTTTTTCGTAGCACCAGTTTTCCATCACCTGACTCGGTAGCTCGACAAAATCCCAATATACAGAGGTTCCAGATAGTGTAGGATAAGTGCTGTCAGCTAACATACCATGTAGGGCATGTCCAAATTCGTGAAATAATGTGGTCACTTCCTGAAAGGTCAACAGCGAAGGTTTTGAAGCTGTAGGACGCGTAAAATTGCAAACAATGGAGACATGCGGACGTTCTTGTTTACCCTGTTGAATGTACTGTGGTTTGAAAGAGGTCATCCAGGCTCCATTTCTCTTTCCTTTACGCGGGAAGAAATCGGCATAGAAGATAGCGACTAATTCACCGTTGTCTTTACTGACCTCAAATGTTTGTACTTCTTTGTGGTAGGTATCTATTGTATCGACTTCCTTGAAGTTGATGCCAAACAAGCGATGGGCTACTTCAAATGCACCTTGTAAGACATTTTCGAGTTTGAAATAAGGTTTGAGCTTTTCATCGTCCAGATTAAAGCGTTCTTGTTTCAACTTTTCGGCATAATAGGCGCCATCCCATTTTTCCAATTGGTCTATGCCATGCATATTTTTTGCAAATTGGGATAATTCTGCAAATTCTTTCACTGCTGCTGGTTTCGCTTTTCCAAGAAGGTCGTTTAGGAATTCGGTGACTTTGCTTGGATTTTGTGCCATACGTTCGGCAAGGACAAAGTCTGCATGGGTGGTGTAGCCTAATAATTTAGCCCGTTCGAAGCGCAGTTTTACAATTTTAAGGACATTTTCCACGTTGTTGTGTTCGTTGTCCTGAAAAGCTTTGCGGCCTGCGGCGAGGGTAATTTCTTTGCGAAGTTCTCGATTGTCGGCATAAGTGACAAAAGGAAGATAGCTCGGGAAATCCAGGGTAAAAAGCCAGCCTTCTTTTTCGTTGGCTTTAGCCAAAGCATGGGCAGCTTCTACAGCACCCTCTGGAAGTCCAGCAAGATCTTTTTCGTCTGTTACCAACAGCTGATAGGCATTGGTTTCGGCCAGGACATTCTCCCCGAATTTCAATTTTAAAAGTGATAGCTCGGCATCTATTTCGCGGAGCTTTTCTTTCTGTTCATCATTTAAAAGTGCGCCGTTGCGTACAAAATCCTTATAGGATTTTTCCAATAAGGTGGTTTGCTCTGCCGTCAATGTCAGTTGATCCTTCTGATCGTATACAGCCTTAACCCTTTTGAAAAGATCGAAATTTAAGGTGATATCATTGCCTAAAGCAGATAGTTTTGGGGCGACATCCTGTGCGATCTTTTCGAGATCAGCATTGGTTTCAGCGGAATGGAGATTGAAAAAGATATTGGACAAACGATCTAGTGTCTGTCCAGAGTAGGACATAGCAGCGATGGTATTGTCGAAAGTTGCCGTTTCGGGATTGTTGACGATAGCATCGACTTCATCTTTTGTCTTCTGAATAGCTTCATCAAATGCGGGAATATAATCTTCGTTTTTTATCTGTGAAAACGGAGCCGTGTCGTGCTGCGTTTTAAATTTCTCTGTTAAAATACTCATAGGAGTAAATGTAATAAATATTTGGCTGAAGCGCCAAAATCATTGTGAATTATGTGCTATGGATGATATTTTCCAAAAAATGGGTATCTTCGAAGCATGAAATTGAAATCTATTTATCTCCGGATGTTAGCGATCGGACTAGTTCTGATCATGACCATGGAGCTACATGCGCAGCAGTACTGTGATTCCCTGAAAAAGGAGGTCCCAGCGTTCTGTAAGCTTCTGGATGACGATGCAAGGGTGGAGTTCCCAAAAGATTATGCTAAAATCGCTGCTTGTATGGAGATTGATTCCGTCACGGAGATGCTGCTGGGCTATGATATGGTCAAGATGAAAGCCTTACAATTGCAAAAGGTAAAAAGTAGGCTTTTCACTTACGGTGACTGGATGGATATGGTGGTGGAACTGAAAACGAGCAAGGAATACCGCAATGCCTTGCAGATGATGGAGTTGGTTCAGAACAAGATCAATCGTGCGGACTGGGATCAATTGTTGAAGTTGATGAAAGAGAGTCTGTTACCTAGTCATCTCGAGGCTCTTGAGCTGGACAGGGTAGAGAAAATGCTTTTTGACCCGAAGAATAAGGGTAAGAAATTCATCGAGGTGATGGAGCACATCAAATAAAAGGACGTATTTGAATATACCGTTGTGGAAGATAAAGGGAGATTGATACAACTGGGATTGTTAAAAAAATGGGCTATCCAATTTTCTTGGATAGCCCATTCAGTATACTGTGTATTGATTATGCTAATTTTCCTAATGCTTCTTTGATTCTTTTTAAAGCTTCGATCAAACTTTCGTCTGAGGCCGCATAAGACAAGCGGATGTAATTGTCGTTACCGAATGAATCTCCACCTACTGTAGCTACGTGACCAACATTCAATAAGTACAATGCCAAATCAGATGAGTTTTTAATGACATTACCATCTTGGTCTTTTTTACCAAAGAACGAAGAGATTTCTGGGAAGAAATAGAATGCACCCTCTGGAAGATTTGTTCTTACGCCAGGGATTTCAGTCAATAGATCGTATACCAATTGGCGACGACGAGCGAAAGCTTCTTTCATTTTGTTGACAGATTCTAATCCTTGTTCATAAGCGACGATACCCGCACGTTGAGAAATTGAACATGTACCTGAGGTTGTCTGTCCTTGTAATTTATCATTTGCGGCAGCAATGGTTTTGTTGGCAGCGATATAACCTAAACGCCATCCCGTCATTGCAAATGCTTTTGAAAAGCCATTGATGATAATTACTCTATCTTTGATGCTTTCAAATTGTGCGATGGATTCGTGTTTGTCTACAAAGTTGATATGTTCGTAGATTTCATCGGATAAGATAAATACCTGTGGATGTTTTTCGAAAACTTCAGCTAATGCAGCCAATTCATCTTTGCTGTAAACTGTTCCTGTGGGGTTGTTTGGCGAAGAGAACATAAACAATTTGGTTTTTGGTGTAATTGCCGCTTCCAATTGTGCTGGTGTAATCTTAAAGTTATTGTCGATCTCTGTATTGATAAATACCGATTTTCCTTCCGCTAAAACGACCATTTCGGAGTATGATACCCAATATGGTGTTGGGATAATTACCTCATCACCCGGGTTGATCAAAGTCAAAATTACATTAGACAGGGATTGTTTCGCACCTGTAGAAACAACAATTTGAGAAATATCATAATCTAAATTGTTTTCTGTCTTCAACTTGTTTACAATTGCCTGGCGCAATTCAGGGTATCCCGGTACCGGCGAATAACGCGTCCAGTTTTCATCTAGGGCTTTCTTCGCTGCATCTTTTACATGCTCAGGGGTGTTGAAATCAGGTTCACCTACGCTAAGGCTAATTACATTAACGCCTTTTGCTGCTAATTCGCGGCCCAACTTGGTCATTTTAAGTGTAGCCGATTCGGACAAATTATTTATCCTGTCTGATAAGTATGATGATGTGCTCATGGTAAGACAAAGATATTATATACGTTGCAAATAATCTTCTTTATTTTTGAGAATTTACAAAGAAAAGTAGCTCTTTTATTGAGCTTTTTTAATAAAAGGGCTGTTGAAGCGATTTAGCACAGTTATTTAATTGATCCCTGACGTTGGATGTTCAAAACTAATCGTTCTGATTTGTCGTTATATCTTTACCTTTGCGCTCACAAAAATGCTGGCTAGTCCTCATTTCATCATTAGCTCATAGAAGGTTTCATATAGAAGATAAGCATCATGTCAAGACAAAGAAGATTGGTTTTATTATCGCTTTTTACGGGAATAGGTTTGATGATTGTGAAGTTTTTTGCCTACTTTTTAACGGACTCCAGTGCAATCTTTACAGATGCGGCAGAGAGTATCGTTAATGTGATTGCTTCGGGTTTTGCATTTTATAGTATTTATCTTTCGGCGCAGCCTAAGGATGAGAATCATCCCTACGGGCATGGTAAAGTGGAATTCTTTTCGGTGTTTTTAGAAGGTGGACTTATTTTTATTGCTGGCGCCATTATCTTAGCCAAGGCTTGTTACAATCTTTTCTTTCCTGCAGCGTTAACACACCTTGAACAAGGGATTTATCTGATCGGTATTACATCTGTGATAAATTTTGCAGTAGGATTCTATATCATGAAGCGTGGACGTGCATTGGGGTCTATTACCTTGGTGGCGGACGGAAAACATCTGCAGGTAGATGCCTATAGTACGGTCGGATTGATACTGGGTTTATTATTGATGAGACTGACAGGTTTCCAATGGATCGATGTGGTCATTTCAATTGTACTGGGGCTTTTTATCCTCTTCAATGGTTATAAGCTACTTCGCCAATCGATCGGTGGATTGATGGATGAATCGGATACAGCGCTCGTACAGGATGTCGTCGAAATCTTGGAGCGCAATCGGAAAGATGAATGGATTGATGTTCATAATCTTCGTGTACAGCGCTATGGGAACGAACTCCATGTAGATTGCCATCTCACACTACCCCGTTACCTTGACTTGATCCAGGTGCATGATGAAATTTCTGCTGTAGATAAGATTGTCAATAAGGAAATGTCGGTACGGACCGAATTTTTCGTTCATGCGGATCCTTGTCTTCCACAGTGCTGCCAATATTGTCAGGTCGGCAATTGTCCAATTCGTTCGGAGCAATTTCGGGAACGAATTTCTTGGGACACAGACAATGTTACACGAAATCAGAAACATTTTTTATATGCTATTGCTGAATAGCGAATACAGTTTCTACCGTTCTTAACAGGAATAGTGTCTAGTCTGATTTCTTCGCGTATAGTAAACTAAAAAAAAGCTAGTTTATATAAATATATATAAAAAAAGGTATCTTTGCCTTTTAGCAAAAGAGTTTAAAAATCCTATATGAAGCACATTCGTAATTTCTGTATTATTGCGCATATTGACCATGGCAAAAGTACTTTGGCAGACCGCCTTTTAGAGTATACCAATACCATCAGTCAGCGTGAGGCACAGGCACAATTACTTGATAATATGGATTTGGAACGTGAACGTGGTATTACGATCAAGAGTCACGCCATCCAAATGAATTATAAAAGAGATGGTCAGGAATATATCTTGAACCTGATTGATACCCCGGGACACGTGGATTTTTCTTATGAGGTGTCGCGTTCAATTGCTGCCTGCGAGGGCGCTTTATTGATCGTTGATGCATCTCAAGGTATTCAGGCGCAAACGATTTCAAATTTATATCTAGCGTTGGAACATGATTTGGAAATCATCCCAATTCTTAACAAAATGGACCTTCCTGGTGCTATGCCTGAAGAAGTCAAAGATCAGATTGTGGATTTGATCGGTGGTGACCGCAATGCGATTATTCCTGCATCTGGTAAAACAGGTCTTGGTGTTCCGGATATTTTGGAGGCTATTGTGGACCGTATTCCACATCCAGTGGGTGATCCTGATGGACCTTTGCAAGCCTTGATTTTTGACTCTGTTTTCAACTCATTCCGTGGTATCATGGCTTACTTTAAAGTTGAAAATGGTGAAATCCGTAAGGGCGACCGCGTGAAATTTGTTGCTACTGGGAAAGAATATTTTGCCGATGAAATTGGTACGCTGAAGTTGAATCAAGTACCCAAAGAAGTCATTAAGACCGGTGATGTAGGTTATATTATCTCTGGTATCAAGGAGGCACGTGAAGTGAAAGTAGGGGATACCATTACGCATAAGGATCGTCCTTGTTCTGAGGCTATTCAAGGGTTTGAAGAGGTGAAACCGATGGTCTTTGCGGGTATTTATCCTGTGGATACGGAGGATTACGAGGAGTTGCGTGAATCGATGCACCGTTTGCAGCTAAACGATGCTTCTTTGGTGTTTGAACCAGAGTCGTCGGCAGCTTTGGGTTTCGGTTTCCGTTGTGGTTTCTTGGGTATGCTTCACATGGAGATTATTCAAGAGCGCCTAGAGCGCGAGTTTGATATGACGGTGATCACGACAGTTCCCAACGTATCCTATAAGGCCTATATGACCAAAGATAAAGAGGAAGTGATCGTACATAATCCTTCAGATCTACCGGATCCAAGTAAATTGGATTCAATCGAAGAGCCATATATCAAAGCTAATATTATTACGAAATCGGATTTCGTTGGACCAATTATGTCACTTTGTATCCAGAAACGCGGTACGATCATGAACCAGCATTATTTGACTTCAGATCGTGTTGAATTGGTTTTTGAAATGCCAATGGGAGAAATTGTATTTGACTTTTATGATAAATTGAAAACAATCTCTAAAGGATACGCTTCATTTGATTACCACCAGATTGGTTATCGCAAGTCAGATTTGGTAAAACTGGATATTCGATTGAACGATGAACCTGTAGATGCCTTATCATCGTTGATACATCGGAGCAACGCATATGATTTTGGTAAAAAGATCTGTGAAAAACTAAAAGAACTGTTACCACGTCAACAATTTGAAATTCGTATCCAAGCGTCAATCGGTGCAAAGATTATTGCCCGGGAGACGATCTCAGCTTTACGTAAAGATGTTACGGCAAAATGTTATGGTGGTGATATCTCCCGGAAGCGTAAGCTTTTGGAAAAACAAAAGAAAGGTAAGAAACGCATGCGTCAGGTTGGGAACGTAGAGATTCCGCAATCTGCATTTATGGCGGTATTGAAATTAGATTAATCAAAATAACACAATAATAAAGGAGCTCTTGGGCTCCTTTTAAATACAATAAAATCTCCTAAACATGAATCTATTAGATGGTAAACTAGTTTCCGAAAAAATTAAAGAGCAAATAGCGTTAGATGCGGCTGAATTTACTACACAGACTGGCCGTAAGCCTCATCTGGTTGCTATCCTTGTGGGGAATGATGGTGGTAGCGAAACCTATGTAGCTAGCAAAATGCGCAACTGTCAACTGGTCGGCTTTGAATCAACAAACATTCGTTATGATGAAAACATAACAGAGGATGAATTGATCGCTAAGGTCAAAGAAATCAATCAGGATGAGTCTATCGATGGTTTGATTGTGCAGTTGCCTTTACCAAAACATATTGATCCGGATAAAGTTACCGAAGCAATTGATTACCGCAAAGATGTGGATGGTTTCCATCCGATCAACCTCGGACGTATGCAACGTAATCTTCCTTGTTTTATTCCAGCTACGCCATATGGTATTATGTTGATGTTGGATTATTATAAGATCGATACAGCAGGCAAGCACGCCGTAGTGGTTGGAAGAAGCAATATCGTAGGATCGCCAATGAGTATCTTACTGGCTCGTAATTCCAATCCAGGTAATTGTACTGTTACATTAACACATAGTCGCACAAAAGACCTTAAAACAGAGGTTTTGCGTGGTGATATCGTTGTTGCGGCAATCGGGAAGAAAAATTTTGTTACTGCAGACATGGTTAAAGACGGTGCAGTAGTAATTGATGTCGGTATTAATAGAGAAACTTCTACAGCAACGAAATCTGGTTTTAAGCTATTTGGTGATGTTGATTTTGAAAATGTTGCTCCTAAAGCGTCCTGGATTACACCGGTACCGGGCGGAGTTGGGTTAATGACGATCGTCGGTTTGTTGAAAAATACACTGGAAGCTGCGAAAGGAACAATCTATCCGAAGCAATAATTTTGTCTAATTGGCATAGAAGTTGTAAATTGATGTATACGTGCTCTGATGAGCCGTTGAAAACTACACTCATAAATCAATTTATAATGAAGAAAATTGCACTTTTAGCAGTCGTAGCAGGAGCATTGGTCATGTCTTCTTGCAACAATTCGGAGAAAAAAGACACTACAGCGACAGATTCGGCAAAAACAGTCGGTGAGCATGTAGATGCGGCAATCGCAGATTTAAAAAATGCGGAGGAAAATGCCCGTTTGAAAGCAGAGCAGGCGAAAAAGGATTTGGATGAAGCTATCGCGAAAGGCGATAAAGCCGCCGAGGAAAAGGCTCGAGCTGCTTCTGAAGAAGCTAACACAGCTTGGGAGAAAACCAAGGATGCTTTGCGTAATGCTGGAGAGGATGTAAAAGAGGGATTGAAAGATGCAAAAGATGCGACAGTAGATGCGACAAATACAGCTGTTGATAAAACAAAAGATGCTGCAAAAGATGTCGCTGACGGTACGAAGAAAGTTGCAAATGATGTTGCTACCGGAACCAAGGAGGCCGCTAAAGATGTAAAAGATGCTTCCAAAAAAGTAGGTGACGATATTAGTCGGAAAGCTAAAAATGTAGGTGAAGCGTTGAAAAATTAGTTGACGTATTTCATTTGAACTATAGGGAAGGGGAGCACTTTTTTGAGTGCCCCCCTTTTTATATCACATCTTTATAACATTGACTTAAATAGGCCTATTGGTAGTAATCCCATAACAATTTGGAAAGTTTACGGGTAAGTACCTCTGCTTCATTTGTTTTTCCCCAGCTTTTATCTGTATTGTTCTTGGTGAAAATACTGAAAACGTAATCTCCTTTCGGTGCATTGACCAAAATGACCTCATTGCGTACGTCATCTAAAGAGCCTGTTTTTGAAGCTGTTTTAACAGTGGATGGGATTTGCGATAGCCCTCTTTCATCATAGAACATGTTGCCCATAAAACGATACATCTGATCGGAAGATTTTGGGGATACAACTTTGCCTTGTCGGATTAGTGTGACCAAGTCGGCCATTTCTTTTGGTGTAGTCTGGCCCCAACCATATCTTTCCCAATCTGACTTCCGTCCCTCTGTCTGTGAGTTGACACGCGTCTGGGTTAATTGAAGCTCGCTCATTAATTTATTGATCGCGACACCTCCTCCCGCAAGGTTTTGATTCCAAATGCTGGTTACATTATCACTATAAGATAGCATAAGCGCAACCAAGGTTTTCAGATCAACTTGTGTACTGTCCTTAAAAAATTGCATCAGCCCTGAGCCGCCATATCGTTGACTAGCACGGTAGAGCAGTTGTTGATCAAGTTGTAGTTCACCTTTTTCAATTTTATCAAAGATGCCGACTAAAATGGGTATTTTGACAATGCTTGCCGTCGGGAAAATGCTGTCGCCCTGGATGTTGACTTCTTTGTTTTTTTTGAGATGGTGTACATAAATGCCGACATCGCCTTGAAAACCCTGAATCAGCTGTTTAATCTGTGATTCGAGTTTTTTATCGGTAGCGGCTTTTTGACCAAAGGACGTTAATGATAAGAATAGTAACGCAAATGATAGGAATATTTTGTGCATTGTGAAGATATAATATATGTTAAATGTGGTGGATAATAGTTATTTTTATTGTTTATAGGGCTTAAGTTATGAAATATCCATGATTCGTACGCACAGACATCGATGAAAAATAAACTGGATATTCTAGCACGGACATTGAATGACTGATTTTTGACTATGAAATTATTTATGATTTTGATCGGTTGTAAACCGAAAAATAGACGGACAGAACAGCATGACATTTTCTTTGGTATTGGTAATGAGCTCAAGGATTTTGTCGATCCCATTAAAGATTTTTGGCCAGAGGCTGACGGTAAAATTCACATTGATGCGTACCGTATTGTCCATAAGATTGGGGAATATGAGATCAAGGTTACTGAAAGGGGGAATGAACAGGCTATTGATTCGGAATTGAAGTTGTTTTTTGTCAATTTAGGTGGCTACAAACCGAATGAATTTGACGAGTTCCATTACAAAGAACTTATTGTAGCATCTAGTTTGGCCAAGGCGACTGAAAAGGCAAAACGCACTGTTTTTTGGAAGCACCACAGTTCGGCACATATCGATGATAAGTACGGTTTGGATGTTGATGATATTTATGAGATAGAAGATTTGCTATTACCTCATGATAAAGAGCTGTATAGTATTCAAATTACGCCAAAGATCGGTCTAGAAGAAGATACCATTGCGAATGGATATTTTAAACTGAGTGCGCTGTAATAAGAATGTGCTATTGGATTTCTTAAACATAAAAAAGGCTTCTTTATTAAGAAGCCTTTTTTATGTTTAACCAACCTTTTGTTGGTTCTGATGTTGTTTTCTAATGACACTATGTTTTTTGCCGTATACAAAGTAAATCAATAAGCCTATAGCAAGCCAGACGGCTAAACGCTCCCAGCTTTCAATTGGCAATGAAGCCATCATTAAAATACAGACCAAGATACCCATGATTGGAACGAAAGGAACCAATGGTGTTTTAAATGGGCGTTCCAAATTAGGATCTGTTTTACGCAGTACTAGAATACCTACACATACGAGGGTGAAGGCAAATAGGGTACCAATACTTACCATATGGCCAAGGTCAGAAACTGGAACGAAACCTGCGAATATACTTACAAATACCATGAAAATAGCATTTGTTTTCCAAGGAGTCTGTCTTTTGGACAGGTCTGAAAATATCTTTGGAAGCAAACCATCTTTACTCATCGAATAAAATACGCGGCTCTGACCAAGTAACATCACGAGAATAACTGAAGTGTATCCTGCAATAATCGTAATAATCAACGCTGTATTTAAGAAATGATATCCAGTTTTTGCAAAAGCTGTCGCAACAGGTTTTGCGTCACCTTTGAACATCGTATAGTTTTCGATGCCTGTCATTACGTAAGAGAATAAAACGTACAAAAGTGTACAGATTATTAACGAGCCGATGATACCGATTGGCATACCTTTTTTTGGATCTTTCGCTTCCTGGGCAGCTGTACTCACTGCGTCAAAGCCGATGAATGCAAAAAAGACAACCCCAGCAGCGCGCAATACACCACTGATACCAAAGTGACCGAAGTCATCACTCTTTAAAAATGACCAGAAGCTTTGTTGTCCACTTTTTACAAGCTCTTCACCTGCATTTACAGGGATAAATGGATCGTGGTTTGCAGGATTGATAAAGCTCCATCCCAAGGCGATAAAAATCAATACAACACCGACTTTTAGGATAACCAATATATTGTTTACACGGGATGATTCCTGTGTACCACGCATGAGCAATAGCGACAGTAAACAAACAATAATGATAGCAGGTAAGTTGACCACTCCACCTTCCCAAGGGCCTTTGAGTAGGGTATCGGGGAGCTGGATATGGAATATCATCAGGAGCTGGTTGAAATATTGGGACCAGCTGACGGCTACTGTAGCTCCTGCCAGTGCGTATTCTAGGACGAGATCCCAGCCGATAATCCAGGCGACAAATTCACCCATTGTGGCGTAGGAATATGTGTAAGCACTTCCGGCAACAGGAATCATAGAGGCAAATTCGGCATAACAAAGACCTGCGAACCCACAGCCTACTGCTGCGATAATGAAAGATAGGATAACAGCTGGCCCTGCATTTTCAGCAGCGGCAATCCCTGTTAGGGAGAAAAGTCCTGCCCCAATGATGGCCCCGACCCCGAGGGCGATAAGGCCCGAGCTGGACAGTGTCCTCTTTAGCGTGTGTTCTCCATTTTCATTTGCTTCAGCAATGAGTTGAGGAATCGATTTTTTAAATAGCATAGGATTAATTCTTTACGATTATTTAGCTTTTCAATTGTTTAATTAATGTCAAATATAAATGATCTCAATGAAAAAAGGGAAGATTGCTCCTCCCTTTTGTAATAAAATCTGAATCAAATGCTTGTTTGGGTACTAATACGCTGCTGTAAAGCGTTTATTGAGGAATTGTTTGTTCTCAATTTCGTCTGCTATTGCTACAGCAAGATCCTCTACTGATAATCTAGAACGACCTTCCTGATCAAATACGGGAGCATCAAGGCCTGTGCGGTATTTTCCGGTACGTGTTCCACCAGCATGGGAATTCATTTCTATAGCGGGACTAAACATGGTCCAGGTAAGTTGATCTTCTTTCTGGATGGTATTCAGATAATCTGCTGCAGCTAATGCCCCAGGTTTAATTTCTTTGGGAAAATCCGGTGAATCGACCAGTCTATTTCCATCAATCAATAAACTTCCTGCACCACCAATAACAATGAAACGATTGATACCGGCATCTTTAACAGCCTGTTGGATGGCCAATGCACCTTTTGTAAAATCCTCATAAAGATTAGGGTTGGTCCATCCGGCATTAAAAGCTGAAACAACAACATCAACACCTTTTAGGGCAGAAACCAATTGATTATTATCATTGATATCTACTTGGAGTTTGGTTACTTTTTCACTCGATGGAATATTTTCGACGTGGCGGGCGATGGCGACTACGTCATAGTTACGGTCTACCAATTCTTTTACGAGATGAGATCCTACGTATCCTGTGGATCCAATTACTGCTACTTTCATGCTTCCTTTAATTAAATGTTTTGCTAAAATCAGCCAGGGTTATCTTTTTCAAACGCTGTACAATATCAGTGTCGACTTCCTGATACAGATCCTGGAGTTTGGAATTGATATTTTTGCCAACAACACAGGCAGGATTGGGACTGTTAAATTTCCCGCCGAAATCGGTTTGTTTGGTGCTGATATAAATATCAGCCAAGGTAATCGTTGGATTTTCGGGATTTATGCGAATACCGCCGCCCTTACCTTCTTTACTCGTTAGTAAAGATGCTGTTTTGAGAGATGCAATTTCTTTGCGAACCACACTTGCATTGACTTGGATGCTTGACGCAATATATTCAGAAGAAAGCCATTGATTTGACTCTTCTAACTGTGCCAGAACCATAATGTGTAATGCTGTTGCGAACCTCAAGTTGTGTAACATCCTCTGCTGATTTTTCTAAATTATAACACAAAGTAACAGAAAAGGTTTTAAACTGAAATAAAAATTATTACAGTTTAAAACCTTCTGACAATCACGTGATAAAAGTGTTTGTTTTTTATTTTTTCTCGTTAAATTTTTTATAGCTATCCATGATATAGACTTTCAGAGTCTCTTGGCTGCTGTTTTGAATAAATTTATAGGAAGGTCTAAATCTTTCTTTAAACAGGGCTAGATCCGAACCATTGAGCGGAGTCAATTCTTTGATCAGATTTTCGGTGAATTTGCGATCAACTGCTCTTTTCTCACGTTCATCGACTAAGAGTTTATAATTTGAACGTGCTTGTTTTCCCTCTTTGCTAAATATACGGCTTGGAGAAATTCGTACTCCGCCGCGGTTTTGACTTGCGTCGGAATACTTTCCTAAAGTCTTCTCGCGCTGGATTTCAGCAGCAAGTCTACTGTCTGTCATCCTTTCTACGACAACTTCACTGAGTTCGATAACATTATTCATTCTGTTCAAATAGATTCTGCGTAAGCTCGTGTCATAAATGAAAACAGTATCTTGTTCATATCCCACAGCCTTGATTAACAAAAGGTCGTTAACATTGGCGTCAATTGCAAAGGAGCCATCTCTATTGGTCTGTACTTCAGCCTTGGTTCTTAAATTTTGAATTTGTGCAGCCTCAATTTTCTCACCGCTGACAAGTTCCATAATAATCCCCTTGGTTTTTTCCTGTGCAACAAGATGTCCACTCATTAGTGTAATAAGTAAGCAGCTTAGAATCGTTTGTAAGATTTTCATGTGAATAAATATAGTTATGTATTTTCAATCTATGAATGAACAGGGTATTTGCCGTTTTGTTTACGCCGTACGTTCATGATCGTTCTCTAGCCAAAAATAACGAATAGATTTTGAAAATCTGCTAATTTGCTTTCCACGAATTATTGTCTGGGTTCTTGTCCGGCATGACCATGTCAGGATCTAACTGTACAGATTGCAGTGGCTCTGTGGTCGGAATTTTAAATTGCCATACGTCGTTTCTTTCCCAGATTTCCACTGGTAGTTTTTTTCGAATCTTCTTGCCCGATACGGTTGTAGCTTCAACAATAACTGGCATCGGTAATTTTTCGAGATTTTCCACGGTGACAAGTGCGCCAAATTTTGGCTCGTTGTTGACATAGGATACTGATTTTATACCTTGGTCCATTTGCCAGTTGTTGACAAACCACCCGCGCCAGAACCAGTTTAGGTTTTCACCAGCACCATTTTCAATGGCTTTGAAGAAATCCTCCGGAGTAGGGTGTTTGTAAGCCCATTCTTGGATATACTTTTTAAAGGCGTAATCGAAACGTTCAGGACCGATGATTTCGTTTCGCAATAATTTCAGTCCATAAGCTGGCTTATAGTAGACCAAAGCACCAATATTACGTTCTTTCATGTTTTGCGGGGTACTCATGATCGGTTCAAGATTACGGGCAGTAAAGATGTACGATCTGCTCGCCTGATTACGGTAATATTCGCCATTGTTGAATTCTTTTGTTGCGAGTTCGTTAATAAATGTATTGAACCCTTCATCCATCCAGCCATATTCACGTTCGTTGGATGCGACAATCATTGGGAACCAATTGTGACCAAACTCGTGGTTGGTAACACCCCAAAGAGATCCTGCTTTGGCCTGATTGCCACAGAACGACAAAGCTGGATATTCCATTCCACCGACATTGGAGGCTACATTGACCGCTACAGGGTAAGGATACTCAAACCAGCTTTTTGAATAGATTTCAATTGCGGCTTTGGTGTATTCTGTCGAGCGTTCCCAGGCATTGTTACTGTTACTTTCAATTGGATAGGCAGACAAAGCGAGGGATTTTTTTCCACTCGGTAGATTGATCTTCGCGCCATCTAATATAAATGCCGTAGAGGATGCCCAAGCAATGTCTTGCGCATTATTAAGTTGATATTTCCAGGTTAAGGTTTTCTTGTCAGGCCTGGAGTTTTTTGCGTTAACTTCTTCGGCGGAGCGGATGATCACGGTTTCGTCGCTGCGTTGTGCCTGTTGATATCGCTTGAGTTGTTCAGCTGTAAATACTTCCTGTGGGTTTAACAATTCACCACCCAATACAACCATGTGGTTTGCCGGAGTAGTGATCTCAACCTGGTAATTTCCGAATTCACGATAGAATTCTCCCGGTCCTGTATAAGGAAGGGTATTCCAACCTCTAATGTCGTCATAGACACACAGTCTTGGGAACCATTGTGCAATGGCATAGATTTTTCCGTTTTTTGTGTCAAGTATACCTGTACGGTCCGCACCGTATTTAGGAACTGTGTATTGGTATTTAATCTTAAAAGTTATTTTTCCGCCCTTGCTCTTTAACGCAGCAGGAAGTCGAAGTTGCATACGGGTATCGTCAATAATATGTTCGATCGTATTTCCGTTTACATCCGTAACAGATTGTATCTGATATCCACCATCAAAAGTTGAGTTACCATCACCGTAACGGCTGTTGGTCAAGGGGGAGATCAATTGACCGCGGCCATGTTGTGAAAACATATTTTGATCTAATTGTAACCACAGATAGTTCATATTGTCTGGACTATTGTTGCTATAGGTAATCTCGACAGATCCTGTAATTTGATCATTTTGATCGTTCAGGGAAGCCTGAATTTTATAGTCGGCTGCATTTTGCCAGTAGGCAGGGCCCGGTTTTCCGGCTGCGGAACGATATTCATTGCCATTATTTTTAAAAAACAAGGGTGCAAAGGCCTCTGTATAGCTGTAATTGGATGTTTTCTCCTGTGCAAAGGCTGGGTAAGCATAGCTCAACGCAACAAGGCTTAAAGAAGCCAGTGCAATTCTTTTCATCATACGTCTACTTAAATTATGTTTATTTGCTCCAATATACAATGAAAAGTACATTGAGCCAAAAAAAACGCAAACGACGTTTTATAATAAAAGGGATAGAAAGTGACCTTAAAGGTTTATTTTGGATAATTGGAGGCTTTTTAGAACCTCCATTCCGGGAAGCATTGTGGAACTATTTTAAATTTGTTACGTACTCTGCTTCATTAAAACCGAGTAATATACCTTTGTTGTATTCAATAACAGGACGTTTAATCATACTTGTATTTTCCTGAAGTACTTTATTGGCACTATCACTGTCAATGACTTGCTCTTGAGTTTCCGGAGATAACTTTTTCCATGTAGTTCCCTTTTTATTCACTAGAGCCTGCCAGTCTACTTGTTTTTCCCATTCTTTTAATTTATCCACACTGACGCCTTCTTTTTTGAAGTCATGAAATTGAAAGGGAACATTATTGTCTTCCAACCATGTAAGTGCTTTTTTTACTGTGTTACAATTTTTGATACCGTATACCTGTAGCATAATAGTGACAATTTGGTGAATCCAAATTTAATCAATCCCGATACAATTTTTAAAATAATTCATATTTCTATGGTGTCTTATCTGTGATTTAAGGATAATTGTGGATATTTTGTTGTCAATGCCATTGAAAAAAGGAGCAGCCGGAAAGTTCCTATTCAATTGAACAATCAGGGTTTTATGATTTGTTAACATTCTATATCCCATGTGAAATGATAGTGTATTTAGTACACTATAAAAATTAGGAAGTAATAATAATTTTTAATAATTTAGTAGCTTCAAGTTTAATGAAAGATTAAAATAAATCAATAACAGAAATATGAGCCTAAAAGATTTTAAAGGTGTATTGACAGGAGATCAAGTACAAGAGTTGTTTGAGGTTGCGAAGAAACATAAGTTTGCTTTGCCTGCGGTAAACATTATCGGAACAAACTCTATCAATGCGGTTATGGAAACTGCGAAAGCAGTAAATTCTCCTGTAATTATTCAATTGTCAAATGGTGGAGCGCAATTCTACGCTGGTAAAACCTTGAACAACGATAATTTACAAGCTTGCGTATTGGGAGCGGTATCTGCAGCACAACATGTTCATTTATTAGCTGAGCATTATGGTGTAGCAGTTATTCTGCATACAGATCACGCAGCTAAGAAACTTTTACCTTGGATCGACGGTTTGTTGGACGCTGGCGAGAAATTCTTTGCGCAACATGGAAAACCATTGTTCTCTTCTCACATGTTGGATTTATCGGAAGAGCCAATTGAAGAAAATATTGAGATTTCCGCTAAATACTTAGCGCGTATGAAACCACTTGGTATGACAGTGGAGATCGAGCTGGGTGTTACAGGTGGTGAAGAAGACGGTGTTGACAACTCGGATGTGGATAGCTCAAAACTGTATACCCAACCAGAAGAGGTTGCCTACGCTTTTGAAGAATTGTCTAAAGTATCTGACAAATTTACAGTGGCAGCTGCATTTGGTAATGTTCATGGTGTTTACAAACCAGGTAATGTGAAATTGCAACCAGTTATATTACATAATTCTCAAGAATATATTCGTGAGAAATATAATCTTACTGCTGAGAAGCCCGTAAACTTCGTATTCCACGGTGGTTCTGGTTCTTCTCCGGAAGAAATTGCAGAAGCGATTTCATACGGTGCGATCAAAATGAACATTGATACGGATATGCAATGGGCTTTCTGGGATGGTGTAAGAGCTTATGAAGCGAAAAACCATGATTATTTGCAAGGTCAGATCGGTAATCCAGAAGGAGCTGATTCTCCAAATAAAAAATATTACGATCCACGCGTTTGGTTACGTAAAGGTGAAGAAACGTTTGTTGCTCGTCTGAAAGAAGCATTCGCTGATTTGAATGCAGTAGACGTTAATAGCAAACTATAAGCATAGGTTGAAAAAATAGATCATAAAGGCGCCCTTAGATAGGGCGCCTTTTTTATGTCAAAATAGGTTAAAAATATTGTTCTTAATAGGAATTGGCTTATTTTTTGACGAACTACAATAAAAAGTCAAGTAAATATGAAATTTTTAGGAGTCAGTGTAATTCTTTTATTAATTGCCCAAATGGGGTTTGGGCAGGTGAAGCAAAATGTTGGCGATTTTTCTTCGGTTGTAGCGACGGACAAGATTCAGGTGGAGCTGATTAAATCCGACGAGTCCTTGGTGACGTTTGAAGGACAGAACCATGAGAATGTTAAGGTCGTCAACACAAATGGATCGTTGGTTTTGAAAATGAATACGTTGAATATGCTGCAAGGGGGGAATATCTCTGTGAAGGTATATTACAAGAGTTTGAACAATGTAGAAGCAAAAAAAGGAGCCAAGGTATTTGCAACTACAAATAATCCAGTTGCTGCTGACCACTTAAAAGTTTATGCTTCAGAAGGTGGTCTGGTCGATCTCTATACAGCGGTAAAAACAGCTGAAATTAAAGTGACCTCAGGGGCTACAATCGCTTTGTATGGAAAGGCAAATAAACAGGAGATCATTTCAAACTTTGGCGGCAAATATGAAGGAAAAGATTTTAAGACGAGTATCACGACGGTCACTGTGAATGGTGGCGGTAAAGCAGATGTTTATGTTACTGATTCCATCGAAACCAAAACACGTGGTGGCGGTGTCATTGATGTCTATGGAAAACCAGAACAACGTGTAGAAAAGAAAATGGCCGGAGGAACAGTCAACTTTAAATAAGTAAACTGTCTTGGATTTGTCAATTTTAGTGCGAGTTCATTTTAGTTGATTTTATAGAAAAGAGTGGAAATTTGAGGTAATAGATGAAATAAAAAGGGTTTAGCTTGATTGGGGTAATGATTGTTGTTTAACCTTTTTATTAAAAAGGTCAGTTATTTTGTTTTTCTCATCAGAAACCTTCTTCATTTGTGCTTAAAATACTTATTTTTGTGAGGGAATAATAAAAATAGTATTATGGCAAAGCGTAATTATGTTTCAAATTCTACGGAATCTACGCGCATGTTCAAGAATGACTTTTTAGAGTCTTTGACGAAAGTGCATTGGAGTGTACCTTTGATTTTCTATGTACCCGTGGTTGTTTTCTTTTCGTATAAAGCGCTAGTTTGGGGAGACATTTCCTTTTTAACCTACATTGGGTATTTTATTTTTGGTTTAGCTTTTTGGACTGCTTTTGAATATGCGTTACATCGTTGGGTGTTTCATTTTCATCCGACATCGGAATGGGGAAAGCGAATCGCTTTTATTTTCCATGGTGTGCATCATGATTACCCAAGAGACCGTATGCGTTTGGTGATGCCGTTGTCAGCGAGTATTCCACTAGCTCTTTTGGTCTATCTTGGTTTTACATTGTTTTTTTCGAATGAGTTTATCTTAGCCTGTTTTTTCTCAGGTTTTATGGTGGGGTATTTGATCTATGACGAATGTCATTATGCGATGCACCATGCTAATTTTAAAAGCGGTATTTTCAAACGGATCAAGCAGCACCATATGTTGCACCATTATTCTGATCCAGAAAAGGGTTTTGGAGTGAGTTCTTCCTTATGGGATGAAATTTTACGCTCAGGTTTCGAAGAAAAGGAATCCAAAAAAGATTCTACTTCCTTAAAGGAAGAAAAAGCATAAATTGAATCACATCAACTAAAAAAGCCCTGGAAGTTTCCAAGGGCTTTTTTTATGGATTAATTTTTCTTTTTATTTAACAATGCCATCAAGTAGGCTAACTTTAGATCAATGGTTTCTTGTTGGGGTTGGCGTGCAGATATTCCAGTTTGAACTGAAACATTTGGGCCATTTTCTGCGCACGCCATTTGGCTTCTTCGGCCTTTTGTCCACTGTATAAGCCATCTACTGTTGCTTCGAATAATTTGAGCCATTGACCAAAATGTTGCGCATCAATGGGCAAGTTAATATGAGGTGGAAAGGGGCTGCCAAAATAACGATGTTCATTCAGTAGGATAGTCTGCCAGAAACTATACATCTTTTCAAGATGCATTGCCCAATTGTCTTGGATTCTTTCTTTAAAAATAGGTCCGAGCAAAGTATCGTTACGTATCGTCGTATAAAATTGATCTACTAATACTTTAATGTCATCGAGTGTTTGAATATCTTGTTTCATCGCGTATGATCTAAGCTCATGAATAAAGACCTATAGCTGAATCAAAAGCTTCTTCATGATGTTTATCTAGATTAAATGTAGTGACATTTATGGAGAATCGCATCACTTGGATGTAAAGATGTCTCGTTGAAATATTGTAATTCTCTTTTATTGTCAGTAAATTGACTCAATACTAAGGGAAAAACATATGGGAAAATACGTTCTTTTAATCCTATTATCGATGGGATTTTATGCTGTTGAGGCGCAGGTTACAACAATTTCGATCAATAAGGAAAATTTTCAATCTTCTGGTTTTCCATTTAAGGGGAAGCGTGTGTTACAAGTGGAACGCATTCAAACTCCAAAAGAAGATAATTATATAGTGTTTTCAAAAGAGGAACGGGGTGCCGATCCCGACAAACTTTATGTACAACAATTTCAGCAGATCGAAGGAATGTGGCAGCTTGTGGCTGATGAATTGATATCCGAAGAAGGGATCGTTACGTCGATTTGGGAATCTCGAAAGGCATTTTTTGATGCCGATAAGGATGGTAAATTGGATGCATTATTTATCTATTCAAGGCATCCCAAGGATGACCTAAAAAAGCAGCTTAGCTGTATTGGTCTAGTTCTTTATAAGAATAAGTTTTACCGTCTCCGTGCGGAGGAAGTAGATGGTTATAGTCAAACAACGTTTTCCGATAATTATGCGTCCCTACCGGTTGAGGTAAAAGAAAATGTGGAACGTTATTGGAACAATCTGGATAAAAGATAATTTACCGTACTGGGCTGGAACCTACCGAAAGATCGATCATACGACCTTTCGGTAAACTTGTTACTGTCTATTTTCATCAGATAGAAATCATTCCCATGTTTTTTGATGACAATAATTGATTTTACCTATGAAAAGCTCGTTCAATAGGTTGTTACAATGTATGGATAGGACATCGCTCAAATCAATGTTACTGGATTATAGCGAGCAATTGCTTTTCTTCTTCGATTTGCATTTTACTGATCACATAACGTGCGATATGCTGGCCCTTCAATTGATCTATCGTCTGAATAATATCTTTTGTGCGCGCTTCTTTGCTAGGCTTGATCAGTACAATCATGTCCTTTGTATTGGGCATAGTGCTTATCTTAGCTTTTAACTGTGCAATAACGCCTGAGAGCCCTTTCTCGATATCTACCGGTACTTTTGAAGAGCTGATCGGTTTTTTGAAATCCCCATGATACCACATGAATTTTCCTTCGCCAAGAATGAGCGTCGCCGTGCGGTTTTCATCAATAAGAACCGAACTTTCTACATCTGATTTACTTTTGTCCGGCATGGCGATATCCATTGCAGATGGTTTATTTAATGTTGTGGTCAACATAAAGAATGTAATGAGAAGAAATGCGAGGTCTACCATGGCTGTTAAATCTACTTTAGGAGCCATTTTTCTGCTTCTTATTTTTTTCTTTCCCGTTTCTTGCGTTTTTTGGTTTAATTCTGCCATGATCGTCATCTTTAGGTTAACACGTTTTTGTTACTCACTATTATGATGTCAGAGAAGAACGGATTCCACAGTATTTTTTTTTAAAACTGGGGTTTTTCTCAAGTACTTTCTGTGTTTTTTTTCTTAATTGTTGATAATCAGTTTTTTTATGCTATGTTTTAGTTTGTTCGTTGTTGATCCGATTTGACCAATTCACTTGTCATTTTGTCCTTTCAATCAATTTAGGGCGCTTGCTAGGCTGTCGAAGTTTTTCTAGTGGTTTGCAAAAAAGCCCTTCTATGCTGAAAGGCTTTTCTTGCGGAGTGGTGGGTAAGTTACTTAGCAACCGCCTTGGTTAGGGATGCGTTTATAAATTATTTTGTTATCTCTTTGTACATAATCGCCCGCTACTATTGGATACGAATACTTAGGCGCGTACATGACACTACGACCCCTTATCGTTATTTTGTCGTTTACTTTCAGACTTTTCAATTGTTGAAATTCATTAGAATTTTCCAGACCAAAACTTAGAATATAGTCTTCACGATTAATCCTAACCATCACTCCAAAACCTAACTGTGCACCAAGAGGAAGATAAAGAGAAGTTACAACCGCCTCTATGTTGGCAGAATTCTTTATTTCATTCTTTATTTTCGCAGCATTGTCAAGTACTTTTATACCTTCGGGAGATTCTTTCCATTTTTTGAACTTTATACCATTGGGGCTCGCTTCCCATTTATTCCTTTCGGTGGTCATTTCAGTAGGAGTGCGTGAATTCGGCGCCGTTTTGTTTAGGGTTTCATTTTTGATTTCGCGATTGGCAAAGGCCAAGCCGCTTCCTATAGCGAGCGGTAAAACCAATACGTAGATAATTTTTTTCATATTTTTAAAAGTTTAATGAACATTAGATTTATCCCAGTAAATTAGATCCGTTCAAACTTTTTTTCGCGCATCTGTTTTAGAGTGATGTAACAAAATTACTTTGATGATACTTATATAGAGGGATTTAGATTGTAAATAGTGATGTAATCTTTGTAAATAAATTGTAAATCGTATGTCTGAAAGCCGAAATATTTTCTCAGGGAACCGCAAGTACTTGTATGGCGGCATAATACTCTTGTTTATTGCGATGGCCTTTGTTGCTTTTGATATGACTGGCACAGACGATTTTGATAGCGCTAGGAGGGAAGTTTTGCTTAGGAGGATAGGAGATGAACTGCTTACGCAGTCTGGAGACAGTAGATCAAGGGTACTTCCGATAGAAAAGATTCAAGAAAATGAATATCAGATCAGGTTTGAGAATGAAATCACCTTTAAACCAGACTCACTGGTGAGTGCTATTCAGCGCCTGTTGGTCAATGATCCTCTTGCCCGTGATTATGTCGTTAACGTCCTCAACTGTGGCAATTCGAGTGTAGCTTATGGATATGCTATTTCCCATAATAAAAAAGATGATATTATTGCTTGTAGAGGTAGAGTACAACCTAAAGGATGTTACATGATCAATATTAAATTTAAACCTAGCGGGATAAATACAGCAGCGAATAACTATTTTCTTGGTATCCTGTTGTTTTTAGCATTTGCTGGATTCTTTTTTTTGAAATCGGATCGGAGGCGAAGCACTGTGTTAGACGATCAAAATAACAGTATTTTAACCTTTGGGGCCGTTTTGTTTAATCCGCAGGAGCGAGAAATGGTCATTAATGAAAACACCATAGATCTCACTGGAACGGAAACCCGTTTGTTACATATTTTCGCCTTGTCTCCTAACCAAACGATAGCGCGAACACGGCTGCAAAAAGAAATTT
Source organism: Sphingobacterium siyangense (assembly GCF_007830445.1). Taxonomy (GTDB): domain Bacteria; phylum Bacteroidota; class Bacteroidia; order Sphingobacteriales; family Sphingobacteriaceae; genus Sphingobacterium; species Sphingobacterium siyangense. The sequence continues at coordinate 223 of NZ_VLKR01000014.1, read as the reverse complement.
GGGAAGATGAGGGAATTATTGTTGGACGCAGTTTAGATATGTTTATATCAAAACTTAGAAAAAAATTGGAGTTTGATCCGAATATCAAAATTACGGTTATACGTGGCAAAGGATATAAACTTGAGGTAAGTTCTTAAGAAGAGTAAGGGGATAAATTGGGCTAAAATGCAAAAAGCCTTTCATTTCTGAAAGGCTTTTTCTGCGGAGAGTGAGGGATTCGAAC
>NZ_VLKR01000013.1 GCF_007830445.1 Sphingobacterium siyangense | reverse complement strand
CCAGGATCAAACTCTCCATTGTAAAATGAAGTTTTTGATTCCAACTATTTATAATAATCAGAATTCTTTTTTTATATCTCTGATCTTGGATCGAATTGAACGAATTACTTGAATTTGTTCATGACTTTCGTTTGTCTACTCGTCACGCTTACATGATTGTGTTTTCTTAAAGAACTTTGTCGCTTCAACTTCCGTATCCGCTTTATTCCGATAGGCATTGCGCCCCTCTTTATCGTTTTGTTTTTCCCTTCGTTTCCGTTGGGACTGCAAAGGTAGAAATCTTTTCTGAACTTCCAAAAACTTTTTCAAGTTTTTTTTCTTTTCCCTTTTTTCGATTTCCGCGTTTAAAATAAACTGAGCGGGATTTTAAATCCTGCCAGACTTCTCTTAAACCCTTTTTTTTTTCATTATTCCTTCTTTCGAAGCAACCGTCCCTCCCTTGCGGAGTGGTGCAAAGATAGGGAGTTTACTAACAAACTTCCAAGCCTTTTGTTCTTATTTATTTCATTTCGCCCCTAACTGCCTGTAACGGTGCGAGATTCTTTTTGGTTTCTGACCACAGCCCTGCGCCGAAGGTGGCAAAAAGGGTACTTTCCTAAGATCTGCAGCGGATTTCTGTCCCTGCTTCACGTACGGGCTTCCACTCAGGGCACCGGAAAGAGGGTGCTTTGCGCAAGAGAACACTAAGGGTCGGACGGGAATGGCAGCGCAGCCGGCGAACGGGGATAGGCAGGAAGATAGCAGCCAAAAGGTCAAAGAACATCAGGCCACATAATCCGGGCGGGACCTTCTGCCAAAAGCCTGCGTGGCATCCCCGGGTAGAATCCGTACCGGGAAAGACGGAAAATTGTGCCGCCGGAAAAATGTCACCCCAAGGATACCGCAGCACAGCTTATAAAAGGATGACAGCATACAGCACTCCTGATTGACCCTTTTAATAGCTATACTTTCTTACCACTTTACTTAGGGTTTACTTAGGGTTTAGTTAGGGTTTGTTTAGGTATAGCTTAGGTTGTAGCTAAACAAACCCTAGCTTAAAGCTAAACTAACTCTAGACAAAAACTAAACTAAAGGATAAGCAATCCAGAACTCTTCTCCGTTTAGGGAAGAACCCTGGGGGGCACTCGCATTATAAAACGATCCAAACCCAGTTGGCCTGAGCCTCATGACCTATATTGAAAGACCTTATCCGATTAACGATCTGTTTTAACAGTCAACCTTCTACTTATATAACAGGTAATTTTACAACTATTGGAATATCTCTTTTTTCAGTAAATTTGATCTAGGTTAATAAATAACAAAAAAGAAGACCTTATTTTTAAGAAATTAAAGATATTAAATACTTTTATTGCACATAAAACCATATTGGTCCATGATAGATTATGCTCAGCTTTTAAAACAGGTGGAAGAATATGCTGAAACTTATATTACAGAAAATATTTCAGTTTGCCATTGTTTTCACAATACGATACACACACGTTCTGTTGTACGTGCTGCGGAGGAGATTTCATCGTACTATAAACTAGGAGAGGAGGATCACTTTATTGTTATTAGTGCTGCCTACTTTCATGACCTTGGCTACGTAAAATCTGACAATGCTATCGGTCATGAGAAGATAAGTGTCGAAATTGCTTTCAATTTTCTCCAGGATAAAGGAATACCGGAAGCCGTACAGGAAAAAATCAAAGGTTGTATTTTGGCAACAAGAATGCCTCAGGATCCCACAAACCTACTGGAACAAATTCTCTGCGACGCGGACCTATTTCATTTTGGGAATGAGGATTTCGTTAACAGAAACAAACTGATGAAAGCCGAAGCCGAAGCAGTATTAGGGAAGGAGATCGATAAAGACGTATGGCGGGCGGGCACAATCAAACTATTAATGAGCCATCATTACCATACTGAATATGCGCAGCAAAAGCTTAATGCCAAAAAGGAGATGAATCTAAAAGAACTGGAGAAAAAACAAGAGAAATCTATCTCAAAAAATAAAGAAAGCAAAAAAGAAGACAAGAAGGAAAAGGAGAAAGGTAGTAAGCCAGAACGTGGGATAGAAACAATGTTCCGGATTACGTCCTCAAACAATCAGCGATTAAGCGACATGGCAGACAACAAGGCCAACATCTTGTTAACGGTCAATTCTATTATCCTTTCCGTCGTGATTGCTGTCTTATTTCGGAAACTAGATGCCAACGAGCACCTTATTATCCCAACAATTATCTTAACAACGGCAGTGGTAGCAACCATGGTCATGGCAATATTGTCAACAATACCCAAAATTCCCTCTGGTAAATTCTCAAAGGAGGAAATCGAACAAAAATCAGTCAATCTGCTCTTTTTTGGGAACTTTTACAAGATGAAACTCGACGACTACAACGAAGGCATGCAGAAGGTAATGGTCGATTCGGAATTTCTATATGGCATGCTCACCAAGGATGTTTATTCGCAAGGTGTGGTATTAGGCCGAAAATACAAACTTCTACGATACGCATATGGAATTTTTATGTTTGGCCTTGTGATATCGGTTGTTTCTTTTGTCGTCGCAACCATATTTTAATGCGATCCTATAAATACAGCTGAATATGTCAGGATCATATTGTTCAAACTTTCTTTTTTATTTAAAAAGATGCTGCCTTTAAATCAATCATTAGCGACCAATAGACTGCATCATTTATTGATGTTGTTGTAAGCATGTTGCCATAACCATAAATTTATACGGATGAAGAAGAAAGACCTTTATATCAACAGAGACATCAGCTGGCTGTCGTTCAATGATAGGGTACTTGACCAAGCTGGTCGTCAGGAGGTACCTTTATTAGAAAAACTACAGTTTCTCGCTATTTTCTCATCCAATCTGGATGAATTTTATCGGGTTAGAATGCCTGTACTGATGGCTTGGAAAAAAATAATGAAGCAAAATCCCGGGCAGCTCATTCCGAACATAGATATTGGGACGTATAAAAAAGCGTCAAAAACCATCAACAAACAACAGGAAAAATTTGGCCTAATACTAGCTGATATTATCCAAGAATTAGCAAAAGAAAATATATTCTTTATTTACAATCGAGCTATTCCGACCGAAATAAAAGATCTCACAGCCCAGTATTTCTTTACTACAATTGCCTCCTACCTCCAAATTATACCGATTGATGATACTTCTTTTTTCCCGATCAACAATCAGCTCTACTTCGTCGTTACGGACGACAATACTGGAGCTGTATTCTTTCTAAATGTCCCTTCAAATCATATTGGTCGCTTTTTCACCTGTGAGATCAATGGCAATAAATATGTCGTGCTCATAGATGATATTATCAGAGCATTTTTCCCTGAAGCCATAAGAAATACATCATTAAATTTCTACTCCTTTAAAATCACAAGGGATGCGGAATTAAATCTCCAAGATGAATTTGAGGGTGATATTGCCCAAAAAATCGAGACGGAAGTCAATAAACGTGACCTTGGCTATGCGACACGCTTTCTATTCCAGCCAAATCTGCCAAAACAGTTGATAGAAACACTGGCAACATTATTTGATCTGCGGAAAAGTAGCATTGTCGAAGGCGGAAACTACCACAATCTCAAGGATCTATTTTCATTTCCGATTAAAATAGCCGAACTTTCTTATCCAAAACAGCTGCAAATTAATAAGAATCAGAATTTTAAGGAATCTATCTTTGACCAAATAGACCGAGAGGATCTGTTAATCAGTACTCCCTATGAATCGTTCGACCCCATACTGCGTTTTTTTAACGAGGCTGCGATAGATCCAACCGTAGACGAGATTTACACAACCTTATACCGCATCGCCGGTGATTCACATATTGCACAAGCACTCGCTACCGCAGCAAAGAATGGAAAAAGAGTCAATGTATTTGTCGAATTGAAAGCGCGCTTTGATGAAGCAAATAATATACATTGGGCCCGATTGATGAAAGAACAGGGGGTAAAAATTACCTATAGTATCCCCAATTTAAAAGTACACGCCAAAATAGCGCTGGTCAAACGCAAACAAGGTCGTGAAAGTGCATTGCTAGGTACAGGAAATCTAAATGAAAAAACAGCAAAGGTCTACACAGACTATTTCCTCATTACCTCAAATAAGCTATTGACCAACGAATTGGACATGCTATTCGAGTTTTTACCGGCCCGGAGAAAACCCCATAGTCCAAATGAGCTGCCTTTTAGTCACCTACTGATTGCACAGTTCAACCTCAAACATACATTTTTATCCCTGATCGACCAGGCCATCCAAGCTGCTAAGGCCGGAGACACAGCTACAATAAAAATTAAATTAAACAATCTGGAAGAAGAATCGTTAATCAATAAATTGTATGAAGCAAGCCGGGCAGGGGTAAAACTGCAGTTATTGGTCAGAGGAATCTGTAGGCTAAAACCACAAGTACCTGGATTGAGCGACAACATTGTCGTGAAACGGATTGTAGGACGATATTTAGAACATGGCAGAATATTTATTTTTCAATATCAAGCACAAAGCAGCGTATACCTGGGTTCTTCGGACTGGATGAACCGCAATATCTACCGACGTATAGAAACTTGCTTTCCGCTGCTGAATCTAACATTAGCCCATCAAATACAGGAGCTGTTCGATATTCAGTTTGCGGACGACACCGAAGCAACTTTGCTGGATGAACATGGGCAAAATCAGGCAATAGAAACACAACAGAAGAATGTTTCGCAGCAACAAATCCTTAATTATTTGAAAGGCAAAATGAAACAATAGGACTATTCAGTAAGGCATCTCATAAAAGCATGACCAGCCTGAAAGCCCAACAAAATAATCATTGCACGTAAGCTCATTCAGAAATCTGATGACTTCATCAATTTAAATTTAATCATATAATGATGAAAAACCCGACGATATTGACAACTATGGCATTAGGCTTAGCCTCCGCTATTTTTCTCGCCTGCAACCCGAATAATACAGCCAAGGAAAATAACAACAAGCTCGCTCATGTTCAAGCTGAAAAACCGCAACAAATACCCTATACATTATCTTCGGGCATAAAAATGAGTTTGCCAGACGAGTTATTAGAAATATCCGGGATAGCCTTTCTCGCGGGACAGAATGACGATATTTATGCCATCCAAGATGAGCAGGGCTTTCTTTATAAGTTTAACCAACCGACACAAAAAGTCACGTTCAACCCTTTCGGAAAAGATGGCGATTATGAGGATATCTCGATAAGCAATACACATTTCTTTATCTTAAAGAGCAATGGCAGCATCTATTCCTTTCCGATTGCCGAAAAGGACGATATAAAAAACGTTGTTGAACAGAAAAATTTACTCCCAAAAGGAGAGTACGAGGGACTTTTTGTTGACCGCGAAAGTAACCAGGCATACGTATTATGTAAAGAATGTAAGGTCGATAGAAAACAACCACAAACCTCTGGCTATGTCTTTTCAATTGACGAGCATGGTCAATTTCAGCCGAAAGGAGAATTTGCCATCCAGCTTGATCAACTTCAGGCATTTGATGCTAAAATTAAGAAAACGTTCAAACCCTCGGCGTTAGCTAAAAAAGCAGACAGCAAGGAATGGTATATCTTATCTTCTGTAGACAAAGCCCTTGTGGTAACCGATGAGAATTTTCGTGTAAAATCGCTCTCTCCATTAAATCCGAAGATTTTCCCTCAACCCGAAGGTATTAACTTTGATTCAAAATTCAATCTTTACATCAGCAGCGAAGCCGGTAATCAGGATAAAGGGATCATTTATAAATTTGAACAAAAATAGGCATGAAAAAGGTTGTACCATTCTTTCTTATTTTTCTTGCTAGTCATGTTTATTCACAACAAAAACATACACAGTCACCTGCACATCAGGGCAAGTCCTTTGCTAAAACCGTCATCAAGGACAGTGTAAGTATCGTTGCAAATGCAAAATATGGTAAAGCCAGTAAATTCAAAAAGTTCTTCCTTGGCGAAAACTACCGCAAAGAATGGGCTGCAGAAACCACCTTACCTTTGCTCCAACTTTCAACCTTATACGGGGGACTGCGTCCTGTCAAACAAGGGGGCGGGATGCAATCGGTTTCTCTACGACTTACAGATTCAAGCGGTCGGGAATGGGCCCTACGATCAGTCAATAAAAGGACTGAATCCCTCATACCAGAAGAGCTACATGGCACCTTTGTGCAGGATGTCTTGGACGATGCCACTAGCGCGCAGCATCCCTATTCCGCGCTTATGATCCCCGCTTTGGCAAATGCCGTGAACGTCCCACATGCCCATCCAATCATCGGCGTTGTTGCACAAGACAGCATATTGGGTGAATACGCTCCGCTTTTTGAGCATACGGTGGCTTTACTAGAAGAACGCGAACCTCTTGGTGATTCAGACAACAGCCCAAAAGCTGTACGAAAACTACAGGAAGATAACGACGATAACTTTAAGGCTAAGGCATATCTCCGCGCAAGAATGCTGGATGTACTGGTAAGCGACTGGGATCGACACGAGGATCAATGGCGTTGGTACAATGAAAATCAGGATAGCACAGATCACGATAAAGACTATATTCCTATTCCCCGCGATCGGGATCAGGCACTGCGTGTCACACAAGGTTTTCTAATGAAAGATATCTATCAGCAATTTGTCAACCCAGTCATGCAAGGTTTCACGACCGGTATTCCCGATATTCGCTATTCTTTGTTTAAATCACGCTTTTTAAATGCTCATCCGAGCAACCAGCTTCCTCACAAGGAATGGACCAAAGAGGTTAAGCAATTTGTAGCACGTCTCACAGATTCGGTATTATGGGAGTCGGTACATAGCCTGCCGCAATCGTCCATTGCTATTCGTGGAGAGCAAATTTTTAAAACACTTCAAAGCCGTCGTGATGCACTGCCCATGGCGATGGAAGAGTATTACAATTTCATTAATAACATTGTCGATATTCATCTCAGCGACAAAAATGAAAAAGTAGAAATATACAGCACAGCGAATAAAAACTTAAAAGTCAAAGTTTCGAAGATCAATAAAGATGGGAAAGTCACCAAAGCATTGATGGACAAAACCTATAAAGATTCCCTGACGAAAGAAATTCGTCTCTATCTGGCTGAAGGAAAAGACTCTGTTGTCATCGATAACGCAAATTCTCCTATAAAACTCCGAATTATTGGCGATAACACGCCAAAGACTTATGTGATCAACCAAAGCAAATCGAAAATACAGCTTTACGAAAACACCAAAAATTCCACTTTACTGGGTGAAAAGAACAAAATAAAGCTTCATTATGCACAAGATAGTACCAACACGCAATTTGTTCCTGTAAACCTGTACAACACCTGGCTACCCCTGGTAACTGCGGGCTATAATGCTGATGACGGTTTTTCGCTGGGGCTAGGGGCTGCTTACACACATCAGCGTGGATTTAGAAAAAGTCCTTTTACGTATAAGCAACAACTTACTGTAGCAACAGCCTTCCGGACCGGAGCTTATAAAATTCACTATAGAGGCGAATGGATAGCTGTTGTCGGGGACGCGGATCTTGTTGTCGATGCGCTAGCAAAAGCTCCTGACAACACGCAGAATTTCTTTGGCGTAGGTAATAACTCGCTCTTCTTAAAGGAACAGTATGGTGCAAAATATTACAGAAGTAGATTCAATATTTTCAATGTCAATCCACAGTTAAGGTGGAAACCTTCAGCTACATTAAACTTTGCCGTAGGTCCGCATATCCAATTTTACCACCTAGATCCGATTGAAAATCAAGATCGATTTATTTTAAATCCCCAAGCTTTACATTCTTACGATAGTTTATCGATTACCAAAGACAAAGCTTTTGCAGGTATCAATGCATTTTTAACGCAAGATTCCCGTAATCGAAACATTAACCCAAGTAAAGGGCTATATATTGAAGCCGCTTTTAATTCTTATTTTGGACTCAATCAGTACTCAAAAAACTCAGCGCAGTTAAGTGCAGCAATGACGGGCTATTTTAGCGCATTCAATGAAGGTATTATATTCGCCAATAGAACAGGAGGGGGCACCGTTGTCGGGAACCCTACATTTTATCAATATCTATTTCTAGGCGGCCATGAAAATCTCAGGGGATTTCGCCAGTATCGATTTGCAGGGCAACAGATGCTTTACAATAACCTAGAGGCTCGTGTCAAAGTAATTGATGTCAAAAGCTATGTTCTTCCAGGTGAATTCGGACTAATGGGTATGTATGATGTTGGAAAAGTGTGGGCAAAGGGCTATAACAACGATAAGTTTCATCAAGGTGTGGGTGGAGGCATTTATTACATCGTCGCCAATGCACTTCCTTTGCATTTTGTCATGACGAAATCCAATGAAGGTTGGTATCCCTATTTCAGCACAGGTTTCCGCTTTTAAAATTTTCGATCCATGGAGATAAAGAAAGTACAACTCACAACGGCGAAAATGGCCAATACGTATGCAAATGGCAGGCTAGACTTTGAACCATTTTTCAAATACCTGGAATCTTTTATTGAAAATGGCACTTCATCGGATGACATGATTCCTTTGTTTGCGTTGGAACGCATCAAAGAAATAGAGCATCTCAACGGTAAACTCTGCAAGCATAACCTCAATGCCTATAAAGATATTCTGCAATTGATTTATAGCCTCTCCGTATCGTTGGTTGACACTGCTCCAAAAAGGTACTGGGCACTCACAACAGCCCTAGCAGAAGAAGCCTTCTATGGAACGGAAGCCTTTTTCGACCTAACTAGCCATCAGCTTGTGGAGCAAGAAATTCAAGGGAAGATGCGTACCGGAAGCCTTCTTACTAATCAAGAAAAGCTCTTTTATACCCTCATTTTCGAGCGTCTGTATGGCTTTTCTTCCAATGAAAACAGCAGCATTGTTTATCATCAACTCAATGATCAGGGGGAGATCGTGGATTATTACGATTTGGACATCGATTTCAAATTTGTTGAGATAAAGGCAAAAAAAACACTGCCTGCGCTTGATATCGGTCGTTTATCGGAAAATCCTAGTGATTCGCTTTTTGATTGGAATACCGTTATCAATACCGTTAAACTGGAAGATTTTGAGTTATCGGGCTTTAGTATTGTAACTTTCAGAAAGACCAGTACGGAACATACTTTACGCCGCATTCAGTCCATTCTCTTGGACCTTCCTACATACAATTATCACCTCTTTTTCGCTGATTTAGAAAAAATCATCACACCGCTATTAAAGGGGGCTGATACCGTATTTAGTTTATTTCCGTTATTCCAATTAAATGGAGTCCCATTTTTCGATTATTCAATCACCAATAAGAGCATCTTGATTGCGGAAGCGTATACCGCAAATAAAACCTTCAAGATCAATCCTGAACTTGCGGGCTACCTAAAACATCCGCATGTGATATTTTATACCAATAATGCGACGAATGGCCTCCGAAATACCACATCTATTTTAGACGAGCGGATTGGTCGCTCGGGGGTAACGACCTATCTGTGTATTCCACTTATCCATAATCATTCCCTCTCAGGCATATTGGAAATATACAGCCATGAACAAGATCAGCTCGACAATGAGACAATGCAAGCCTTAGGTTCTTTGGTCCCGCTTTTATCACAATTATCTCAGGATATTACGCTAGAATTTAAAAAACGTATCGACGATATCATCATCAACCGGTTTACGACCATACAGCCTTCGGTTCAGTGGAAATTTAACCATATCGCGGCCCAGTACATTCAGGACCTGGAAAACGACAGTCGGGATGCGCATATCAAAGCCGTTGTATTTGAAGAAGTCTATCCGCTCTACGGTGCTGTCGATGTCAAAGACTCCACCATCATAAGAAACGCCTCCATTCTGAAAGACTTTAGCTTCAAGGTCAAACAGCTCGCAATGCTTATTGATGAGCTCTCTTTAGATGGAAAGCACAAGTTGATTATGACTTTTTCAGCACGTGTTGATCAAATTACAGAATCTCTTGATCATATTTCTTTTGATGAGTCGATGGTCAAGATCATTGAGTTTTTTAGGAAAGACGTACAGCCATTTTTAGAAGAAGCCAGAAAGCAATTTCCGTCAAAAATAGAGGTGATTGAACATTATGCGAAGCATTTTTTCACCAATCGAGAAACCGGTGAATTTTATAGGAATGAATTTGAAACTTCTTTACGCCAAATCAATCAATTGATCGGTAAGGAACTAGACCATTTCAATAGCTTTATCCAGGGGAATTACCCATCGTATTTTCAAAAATTCAGGACAGACGGTATTGAATATGACATTTATATCGGCGAATCCATTACACCACAACAACCATTTAGCTACGAATTTATTAATGTATTTAGGCGTCAGCAAATTATTTCTATGGCTAGAATTGCGCTGAAAGCTTACCATGCGAAGGATATTCTGCCTCTGGCTTTAGAAACAACACAATTGATTTTTATCAATCCACATAGCATTGATATCAGCTTCCGGGAAGATGAACGGAGATTTGATGTAGAGGGATCACTCAATATCCGTTATGAAATAATCAAAAAAAGGATAGACAAAATTCGGATAAAGCGAACCAAAGAACGACTTACTCAGGTCAATAAAATTGCTATTGTCTATTTATCGGATGAAATCCTGGAGGACCTTATGTTGAGTATAAAGGCAATCTACGACATGGGCATCATTGAGCATACCATCGAACATTTAAAATTGGAGGATGTACAGGGAATCGCGGGTTTGAAAGCTATTCGCCTTTCGGTGAATTTAAACTATCAAGATTTCTCCTAAATTTGTCCAATAAAGGGAAGTTTATCCCCATTGGTGTTAAGCGATATGGGCTACCGTCAACTGGAGATTTTAATATAATGATTTAAAAAGGATTACCATGATTACTGATGCCAACTATTTTTATCTAAGCGATTTGCTTGGCACCTTATTTTTTGCAATATCAGGCACGCTGTCGGCAAAACGTAAAGATATTGATATTTTTGGGGCAGCCTTTTTAGGCTTTGTGACAGCCATTGGCGGTGGATCGATGCGGGATGTATTTTTGAATCTGCGCCCAGTATGGGTTAATGATAGCAATTACCTCATTGCTATTTTCCTCGGAATTTTAATTGCCATTGTCTTCAACAAACAGTTGTATGGTTATTATCGCACGCTGACACTTTTTGATGCCATCGGAATTAGCTTTTTTACTATCCTAGGGGTACAAAAATCACTCAATTACGAAAGCAATACCTATGCTGCCATTATCTTTGGAATGTTCACCGCGGTATGTGGGGGGATGACGCGCGACGTCCTACTCAACGAAACCCCATTAATCTTTAAAAAAGAAGTATATGCTACGGCCTGTTTAGGTGGAGGTCTCACGTATATCTTGCTGGTGCATCTCGATCTTGATCTTTCTTGGGCTGCCTTTATTGGGGCTGCTGTTGTATTTTTAATACGAATGACAGCCGTTAAATATCGTCTATATTTACCCCGGTTGGATTGAGGAATGTCCTTCTTCGCGGGTGTAGTTTCTATAACACGCTTTACAGAATGACCAATTCAATCTCAAAAATGGAATAAAAGGATGGATTGGTAGGTAGAACACGGATATTCTTGATCTCCAACCAATTTTATCAGGAGGAAGCAACAAAGAAAAAGCGTTAGTATGAACTAACGCTTTTTCTTTTGCTGTGGAAATTTCATTTTATAACCAACGCGAATATTTCCTTTCGCGATAGCATCTAATCGCCCCTTCAGCATCGTTTTCTTCAAGGCACTCAATTTGTCGGTAAATAGTTTACCTTCAATATGATCATATTCGTGTTGTACCACACGTGCAGCCAAACCTGTTAAGTCTACTTCATGTTCTTCAAAGTTCTCATCTAAATAATTGATGCGAATATTTCTGTGACGCAATACGTCCTCATTAATATCTGGGATACTCAGACATCCTTCACCGAAAGCCCATTTCTCACCAGACTCTTCAACCATGATAGGATTGATGAAAACTTTTTTGAACGATTGGAGCACCTCTTTGTTTTCTTCATCATCTTCTGCGAAAGGAGTTGCATCGATAACGAACATACGTATAGGCAAACCTACCTGTGGAGCTGCCAACCCAACACCATGAGCTGCATACATGGTATCGAACATATCATCAATCAATTTCTTTAAATCTGGATAGTCTTCATCTATTTCTTCAGCGACCTTTCTTAATACAGGATCGCCATACGCCACTATCGGAAGTTTCATATGTATTATAATTATTTATAAGTGCCGATACTCATTGCTATACCTGAGTTCGTTACACGTTGTTTGCTTTTAAAGATCACTAGGCACCTGTTGTAATTTTAGCACGATTTTATTTCAGATCATGTCAGGCTAATTGCTCACCCAGAGTCATTGTACTATTTTAACAAGGATACCCTGTAGCACCATTATATTTTTCGGTACAAAGGTACGGATAATTATTAAAAGTGAATATTTCGTCAAAACTTCCATAAAAGTTACTTTTGTTTTATGGATCCTTCGTTTATAAATTTGTCAACGCAGTTCAAGCTTAGGCTCGAGCAAGCTCTTGAAGTCCCATTAGGATTTTGCCAGGATGATGGATTTATACAAATATCCTCTCCGGAATTAGCAATTAACATTTTACTATACCCTCATAACAAATCCGTTAGACGTGATACTTCCGACCCCTGCATCCATATCGATGAAGACCAATTAATAACAAAGTTTGATTTGATCGTCAGGCGCATTGTTTCTAGAACAAAAAATGACAAACGCATCTACGCACGTAATACTGTAGTTGCCCGGATCGACAAAAGAACGAGTTTACAGTTCCTCGTGGAACATCATTTACAAACCGCTCTTCCCGGCAAGTATCGTTATGGCCTTTATGAACAAGGAGAGCTTGTCGCCGTCGCGGTATTCTCTGGAGGACGCCGAATGCTGGATAAAAATGAAGACTATCGCTCATTTGAACTATTACGCTTTTGTAATAAAACAGGTATTAATGTTATAGGAGGCCTAAGCAAATTAATTAAAGCCTTTTGTAGCAATTTCTCACCAGGAGACATTATGACTTTCACCGATCGTGATTGGAGCCAACACTCTTCGCTCGAAAAAATTGGGTTTGTTGCCAAAGAAATTACGACACCGATTAACTTTTGGATCACGGGAACAAAGCGGTATACCTATCGAAATACAGATGAATTAAAAGCGCTTAGGGAGCAGTTCCCTCATGGCTTTCCCAAAGAAAATATGGGTAGCATCAAGATGATTTTATACATAAAATAAGCTAAATTGTGTATATTGTACACTGTAAAAGTTTGAAAAATAAATAATCAAAAATAATAACGTTATGAAGAGAAAACTTCGCATGGGTATGGTCGGAGGCGGAAACGACGCCTTTATTGGCGCTGTACACCGTATTGCTGCTTTTATGGATGGCAAGATTGAACTGGTTTGTGGTGCATTTAGTATTGATCCACAGATTTCAAAACAATCTGGAGAAGACTTATTTGTAGCTCCTGAGCGTGTCTATCTAAACTATGAAGAGATGATCGAAAAAGAATCTTTGCTTCCCGAAGGCGAACGCATGGATTTTGTAACGATCGTAACACCCAATTTTTTACATTTTGCTCCCGCTAAATTAGCGCTAGAAAAAGGTTTTGATGTTGTCGTTGAAAAACCAATGACAGTATCTGTTGAAGAAGCAAAAGAATTACAAGAAACCGTAGAACGTACTGGTCGTACGCTGTGCCTTACCCATACGTATTCAGGCTACCCAATGGTTAAACAAGCCAAAGCAATGGTCAAAGAAGGTCACTTCGGTAAGATCAGAAAGATTGTTGTTGAGTATCCACAAGGTTGGTTAAGTCGTTTAACGGAACGCGAGGGGAATGCTGGAGCCGCTTGGCGTGCAGATCCGAAACGCTCGGGCAAATCGTTGGTTATGGGTGATATCGGTACCCATGCTGCGCATTTAGCGGAATATGTATCGGGCTTAAAAATCCAAGAGCTATGTGCAGACCTAACAACATTTGTTGAAGGCCGTCTATTGGATGACGATGGTTCGGTGCTTTTACGTTTCGAAAATGGTGCTAAAGGCGTATTGATGGCTTCGCAAATTTCAGCCGGAGAAGAAAATGCTGTTCGTATCCGTATCTATGGCGAAAAAGGTGGATTGGAATGGGCGAATGAGGATCCGAACAATTTAATTATCAAAATGCTTGATCAACCTCGTCAGCTTTATCGCACAGGTAATGCTTACGCAGCGCCTTATACGTTGAGTTCTTTTGCAACACATAATACCCGTGTACCAGCGGGTCACCCTGAAGGGCTATTAGAATCATTTGCGAATATCTACCGTAATTTTGCGGCAACAGTTACAGCAAAACGTGAAGGAAAAACTCCTACAGCTGAACAACAGGATTTTCCAACAGTTTACGATGGCGTAAGAGGCATGGCTTTTATCGATACTGTTGTAAAAAATAACGAAGGAACAGAAAAATGGACTAAATTTGTTCTGTGATAGACAGATTAAAATATACACTTTCTCTTTTGGAACAGCAAACCGTTCCAAAAGAGAAAGTTATCGTTATCTTAGGGCCTACAGCTTCTGGAAAAACGAAACTGGCCGTCCAACTGGCCCAACACATTGATGCTGAAATCATCAGTGCTGATTCCCGCCAAATCTATCGAAGGATGGACATCGGTACGGGAAAAGACCTATCGGAATACCAAGATATTCCCTATCATCTTATCGACATTCATGAACCGGGAAAACGCTACAATCTCGGAAATTTTATTGCTGACTTCCGTCAAGCCCAACAATCCATTCTAGAAAAGGGAAAACATACCATCCTATGTGGTGGTACAGGTTTATATATTCAAAGTGTAATCCAAGAAAATCCCTATGCGCTGATCCCATCAATCGAAGGCTTCAAGGAGTTATTACTTGCATATCCAGAGACGGAGCTGTTAGCGCGTCTTCAGGAATATACACTACCTGTGAACTTTCAAATCGATCTTTCAACCAAAAAACGTATAATCCGAGCAATAGAAATATTAGCGTTTTTAGAGAACCACCCCGATCACATCGTCCAGCAACAAGCGGTAGATAGCATTGTTATCGGATTAAGTCCCCCGTTGGAAATCAGACGCGAACACATTAGCCAAAGATTAAAACAACGATTGAATGAAGGCTTCTTAGAAGAAGTGCGCGGGCTCTTGACAGAAGGTATTACACACGAGCAACTTCAATACTATGGTTTGGAGTATAAATATGCGTCACTCCATCTTCTTGGACAGCTCGATTATTCTGCTTTTACCACAAAACTGGAGACAGAAATACATCGCTATGCCAAAAGACAAATGACTTACTTCCGCAAAATGGAAAAAGACGGCATAATTATCCATTGGGTATAAACAGTACAATGATATAAAAACAAAAAAGGGCTAGTATCACTACTAACCCTTTTCGTTAATCTCTTTCTATTATAACTTGATTTCTTCATCCTTCGCATTGAAGAAATGGAATTCAGTTAGATAATATGACGTCATTGGATTTACTTTAATCCATTTTCCGTACTTCATGAACCATTTCATTCTTTTAGAAATCAAACCAGACTTAATGTAGGCGTCTATGTAAGGGTGAACACATAAGGTCACCTTCTTTTCGTTTTGTTCTTGAAGAATAAAGCTCAAATTATTTTCAATATCATCCATGAGGACAATACTTGATCGGATTTCACCTGTACCATCACAAGCCGGACATTTTTCGTTTGTGACGATATTCATTTCAGGTCTAACGCGCTGACGTGTAATTTGAACCAATCCAAATTTACTTGGAGGCAAAATTGTATGTCTCGCTCTATCCGCTACCATACATTCTTTTAAGAACGTATACAACTCTTTTCGATGATTGGGTTTATGCATATCGATAAAATCGATGACTACAATTCCGCCCATATCACGCAAACGCAGCTGACGCGCAATTTCTTTTGCTGCTTCCATATTGACCAGCAATGCATTGTCTTCCTGATTCTCCTTATTAGCAGAACGGTTACCACTGTTGACATCAATGACATGCAAGGCTTCGGTATGCTCTATAACGAGGTACGCACCGCCCGGCAATGTTACAGTTTTGCCAAAAGCTGCCTTGATTTGCTTTTCAACTCCGAAATGATCAAAAATTGGCTCTTTATGTTTATAAAGTTTGACAATTTTCTCCAAGTCTGGAGATATATCGTGTATATATGATTTTGTTTCTTCGAAGATCGAAGGATCATTAACATAAATATGCGAAAACTCGTCTGTCAAAATATCTCGTAGAATAGTGGATGCACGATCCATTTCGCCAAGAACCTTTTGAGGCGGTTCAGCATTACGAAGACGTTTGGTAAATAGCTCCCATTTTGAGATCAGGTCCAATAAGTCACGTTGTAGTTCTTCAACACCCTTACCCTCGGAAACTGTACGAATGATAACGCCAAAATTAGCTGGCTTAATTCCTTCGACAATCTTTTTTAGGCGATTGCGTTCATTACTACCTTTGATACGCTTGGAAATGGAAACAGTACTTGAGAAAGGTACCAAAACGACAAAACGGCCCGCAATTGAAAGGTCTGAACTCAGACGCGGCCCTTTTGTTGAAATGGGTTCTTTGGCGATTTGTACTGGCACGAGCATATTTTTGCTTAAGACATCAGAGATCTTACCAGCTTTATCGATATCCTTTTCAAGTTTTAAACTATTGAGCAGTTTCTCTTGATAACTGCCATTCTTCACTATACGCGTAAGCTTTAGCAAAGATTGAACTTGAGGACCCAGATCTAAATAATGTAGAAAAGCATCCTTTTCGTAGCCTACATCCACGAAAGCTGCATTAAGCCCAGGCATAATTCGCTTAATACGTCCGAGATAGATATCTCCAACGGCGAAGTTATTATTTGCGGGCTCCCGGTTAAGTTCAACAAGCTGCTTATCTTGTAGTAAAGCAATAGTTACCCCTTTATCAGGAGTTGAATCGATAATTAATTCCTTTACCAAAAGCTACTCATTTTTGATACCTATGCAATATCCTATCGCAATCTTGGGTATCCGATTAAACATTTAAAGAACGTTGTTACGAAAAAAACAATCTACATCCCCTTCACAGACATGTAGATCGTTTCGTAAAGCTATCTCAGCAAAATGGGCCAAGATGTTTAAAAGCTTATCACAAGACTATTTTTTCTTGTGTCTATTTTTTCTTAAACGTTTTTTACGTTTGTGAGTAGCCATCTTGTGTCTTTTTCTTTTTTTTCCGCTTGGCATAGCTAAATTTTTTAATGATTATAAAATAATAAATTAATTACTTGCTCAATTCCGCGATCTTTCGATCGATGAATTGTGATAGGGAAGGATCGGCTGCCAGTTCCTTACTTTTTTGAAAAGCTGTAACGGCTTCCTTTTTCATCCCAATATTTTCATAGCCTGTGGCTAAGTAAAAGTATGACTCAGCATCGGGTTTTTGATCGATAACGGTCTTAAAACGCTCGATGGCTTTGTCAAACTGACGGGATTGTAATGAAAACAATCCCAAAGTTTTGTTTGCTTCTAAGTTTTTAGGATCGGCAGCAACGACTTCTCGCAATAAGGCAATACCTGCCATAGGGTTGTTCGTTCCTGATACCATTGCGGCACCCAATCCTGTTTTTGCATCCAAACTACTTGTATTCGCTTTTAACGCAGCCTCATATGCATGAATAGCATTTTGATTCAACGCTTGGGCTAAAGTAGAATCCTGCAAATTTGTATAAGCGGCACGATAAGCATTACCTGCTTTCAACCAATATTCAAACTTCGGTGAAACCTTTGCCATTTCCTCATAGATGAAAGCCTGAGGGGCTGGTTTTGCGACATCATCCCACTTATTTGCCAACTGTTGCAACAGCTTTATCTTATCCTCTCCAGAAGCTTTTGCAACTTGGCCCTCAATATCGGAAATTTCTTTGACTAAACTAGCATCTAAACCTTGTTTTGTCATCGAAGATATATTTTCCAAATTTACTTCGTTGGAAGGCTTCGACTCAGATGCTGCAGCAGTTTGTTTTTCTTTGTTCACCAAACCTTTAATAGGCTGTGCTAAAAGCACAGCAACCAAGGCTACTACTGATCCTATTACTATTATCTGTTTGGTTTTTGCCATTTTAATCTATTTTAAAGATTATTTATTGCCATTCTTTACTTTCTCTACGAAAATTTTAGCTGGCTTGAAACTAGGAACAAAGTGTTCAGGGATAATGATTGCTGTATTTTTTGAAATGTTTCTTGCAGTCTTCTCAGCTCTTTTTTTGACTACGAAGCTACCAAAACCTCTTACATATACATTTTCTCCTCCGATCATTGCGTTTTTGACAACTTTAAAGAACGCCTCTACGGTTTCTTGAACATCTACCTTCTCTAAGCCAGTTTTGGTAGAGATTTCTGCAATAATTTCTGCTTTAGTCATATCTATTTTACTGTAATTATTTATTTTTCAACCCTTAAGCCAAC
This sequence comes from Sphingobacterium siyangense, assembly GCF_007830445.1. GTDB lineage: Bacteria > Bacteroidota > Bacteroidia > Sphingobacteriales > Sphingobacteriaceae > Sphingobacterium > Sphingobacterium siyangense. The sequence goes on along the minus strand of NZ_VLKR01000013.1, from coordinate 150,935 downwards.
TAATGTTTGGGGATGCAAAAGTATTGTTTTAAAATGAGTAATGGAAATTATTTAAATACTTTTTTGATAAATAAGCTTCCAAAAGCCAAACATTTACAATCAATTAACGAGACATTGCGTCCAACCAACCATTAAATAGACCTCAAAAATAAAAACAATTATCTAATTTACAAGATGTTGACTTATTACTTGTCATATAAAAATCAATATATGCCAATTGCATGACTCAGCTGGTCCAAATCTGCCTTGGTATGGTGCGCGTTCACCACAATCCGATTTAATAGCGGGTCTGTAGCGAGGGGATAAGGAAAACTTGAAACCAGTATTCCAGCATTCATCAGCCTCGCATAAAGGCCCGTATCCATTGAAGAAAAGACCGGAAAATCAGCAACAGTGTTTAACCCAGACTCCATATGTGCTTTGAAGGAATCAATATTATACCGCAGCTTTTCGAATTGCTGTAGATAGATCTGCTCTCCATGAACAAATGCATATAAGCTCGCTGGTGAACTTGGAGAAGCCCCTGTATAAAAGTTTGATCGCTTGAGATACCTGATCCGTTCCCCATCGGCCAAAATCAATCCAGCATCCGTTGCCAGGCCTTTTGCCAAGGATGCGACGACGATCAGTTCAATATTAGTTTGTTGAACACTACTTTTATCCAATGAAATGCTATTCTTGCGCAAAACTCCTATTCCGTGAGAATCGTCCAAGAGCAGTATAATCTTTTTGTCCGGATCAATACGATTGAAAACAGTGAAATCGTACAATTCTGGCCGCATATTGTCCAAGCTGTTGCTAACGATGATAAATGATGTTTGGGCTGAATGATTGATATACTCGATCGTTGCATTAGCCCACGCAACAAAATGCCCAGTTGCGACGGGCTTCTTATCTAGCCATAAAGAAGGGTGACAAGCGGGAGCGTACAATACTTCTCCTTCGGTCGCCAAGGTTCTTACAAGAAATTGCGTTGCCAAATATCCACTTGAGAGCAACAGGCTTGCTTCAAAACCAAAACGCTTTGCTGCATATTCTTCGGCTTGATCAAATATGGCCTGTTGCACATTATTATTTCGTGAAGTGCCGTTGTTGATACCATACCGCTGTATACCTTCTATGAAAATAGAAGCATATGCTTTATCTGTTGCCAGCCCTAGATAGGAAGTTCCACCAAAAAAAAGATATTCCTTACCGCCGACCACAATAACGCGACCTGTTGGTTGTTCTAAATGCGTAAAATTATTCATCTATGTATAGCCGATTCATTTAATTAGTGGGTCAAAACTTCGGGGTTAGCGATATGCTGTGGATCGCCCCCAGAAAAGGCTACAATATTCTCAAAAGCAAGTCTAAATAATTGTTCGTAACCATTTTTCTCCACATAGCCAATATGTGGCGTACAAAGTACATTTGGCAGCTGCAATAACGGATAGTTCGGATCAAAGATTGGTTCGGACTCATAGACATCTACCGCAGCCATCCCCGGAACACCTGTCTCGAGCGCGGTCAATAGTGCCCCTTCTTCAACCAACTCAGCACGAGAGGTGTTGACAAAAAGCGCTGTCGGCTTCATAGACCGGAGATCTTCGAGCTTTACGACACCTCGCGTCTCACGCACTAACCTAAGGTGTAAAGTAACAACATCTGAAAAATGAAAAAAATCGGATTTACTGGCAGCAGCTAAAAAACCATCTCTTACAGCTTCCTCTCGGGAATTTTCGCTTCCCCAAACAATTACTTGTGCACCAAAAGCCTTTGCATATTGCGCTATTCGCTTCCCTATTTTTCCATAGCTCCATATCCCTATTGTTTTCCCGGCGACACAATCTCCTATATTCGTTTGCCATAGGCCTTTGTCCATATCTGAAAGAGCCTTAGGTAAACCACGGAGGGCATTCATGATCAAAAGCCAGGTCAATTCAGCCGGAGCAACAGGAGAGCCCATACTTTCAGCAACAGCCACATGGAAACGGCTACAAACAGCCAAATCCAAATGGTTTGAAATTTTGCCCGTCTGGCTAATTAACTTAAGCTTGGGAAGCTGAGACAACAGGTCTTCTGTAATCCGCGTCCGTTCTCTGATGAGCACTAGCGCTTCCGTATCGCTCAATTTTTCGGCCAGTAAAGCCGGATCTGAATAGGACTGTTTCAATATTTGGACATCGTGACCATCAAGAATTTTGAAACAGTCCAACTTTCGGACAGCGTCTTGATAGTCATCTAAAATGGTTATTCGCATTTTTCTGACTTAATTTTAAACTCTTATTTTCAATATCAAACGAAAGTAAAATGACTTTTATATCCGATATAAGTACGTCACATATAACAGCCATTTTTCGCATTCTCCACTTTCCATTGCGGAACTTATTTATGGAGGAAATTTTGTTTTTCGATATCAATTTACAGCATAAAGTTGGAATCCTGCAATTCGTCATGATATTTTGACATTCCATCCACTCTTTTTCGCAGGAACACTTACAGCCGCGGATATTTGAATAAAATTAAAGAAAAATGAAGCTGTTATTAACCTTACTATTTTTAAGTATTACCATCGTATCTGCGCAGTCCATCTTGAAAGGGAAAGTGCTGGGCAAAAACGGCAAACCTATATATTTAGCCAATGTTTATATTGAAGGCACCTATGATGGTGGCACCACCGATTCCCTTGGAAATTTCGTATTTGAGACCAGTGAACAAGGCACTAAAATCATTAAAGCGTCTGTTGTGGGCCTCCCAACATATAACAGGCCTATCCAGCTACCTCAAAAAGAATTGCTGATTATTCAAATGCAAGAAAGCGAGAATCGCTTACAGGAAGTTACGATTCAGGCAGGGGTCCTACAAGCCAATAGCTCCGGAAAAAACACGGTAATGAGTCCATTGGATATTGTCACTACGGCAGGCAGCATGGGAAACATCATCAGCGCACTGGCAACATTGCCCGGAGCACAGGTTGGGGGCGAGAATGGACGTCTTATGGTTCACGGTGGAGATGCTTCCGAAACACAGACCTACATCAATGGAATCAGAGTAGCCCAACCTTACACCGCAACACCAAACGAAGTTCCTGTAAGGGGCAGGTTTTCGCCTATGCTCTTTAAAGGCGTGAATTTCTCTACAGGCGGCTATTCTGCAGAATTTGGCAATGCGCTGTCCAGCATTCTAGCGCTAAACACTGAAAATACCATAGAGCAGTCCAAAACAGAGCTTTCGCTATCTTCCGTTGGATTAGGGCTAGGACATACCTTACAATGGGGCAAAAACTCTCTCACCTTCAACAGCAGTTATACAAACTTAAAACCCTATTCCAAAATTATTACACCAGATATAAAATGGACGAAACCCTATGAAAACGCTTCTGGAGAAATGATCTATCGCCATCAGTTTAAAGAAGGTTTTCTAAATATTTATGGGGCTTACAATTTCGAAAATATGGGACTTTACCAAGCGGACATCAATTATGAGCAGCCCGTCCCATTGAAAAAGAAATCCAACAATGCCTACGCCAACATCAGCTACAGTCAGAATTTGGGGAACCGATGGACATTCCAGTCTGGTATTGGCCTAGGCTACCTGACCGATAAGCTGCATTACGATGACGTTTACCTACCTAATGAAGAAAAGAGTCTTCACTTAAAAGGAACGCTAAGTAAGATCTGGAACAATAAGATTAAAAGTATCGGAGGAATAGAATATTTCGACACGAATTATCAAGAAGAATATCACCGACAAACCCTTGGCTATAGCTATGGTTATCATAGCAAGATGACCGCTGTATTTACGGAAACTACCTTCGGCATCCTCCCGAACTTAATCGGGAAGATCGGCTTACGAGAAACTTCTTCCAATTTACAGGCGAAGAGCACGTTAGAACCGAGGGCTTCGCTGGGCTATGCATTAAATAAATATACGCAGCTATCACTTGCTTATGGGAACTTCCATCAGCAGGCGCCAACACCGCTGTTAAAATATGCTCCACAACTTGACTGGATGGAGGCCAATCATTATATCGCAAATTATTTCTATTCGCGTGGCGGGCACTTACTTCGCTTAGAAGCCTATCACAAAGAATATAACAATTTGGCAAAATACAACAGTATAACTCCAAAATATGACAGCCAATATGACAATAACGGAAGCGGTAAGGTCAAAGGCTTTGACTTATTTTATAAAAACAGCAGCACCATCAAAAACCTCCAATACTGGATTTCATATTCCTATACCGACAGTAAGAGAAATGAAGCGAATTATCCGACGACAGTCACTCCCCCTTACGTTTACAAACACAGTTTCTATATCGTTGGAAAATACTGGCTATCAAGCCTACGTTCACAGCTCAGTTTGACAAATTCGTTTGTATCCGGCAGAAATTACAATGATCCCAACCAAACAGTATTCATGAATTGCCATACAAAAGGCTACAATAGTCTGTCTATGAGTTGGTCGTTTCTTTACAGCCAGCAAAAAATTATCCATTTCTCCGTCAGTAATGTTCTTGGCGCTAGCCCAATCTATGGGTATCAATATGCAGACCGGCCAAATTCACAAGGAATCTACGACCGTAGACCGATTGTCCCTACTGTCAAACGCTTTGTATTTCTAGGCTATTTTTGGACAATCAGTAAAAATGAAAAAGACAATCAATTGGACAATCTATAATAAACATCAACTCATCATCGAAATACGTCGGTCCATCCAGAATTATTTCTGTTTGAAGAAAAGGATTACCAACTTCAATAACATTCAATATCAAATACATCAAACACAACAACAATAACTTAGAAAAATATTTACTACTAAAAACGAAAGATCATGAAATCATTTATTATCGCCATCATCTGCCTTATAAGCGGCAGCACATTTGCACAAAGCAATTTTGAAAAAAGTATGGGACAAGCCATGAGTCTATGGCAATCGGGGGAGACGCAGAAAGCGGCCGCTCTTTTAGAACGCATCTCACAGGCAGAAAAGGACAATTGGATTCCTGCCTATTATCAGGCCATGGTACTGACAACAGCATCCTTCAGTGAGAAAAATAAAGAGACACAAGCAAAATATATACAGTCTGCAGAAGAAATACTAAACAATAGCGCCCAGGACAATAATTCAGAATGGCTTGTGCTGAGAGCGATGAACCAAACGGCATTGATGATTACAGATCCGATGACAAAAGCCAAAGAGCTTTCACCTAAGATTATAGGTCTATATAAAAAAGCCATCACCCTTGCGCCAAATAATCCACGTGCGGTATTGGGATTAGCGGAATTCCAAATAAACGCAAAAAAATATTTCAACCAGGATACCAGCAAAGAATGTGAGGATGTAAAGAAAGCACTATCTTTATTCAGTGAAGAGAAAACTACTGCACCATTTGCACCCTCATGGGGCAAAGATCGGGCAGAACAATTGATAAAAGAATGCAAATAACACTTTGTGAAAAAAGCACCATTTAAAGCTATTATACAAGCATTACTCGCAAGCTTGGTCGTAACCATCTATTTTGTGGTTGTGGCCAAACTTGACCACAATGATGTCCCTTGGATATCCATCATCTTTCATCCTAATATGGTCAGAGGTTTACTATACGGATTTTTTCTCTTTCTAGGTCATAGCTATCTATCGAAATGGGTCGGGAACAAATACCCAAGCAGTAAAGATTTTGGAAAAAAGATGATTGTTTTTTACAGTGTCAGTTTCTTCTTGACCATACTGGTCGTTTTTATTGTCAATGCTTTTTTTTCCGGACTGTTTAAACCCAGTATTGCCCAAAATTTCCCACAACGTTTCCACCAATTTATTCACCAACAACGTGTTGCATATTATTTTCAAACTGCGATGATATCTTGGTGCATTTCTATGATTTTTTTTGGATTCTATTTCTATAAAAGATTCAAAGATTATCAAATCAAAGAATCTCATCAGGAAAAACAGCAAATAACAGCACAATTTGAGTCGCTCAAAAATCAACTCGATCCACATTTTTTGTTCAACAGCCTGAATGTATTGAATGGATTAATTGAAGAAAGCCCCAAAAAGGCCAGCATGTTTACCACGGACCTTTCTAAGATATATCGCTATGTATTGGAGCAAAAAGACAAAAGCCTCGTTTCTTTACAGGATGAGCTTACTTTTTCAAGGGCCTATTTAAACCTCTTGAGTCTTCGCTTCGAAGCCGGTATACAGATCGATTTACAGATCAATGCGGAACAACATACTGGTTTTATATTACCCCTTTCCCTTCAATTACTGATCGAAAATGCAATCAAACACAATATTATTTCGGTCAGGAAGCCTCTTTTATTGAAGATTTATCGAAAAAATAATTACCTCTATGTTGAAAATAATCTTCAAAAGAAGAAAGTGCTCCATGATCATTCGGGAATCGGTCTGAAAAACATTCAGGAACGTTACGCTATACTGTCCAATTTATCTGTACATCTTCAGGAAACTGATATTTTATTTTCTGTCGGACTGCCCATCATCAATGAAATAGTCTCTTAAAAGTAACCTTTTCTTAAACAAACATGCAAGAGGTAATCGTAGCAAAACTAATAGCATAGGCACAACGATGCTCGATAAATTAAACAATACAACGGTCTGATGATCGATAAGCATGCAAAAAACAATGAAAATAGTAATTATAGAAGACGAACTCCCATCAGCTAGATTACTCCAAAGAAAACTGGAGAACCTCGGCTACACGGTAGCTGCTGTACTGCAGACTGTAGAAGAGTCTATCGAATGGTTTATGTCAAATACCGAACCTGACCTACTGTTCTTGGATATTCAACTCGCCGATGGGATTTCATTTGACATCCTTGAGCAGGTGAAGCCTAATTCGGCCATTATTTTTACCACCGCATACGATGAATATATGTTGCGGGCATTTAAACAAAATAGCATCGATTACCTCCTGAAGCCGATTGAAGATGAAGAGCTGAAAAATGCTATTGAAAAATTCCGTCAATTAAGACACCCAAAGCCACAGCTCGATCTGGCATCTTTTGAAGCTTTATTTAAAAACACTGTCCAAACATATAAGGAACGCTTTACCATCAAAATAGGCCAAAACCTAAAAGTAGTGACCACCCAGCAAATCGAATGTATTTACAGCGAAAACAAAGGCACTTACCTTTATACCAATGAAAAGGGGAACTATCTTTTGGACCAAACATTGGATGCGCTGATGCCACAACTATCCCCTAAGGATTTTTTTAGGATCAACCGAGGCACTATAGTTCAATTTGATGCTATCAAAAATATTGCTGTACATTCTAATGCCCGGTTAAAAATATACCTTAAGCATTATGAATCGGATGAGCTCATTGTTTCACGGGAGAAAGTCACGGCCTTCAAAAACTGGCTTGACAATTAGTCTAGTCGTTCCTTAAAAGTACTTTAGCACAATTACTTTGCAAGCGAAATAGGCTATCATAAAAAATGGTCCTATCAAGTTTAGCTTTTGGAAGGTAAATCAAGCGAAGGGTGATTCATGAATCTAAGCTACATATTGATTCGATAATTTAGCGGAATACTAAATCGAAGAGACACCGCGAACCCCTTTATCGGATTGTAATCTTTTTTTTCATTGATGGAAAATCCATAACCAAAGTCGATATCCACCAATGTGGCCAAACTCACTCCAACTTTGGGCGTAAAGGTATACGGAGTAAGCTCTGCACGAACAAAGGGAGTTAAGACATATGTTTGAGGATAATACGTTACTGCAGCCTCAGGTATCACGGCAAACTTCTTTTGTGTCCAAGTAAAGTTGGCTGTGGCATCAGCTCGGAGAATATGATCTCCTATAAAAGGAAAAGCGAAATAAGCACCAGTTTTTATTATACTCCCTTTTTGGAACTGGTAGCTTAACGTCGGACCGATTAAGTGGTCTTGCGCTTTTAGGTTGCTAACTATAGCTAATAACACAACAAGTGACCCCAGGAATTTATAAATAGTCTTACTGCGCATTTTTCAATTAATAAATATGAAAATTGAGCGGAATATTTACCCCTACTGAAACGGTAATTCCGTCAATCGGCTTAAAATTTTTCTTAGTATTGTAATCAAATCCATAACCTATTCCCAGATCCACAATAGAGAATAGACTGGCGCCAACTTTTGGCGTTATGGTATAAGGTGTTAACTCTGCTTTTACAAAAGGAAAAACAACAAAATCATTTAGATAATAGGTAAACCCCAGCTCTGGAATAACAGTCGTTTTACCTTCCATCCAGCTGAAATTGGCTCCGGCATCAATTTTCATATACTGAAAATCATTCGGTGCAAATAATCCCCAGCCCGAAACTTTCAGGAAATTACCACTTTGATACTGATACCCTACTGAAGGACCCCAAATCCATTTATTATGCTGTTTCCATGGCTTATCTTGTGCCATAGACAACGTGGAAAAGAGAAGAAGGATAGTAAATAACGATAATATTCTTAGTTTCATCCAGCTAAATTACAAACTATAATCTATTTTATGGAATACAACAGGTGCATGCCAAAATAGTTTTACTTAAAACAGAAAAACAATAAATATATACGCCAGCAGTAAACCAATAAAAATATGGTTTGTGCCTGTTTAATGGGGTAATATCTTGATTCTGATAAACTGTGATCTTTCGTTCAGCGATCCTTCTTCACCCCAGTAACCGTCTACATGGTTGGCAGCAGTATAGATACAACCGTCCTTTCCCCAGAACATTAACTCTTCTTTCCAGGTTGGCATCCACTCTTTAAAACTAATAAAAAGCATCGGTGTCACCTTTCCTTGTTTCACGTGGAAGAGCTGCAGGTCGCCCGTCGATTCATAGGGGTCGGCATGCAAGGTCATCAGGTAATTTTTATCGGCAGAGAAGAATGGATAATCCCCACATTCCACAATAAGATGACCATCTTGTTTATCAAAAAGCCGCACATCAGCACTTTCCCAATAATTCCCATCAACAGCAAAAGCATTTAAAAAATCGTAATGCCCTTTATAAGAATAGCTGGCTTCTAATTCATTATCGATATCCTTATCCTTAAATGTTAGCTTTTTCCCATTTGTCAACGGCAATTCCAAAATCTTTCCATTTTTGGGATAAGACAGAGTATCCTTGATCAAGTAGTTTTTAGCCGTATTCCGAGCGGCTAAGAACGTTTGCTCATCAATCAACTCTAGCTGGAGATACTTATCTAAAGAATGTCCATTTTCGTAATACATTTCTTTACCATTTATCGTCAATGAAACGATTGAATTTAAATCTTTGGGAGAGATTGTAATTTTATCTTGTTTCCCCAGCTTGGACTTCGCTACATAGACCTTTTCCCATCGCGTTACATCACCTTTTTCGCCATTGTTCCCGCTATAATCGCGCTGGATACGATCCATTACGGCAATCCATTCTCCTTCTTCACCGATCACGTCGAGCTTGGTACCATAGGGATATTTTCCTAATAGCGGGGCAGCCTTATCCGCGCCCTGTCTAAGCTCGGCTCCAGTTCGATCAACAACATAGGTATTTTTTAAAACCTTCGTCTTGTCAAAGTCAATTGGCAAAGGAGGAAATTTAGCAGCAGCCAACGTATCCTTCACAGCAACTGTTTTAAATTCAGCAGAATCCTTAAAATCCGCACCTTTGGTTTTTGTATTGTGTCCACAGCTCAAGATTCCCATGGATAACGTCGCTCCTAGGAATAAAGATAGGGGTGAAAATAGCGGTCTATTCATAAAGGTCAAGGTAGCGATTCCCATGCCAAAAAAAAATACTGGTTTTCAGGGGTTCTTCCAGAGCCAATACTATTATCAAAAGGTTCATAGTTTTAGCAACCTAAAATCTAACGCTCATTCCAAATGTGGACGAGATCATTTGAAGAACATATCTACAGCTATGAAGGTTCATTAAAAAACGTCTGATTTCTAATCTTTTAGCCACAAATTTTTCCTTTCAATTTGTAGACCGCCAATTGACTTCCTTGAATGGACTATGGTCATTATGATTGCTACAATGATGGTCAAGAAGCGGAAAAAATTGCTCCATCCATTTCCAGCAGCATTGTCCGAAACATCAAAAATCATCCAAGCCGAATTCATCAAAACATGAAGTGCTATCGGTATCCAAAGGTTAAACTTCCACTCAGCATACAACCACGAAAATAGGATAGAGCCGAAGAAAGTCATACCGAAAATCAGGACCAATTCTCCCAAATCCTGACTCTGATAAAGATGTAGTAAAGCAAACAGGAGTGATGTAGCTAAAATGGATGGAATAAAACCTAGTCGGGTATAGCGAAAAACTAGACCAAAAAAATAGGCACGAAAGATCATTTCTTCAAAGAATCCTGATGACACACTATTTATTAATAGTGCGTTTGGATCTATTTTCCGATTTAAGATAAAAACAAAGGCATAACCCAAGAACATCGGTAAGGTAGCTATTATTCCAAAAGAAAGCCCCTGTAAAAAATTGCCTTTCAACCCAAATTTTTCCAATAATTCATTCTGCCCTTTCGGTTTAAGCAGCATTGCCCCAAAAAGCAACGGTACAAGGCCAATTGAATAGGTCAGTACATGCCCCAAAAATCCACTTTGGACATAGTTGGTTATCATGGATTGAAGGGGCGCAAAAAACAAATAATCGAGGATAAAATATATTCCGAAGAAGAGAAATAATACCAGCAGGTTTAAACTTTTTGTGTTCATCTTTTTTTTGAACAAAATTATGCTACCCAAGACGAGTATACAAAGTTATGTGGCGTATGGCAAGATTTAGGGACGATTGACCAAAACGTGGGTGGTCAGTCCGACAAATAGGGTCTAACTGATTCTATAGCAGACCTCGAAATAACAGCACAATCTTCAGTATCTGCAAAACGCAACAAAAAACCTTGAGCATTCCCTTCCTTTACAAGGATTTTTTCAAAATTGACAAGAAAGGACCGATGGCATCGGTGAATAGACATTGTATTCAACAGTTCAGATAAGCGGCTCAACGTAATTCGTACCATCTGCTTCTTTACCATACCATCCTTCCTAAAGTAGATCATGCAATAATTATCCATCGATTTTGCAAAAATAAAATCGTTTGGCAGCAACTTTAACGGTTGATTACCATTGGGAATATCGACCAGGGCCAAATGGCAGTCATTCGCTTGGCTCAATATCATAGCTGGCTTTATTGAAAGACTTTCCATAGACGAGTTATTCTTTTCATGATTCGAATGACGCTTATCAACTCGAAGCAAAAAATAAATCGCTGCAATAGGGCTATAAAGTGAAAGCGTGTAACATCCAATATAGGGCAGGTTAGTCCACTGCAACGGGGTCTGATTGATGAACCAACCATGATAGACGAAATTTAAAAAACTTGATAATAGGAACACAAGAAAAATACGAAATAGTTCTATCGCAACTGTCCCCCTTTTTTTACGCAAGACAATAGAAATTAAGGCATATGCAATGGATAAAATGGCCCCGTATCCGGATAATAAGCTAAATTTATAGGCATTCTCAAAATTATACGTTCCAAATGGCTGAAAAACCAGTAGGAATACATAAGCTGATAAGCCGAGTAAGAGGGCATAGGTGAGCAGCTCTCTTATGGAGACAATCTTGGGAATTACGATATTTAAATAATTTATAATAGATTTTTTATATATCATGATTGGATAAATTTAGCATTTTTCTTGTGATTAACAGCGTACATTACACAAAGACTTCTTCAAAAAAGGCTGGCAGAGCAAAAATTTATAGTGAAAAAATTGAAATATATTGAATTTATAATTTAACTTAGAAGATATTTTTTCAAGCACATTAGTTAGCTTGAATTAAAATTGATTTGTCATATTATATTTTAACGTAATTCTCCAAGCTATGCGTTTAGGTCAACTACTTACTTTATTTCTTTGTTCGGCTTTTGTACATGTTATCCAAGCACAGGAAAAGCAAGTTTTAATAGAAAATGTCAAACTGCTCGACTATACAACTCAAACCTTAACTCCACCAAAACATGTTTTAATAAACGGAAACACAATTCAGACCATCAGTACATCCCCTATTGACGCACAAGGAAAGGATATCGTCAGAATTGACGCTAAAGGCAAAACACTGATCCCTGGATTGATCGATGTGCATGTCCATTTGGTATTTGGAGCTTTGACAATGCCTCAAATGATGACAAATGACCTATCCGAGGAATTCTTGATCAAGACGGTGGGGCTATCGGCTCAACAGATGTTAATGCGGGGTTTTACAAGCGTACGTGATGTCGGTGGTCCCATATTTCCATTAAAAGCTGCGATCGACAAAGGTAAGCTTTTAGGGCCTAGAATCTGGCCTTCTGGTGCCGTTGTAAGCCAAACTGCAGGGCATGGAGATTTTCGGACACCGGAGGAAAAATCGCGTCGTTTTTTCGGCGTTGTCTCTCGTGCGGAGCGATATGGAGCAACCTTCATCGCCGATGGTCGTGATGAGGTCCTGACGGCAGTAAGAGAGAATCTAAGATTCGGGGCAAGTCAAATTAAACTCATGGCAGGCGGAGGAACTTCTTCAGCATATGATCCTGTGGATGTCACCCAATATACGCTAGACGAAATGAAAGCAGCAGTAGATGCAGCCGAAGACTGGGGAACCTATGTCACCGTACATGCATATACGCCAAGAGCAATTCGAAGAGCGATCGAAGCTGGCGTAAAATGTATAGAGCATGGACAATTGCTCGATGAAGAAACTTTACAGCTAATTGCAGAAAAAAATATCTGGCTTAGTTTACAGAATCTTGTGGAAGATACACCCGATATGGATCCACAACGAAGAATCAAGCGTAAGCCTGTCATTGAAGGTCAAGAAAAAGTATGGCCTATGGCTAAGAAATATGGGGTAAAACTAGCTTGGGGTACAGATTTCCTTTTTGAGCCGGACCTGAATAAATTGCAGAATACTTTTATTTTGCGCCTTCAAAAGTGGTTTACAAATGCCGAAATCATTAAAATGATTACCCAAGACAATGGCGAGCTTCTGCAGCTTTCGGGATTAAGAAGTCCTTATCCTGGCAAGCTGGGAACAGTAGAAGAAGGAGCGTTGGCAGATCTAATCCTTGTAGACGGAGATCCTCTTAAGAATTTAAAACTATTGGCAGATCCTGAAAAAAACTTTCTGTTAATCATGAAAGACGGTCAGATTCATAAAAATAGCCTCCAGAAACGTTAATATTTCCAAGGTCAAATTTATTGTATATCGAAAATACAGCATATTAAGATGATAAAATGTATTTTCGATGACATCAGTTAAAAGGGGCTATTTGGGCCCTTAAAGGTGAAAAAGGAATCAAACAATTTTTACCATCACTAGGTGCAGGCGGTTGCATTACGGTATAATTTATTTGAAGAGTAAACACCTTTGCATTTAATTGATTAGTTTTGCGTTTAAACGATAAATCAAAGCATTCGGTGGCATTATTATTCAACGACGGGCGTCCAGTAGTAAGACTCAGAGCATTTCGGGCTATCGACGATCCCCAAACCTGTGAACGTTTCATAGAAGGACACGCGCACGTGTTAACTGCTATAGGCGTAAAGAAAGTAACTTCTTCCAAAAATGACTGGATGTACAATCCCGCATCATTCGTATTGATCGTAGAATCCCTAGATGGCGATAAAGTCTATGGTGGAGTACGTATACACGTATCTGGAGGGAGCGAACCACTTCCCATTGAACAAGCCACGGGAGCGATGGACGCTAAAATCTTAGACCTTGTTTATGATTATGCGCAACAGGGGACAGGTGAAGGTTGTGGCCTTTGGAACTCTAGGGAGATTGCTGGATATGGCATTGGCAGCATATTTTTGACGAGAGCTGGTGCCGCCATCAGTACACAGGTTGGCATTAAATCACTCTTTGCTTTATGTGCTCCTTACACGGTGAAATTAGCAGAAAGTGTTGGCTACCGCATTGATACAAGTGTTGGAAATAATGGCACATTCTATTATCCGAAGCTGGATCTACTGGCTACCGTAATGATTATGCGCAATCTAGACACCTTGACCGAAGCCGATCAGGAAAACAAAGATGCAATTTTGTCGCTTCGTAATAATTCCAATATTGTCCGCATAGAAACTTTACGGAATAAGGAGATTGAAATTCATTATCAAATCGATATTCCGAATCTCAATCAATGGGATTTAAATGAAATTATTAAAAATCTGAAACATACATCATTAGATCATAAATCAGATGATCGTAATTTAAATATCTTATAATGGACACTAAACATTATGGTGCCGGCTATTTAATGGATACCGGTGATTTTCTTAAACAATTAAAAATACATTCATATACTCCTTTTAATACGATTAAAGAGGGGGTTGTCGTCGATCTTGGCTGTGGAACTGGAATGGATGCCATCAATTTGGCTAATATGCTGGGCCATAATGTACTTATCGTTGGATTGGATCATGATAAGGCTTTAATCGAGCATGCCAAAACAAGCAGTGTAGAGGTAAAGAACGTCGACTTTGTTCAGGGTGAAGTTTATCAACTTAGCTTTACAGATAATTCCATTTCTGGCATTAGAATGGAGCGCGTTGTACAACATCTGCTGGAAGCGCCAAAAATGTTTGCTGAGGTCCACCGTGTTTTGCGTGAAGGTCAACCCTTAGTGATCGTTGAGACCATTTGGAACAGCCTGACGTTTTACAGCAAGCATGTTGACATTGAGGCTAAGATATGTCATTATTTGACCGAAGAAAAAGTCAACAATGGCTGGGCTGGGAATAAATTAACTTCAGATCTATTGACTCAAGGCTTTAAACAAGTTCAATTGCAAACATTCTGTATGGTAGCCCGTTCGAAAGAAGAGGCCAACCGCTATCTATTCTTAGATAAAATTCTTCTGGAGATGGTCGAAAAAGAGAAGTTAAGTACAGCTGAAATGGAGGAATTTCAAAATACATTGGATCAAGCTGATGAAGCGGGTTGTTTCCTTGTTTCTATGAATTTAGTTATTGCCGAAGCAAAAAAATAGCATATAGTGATGAAATGCTGGCTTAACTTAGTCTTCTTATTTATTTTTACATGCAGTTCAACTTGTTTTGGAGAGGTTATTATCGATAAACCGACACAGCGTGTATTGATCGGATATGGTCTGGAGCGTTATACCGGGAAAGGAGAGCCTAACTTTGCAGATACTTCGGCTTCCTCCTTTCAATCGTTAGAAAGCAAGGTCCCCAATTTGGGCATATCACCCGCTGACATCTGGTTTCGATTGCCCGTAACAAACAAGGGCAAAGAAAAGCTTGAACTCTTGCTCGAAATCGCCTATCCCCTCTTGGATGAGGTCGAACTTTTTGTACCGTCATCAAACGGGCATTATAACTCGATCAAGCTGGGCGAACATCAATCTTTTTCGGCGAGAAAATATAAGGTCCCTAATTATGCATTCGACATTCAATTACCTGGGAATGAGAAGACCATCTTTTTTCTTCGCATAAAAAGTACGGAACAGATTATTCTCCCGATCTATTTAAGTAACGAGCGTAGTTTCTTAAAAGAGATGAATGATGACAGTTTGTTAAGTGGCATCTATATTGGTATTGTCGGCATTATGGCGATATACAATTTATTCCTGTTTTTTTCTGTTCGTGAAAGAGGCTATCTGTATTATGTCCTTTATGTACTTTGTGCAGGAATAACACAAATGGGGATTAAAGGTTACAGTTTTCAATATTTGTGGCCAAATTGGACTTATTTTGCAACAAAGGGTCCTATTATCTTTGGCTGTTTATCAGGCTTATGCGCCCTGCTTTTTGCAGATTCATTTCTTCAATTGCCGAAAAATGCTCCTCGGTCAAGACGTGTGATTACTGTTTTTATCATCCTTTTTGTCATTGGCAGCCTTCTTACACTGCTCAACCTGACGCAACCAGCGTTCATGGTTATGCAGCTGACAACAGGAGCGGGGTCTTTATTTGTCCTTTACTTATCCTATCGTGTGATGATAAATGGTTATAAACCGGCTAAATATTTTGTTTACGGTTGGACAATTTTATTATTAGGTTCTGTCGTGTTTTTACTGAAAGACTATGGCATCTTAAAATATAACGATTTTACGAGCAATGCTGTACAAATTGCATCTGTTGTAGAGATGGCCTTATTGTCCTTCGGTCTAGCCTATAGTATCAATATTTTAAAAGAAGAAAAAGAAGCATCACAAGTCAGAGAATTAGCAATCTCATTAGAAAACGAGAAGTTAATACGTGAACAAAATATTGTATTGGAACAAAAAGTAGATGAGCGGACACGTGAATTAACAGAATCTAATGAGTCTCTACAAACCACTCTTACTCACTTAAAGGAAACGCAATCTCAACTTGTCGAGGCTGAGAAGATGGCCTCCCTTGGTCAATTGACTGCTGGGGTTGCACATGAGATCAACAACCCAATCAACTTTGTTACGTCTAATGTCGCTCCGCTAAAACGTGATATTAAGATGATCTGGGAAACGCTGGAGGAGGTAGAGCGTATCGCTTTTAAAGAGGGGCTATCCGATACTGAAAAGCAATCTCAGATCAAAAAATTCAAAGATGACCAGGATATCGATTATCTGAAAACAGAAGTAGATTTTCTATTAAAGGGGATGCATGATGGGGCCCATCGGACTGCCGAAATAGTAAAGAGTTTGCGGATCTTCTCGCGCGTAGACGAGGATACATTAAAATTTGCAGATTTAAATGAGGGGCTCGAGTCAACAATGGTTATCCTCAATAGCTTATTAAATAACACGATTGAAGTTGATAAGATCTATGGCGATATGCCAAAGGTCGAATGTCATGCCGGAAAACTTAATCAAGTCTTTTTGAATATCGTGACAAATGCTATTTACGCCGTAAATAAAAAGTTTAATCACGATGTTGGCGGTAAAATATGCATTGAAACCGGAGTTCAGGAGGATAATACAGCTGTGTTTATCAAAATCGCAGACAATGGTATCGGTATTCCAAAAGAAATCCATGAACGGATATTTGAACCATTTTTTACAACGAAAGACGTTGGCGAAGGTACTGGTTTGGGAATGTCCATTGCCTATAATACCATTGCGAAACATCATGGTAAGATTATTGTAGATTCAGAAGTGGGAAAGGGCACAAGTTTTACACTCCTCATTCCAATTCAACAAAACAATTAATACCGCTATAAACTGAAAATAGTTCAATTAACTATTATTTTTTCATATCTTTTGTAAGGGAATAAAACCATATAATAAAATTATGCAGAGGGAGCTTGAAATATTATATATCGATGACGAAGTAAACAATTTGGTTAGCTTTAAAGCGAACTTTAGATACGATTACGCTATCCATACAGCATCCAATACGAGTGAGGCCGAAACGATCCTTCATGCTCATCCTGATATCCGTATTATCTTCTGTGACCAACGTATGCCGGATGAGATGGGCATCGATTTTTTGCACCGCATTAAAAAAGATTTTCCAAAACCAATCCGTATTCTTTTAACGGCTTATGCCAATATGGAAACTGTAATTGATGCAGTTAATAAGGGCCATATTTTTAGATTTGTCCGAAAACCCTGGATGAATGAAGAAATCGTTTCCGCTATAGAAGAAGCAAATAAATTTTATGTTGCAAACTCTATGCTAGAAGTTAAGAATCAAGAGCTGCAAAAAGCTTATGATGAATTAGATAAATTCGCATATAGTGTTAGTCATGATCTTCGTGATCCATTGACAGGGGTTCTTTCTGCGGTGAAACTTGGGTTAGAATTTGACAGCATAGATCGTATTCATGAGTTGTTATCACTAATGGATAGTTCATTGGTCAGCTTAGATGCTTATATTGACAGTCTGCGAGACTATTATCTCTTACGAAGAGGCGAACTTATGTTGTCAGCCATAAATTTCGAAGATCTCTTTGATAATATCCGTCAGTTTTACAGTATGTACACGCAAAATAAAGATGTTGCTTTTGAAATTTCAGTGGATCAAAAAGAGATCTTTAGCGGAGACAAAGCTCTTCTAGAATTAATTTTGCATAATCTTCTTTCTAATGCGTTTAAATACCAACGTAAAGGGCAGGAAAACCAGTACGTCAAACTCTCCGTATTCGTATCAGAACGTAAAGCCAAAATTATTGTGAGTGACAACGGAATAGGCATATCTCCAGAGTATGTTGAAGATATCTTTAAATTATTCTTTAGAGCAAGTGATCAAGCTAAGGGCATGGGATTTGGGCTCTATAATGTTCAGAACGCACTCTTAAAACTACAGGGGAAAATTGAAGTGCAATCACAACCAAATCAGGGCACAACCTTTACAGTCATTATACCGAGCAAATAAGGCCTCTCACTTTCTGCAATCCTATGCGATTGCAGCGAAGAGTATTACAAACAGACATTTTAAATAAAAGTTGACTTTCCTAAAATTACAATCTTTTAGGAAAGTAGCTTTTGTCGCAGCAGAAACTCCAACTGATCATTTGAAGTCTCAAGCTGAGAATTAGTCTCCACAATCTTTTGACGCTCAGCATAGACATCATAAGCGCGTTGAATCGTTTGATCGAGCTCCTCTTCACTCCACGGCTTATTGAGGTAATGAAAGATTTTTCCTTTATTGACAGCATCAACGACGGCTGCCATATCTGTATACCCTGTCAAAAGGATACGCATTGGGGCTGCATTGATCTTAATAATCTCTTCCAAAAACTCTACACCGGTCATTTCCGGCATCCGTTGATCAGTAATGATAATATGTATTTGGTTGTTTTTGACAATATCGATTGCATCGGCACCACTAATTGCCGTAAACACTTTATACTTTAGTCGAAATGTCGCTTTAAAAGAAAACAGATTGTTTTCTTCGTCGTCAACGTACAATATCGAAATCTTCTTGTCTTCCATAAGCTTATCGTCTGAAATACAAATTTACATAATAAATTCGCTGAATTAATAACAGATTAAAGAGTTTTATGTTTTCCTAGCAGAAATAATACCTGATCTCTGATAAAATAATGGATTAGTTATCCGAAAATTATAGCATCAGACTCCGGAAAAACGATTTAAAGTTAATATTTCCACAACGGTAATAATCCAACTTGTATTAGGCACAAAAAAGCCATCCTACTTACGTAAAACGGCTTTTTTGAAAGTGACCCCGCTGAGGCTCGAACTCAGGACCCACAGATTAAGAGTCTGTTGCTCTACCAACTGAGCTACGAAGTCATTCGATAATCCAAATGTAAGGTTCACCGTAGAAAAAGTCAAGTGGAAAAGAATATTTTTTTGACTTTTATGACATTCAAGCGAGATTTTTGGCAGTTGCTCGATAAAAAAACAGACCAAAATAAGACCATCAAACTATTTATTCTTTCGCCCTATATTGCCATGTGTTCCCACTACAGCGATCTTTCCCATAATCATTGGCTTAACTTCCATTTCTATTGGTTTATCCAGTTGCATTTTACTCCCTTTTTTGAATGGAATCACAACAGTTTTATAGCCAAGCATCTGTGCACGGAGCTCTTGGTTTACCCGAAACAAAGATTGCGGTACCCAAAGCTGAAAATTTCCATTTTCATCCACTTTCGTACGATAATTTCCTAAGGATACCTCTGTGCCCACCATGCTTACATCGCTTCCAGCACAAACAACTTTACCTTTTATACTTACTTTAGTACTATCACGGCTTCCCTTTAACGCTGAATTATCATTTGTTGATGAGTTGCCCCAATCTTGCTTCTTTATCTGATCATTTTTCGTTTTTGTTTGGACAACGACAACTTCTCCAGTCAGTTTGTTTTGTGCTTGAGCAGCATGAAAACTCAAGGATCCAACCAATAGGAGGCCCGCAGCAATGCCTGTCCATCTACCTTGCCAAATGGGGTTTTTAGAAAAAGAAATAGTGGCATCCAATTCGCGCATCAACTGATCTTCATAAAATCGACCACATAACCCCCTACTGGCTTTTTTTATTTGATCCACAATTTCCTGATCATTCATCTGTGAAAAATCAACAACCATCTTCTCACATTGACCACAGAAACGGCCTTGTTCTTGTGGCGTCATCTTACCCCAATCTGCAGAGCAAGATTCTTTTACCTGTAATACAATCTTTTCCATATTGCCTTATATTTTCAGAAGGGATGCAGGAAAATCACCAATTTCATAACGAAACAGCGCACAAAACTATTAAATACTGATAAACAGGAGATTAAAAAAAATGAAACCATTTAAAACCGTCTATTAACTTCCACAGAGCAAAGGGTGGGACCAAATGAAGTAAATGAACCGAATGAGGTAAATCATACGCTGAAGGGTAATAAATAGCAAAAATTAGAAGATCGTATTCATAAAAACATGAGACGTTAAAAAAATAGGCTGTCCAACAAAAGTTGGACAGCCTATTTTCAGTAAGTAATTCTAACTGTTACTTCCCTATTTGATATTGTCAAGAATTTCCTTTATTGCTCTTTCCAATTGCGGATCTTTATTTTCCATCCGATCTTGTACTGTATTTTTTACAAGAATATCTGGGGCAACTCCGGTTTGCTCGAGATCCTGACCATCAAGCGTATAACATCCCCAAGACGGAAGTCGATAGTTTGATCCGTCGACTAAGCCTTTAGCAGAAGTAAAAATAATCCAACGATAGGTCTCATTACCGATGATTTTCCCCAATTTAAGGGCTTTAAAGCCCGCAGCGGTCATTTCAGCATCGCTCAGCGATTGCTCATTAATCAATAAAACAATAGGTTTGGCAGATGGTGCAAAATTACTTTGTGGCGCACGTTTACCACCTCGGTATTGCCATTGTAAGTAAGGGCGTTGTGACAGGAATCGTAAAACTTCATCGTGCACATTTCCGCCTGTATTATACCGTAAATCTAAAATAATCCCTTGTTTGTTATTCTCCTGTTCAGCCATGTCGATCAAGAACCGCTGTAACTCAGTATCCGACATATTTTTCATGTGTGAATACGCTATCTTATTGCTACTCAACTGATCAACTCGGCTTCGGTTATCTCTAATCCATTGGTCGTAGAGGAGGTCTCTAAACACAGCGCTTGATACCGGACGAATGTTTGTCTGAATTTCCTTGCCATTACGATTCAAGGTCAATTGGATTTCTTCTTCCAGTGAAGGCCAAGTAAAATAACTATCGCGGTCTGCCTGCGTATTCAATTTTGTTCCATTAATCGCCATGAGAATATCACCCGCGTGAATATCGGCCTCTTTCTTTGCTGCGGGGCCATTCGGAACAATATAGCTAATCTTATAAGGGTTGCTTGTATCATAGATCACACCGATTTCATTCGTTACAAAACCAAACGGCTTACGTTCTTCCTGCCCCATAGAACTGAACCCCAAATGTGACGAATTGAGTTCGCCCAACATATCATTTAAGAGGATGCGCAAATCTGTCCTATCGTTGATACCTGGAAGATATTTCTCATATTTCTTTTTAACAGCGGTCCAATCTACACCATGGAAATTGCTATCGTAGAAATTCTCCTCCAGATTGGCCCATGTCTCATAAAACATCTGATTGAACTCTTTCTCAAGATCCCGATTGAATTTAAAACTCATGGTGACCGCATCAAGCTTATTCAAGTCAAGATTATATTTCTGAATTGTTCCTCGGGTCAGCACGAAGTACTTGCCTGCAGACTCTACAAATTGCCCCATACCTCCATCTGTGACTTTTTCGGTTTTGGCTGGTGTAAATAACTCATATACGGTACGATATGTACTATATTTTCCTTCATGATTGGAAGCATAGAACAAATAGGATTTATCCCCTTTTTGTATCACCAAAGGATCAGATTGTGTTCCAAATGCTGGACTGACTTGCTCAATTCGGTCACGCAATCCTTCTAAATCCAATTGGACCAAAACAGCTTTCTTTGCTTCGGCTGCTGGTATTGCGGTTGACTTTACCTTGTCGGCATCATTTTTCTTCTTATCCTTAGCAGCATCTTCCTTCTTAGTTGCACCAGTTTTATTTACTGTCGTATCTTTCTTTTCAGGTGTTACAAATAATTCATCAAACTTTGCGCTACGATAAGGTTGGTCAAAGTTGGTCAATGCCATTCGGAAAATGCTTGAGTTTTGCATACCAGTAGGATAAGAAGGTTTAGTCCTATTACTCGCAAAATAAATGTATTTACCATCGGGAGACCAATATGGTGCTGCCTCTGTAACACCAGTATTTGTCAAATTTGTCGTTTGCTCATTTTTCAGGTTATACACAAAAATATCCTGTTCAAAATTGCGTATAGCCGTGAATAAAAGATAATTTCCATCGGGAGAAAATGAGGGCGAAGAATTTTGAAATGCCCAGATTTCATCTCTAACTACTGTTTGGCTCTTCAAACTTGTCAAATCCAATAGACGAACTTCATCACGTCCGCTGAGATATACCGCTTTTGTTTTATCCCCATTGAATGTAATATCTCGATTGTTACGCAGATCTTGTGTCAATTGTTTTACCTCTCCTTTACCGTCTGCTGTACGTGAAAACCAGTTCTGATACCCTTGATGCGTTTGACTATAGAGCAATGTTTTACTGTCTTTAAGCCATTTAACTTCCATGATGCGCTCCCCTTGACTAGGCATCTGACGAACAAACTTTCCTTCGATATCCGAAACGAACAATTCCCCACGGGATACAAATGCCATCTTTTTCCCGTCCGGTGAAACGTCGAAATTACTGATGTTACCTGAAATATTGAACTCCTTCAGCTTTCCTAGGACCTGATTACGGTTAAGTGCGATGCTGGGCTGCATGGTTTTCTTTCCATTGACATCGTAAATATAAAGCTGGTACCCCTTTTCAAAAGCGATCTTACTACCATCTGCCGCGACAAACGGACGTTTGATTGATTCTGGGAAAGAGGTCAATTGGGTTTTCGCTTTTCCAGCTATTTGATAAAGATTGTATTCACCATTGCTTTCGTCGGACACATAGAATATGTTTCCTTTCTGGTCTACTGTCGGCCAAAAATCCTTACCGATATAATCTGTATACTGTTGAAATGCCTTTGTTTTGGGATTATAAGACTTGATATCCGGATTGAAAGCACCTTTATATCGCTTGCGGTTCGCCGAGCTATAGCCTTCCCAGCTGTCATTGAATAATAATTCTCCTGAAGGTGTTGGCACCACATTACTGATATAATTAAAGACATGAGGAAACAACCTTGTTGCCGTTCCGCCATCCAAAGCGACTTGATAAGCACTCATTCTATTGTAACGCGATGACGTAAAATAAAGCGTCTTGCTATCCCAGCTCCAGCTGTCTACTTCATCCGAAGCATCGTGCGATGTCAGCTGCCTTATATCTCCACCCGCCAAGGGCATTACATAGACATCCATATTACCGTTTTGATTGGCGGAAAAAGCCAACCATTTTCCATCTGGGGAAATTCTTGGATTGATCTCATTTCCTTCCATTCCTGTTAACCGTACCGCAACACCACCTTGACTTCCAACTTTCCAAAGGTCACCTTCGTAGCTGAAAACCATTTCCTTTCCATCGGGACTTAAAGTCGGATGGGATAAAAACGTGGGTTGTTGGGCAATAACACAGGTTGTTCCAGCATAGGCTAGAACTGTACTTAAAATTAGTTTCTTTATCATGTTATCTAGGAGGCTAATAGTTGTTTGCCAATACAAAGGTAGAATAGGTATTGAACAAACCACCATGAAATAGCGAAGAATTTTATATTTTTATTCCTTCACTACATCAACATCTAATTGTTGACTTTCTCCCGTTATTTCACTGCTATTATTTTCTAATGATATGGAAGCCCAAACCTCTTCTATTTTGACTACCACATCGAATATCTTCTTAAATTAAAGTATGCATACAAATAAACTGAAACAAATGTGTCTATTTTCGGTTCCTATACAAGGAATGATTACGTACAATATATGATATTGAATAAATATGTTTAGCCGAATTCAAAAAGCACATCGTATTATTTTCTTACCGGAAGATTGAGGCAGATGATAATTATCGAAACTAGCGCATATAATTATCATCACGCCGATATGCTATTTAAATATAGGCATATTTCGTATCCCTATTGTAACCTAAACATGCAAATATTTTTTGAATCATTATATTTTTTAATGGGATACTTATCCTTAACTTTGCACCCTCAAATCAGAAACTATGGACGCAACGTTAACTCACTCAGAAGAAGATCTTTATAAGAAACGAAATCGCATAAGAATTGCGGTATCGCTTTTCTTTTTTTGCCAAGGTATCGCGTTTGCATCTTGGGCAAGCCGCATCCCCGTTATCAAAGCTCATCTCAACTTAAGTGAGGGTCAATTGGGGACAATTTTATTAATGCTTCCAGTCGGACAACTTGCAACGATGGCTCTTTCAGGAAAATTGGTTACAAAATATGGAAGTGCTAGCGTTTTGCGTATCGTACCCATCGCTTACACCTTGGTCTTGTGCTCCATCCCCTTTGCGCAGAATGCCTGGCAGTTAGGAGGCATACTATTTCTATTTGGTGTAACCGGAAATATGTGTAATATATCTGTTAATACACAGGGTGTCGCAACGGAGCAGGTTTTCAAAAAATCAATAATGACTTCCTTTCATGGAGCCTGGAGTATCGCTGGTTTCACAGGAGCACTAGTAGGCTTGTTAACGATGAATTTTGGACTGAACACCTTTTACCATTTTTTAATCATATTAGTCATTGTCACAGCGAATACACTAATCAACCAAAAGTATTTGGTTCCTGGCAAATCTCCTCAAAAGGAAAAGCGCAGTTTTTTCTCTAAACCAGAAGGTGGCTTACTTCAGCTCGGCATCATCGGCTTTTTCAGCATGGCAACTGAGGGGGCAATGTTCGACTGGAGTGGGGTGTATTTCAAGGAGATCGTTCAGGCGCCAGAGAAATTTGTTGTCGTTGGCTACGCTTCATTTATGATCATGATGGCTACTGGGCGCTTTGTTGGTGATGCTGTCATTCGGAAATTGGGCCGAAAAAGGACCCTGCAGTACAGTGGCCTACTGATGTTCATCGGGATGATGACATCGGTTATTTTTCCCGAATTTATCATCTGTACCCTAGCTTTTATGTTGGTCGGTATCGGTGTAGCTTGCAATGTCCCCTCCATCTACAGTATTGCCGGACAGAACAAAAATGTGCCCTCTGGAGTGGCTTTGGCCATGGTTTCAAGCATTAGCTACTTGGGCTTTTTAATGGGACCACCTTTAATTGGGTATATTGCTGAAGTCTTTAGCCTACGCTATTCCTATGGTATTTTTGCCTGTTTCGGACTGTTGATGTTTATAATGGTTGGACGATTATCTTTATTCAAAGACACAAGCCAAACCTAATCGAACGATGGAAGTATCTTCTTACTGAATTTAAAGTTTGACCTGAAGAAATCTCGTGCTAAATGACATGCGTTTATTTTTCAAGACATAAGGCATGGCAAGTAAATAAAAACAAGCCGTACCGCTTCCTAAAATTGATCCAAACCAAACATCTTCTACGAAATGCTGTCCCAAATACACCCGAGAGTAGGCTGTTAATGCAGCGAGAATAAATACAGTTATACCAAAAGCTTTATTTTTTGAGAGAATACCTAACGTAGCCGCCAGCGCAAAGGCCGAAGTTGTATGTCCGGAAGGGAAGGAGTTAAAGTGCGCTACACGCAACCAAGAAACAACATGGAATGTAGGATTTCCATGAAATACGGTTGCCGGTCTATCGGCATCGAAAAGGTTTTTCAGTATACAGCAGATCAGCCCCGAGAAAATATATGTCCCCAGGATAGCTCGGGCAAAATTCCATTGCTGCGTACAGCAGTAGGCAATAAAAACACCTATAACAAAAAGACCGTCTCCAAAATAAGTCTGTATTGTAAAAAGAATATCAGCCCAAAATGAATGACGAGTATTCACAAAATGGAATGCATCTTCCTTCGGAATAAATATAACAACAGCTGTCATTAAGACTATCCAAATGCTAAAGCAAGCAAAAAAAGCAGGGTTAGCTGCATATACCTTTCTAAATTGGTATAATAAAAATTTTCCCATTCAATTTATATTATCGGATTACAGGCCAAAAGTAAAATTGCTGTAAATAATTATCCGAAAATAATCATTCCAATAAAAATTTACAATTCTATTACCTATTTATTTTGATAAGAAAAGGAAAAGTTTTATTGAATAAACAAAAAAAGCGATGGAAATCCATCGCTTTTCTCAGTAGCCCCGAGCAGAATCGAACTGCTATCAAATGTTTAGGAAACATCTATTCTATCCGTTGAACTACGGGGCCTTTTCAGAAGCCAAACTTAGGTTTATTTTATATATAAGTCAATAGCTAGTCTAAAATCCTGTTATATTTTTTTCAAAAAGAGAGGTAACCCCTGTATAGACTGGTTATACTAAAGCCATTAACATCCACAATAGCAAAAAATCTATATTAAAGCCGTTTCATGTACGATGGAATAGTCCCGAACAAACGCAAATTTAGAACCTGAAAGATAAACTGGATTTAGAAAATGAAAAATGGTGGAGGGAGAAGGATTCGAACCTTCGAAGCCGAAGCAACGGATTTACAGTCCGTCCCATTTGACCGCTCTGGAACCCCTCCAGCATTGTGTTGTTCTAGAATTGAACGTCGCAAAAGTAGCTTTTGATTTGCAAAACTGCAATTATTTTAGGCCATAAATTTGTAACTACCGCAGTATTAATTCATTTATTTTCAAGAAACATTCAAATGATCTGTTCATCATGAGATCAAGTTATCATTATTATAATAAAAACTTATTGTTATAATCTAGTCATAATAGATTTTGACGATAGTGTATTGGTAAAATCAATTCGCTTTTTGCATCGAGTTGCTGTATCTTTGTGTCAACAAAAAAAAGAAAGATATATTATGAGTTTCACAGGTAAAAGTTTTCCAAGCATTACAGTAGATGCAATTGATTATTTAGGCGACAATTTACAAATCAACATTTTTGAAAAAGCAGTTAAAGAAGGTAAAAAAGTGCTTTTATTTTGGTATCCAAAAGATTTCACTTTCGTATGTCCTACTGAATTGCACGCTTTCCAAGAAGCAGCTGCTGAGTTTGAAAAACGCAATACAGTCTTAATCGGCGCTTCTTGCGATACAAATGAAGTACACTTTGCCTGGTTAAACACAGCAAAAGATAACGGTGGAATTGAAGGTGTTGAATATCCTCTTTTGGCAGACACCAACCGTAACTTATCAAGTATATTGGGAATCTTAGATGTTCAAGAAGTTGAACACCCTGAATACGGAACATTGGCTCAAGGTTCTGCGGTTACTTATAGAGCAACTTACTTGATCGATGAAACTGGCCGTGTATTCCATGAATCAGTAAACGACATGCCTTTGGGCCGTAACGTTAAAGAATATTTACGTTTGATCGACGCTTACGCTCACGTTCAGAAATTTGGCGAAGTGTGTCCTGCAAACTGGGAAGAAGGTAAAGATGCCATGAACGCAGATAGAAAAGGTGTAGCTGATTATTTAGCGAAACACTAACAATACAATACCACAGTGTCTTATCAACAGGAGCTTTTCCCGGCTCCTGTTGATTTCTCCAACAATCACCTTAATAATAAAATCATGTTACAAGAATTAGAAAACGATAATTTACAAGAAATTGTAAACAATAACGATATTGTGATGGTTCAGTACTCTGCCACTTGGTGCGGTAACTGCAAAATCATGAAACCAAAATTCAAAAAACTGGCTGGCGAAAATGATAGCGTACCTTTTGTTATTGCTGATGCAGAAAAATTTCCTGAATCCCGCAAACTGGCAAATGTCAATAACCTACCCACTTTTGCCGCTTTTAAGAACGGTAAATTAGTCAATCAGGTACAAACAAATAAGTTAGACGCATTAGTAGAATTATTCAATGAAACTACCAGTAATTAAGCATTTGACAGAGTTCATCGAGCAGAATGATGTAGATTATGTCCTGGAAACAATCGAGACACTGGAAGCATTAACCGAAGCTCCTTTAAAGGATGAAGAACTTGACGTTCTTGGTGAATTGATTTCAAACCTATACGGAGCTGTAGAGGTTGATAAATTAATTAAAGAAGGTAACTCAAAAAAAGACGCGTTAAATATGTTTATGAAGCGTGTTCTAGGTGCTATTGATAAATAGTCTTTGCAAAAAAGCATTCGTGTGAAACTTTCTTTAAAGGTTGTTCCTGTCGTTTTTGAGCATTTGAAGCATAAAAACTAACATCAATTGAAATTTGTCAAACAAATATGCAATTGGATTTAGACCAATCCAGATTTTTTTTAAGGTAGTGGAGAATCTATCTTACCCTAAAGATCGTTGTATTGCAGCATCTTAAACGCATGACGCCTATATATTATATGTTTTCCAAAAGCTAAAATGTTGACAAAATTTAGCAATGTGGAAAACTAATTAAAGTAATCTAACAGAACTAAATATTTTCTACATATATTTACTATGTTAAAGGTTGCCACTTGGAGCGAAGCGACAAAATAACTATTCTCTAAAAATTCGTTTCAGGAAAAAATATTTTAATTGTTAAACGGAAATTCCAAATTGATTGGGATTTCCGTTTTTTATTTATACCTCTGTTTTACCTTTCAACGATCGATCCCTTTACCTCTTCGCTAAATATTGACCTAAGTTGAATCAGGTTAATGGTTAATATCCGTAAGTCAAAGCAATAAACCAACGTCATAAACACGCTACTTAAAGACTGTCAATAAAATTACAATCTCCAACAATCCGTTGTTCATCAAAATCTTTATCTTTAAACATGCGAAGACCTTTTCTCTCTGTTATTATTATTTTGGCTGGTATCTTGTCAACTTCAATCGTTAAAGCACAGAATCCACAGTGGAATGCTGCTGAAATTAAAGTTAATCTAGAAAAACTGAACGTGTTGGGCTCAGTCCTTTATTTTGCGGCACATCCGGATGATGAAAATACCCGGCTAATCGCTTGGCTAGCTCAGGAAAAAAAATATAAAACAGGTTATTTATCCCTAACTCGAGGTGACGGCGGACAAAACCTCATCGGAACAGAACAAGGTATTGAACTTGGATTGATTCGAACGCAGGAATTACTGGCTGCTCGAAAAATCGATAAGGGTGAGCAATTTTTTTCCTCAGCATATGATTTTGGATTCTCAAAGACTCCAGAAGAAACTTTCGAATTCTGGGATAAACAGCGTGTTCTTCGCGAAGCCGTATGGATTATCCGCAAATTTAGACCCGATGTCATCATCACACGTTTTCCTCCAGATCCAAGGGGTGGACATGGTCATCATCAAGCTTCCGCCATTCTAGCACATGAAGCCTTTAAAGCTGCTGCTGATCCGAATCAATTTCCAGAGCAACTTCAATTTGTACGCCCCTGGAAAGCTAAACGCTTGCTTTGGAATACAGCTAACTTCGGAGGTCAAAACAATACACGTGAAGATCAGTTAAAAATAGATATCGGGGATTACAATTCTCTTCTAGGAGCCTCTTATGGAGAAATTGCCGCACACAGCCGTTCATCACACAAAAGCCAAGGCTTTGGTTCGGCAAGCCAACGTGGCTCATCAATCGAATACTTTGAGTATGTAGACGGTGCACCTGCAAAAAATACACTCTTGGATGGAGTTGACACCTCATGGAAAAGAATTCAAAACGGCAGTAAAGTTGAGTCCTTAATTGACCACATCAATCAAACATATCAAATTGATAAACCCGAATTGATCATTGCTGAATTGATCCAACTGTACAAAGCACTGGATCAAATTGATGATGAATACTGGAAAACTGAAAAGAAAAAAGAGGTTGAAAAACTAATTCTTGCCTGTGGTGGAATTTGGTTCGAAAGTATCGCTAAAAATCCATCCTATGCCTTGGAAGATCAGATCAAAGTAGAACATTCCATTATTGTTCGACGTCCAAATGTAACCGTTGAGCTGACCCAAATAAATGGAAATAGCATTCATGAAACACTAAAAATAAACAAGCTACAAAGAGACTCGGTTCTTATACATGCCGACAGGACGACACAACCATACTGGTTGATTGATCCACATGGAAAAGGCAAATTTAATGTCAGTGATTTTAACCTGACTGGCTATCCAGAAAACCCCTATGCTCCAGAGGTATCATTTCAACTCCGGATCAATGGTGAAAATATCACACTCAGTCAGCCCATAAAATATAAATATACCGATCCTGTTCGTGGCGAAATCTACGACCCCATTGTGATCGTCCCACAGTTGACGGCAAAAAGTTCCAGCCCTTTGGCACTTACACAAAATGCCCACATTGTCAAAATGAATCTGACTTTTCAGAAAAACGGACAAGCAAACACAACCACATTTAACGTCAGACCGAATGTACCTAAAGGCTGGGAAGTTTCACCGGCATCTTTTGACCTATCTTTTGACAAAGGCGAACGTACAATTTCCAAAGAGATCAGCATAAAACCATCAGATGCTTCTAAATCTTCCATTGATACCCTGGACTTCCTCTTAGCAAACAAAGAGCACTTAAAAGAGATAAAATCCATCGATTACAATCATATACCTAATATTGTTTATTTCCCAGATGTCGCTATAAAAATGAGCAATGTCAACCTGATCAACGACATAAAGAAAGTGGCATACATCCATGGGGCAGGGGATCTAATTCCGGAGTCGCTGGCGGCCATTGGTATTAAAGTCGATGTATTAAGTAACGAACAGGCATTAAAAGCAGATCTCTCTAGCTACGATGCTGTAATCTTGGGTGTACGAATATTCAACGTCAACAAGCAAATTGCACAGCTCCAAAACAGACTACTTGCGTATGTGAACATGGGTGGAACGGTCCTGGAACAGTACAATGTAAACAATGGACTGTTCTCAAAAAACTTTGGCCCTTTTCCTTTTAGCATCGGCAGAAGCCGTGTAACAGACGAACTTGCAACGGTACATTTCGATAAAAATGACCCGATTTTTAATTACCCGAACAAGATCAGCGAAGCTGACTTCGAACACTGGGTGCAGGAGCGGGGACTCTACTTTGCGGAAGATATCGATAAAAAGTACCGCACCCCGATCACCATGCAAGATCCCGGCGAACCGTTACATAATGGCTCATTACTCATTGCTCAATATGGAAAAGGTAAATTTGTTTATACATCTTTGTCTTTTTTCAGACAATTGCCTGCCGGGATTCCCGGAGCTTACAGATTATTCGTAAATTTGCTATCAAAATCAAAATAATATAATAATGGAAAATCAGATTGACAACAGCTGCACGACAATTGATGCTGGCAAAGCAAAAGGAATCATTCTTTTAGTTGCTGTAGTATTTGGTGCATTAATTGGATTCACTGCAAACGAGACATTTTTAAGCATCTTTGGAGGTGCTATTGTCGGATTGATTATCGCTGCTATTTTTAATAGCGTTATTTATCCTCAAAAGCCTTCAGATAGATAAGAAAGATGAATAGCTGGAAGCGTTTCTACTGGTTGGTCGTTATCTGGCTATTCGTATTCATCCTTTTTCTGTACATTTTCACGAACCACTATTCATGAGTACAGCAGATTGGATCGTGTTATTTCTGACACTCTTAGTTATTGTCCTATATGGCGTTTATAAGAGTAGGGGTATAAAAAATATTGACGGATATCTTCTAGGTAATCGTTCTTTACCTTGGTATCACGTCGGATTATCGGTAATGGCGACGCAAGCGAGCGCCATTACTTTCTTATCTGCCCCCGGCTTAGCTTATTCCTCAGGAATGAGTTTTGTCCAATTCTACTTTGGTCTTCCGTTGGCCATGATTGTGCTCTGCATTACATTTGTTCCTATTTTTCATAAGCTAAAAGTATTTACAGCCTACGAATTTCTAGAAAAACGGTTTGATGTCAAAACCAGAGGGCTCACCGCCATTCTTTTTTTGGTACAGCGGGGAATATCAACGGGTATAACCATCTTTGCACCGGCTTTAATTATATCGACCATCCTTCATATTGATCTAACATGGACCACATTGGCCATAGGAAGTTTTGTTGTTATCTATACGACCTATGGAGGAACCAAAGCCGTGTCTCATACACAGTTGCTTCAAATGAGCATTATCTTTGGATCATTACTCGTAGCAGGTATATTAGTTATCCATCTGTTGCCAGAGTCTATTGGATTATCAAAAGCACTTCATATTGCAGGAAAATCAGGAAAAACCAATGCATTGGATTTCACTTTTGATCTCAATAATAACTATACGCTTTGGACAGGACTAATCGGTGGTTTTTTCCTACAGCTTTCCTACTTCGGGACCGACCAAAGTCAAGTAGGTCGTTATTTGACAGGGGCTTCGATCAAAGAAAGTCGCATGGGATTAATTATGAATGGTCTCTTGAAAATCCCTATGCAATTTGCTATCCTGTTGATTGGAGTTCTGGTATTTGCCTATTATCAATTCCATCAGCCGCCCATTTTTTTTAATCAAGTCGAGATCAAGAAGCTCAAAGAAAGCAAATATGCTCCTGACTACCAGCTTCTCGAACAAAAGCATAGCGAGCTATTTAAAACACGTGAATCTGTTGTTCAGCAGCTTAATACAGCATTGGATCACGACGATGAAAAAAGAATTGCTGATTATCGATCCTCACTCGGTCAACTTAATGCAAAAATGCAGGTCGTAAAAGAAGGGACTTTGGACTTAATCAAAAAAAACAACCCAACAGCGGAAACGAATGACAATAATTATGTCTTTCTTTCTTTTGTGACAAGCGTCTTCCCAAAGGGTCTAATTGGGCTACTCATAGCGGTCATTTTTCTCGCATCCATGGGTTCTACGGCAAGTGCTATTAACTCATTGGCCTCAACAACGACCATTGATATCTACAAAAGATTTATTAATCCTAACTCATCTGAAAAACAAGACCTTTTGTGGTCGCGTTTATTTACGTTGATCTGGGGTACATTTACTGTTATTGTTGCTTTGTATGCGAACAGATTGGGTAATCTCCTCGAAGCGGTCAATATCTTGGGCTCACTATTCTATGGTACTATCCTAGGGATTTTTATCGTCGCCTTCTACATGAAGAAAATCCAAGGCAAAGCTGTTTTTCTTGCAGCTATTCTTTCCGAAATTATAGTGATAGCAGTATGGACGATGAATAAGATTCCTTTTCTCTGGCTAAATCTTATTGGCTGCCTAGCTGTCATGTTAATCGCCTATATCGTACAACTGGGGACGAAAGCACCTAGTCCTATAGAGGTCAAAAGGGATCTTGAATAAAAAAAAGCCTGATTGCTCAGGCTCAGTATTTTTTATAGATATTGTACAATACACTCTTATCATATATGGTCAATTCGGGGGTTGTATCCCGAACGACAAATTTTCGTTTAAAGGCAACGATAGCGGCTTTTAGATTGGACGTATCATAACCAATAATTTTAAGCGCGTCTATCGCATTAAAGCTATCAGGAGGGGCCACAAGCTGTCCTTCATCATACCATATTCCAAAACCCCGTTCTGCAAGCTTTTTCCACGGGAAAAAAACGCTTGGATCATTCTTGCGTGATGGAGCGATATCAGCATGGCCAATAAAATTATTTGCTGGAATTAAATAACGCGATTTCAAGGTATCAAGCACAGTCATCAATGAATTAATTTGTGCCTCAGGAAAAGGCTCCCTACCATTATTATCCAATTCTATACCAATAGAACAGGAGTTCATGTCGACAATAGAACCCCATTTTGCCACCCCTGCATGCCAAGACCGAACATAATCGTTCAACATTTGTATAATCTCCCCATTCCGGCCAATGACATAATGTGAACTCACTTTAGTTCTTGGAATCTGAAAGGTTTTGATTGTCTGCCCAATACTATCTTGTGCTGTATGATGAATAATGACATAGTTAGGTTTACGAACATCATAATGTATGGCTTCCTCTTGGCGCCAATAAGGATGGTTTCCAGACTTCTGTAAAAAAACAACCTTTCTTTCCTCCGGTGTCAATAAATTGGTATCTGGCTTAGCTTCGACCTTTTCTTCCACAACCAATGCAGAAGCAAATGACGCAACTAGCGGCTTTGCAACCACCGGCTGTATCTTCGACTTGCAGCTTGCCAAAGACAGCAGTGAACAAAGCAATATCCCTATTGACACAGGCCTAAACATTATTTTGGTAAACTATAGACTATACCCATCGCCAACGACTGACTCAACTGCACTCTTGAAATAACATCTGGATCGTAGATCATGATACCATTTAAGTTCACATTGATGACTCTCGTGACTTTTGCCGTTACAGTTACATCCAAACGGTGTGTAGGGTTGGAAAGTTTCTCGTAGTCAGCAAAAAGGTTATAACGAGCCTTTACATTCAGTTTATCTGTGAAGTTTTTGTCCAGGTTACCCGTTAGCTGAAATGCCAGTGCATTGGCAAAAGAGCGGTCTTCCTTTACACCAAATCGTTCACCAGTACCCGCACTTGGATTGTTAGGATCTCTATAATAGCCATATTTCTCAAAGAAACCTTCTCCAGAACGAGGCTTAACACGCTCATCCAAGATAAAAGTTTGACGTGCAGTACCCGTACCAAAACGCAAGGAAAATTCGTTACTAGGCTTATACTCAAGACCGAAAGATTCTGTTAGATAAGCTGGTGCCATAAAAGCATTCTCAATATAGTCTATTGTATCTCTGCCGTTAACCGTTTTATACTTATAACCCGCATCAAATTGCGACTCAAATGTCACCGACGTAAACAATGCCCAATTGGCAGACAATTTATAAGAAAGCTTATTATCCCAAAATATACGGTCATTATTCTTCTTCGCAATATTATTGGTATTCTTTATCTTTCCATAACGTAAATCAACTTCGGTCACAAAATTGAAATTGTCCTTCGTATAATCCGATTTATGATTCGCATTCAATCCTACAGCAATAGAACCAACACCCCCACCTTTCCAATTATCATTAAATGACGCCTGGTTTAAATTGATCCCGAATTTTGTCCAATGTTTCCAATAGTCTACCTCTAAGTTTAGTTTTGGAACTATAGGACGAATCGTTTTAATATTTAATGGTTGCTCTTTCTGTACAGAAATTACGGTATCTGGTTTTGCTCGAAGATCTTTCAGATCCTGTGCTTTTAAGCTGGTAATAGAAAGGCAAAGCAGAGCCATGCCGACAAAATTGAATAACTTCATTCTGAAAACGTCTATTTTTTGTTTACGGTACTAATTTATAATTAATTGTTGGAAAAGGCTCAATAAAATATTGCGAAGGGTTCAATTGATACCGTGAATAACAATATTTGATATAATTCACCAATTCATAATCACTCGCTGAGAGAATAAAGAAATAGGAGGGTCTAAATATCCTTCTAAATCGTTCAGCTTCTTCGCTATTTAATCCTGTAATCTTACTGATAAGCTCTTTCGTAAATTTGTAGTCGATCACATTTTCCTTATAATCGTTTTCAATGGTTTTAGTTAGTCGACGTGCTCTTTTAGCCTCCTTGCTAAATAAACTATAAATTGAATTGATGCTTAATCCAGCCCCATTTGGGCCAACAGAAAATACGTCTCCATAACCCGCAAGACGATACGCTTTCTCATAATCCTCTTTTGCTTTTTTCAGAATTTCCTCTGGTGTCTTGCGTGCAAAAACCTGAACTTCATCAATATAAAACGATTCACGTACCAAATGAAACAGCAACAATCCGCGGTTATCCACCTGAAGAGTATCTGAAAAATAGCCTTTACATATCGCAACAATATGATCTCCTAGTTGTGCATTAAAGACAAATTCTCCTTTAATAGTATTATAATTGACCTCGCCAGTACGTAAGTTGGCCAGCCTTACATTTCCAATACGTTGTTTGGTATTTTTATCAAAAACGATACCCTCGACTTTTTTATCTTGGCAAAAAAGTGGAGAGGTAAAGCCCACAAGGGCAATAAGTAGAAAAATATATCGCAATAGTATCACTTTCGTAAAACTACTATATCGCTGTACAAAAGCGAAATATTTAACATCTTTTAAAGCGTAACTATTTAGATATAACCAATAGCTGCCCTAAAGATAGCGCATCATCGGTAAGACCGTTTAGGGATTTGATCTGATCAACGGATACATTGTACAGCTTACTGAGCGAATATAACGTATCCTGCGCTTTAACCTCATGAATACGCATAGCTACCGGGCTCTTGATTTCTTCTGTCTTTACGACGGTAGGAGGGGTTTCTTGTACATTCTGCACGATCTCGACCTGAACAGTCTCTTCACGTACAACCTTTTCACGTGGCGATTCACCGCGATCGTATTGATCAAGATGATATCTTTCGATCATTTCGATCAGCAATTCAGGATAACGCGGATTGGTGGCGTATCCAGCCGCTTTCAAGCCTTTGGCCCAGCCTTTATAGTCGTTCTTATTCAACTTAAAGAGTGCCGCATATCGCGGTCGTAACAGAAACTCTGAGTGATCCCGAAAAGATTGTTCGGGATTTTCATAAACACGAAAGCAGTCATTGATATTATCATCGGGACGAGTCACGGATTTTCCTTTCCAAACTCCGCCACATTTAATACCGAAATGATTATTAGCCTCACGCGCAAGATAACTGTTACCATTACCGGATTCCAGTAAAGCCTGAGCAAGTTTAATACTCGCAGGAATACCATATTTATTCATTTCTGCAACGGCCACATCTTTGTAATGAGCAATATAGTCGTTGCCAGCCATGGTCGGTCGTCCCACAGAAGAGGATGAAGAAGTTTTTGAATTGGAGCCAGATTTAGAGGAGGATATTGTGCCTCTCCGGCTTGAACATGATGTAATCAACATCATGAATACAAACATGCCATAAAAAAACTTCTTCATGCAATACTATCGCGCTTATTTTTTTGTTGACGAGAATCTATTTTGCTTAGCATCATTATCAAACATATCCAAATGATATTGTCTAATAGTAGCGAGTACTTTTGCTGTCCAACCTTTACTCGTCGAGTAACCCGAACGAGCAATCGCTTTTACCCAAGCTTCGTATTTTTCACCAGGATGTTTTTCAAAAAGACTCTGAGTAGTCTTTTTTCTTTTTACTATTCCTACAAAATCATCATACGAGTCCATTACAGACCGATAACCTTTGTAAGCTGACCGAATAACGGTACTGTTGTTTTTTCCTTTGACACCAAAATGGTTATTCAAATTTTTTGCTACCCTGCTACCACCATTTCCGCTTTCATGCATAGCGATGGCTAAGATAACCGATGCTGGAACACCGTGTTCCTCCATCATTTCTTTTGCTATTGGACTGTACTTATCGACATATGCCGCATTACTTTGAGCTGAAACTTTTGTTAATCCAAAAGTTCCCAAAGCTAGTAACAGTACAAAGCTTTTTAATTGTTTTAAATTCATGAAGAATGTTTTAGTTCACAAATTACTTCTTGCGTAAGGCAAAAAGTCCGTCTCGAATCGGTAATATTACCTTTTCTACGCGCTTGTCCTGAGCTAAACGTGCATTCAAATCAATGATCTGCTTTGTTTGGTTGTCTGGTTTTGAATCTAACACCTTACCTTTCCATAAGACATTGTCAATCAAAATAAGTCCCCCAGACGGAACTTGATTTATTATCGTTTCGAAATAATATAAATTTCTCTTTTTGTCCGCGTCGATAAATACCAGATCAAATGTTTCATCTAATGTAGGTAGTATTACCGCTGCATCTCCAATATGATAGTTGATTTTATCAGCAAATGCCGATTCATCAAAATAACCTTGGACGCGTTCTTGTTGCTCTGCATTGATATCGATAGTATGTAATATCCCATCTTCCTGCAGCCCTTCTGCGAGACACAACGTTGCGTATCCCGTAAACGTTCCTATCTCCAAGATACGTTTCGGAGCAACCAATTTACTCAATAAAGAAAGAACTCTTCCCTGGTAGTGTCCAGATAACATATGGGGCATTGTTTCCTTCAAATATGTCTCCCGATTTACCCTTTTCAGTAACGAATTTTCCTCGTCTGTAGTATGTTCCAAATAGGACTCTAAATCGTCGGCAACAATTTCCATAACCACAAAGGTACCAAAAAACATTTTTATGATAAAAACTTTTTTTTACAAAAAGCTGAATATCAGCAAAATACAATTATCCTTTTGTAAAGAGCATTTTTCGGAAATCGCGTCAGATGCATAAAAAAGCCATATTGCCATTTTTTGATTTTCTATTTTGTTTCCAAATTTCATCAAAAAAAAGCCCCCCTAAAAGATCATCTTTTAGGGGGGCTTTTTTATTATTAAACAACAAATATACTAAGCAAGATCAGCAGTGATCAAGCGTAAAAATTCGGATCTTGTC
The DNA here is from genome assembly GCF_007830445.1 of Sphingobacterium siyangense. Taxonomy (GTDB): domain Bacteria; phylum Bacteroidota; class Bacteroidia; order Sphingobacteriales; family Sphingobacteriaceae; genus Sphingobacterium; species Sphingobacterium siyangense. Next base: position 112,547 of record NZ_VLKR01000013.1, on the reverse strand, counting down.
ACATCATTTTGGAATGCTCCAGTAAATGCAGAGGTAGTCGTTACGGAATTCTGTTTCTGAACTCCACGCATCGCCATACACATGTGCTTGCATTCCATAACCACAGCTACACCACGAGCGCCTAAAGTTTCTTGAATACAATCTCTGATCTCATTGGTGAGACGTTCCTGAACCTGCAGACGACGCGCAAAAATATCAACGACACGTGGTATCTTGCTTAAACCTACAATATGGCCATTTGGAATATATGCAATATGGGCTTTACCAAAGAAAGGTAACATATGGTGCTCACAAAGAGAATATACTTCAATATCCTTAACGACGACCATTTGACTATAGTCTTCCTCAAACATAGCACCACGTAATACCTCCGCAGCATCGATATCATAGCCATGTGTCAGAAATTGCAGTGCCTTTGCAACACGTTCTGGTGTTTTCACTAAACCTTCGCGTTTTGGATCTTCCCCCAGACATTCCAATATATCTGTATAATGAGCAGCGATGCGATCTACCTTTTCAGTATTGTATTTGTCGATCTTAATATATCCATCCAACTCTTCGTTGTCAAATGAGTGTTGACTCATAGTTTCTACTATTTAAATGTATTAAAGATTAATCGCCAAAATATTCGACGTAATTATTTTCTGTTTCATGCAAACGGACACTATGCAAGATCACACCCTGTTCATCAAACAGCGGTTTTAAGATCTTAAATATTTCGATTGCGATATTCTCCGTAGAAGCCATGACTCCTTTCATAAAATCAACATCTAAATTGAAATTACGGTGATCGACTTTGTCTATGATACTACGGTTGATTATTTCTTTCATGATCTTTAAATCGATCAAAAAACCAGTCTCCGGGTTGACTTTTCCTTTAACTGTTACATAAAGATCATAATTATGTCCATGCCAATTTGGATTGGAGCAAAGACCAAATACCTGCTCATTCTGCTCCTTACTCCAGTCTTCACGATAGAGCTTGTGCGCAGCACAGAAACGTTCACGACGAGTTATAAATACCATAATAATACAAAGATAAGGCTTTAAGTGCAATTAAAACATCTCAATTTAAGGAATGCCGTCAGAATATAGTAATATAATGAAGTGCTTTCTCTTTTGTTGAACAAACAGACAAAAATCTAAGCACTTTATCCTTATTCATAACCCGCTTTCAAGAATGATTTGATATAAAATTTTGTAGCAGAGTGTAAATACTCCCTGTTTAAAAAGAACGACAACGAATGCTGATTTTTAAGGCCAATTTTCTTCTACCTTTAGTTAGGGTTTACTTAGGGTTTAGTTAGGGTTAGTTTAGGTTTTATATAGCTTTTACCTAAAGTACCCCTAACTAAACCCTAAACTAAGAGTATATAAAATCTAAACTAATTCAAGCGATTATATCGATCGATTAGCATTGTTTCCAATAACATCAGGACAAAAACTAAACAGTTCGTACAGCTTTATAAAAGTGGAGATCGTAGCAAAAAAGGAGTTGGCCTTATTAACATCAAGCTCGCGTTTCTAAGCAGGACGCATTGCAAGAACGATGTTTTTATACTAAAAAGAGTTCTGCTTGCAAGATAATTTGTAATTTTCAATCCAAAACGAGCTTGTCATGCAAATATTAATTATTGCGGCTACTTCATTTGAATTACAGCCTTTTCTGGAAGTGGTATCAAATTACGATCAATGCGATACCCTAGTAACTGGTGTAGGCATGGTTGCCACAGCATTTGAGCTGGGAAGAATGCTACACGAAAAAAAATATGATCTCCTTATTAATGTCGGGATAGGAGGATGTTTGGATCGTACGATTGAAATAGGCTCGGTTATTCAGGTCGTTTCAGAGTCATTTGTTGAACTAGGTGCGGAAGACGGTCATAATTTTATTCCAATAGATCAATTGGGCTATGGGAGGTCTACATTTACCTCGTGTTTACTGAATGACAAGGAGCTTAGGCTTCCTTTTCTACAACAGGGGGAAGGAATTACCGTAAACAAAGTCCATGGTAGCACAGAAAGTATCGAAAAAATTAAAAAACTGCATCCCAATAGTCTTGTTGAAAGTATGGAAGGAGCTGCCGTTTTCTATGCCGCCGATAAAATGACAATTCCCGTGATTGAGATTCGCGGTATTTCAAATTACGTGGAAAGAAGGAACCGTGCCACGTGGAACATTCCGTTAGCGATAATGAATAGTAATAAGGCACTTATAAAAACATTGGAATATCTGAACAACTTATATTCAAAAATTTAATACAAAAGTCATTTACTTATTAAAAAATGACATAAAACTATAGAATTAGCGGGTTCAAATCTTCAAAATATCAATTTTAAATAGTAGATTTGTAATCTAAAAATTGACACTATTTTACAACTGATGAGAGAAATACAATTCAGAGAAGCACTTCGTGAAGCAATGAACGAAGAAATGCGTAAAGACGACAAAATATTTTTATTAGGAGAAGAAGTTGCTGAGTATAACGGAGCTTACAAAGTAAGTCAGGGTATGCTTGATGAATTCGGTGCAAAGCGTATCATTGATACACCTATTGCGGAACTTGGTTTTGCTGGTATTGCTGTTGGTGCTGCAATGAATGGTTTGAAGCCAATTGTTGAATTCATGACATTCAACTTCTCACTTGTTGCAATTGACCAAGTAATCAATGCGGCAGCTAAAATTCACTCGATGAGTGGTGGACAGTTCTCTATTCCGATGGTCTTCCGTGGTCCTACAGGAAATGCGGGTCAGCTTGCAGCACAACACTCTCAAAACTTTGAGAACTGGTTTGCAAATACACCAGGTTTAAAAGTTGTGGTTCCTTCGAACCCATATGAAGCTAAAGGTTTATTGAAATCAGCTATTATCGATCCAGATCCTGTTATCTTCATGGAATCTGAGGTAATGTATGGTGATAAAGGACAAGTTCCTGAAGAAGAATATTACTTGGAAATCGGAAAAGCTAATATTATCCAAGAAGGTACAGATGTAACTGTTGTGTCTTTTGGTAAAATGCTTCCTCGCGTTGTCATTCCTGCAGTTGAAGAATTGAAGAAAGAAGGTATCAGCGTTGAATTAATTGACTTGCGTTCGGTACGTCCTATTGATTACCCTACAATCATCGCGTCTGTTAAGAAAACAAACCGTTTGGTAATCGTGGAAGAAGCATGGCCATTGGCGTCTATTTCGACGGATTTAGCATTCAATGTACAACGTAACGCATTTGATTATTTAGATGCCCCTGTTATCCGCGTAAATTGTGCAGATGTACCTCTTCCTTATGCTCCAACATTGATCGAAGCTGCTTTACCTAGCGTTGAGAAAGTTGTTAAAGCTGTGAAAGAAGTATCTTATATCAAGAAGTAATACGAATTACATTCTTAAAAAATTAAAATCCCTTTTACCCTGTAAAAGGGATTTTTTTTTATATTTAAGCTGGCCGATTGTTGCTTATTAAAAAAATTAAAATTCCATATATGAAAAAATTAAGAATTGCCTCTTTGATGGCCGTATTTGTATTTCTAGTGATATCTGCTTCCGCACAAAAGAAATACACACTACGTGTAAATCCCGATTCGGGGAAAAAAATATCGCAAAACCTTGTGATGACAATGGATATTGACGCTGCTGGCCAAAAAATGGTTACAGACCTTAATATGGGCTTTGATATCACCAATACAACGAAAAAAGACAATATCTTCGCGTTTGACCTTAAATATACCGGAATAAACATGAAAATGAATATGGCGGGAATGGACATGTCCTACGACTCGAAAAACCCCGAAGCCAATGAGTTTTCCAAACAGATGCATGCTACCTTAGGCAAATTGCTAGAAAATAGCATTAGCTTTAATGTTGATCAACTTGGCAAATCTTCTGACATCAAGTTACCTGAGGGTATTAACATGCCGTTTGATAAAAGTATGTTCGAAAATATAAGTACAGTATTACCTGAACAGCCTGTTAAAATCGGTGACTCATGGACATCCAAAACGGAATCTGATGATTCAGGCATTTCGGTGGAGAGCACAATGACTTTAATAGAAGCAAATGAGCTAGGCTATAAAGTAAATGTTGAAGGAAAAATGTTCGGCCCGGATGCAAATCAGGTAGGCAACGTACAGGGGTTCTATGTCCTGGATAAAAACACCTGCCTTACCAAGATAACAGAAATGACAAGTGCCGTGGATATGCCTGAAGCAAAAATAAAGACCACATTAAAAAGTCAATAAACGACTATAGCAAAAAAAATAGGGGCCAATAGGCCCCTATTTTTTTGTTATATATCAAATTTATGCGTTGATCTCTTCTTTGTATTGATCAGCAGATAACAAAGCATCTACATCAGCAACATTGTTCAATTTAATACGAACAATCCAACCTTCACCATAAGGATCAGAATTGACCAATTCAGGAGATGCATCAATAGCTTCATTAACCGATAAAATCGTAGCTGATACAGGTAAAAATAGATCAGAAACTGTTTTTACAGCTTCAATTGTACCGAAAACTTCATTAGCGGCAACTTCCTCACCTACAGTGTTTATGTCAACAAAAACGATGTCACCCAATTCACGTTGAGCGAAATCGGTAATCCCTACAACTGCTTCATCACCTTCAACACGAATCCATTCGTGATCTTTGGTGTATTTCAATTCTGCTGGAAAATTCATTGTATTTAATTTTTTGATTTTTAATGCCGTGAAGTTACAAAATATCTTTAATTGTCAAAAATGATATTCATCATAACATTTTTGTGTTTATTTTTAAGCTATGAATCCTCAAATCGAAAGACTTTACCAAATTTCACAAAAGAAAGAACGTCGTATTATTGGCCTGATGTCCGGAACGTCCCTGGATGGTCTTGATATCGCAGTATGCCGCATAGAAAATGCAGGTAAAACAACAAAAATACAGCTAGAGAATTTTGCTACAATGGATTATGAGGATGATTTTAGAGCACGAGTCCGTGAAGTCTTTGCAAAACGAAATATCGACCAACAATTATTTTCGGGACTCAATGCTTATATTGGAGTCACACATGCCAAATTAATCAATACAGCATTACAACAGTGGAATATACCAAGCAGCGAGATTGATTGTATAGCCAGCCATGGGCAAACCGTATACCATGCTCCCCAATCATTGACCAAAGACCGTAATTGGCCCAATAGTACCTTACAGATCGGCGATGGAGATCATATTGCCGTAAATACCGGCATCATAACCCTCTCTGACTTTAGACAGAAACATGTTGCTGCGGGAGGGGAAGGGGCACCTTTGGCGGCGTATGGCGACTATCTACTTTTCTCGCATGCAACAGAGAATCGATTCTTACTGAATATTGGCGGTATTTCTAATTTCACATTTATCCCAAGCCATCAAACAAAATTGAAAGCCTATGCAACAGATCTCGGTCCAGGCAATACAATGATGAACCAATACATGAAGGCTAATTTTAATCAGGAGATGGATAGAGATGCCTATATGGCCAAAAAGGGACAAGTAAATGATGCGCTATTGAATCAATTATTAACCGAAGAATTTCTAACACTGCCCTTTCCAAAAACCACCGGGCCAGAACTATTTAATCTCGCTTATCTCGAAAAGGCGCAAGAGCGTTCGAAAACAACTCATATTCCACATGAAAACGTCATGGCAACCCTCAATCGCTTTGCGGCTCTTGCGATGGTCAACGGCATCCGAAAGCAGTCAGAAGGACTATCTGATGTGGCTGTATATATAAGTGGTGGTGGACTGCACAATCCATTGCTGTTTGATTACATCAAAAGGAGCTTACCTACCTGTAAAGTTGAAAGCTTTGCAACATTAGGTATCAATCCAGATGCAAAAGAGGCCGTCCTATTTGCTTTGTTAGCAAATGAAACTTTGGTAGGCAACAAATCCAATGTAGCGCAAATTAAAGATTCGCCCGCTGTCTGCATGGGCAAAATCAGCTTACCGGAATAATTAGTCCGTATCGATGGCTTCTTGTAAAAACTCTTTAAAAGGAAGCATACTTTTATAGGAAGCCACGATATTATCTAACGCATTTTTTGCAGATAAATCCTTAATAGTTAAAGATCTATCCAACACAAAACTTTTCAATTTGATAAAGTCAATAAAAGGATTATCCTCACTATAGCCCGCAGGGGCACGCTTCAGTAAATCTTCTTTGAAAAGTGCAATATTACCGCCTGTCAATACTGTTTTTAAAATTTCATCCAATTTATTACCGCTGTAATCAATTTCTTGTCTTATTGCCTCTAAATGTTGCTTTTCTGGACGCCAATACCCACAGGCAATAAATGAATTTTCTGCTCCAATATGAATATAGTACTCTGGTCCCTGCAACTTTCTTCCATCAACTGAAATTCCTGCCCCAAACCAACTTTTATAAGGTGTTTTATCATTTGAAAAGCGTGTATCACGGTAAATCCGAAACAAACATTTACTTGCCTGTATGGAAGTATTGATCTTAGGGTCAAACTCGCTCAAAGCGGCAATTAAATCTGTCAAAAAACTTCTCACATCAGCCAATGCCGCTTCATATTTAGCTCTGTTATCGGCAAACCATTCCCGAGAATTATTGGCTTTCAATTCCGTTAAAAAATCAAATGTAGATTTTTGAATGTGACTCATAATACAATCAATTGATTAAAATTAAGAAAACATAGACCATAGGTGCCGCTAATAACAACCCATCAAATCTATCTAAAAAACCACCATGTCCGGGCAATATATTTCCGGAATCTTTTACGTGCAAGCTACGCTTTAACATCGACTCAACTAAGTCTCCCAATGTTCCAACAATACTGATAATAGCCGCTATACTTACCCATTGCCAGAGCGGTAGATAACCAAAATACTTCTCTAGATTCACTGCAGCAACAATTGCCAAAATCAATCCACCGAAAAAACCTTCCCATGTTTTCTTTGGTGAGATTCGTTCGAATAGTTTACGTTTCCCGAAGCTTCGTCCAGCGAGATATGCCCCTGTATCGTTTGTCCACAATAAGATCAAAAAACCTAAGGGCAGCACATGGTTAAAAGTACCTTGCATAAACCCTAATTTGGAAAATAGGAAAAAAGGTAATGTAACATAAGCTATTCCCAAAAAAGTATAGGCAATATCATTAAAAGGAAAAGCTCTCTTCTGAAAAAGTGAAATAATATAAGTCGCACTTATAAACGGAATAATCAGTGCTAAAAATTTTACCGCAAGCAGATCCATCGAAATTAAGGATCCCAAAACAAACAGTACCAAGGCCAGGGCGATACCAATCACTTTATTTGGAGCGCGTTCTTCGGATGAAACTATTCCATAGAATTCATAAAGACACCATGTACTTAGCAAGGTAAAAAAGATGGAATAAACATAAGCTCCCAAAAGAGTAGCCGCTATCATAACAGCCACAAAGATTACTCCGGTTATTGCTCTTGTTTTCATAAACTAAAATCCCCTTCCGATTCCTCAATTAACCTTTCGGCTGCTTCGATAGATCCTTCGCTGACATAAAGTTCAATTTTCCCAAACAGATAAGAAGAATCTTGTTTATTCAACGCGACAGCGGGAATTCCATTCTCTTCCAACATTTGTTTGACTATCTCGGCTTGAATGGCATTTGTATATGTTTTAATTTTTTTCCAATCGTTCTCCATTGTTTTCTTTTTGCGTTGATCGATAAAATAAGAATACAAAAATAAGAGTAAAAATGAAGGCTACAAGATATATCCACCAAGATTGTAACTCAAATGCATTGAGTTCATCATAACTCTTTCCCTGTCTTACGTAATAAAATGCTCCAATTGTGGCTCCGGCATTATTGACAAAGTGCCCAAAGATGGGCAATATGATGTTCTTGCTCCATACATAAAGATAGCCAAAAAAAGCCCCCAATAACATGCGGGGAACAAAACCAAAAAATTGCAGGTGTATCGCACTGAAGATAATAGCAACGAGCCATATAACCACATGCTGATTGCTCAACCATCTGCCTATTATTTTTTGCAAAATACCACGAAATAACAATTCTTCACCTATGGCCGGAATCAAAGCTAGTACAACAATATTGTACAAAAAGCCGGCTATACTCGACTCCATAATGATGCCCTTAATTAAATCACCCGATTCCTTTTCACTGCGCTCCATCCAATGCTGCAACGATTGCATACTGTCGGGCAATTGTAAGGATTCATTCCAGTGACCGATAATACTCATCAAAGGCATAAAAGAAAGCATTGCCAAAAATATATAACCAAACTGCATTCCACTAGGCCATTTTTTCAGTTTAAAATAAGTAACGCCATGTCCTTCGCGTGTATTCATCAGATACGCCGGCACAACAAAAGATCCCAAACTGCTCATTAACAACATAAAGCGCATCTCATTGGCCGATCCATTCATTAATAACTCCAACGAGAAGACCTGCCTGGTGTATGTATAATAGCTTGCAATAATCAGAATAGCAATAATCTGCGAAAGAATGGTAAAACCGATAACCATTAAGATCAATCGTAACAAAGATTGAAACGGATGGGGTGTTTGTTCAGGAAACATAGCTATTAAATATCAGTTAAAGATAGCAATAAAAGCAAGATTTATTAAAATTGTCGCATTCATTTAAATTCTGCCGTATCGTTTGTACTAGCCGAATGGCAAAAGGCGATATCATCCAAATACAGTAAAAACTCCAACAGAGGTATTCGATCATCCCGAATATGAATACATTTGACACAGCATATATGATCAAAAAAAAGGCTTTGGAAAAATCCAAAGCCTTTTTTTAATATAGATTATCCTAATTCACTCGAATTGGGTCTGCAGGTTTCTGCAGATTTTTATACGGATATGTTTTCATTTCTTCCAACAATATTTTCACCGTTCTTTCAAGCTGTGGATCTCGGCCTTCCAAAAGATCTTTTGGTAATTGTTCGATAAATACATCAGGAGCGACCCCTTCATTTTCGATAATCCAATTTCCTTTTAGGTCATAAACACCGAAGTTTGGTGAAGTAATACGGCCTCCATCCAACAAAGGAGGGTAACCGCTTATGCCAACCAAAATCCCCATTGTTGTACGACCCACCAATTTGCCAAGTCCTTTAAAACGGAACATATAAGGCATCATATCCCCACCTGAGCCTGCATTTTCATTAATAATCATGGCTTTTGGTCCATAAATGCCATTTCCTGGAGTCGTAAATCCTTTTCCATCACGAATTCCCCAGCCAGCGATTAACTCGCGAGATAAGAGATCAATCACGTAATCGGCAACCCAACCACCACCGTTGTTCCTTTCGTCCATTAGAAGAGCCTTTTTATCCATCTGAGCGAAGTAATACCGATTGAAATAGGTATACCCTTCAGGACCGGTATTCGGCATGTACACATAAGCTATTTGCCCATTGCTCAATTCATTTACTTTTTTACGGTTCCTTTCGACCCATTCCATGTTACGCAAGTTCATTTCATCACTAAACGAGATCGGTTTAACGATTACTTCTCGTGCGCCTACCAAAGAAGGTTTTGAATTGACCTTCAACGTAACTTGTTTACCAACAGTGTTGTCGAATAGACTATAAATATCCTTATCTTCAGTCAATTCAGTACCATTAACTGCAACAATATAATCTCCTTCTTTTATGTTTAATCCCGGTTCAGCCAATGGGGCTTTGAACGATGGATTCCATTCAAGACGCGTAAACAATTTGGCGATCTGATAATAACCATTCTTTAGCGTATAATCTGCTCCCAACACACCAACTGAAACTGATGGCGTGGAAGGTTGATCTCCTGGATAGATATAATTGTGTCCCACGACCATTTCTCCCATCATTTCGTTCAATAAATAACCAAGATCAGAACGATGGTTTACAAAAGGTAAGAATTTTTCATATTTGGTTTTCATCGCTTTCCAGTCAGCACCATGCATATTTTCTACATAGAAATAGTCTTTTTGCATTGACCAAACTTCATTGAATACCTGTTTCCATTCGGCTGCGGGATCCACCAATTGCTGAATTCCACCTAACTTGACTTCTCCTGCAGTAGGAGAGGCTACTTTTTGCCCAGCTGTTACAATATTGAACCCATTTCCCGTTTGATATAACATTTTTTTACCATCAGCACTAATAACAAAACTACGTGCATTCTCCACTAAAGTTTTATTTTCAAGATCCTTAAAATCATATGCACCGATTGTTCCTCCACGTTGATAAGTCAATTGATTCGGAACCAAACCATTTAAATTCCAGTAAGGACCGGCTGGCAAAGGGAGGGCAACAATTCGATTCTCTATACGATCAAAGTCCACCTGAATAGATTTGTCAACCGGCTTGCTTGCAACTGACTCTTCCTTCTTATCCTTTTTCGGAGCTTTTTTATCATTCTCTTTTACACGTTCTTTTTTATTATTCTCTCCCTCTTCCTTTTTATCAGCTTTATCTTCACGGATTTGCTCATCATCACTATCGTTTTTAAAGAATGATGGTGTTTTGCTCGACAGGATAAAAGCATAGACTGCATAATCTACGTTACGCTGTACAGCGGACATATGTAAACCAGAATTTGTTAAACCTGTATTTGTACTCGCCGTAAAAAATAAATATTTACCATCTTGCGAAAATGCAGTACTGCGGGCAGAGCTCATACCATCCGTAATTTGCTGAGTTTTCTTTGTATCTAAGTTATACATGAACACAGCAGGTGCACCGTTTTCCAGTGTACGTATAAAGGATATCCATTTTGAATCTGGAGACCAACTTGGTTGGAAATGATTGGATACACGCCCGGTTTGACCACTTAATTTGTCGTCGGCAACTTTGACAACAGTCTTGGAAGCAATATCAATATAATACAGATTAAGATGCGCATCATTGTAAAAAAGCTTCTTTGAATCTGGTGACCAAGTAGGTTCAAAATAGAAATTGGTTTCCCCTAAATTAAAGTATAAGGGCTGATCTTTTCCGAACTGATCCATCAGTACCAACTGATAGGATCCATTTTTATCTGAGATATATGAAACCCATTTACCATTAGGAGACCAATCTGGAAAACGTTCATGCGAACCTGGTGAATTAGATAAATTTCGAGCTTCTCCTTTTTCCTTTGGTACCGTAAAGATCTCCCCACGTGCTTCAAATAACGCTCGCTGCCCCGTAGGAGATAATGTAGCATAACGTATATCGTCCTTGATATCTTTATAATAAGGTCTTTTGTACATGACATCTGTATTCACAGTGATGTGCAAAGGAGTAATTTTATTTCCGTTTAGATTCAGTGTATTCAATACTCCAGCATATTCAAAAATCAAGTCGTTACCATTCCCATTCAAGGAACGTACATCATAATCTTTGAAATCTGTTAGTTTTTCAACCTTTTTAGTTTTGGTGTCGTAGCTAAAAATATTGACAATTTTATCGCGGTCAGATAGGAAATAAACCTTCGTTCCCAACCATAATGGCTTAACATCATTACTTTTAACATTCGGAATAGTCTCGATTTCTTTTGTTTTGGTATCAAAGATCCAAATGGTTGGCATACCACCACCCCGGTAACGCTTAAAGGCTACTCGATCTCTTTCAGTAGGGTCAGTATTCTTGATGTAAGCCCAATAACGACCATCGGCAGAAGGGCTTCCCTGAGTAGCCTCAGGCATAATGAGCGCCTTGTCCATTCCCGACATTTGAATATTGGAACTGTATAATCGTGGACTTAAAGCATAGGTGAAATCACGAGATGTAGTATAATATACTTCATCATTATTGAGCCATCCGCGCAATACGTCCGAAGAGGGATGATAAGTGATACGTTTTGGCTCTCCACCCGTTACAGGGATTACATATACGTCTGTATTTCCATCATAATTTCCTGTGAATGCTACTTTCTTGCCGTCTGGAGAAAACATTGGATTCTGTTCCACCCCTGGATTTGTTGTAAGGCGTCTCGGATTAGCTCCGTTTTTGTCGGCAATCCAAATATCTCCACCATACACAAAAGCGATATTGTTGGCGCTGATACTTGGGTTTCGAAGTAATAGGGTTTCTTGCGCTTTTGTTTGCAGAAAGGATGTCCCGAGCAAAAAGGCAGCAAATAGCTTGAAATGAGTTTTATTCATAAACGTTTAAAGGTTAAATTTACCACACACAAAACTACACTTTTGTAAAGTGGACCTAGTTAGTATATCCACAAAGTTGCATAAAAAATATGACAAAAAAAAAGTCCCGCTTTCAGCAGGACTTTTCTTTAGCTATTGAAGATTAGAAACCGTATTCTTGTTCGATTTCTAACACAATTCCTTCATCGACCAAAACGCGACCACAGTGCTCACAAATGATGATTTTCTTACGTTGACGTATTTCTGATTGCATTTGAGCAGGAATCTTATTATGACATCCTGAACAGCTATCGCGATCAATCGAAACAACAGCAAGTCCGTTTTTGAACGAGTTACGTAAACGGTAATATACCTTTACTAAGCGTTCTTCGATATTAGCCTCGGCCTCAGCAGCTTTAGCCAATAATGCATCTTCTTCCTTTTGAGTTTCAGAAGTAATTGTTTCCAATTCTTTCTTTTTTCCCTCAAGCTCGTTTTTGCTATACTCAAGATTACCTACAGTAGTATCGTAGTTTTCTGTCTTGTTGCGAATTTCGAATTCTGCTTCTTTAATTCTTTTTTCACAAACCTGAATCTCAAGACCTTGAATTTCGATTTCTTTCGAAATAGCGTCGTATTCACGATTATTTTTTACCTCATTTAACTGCGACTCATATTTTTTGATAGCAGCTTGGGCATCCTTAATCATGTTTTTACGCTTAACGATCGAATCTTCTAAATCGTCTAAGTCTATTCTGATCTTCTCAATACGAGTTTCTAAACCCGCAATCTCATCTTCAAGATCTGCAACTTCCATAGGCAATTCACCACGAACTTGGCGAATTTTGTCTATTTTAGTATGTATGGCTTGTAAAAGCCATAATGCTTTCAATTTTTGTTCTACGGTTTGTTCCATCAACTGTAGTATTTTATAGGATTTGTATCTATTTCTGTTGTTAAGGTTGCAAAGTTAGGAAATTTTTTCGTAATAATGTCGTACAATAATTCTTGCGTAAATTGTTCGCTCTCAAAATGTCCCGTATCTGCAATCACTATTTCACCTTCAGCATCAAAAAATTCATGATATTTATAGTCTGCTGTAACAAAAAAATCAGCGCCAGAACGTTTGGCTGCACCAAGTAAAAATCCACCCGAGCCACCACAGACAGCTACACGACTAACTTTTTTATCTAATAAGGCTGTATGACGAATGACATTCAACCTCAGTTTGTCCTTAAGATAAGCTAAAAATTCCAATTCAGCCATTGGTTCAGCCAAATTTCCAATCATTCCAGCACCAATTTCAGTGGCCGTATTTTGAATATCAAACAAATCATAAGCTACTTCCTCATAGGGATGAGCTTCATAGAGTGCTAAAAGTAACTTCCTTTCATTAGATTTCAGGTAGATAACCTCAATTCGTGTTTCCTCTACACGCTCTTGAACATCAATCTCTCCAATGGTAGGATCGGCCCCTTTTAAAGGTCTAAAACTACCATAACCTGCCGTATTAAAACTACATTGATCATAGTGCTTTCCGATTTTACCTGCACCCGCATCAAACAATGCCTGTCGGACATCTTCAACGTGACTCCTTGGTACAAAAGCGACCATTTTTCGCAATACATCTGTTTTAGATTCCAGTATAGCCTGATTTTCTAATCCCAATTTATCGGCAATTTTCGTATTCACTCCACCGGTAACATTGTCGAGATTTGTATGAATGGCATATAATGCAACTTTATGTTCAATTGCTTTAATAACCGTACGCTCCACATAATTTTTTCCATTAAATTTTTTTAGGCCCTTGAACACAATAGGATGATGCGAAATAATTAAATTACATCCTTTATCAATGGCCTCTTTTACAACAGCTTCAGTGCAGTCCAAAGAAATGAGCACTTTTGTAATCTCTCTATTGGCATCGCCCACAATAAGCCCAGCATTATCATAAGACTCCTGCAAATCTAAAGGAGCCAATTGCTCCAAATAATCAATGACTTCTTTAATTTTCATGGTCTACAATTACCTCCTTTTCTCTAAATTTATTATGTTCTTCTAAAATTCTTCTATTCGCGTTAATGTCAAACCAATAATTAGCCAATGTCACAAAATGCATAATGATCAGTACACCGGAAATGGAAAGCGGGAGTGGAATATTTGTGGCCAAGTAAATCCATGCATATAGCGATCCTTTCTTAAACGTAGGATTTTCTTCCACAGCTATTTTTCGATCATAAAATTCATTGATCAAAGAATCCCTTAGACGCGACGCAACCTGAAAATTCCAATAAATATTAACCAGCGGAATGGCAACTAACCAAGATTGATTAGGCGTCATTAATCTATTTTCTTTGGCTACCAATTTTAAGGTCTTTCGAATTGTATTTGCAAATAAAAGCCATACAATAATACGTATAGCCACAATACCCATAGCGGTATAAATTACTTCAGGCTTACTTAACTCTTTTATTAATTCCTCTTGCGTCATTGAACTATTTATTGCTTATTTATTATTCCTGTTCCAACAAATCTACTAATTCTTTCAACTTTTTTATTTGTGGATTATGATCTCCAACAAATTCAATTGTTTTAAAACCCATGGTTTTAGCCTTCTTATAAAACGGGTAAAAATCATCTTCTTCAATTGCTGTATCATCCATATAAGTCAAAATGTATGTACTTGGGATCTTAAGTCGTTTCGGATTTTTTAAATTAATCTTATCTGTCATTGTTTTTAGCGGGTGGGGGACATCTCTAGGAAACCTCTTAACGTCCTTCACCCAGAAAGGAAAAATATAACCATCCTTTTCTAATCTTAGCAGTCCATTTGCTGCAGTAGATTTCCCCATTAAGTTTATTACAGATTGTTGATCCTCCGGAAGTATAGCATCCAAGTAAACCAATTTACGTATTCTATCCGGAAGACTGTCGGCCACAGCCGTAATTACCATACCACCATAACTATGTCCCACCAGTATAATATCATGAAGATCCTCAAACAGGATCGTATTCACAACATCATTAACGTGAGTTTGCAATCGAATAGAGGTATCTGCTAAATGATAACGCTCGCCCAAGCCTGTTAGTGTAGGGCGGTAAACCGCATTTCCTTTCTTCGCTAACTCAACTGCAGTATTTTTAAACTGCCAAGCACCACCCCAAGCTCCATGGACGATCACATACGTAGAAGACTGCGCAGAAACATCTTTACCGAATCCAACTAATGAAAAGAAAAATATAATAAACAGTAATTTACAGTAATTCATTGTGTTATATATTAAAACATCCTCGACACTTCACAAAATCTGTTCAGAAACTGTATAGATAAGCCAGTTTACATTTTTATTTAAAAATTAGATGTGACTACTCACTCACTTTAATAAAACATGATTCAATCGAATAAAAACAGCTTTTAGCTTCTCAACTAAACTTCATCAAGGAAGATAGGGTAGGGGGGAGCTATAAAAACATCATGCATAAAGTAAAAAAATAGTAGGCTTTTTATGATAATCATACGATCGTTTTCTCCACTCACCAATCGTCAAACTTTGGATATTTTCATCGGCTGCAGTTACATTTGATGCAACACAGAGTAAGCTGGAAGGTTTACATATTTTTAGTAGATCAGCCAAAAGCTGATTATTTCTAAATGGAGTTTCAATAAAAATCTGAGTCTGCTTTTCGCGTGCTGATTGTTGTTCGAGATCTTTAATTTCCTTAGCTCGATCAATTTTATCGATAGGTAAATACCCATGAAAAGCAAATTTCTGACCGCTAAATCCAGAAGCCATAAGCGCTAGTAAAATAGAGCTTGGTCCAACAAGAGGAACTACTTTAATACCCAATTGATGTGCCCGTGCTACAATAGAAGCTCCAGGGTCAGCAACACCAGGACATCCTGCCTCAGACATTAAACCAACATTTTTGCCCTGTTTCAAGCCTCCCAAAAAGTCGTTTATATTTCCCTTATCCCGCGCATGTTTTCCATAATCATGAATTTTTAGTTCGCTCTGCGGAATCTTTAAACCTGCAAGTTTTAAAAACTTACGAGCCGTTTTTTCATTTTCTACAATATACTCGTCCAATGAATTGATTGTTTCCACTAAATATGCAGTAAACGATTGGAAAGCTGCGTCATCACTCAATGGAACAGGAATTAAATATAAGATACCATTTGCCATAATACAAACCTACTAATTAAGGTCCATTTGGCTATACTAATTTTAAACTTAGCATTATTTAACCTTTTAAAATGATTATAATTTCGATTTTTAAACTCATTATTAGTATTTTAGCGTAAATATTCATTGCAACAATAAACATCATTCAAATGATCACACAAATTACAGAAGGCGTAAAAATCTCGGTTGAAACCATCTATCAATCAGAGTATTCGAATCCGGACCGTGAACATTTCATGTTTGCTTATCATATCAGCATAGAAAATCTCAGCGATTACACGGTTCAATTGATAAGTCGCTATTGGAAAATCTTTGACGCAAAAGGAGACTATAGGGAGGTATCTGGAGAAGGGGTAGTAGGCGAACAACCTATTATAGAACCTGGCCAGACTCATCAGTATACCTCAGGTTGCAATCTCAATAGCGAATTCGGATTCATGGAAGGATATTACAATATGATCCGAACACTGGACAACGGCAGCTTTCAAGTTGAAATACCACGTTTCAATCTGATAGCTGATTACGCATTGAATTAATTTTATCAAGGCAGTATCATTATTGCCAATTAATCAAATAACGATGCTTTTTTCGCATCGAATAAGAAACTATTTCTTTATTTTTGCGAGCATTCCAAATGAACATGCCAACCTCGGGATATACTAATTTTACCCGATGGTAAATGCTAGCATTTGATCGTATGCCACCCGATAGATTAAATTAGTCAACAATCAAAACGATTATTGATTCAATATATAAATAACTGATAATCAATAGATATATAAATAAAGTATTGATTATCAACACGATATAAACTACCTAGAGAAGAAACCTCCTGGTAGTGTTTTGGCGTGTAAATTGACTGAATATAATTTAGGGTGATATAACGTGAGTATTTTAGCTACAGAACAAGTAAGCCATTCCTTCCATGATCGATGGCTTTTTAAAGATTTACATTTCGGTCTCCAGAAGGGAGAACGTGTGGCCTTGGTCGGAATCAATGGCACAGGTAAATCAACCTTACTCGCTATTTTAGCAGAGCGAATCTTACCAACCTCAGGAAAAGTTGTAAAAGAAAAAGGTATAAAAATTGGTTTCTTAGAACAGGATCCTGATTTCACAGGATTAAAATCAATCAACGATTTTATTTATAGTACAGACAACGATCAACAACGTCTTATCCGTGAGTACGAGGAGCTGTTATTGGAAACTGATATCGATCAGAAAAAATTAGAAGATCTTACAGAAAAAATAAGTTCATTGAATGCCTGGGAGTATGAACATAATATTAAGACGATTCTTAATCGTTTAAACATTATGGATTTCCATCAAGATATCAAAAGTTTATCAGGAGGCCAACGAAAACGCCTTGCGCTAGCCAAGCTTTTGATAGACGATCCGGATATTTATATATTAGATGAACCCACCAACCATTTGGATATAGAGACTATTGAATGGCTAGAAAAACTACTAACAACAGGTAGCAAAACCGTTCTTTTAGTAACGCACGATCGCTACTTCTTGGATAATATCTGTACTGAGATTCGAGAGCTGGATAGGGGCAATCTCTTTACCTATAAAGGTAACTATTCTTATTTTCTAGAAAAGAAGTCCGAACGCGAAACTATTGATGCGGTTATGGTTGAGAAAAGCAGAAATCTACTTCGCCGTGAATTGGAGTGGATGCGTCGTCAACCACAGGCACGTGGTACCAAATCCAAATCACGTATTGAAGCATACTATGACTTGGAAGAAAAATCTAAAGCAATTAAAGGAAACGACTCGGTACAACTCAGTGTAAAAGTAAGCAGACAGGGTTCAAAAATACTCGAACTAGAACATGTTGCCAAACGTTATGGAGCAAAGGAAATCATACATGATTTTTCATACACCTTTAAAAAAGGTGATCGTATTGGTCTAGCTGGAAAAAATGGTACTGGAAAATCAACCTTTCTTAATTTAATCACGGGAGAAGAAAAACCTGATACAGGGTCTATAGCAGTAGGGGAAACCACAGTATATGGCTACTATAAACAGGGAGGTTTGGAAGTAAATGAAAACGATCGAGTATTAGATGTTGTAAAAAATATAGCAGACTATATTGAAATGGCAAATGGGGAAGTAATCACAGCTTCACAGCTGCTAACCCACTTTTTATTTCCTCCTGAAAAACAATTTGGTTTCGTTAACAAATTAAGTGGAGGGGAGAAAAAAAGACTTCAATTAATGCGTGTTTTAATGAAGAATCCAAATTTCTTAATCCTGGATGAACCATCCAATGATTTGGACATTGATACATTAAACGTGCTGGAAGATTTTCTTGACAACTACAAAGGAGTACTCATATTAGTATCACACGACAGGTATCTATTAGATAAATTGACGGATCAACTTTTCATTTTTGAAGGAAAGGGGATCGTGCAGATATACAATGGAAATTATGCCGACTTTAAACTTGAACAGGAAGAAATTCAAAAATTAGAAAAGGAAAAACAAAAAAGGATAAGCCAAGAACAGGTAAAGCCAATTGTAAAAGAGGAAAAGAAAAAACTCTCGTACAAGGAACAATTGGAATATAACAAACTAGAAGAAGAAATCGAGAAACTGGAAACACAAGTAGCATTAAAAACGGAGGAACTAAACCAGGTAACAGATCATCTAAAACTTTCTTCCTTAGCGGAAGAAATTCAATCTATCCAAAAACAGATAGACGATAAATCCGAAAGATGGTTATATCTTGCTGATTTTATGTAAAATTTCACCAGAGGTTTCACGTGGAACACAAAGAAAACGTAAATTTACAAAGAAATAAAAATACCACGTTTCACGTGGAACAAGAATAGAAAAATGTTTAAAAAATATAATGTAATTGTCGTTGGTGCGGGGCATGCCGGATGTGAGGCAGCGGCGGCAGCAGCTAACTTAGGTTCGTCCACTTTACTCATCACAATGAATATGGGAGTAATAGCCCAAATGAGTTGTAACCCCGCTATCGGTGGTGTAGCAAAAGGACAAATTGTAAGAGAAATTGATGCTATGGGCGGATATACTGGTATCATAGCAGATAAATCAACCATTCAATTCCGAATGCTCAATCTTTCGAAAGGTCCAGCTATGTGGAGTCCACGTACACAAAATGACCGAATGCGTTTTGCTGAAGAATGGAGGTTACAATTGGAGTCTCTTCCAAATTTAGATATGTGGCAAGATACCGTAAAAGAAGTTATCGTCAAAAATGGAAAAGCTTGCGGTGTCATCACTTCGATGGGAATAGAAATAGAATCGGACGCTGTGGTACTGACCAATGGAACTTTTCTAAATGGTGTAATTCACATTGGCGATAAGAAATTTGGAGGCGGTAGAACAGGAGAGAAGGCAGCCACAGGTTTAACCGAACAACTTGTTTCCCTTGGTTTCGAATCAGGAAGAATGAAGACAGGAACTCCACCACGCATAGATGGGAGAAGCCTCAACTATGCATTAATGGAAGAACAGTGGGGCGACGAAAAAAGAGGGCGGTTTTCTTATACAGATGTAGAAATACCTACTGAGCAACGCTGTTGTTGGATTACCTACACAAACGATAAAGTTCACGAAATGCTTCGTACTGGGTTTGAAAAATCACCCATGTTTACGGGACGCATCAAAGGATTGGGTCCGCGTTATTGCCCTTCTATAGAAGATAAAATAAATCGCTTTGCCGAGCGTGAAAGACATCAGATATTCGTGGAGCCCGAAGGTTTTAAAACAGTAGAAATCTATGTCAATGGATTCTCGACTTCATTGCCGGAAGATGTACAATTAAAAGCTTTGCAATTAATCCCTGGTTTTGAAAATGCAAAGATGTACCGACCAGGTTATGCCATAGAATACGACTACTTTCCACCAATGCAATTGGATCTAACCCTAGAAACCCAATTGGTGAAACATCTATTTTTTGCAGGACAAATCAATGGGACTACTGGTTATGAAGAGGCCGCCGCTCAAGGTTTCCTAGCCGGGATAAATGCGCATCAACGCATCAACGATGATAAGGAACTTATTCTAAAACGATCCGAATCTTATATAGGTGTATTGGTCGATGATCTCGTAACAAAAGGAACTGAAGAGCCATACCGTATGTTTACATCAAGAGCAGAACATCGTCTACTTTTGCGCCAGGACAATGCTGATATTCGCCTAACCCCATTAGCTTATAAATTGGAATTAGTAGGAGAAGAAAGACTCAAAAAAGTGCAAGACAAAATTGATAACTCAACTAAAATAATTGAGTATCTAAAACAAAATTCAACCAATGTCGAAAAGATGAATGCAGTATTAGCAGAAGTTGGCTCGAGCGCTCTTCCTCAGAAAACAAGGTTGAGTAATGTACTTGCGAGACCACAAGTTGGTATCCACGATATTCTGAAAGGAGATGAAGGCTTTGCAAATTATGTATCCCAATTTGATAACGACACCATCGAACAAGCAGAGATCAATCTCAAATATGAAAGCTATTTCGATAAAGAAATGGAAATAGTTAATCGTATGAAGAAGATGGAAGATAGAGAAATAAACCCTGATTTCGACTACAGCTTGCTAACGTCATTATCCATTGAGGCAAGACAAAAGCTATCAAAGGTAAAACCACGTACACTGGGACAAGCCTCAAGAATCTCGGGTGTTTCACCTTCCGATATCACTGTATTGATGGTACATATGAGTTAAACAACTGATATACAAATACTTATATATAAAATATTACATAGCTTAAAATAAGCGATTTAAGACAATATTCTATTTTTTATGACAACTTCTTTAAAAGAAAATAAAAGTGGTTCAAAAAGGCTAAAAAGTAGCTTAAAAACAAGATTACTTATTTTAAGCATGTTTGTTATACTTATTGGCTTGTCCATACAATGTGCGAGCATACAACAGCCTACGGGGGGGCCAAAAGATTCCATTCCCCCGAAAATACTACTGGAAAGTCCTACGAATTTTTCGAAGAATTTTACAGCAAAAAAAATAGTTATCACTTTCGACGAGTATATCAAACTGGCAAATCAGCAAAAAGAATTCAGTATTACGCCAGACATGGGGAGTAACCCAGAATTCAAGGTCAAGAAAAAAAATCTAGAAATTACCTTACCTGATTCTCTCGAAAAAAATACTACTTACAGCATATATTTCGGTAAAGGACTAGTCGATTATAACGCAGGAAATGCACTGGTCAATTATGCTTATGTATTCGCAACAGGAGACAAAATAGATTCGCTCAGTATATCCGGTAATGTAAAAAGCGCAGTGACCAAAGAGGTCCAAAAAGATGTTAAAGTCTTATTGATCCCCACTAGCCAAGATTCCATTTTCGGGAAGAAGAAAGCGAATATATTTACGACAACAGACACTGCAGGCAATTACAAACTAAACAATTTGAGAGAAGGAACCTATCGCATTTACGCACTTCAAGAAAAGAACAATGATAGGATCTATAATGGCGCTGATGAAGAAATAGGTTTCCTAAAAGACTCTATCGTGCTAGCGCGAGACTTAAACAATATCAATTTGGAGATATTCAAAGGAACCCCAAAAAAGTTTAGAACGCAAGAGAAGAAATTTGAAAAAAATGGAAGTATACTTCTTATTTTTAACAGGCGAGTGGACAAACCCAAACTCAATATCCTAAATGATGAAGTAAACAACAAGGATAAAATAGTACGCTTTTCAAATACATCAGACTCCGCTACTTTGTTTATTCCAAATTTAAAAATAGACTCCCTAAAGCTGGTTCTGACAGAAAATGAAAGGCCATTGGACACCATTCTAATTAGAAAAGGGAATGTAAAAATAGAGCAGACAATTGATCCTATTTTTACCCCGAATAATGGGCGAGTAGATCGGATTACACACCTTCAGGTATCTGCATTCACACCGATCAAGAATATAGATAAAACCAAGTTGAAATTCAAAGAAGACTCATTGGTCCGAACCAATTACCAACTTGCCGTTGATACAGCGAATAGCAATATCTACCATATTCGATATAATTGGAGAAAAGATAAAAAGTACCAAATTGAGTTTACAGAAGGCGCCATAACAGGCTATTTTGGCGAGCAGAATAAAGAGAAAAAGCTGGATTTGACTTATGACGATAGTGAAAACTATGGGGATCTGACATTTGATTTTACAGATCTAGATAGCAATATAACATATCTGGTAGAGTTAATCAATGAGAAAAAAGATAAAGTCTACCGCGTCGACAAAATAAACATGAACAATCCGACCGTCGTATACAAACAGTATCCAGGAGGAAAGTATAGCATACGTGTAATTCGCGACGACAATGATAATGGAATCTGGGATACCGGAGATGTCGAAAAGAAAACCTTTCCGGAACCTGTTATATATCTAAATAAAGTATTTACGATACGTGCTAATTGGGAACAAAAAGATAGTTTTTCATTGAATGGCCTCAAAAAAGAATAACTGAGGCCATTCTAAAATAATAATTTAAAACACTGCTAATTCGATTAAGCTAAAACCAAGAACTGTATAGAACATAATTATGTGGTAGCTGCTGCAATAGATCTTTCTGCTCTTCAGTAAGTGCCTTTATCTTTTTCGCAGGTACCCCAGCATATAGAAATCCCGATTCACAGCGGCTGTTTTCTAACACCACTGCTCCAGCTGCTACAATAACATTCGATTCAACAATAGCATTATCCATAACGATAGCTCCCATACCAATGAGTACATGGTCTTCCAAAATACATCCATGTACCATAGCCTGGTGGCCTATACTTACATAATTTCCAATCGTTGTACCGCATTTCTTATAGGTACAATGTATAACAGCACCATCTTGAATATTCGTATAATTACCAATACGAATATAATTGACATCTCCACGTATTACAGCGTTAAACCATACCGAACAGTGATGCCCAATCTCTACATCGCCTACAATCGTTGAATTAGGTGCTAAGAAGCATTCTTCGGCTATCAATGGAGATTTATCCAAAACAGGTAAAATAAGTGCCATATTCCTTAAAAAATTGTGTCCTGTAGTACTTCCGAATGTTTAGGGTAGTCAGTTGTATAATGCAATCCCCTACTTTCTTTCCTCAACATAGCTGATTTTGTCACAATATAAGCTACTTGGATAACATTACGCAATTCACACAATTTAACAGAAAGCCTGGTATTTCGATAAAATTCTTCAGTCTCCTCATATAACAGATGTAATCGTTTAAGGGCTCTTTCCAGCCTAAAATCGGAACGAACAATACCAACATAGTCACTCATAATCTTTTGGCATTCGCGCAAATTATGACTTACTAAAATATCCTCATTTGAAAGTGAAGTTTTAGAATCATCCCATTCCGGAACGTCAACAATATGGTTAATCAATCCTATCGACTTTGTGGCGTCTAAGAAAATACGATGCGCATAAACAAGTGCTTCAAGAAGCGAATTAGAAGCCAATCTGTTTGCACCATGTAGTCCAGTAGAAGAACATTCACCGCAAGCATATAAATTAACAAGGCTACTGCGTCCAAAATCATCGACATAGATACCCCCGCAGAGGTAATGCGCAGCCGGTGTAACTGGTATAAAATCCTTCGCCATATCCAGCCCGATCGAAAGGCACTTTTCATAAATGTTTGGAAAATGCTTGATAATATCCTGTTTATCCCGATGCGTAATATCGAGGTAAACATAATCTATACCTGATTTCTTCATCTCGGCATCAATAGCTCTAGCAACGATGTCTCTTGGTGCCAAGGAAGCACGTTCATCGTACTCCTCCATAAAAGATTCACCATTGATCCTCCTTAAAATTCCCCCAAATCCACGTACAGCTTCGGATACCAAAAATGCAGGCGAATCCTTTGGATTATATAAAGAAGTAGGGTGAAATTGCATAAACTCCATATTACGTACCTTACCTTTTGCCCGATACACCATCGCTATACCATCTCCAGTCGCGATAGTTGGATTTGTTGTACTTGAATAAACATGACCGGCTCCGCCAGAGGCCATCACGGTGACCTTACTCAAAATCTGATCTACTAAATGTGATGAGGTATTAAAAGCGTAAATTCCATAACAGGTAATGTCTTCCCTATTTTTATCCACGTACTCACCCAGATGATGCTGTGTAATCAAATCAATGGCAAAGTAATGTGTTACAATTTCAATATTGGGATCACTATGTGCTTGAGCCAATAATGCACGCTCTATTTCGTAACCAGTTATATCTTTATAATGTAAAATACGATGAGCTGAATGTCCCCCCTCTTTTGCCAGGTCATACAAGCCCGATTCCTCCTTGTCAAATGATGTCCCATATGAAATAAGTTCTGCTATCCGTTCCGGTGCTTCTCTTACTACGTTTTCCACAATTTCAACATCGCATAAACCATCCCCAGCAATCTGAGTATCAATGATATGCTTTTCAAAGCTATCTGACTTATCCACAACGGCAGCCACTCCCCCTTGCGCATATTTTGTATTAGACTCATCCTCATTGGACTTAGTGACTATCAATACTTTACCGAATTTCGATGCCTTTAAAGCAAAGCTCAATCCAGCAATACCTGATCCAATGACCAAAAAATCTACCTTTCTATCTGCCATATAAATTAAAATTCACAAACTATCCCCAAAAGTGACGATTCAAATTAACGAAAAATGTGGAAAACGTGTAAATAAAAGGTTAAATAAAAATGAAAAGTATTTAACAATTCACAAATCCCCTATTTCGAAGCCTTATTTCTAAAATTTTTCCGCACAAAAATCCATAGATTTCCACATTTTCTAAACAAAAACTATTCAACAAAAATATATGGAAAATAAAAAATACGATAAATTAGAATTTTAAAAATCAGCTCTTTAATAGATAAATCCTGTTGAAAAATTGTTGAAAACTCATTAAAAACCTAAAATCAAAATTGAAATAACCTAATTTATACCACTTTTCCACACCATAATAAACAATAAGAGATTTTCTATTTTAAATAATTAGTATTTATTGAAAAAAAAGATTGTGGAATACGTTCGAAAATCTTTGTTTAGTTTTGTCAAGTTCGATTAGAGGCGGTTAGATTTCGATATCTGGGAATTATAAAGTCCCCTATTGAAATATTTAATTCTAATTGAGTTTATATTATTTTTTTAATTTCCTATTGGCTTTTGAAGCGCTTTAGGATTGGATATTTATTTTATTTTTTTTTGTATATGAATTTAAAGTAGTTTCAGTGCGTTATTTATATTTTTTTTAGGAAAAATTTAGTTTTAAACCGGTTTATATTTGGATATTTTCCCTTATTGGATCTTATTTCAATTTTATTGGATTGTAACTGATAGAAATTGATGAAGGAATGGTTTAATTCTCATTTTGGTGCTATGAGATTTCAATATTTTTGGTTTTCAACCAGATAAATTCTTTTATTGAATTCTAATAGCTACTAATCTTTGCTTTGAAATTTCTTTAAAAAGGTAATTTACTTGATTTTGCTATTTGGATTTTAAGTCGTTTTAGGATTGCTTATTTGCTTATTTTTTTTAAAAATATTAGAATATGGCCTTCTCAACGAGTTTAAATTGGAGTACGAAATTTTATAATTTTATCAGCAAATTTTTCAAAATGAAAATTGAACCTTAATGGTTATTGGAATTTTTTATTCCTGGATCGGTTTATCGTATTCGGATTGGCTATAATATCGGTTTGGTTTTGGCGGAATTGAATTTTAAACAGAATCTCAAGCCTATTGTTTAAAAATAAACCCGGTTAAAATTGGATATTTATACAAAATTTGTTTTCAGTGCTTTTTATTGCATTCTATGCGTTTAAATAGTGAATTTTTTGCGATCTAAGTGAAATTTTAAAATTAGCTTGTTTATAATTTTGGATTGCAAATAATTTCTTCAAATAATTTATTGTAGAACAAACAATCTTACTATATTTGCAGCCCAACATCCCTTAGATGGAGGAATTATCCAAATTTAGATCAGTGAGATTCGAATATTCTGGATTATTGTTATGGAGTATCTTTTTATATCATTCTCAGAGCGTATTTTTCTAAAATAAAGCCCTTATGGATTGAATATATTGACTTGATTCGCTATTTGTTTCGAATATTTAATTCTAAGCGACTAAGTTGCTTTGAAAATGCGTTGTCAGTCGCATATTTAGTGTTATCTTTTAATATTATCTATATATTTGACTATCAAGCGGTTTAATTCACTAAATTTAATATAAATATGAAAATTTATATTTTTTAACAAGTTTATATTTCGTTATTATATTTATTAGTATTTTTTAAGTTATATTTGTTGGATTTTTTGCGGTTTATACTATAATTATCGCTAGATGCTTGGTCTAGCCGGATATACGCTCGGATTCTGTTATATTGAGCTTTTGAGGGAGTTATTTACTGGATTCTTATCTGATACTCGGTATAATTTATTCTATTTTGGTGGGATCCATCATTTATTCTTGAATTTTGTAAAATTGAATTGTGAAAATTTCATTAAAGCCTCTTAGAATTAAATAAATTCACTATCTTATATTATAGTAGCCAATATTTAATTCTTATCCGCTTTATTTTGGATGCTGTATGCATCATTTAGTCATATATTTTATTTTCCGAGAAATACTCTCTTCTAGATTCGCTTCTACTTGACTCTTTTAGATTTTCTTATAAATATCCAATTCTTATAGGGTTTATTTGAACTATTTCATTCAACGCTATCGACCCTGAATTGGCATAAATTTACATCGCTACATTCCTATATTCATTTCTATAAGCTGTTAGTATCTTTATATGTAAATGTAAAAGCACTTATTCCAGAGATTATTGTTTTGTATTGATTGTCTATGACGTATTTTTATTGATGAAAATTGATTTTCGCCCAATTCTGGCCTCCGTTGCTGTATGTGGTTGGTAAATGGAAAATATATAAACTTCAAATATTTGCGATTAGAATGGCATATTTAGGGAAGATGATGATACAATATACTATAGACGATTCTGAGGGCGTTTATTTTATTTTCGAAGCTATTTTGTACGCTTTCAATGCTGCAGGCATATACAGTTTACTCCAAATTTACAAAATAAACCCGCTGAGAATTTGATATAAAATTATTGATCAATCCAGAATCCATTAATCTTGCCTATACGAGCTCAAAAACGTTTTTTAATCTGAAATGTTAATAAATAAAGCTTCCTTTTCTGCTATATTTTTCATTGTTTTGTAATATGCCTAAAAACGTTCCTTAGGCTATGAAGGTTGGATGCGGATGAAACTGATTTTCGAAGATCGAAATAATGTGAAATAAACCCTTTCAGCTTTTGGTATAAATGAAGAGTTCGAATAGTTTCCTAAATATTCAAGTCTAAAAGAGTTTATATGGGCGTAATATTGTTTAATTAAACTTTATATAAATTAATTTAACTATTAATTTTTGTAAACGTTTAATTTGTATTTTTTTAATAGGTATTTCACTGTCAGTTCTGCAAGATCATGTAATTGGGCAACAGTTGTAGTTGTTCGATCAAATTTGAAAACTGACATTATCCAATAAGCTAGGCTCGGTAGATCCGTTGTAATCTATTATTGATTAATAAGAGGTTTTATATCAGTGTTTTATCTGTTATTATCTAATAATGCATCACATTCAAGCGAGCGGTATATTACCACGACCTGATTAATTTGCTTTTAATTGACTTTTATATATCTAACAATGCTTATTTTTGCTGTTCATAAAAGTTGAAACTACTCGCATGGAAATTGTAAATTATGAGCTTCAAGCAAAAGGTTATATCGATGCTCCGATTGATCCCTCACTGGATTTGATTAAAGAGATCCAACGGTTAAAGAAAGAAAAGAACGCTGTCATCTTGGCTCACTATTATCAAGAGTCTGAAATTCAAGATATAGCGGATTATATAGGAGATAGCCTTGGTTTATCCCAGGAAGCTGCGAAAACTGATGCAGATGTAATTGTTTTTGCTGGAGTACATTTCATGGCTGAGACGGCTAAAATACTTTCACCGACGAAAAAGGTTCTTCTGCCAGATGCCAAAGCAGGTTGTTCGCTATCAGATTCTTGCCCACCGCATCTTTTCGCTAAATTTAAGGAACAATATCCTGATCATTTGGTCATCACTTATGTAAACTGTACAGCGGAATTGAAAGCGCTTTCCGATATCGTATGTACCTCTAGTAACGCTGTTCAGATCGTAGAGAGCCTGCCAGCGGATCAGAAAATCATTTTTGGCCCGGATCGTAATCTCGGAGCATACGTTAAAAAGAAAACTGGACGAGATCTTGTGCTTTGGAATGGTGCATGTATGGTCCATGAAATTTTTTCTCAAGATAAAATTGATCGTTTGAAAAGCGAGCACCCTGATGCTAAGTTTATTGCCCATCCGGAGTGTGAAGATCATATACTGGCGATAGCCGATTATGTGGGATCGACTGCCGGCATGCTTAAATTTACCCAGACAGATACGGCCCAGGCTTATATTGTTGCTACAGAATCAGGTATTCTCTACCAAATGCAAAAAGCAAGTCCACATAAGACTTTTATCCCTGCACCTCCTAATAATGCCTGTGCATGTAATGATTGCCCGCATATGAAGCTTAATACGCTTGAGAAGCTATATAACTGTCTGAAGTATGAATCGCCTGAAATCCTTCTTCCCGAGGATGTTATTCTCCGAGCCCAGCGTCCTATTGAACGTATGTTGGAAATATCGGCAAGTTTAGGCTTATAGAAATCTGCATAATTTTTGATCATACCAAGATAATAACTGATTGGTTTTCAATGGTCAATAATAATTTCGTTGAGCTGTTTATATGCAGTTCAACGAAAAGAGTCCAATGTATAAGCAGGGGGGCATTGGTCTTATAGTAAAACTTATTTTGTAATGCCATCCGGATATCTCTCTGGGAGATGATTATCAGCAGGCATTATCTATATTAAACTTTTAAACTTTTTAGCATGTTTGATTTTGATAACACCGAGCGAACCAATTTGGAAGAAATGGGTGAGTTCGGCTTGATTGATTATATAAAAAAAGCTGTAGAATTAACAGAAAAATCCACAATTAAAGGGATTGGCGATGATGCTGCTGTTCTAGATTTTGGAGGTAAAAAAACCTTGATATCTACTGATCTACTGTTGGAAGGGATTCATTTTGATCTTAGATATGTTCCGTTAAAACATCTAGGTTACAAAGCTGTTCAGGTCAATTTGAGCGATATTTACGCGATGAACGGAATAGCTTCACAAATTACCTTTTCAATAGGTCTGTCCTCAAAATTTCCATTGGAAGCTGTAGAAGAGATTTATCAGGGAGCATTGATTGCCTGTAAGAAATATAATGTCGACTTAATTGGCGGAGACACTTCCGCTTCAGCCCAAGGCTTGGTTATTTCTGTGACAAGCATAGGTTATGCTGATACAGATCAGATCGTTTATCGTAGTGGTGCGCAGGAAGGTGATCTCTTGTGTGTGTCTGGTGATCTAGGGGCAGCTTATATGGGCTTACAGCTCTTGGAGCGTGAAAAGGATATCTATTTAGAAAATCCCAATGTACAGCCTGATTTAGAGGGAAAGGATTATATCGTTGAACGTCAATTGAAACCTGAAGCCCGGAAAGACATTGTTGAATTATTTGCCAAGCTAGGGATCAAGCCAACAGCGATGATGGATATTTCAGACGGGCTTGCATCAGAAATTCTACATATTTGCAGACAATCTGACAAAGGTTGCAGATTATATGAGGAAAAAATTCCATTGGATCAGATGACTTATGATACGGGGCGGGAATTTGGCATTGATCCAACCGTAGCCGCACTTAATGGCGGTGAAGATTATGAACTACTGTTCACAATAGCTCAGGCCGATCATGATAAAATCAAAAACTTACCGGATATTAGCATTATTGGTTATATGACGCCAAGTACTGAAGGCTGTGAAATGATTTCCAAATCAGGGAATCTTTATCCGATAACAGCCCAGGGGTGGAATGCTTTTAAGAAAAAAGACTAATACGAAAAAGACCTGTTCAAAACAGGTCTTTTTTTATGCTTCTTGCTCCTCAAGCCGGAGTTCCTCTACCTCATTTGGATCTCTTTCACCTACATTGAAATTGTTATAGCCTAAGCCCACTTCGATCTGTAATAATCTCTGTTGCAGCATTTCAAGAATTGCTAAAAAGTTATAGACAAACTGTATTTTATTTTCTGAGTTTTTAAGAATTTCTTGAAAATCCAATTTTTTATTGATTTCAATTAGTTCGGCTATTGCTTTCTTCTGTTGTTCAATAGTGTATGGATATTTGACAACTGTATGTGTTACTTCTGGGGGACGATTACGGAATTGATACATCATTTGCTCGTAAATCATCATTAGACTATAAAGGTCGAAGCTATCCAAATTTTCTCCGGTAGAATCTAATTTTAGTCTTTGTTGGATATCATAGCGTATGTTGCCTCGATTGTATAGTTTGAGACGATCCTCCTCCAAGACTCTCAAATCGTCACAGGTCTCTTTAAATTGCTTATAGAGAATAAGTTTTTGAACAAGATCTTCTCTAAGATCGATTTCATTCTCATTTTCATCTAGGTCTAGACGAGGCAAGAGCATTTTAGCTTTAATACGCATCAGTGTCGAAGCAACAAAGATAAACTCGCTTGCCATTTCCATATTGAGCGCTTGCATTTGGCTCACATACGATAAAAAATCATCTGTAATCTTTGAAATCGGTATATCGTGGATATTTAATTCATCCCGTTCGATAAAAAATAATAATAAATCAAAAGGTCCCTCAAATTGAGGAAGCTTGATTTCGTAGCCTTCTTCTACTTGCATATCTTATACAAATTTACATATAAAATCTTTTGGAATAACTTCGATACAAACTATTCATTATTTTATTTGTTGTACCTCAATATGTAAATGCGATTTAATTTTAAAGATTAAATAAAATTGTCGTTACTTTGTACGAACATATCATGTAAATAGCAGTACTATGCAGTTTGAGGCTGGAGAACTATTAAGTAAAATAAACGATCCCTCTGATCTTAAAAAGCTAAAGGAAGACCAATTAGAACAGTTAAGTCAGGAATTACGTCAATTTATTATTGATCAGGTTTCGGTTAATGGTGGTCACTTTGCAGCAAGTTTGGGAGTCGTCGAGTTAACGGTGGCGTTACATTACGTAATGAATACCCCGTACGATCAATTGATCTGGGATGTAGGTCATCAGGCTTATGGACATAAAATCCTAACGGGGCGTCGCGATATATTTCATACAAATCGAATTGAGAACGGAATTTCGGGCTTTCCGAACCGTTTTGAATCTAAATACGATGCATTTGGTGTTGGTCACTCGTCAACATCTATTTCTGCTGCGCTGGGTATGGCTGTTGCCTCTCAGATAAAAGGTGAGAAAGACCGTCAGCATATTGCTGTAATCGGTGATGGTGCCTTGACGGGAGGAATGGCATTTGAAGCATTGAATCATGCTGGAATTTCTAAATCAAATCTTTTGGTGATCTTAAATGATAACTGCATGTCGATAGATCCGAATGTTGGTGCATTAAAGGAGTATTTGACAAGCATTACCACCTCTAAGCGATACAATAGATTTAGAGACGATATAGCAGCAGTATTGACAAAGATTTCAGAAGTTGGTCCCAATGCACTTGGCATTGCCAAAAAGCTTGAAAAAAGCATAAAGGGAACTTTGCTGAAAAATGCTAATTTATTTGAATCTTTAAATTTTAGATACTTTGGGCCAGTTGACGGGCATGATGTTAAAAAATTGGCTAAAACGCTAGAAGATCTTAAACACATACCAGGTCCCAAATTATTACATGCTGTCACTATCAAAGGAAAGGGCTTCGCGTTGGCGGAGAAAGACCAGACGAAGTGGCACGCTCCAGGTTTATTTGATAAAATTACCGGTGAGATCAAGAAGTCTTCGAATGATAAACCGGTAGCTCCCAAATTTCAGGATGTCTTTGGACATACCTTGGTGGAGCTTGCAGAAGAGAATGATAAGATTGTGGGTATAACACCTGCAATGCCATCCGGTTCTTCCATGAATATTATGATGAAAGCTATGCCTGAGCGTGCATTTGACGTCGGTATTGCCGAACAGCATGCTGTTACTTTCAGTGCTGGACTTGCAACTCAGGGACTATTGCCATTTTGTAATATTTATTCATCGTTTATGCAACGGGCCTATGATCAGGTAATCCATGATGTTGCATTGCAAAATCTGAACGTCGTTTTCTGTTTAGACCGTGCGGGCGTGGTAGGAGCGGATGGTGCGACACACCATGGAGCTTATGATATCGCATTTATGCGCTGTGTTCCAAATATGACGGTTTCTGCGCCGATGAATGAGGAAGAGTTACGAAATTTAATGTATACAGCTCAGTTACCCAATAAAGGTCCATTTGTTATTAGATATCCTAGAGGAAATGGTGTTATGCCAGACTGGCGTCGCCCATTTACGGAAATAGAAATTGGAAAAGGACGTCTTATAACAGAAGGGGAAGAGCTTGCTATATTGAGCTTTGGCGCTATAGGAAATGAAGCCGTTAAAGCGGTACAGCAGTTGAATGAATTAGGGATACACCCAGCACATTATGATCTTCGATTTGCTAAACCATTAGATGAAGTCTTACTCCATCAGGTCTTTAAAAAGTTTGATAAGATTATCACGGTTGAAGATGGAAGTTTACAAGGGGGCATAGGTTCGGCTGTATTGGAGTTTATGGCAGATCATGGATATCATAGTCAAGTGGTTCGTTTAGGTATTCCGGATAAGATCATTGAGCATGCTGAACAAAATGCACAGTGGAAGAATGCGCACTACGATGCAAATGCGATCATAGCAGAAGCTAAAAAACTTTGTAATGGAAAATTGACCAGTTCAATGGTCGGATAAAAGTTATACACTATAGAAACAAAGAAGGAGATCCATATGGACCTCCTTTTTTGTTTCTATAGTATAGCCTTTTTGGAGCTCACAATTAATCTCATATGTTGCAATGTGTTTTTTTCTTCCGGATAGATTATATAGATTTTTGTTTAACAGTTGGACATAAATAAGTTGAATCGTCCATTAGCAATGATGTTAAGTTGGCTTTAAATTCTTATAAATTTAATATTAAAAATATATGAACTAAAGATTGTAATTAGCTATTATTTTGGTTAATTTAGATTTAGACCTTAAGGACTGAGACGTAGTTAGTTTGCTACTTTTTTTGTTCTTTTTTTTAAATAAATTTGGAATGTTAATAATTATTTTTAGAGATCAATTTTAGCGCTAGTTTTCCACAATTTTACATAGTAAATATCTGATATATAAAGGTTTATTAATTATTTTATATTTTAGTTTTTTAGCTGATATTTTTTTGTCATCTTCGTTCTCAGAGAAAGTTATCAACATATTTTTTGTCGCGTATTGTAAATCAACTTATTAACAATTTTAGAATGGAAAAAACGTATTCAAGTGTCTGGAATAATTGTCTTTCGATTATCAAAGATAATATACCAGCGCAAAGTTTCAAGACCTGGTTTGAACCTGTGAAAGCAGTCCGTTTGGAGGGTGACGTTTTGACTATTCAAGTGCCTAGCTTATTTTTTTATGAGTGGCTGGAAGAACACTATGTAGGAATTCTTCGTAAGACCGTAAAGAAATTTTTAGGAGAACAAGGTAGATTGGAATACAATATTGTAGTGGAGAAGTCTTCAGCTTCTCATCCCTATACGACTAATCTTCCATCGAACGGCAATGGAGCAGAAGGGAAAAGACAATCTATCCCTGTACCGGTATCTTTAAATAGAGATATCAAAAATCCATTTGTTATTCCTGGATTGAAAAAATTGCAGGTTGATCCGCAATTGAATCAAAACTACACATTCGAAAATTTTATCGAAGGTGAATGTAATCGTCTTGCTCGCTCTGCAGGTTACGCTGTAGCGAATAAGCCAGGTGGTACTTCATTCAACCCTTTGATGATTTATGGTGATGTTGGTTTGGGAAAGACACACCTTGCCCAAGCAATCGGAAATGAAATCAAGAGAAATCTTCCCGATAAACTGGTCATTTATGTGTCTTGTGAGAAATTCTGTCAGCAGTTTGTGGATTCATTGAAAAATAATACAATCAATGATTTCGTTAACTTTTATCAAGCAATGGATGTCATCATTATGGATGATGTACATAACTTTGCCGGTAAAGAAAAAACACAGGATATTTTCTTCCATATTTTTAATCATTTGCATCAATCTGGAAAGCAAATTATTTTGACTTCAGACAAAGCACCTAAGGATTTAGCTGGTTTGGAGGAACGTTTGCTTAGTCGTTTTAAATGGGGATTATCTGCAGATATTCAGATTCCTGATCTTGAGACGAGAATGGCAATTTTGAAGAAGAAGATGTATTCCGATGGTATTGACTTACCTGAAAATGTAGTGGAGTACGTCGCAACACAGATCGATAACAGCGTTCGTGAATTGGAAGGAGCCATGGTTTCATTATTGGCTCAGTCTACTTTGAACAAAAAAGAGATCGATTTGGGCTTAGCAAAATCCATGTTGAAGAATTTTGTGAAGAATACCCATAAGGAAATTTCAATGGACTTTATTCAAAAATTAGTCTGTGAATATTTTGAAGTTCCTGTGGATATGGTAAAGTCGAAAGTTAGAAAGCGTGAAATCGTGCAGGCCAGGCAAATTTCGATGTACTTAGCAAAAGCACATACCAAATCTTCACTAAAATCGATTGGAGCATTCTTCGGAGGAAGAGACCACTCGACAGTCATTTATGCCTGTCAAACCGTAGAGGATTTAATTGAAACTGACAAGAAATTTAAAACTTATGTAAGTGACATTATGAAAAAATTAAAATCTTAATGTCAATTATCGTAAGCAAAACACTAGAAGGGCTGTCCATATTACTTGGACAGCCCTTTTTTAATGTATTTAAGGCCTTGTAAGGCATAAAAAATCCTCTGGATATGCATTACATACCCAGAGGATTTTCATTCGTTCTCGAATGGTTATTGTTGTTGTTGATTGCTCTGTCCGTTACCGGATTCTTTTTGTTCTGTTGTTTCTTGCGTTGCGGGAATGTTTACCGGAGGTCGCTCAGTTACATATTTCTGATAAGCAACTTTTTGTTCATCTGTTAGCAACTGTGCTATTTTAGTATCTGATTCACCCTGTATTTTGGCAATATTCTCCTTTTTGACGTCAACCTTAGTCGTGGAGTCCTGAATGACAGCCGCTATAGCTTTTTCTTGATCCAATACGATTGTTGATACCGCAGTTTTCTGCTCGTCATTTAATGTCAGCTTTGTGACTAATTCAGTCACTACCTTTGTTGCATTTTCTTCCGGTGTTGTTTGTGCTTGTTGTGCAAATGTTAGGCCCATCGCTAGGAAGAAACCTATGCCTGCTAAAAATAACTTTTTCATGATGTTCAATTTTAGATGAAATTATTCAATGTTTTTCTGCTACCTAATTTTACTTTGTTTTCGATTATTGACCAGATTCAGTTTTCGTAGGCTCAGCTGCGGTCGGCACAGCTTTAGCTGGTCTTTCAGTTATGACTTTTTGATAAAGCGATTTCTGATCTTCGGTAAGTAATTGACTGACTTTGGTATCTACTTCAGTCTGTAGCTTATTAAGCGCTTCGCTTTTCGCTTGAGCAGAAGACCCAGTATCTTTTACTATTGTCTGTTCTGCTTTTACCTGATCCAATAGAATAGTTGATACTGCAGTTTTTTGCTCATCATTCAGATGCAGTTTCTGTACAAGTTCAGTCGTTGCTTTAGCAGCTGCATCTTCGGGACTACCCTGTTGTGCAAACGTTAGGCCCATCGCTAGAATGAATCCTATTCCTGTTAAAATTAGCTTTTTCATATCTATTGTATTTAAAAAGTTACAATTAAACGATCTTGCTATAAAAACTCGGAAAGGGGTATTTATATTGTATCAACTATGTTACTTTAACAAAGTTTTAACATTAACTAATTGTAATTCATTGTAATATGGATTTTTATATATGGTGTGAAATGCAAAAATTGATGATATCGCTGTTATTGCACAGTTAACAGGATCGATAAAGTTAGACGAACTTAATTGTGATGATAACGTCAGAATAAAACTGAACGTGAAATAAAAAAGGCCTTGTCAAAAAACAAGGCCTTTTCTAAGATAGCTTTATTAATTGTCGGAACGTTTAGACATTCTTTCTTTCATTTTTTCTTGTTGTTCGTCAAATAGCTTAGCTTGGTCTGGAGTAAGCCATGATTTGATTTTGGTTGTTTGTATTTCCTGAAGCTGCTTAAATTTTTCCATACTCGCTTTTCGATCTCCACCATCATTTCGAAGAGCAGCCCGTTGTTGAGCCTGACTTAATGTAAGGTTATAGATCGAATCTTTTTGCGTTTGATTTAGGCTTAATAATTTGTCTAAATGCTCTACGCGCATTTTAGCTTGTTCTTCAGGACTACGTTGCTGACGTTGTTGGGCAAAAACTCCTGTAGCACTTAAAAATAGACAAGCTACTGCCATTAAAATTTTCTTTTTCATCTTTGTATAGTTTATATCATGAGTGCCGAATATCGGGTATACACTCAATTTGTTCATTATAGACAGAGCGAAAACTTTTGAGATTCTCTGTTTACATATAGAATATAAATTTGATGAAAAAGTTTAGTATAGCATCTGATCTTAACAAAATTTAAGGTTGATTAACACTTTGAGCCACTGCATTATATAGCCTTTCATGGAATATTTCCTGTTGGATAGGGTCGTGAAATTGAAGACCGATCGGCAGATAAGCCAAATCAATTGCAGTAAATTGCTGTTTAAAAGTTTTTAGTCGCTGAAAGTCCTTTTCAGTTGTCAATACGATCTTGTTGCTGCTCGCCAGATCGTGGTAAGATTTTGCAATTTGATTGATATCCGATTCAGTAAAAGAATGATGATCTTTAAAGGAAATGTGTTGGATTGAATTGGTTTTGTTTTGGAGATAATCTACTAAGGGTTGAGGTTTAGCAATACCCGTAACCAAAATAATATCTTTGCCTTTGACATCGATTAGATTTCCTTTACTATTGATGGGTTCAAGATAGTCGATATAGCTAAATACTATTAAAGCTTCTTTGTTATAATACCTGATTTTGTTTTCTATCCGTTTTTTTTGCTCATTAGAAAGATCAATAGGACATTTCGTAATCGTTATGATCTGTGCGCGTTTAGCCTCCATAAGGAGATCCCTAAAGTTTCCTGTGGGAAATACGAACATAGGGTGAGAAAATGATAAAAAATCAAATAATAATATATTGAAAAGAGGCGATAATTTTCGGTGTTGATAAGCGTCGTCCAGAATAATAAGTTGATGAGTTGACTGAAGTTTTTCAACTCCAGTACAACGATCCTCACAAACTGCAACAGTGACAGCCGGAAATTTATTTTTGAACTGTAAGGGCTCATCACCGACATCCATAGCTGATGAATCCGTTTGTACCAGATAAAACCCCTTGGTGCTGCGTCCATACCCCCGACTGAGTATTGCTGTTTTAAAGTGACCTTTAAGGCTGGATACCACAAATTCAGTCATTGGGCTTTTTCCTGTCCCACCAACGGCAAGATTTCCTATAACTACGGTTGGAATGTCAAAAGACCGCGATGGAAGCAGCTTAAGATCATATAATCGATTTCTTATCCACACCACAAGGGCATAGATGATGGTAAAAGGAAATAATAGATATCGTAATAAGCGTATCATTTTGGAACAATGGTTAACCCTACGTCTGTGATTTCTTTCAACGGATTTTCTTTCATGTTCTGTTCGATGGAAATCGTATAAATTCCTGTATCCGGAAATAGGTAATCTTTATGGATGATGGATTGATTGTTATACAAGCTGCCAGAGGATTTTCCAAGCCATTTTCCATCCGGTCTGGCCATTTTTATTTCTTTACGATAAGTATATTGTTTTTTATCTGGGCCTCGTTGGTAAATAAGTACAAAAAGATTGGAAAAAGCATATTCTGTTGTATGACGGACATCCATCAATACATCATATCGTTTGGTTTTGTCGCCGATATGAAATTGAAAACTAGGCGGTGATGTATTCAGCCAAGCTTTATTATCAATGGGTTTATTTTCATTTATGACAAAAGTTTGGTCACAAGAACACCCTATGCCAATACATAACAAACCAATAAGGAAGGGAGAGCTTTTGAGTTTCATGTTTATTTATAAAAAGAATATGCCTAATGGGTTAAAATTAGGCATATTTTTTTATTCTGCTTTCGGTGCAGCATTGTTGTTATTACCTTTGTTTTTATTCCGATGGCGATTAAAACGCTTTTTGGGTCTGTTGTTAGATCCTTCTTTATTCTCTTTATTCGCGCTTGGAGCTCCAGCATCGGTCGAAATCTGAGGTTTAGCACTTTGTCTAGGTGTACTTTGTTCGGACTTCTCAGTTTTTTGTCCAGCCTTACTTTCAGGTTTGACAGTATTGCTTTTGGATTTTCTTTTTTTCTTTCTTTTATTCCGGTCATCAAGTCGAGTTAAGCTATCTTGTCCGACTACATTTTCGTAATCGTAATTGATATTTTTCTCTTCTCTGACTTCATCGTTATCTACTGCACTCGAAATTGCTTCCGGTTTGATCCCCTGCTTATTCATTTCGACAAACTCTTTGACTTGTTGAACGGGAATGGCGATCCA
Source organism: Sphingobacterium siyangense (assembly GCF_007830445.1). Taxonomy (GTDB): domain Bacteria; phylum Bacteroidota; class Bacteroidia; order Sphingobacteriales; family Sphingobacteriaceae; genus Sphingobacterium; species Sphingobacterium siyangense. The sequence continues at coordinate 73,502 of NZ_VLKR01000013.1, read as the reverse complement.
ATTTTCAGCTCCAGGAAAAGAGAACCACATCATTTTCTTGAAAATATCGGTCTTTTGAAGATAAGCAACTCCTTTTAGCGTTTCGATGCGGTCGATATTATTCGGGATGTCTTTTAAAGCATCCATGTAACTATCTAATTCATAATTGAGACAGCATTTTAATTTTCCGCATTGTCCCGCTAGCTTTAACGTATTCAAAGAAAGATTTTGATAACGTGCTGCCGACGTGGATACTGTTTTGAAATCCGTTAGCCAGGTTGAACAGCAGAGTTCGCGACCACAGGAGCCGATTCCACCGAGACGGCTAGCTTCTTGTCGCATACCTATCTGGCGCATTTCAATGCGTATTCTGAAAGCTTCAGCCATTTTTTTGATAAGCTCACGGAAATCCACGCGGCCCTCAGCAGTGTAGTAGAAGGTAGCTTTGGTTTTATCGCCCTGGTAGTCAACATCAGAAATCTTCATGGACAAACCCAGGTCCAAAGCCAGTTTACGTGCTTTGTGCATAGTTTCCCATTCGAGATCTTTTGCTGCATTATACTTCTCTACATCCATTTCATTGGGCTTCCGATAGATTTTCTTAGTTACCGTTTCTGGAGTAACATTGTTCTTTTTTAATTGTAGTCTAACCAATTCACCCGTTAAGGAGACATGTCCGATATCATAGCCACCAGTAGAAGGTTCTACAACGACCATTTCCCCCATTTCAAGGTAGGTATTGTCTACATTAATAAAGAAATCTTTTCGTGATCCCTTGAATCGTACTTCGACGATATTAAATGGTTTATAGTTTGAAGGCATATCCATATCGGAAAGCCAGTCATATACATCTAATTTATTACATCCGCTAGTCATGCAAGAGCCATTGTTCTGACATCCTGCTGGTGTACCATTTGTCGTGGTAGTACCGCAACCTCCGCCGGATGAGCAACTGCCACATCCCATAGTTTTCTATATTATATATTGAGTTCCTTTCGGAAACGTTTTGTACTTGTATATTAATGTTAACTGCAAAGATAAATCTAAAAATAATATTTTGGGATTTGCATTTCTTTCTACAAAATAATGTGTTTCCTCAAATAGATTTATTGTTGCTTCAATTTGTTCAACGGTATAGTGTACGGCAAATTTTTGGACAAAATCCAATTCTTTGGCCGGTAAGAATACGAGACTGGAAAGCCCTTCTTTGATTAATATAATCTGACGCATCATATTAATTGCATAAAAAAGAAAGCTTTTTTGGTTTTCTCGCCCCATTTTTGAGAGCTCTTCTTCTACCAGGGAAATCATATTGGTCCCTGCGTCCGAAACGATGAAGCGCAGCCAGTTTACCAAAATGCCAAAATGATTATTTGTTTGCGCGTGCAATAGATTGGTTGCTTCCTGGAGATTTCCATCTGCAATAAAAGCAATCTCTGACGCCTCTTGATCCGAAAGTTGATGTACCGTTTTTAAGTATTGTGTTACCTCACTATGATCCAGTTTCTTTATTTTGACCAATTGCGTACGCGATATGATCGTATTTAATATTTTGTCCTGATTTTCTGCAACCAGAATAAAGAGCGTTTTTTCGGGTGGTTCTTCGATTAACTTTAACAGCGCATTGCCTTGTGTGTCCAGGTATTCGGGCAGCCACATAATTAAAACCTTATATTCAGCTTCGAAGGATTTGAGGCTTAGTTTTTTGATGATCCCATGCGCCTCGGCAATATTGATATTGACCTGTTTGTTGTCCGCATCCAATTGATTGCGCCAATACTCCAATCCCATGTACGGATTGGATAAAAAAGATTTTCGCCAGCTGTCCGCATAATCGGATGCCGTATCTTCCTTATGTTTGGCTATGAAAGGATAGGACATGTGGAGATCGGGATGGATCAGCTTATTATATTTTCGACAGGATGGGCATTCGCCACAACTATCGGTTGACTGTCGGTTTTCACAATTCAAAAACTGTGCATAAGCATAGGCTAATGCAAGGCTACCACAGCCCTCTGGACCAAGAAATAATTGCGCATGACTCACACGATTTTCATGAACCGTGCGAACTAAATGTTCTTTGATGTCTTTGTGCCCAATGATCTCTTTAAACTGCATACACTACTGCTATTATACAAATGTAATAAATATTGTGATTTATCGGGCCGAATTTGCTTTCTATACTTTTGGCGCTGTGCTTATTAATTGAAATACAATTGCTTATTTGAGCGATCGAAATCTCTTTATGTGGAAAGAAAGCGGCCTGTAAAACTGAAAAATATTGATTAATTTGTGTATTATTGCACATAATAATTAGTATTCAGGAAATGAGATTCATTGTATCAACATCAATTTTATTAAAGCAGTTACAAGCTATCAATGGCGCATCCAGTACAAGTACTGTTTTGCCTATCTTGGAAAACTTTCTTTTTGAAATAAAAGACAATAACTTGACTATTTCTGCTACGGATCTGCAAACAAGTATGGTTACTTCTTTACAGATCGAAGCAAAAGAAGAGGGAAGAGTAGCCATGCCTTCGAAGATTTTGATCGAGACGTTAAAAACCTTACCAGATCAGCCAGTAGCATTTTCAGTAGATATGAATACCTTGGCGATTGAGATCAGTGCAGGTGATGGAAAATATAAGTTGAGTGGAGAAAATGCCGACGATTTCCCTAAAATTCCTTCAATCGATAACGGGTCAGTTATTCAGATGCCAGCTCCTATTTTGTCAGAAGCGATCAGTAAAACGATCTTTGCTGTCAGTAACGACGAATTGAGACCGGCGATGTCTGGTGTTTTGGTGCAATTAGCTGAAAAGAATGTGACTTTTGTCTCTACCGATGCGCACAAGTTGGTGCGTTATTCGAGAACTGATATTGGTGCTGAAAAACCAGCATCCCTTATTTTGCCGAAAAAGGCACTTTCATTGCTCAAATCGTCGCTACCATCCGATGATATTACAGTATCGATAGAATATAATCAAACCAATGCGTTCTTTAGCTTTGGCAATATTAATTTGATCTGTCGTTTGATTGATGAACGTTACCCAGATTATGCTGCTGTAATCCCTCAAGTCAACCCTAACAAGTTAACTGTAGATCGATTATTGTTTTTAAATACCTTGAGACGTGTGGTGATTTTTGCTAATAAAACAACCCATCAGGTTCGTCTGAAGATCTCAGGAAGTGAATTGCATATCTCTGCAGAAGATTTAGATTTCTCTAATGAAGCGCATGAACGCTTGTCCTGTCAATTTGAAGGGGATGATATGGAAATCGGTTTTAACGCCAAATTCCTCGTGGAGATGTTAAATAACTTAGAGAGTGAAGAAGTTGTTTTGGAGATGAGTACGCCAAATCGTGCCGGTTTATTGATTCCGGCCGTATCTGAAGATCATGAAGATATTTTGATGTTGGTGATGCCTGTTATGTTAAACAACGCTTAATCTTCGTCAGGGTTTGGAACTAATTACGCATCTTATAGACTTTATTCTCCATATTGATAAACATTTGGTTGAAATAGTCAATGATTATCAGACTTGGACATACCTTATTCTGTTTCTTATTATTTTTGTAGAAACCGGAGTGGTTGTGATGCCTTTTTTACCAGGAGATTCTTTATTGTTCGCAGCGGGCATGCTAGCCGCACAACCAAATGATCTTAACGTATGGTTGATGATTCTCATTTTATTGGTAGCCGCGGTTTCTGGGGATTCCTTAAACTATGCTATTGGTAAGAATTTTGGTATGCGCCTAACGAAATTTAAGCTCTTTGGTAAGCAGGTAGTCAAAGATGAGCAAATTGCCAAGACTCATTCTTTTTATGAGAAATATGGCAGTAAAACAATCGTTATCGCTCGATTTGTACCTATCGTACGTACCTTGGCGCCTTTCGTTGGGGGGATTGGAAAGATGAATTATGGCACCTTCATTACGTATAATGTCGTAGGGGCTGTCTTGTGGGTGGGTGGTATAACCCTCGCAGGATACTTTTTAGGAAATATTCCGATTATCAGAGATAATTTCTCGAAGGTCGTATTGATCATTATTTTTATATCGATATTGCCAATAATCTTCGAGCTTATTAAAGAAAAGATAAAAACTAAAAAGGGAATCCAATAAGATTCCCTTTTTTTATAGATCAAAAAAATGGAAATCATTTCACAGTTTATTGATTTTATAGTGCATATCGACCAGCATCTTTTGCAACTGATCAATAGTTATGAAAACTGGACTTATCTGATTTTGTTTTTAATCATCTTTGCGGAGACAGGACTTGTTTTTACCCCATTTCTTCCTGGTGATTCAGTTTTATTTGCCCTGGGTGCGATAATTGCCCGCCCCGATTGTCCGCTTTCTTTACCACTATTTATGGTCATCTTAGTTTTCGCCGCTATTTCTGGGGATTTCGTGAATTATGAAATTGGTAAATATGTTGGAATACGTGTTTTTAAGCCAGGATCAAGGATATTTAAGCCGACTTACCTGCAAAAAACACAGGATTTTTATGCGAAACATGGAACGAGGACCATTATTTACGCGCGATTTGTGCCCATTGTTAGGACTTTTGCGCCATTTGTAGCCGGTATTGGTAAAATGCCGTACAGGATCTTTGGAACATATAATTTAGTTGGCGGTATATTATGGGTTTCATTGTTTATGCTTGCAGGTTATTTTTTTGGACAGCTGCCATTCTTTAAGCATAATTTCTCCCTTGTTATTTTGGTCGTTATCTTTATTAGCCTAATACCCATGCTTATACAATTTCTGACTACAAATAAATCAAAAAAAGATTAAACGTTGCATACTAAATATGGTCTTTTAGGGTTAAAGGATTGATACGAAATATTCCTATTGAAAAAGTACAGGTACTGTGCCCAAATGTATTTTGGACGCGATAAAATTAAGTTAAGCTGGCAATATCATCTGGATATTTCGTAAGGTCATTGAAGAAGAGATTATTTACGTATGAACTATTTGGTTTTAGCATTTACCCTGCTTTTTACACAGTCTATTTTTGCCCAACGTGTGGTTGTCGATCATGGTCAAGCCATCGAGGCCTATGAGCTTTTGAACAAAATTCGTACAAATCCCGAAAAGTATAAGAAGGAACTTAAGCTTTTTAATCTGCAGAAGATTAAACGAACCAAACTCAATTGGAATAAACAATTGGCCGAGGTTGCGGTTTATCGTGCAAAAGATATGGCTAAACGTTCTTATTTTGACCATGTCTCACCTGAGGGCTATGGACCTAATTATTTCATTGACGAGGCAGGATATCAGCTTAATCCGGCATGGCTGTCAAAACGAAATGCAAACAATTTTGAGTCCATTGCGGCCAACCGATCCGGTGCTACCGCTGGCATTAAGGCCTTAATTATTGGAAAGGAAGCTCCGGGTTATCATCATCGTACCCATTTATTGGGCATGGATCAGTGGAACGCTTCGCTATATGATATTGGGATTGGTTATGTTGAATGCAAAGGTGCCAAACCTTATGAAAGTTACTTAGTAGTTATCATCGCTAAACACGATTGGTAAAATAAAAAGAAAGGTAATTTGGCGAGTATCAGCAATTAATCGATACAGTGTATTTAATTTTTACTGAAAAGTCATACCTTTGCATATGATAAAATCCATGACAGGATATGGCACAGCTTCCGCTGATAACGGTAAAGTTAAATATAGTGTCGAAATAAAGTCCTTAAATTCAAAATTCCTTGAATTAAATCTTCGTTTGCCCAAAGTTGTTTCGGACAAAGAATTAACCCTGCGTACTGAAAGTAGCAAACTTATTGAACGTGGTAAAGTTAACATGAATGTAACGGTTGAATACACGGATCAAACTGCGAAGGCGTCTTCCATTAATGCTGATTTACTCAAAAAATATTATAGTCAATTGCAGCAGATTGCTGTAGAGCTCAACGATACGAATGTCAACCTGTTTGAACTCGCATTAAATATGCCTGAGGTAATCACGAACAATGATGATTCGGTTGATGACGAGGAGTCTAAGGTATTGATGGATGCTTTTTATGATGCCGTCAAACGTTTTAATACATTTCGTGAAGATGAGGGAAATGTACTTGCTGGAGACTTAAAAAAGCGGGCTGAGCTTATTTTAGTTTACCTTGCTGAGGTAGAGGCTTTGGAAGTAGAACGTATACCTTTGATCAGACAGCGTATCGAGCAATTTTTGAATGATACGGTAGGTAAAGAAAATGTCGATCAAAATCGATTTGAGCAGGAACTGGTTTATTACATCGACAAATTGGATGTGACTGAGGAGAAAGTGAGATTGCGCGCCCATTGCAACTACTTTTTAAAAGCGTTTGATTCAGCCGATTCAAATGGTAAAAAATTAGGTTTTATTTCACAAGAAATGGGTAGAGAAATCAATACCCTTGGTTCTAAAGCCAATCATGCCGGAATCCAACAGATTGTGGTTAGAATGAAAGAAGAATTAGAAAAAATAAAAGAGCAATTGCTCAACGTATTATAAGGATGAGCGGTAAATTAATTATATTCTCGGCCCCATCAGGAGCGGGTAAAACAACAATAGTAAGAGATCTTTTAAGTAAACATGGCGATAAAATAGAGTTTTCCATTTCTGCGAGTACCCGTGACCCCAGAGGACAGGAAGTAGACGGAAAAGATTATTATTTTATGTCAAAGGAGGAGTTCCTACATAAGGTCGCTAAACAGGAGTTCATCGAGTTTGAAGAAGTATATTCAGGGACTTTCTATGGTACTTTGCGTTCAGAAATTGAACGTATTTGGAAAGAAGGTAAACATGTTATTTTTGATATCGATGTGGTTGGTGGACTACGTTTGAAATCAAAATTTCCAGAACAGGCAATTTCTATTTTCGTACAGCCACCTTCATTGGAAGTGCTTAAGGAGCGTTTGACAGGACGTGGAACGGATTCAGAAGAAAAATTGAAGGAACGTTTTGCCAAAGCTGAACTGGAACTTACCTATGCTAATAAATTTGATGTCATATTGAATAACTTTGATTTAGCTACCGCATGTGCCGAAGCTGAAGAAATTGTTATGGGATTTATCAATAAATAAGTCCATGCGAAAAATTGGTCTGTATTTTGGTTCTTTTAATCCGGTGCACATAGGGCACCTGATCATCGCCAATTATATGGCCAGTTTCACTGAATTGGATGAAGTTTGGTTTGTGGTCTCTCCTCAAAATCCATTTAAGAAGAAATCTACATTGGCAGATCCCTATGATCGTCTGGAGATGTTAAATCTGGCTTTGGAGGGTGCTGAACACCTGCGGGTAACAGATATTGAATTCCATTTACCAATACCGTCATATACGATAGATACACTCACCCATTTAAAAGCAAAATATCCCAATCGTGAATTTGTGCTCCTTATGGGAGAAGATAGTTTGGAATCTTTGGAAAAATGGAAAAATGCGGATATTATCTTACGCGACTACCAGATTTATGTCTATCCACGTCCTGGATATGATGGTGGAAAGCTTAAGGATCATCCTTCAATCACCATCACAGCTACACCATTGATGGAATTGTCTTCTACCTTTTTGCGAAAGGCAATCAAGGAAAATAAAAATATTCAATTTTTTGTACCGCAAAAGGTGATAGAGTTTATCGATAAGAAAGGTTTATATTCTTGATATAGACAAAAGTAAAAGAAATATAGTATCCCTGGGTTTTATTAAATCCGGGGATTTTTGTTAGGAGCAGAGGGTATTCATTACAAAAAGGAATTATTGTATTTAGAAATCATTGCAATTAGGAAAAGGCAGATCGTGGCGAAAGGAAGTTCTATATAATAAAGAGGAATAATTTTTGTAGCAGTAATTTCTTTATTTTTAAAAGATATTAAATCATACGATATGAAAAGGGGACTTTTATTTTTTATTTCTTTCCTGTGTTGGGCAGGTGTTTTTGCACAAACAAATCCGGAGGATGACGAGAGTCTTTTTATGGATACTGCCGCTATCGAAGTGCGGAACAAAATGACCATCCCGCCCTATGGTTTGGACAAAGTAAAGGCGTTAATCGCAAAAATAATCCCCGAAGAAGATAAAGAAACGACCGATGCTGGAACAAATGCAATTTCGGCTACTGATTTTAAAAAGCTATCCCTGCGCGAAAAGTTTACCTATACCATGATTCACGCAGAACTATATGCACAGAATTGCGCTATACCTGAATACCAAACGCAGATCGACAAAAAAATCTTCGGTACCTTATTGGACGGTTTTAATGAGTCGTCCTGGTCGCAAAGACAGACCGATTTTTTGCAGGAGAATAGGGATTCAGTAATCAAACTTATCCAGGAATCTGTTATCCGAAGCAAACGGATGGGGGTAAATTATAAGCATGCCCTAGTGGAACTAAACGGTTGGCAAATGATTCCTTTTATTATTGATTATGCCAAGAAAACACCGAAAGACAAAGATGCCCTGACCTTATTGATGTTGCTGATGAAACGAGGTGAATATAGTGAATTTATAAAGTCTACGTCTTTTAAAAAGTTATATGGAGAAAATAGCAATTATTACTCCTATCTAAATTACAATAAAGAAAATGAGGCGCTGATCTTTAGTCGGGCACTTAAATATTACGATGAGAAAAAAGCAAGTAGTGCAGTTGGATTTTTAGTATTCGAAACTTCAAATTTGTATTATAACAAACGGCAAGGAGAATGAGGAAATTACTCTATTTGATGGGATTGATTGTTTTACATCTCCAATGTGAAGCCCAAGCTGGAAACTATATCCAAATTCCGGCCGGAGACTATCATTTGGGTGATACAGGTAGCCTAGACAATCCCAAAAGAGTTGTAAAAGTTGAATCGTTTTGGATCGCTAAGTTTGAGCTGACAAATGCTGAATTTGAGAAATTTGTTCAAGCAACAGGCTATAAAACATTAGCAGAACGCTATCACAACGCCATGGTCTTTGAGCCTGGCTTGGCGGAGTTTCGTTGGCTACAGGATAGTACAGCCTATTGGCGCTTTCCGAATGGCGTAAGTCGTGGCGGCATTGAGGCTAAGATGGATCATCCTGTTACCTGCATTTCCTATAAGGATGTGCTAGCATATTGTACATGGGCAAACTGTAGATTGCCCTCTTTTGACGAATGGGAGGTGGCGGCAAGAGCGGGTAGCGAAGGTTATTATTTTGAAGGTTTCAGTAAGGAGAATATGGGTGAATATGCAAATGTATGGCATGGAAGAGATCATTTGAAAGCGGATTATTCCGATGGCTATCTGTATACTTCTCCTGTCGGAAAATTCAAACCCAATCCATGGGGGCTTTATGACATCTTTGGAAATGTCTTTGAATTTTGTACCGGAAAGCTTGAAAGAGATGGTGATCGCTCTATTGCCCATGCCCGAGGAGGCTCCTGGTGGTGTAGTAAAAATAGCTGTGCTGCTTTTAATACAGTCTATATAGGTTCAGTTAGTCCCAATGCATCTTTTAGTAATCTGGGATTTAGAATTGTAAAAAAAGTCTTTACCCCTTCGGATAAAGACTCTTAAAACAAATTCATCGTAAAGGTTGATTGTTATCTTCCCATCCAGCCACCATCCACTGTAAGGATGGTTCCATGTACATAGTCAGACGCTTTTGAAGCGAGGAATACAGCTGGCCCCTTAAAATCTTCTGGGGTTCCCCAGCGACCTGCAGGTATACGGTCCAAAATGGACTTAGAGCGTTCAGGGTCGTCTCTAAGGGCCTCGGTATTATCCGTTGCAATATATCCTGGAGCAAATCCGTTTACGTTGACACCTTTGGAAGCCCACTCATTCGCAAAAGCCTTTACTAAAGATCCTACAGCACCTTTTGAAGCGGCATATCCCGGAACATTGATGCCACCTTGGAAAGTTAACAAGGATGCTGTAAATACGATCTTTCCAGTTCCACGTGAAATCATGTCCTTTCCAATTTCACGTGTTAATATAAATTGCGCATTTTGATTGATCTCGATAATTTCATCCCAATATTCATCTGGATGCTCGGCAGCAGGTTTACGAAGGATATTTCCAGCATTGTTAAACAGGATGTCAATCGTCGGATGCGCTGATTTTACTTTTTCGATAAATTTGTAAAGTTCTGTACGTTTAGAGAAATCACACTGATAGGCATAGAAATTTTTGCCTAATGCTTTTACGGATTTTTCTACTGCAGAGCCTTCAGTTTCCAATGACGCTGAAACGCCGATAATATCTGCTCCGGCTTCAGCCAATGCTTCGGCAATTGCCTTGCCAATTCCTCTTTTGCAGCCTGTTACCAAGGCTACTTTCCCACTTAAGTCAAAAGATTGCAGTATGGACATTATTTTGAATATTTTATTGTTAACGGTTGATCTAAATTATTTTTAAATGTTTTTAAATAAGACTGCCATTGCTCAAAACTACCTATTTTACCCGCTTTATTGAATGCAGCCCCCGCAAAATAAACCAGTGGTTTATCATTTTTGACGGTGGTTGCCAGTAAAAATTGTTTTGGACTATCTTTGAATACATATTTTACTTTTGGTAGGATAACCGCAGTTCCAGTAATTTTATCTCCTTCTGCAGGTTCCCAATACGCTAAAATGCCATTCTCTACATCATTTAGAATCTGAGGTTTTTCCTCTTTTCTTTTAGCGATCCCCACAACAATTGGTGTAGCGGCAGAGGTTGCGTTTTTGATGGAATAGCTTATTTTGTTCAATTGACTCCCAGCATCTAAGGAAATGGTCTTTTCAACCTGTAGCTGCTGACCTTTTACATTCTCCGGTTCATAGATAAGTTTGAATGTGGAGCGCAGCGGACCGTTGTCCAATACCTCGTATTGGCGATAATGCTTATGGTAAACAACCTGTTCGTCAATAAAGGGGGTTGCATCACCAACACCTAAGGTTTGTCCGACGGAATAATAATCTAATCCTTTGCCATGATCGGCATGATAATCCCCGGTTTTATACCATTCGTCAACAACAAGGTCATTGCTACGTTTTGCCCAGAAGTCAAAACCCTGTGCGTCCTCAGAGCTACCTTCTAAAGCCTTTCCATAGGCTCTAAACGCTGCAATATCGTTTTCCCATGCAAAGTCATCTTTGCGTTCAGGGACGTATCTTGCATAGGTCTTGGAAGCAATAGTTGTGGGTTTATTCCCATTTACCCCGAAGGTTGTTGAACTTTTAGGAGCAACGGTTATTTGGATTAAAATATTTTGTGCCGTCGGTTTTCCTAGTTTTTCAAGTTGATAGGCGAGTTCCTTTTTGTCCTTATCCACAATCGTAAATACACTGTTTTTCAGGTCGAAGTGTTTCTCGAATGTTGTATAAGGGATGCTGATCAACTCTGTTCTTGCGCTAGCGGAAGAGTTGTTTACAGTAATGGTTTTGTTGTTCTGCGCAAAAGCAAGTGTTGAAAGTCCTAGCGCTAAACTCAATACGAGTGTTTTTTTCATATTACTTCAATTCTGTGATGGCACATTTGTCCATATCGTCATAATCTAAATTTTCACCCGCCATTCCCCATATAAAGGTATAATTGGAAGTTCCAGCTCCGGAGTGAATTGACCATGGTGGAGAAATTACAGCCTGATCGTTGTGCATCCAAATATGGCGGGTCTCATCGATGGGTCCCATAAAATGTGATACCGCCTGTCCCTCTGGTAATTCAAAATAGAAATAGACTTCCATACGACGATCGTGGGTATGGGATGGCATTGTATTCCATACTGAGCCCGGTTTTAACTCGGTCATTCCCATCTGTAATTGGCAGGTTTGTACCACTTTGTTCAATAACATCTGGTTTATCGTACGGTGGTTAGCTGTTTCCAATGAACCCAATTCTATTTTATTTGCATCTTCTTTCGTTACCTTTTTAGTTGGGTAGCTGCAATGTGCAGGTGTAGAGTTTAAATAGAATTTTGCGGGCTGTGCGGCGTCCTTGCTTGAAAAATAAACCTCTTGAGCACCCTGGCCGATATAAAGGGCTTCTTTGGTATTGAGATCATAGGTAATGCCGTCAACTTCAACTTGACCGTTCCCACCGACATTGATAATACCCAACTCTCTTCTAGAAAGGAAGTAAGGTTCTTTTAATAATGCGGGAATGGTATCTAATTTGATTTTTGAGCTTACAGGCATTGCTCCACCAGCCATATAGCGATCATAGTGGGTATAGACAAAATTAATTCTGTCTGCTTCAAAAACTGTTTCAATTAGAAAATTTTCCCTTAACCCTTGTGTATCTAAAGTTTTGTATTCCTTTGGCCCTATTGCGTAACGGGATTCAAAATTAATGCTCATAACTGAATTATTATCTTTGTTTGTCTGTTTGAATGCTAAATTTAGGGCTAATATTTGTCAATAACGACACAATCTTACGCAAACGATGTCGTAGTAATCGGTGGTAAATCACACCCCTACCAAATTGTACCGAATAACAATATTTAACCAATGTTTAGACAGTGATTAATCAGTATTTAGTCAGTCGTTACTGAGCAAGCACTGAACAAGCACTGAACGAGCACTGAATAAGCACTGTTAAAACATATAACTTGGTTACCATCTCATCTTCGTTTGCTGCACCTAAACTCATCGCTCTCTTGCAGCTTCCCTGTGTTCGTTTGCCCCCTGTTTCGACAGTCGCTTATGCTGTTTGCCATGTCCTAATGAGCGACCTTTACAGATAATAATTGCCTGTTGTGTCAATATTATTTACATCTCGGTTTCAGATTTACTAACTTCGTATATGGTAAAGAGGAAATCCTCATATTCTAAAAGCATAAACACAGATGGATTGAACTGGGGATTCCTGATGACCTTTAAAAAAGAAATTATTTACATATGAAACCCAATATTTTAGTTGTTAATGACGACGGTATCACAGCGCCGGGGATTAAGGTGCTATTGGAGGAGATGCAGAAAATCGGAAATGTAGTTGTCGTTGCTCCTGATTCGGCGCAATCTGGAATGGGGCACGCCATTACACTTGGTAGACCGCTACGTTTGGATAAAATCAATTTATATGAAGGGGTTGAAATGTATCAGTGTTCAGGAACACCGGTAGATTGTGTGAAACTTGCGGTGAATAAAGTTTTTAAAGGACAAAAACCAGATATATGCGTCTCGGGAATCAATCATGGGCTCAACAATTCAATCAATGTTTTGTATTCCGGTACGATGTCTGCTGCGGTAGAAGGGGCTATTGAAGGGATTCCTTCTGTTGGTTTTTCGCTCGATAACTTTTCCCATGATGCGGATTTTAGCTATTGCAGACCTTACGTGATTTCTATTGCCGAGCAGGTGCTGGCGAATGGTCTTCCTAAAAATACATTGCTGAATGTTAATTTTCCGCAAACAGCAGGTTTTAAAGGTATTAAAATTTGTAGACAGGCAGGCGGACATTGGGTAGAAGAATTTGATGAACGCATTGATCCGCACAATCGCGATTATTATTGGACAACGGGTAAATTTGTCTTGCAGGACAGGGGGGAAGATACCGATAGTTTTGCATTGGCCAATGGTTATGTATCTGTCGTTCCGACACAGTTCGATATGACGGCACATCACGCTATCCCAGAATTGAACTCATGGAGCTTTGATCATCTGGGAAATACAAAGGGAGACGATAAACGTGAAAAATAATCTCTGGATAGGATTGGGTATCGGTACTGTATCTCCAGTATTGGCTCATATTTTAGTACGTTTTACGGATCTTGAACTTCATTTTTTACCCGAGAAACCCATGGCTATCTATACCATAGCCGTATTGGTTAATTTAGTGCTTTTACGTTTTGCGTATCGATCGGGGAACGATCATCTCGGAAAAGGAATTATTGCCAGTACTTTCTTGGCAATGATACTTTACCTGATAACGCATAGAATTACGGTTTGATTAAAATTCATAAATCCCATCTGACGGATGGGAAAAATTTTGTACAACATGAAATTAACATTAGGATTTTCTCCATGTCCAAACGATACATTTATTTTTGATGCATTGATTCATCATAAGATAGATACCAAAGGACTGGATTTTGAGGTGGAATATCAAGATGTGGAGACCTTGAACTTGAAAGCTTTTCAAGGCGATCTTGACATCACCAAGCTGAGCTATCATGCCTTTGCCTACGCGGTTGAAGATTATGAACTGCTCGATGCAGGTAGTGCTTTAGGATTTGGTGTAGGGCCTATGCTGATTACGAAGGATCCGAAATTAGCGAAATTACTTCAGCAAAAATTAGAAAGAGCTGAGAGCCTGGAGGGATTCGATCAATTGAAAGTGGGGTATCCAGGAAAGTATACAACCGCTAACTTTTTATTAAGCTTGGCATTCCCCGAATTAAAAAATAAAGTGGAACTTGTTTTTTCGGATATTGAGGGAGCCTTACTTGATGGACCCATTGATTTGGGATTGATTATTCATGAAAATAGGTTCACTTATGCTGAAAAAGGACTGCATAAAGTCGTGGATCTGGGCGAGTACTGGGAGAAGACGACAAAATTTCCGATTCCTCTTGGCGGAATTGTCGTAAAACGTAGTTTGCCACAAGAGGTGAAGGATACGTTGAATACAATTTTAAAGGAAAGTGTAGAATTCGCATTTGCCAATCCGAAATCTGGACTTGAATTTATTCGTGCGCATGCACAGGAAATGAGTGAAGAGGTGATGTACAAGCATATTGAACTTTATGTCAATAAATATTCAGTAGAGCTGGGGCTTGAAGGACGTGATGCGATTACGAAGATGTTTGAAAAGGCTCAGGAACTGGGATTCATTCCGCAATCAGACCAAAAGTTGTTTTTATCATAATCAGCTGACGGTTTAGAAGCATATATTAAACAGAAAAACTTCACGTAAAGATAGCGTAATAGGGGATAAATATATATAGGATTCTTGCTGGCTGAGAGGAACTGACATTTTCAATAAAAATAACGTAAAAAAAATGGATGTAAGCTGTTAGATATCATATCTAATAACTAAATTTGCCCGATTAGTGTCAAATTGTCTGCAATTTTACTTTGGAGTCATTATTGTACAAAATCTTAAGTTGAGATAGAAAAAAAATTATGTTAAAGTTTTTAAGTAAATTATTTGGAAGTAAATCCGAGAGAGATATCAAGGGAATTCAGCCTGTGGTAGACCAAATCAAAGCTGAATATGAGAAGCTTTCAAATCTAACCAATGACGAGTTACGTGCCAAGACCGTTGATTTCAAAGAAAGAATTAAAAATTACCTAGCAGATATTGACCAAGAAATTGATACGCTTAAAAAAGAAGCGGATCAAGACGAGGACGATATGGCAAAGAAAACTTCTATTTACGAGCAAGTGGACAAATTGTCCAAAGACCGTGACAAGAAGTTGGAAGAGGTATTGAAGGATATTTTACCGGAGGCATTTGCCGTGGTAAAAGAGACTTCAAGACGTTTGACAGAAAACGAAGAATTAGAAGTTACTGCCAACGATTTTGACAGAGAATTGGCTGTTTACAAATCAAACGTTATCATCAATGGTGATAAGGCGATTTGGAAAAACAAATGGATGGCTGCAGGTACTGAGGTCACTTGGAACATGGTACACTATGATGTCCAGTTAATCGGTGGTATTGTATTGCACAGCGGTAAAATTGCCGAGATGGCAACAGGTGAGGGTAAAACGTTGGTAGGAACATTACCGACCTATCTAAATGCTCTTTCTGGTCAAGGAGTACACATCGTAACGGTGAATGATTACCTTGCTCGTCGTGACTCGGAGTGGAATGCACCGTTATTTGAGTTCCACGGACTATCTGTTGACTGTATCGATAAACATCAACCAAATTCCCCGCAACGTCGTAAAGCTTATCAATCGGATATCGTATATGGTACGAATAATGAGTTTGGCTTCGATTATCTACGTGATAATATGGTTCAGACTCCAGACGCATTGGTGCAAGGAAAATTACACTTTGCCATGGTCGATGAGGTTGACTCTGTATTGATTGATGATGCGCGTACACCATTAATTATCTCAGGTCCGATTCCTCGTGGCGATCAACACGAATTCTACCAATTAAAACCGCGTATCGAACGTTTGGTACATGTACAGAAAGCTTACATCAATACAGTCTTGAATGATGCTAAAAAAGCGTTGGCGGCAGGAGATTCTGATGTTGAAGGCGGAGGTTTAGCATTGTTAAGAGCTTATAGAGGTTTACCTAAAAATAAAGCATTAATCAAGTTCTTAAGTGAAGGTGCTAATCGTTCTATCTTACAAAAAGTAGAAAACTACTATATGCAAGAGCAAAATAAAAATATGCCTAAAGTAGATGCAGAACTTTATTTTGTGATTGATGAAAAGAATAATCAAGTAGAATTGACAGAAAAAGGTATCGAGTTGATTACAGCAACAGGTGAAGATCCTTCATTCTTTATTTTACCGGATGTTGGTACTGAGATTGCCGAAATTGAAAAGTCTTCTTTGACTTTGGAAGAAAAGGCAGCTCAGAAAGAAGACATGCTGCGCGACTATTCAATTAAAGCAGAGCGTATTCACTCGATTAACCAGCTGTTAAAAGCATATACCTTGTTTGAAAATGATGTTGAATATATCGTTGATGAAGGTAAAGTGAAAATTGTTGATGAGCAAACAGGTCGTATCATGGACGGCCGCCGTTACTCCGATGGTTTACACCAGGCGATCGAAGCAAAGGAGAATGTGAAAGTAGAAGATGCAACACAAACTTACGCAACGATTACACTGCAAAATTACTTCCGTATGTACCATAAGCTTTCGGGTATGACAGGTACAGCGTCGACGGAGGCCGGTGAGCTTTGGGAAATTTACAAACTTGATGTGGTCGAAATTCCGACGAATCGTGTTGCACAACGCGATGACCGTCAAGATCTGATTTATCGTACGGCACGTGAAAAATACAATGCAGTAGCTGAAGAAATTCAACGATTGACAGATGCGGGACGTCCAGTATTGGTTGGTACGACATCGGTTGAAATTTCGGAGTTATTGAGCCGTATGCTTCAATTGCGTAAGATCAAACATAATGTATTAAATGCGAAGTTACACCAAAAAGAAGCTGATATCGTAGCTGAAGCTGGACGCCCAGGACAAGTAACCATCGCGACCAACATGGCTGGTCGTGGTACGGATATTAAATTGACCGAAGAAGTTAAAAATGCTGGCGGTCTTGCAATTATCGGTACCGAAAGACACGAATCTCGTCGTGTTGACCGTCAGTTACGTGGTCGTGCAGGTCGTCAGGGAGACCCGGGTTCTTCGCAATTCTTCGTTTCTTTGGAAGATAACTTGATGCGTTTATTTGCCTCAGAGCGAATCTCTAACATCATGGTGAAAATGGGTGTTGAAGAAGGTGAAGTGATGCAACATAGTATGTTGACTAAATCCATCGAACGTGCACAACGTAAAGTGGAGGAGAATAACTTTGGTATTCGTAAACGTCTATTGGAATACGATGATGTCATGAATTCACAACGTACTGTAATCTATTCGAAGCGTAAAAACGCTTTGTTTGGAGAACGTTTGGATGTGGATTTGAACAACATGATTTTTGATGTAGCCGAAGAAATTGTCGTTGAAGCAAAAGAGCAAGGTAACTATGAAGATTTCCAAATCGAAGTAATCCGTATTTTTGCGATTACACCAGAAATTACTGCGGAAGAATTTGCGCAAGGCAAAATTGAAGGCTTGACCGATCGTCTATTTGAGCATGCAATTAATGCTTACCACCATAAAATTGAAGCCGTTGGCGCTTTGACAGTTCCTGTATTGAATAATGTGTATGCGGAAAGAGGTCAAATCGTCGAAAATGTCGTTATTCCATTTACGGATGGTATCCGTGGCATTCAAGTTTCTGCGAATTTGAAAAAAGCGATCGAAAGCAACGGTAAAGAAGTTTTCAAATCTTTTGAAAAAGGAATCGTATTAGCATTAATCGACGAGGCTTGGAAAGAGCACTTGCGTGAAATGGATGATTTGAAACAATCCGTTCAAAATGCTGTTTATGAACAAAAGGATCCGATTATCATTTATAAAATGGAGGCATTTGATTTGTTTAAATCGATGTTGGCTTCAATGAATAAGGATGTCGTTAGCTTTATTTTCAAAGGAGAGATCCCTGGTCAAGAACCGACTTCTATGCAAGCGAGACAAGTACAGCAGGCTCCAGTAAAAACGATTGAAACGAAAGCTGAATTGGCTTCGCCTACAGGTGTGAGTGAGGAGGATGTGAATGAAGGTCCAAAAGAACCTGTTCGTAACGAGAATACTGTTGGACGCAATGACGAATGTCCTTGTGGTTCAGGAAAAAAATATAAAAATTGCCACGGCGCAAATAACTAATCGATAAGAAAGGTTAAACTATGCTGAAGAGAGGATTGATTTTCATACATGCACTTGTGTTGTTTGCGCTAGTTCAGGTAAACGCACAAGAAAAAGGTGGAGTAATTGTAACCAAAGATTCATTGATTACACAGCTTCAAAATTTCAGGGCAGCTATGGGGATCAATCCTGTCGAAAGCAAAGCGACAGTAGTTCCTGCTAAACCCGTTGTCCGCTCAGCGGCGACGCGGGTCAAAGTAAGGGGATTCCGTGTACAGATCTTTGCTGGATCGAATCGGAATCAGGCCTTTTCGGAGCAGACACGTTTCCGAAGTATGTATAAAGATATTGATACTTATATCACCTATGATGAACCCAATTATCGCGTCAAGGTAGGTGATTTTAGAAGTCGCTCTGAAGCAAATGCCTTCATGCGCGAGTTACGTCAATATTTTAGCAACGTCTTTGTTTTTTCAGAGAACGTTTTTGTATATCAATAAATCAATCAACCTTATGGCAAGTACGAAAGAAAAAGTCCTGGCCTTAGCTCATCAATATTTTGAAGATACGGTTTCCAACCGTAGACATCTTCATCAGAATCCTGAACTTTCCTTCGAAGAATACAATACCTCGGCATTTGTAAAAGCGCAATTGGATGAATTGGGAATTCCTTATGAGGCTAAAGCTGATACGGGGATTGTCGCTTTAATCAAAGGTGACCTACCCTCAGATGAAGTTATCGCGTTGCGCGCAGATATGGATGCTTTACCAATTCAAGAAGTGGAGGGGCGTTCATATGGTTCCAACACCCCAGGAGTGATGCATGCCTGTGGCCATGATGTACATACCTCCTCACTTTTGGGGACAGCTAAAATATTGAATAGCCTAAAAGCCGAATTTGGAGGAACGATCAAATTGATCTTCCAGCCTGGCGAAGAGCGCTTGCCAGGAGGAGCTTCCTTAATGATCAAAGAGGGCGCTTTGCAGAATCCTGCCCCCTCAGCCATAATAGGTCAGCATGTGATGCCCTTTATTGAGGTAGGCAAGGTTGGTTTCCGTGAGGGAAAATATATGGCTTCCTGCGATGAACTGTTTATGACAGTCAAAGGCAGGGGCGGGCATGGTGCACATCCGCACCAAAATATTGATCCAATTGTTATTACAGCACAGATCATTACCGCTTTGCAACAGATCGCTAGTCGATTTGCAGACCCACGTACCCCAACGGTTTTATCTTTTGGAAAGATTATTGCCAATGGAGCGACAAATATTATTCCTGATCAGGTATATCTGGAAGGTACATTTCGCACATTTGACGAGGAGTGGCGTGCTGAGGCGCATGAAAGAATGGTGAAAATTGCTGTCGGCATTGCTGAAAGTATGGGTGCAATTTGTGAATTTGAGGTCCGTAAGGGATATCCTTTTTTAATAAACGAACCTCAATTGACTAAAAATGCACGCACTTTTGCAGAAGAATATCTTGGTAAGGAAAATGTTGTAGACTTAGATCTATGGCCTGCCGCGGAGGATTTTTCCTATTATTCGCAAGAAATTAATGCTTGTTTCTATCGTTTGGGTACAGGCAATGCGGCGCGAGGGATCTCTTCAGCTGTTCATACGCCTACCTTTGATGTGGACGAAAGCTCGTTGGAGATCAGTACGGGATTGATGGCTTATATCACGTTACGTAGGCTCGGATATTAAATTATATATGTCATCTCATCATATTGTCCGCGAAAATCAGGAACCCGCATTACTGATTGAAGATCTTTTCCTTATTGATGAAGAGGATTTGGGCCAGCTACTGGAATGGAGCCCAACCATTGTAATCGAAGAAGGAACAATGGATTTACTGGATGCACGAGGGTATAAGTTCGATATTGTTTTTACAAAAAATACCATTAACGCGTCACAGGAGAATCTGAAGGTAATTTCCTATAATAATGTTTTTCTAAGGACGGCTATTGAATACCTTATAGCACATCATTATAAAGCGGTGAATATCTTGACCGATCAGCTTGATGTGGCGTATTACGAGCCCTATCTTGAGCAGATTAATGTTGTCCTTATCACGAATGGGGTTCGCTATTGTTTTGTGACAACAGGATTCACCAAATGGAAGCCGGCAGGGGAAAGGATCCGAATTGAGGGACTTGATGCTGATGAAAAAAATACGCACGAAGGCTTGATTAAAATTGGTGACAACGAATACGAAATGGAAAAAGACGGCCTATTTGCCCTTAAATTTTCCCATGTAAAATACATATTAATAGGAGAAAAGATCGCATGATAACAATAGAATTGGCAGAACAAAGCGATATCAGAAGCATTTCCAATATGGCGCATATTATTTGGCCAGTTACTTATGGAGAGATACTTTCACAGGACCAAATTGACTTTATGCTGGAAAAAAGCTATACCGTAGAAGGATTAGCGGAAAGCATGGTTAATGGCCAATTTTTCTATGTTTTGAAAGAAGAAGGGGTAGCACAAGGATTTATTGCCTTGAGAACTCTTGAAGATCGCGTCCGTATTGAAAAGCTCTACTTGATGCCTAACGTTCAAGGAAAAGGTTTCGGAAAGGCACTGATAGACTTCGCTTCACAAAAAACACGACTAAAAGGTAAAGGTATTCTTGAACTAAATGTAAATAGAAATAACCCTGCTTACCATTTCTATTTAAAGCAGGGCTTTGAGGTCATTGAAACTATTGATATTCCTTATTATGATTATGTGCTAAACGACTATGTTATGCAAAAGGAAGTCAAAGCTTCAGCTGTTTCTTAATCTTTTAGTTTTTCGACACGGGAAGGTGTTTGTCTACCTTCTACAATTCCCGAGGTACCTATCGCGATCGCTTCTATACTGGAAATAATGTTCTGAACGTTTAGTGTAGATACCTCATCTTTTACGGTGTGGTAGTATTCATCCTTGTCCATTTGAGAGGTTGAGAACGAATGTGCCGGAACTCCCTTGGCCGCTAATACTGCATTGTCGCTTCGATAAAACAGATTTTGTTTGGTATAAGGATCTGGGTAGAATTTGAAGGTTGTATTTTTCAGATTCTCCTGCATCAATTCGCTTAGATTGGATTGATCATATCCCGTGATATATACCGTATTGGGACCGAATTTTGAGTCTTTTCCGATCATTTCCATATTGATCATCGCGACTACCTGGTCAGCATTGATGTGGTTGGAAAAATATTTTGAGCCATACATGCCCAGTTCTTCTGCCGTAAAAGCGACGAAAATAAGGGTCCTTTCATTATTATTTTGTTTGTTGTAGTAATCTGCCAGGGTTAACATTGCGGTCACACCTGAGGCATCGTCATCGGCGCCATTGGCAATAGAATCTTGGCCTACTGCCTGAAGGATGCCAATATGATCGTAATGTCCCGAAAAGATAACGTATTCGTTCGGTTTACTTTTCCCGGGGATTATTCCTGCCACGTTAAACAAGGGGAAATTTTGAAGCTTCCGTTCAATATGAATTTGAAAAGTTTGGGGTTTCTCCGCTGTTAAAAGGTAGACAATTGATGGTTTTTGTTTGGAGGGGTCCTCTATAAATTTAGGAGAGTTGAGCATTTGACCAAAACGCACAAAATAGCTTTCAAAGGAGGGGTCTACCAATACAAGTGTATTTTCTTTGGCTAGAGAATGTTCTCTAAATACTTTCGCAAAATCATCGCCCGATTTTATTTCGACGAT
This sequence comes from Sphingobacterium siyangense, assembly GCF_007830445.1. Classification (GTDB taxonomy): domain Bacteria; phylum Bacteroidota; class Bacteroidia; order Sphingobacteriales; family Sphingobacteriaceae; genus Sphingobacterium; species Sphingobacterium siyangense. The sequence continues at coordinate 51,481 of NZ_VLKR01000013.1, read as the reverse complement.
GTTAAGGCTACTTCGATTATCCCACTGTAAATCAACGTGGTTTCCAAGTGAAATAACATGGTCAGCTGGGATCAGCTGCTTATTGATGGTTGCGGATTTGCTTACCGGAGAGATTTTATCCAATTGGAATGTTTGCCTGTAATTTTGTTCTGCGTAGGGGCTAAGGCCTATTCTCTTCATTTCGGCAGCGATAAAATCTGCAGCTGGTTCGATGTCTTTTGTCAAAGCCGATCTCCCACGCATATCGTCAGCGGCTAGGGTATTGAGTATGCGGCTCACATCTTGGCGTTCCTGCTCGGAAATAACTTGCTGTCCATAAGTTACTGCCGAGAGTGCTAGTAAAGATATGGACAGTATAATTTTAGGTATTGAATTCATATAAAGCTTAGTAAAGTCTCGGTGAAGATAAGGAAAATTCTACAAGCGAATTGTGCATGAAAAAAAATCCTAAAATGATGCAGACAAAATGATGCGAAGATAGGGAAATCCCGTCTAGCATTTCTAACGCCGTTAATACACTAAAAATTGAGGTATATTTTATGCTATTCTCATTAACAATGGCTGATTTTGAGCATCTATGAAAGCGAACACTTTCGGAAAAAATGTAGTATATTTGAATATTAAATAGTTTGAAAATGAAAGAAGTATCTGTACAAGAATTAAAGAATAAAATCGATAACAACGAAGATTTTCAGTTGATAGACGTTCGTGAATCCTTTGAGTATGAAGTATCAAATTTAAATGGATTGAATATTCCACTTTCAGGTATATTGATCGAAGCGGATAAGATTTCGAAAGATAAACCTGTTATCGTACAATGCCGTTCTGGAAAACGTTCTGCACAGGCGATTATGTTATTGGAACAACAGGGTTTTGACAATCTTGCAAACTTAAAAGGCGGAATTTTAGCTTGGAAAGAGGAAATCGATCCAGAGTTAGACGTTTATTAAGATGAAGAATTTGGAGCATCAGACTAAGCAAGCTTTCTTGTTTAGTCTTGCTTTTTATAGCGTAGCTATTTTAGCTCGATTATTTAACCTTGGTATATTCCCTATATTAGGTAGCCTTTCCATTTTATTGTCTCTCCTATGGGTGATATTGGTTCTACGGGAAATCATGCTTTCGAGGACAATTTCTAACACAGAAAGGATGCTGATGGCTTTGACGATCGTTTTATTAAACATTGTTGGGGGAGCATTCTATTTCTTTGGAGGATGGAGACAACGGGTATTGGGATTAATAAAAAAGTAATATGTTAAAGTATTTTTTTCTAAACATCGTGTTGAGTTTGGCTATTGTATTTTTAGTTTACAGTGGTTTCGAAGGGTATAAGGCCGGCAACATGTTGGTAACGGGATTATCCATCGCCTTTTTGGTGGTTTTGATCTACCTCCGCGTTGTTTTAAGTAAACGAGTTCGATCGCTTATTCAACAAAAAGAAAGCGGTAAACAGCAACCTACTACAAAACAAAAGAAGAAGTAATAAAAAAAGCCTGCTTTAAGCAGGCTTTTTTTATTACTTCACAAATGGTGGTTTTGTTACTTTTGCTTTTATTTTTTGATTGCGGATCAGAATAAAGATCTCGGTGCCGTCTTTTGAAAAAGCTGTATCCACATAACCCAAACCGATTGATTTTTTCAATGTTGGTGATTGCGTTCCCGAAGTAACACGTCCAATTACATTTCCATCAGCATCAACGATTTCGTAATCATGACGAGGAATGCCTCTGTCAATCATTTCGAAACCAACAAGCTTTTTCTTTAGACCAGCTTCTTTTTCCGCTTTAAGCGCCGCAGAATTCACAAAGTCTTTTGTAAACTTCGTTACCCAGCCCAAACCGCCTTCTAAGGGGGATGTATTATCGTCGATATCATTTCCGTACAGGCAGAAACCCATTTCTAGACGTAAAGTATCACGGGCACCTAAACCAATTGGTTTGATTCCATAAGCTTTACCTGCTTCAAAAATAGCATCCCATACTTTTTGGGCATCTTCATTGGCTACATATATTTCAAAACCTCCAGCGCCAGTATATCCTGTTGCAGAAACCAATACATTTTCTACACCCGCAAATGTACCTTTTGCAAAGGTATAGTATTCCATTGGAGCTAATTCGATATCTGTAAGCGATTGAAGTGCATCAGCAGCCTTAGGACCCTGTACCGCAAATAAAGAGGTTTGATCAGAGATATTCTTCATCTCCACACCATCTGTATTGTACTTGGAGATCCAGTTCCAGTCTTTCTCAATATTTGACGCATTCACAACCAAAAAATATGTCTTATCGTCTATACGGTATGTTAGGAAGTCATCAACTACACCGCCAGTTTCATTGGGGATATAAGCATATTGAACTTTGCCATCGTATAATTTTGACACATCATTGGAAGATATTTTTTGAAGTAGATCCAAGGCTTTTTCACCTTTTAGGATGAATTCACCCATGTGGCTTACATCAAAAACTCCTACACCTGTGCGAACTGTTTCGTGCTCATCATTGATGCCTGTGTATTGTACGGGCATGTTGAAGCCTGCAAAGGGAACCATTTTTGCTCCTAAAGCAATGTGCGTCTCCGAAAGGGCAGTATTTTTTAACATAAAAATTAAGTTTTAATCAGCTACAAATTTAATAAAATATACGTGATTCCTCACTGTGAATCCATTTTAGAACAATCGATTTAATTGCTTACCTGGAGCGAATAGATGGTCATATGATCATCTTCGCTATCGGTATCCTCACACAGCAGGAAAACAAGGCCTTGGGCTGTCTTCTCTTTTAACGTGATTCCTTCAAATTTATGCTTTTCAGGAATTTCGAATGTCTCGAGTTTGCCAGAAAGATCTGACGGTATTTTTCCAAGAAGGGAGCCTCCGATTTCTCCATCCAGATAGGTCGATTTTGCGTCTTCCGCGGTAGCGATAAAATAGATTTCATTTCCAACCAGGGTCGCATCTGAGAAGCCTGTCGAGATGCCATTTAGCTTGGGTAGTTCAATCGGGATAAATCGGGACAGGCCGGGAGAAAGCGGGTGATACTCTAAAATGGCATTTGTGCCTTTAGGACCATTTCCCCGGTTAAAAAATAAGATCTTATCTTTTAAATGAACAACGCCTTCAATATTGAAGTCTTCTTTGGAAATACTGAATTTTTCCATTAAGGAAGAATAGATTTTACTGTAGTCTTCCTGAAGGACTGTTTTGCCGTCCCAAATAAAACGATTGTTTCTGTTTGGGGTAGAACCAGAGCCGTAAAGGTAATAGTGGCTTCCATCGAAAGTAATCGATTCCAAATCCATTTTAGCTGCTTTAGCCATGTTTTCCATCGGATCAGAGCGCAGTAGTACGGTTTTAGACAACTTTTGGTCTGCGATATGATAGCTGTAGATGTAATTGCTATTGTCAGAAACGATATGGATCTGACTATCCTGATAGACAATACCAGAAGCTGCGGTGATACCGGATATGCTTATGAAAGCTTCGAGAATCAATTTTAACATACTTCATTGAGGTTTAATATTTCCAATACCCTGATGAAATCGGGTTGTAGGAGCGCTTTGATATGAACGTCTTCGCCCGATAAAGGATGTTTAAAGGTCAGCTCCGAGGCATGCAATAGCATGGTATCCATTTGGTACGTTTCTTTCCAGAACTTGTTTTGTTTGTTGCATCCGTGCGGGCGATCGCCGATAATTGGATGGAAGATATGAGCGAAATGGCGGCGTAACTGATGCATACGACCTGTAATTGGATTGGCTTCGACGAGACTGTATCGTGACGTCGGAAATTTCCCGAAGGTAACGGCCAGCTCGCTTTGAGCAAGTAAACGAAAAGATGTTTGCGCTTCCTGAACCGTACCATCGTCCCTTTTTAAAGGATAATCAATCAGACCTTCTGCTGGCGCGAAACCTCTGAGGACGGCGAGGTATTTTTTGTCGACCTTACGCTCCTGAAAACTTTTTTGTAAATATTGGTCGGTCTCCTTATTTAATGAAAATAGCAGTATGCCTCCGGTCTTCCGGTCTAAACGATGTGCAGGATAAACTGTTTTTCCTAGTTGGTCCCGAAGGAGCTGTAGCGCAAACGCTGAAGCATCGCGTGCGATAGAAGATCGGTGTACCAATAGTCCATGCGGTTTATTGATTGCAACGATAGATTCGTCTTCGTAAAGTATTTCTAAAGGCATGTTAGATCTTTTTCAATGCAGCAATAATTTCGTCTGCTTTTTCATCAATTTTTGGGCTCAGCCAGATGTGTTTAAAAGCTCCTCCGCCTATGATCTGTTCGGTGCCCTGCCATTTTATTTTTGTCAAGGAAAACAAATAGTAGTTGTCTACCACAACGGAACTTTGGATAAATTTATCGACAATGTCATTTCCGAAGAGCTGCATTCCCAAGCCAAAAAACTCTTTATCTTTGGCATGAAGCTGATTTTTTAATAATTGTTCGGCTTTCGCACGGACAATTTTTTCATGTTCCTCTTTGCTGGGGTTAGTCAAAATTGCAGCCAGCATGACGACGATCAAAATCAGTGCAAATATTCTTTTTTTACTCATTTTAAATTCGAGATTAAGTTTTGAATGTCATAACGGGATGACTATCGACATCAAAATTATTAAATAGATATTAGATATAGGTCATTGTTTTCCCAGAAATACCAAGGATTCCATTTTAGCGAGAGAATGACAGGAATTGTTGGTTTTAGATACCATTCAGCAGCGAAAAAGCCCAGGAGAATAATGTCCAGATAAGATACAATGTAACAGCGATGAGGAGGAAAAAGACAATCAGGATACTGATGACGATGCCGATACCTGAACCCGTATGTTTTCCTTCATAATAATGTTGTCTCAGTAATTTGATATTCTTTTCGTTGGCTTTGCTAAAAAAATCGAGCAGGTTTCCGAGGAAAGGAATGCTCCCAAGAATTGCATCCAGGGAAATATTGAGGAGCATGCGTATGACGAGCTTGGGGCTGGCGCCATTACGCCACATGGCTATGACTAAGACTAGTGATGTTCCAAAACCCGCTATTGCTCCTCCTAGGGGAATAAGGTTTAACAGCGGATCTAACCCAAACCGAAATCCTCCGATTTTAAACTGATTATCCATTAACCAAGATATTCGGTCGATCCAACCGAAATCTTGGTCAATTTGTTTTAATTTATCTGCTGGAGTTTTTTCTCTATGCATGATTACAATAACTCGAACGAAGCGCTGATCTCACTCGTTACTTTCATCGGTCTGATATTTAAATCAAGCCCATTGCCAGCAGCACTATCTGCAGCTTCGGCCATGGCGCCTTTATACATGGCGTTACGCATCATCGGTTGAACGCCAAATATAATTTGTTGCGGTGTTTCAGATAATACGATAGCTTTGCCAATTTTTTGACCTGCTGCTTCTGCTAGAATCTGTGCATTAGCTTTGGCATCCAATACAGCTTTGGTTTTTAAACTTTTTTCCAGTTCTTTTTTCTTCGAATAGTCATATTCACTGATATAAGTGCTTTGGATACCAGCTTTGTCGACTCCATCTAGTAATTGATCCAGATTATTTAAGTTGGTTACCTTGATACGGTATTGTCTCGAAAGTAGAATATCTGTATCTTTTTTCTTTTTGTCCGGGACGTTATAACTCCAGATATTTTGGATGGTAAAATCCTCTTTTTTAACACCAGCTTTTGTTGCCGAATCAAACAGATCCTTTTCTAATTTGTCTATTGCAGCTTTTTTCTTGGTGTTACCATTCTCATAAAACTCTTTCAGTGTTACATCGATGTAGATGATATCGGGAGTTACTTCCTCTTCGGCACGGCCTACCGTGGATACAAATTCTTTATTAACCATTTGTTGAGCGTTTAATTGAGTCATCAAACCTAAAAATGCAAGTCCTAAAAGTATTTTTTTCATGTTTTTTGTCTTAAAGTTTTTATAATAATACGATTGCTATTATCGCTTTGCTACAAGATTGGAGCCAAAGTTGATGAAAAAGTTTAACGGATAAAAAAAATAAAAAGGTTAAGATTTTTGATTTTATTTCTATACCTTTAGGGAAATTAATAATATAGTGCCATGCAAGAAGGTAAAGTAAAATTCTTTAATGAGACCAAAGGTTTCGGTTTCATCATCCCTAACTCAGGCGAGAGCGAAATTTTTGTTCACGTTTCGGGATTAGTAGACAAAGTTCGTGAGAATGACAATGTATCTTACGAAGTTGAACAAGGCCGTAAAGGTCTTAATGCGGTAAATGTAAGAGTTATCTAATTAGATTGAAGATATATTTATTGTGAAAAGGCCTATGCGAACAGCATGGGCTTTTTTATGCAGTTGTATTTCATGAGCCAGGATTGATATTATCCTTTAGCATTGGAAATTCCAAAGAGTAGGTGCGGGGGCGGTCGTTATGGTCGGTTAAACATTTTGGACTGATAATTGTAATGAAGTGTTTAAAATATGGAGATTAAGATGAAACGCACTTTATTATTGGTTCTTTCTGTCGTAATAGCGGTTTCCATGTCGGCATGTTATTCCACTCATCATGGCCACAGCCATGGCCGAGGTCCGAAAAAAATGCCGCCAGGTCAGGCTAAAAAATATTACGGAGAGCAGTCTGCTCGTGATTTTGCTCCCGGGCAACAAAAGAAAAAGAATAGATATTAGTTCTAGTTAGACTTTAAAGGGGCACGCCGCTATCAATTCTTGGGGCGGTGAATTTTCGTTAGTTGATCGGGAAAGATCAAAAATAGAATTTAAACAAAAAGCCCTTTCACAAGATTGTGAAAGGGCTTTTTATATGGGTTAGCCTTAAGCAAAGGGATCTTTATCGGGTGCAGGTGGCGCAGGATTCGAGGGCTGCGAACTTCCGAATGGATCCTGTGGCCGAGAAGAACCGAATGGATCTGGGCTTTGATTAAAGGGATGATTTGAGCCGTTTTCAATCGCCTTGGGGTCTGGTCCATATTGATTTGAAGCCTTGTCACCTTCCAATACCAATAAGTAAAGCAGATAGATCCAACCAATAAATGGAATCAAGGCGACTAATATAAACCAGCCTGATTTATTGGTGTCATGTAGTCTTCGGACCGTAACGGCTATCCCTGGAATTAGTAAAGCTAAACTGACTAAGCCTGAGACATACGTAAATAAGCTTGCAATTTGTCCCAGTATTCCAAATACTGCGCTAATGATAAGATTTGCAAGGAAAAACATCCAATATTCCTTTCGGCGGGCTCTTCCTTCAAAGTTGGCATAGTTGTCTCGAACAACCTTTAAAAAGTTTTCTTTAAGTTCCATATTTTTAATACTTTTTTAGGTGAAAATGATGTTAGTAAACCAAATGTTATTTCAATTTTGTTACAATAAATGTACCAAGAATTTATCTGAGAGGATAGTTTATGTTAGCAAGTGGTTGATTGCCAGTGATGTGTTTGCCGTGTTTTTTGCTTCGATTGTTTCACGTTTCGCAGGAGATATTTATTTCCTATTATCCAAAGAGCGCCTGTTGGATCTTTTGAATAGGAAACTTGGGCTTAATTATATAAAAATTTCTTCGAGTATATAGAGCGATTTTATTTCTTTAAAATTTGTGCGGTGCAGACGATAGAAGTCGAGCACTTTTTCCAACAAAAATTGCCTATCCGAACTGCTCATTTTGATGCGGTCGCAATTCGAATATTCGGATTCGATTAAATTTCTGAAAATAGACGTATGTGGTTCCTGTAATACAAGCGGATGTTCAGGAAGGCTATTTGAGAAGGTCGCTTCATGAAGATTAAAATAAGGGTGGGCCTGCTTAGATTCAGCCGGATAAAATCCGAGAAAACGGGTTAGCTTGATTAAAAAAACAAGATGAAAATTGGCCAGATTTAAATGCGTTTCATCCAGCCAACGGATAGATTGGTGGATGAATTCAAAAAGATAATGGTCGTTTTCCTGTTCTTTCAGAATTTTATAGAGTATTTCATTCAGAAAAAGAGCGAGCGAGCTTTTGACAATATCATAAGGAATTTCTTGCAGAACAGGGACTTGACGAGCTTCGGCAATCCGCTGTAATGAACCATTATCTTTATGTGTAGCGACAATTTCCAGTAAATGTAAGGGTTGCAGGATATTGGCCTTGATTTTTGCTTTCGGCTTCCTTGCGCCAGTAATGAGATAGGATTGCATGCCAAACTGTTCGGTGTAGAGCTGCGCCACAAGGCTACTTTCCGAATAGTTGGTTGTTTTTAAGACTATACCCCTAGTTTTGTTCAGCATCTCCTTCTTTATCTTTTTTATGCGATTCTTCACGCATCTCAATAATGGCATTTCGGTCTACCTTACGAATCATGCGATAGATTAAAGTCAGGACACCGATACTAAATGCAATAACTCCGACAAGCATAGCGAGTTTATACCAGTTGGAGCGCTGTTCCATCAGATAATATCCTAAGATTACAAGCACGACACCAATGATTATTTCCCTTATGCCCTTGCGAAGATATTTGTTCATAAATGTGAATTGTTGAAAACTATTTTTCTTTACAGAGCAAATATAATACAATAAAATCCTTTATTTTTGCCCTTACCATTCCTGTGTAGAACTATTTTTAAAAATAATTCCAATTATCTTGTTGCTTATCCCAAAAAAAATATAGATATTTGCAAACTCTTTGCAGAGAGTGCAAAGGATTAACATATTGTAATAAAGACAACAAAAAAATAATATCATGTCAAGAATTTGTGATTTAACAGGCAAAGCGGCGTTAACAGGAAATAACGTTTCTCACTCAAACGTTAAAACTAAACGTAAATTCTATCCAAATTTACAAACGAAACGTTTTTACATTCCAGAAGAAGATCGTTGGATTACGTTAAAAGTATCTACTTCTGCTATCAAGACTATCAACAAGAACGGGATTACAGCAGCGATCAATAAATTTATCGTTAAAGGGTCAATCTAATTGATTGTCGCGCCTGTTACATTAAGATTATTCATGAATTTCAATCCTATAATAGGATCAAAATAAAGTAAAACAATGGCTAAAAAAGGAAATAGAGTACAAGTTATCTTAGAATGTACTGAACACAAAGAAAGTGGTCTTCCGGGAATGTCTCGTTACATCACTACTAAAAACAAAAAGAACACAACTGAGCGTTTGGAATTGAAAAAATTCAACCCAGTATTGAGAAAAGTTACTGTTCATAAAGAAATTAAGTAAGTCACACATCTTGGCCCTTGAAAGAGAAGCTAAGTAAAATATTAATATACCATGGCAAAGAAAGCAGTTGCATCGTTACAAAAAGGTGGCGGTAAAGAATTTACAAAGGTTATTATTACTACTAAATCTGCAAAAACTGGCGCGTATACTTTCAAAGAAGGTATGGTTCACAACGATAAAGTGAAAGACGTAGTTGCAGCAGCTCAAAAATAACTAGTAGCATTTTCCTTTTTTAAAGTTTTTCTTTAAAAAGAATTCGATAAAAATAGCCGTTTTGGTATCCTACCGAAAGGGCTTTTTTTGTTGAGGACATTTGTTTATATTTGAACATCAATTTTCACTACTACACTCCATGGGATTATTTGATTTTTTTAAGAAAAAACCACAAACACAAGAAGAAGAACAGGCCTTAGATAAAGGTTTGGAAAAAACAAAAGAAGGCTTTCTTTCCAAGATTACAAAAGCTGTCGTTGGTAAGTCAACAGTAGATGACGATGTGCTGGATAATCTGGAAGAAGTTTTGGTTACTTCTGATGTTGGGGTTACAACTACCTTAAAAATCATTGATCGCATACAAGCCCGTGTTGCCCGCGATAAGTACGTTTCTACTTCTGAACTGAACAATCTCCTGAAAGAGGAAATTCAAACGCTACTGGCAGAGAACAATAGTGCTGATTTCGAGAATTTCAATTATGGCGATCATAAACCATACGTTATTATGGTTGTAGGTGTTAATGGGGTTGGCAAAACAACGACCATTGGCAAGCTGGCTCATCAGTTGAAACAAGCTGGAAGCAAAGTTGTATTGGGAGCAGCAGATACCTTTCGGGCAGCTGCTGTTGATCAACTTAAATTATGGGGTGAGCGTGTTGGCGTGCGTGTTGTCGCTCAGGCAATGGGCTCGGATCCTGCTTCAGTGGCCTATGATACCGTGAAATCGGCAGTGGCAAATGGTGAAGATGTGTGTATCATTGATACCGCAGGCCGTTTGCACAATAAGGTTGGCCTCATGAATGAGCTCACGAAGATCAAAAATGTGATGCAGAAGGTTGTTCCTGGTGCACCACATGAAATCTTGTTGGTTTTGGATGCATCGACAGGGCAAAATGCCATTGAGCAATGTACGCAGTTTACACAGGCAACCGATGTGAATGCCTTAGCATTGACTAAACTCGATGGAACGGCTAAGGGTGGGGTGGTTATTGGTATATCTGATCAATTTAAGATCCCGGTGAAATACATTGGTGTAGGAGAGAAAATAGGTGATCTTCAGTTGTTTAACAAAAAGGAATTTGTAGACTCCCTTTTCAAATAGAGTCTACCTTCTAATCATATGAAGACAAAATACGCGAAACCAGCGCCTTTGATCAATAAACCACGTGTCAATGTGGTGACCTTGGGCTGTTCGAAAAATATTCACGATAGTGAAGTCCTGATGGGCCAGTTGAAGGGCAATCAGATGGAAGTCGTGCATGAAGCATCCAATATACAGGCGAATGATATCGTCGTCATCAATACCTGCGGGTTTATTGATAATGCCAAGCAGGAATCTATTGATGCGATCTTACAATATTCGGATCTAAAAGATCAGGGTAAAATCAATAAAGTGATCGTTACAGGTTGTCTTTCTGAACGATATAAGCCAGAGCTACAGTCTGAAATCCCCAATGTTGATGCCTTTTTCGGTACGAATGATTTGCCGGATCTATTGTCATCCATTGGTGCTGATTATCGGCATGAATTGTTGGGCGAACGCTTATTGACAACACCTTCGCATTTTTCTTACTTTAAGATTGCCGAAGGATGTAACCGTCCCTGCTCTTTTTGTGCAATTCCCTTGATGCGTGGTAAACACGTTTCCAAATCCATTGACGATCTTGTGAAAGAAGCAAAATTTCTCGCGTCGAACGGCACGAAAGAATTGATTCTGATTGCACAAGACCTGACCTATTATGGCTTAGATATCTATGGAAAGCGCAATCTTTCTGATTTAATGCGCCATTTGTCAGATGTTGATGGTATCGAATGGATCAGACTGCAGTATGCCTATCCTTCGGGTTTCCCAATGGATATTTTGGACGCCATGAATGAACGTTCAAATATCTGTAATTACTTGGATATGCCATTGCAACATATATCTGATCCGATGTTGAAGTCTATGCGAAGAGGTACAACGAAACAGAAACAGATCGATCTTGTCAATGCAATACGTGACAAAGTTCCAGATATCGCGTTGCGTACAACATTAATTTGTGGTTATCCAGGTGAAACTGAACAGGATTTCCAGGAGATGTTGGATTGGGTTGAAGAGACCCGTTTTGACAGGTTAGGCTGTTTTACCTATTCTCATGAAGAAAAGACGCACGCACATTCGTTAGAGGATAATGTGCCACAGGAAGTAAAAGAAGAGCGAGTGGAAGCTATCATGGAAGTACAGCAAGGTATTTCGTATGATATCAATCAGTCCAAAGTGGGCAATACGTATAAAGTATTGGTTGATCGGGTAGACGGCGATTACTTTATTGGCCGCACAGAATACGATTCTCCAGAAGTCGACAATGAGGTTTTGATTCCTGCTGCAGATTCTTATGCACGTATTGGTGATTTTGTTCAGGTAAAAATCGACCGAGCTGAAGATTTCGATCTATATGGTGAGATTGTAAGGAAATAAGTTTTAAAGCTTATAGATGATAATATAAACAAACGGGCCCCCTTTATTCAAAGGAGGCCCGTTTGTTTATAGACAATTGTCAATAAAATGATATAATTTAAAAGCGGGACAAGCTTTTTGTGAAAATTCACTATTTTGTCGACGCAAACTAGATACATTTGTAAGCGTACAATCCCCATTTTAAACAATCTATAGCCGTTTAAAATCAGATTCAAGAAAGCCTGTGGTCTTATGGTGAATCATCCTTCTGATTAAAATTGAAAATAGGTTCTATTTAGCGAAAAAGATGCACTGCCATGTCAGCTTGCTTTGGGGGATTTTCGTTATCAATTAAGAATAGAGAATAATTAATAAAATTTGCAGATGAAGGCAACTTATATTGAATATAGTGAAACAAATAGCTTCTCTAAGACTTTATTGGCTTATTTGGCGCATGATGAAGCCTTAAAATCTTTTGTAGGAAACTGGCCTACCTGGGCTGGTTTTGAAAAGCAATTGAACGAAAAGAAGAAATTTGAACACCGGGAGATTCTTGTTGAGCGTCTTAAAAAGCAATATGGCAAGCTATTAAAGGATTCTCCTGCTGTAGCTGCCAATATAGAACTGTTGCTCGACCAGAATTCTTATACCATCACGACGGGACATCAGCTCAATATTTTTACCGGACCTTTGTATTTTATTTTTAAAATCATGACGGCAATACGTTTGTCCGAAGATTTGAAGAGCAAACACCCCGATAAAAATTTTGTTCCTGTATATTGGATGGCGACTGAAGATCATGATTTTGAAGAAATCAACCATACGAAAGTCTTCGGAAAGAAAATTAGTTGGGATACGCCTGCAGTTTCTGCTACCGGGCGAATGGATACAGCAACAATTGTTGATGCTGTGAAGCAGTACACAAATATTTTAGGGCTTTCCGAAAATTCGACTAAACTTACACGGATTGTGGAAGAAGCCTATTTGAACCATGATCGATTAGCAGATGCAACACGGTATATGGTCAATGAGTTGTTTAAGTCTTACGGTCTTTTGATCGTCGATGCGGATGACAGGGAATTGAAGGAACTGTTCAAGCCAATTATTAAGGAAGATATCTTATCTGAAAAAAGCTTTAAGGCAATAACAGCGCGATCGGAAGAGCTGGAATCAAATGGTTTCTCTACCCAAGTGCATGCTCGTGAGATTAATTTCTTTTATTTGACGGATGACTTTAGGGAGCGCTTGGTGATCGCTGCGGATGGTCGATACGAAGTATTGCACCAGAATATTTATTTTACGAAGGCTGAGCTTGAACATGAGATTGATCATTATCCAGAGCGTTTCAGTCCAAATGTGGTTATGCGTCCGATGTATCAGGAAATTATACTTCCCAATCTTGCTTATATTGGTGGTGGCGCCGAAATGGTCTACTGGATGCAACTGAAGTCTAACTTTGACCAATATCAGGTAGATTTTCCAATTTTGATACCGCGCAATTCAGCGATGATAACTGAGGACAACGTTGCGGCTAAATTATTTCGCGTTGATCTAACCTTTAAGAGTATCTTTCGTCCAGCAGAAGTGCTGAAAAAAGAATATGTTCGACGTCATACCAAAGAACGTTTGAATCTTAATGACGAATGGATGGAGCTGAACGCTATTTTTGGTAAGATAAAGTTACGAACCCACAAAATAGATCCAAGTTTAGGCCCTAGTACGGAAGCGGTAAAAGCGCGGTTAAAAAAAGCGATCAATAATTTGGAGAAAAAGCTGATGAAAGCCGAAAAGCGAAATCATCAACATGCTTTAACCGATATTGATAATGTGAAGGAAAAGCTCTTTCCTGGCGGAGGACTACAGGAAAGGTCTGAAAATTTTGCGTTACTCTATGTCAAATATGGAGATAACCTATTTAGGGATCTTTACAAATACTTTAATCCATTGGATTTTAAGTTTACAATTTTGTATTAGCAAGTCAGCTTCGGCTGACTTTTTTTGTGATGTTATTCGCAAGAAAGACCGTCGGTTCGGATCATTTCTGTTGGTTTTTATGAATCATGCAGGCTTTTTGCAGATACAGTCTATTTCTATCCCTATTTAAAATGCTTTTGTTGCATGTTCCGATATTCCCCTGTTTTTTTCAAAATCGCTTTCATTTTTATTAATATATATTTTAAAATGCTTTGTTTATAATTTCATAATATTTCGTTTAGCTCCTGTTAACAGTTCCAGTGTAGTTTTGCTTTCATTATCACAACCAACAACTAAATGAAAGAATTTTTACTCACAACATGTGCCATTGCGCTTGGAACAGGTTTGTATGCCCAAACGACCCAAGCTGGGTTTTCCGGCAAGATTACGGACGAAAATGATAAAGGAGTTCACGGAGCTTCAATTGAAGTACGTAATGAATCAACGGGTTTCACAACGAAGACTTCGACCAATGCAAATGGCGATTTCAACTTTAAGGAGTTGCCTTTAGGCGGCCCATACACGATCAAAGTAACTTATATAGGCTATGGCGAACAAGTGCGTTCGGGATTTAATTTAAATCAAGGCGATATGGTCCGCCTGAAGATTCCTATCCAAAATACCTCAAATGTATTAGAAACGGTTGAATTAACAGGAATAAGTACCCTAAAGAATAAAATAGAAAATCTAGGTGCTGCTACAGCGGTTACGGCCAAGGATATTGCGAAATTGCCTGTCAACGGTCGGAATTTTACTTCGCTGATGGACCTGTCTCCTTTGAGTAAGGGAGATAATATCGGTGGTCAGTTGGGTTCCTCTACTAATTTTACGATTGATGGTATGAATGCCAAAAACCCGACTTCTGCAGGTTCAACAACCAGTCGTAGTGGTGCTCCGTTTTCCATTTCGATAGAAGCCGTTCGTGAATTTAAAGTGGTCACCAACCAATATGATGTGACTTATGGAAGAGCAGGGGGAGGAACAGTCAGTGCGGTAACCAAACAAGGAACAAATCAAACGCACGGAAGCGCATGGCTTTATTCAAGGGCCGATTGGTTGTCCAGCCCATACGATATTAGAGGAAACAAACGAAGCAACGATTTCTCTACATATCAATATGGATTTACATTAGGCGGTCCCATCATTAAAGACAAGTTACATTATTTTGTAGCTTGGGATCACCAACGCGATGCCCGCCCCTTAATTATCGCAGATATCAATTCGCCAGCAGATGAAAAGCGTTTCAATGTTACACAATCGACCCTGGATGAGTATATCCGTATAGGACGTGAAAAATATGGATTGAGTAATGATAGGCAATATGGTTCTTTCGATAAGAAACGAAATTCGGATGCTATATTTGGTCGTATAGATTGGCAGATCAATGAAAAGAACTTATTGACAATACGGAATAACTTTACAAGTGACCTCAATAAGCTTGGTCTAGAGGATAATACCGCCATCAATTTATATGAATCATACGGAAATGACAAGAATATTGATAACAGCTTTTTAGCAACTTTACGTACTTCCATTTCCCCAAAGCTTACCAATGAACTGAAATTGCAGCACCTTTATACCTTTCAAAAAAGTAGTCCTGGAGATATGTTGCCTAGTCAAAATATTCCCCGTGCTATTGTAGAGAATGTGGTGTCTACCATTGACGGAAGTAATTTGTCAACCAATATTCAATTAGGCGGTCACCGGTTTGCACAAGAGTCCTTTAAGAATAATGTCGTACAGTTGGTCAATAACCTTTATTATAGTACAGATAATATCAATTATACTTTTGGTGTGGATTTGATGTATACGCATGCAAATTCGATTTACGGAAGTGAAGTCAACGGACGTTTTCATTTTAGGGACGATGAGACCAATACGGCATTGCAAAATTTTGCAAACCTAAAACCTTATGCATTTTACCGGGAGGTCCCTTTGGTGGCCGATCCAACTGTGATCGGGAAGATATTTAATGCTGGTGCGTATGGACAGCTGCAGACCAAATTGGCGAAAGGGTTGGATCTGGTTGCGGGACTACGATTGGATTATGGTCATTATCCAACCTCTCCTCTAAATGAAGAATTGCTGAAAGAAGTGGGGGTACGTACAGATCACAAGTTGAAATCTTTTGTTGTACAGCCTCGTTTCCAGATGACTTGGGATGTGAATGAAGAACGAAAAGATTTTTTCCGTGTAGGAGCAGGTATCTTTGCATCTGATATTAATAATTACATGACCATCAATAATTTAACTTTTGATGGGAAACATTTTGCGACAGTAGATGTTCGTGGCAACGATGTGCCTACACCTAATTTTGTGGGGTACAGACAAGATCCGTCAACAACGCCAACCCTGGCACAATTTCAGGTGCCAACAATCAACACCTATGGAGCTGATGCGAAAATACCAGTGGTGTACAAGGCCAATGTATCTTACACGCATTTCTTTACCGAAAAGTTAAAAGCGAGTCTTTCAGGATATATGAATCTAGGGCGCAACAACTACATGTATGTTGATCGTAATATGGTTCAAGATCCGTTCTTTAGATTGGCGAATGAAGATAATCGTGGGGTATTCGTACCGGCGACGGCTATTGTCAATGGTGTTCCAGATTGGAAACAGGGAAGGATTTCCAATAAGTTTGGGCGCGTGTTAGAACTAAACTCTGAGGGAAAAGTAAATCAGTTTGCAGTTGTATTGGATGCAAGTTATCAGTACTACAAAGATGGATCGATTTCTGTAAGCTACACGTGGAACGATGCGAAAGATAACACGTCCTACAATGGGAATGTTGCCAATACAGCGACCTTATCGCTGGCGGTAAAGGATGATCCAAGAGATTTGAGTAAGATGAGTTATTCGAATAATCAATTCCGAAATAAAATTGTTATTTATGGTACACTACCTACATTTTATGGTGTCAGTGTAGGGGTTCGTTATTCGGGAATTGGAGGAACACGCTACAGCTTGCTTGCTGGAGGTAATATCAATGGCGATTTTGTATCCAATTCGAATGACTTGGCCTTTATTTTCGATCCCAATAGTCCAAATACGCCAAAGGCTTTGGCAGATGCCATGAATGCGTTGTTGGCGAATGGTGAAGCCAGTCAAAGTCTGAAAGATTATATTAAAAAGTACCAAGGTAAGATGGCCGAAAGAAATGGCGGTATCAATAGCTTTTACGGTTTGATTGATTTAAGAATAGCTAAAAAATTCAACCTTTACAAAACACATGCTTTGGAGCTTTCAGCGGACATCTTCAATGTTGCGAATCTCTTTAAGAAAACCTGGGGTGTCAATGAATCTTTAGGTAATCAATCGTTGTATGCTGTATCAAAAACAGCGGCAGCAAATGGAAATCCCGAAATTCCGGCATTCGACCCTGTTAAGCAACAGTTCAATTATAGATTGAACAACTCTGGTATTGTATCGCCTTCAGGGAATCCGTACCAATTCCAATTGGGATTGAGGTATTCGTTCTAAATTGACTGGAGAAATAGGAATTAGATTGTTTTAGAAAAGATAATGCCCCTTAGAGCCATTGCTCTAAGGGGCATTTTTATTTGTCTATTAAATAAGCCTGATTAGGTAAATAGGCTTATTTTAAAAAGAGCAGCCTAGATACATCATTATGCTTGGGACTAGCTCAGCATGTTTTCTTTCGGAAGAAAAACTTCAGCCATCATGTGGCGTACACTTCCACCACCACATGTCTCGATAACATGTAGATCTTGATGGATGATTTTACCATGCTTTTCCAATTGCGCTGTTTGGTATAAAGTCAATGAGGATAAAGCCTGATTGCTCAGGACAATAAAACGATTACCATATTTATTTCTCACCTGGAGGCAGTTTGCTGCAAAAGATTCGAGTTGGTTCTCATTGATTTCAATGATCTCTTTGCCTGTATCTTTTAGACTCTTCAGCAGCGTTTGGAGCTCAGCCTGATTATCGATTGCCTGTGGGCATAAGATGGCAAAGTCTTCGCCTACGGCTAGCACCACATTGGTGTGATAGATAGGTCTCCGCTCTCCATGGACAGTTTGGAAGGCGTGAAATACAACAGGTGTATAGTTTTCAGTCCTGCAGTATTCATCGAGCATATCCCGGTCTGCCCTTTCGGATAAGGCACAGTAGGCTACACGGTGAGCGCGGTCCAAGACAAGTGCGCCAGTGCCCTCCAAATATTGTTTATTGTTTTCGGCTTCACTGAGATCCTTAGTTAGTTTTACATAATAACCGTTTTGCTTCAATGGACCTTCGAAATCCAATAAATGTTCTTTTCGACGATTGGGGGCAAACATAGGATAGAAAATTATTTTTCCATCCTGATGAAAGGAGACAATATTATTGGGGAATATACTGTCGGGGCTTTCGGATTTCTCGTCGTCTTGAATGACAGTCACCAAAATTCCATGTGACTTCAATTCATTTACTAGCGCGTCGAACTCTCCTTGCGCTTCTTTGTTGACTTCTTCTATACTGAGATTTTCGATATCCTTTTGGAAGAAGTTGTTGACCGCAGTCTGTTCATTTTTACGGAAGACAGAGGGTCTTACTAAAAGAACGCTGTCTGTTACCTGTTTTCTCATGGTTTATAATCGTTACTTCGCTGTTTTATATTCGTTAAAAAGAAATGATATTCGTTTTTTGTGATAATTTACATTTGTCAAAAGAGATGCTTCCCTAGCTGGATAATGTTTTCTTCGTTAAGATTACTGATAACAAAATACCCTTGATATCAGTTGTTCTTAGCAAAAAAGTGTATATCGTTATTTCGAAGTCACTTTACAATTGGTACATATACTAATTTATTGAAAATTCATTGGCATTGCAAAAAAGAATAGTGAAGTAATAAAAGAAATACGTAGGTGAAATAACAGATAACCCGGTGTTTTTTTAAAATTGTAGCAAGCGATTGTTGTATTGTTTGTTATATTTATAATGAACAATCTGTATGTTTGAGGTTATTCCAAAAATTAATTGACAAAGACAATCGATTGCATTTCAGTAGCTCAGTAAAACTGACTTTTTATCCACTTTTTTGCTTCGTTTTCAGTCATTTATTTTGCTATCTTTGCTCATCCAAAAAACGACTGTTTATAAGAGAGTTAATTGCCTAATTATTATGTCGCTAACTATCTATAAGCGTTAACTTTTTGCACACATGAGCAATATACACTTCCAAGAAAAATTCGAAAGTCGCCACAATGGCCCAAGTCCAGTTGAAGCGAATGAAATGTTGGCTAAATTAGGCGTTTCGTCAATTGACCAACTTATTGACCAAACGGTCCCTTCTCAAATTCGTGCTCCAAAACCTTTAAATCTTCCTAAAGCATTGTCTGAGGTAGCCTATTTAAAGCGTATTGCGGAAATCGCTGAGAAAAATAAAGTTTTTAAATCTTTTATTGGTCAAGGTTACTACGATGTAATCCTTCCGGGTGTAATTCAACGAAATGTATTTGAAAACCCAGGATGGTATACGCAGTATACTCCTTATCAGGCGGAGATTGCACAAGGCAGGTTACAAGCTTTATTGAACTTCCAGACTGTAATTTGTGACTTTACTGGTTTAGAAATAGCAAATGCTTCTTTGTTGGATGAAGCTACGGCTGCAGCTGAAGCCATGTTTATGCTTTATTCAGCTCGGAAAAATAAAGATGCTAATGTATTCTTGGTGTCGGACAATGCCTATGCGCAGACGGTTGATGTTTTGAAGACCCGTGCCTTGTCTTTTGGTATTGAACTTAAAATTGCGGCTATTGCTGAATCAGAATTAACAGATGATGTATTTGCTGCATTTGTTCAATATCCTGCAGCGGATGGTTCTATTGTTGATTATAAATCATTTGCAGCTACAGCTCACAGTAAGAATATTACCGTATGTGCTGCGGCAGATTTGATGAGCTTAGCATTGTTAACGCCTCCGGGAGAATGGGGTGCAGATGTTGTTGTTGGTAATTCGCAACGTTTTGGTGTACCGATGGGCTTTGGTGGTCCTCATGCAGCATATTTTGCGACACGCGACAGCTTCAAACGTAATATCCCTGGTCGTATTATTGGTGTTACTTCCGATTCAAATGGAAAGTATGCATTGCGTATGGCTTTGCAGACTCGTGAACAACACATCCGCCGTGATAAAGCTTCTTCAAATATTTGTACTGCACAAGCTCTTTTAGCGATTATGGCTTCTTTCTATGCCGTTTACCATGGCCCAGAAGGAATCAAAAATATAGCATCACGTATCAATGCTTTGGCCAATCTGTTGGATCAAGCATTACAGTCGTTGGGTTATACGCAATTGAATGCGGCTTATTTTGATACTTTACGTGTAGACTTAGGTGCACATGCTGGTGCTTTGAAATCTGAAGCATTAAATAACGAATTAAACTTCTATTATAATGGTTCGGAAGTTTCAATCGCTATCGACGAAACAACCACATACGAAGATATTAAGACGATCGTCAAAGTATTTGCTAAAATTCAAGGTAAAACATTGAATGACGTAGATTTCGATGCATTAGAAGAGAATTTAGGTTCTTCAATTCCTGCCGATTTAGTACGTACTTCTGCCTACTTAACACATCCAAATTTTAATAGCTATCATTCTGAACATGAGATGTTGCGCTATATCAAATCGTTGGAAGCAAAAGATTTATCGCTTTGCCACTCGATGATTCCATTGGGCTCATGTACGATGAAATTGAATGCTACAGCTGAAATGGTGCCAGTTACTTGGGCGAGATTTGGCGGTTTGCATCCATTTGCTCCTGCAGATCAAACTTCTGGATATATGCAAATGATCGGTGAATTGAACGATTGGTTGTCTGAAATTACTGGTTTTGCGAAGATGAGTTTCCAACCAAATTCAGGAGCACAAGGTGAGTACGCTGGTCTGATGGTTATCCGTGCTTACCATGAGAGCCGTGGTGATCATGGACGTAATATCTGTTTGATCCCTGCTTCTGCACACGGAACCAACCCGGCTTCTGCTTCTATGGCAGGCTTAAAAGTGGTCGTTGTGAAATGTGATGAATTAGGAAATATCGATATTCCAGATTTAAGAGCAAAAGCGACTGAACATGCTGCAAACTTGAACTCACTGATGGTGACTTACCCTTCTACACACGGTGTATTTGAAGAGTCGATCATTGAAGTCTGTGAAATTGTTCATGCAAATGGCGGTCAGGTTTATATGGACGGTGCGAACATGAATGCACAGGTTGGATTGACAAGCCCAGGGCATATTGGTGCCGATGTTTGTCACTTGAACCTCCATAAAACATTCTGTATTCCTCACGGTGGTGGAGGTCCAGGTATGGGACCTATCGGTGTTGCAAAACACTTAGTTCCTTTCTTACCTAACCACGAAGTGGTTTCGACTTCTGGTGAAGAGGGTATCTCTGCTGTTTCTGCAGCTCCATTTGGTTCAGCATCAATCTTGCTTATTTCTCATGCTTATATTTCAATGATGGGTGGTGAAGGCTTGACAAATGCGACAAGAACCGCAATATTAAATGCAAACTATATTAAGGCACGTTTAGAAAATGCGTATCCAGTACTTTATTCAGGTACTAACGGACGTTGTGCACACGAAATGATCTTAGATTGCCGTGGATTCAAAAACTTTGGTATCGAGGTTGCAGATATTGCAAAACGTTTAATGGATTATGGTTTCCACGCACCGACAGTTTCTTTCCCTGTTGCAGGAACATTGATGGTTGAGCCTACTGAATCTGAGTCTAAGGCTGAATTGGATCGTTTCTGTGATGCATTAGTTGCTATCCGTGAAGAGATCGCTGCGGTTGAAGCAGGAGACGTGGACCAAGCTAACAATGTACTGAAACATGCACCACATACAGCTTCGGTTGTAACTGCAGATGAGTGGGACAGACCTTACAGTCGTCAAACTGCCGCATACCCATTGGAGTATGTAAGAGAACGTAAATTCTGGCCTTCAGTAGGTCGTGTGAACGACTCTCAAGGTGACCGTACATTGATTTGTTCGTGTCCTTCAATTGAAGAATACGCCGAAGCATAATCTCGGTAGTTATAACGGAAGGCCTCTATACTCGCATAGAGGCCTTTTTTTTGTGCAGCGCAGTCCCATTCGGCAGTATTTAGAAAAAACAAGTAACAGGTAGAAATTTAGGTCGCGCTTTAAGGTCTAAAGATCGTATGCGAACAGATTTTAAAATTTAGATTAATTATATTATTTTGTTCTTTTTAGCGTTTTAATTAAAACTGATAATCATGAAAAGACAATGGAAAGTAATGCCTGTTCTCTTAGGACTGGGCCTTTTGGTCGCGAGCTGCGGCAACAGCAAATCCAGTGAAGGTGGTGAAGATGCTAAGGAGAAAGAGGCTGGGATTTCGGATGTAGTTAAGGGAGTATCCAACTTGGGTAATCTGAGTGATGGAGCAAAAAAATTGGAAGACCTTCAAGCCAAACTTAAATCCGAGAAACCCTTAAGTTCGGAAGAGTTGAAGGCTTTTTTACCGGAAAGCTTAGATGGTTTAAAAAGAACGTCCTATTCTGGCGGATCAATGTATGGGGCAGAAGTTGTATCTGGAGAGGCTACGTATACTGTCGATAACCAGAAGGAAATTAAAGTCAATATCATTGATGGTGCGGGCGAGACAGCTTCGGCAATCGTGGGCTTGGCGCAAATGGGCTTCATGGTAGATTCAGAGAAAATTACAGATACTGAAATAGAAAAAACTGGCGAATTTGAAGGTAAACGAGCAAAAACAACAGATAGCAAAGGAGTGGAAGGCTCAACGGCAAAAAGCTCCGAAATAAGTTATCTCGAGAAAGACCGCTATCTGATTACCCTTCGGGGGAATGGGTATAGCCTCGACGAGCTGAAAGGATTTTTGGCAAAATTGAACCTCAGCGCACTGAAATAATAGAAAATATAATTTCAGTTAAGCAGGAAATGCATAGTTGATATGGGAAAGGCTCAAACATTGGTTTGGGCTTTTTTTAAAGCAGGCAGCGTTGTTTCGCAATGTATAAGAAAAGGATATTTGGAAATTATGTCGAACTATAGGACGAAGCTAATAAATTTGTTTTTGTTGGCAAATTTACCTTAGTTTGTGCTGAAACATTTCAATATGAAGATACTAAAATTTTCCATCAATCTTTGTGTCGCAACAGCATTATTGGCTTCCTGTGCGGGAGGTAAATACGCGAAGACTGAAAAGGTATATAAAAAGCAAGCAAAAGAATTTTCAAAACTCTATAAACAATCGCCTGTCATCGGTCAATTGGAGAAGGTGAATGTCAAAGAACAACAATGGATCGCCTCGATTAATTTTGGCATCCGTAAACCAAATTTTGTTGTCATTCATCATACTGCACAGGATTCTTTGGGACAGACCATCCGTACATTTCATTCCGCGAAAGCAGGTGTAAGCTCCCATTATGTGGTTGGTCGGGATGGAAAAGTAGTACAGATGGTCAATGACCTGTATCGTGCGCATCATGCGGGCTTGGGGAAATGGGGTAATGATACGGACCTCAATTCTTCTTCCATTGGCATCGAGCTCGATAATAATGGGACTACTGATCCTTGGACTGATGCCCAGATAAACGCCTTGACGCAGTTGTTGACTTATTTAAAAACGACCTATAGAATCCCGCAGGCAAATTTTATTGGACATATGGATTTGGCACCAACCCGAAAAAATGATCCGTCACGTTTTCCTTGGAAAAAACTGGCTGATCAAGGATTCGGCTTTTGGTATGAGGACTATTTAGAGGTGCCTCCAGCAGACTTTAACCCAAAAATGGCCTTACGTATTATCGGTTACGATGTAAGTAATCTCGATGCGGCAATAAAAGCATTTAAGATTCACTACATTCAGCAGGACGTAAATACAGCGTTCATGAGTGAGAATGATCTTAAAATTCTGTATTCCATCTATAAAAAATTCTTATAGCGATTCGCTAAACTAAAGGCAAAAAAAGATCCTGGTTCTTAAAAGGCAGGATCTTTTTTTTGCAGGGTATAAGATTGTTATAATTTGTTTTTATATATACGAAAGTAAGTATCAAAAGCACGTTGATAGATTAGTTTGAACCAGGGAGTAAACTGCTCGGGTGAGTGTTGTATTTCATTTTGAATTTCCTGTTGGTTCATGTATTTTGTTGCGGCAACTTCTTCTTCGTTAATTTCTGTAGTTCCATTAAATTTTCCGAATAAGACATAATCGAATTCATGCTCCGTAAGTCCGTTGTCAAATTGAGCTTTATAAACGAACGAGAAGACATCTTGAAGAGCTGTTGCAGTAATTCCTAATTCCTCCATTAAGCGCCTTTTGGCGGCGTCTACGTTACTTTCTTCCAGGCGCTGATGCGAACAGCAGCTATTAGTCCAAAGTCCGCCACAGTGGTATTTACTTAATGCTCTTTGTTGCAGGAGCAATTCGTCTTGCTCATTGAACAAAAATACACTAAAAGCACGGTGCAATAGCCCCTTTTCATGGGCTTCATATTTCTCCATGCTACCAATCATCCTGTCATTGCTGTCAACCAGTATTACATTTTCTTGCTTCATAAGGCACAAAAATAAATATAGCCCAATTTAAGAAAATTGGGCTATATAATAAATTATAATTTTGGAGATAATCTGCTTATACGGTTTTTACAAATTTCTCATCGTAATTTTCAATATCTATGATATAGCCGTTTTTAATTAAGAATTCAAATAAAGGTTTGGCTTCTTCAGAAACCGGCATATTGTGCGTTGTAATAATCTTATTTTCTTTTTTCAAGAGATAAGGATATGCGTAGAGTTTCACATTTTTATTGAACATCCCCGAGATATAGGAAAGAAGTTCATTGGTGTATAACTCTTTATTATAATTATCTGAATTGAAAATGTTCTTTAAATTGTAAACGTTGGTTGCAATTCCAATGTTCTTAGGCTTAAAGTTGCTTATAAACTCGGCTAAATGATTATTTCTTCTAAAGTTGCTAACGATAATATTATTGCCTGTCGCACATAGTTCGTCAGCCCTAGAAGCAAATTCTTGCAGGTCTTCATCTGTAATTTCATGTGTATCTTCCAACACATTTCCCATCAGGACTTCAATTAATACAATGGTGTCTGCGTCAGTTGCACCCGTATTTTTTTTGAACTGTTCAACGGCAAGATTGAAGAGATCAAAGTTTGGAAGGGATTTCTGACGGTATTTGGTACGAAGTAAAATAATGTTCTTTTTGTACAGATAATCTTTGATTTGTACCGCTTTACCATCAGGCTGGAATATTGCGGCTTTAGCAAATCCTTTTGCAATCAGGTATAAGTTGATTAGACGTTGGTTGACGTTTTCAAATAGAGGCCCGTTTAATTTAACCAGGTCAATCTCAACGGAACCAACAGAAAGGTTATCGACCAATGATTCGATCATGGTCTGCACATTGTCTGTATAATAATAAGCCGCAAATAATAGGTTTACACCAATTATACCTAAAACTTTTTGTTGCAATTGGTTGTCGCTGTCTAGTAGTCTTACATGGACAATGATATCATTTGTAGGGCCTCCAACTTCATGTTGGAAGCGAAGTCCGATCCAGCCGTGAGGTTCATTTGTCTTGGTGAAATTGAGGGTTGTTACCGTATCTGCAAAAGCAAAGAATTTTTTGTTGCAGTATTTATCGCCATGAAGTCGTTGGGTAAGAAGATTGAATTCATGGGAGAGCATTTTCTTTAAACGTGTTCTGCTGACATATCGACCATCAGCCTCTTCACCATAAATTGCATCACTGAAAGCCATGTCGTAAGCTGACATTGTTTTAGCAATTGTGCCTGATGCTGCTCCTGCGTTGAAAAAGTTACGTGCGACTTCCTGTCCAGCACCGATCTCTGCAAAGGTTCCATAAATCTCTGGGTTTAGATTTATTTTCAGGGCCTTTCGCTTGGTTTCAAAAATTTCTCTTGCCATGATGCAAAGGTACAAAAATCAGCAAGCTAGTGAAAATTAAAAGTATGAATGAAAAAAACAGAATAAAATTAGGCTTGTTTTATAACAAGCCTAATTTGTTGAAAGCATAGAATAGCGCACTAGCATGTAGTGCCTGACTGAATTTGTTGTCCAGCAACATGCTTTTTGCTTCTTCAAGCGGTATACGATAAACATCGATTTCTTCATGTTCATCTAATGCCTGTTCCTGAACTTTTTTACCCCCCGTCATCAGATAGGTATAGGTAATATTGCCACTTGTCGCCGGGTTGGCATAAAGCGTGGCGATTTCTTCAATCTGATCAAATTGATAGCCTGTTTCTTCAAGCATTTCACGCACAGCAGCATGTTTAGGATCTTCTCCTGCTTCTGTTGTCCCTGCGGGAATCTCCAATGAAATAATGCCCGCTCCATGGCGGTATTGCTTAATGACCAGAAGTTCGTTCTGCTCAGTAATTCCAATCATATTTACCCAATCTGGATACTCCAGTACGTAATAATGGTCATTGATCCGTCCATCCGGAAGCTCACAGGTATCTCTGCGCAGTGTAGCCCAAGGCTCTTTACAGATATATTCAGAGGATAATAGTTTCCACTTTTCCATTAGCTTACAATATCTTTCATCATGCGGTCAACCTTTTCTTCCAAAATAGTTTGTACATCGAAATAATCAGCAGTATCTTTCAAGCTTTCTTTTACAGAACAGTAAAATTTAATCTTGGGTTCAGTTCCCGATGGTCTGGCAGAAATCACATCGCCATCTACTGTTATAAATTGCAATACATCAGATTTAGGCAATGAGATCGCTCTTCTCTCCCCTGTACTCATATCTGTGATTTGGGAAAGCTGATAGTCCCTGATTTCTTTGACTTTTATTCCACCGAGTGTGGTTGGTAGATTATGACGTAAGCCATTCATCATGGCTTGAATTTCTTCGGCACCAGCCTTTCCTTTTTTAGTTAGGGAAATGAGCTTTTCTTGATAACAGCCAAATTCTTTGTAGATATCTAATAGAACTTCGTAAACTGTTTTTCTTTTTGTTTTGAAATAGGCGGTCATTTCGGCTAGGAAAGCACAAGCGTTTGGAGCGTCCTTGTCACGCACTAGATCGCCTACTAGATAGCCATAACTCTCCTCTCCGCCTGCAAGATATTGTGCTGAATCACCTAGGTTGGTAATCAATTCACCAATATATTTGAAGCCTGTAAGTGTTTCATAATGTTTTACACCATAGTGATCTGCAATATCGGATTGTAAATTACTAGTTACGATAGTTTTTACAATATATGGATTCGATCCGAGTTGTTTTAGTTCACTTTTTGCACTGAGGACATAGTATATCAATAAACTGCCGATCTGATTACCATTGAGCAGTTGAAATTGTCCCTTATTATTTTTTACGGCAATCCCGACACGATCAGCATCGGGATCTGTTGCCAATACAAGGTCAGCATCAATTTCTTCCCCTTTTTTCTTTGCTAAGGCCATTGCATCTTCCTCTTCGGGGTTTGGATAGATTACCGTTGGAAAGTTGCCATCGGGCGTGGCCTGTTCAGCAACGACTGAAACATTTTCAAATCCCCAGGCTTCTAGCATTTTAGGAACAATGGTAATTCCGGTACCATGTATCGGCGAAAAAACAATTTTCAAGTTTTTTTGAGCCAGTACCGCTTCCGGATGAATACTTAATGTTTTATTGGCATTGATATAGCGCTGATCGATTTCTTCCCCAACAGGAATGATGTTTTGCGTATTCCCGTCAAATTCAATAGCGCTCACTGAACTGATTGCGTTTACTTCGTCGATTACATTTTTATCATGAGGTGCAGTCAGCTGGCAGCCATCGTTCCAGTAAGCCTTATAACCATTGTACTCCTTTGGGTTGTGTGAAGCCGTTAGCATAACACCGCTCTGACAGCCGAAATGACGAATGGCAAACGACAACATTGGGGTCGGGCGCAATTCGGTGAACAGATGTACCTTGATGCCGTTGGCGGCAAAAACGTTGGCAACCAGCTGGCCAAATGCCTGCGAATTGTTGCGGCTATCATAAGATACCGCTACTTTAATCTCCTGATCTGGGAATTGTTTCTTTAAATAGTTGGCTAATCCTTGCGTGGCTTTGCCGATCGTATACTTATTCATACGATTGGAGCCCACACCCATAATGCCCCTTAAGCCACCGGTTCCAAACTCAAGATCCCTGTAAAAAGAATCCGTAAGTTCTGTCTCTTCATTATTGTCAATTAAATCCTGAACTGCCTTTCGAGTTCCTTCATCATAACTTGGGGTTAACCAATCTTCGATTTTCCTTTGTATGTCTTTATCTAAATTTTTCATTATCGTTAAGTTTGGTTAAAATGTACAACATATTATGCGTCACATCCGGCATAAGCGCGGTCTATGGCTGTAATATACCATTTTTCTCCCTCTTTTGTCACATGAAAAACAAAGGGTTCTTCATGTTCATTGGAGGTCATAATGGCTCTATAACTTTTGAATTCTATATTTCTTAGTCGCTGTAATTCAGTATTACTAATTTTGGCGTCAAGAATTTCATTCATGAACTTTGCCGTTTGAGATAATTCATTGGGGCGGGATTTTCTATCGTAATAGAATCCGGCTTTATCCCACTTCATCGTACCACAATCAAAAATAGGTAGTTTTCCGGACTTCAATGGACCCTTGTATGTTAACTTTTCATAAGAATGGTACTCTGGTACAGGCTTAGAAAAATTAAAACTGTTTTGGTGTACATAAGAGTCTAGTGCGCCTGGACGATAAATAATGTAGATTCCTAATTTGGGATGTATATAGGAATTTATTGTTTTACTGTCCTGTTCTGAATATGCCTTGGCAAGTTTCTCCAGTACCTCCTCCAGCGTTTCGGAGTTCTCTTTCTTTACTTCCTTTTCAGTCGTGTCAGGTTTTTGTAGGGTATCCACAGGAATTGAATCCTGTACGATTTTTACAGCCTTATCTTCTTTTTTACTATTTCTGCAGGAGATTGTGCTTGCAGTGAGACAAATAAGAATAAAGAAAAAGAGATTTCTCATGATGATTTTGTTTAATATTACTTCTTTGAAGTCAAGTTTTCAATAATTGACTTTAGAATAGAGCGCGTTGACGGAAGCCACCATTGTTCGAGGATGCGCTGGATTGTCTCTTCTCTATTCTCGCGCAATTTAAGGATTATTTCCTTTCGGAAGTTCAATTTGGATGTCTGCCAGGTCTTTTGGTTGAACTGCGTGATCTGTTTTATCTTTTTTGTTGCGGTATTGAAGAGTATATTAGCGGGAACAATGTCATCGATAAGCCCCTGTGTTTTTGCATCTACAGGAGAGAGCAATTTACCTTCGAGCAAATTCTGATAAGCATTCCGTTTTCCGATCCAAAATGCATAAAGCTGAAATATACTTTCAGGGACGATGAGTCCGACTGGAATTTCATTAAGGCCAATCACAAAATTCCCTTCGGCCATAATGCGATAATCGCAGCAGAGTGCCAGTACGCAGCCCCCAGCTGGGCTATGACCAGATATTGCAGCGACGAGCGGCTTTGGAAAAGCGGCCAGTAGCGATGTCGCCTCCAAGAATAAATTCCAGAATTCCTGAATCTGTTCTTCATCGTATTGGAATAAGGTAATTAGATCGAGTCCTGCGCTAAAGAAGTTTTCCTTGCCAATCAATATTGCACCATAAATGGCTTCATTTTGCTGGGAAGATTCCAAGGTGTCTATCAGTTCCTTCAATAGCTGAGTGTCGATGGCATTTGACTTCCCCCTGTCGAGGAAAATACTTAAAATATGATCTTCTATTTTGGTTTTAATATGTTGCATAACCTTGTTTTTAAATATAACGATTTGTTTGCGCTGCTATTGTGGTTTTACCTCTATTAGATACTCCAGATGAGCAATTTTTCCATCCATGCTTATTCCCTCAACGGTTAGTTTGTAAGTCCCAGGTTCGTCAGAAGTAAAGAAATCGAAATGTGTTTTTCCTTCTTTCTGCGTAATCAGATTTGGTTCCCATGCGATTGTTGTCCGTAGATCGCGTGTAAGCTTATGTTGGATTGTTGCATCATATTGGGGCTTGAAAAAGGTTCGGGGTACATATAGCCCTTTTGGCGTGATCGTTAGAATTCCTGTGGGTGTATAAGATGAAGCAATTGCATCTCCGGATTTACTGGTAATCACAATAACACCACTGCCTCCATACATGCCATAAATTGCCGTGTTTCCAATGCTACGCAAGACTTCAACACTCGCAATGTCCGCAGTATTGATCATATCTATTTGCTCGGGTTCAATATACATTCCATCGAGAACAACTTGCATCGGACTATTCATCGATCTTGTGCTGTAAGGGATTCCATTTCGAAAAATAACACCATTTAGCCGTCCATTGAGGCATTGAGCAAATGTAGCACAGCCAGATAATTCGTCTGCAGAGATCACTTGATCGGCATTTCCTGGCCCATTGAGGTTTCTGGAGTTCTTGTCAGCTTTATTTGTTCGTACTCTATTGACCTGTACCTCTTCCAACCGAATGCTCTTTTGGATTATGCCCGCCGCTTCCAATTCGCCAAGGAATTGTTGGCTATTTTTCAGTTGTGTAAGCAGCGTGGTATTGATGTCGTTGACCAACAAGGGTTGATCTTTACTCGGATTTAGAGGAGGGGTAAGCGGGTTGTCGATAACAATATCAACTCTTTTTTTCTCTTTAGGGCCATCACCTGTCACAATAAACTTGACGCTGTCTGCAAATAAAAGTTCGTCAAATGAAAATCGGCCATTATTGTCTGTCAGCGTATCTACACTCAGCAACATATTGCTCGTCGGTATTAAGGTTACTTTAGCATTTGGAACCACAGCCTTGCGGGCCGTTTTCTTGATGGTCCCAGCGATGGTAAGTCCTTTTTCAGGAAGGAGCGAAGTTGTTGATGTACTTATGTAATTCTTCCAGTCCAACTTGCGCCAACCTTGGATCAACATGAGATTGTCCAGTTCTGTCAGTTTGATGTTCGTTAAATCCGCAAAGTAGTAATTGGGACGTTCAATAAAGCCACGAAGATCAGATTTCAATAGAAGCTCCGAGACAATAGATGAATAATAGCGGTCTGTCGTAGAATCAACCTTACTGAGGTTTACCACTGATGCAGAAAGCGCGGCAAACCTCGTGGTGTCACTATCTTCATACTTAACCGAAAGATCCGCGATCACTTTATCGCGTGTTGTGAAGCTAAGCTTGTTGAGTTCTACGGAGACAGGAAGTAAAGTCGATGTCGTATTGTAGTTAAACACCAGTCTTTCCACAATAGGAATCATTTGGTCTGTTAAGATAGACAACTGTAAAACTCCGGATGGCAGGTTTTTTTTGGGGATATTGAATAGGATCTCCGCTCCGTTTAGTTTCTGCTTGGCGGCATGAAGTACAAGGCCATTGTATTGGGCTATTAGATAAATATCTTTGCCATTAACCAAGTCTGCAGTAGCGGAAAGTTGTGCTGCAATCTTATCTTTTAGTACCGAATTTACGGTTAGAACATATCCGGAATTCTGTACAGGCGGTAATGACGCACTTGTTGACGATCCATCTTCGAAAAGTGCTGTAGCGACGTATTTTTTTCCTGTCTGTAAGACGAGCGGGATACTTCCCATTCCCAGTGCATTGGTTTCAAAATCGGCAACTGTTGTTTGATTTTCCTCCACAACTTTTATTTTTGCTTTTTTTCCTAAACCATTAGGGCTAAGGATTTTGAACCCAGTTTTGGATAATATGTTGTTGACTAGTTCGCCACTTTCGGGGAAAATTTGGATGCTATTTTGGTTGTTTGGATCCGGGATGACAAAACTTTTTAGAATACGTCTTTTATCCAGCGAAAGAAATTGTAAAGACAGTGTCCCGCCTTTAAAATCATCTTTCAATTCCAGCGCTATTGTTCCATTATCGTTTGATTTCAGTCGGCCGGATTTCTCTTTATTGTTGTTCGGTTGTAGGGTATAACTGATGTTGTTATTAATCAGCGGGGCTCCCTGAATGGTTTTCAGATTAATCTGGAACATGTTTTCTGTTCCGTTTTTGACCAGTTCACTTTTCGTTATGATATGATCAGATCGACCATTTGTAATGGGGACGACGCGTTCATAGAAATTGGCTACAGAGTCATTTTGCATCCATCGGGTAAATGATCTAACGCGGTAGGAGCCTTCTTCCAAAGTGTCCGGCAGATTGAAGTCGCCTATACTTAGACCGAGTGTAATAGGAATTTTGATACTCTTAATGATCTTATTGGTGGGAGAAATCAATTCTACATTAGCAATTTTACTGATGTTGCTCAAATAATTAAAAGGGGCGGTGGTACAGTAAAGTTTAAACCACATAGTTTCGCCAGCCGAATAATCATTTTTGTCCAAATGGAGATAAATCTTTTCCTTGATGTGCCGTTCATGGTAAGTATCCAGTTTCTGCAAGGTCTGATCGATCTGGGCCGACGCCAGCAAAGCGAATAACAGGCAGTTTACTAACAGCAGTAATTTAGCGTACATATGACTAATGTTTTATGAAAATTAGAAAATATTTTTCCTTTAATCAATTTATAAATCAAAATATTAGTCTCATTTTAAACGATCTGATACCTTAAAATTAGCATAAAAAAAATATCTTTGTGTTATGAATATCCTAATAATCGGTTCAGGAGGTCGTGAATCTGCCTTCGCCTATAAGTTGTCGAAAAGTCCACGTTTAGATCAATTGTTTATTGCTCCAGGAAATGCTGGAACAGGTGCGTATGGTCAGAATGTAAATATTAAAGTTACTGACTTTGCTGCTATTGCTTCCTTCGTTTTGGAGAATAACGTGCAAATGGTGCTCGTCGGTCCCGAAGAGCCTTTGGTAAAAGGTATTCATGATTATTTTTTAAATCGGGAAGATTTAAAAGATATCCCGGTAATAGGGCCGCAACAGGAGGGGGCTCAATTGGAGGGCTCAAAAGATTTTTCAAAGCAATTTATGGATCGCCATGGCGTACCTACGGCTGCTTCAAGATCGTTTGATGCAACATCGTTGGAAGATGGATTGGCTTACCTTGAAACGCAAAAATTGCCGATTGTGCTTAAGGCCGATGGTTTAGCTGCAGGCAAAGGAGTGTTGATCTGTGAGACGCTGGAAGATGCTAAAGCAGAGTTAAAGGCGATGATCGCAGATTCAAAGTTTGGAGAAGCTAGCCGAGTTGTGGTTGTTGAAGAATTCTTAAAAGGAATTGAATTGTCTGTTTTTGTTTTGACAGATGGGAATTCATATAAAGTGCTTCCTTCTGCAAAAGATTACAAACGTATTGGAGAGGGGGATACAGGCCTAAACACGGGGGGCATGGGATCGATATCTCCGGTTCCTTTTGCAGATGAGACATTTTTGAATAAAGTAGAAGAGCGTATTATTCGGCCGACAGTTGAAGGACTTAAAAAAGATGGCATTCCATATAAAGGATTTATTTTCATCGGTTTGATGAATGTGGAAGGAGAGCCTTATGTCATCGAGTATAATGTTCGTATGGGAGATCCAGAGACTGAATCTGTATTGCCGCGTATTGAATCGGATCTGTTAGATTTGCTGGAAGGTGTTGCACAGGGTAATCTGGAGCAACGTTCCTATACGGTATCTCCTAAAACTGCCGTAACTGTCATGTTGGTTGCGGGAGGTTATCCTGGAGATTATGAGTCGGGAAAAGAGATCGCCAATATTGAAAATGTCAAAGAATCCATCGTATTTCAAGCAGGTACGAAAGAAGTAGATGGTAAGATTGTTACTGCAGGTGGACGTGTAATTGCTGTTACCACATTGCAAGATTCGCTGTTCGAAGCCCTTCAGCAGGCAACTGCAGATGCCGGAAGGATATATTTTGAAGGTAAATACTTCAGAAGAGATATCGGTTTCGACCTTATTTAAAAAATATTTAAAATTATTTTTGGAATACTGATTTTAAGGTCTATATTTGCAACTCCAAAAACAACAATGTTATTGGAGTTGCATTAAAAGGCCCGTTCGTCTAGGGGTTAGGACGCAAGATTTTCATTCTTGAAACAGGGGTTCGATTCCCCTACGGGCTACAAAAGATAAAAACCTGCAAATATTTTGCAGGTTTTATAGTTTATAAGAGTACCAAAATATTCAATTATTCTCATAAAAAAAGTGAGTAATTCGGTGAGTAACTTTTTAGAAGATAATTACTGACTGGAATCAATAAGCACTCTGGTAATCAAATCCATATATTGGACATCTTGACTTCATTTTACGGCATATCAGGCATGTTGATCATGCCTTTATAGTGGGCTAGGAATTTTACTTGCAATCTACGGCAAATTGCTCTGCCGTAACCACTGCTAAATACATCAAGAATTTTAGAAAGATCATGAATCTCTGCCTGGCACACCGTTGAATAAAAATCGCCTGATCCAGAAAATCGGCGACAAAAAGACACTCCCTCGCGATGCTCGGGGCAGTCTTTTTGCTTTTCAATCAGTGCAACCCCTTTGACAAAATTCACCGAAACACAAACCCTCTTTCTTCATTTTATCAAACTGATTGCGATCATGTGGCGAGGGATATTCAATATCCCGTTTGTTAATCCTATTAAACTTGATGTGGCCTGTAGATGAATTGATGAGCGAATCGTTTAATATGGATGAGGTATTAAAAGTGAGTGTTGCTTTCCGCAACAGCGGTTTACTAGCAAAATGGTCCTTGAAACTATATTATTGTAAAGACCCCGCAATGATGCGGGGCTTGTAAGATGGAACTCCTATGATCTAGGTTCCCATAATTGAATCTTATTACCCTCCGGATCAACGATATGAACGAATTTCCCGTAATCATACGTGGCGATATCGTCAAGGATGGTGACCCCTTGTGATTTGAGTTCCTCAACAAGGGTTTCCAGGTTGTCAACCCGGTAATTGATCATAAAGTCTTTTTCCGATGGATGGAAATAATCAGAACTTTCCGGAAAGGGATTCCATTGAGTGATGCCTTCCTTCCCTGAATCTTTTTCCAGCCATTCGAAACTGGTGCCGTAAGGTGTGGTATCAAAGCCCAAGTGCGCTTTATACCATTCATTAACCGCTTTGGAGTCCTTGCATTTGAAGAAAATTCCACCGATGCCTGTCACTTTTTTCATAATTCTATTTATTTATGTTTATTCTATCTATAAATGGTTGGAGAGCCTTACATCCTTAATTTCCTTATCGGAATGCAGAACTCCAGTTCAAAATGTTCCCAGTTGCAGAGTTGTTCTTTGTTTTTGAATATCTCCAATGCGTGAAGATGCTCGCACTCTGAGGCAATAATCCTTAGTTTGTTTTCTGAGAATCGCAGCAACCTGGCTGCCTTCTCCATTCTGATCCTATTTGTGAAGTTTTTGACGGTTTCACCTGTTACGGATTTAAATAAACGATGAAAGTGGAATGGCGAGAAGCAGGCAATTGCAGCCAACTCCTCAAGAGATAAGTTGTGATCAAGGTTACTATTGATATGGTTAATTACCTTGTTAATACGTTTTTTATACAGTTCAGTTGAAGATGGCATTCTTTAATAACATGATTTTAAATAGCTGGTCAGGCTCAACACTTTTTTACGCTCAGAATTGGAAATTACCTCCTCATACAAAAATATGATACCGATAACCAATGATGCGACCATAACAGAACACTTTTAAGTTGTCATCTAAATTTACGAAATTTCCTCTACGCTACCATGAAAAAGAAATCCGCTCTATTTTTCGGGATTTCCTGGCTTAATCGCTATTATTCAATTCGATATTGATCTGCTTTTCATTTCCAAAGCTGTCCGACGAATAGTAATTTCTACAAACTATTTGTAAGACTATTGGTTATATCTAGATATAAAAAAATAGTTTTTATGATTGGAATAGTAGGTGGATTGGGCCCTTATGGAGGTCTAGATATTGCAAAGAAAATTATAGATGAAACGGCGGCAAGATCCGATCAGGAACACTTGCCGCTCTTGTTATTCTCATGTCCAAATTTGATCCCTGACCGAACGGCGTATTTATTGGATAAATCCAATGTTAATCCAGGTAAGGCTATTGCTGCAATTTTAAGACAACTTGAAACGGCTGGAGCGACGATAGCCGCGATTCCATCCAATACAGCACATGCAGAGCCTATTTTTTCCGTCGTTCAAGATGAAATGGCGCGTGTGGGAAGTGGGTTGAAACTCTTGCATATCGTTCATGAAACGGTTCGGTTTGTAGTGGAAAACTATCCCGACACAACAGTAGGCATTTTATCTACCGCTGGAGAGCAGATCTGCAGTTTATATCGGGAAGCTTTTATTCGAAAAGGTTTCGTTTTTGTTGAGCCAGAAGGAACACAACAAGAGAAGGTAAATAATGCAATCTATGATGAAGACTATGGAATAAAGGCCCAGCCGGTACCGATCGCGAATAAAGCGAGAGAAGATCTATTGTTGGTTATGGACGACCTGAAAAAGAAAGGCGCACAGGTCATTATTTTGGGTTGTGCAGAGTTGCCTTTTGCTATTCCCGAACGGGATCACAATGGGATGATTCTCATAGACCCGAATAGAATTCTCGCTCGTGCACTTGTTCATTCGTTTGCTCCGGATAAGCTAAAACCATTGTAGTGATCTCTTTTTACAAATTGTCATATTGTCAACGTAAATTACTGTTGGTGTGGGTTTTGCCTCTTTGTAAGTAGAAGCTTATGCAGTAAGGAGGACAAGATGCAACAGATGATATACCGTGAAAATGATCGGGGCCATGTTGATTTCGGCTGGCTGAAAAGTGCACATTCATTCAGTTTTGGACAGTATCTTGATCCCGAAAGAATGAATTTTGGTGCATTGCGGGTATTGAATGACGATCAGGTAGAGGGCGGACAAGGTTTTGATCGGCATGGTCACCACAATATGGAAATTGTTAGTATACCACTCGAAGGGACACTTATACACCAGGATAGTCTAGGCAATGGCCGTACGATTCAAACAGGAGAAGTGCAGATCATGTCTGCAGGTACAGGTGTGCAGCATGCCGAGTTTAATAGCAATCAGAAGGATCTTGTTAAATTTTTACAAATTTGGGTAATCCCCAACGAAATAGGGTTGGAGCCCAGATACGATCAGAAATCCTACCTTCAACTGGGTCGGAACAATAAATTTGCAACCATTGTTTCACCGGATAAAATGGATCACCATGCTGTACATATACATCAGGATGCCTATTTTAACTTGGGAGACCTAGAGGCGGGTAAAAAGATAGACTATACTGTTCATTCGGAGCAAAATGGACTTTATCTTTTTGTTTTGGAAGGAAAGATCGCTGTAGCAAATGAAATGCTTTCAAGAAGGGATGCCATTGGTTTATACGAAACAGAAAAAATAAGCATTGAGGCTTACTATGATGCATCATTGCTGCTAATTGAAGTGCCGATGTATTAGGTCGATGAAAATGAAGCTTACTATGATATATCGTTATTGCTGATTAAAGCTCCGATGTATTGGATCGATAAAGAGTTATTCTTGAATAGGGAGGTCATTTGATAGATCTCCCTATTTTTCTTAAATTGGATGAAGAAGATATAAACTCATGGATAACCTATTTCAACCTTTCGAAACGCGAGACATTTTGCTTATTATGTTATCAGTCTTAATAGGCCTGCTGATCGGGATTGAACGTGAATATCGCAATAAGTCTGCGGGTTTGAGGACGTTTATATTGGTGAGCTTTGGATCTTGTCTTTTTACGATTCTTTCGTTAAAAATTGGCTTGGCAAATCCAGATCGATTAGCCGCAAATATTATTACGGGTATCGGTTTCCTAGGTGCAGGCGTGATTTTCAAAGAAGACAATAAAGTAAGTGGTATAACGACCGCTACGACAATTTGGGCTACAGCTTCTTTAGGTATGTGTGTTGGTGCCGGATATATATTTTTAGCTTTTATTGGTGTGGGCTTGGTTCTGATGATATTAGCGCTGCTAACTTATCTACAAACCTATATTGACAATTATCACAAGATAAAAGACTATGAACTGCAGACCTTATCTGAGGCAGATTTTGAACATACGGAACAGTTAATCCGAAGTATGGGCTTTAAAGCTGTCGTCATAAGTCAACGGTATAACAAAGAAAGTTTGAATACCGTATGGCGATTGACGGGGAATGTTAACCAGCATAGAGCGCTTGTAGAAACCCTGCGGCGTGATAGGCAGGTGGTGGCCTATCAATATTAAGGAATTACGATATTGTTTGCTTTATTTATTCATCATCATCCGTTTCCTGAGTCGGGGTTATCTGCTGTAATAAACTGTTTACTTCGTCCTCCGTCGCTGTTAACTTGGCTTTGCAGACTTGAATGAGGTCGGAAGCCCTCTTGATTTTTCCCGCGAGCTCATCAATGTTTGTTGTGCCATTTTCTATTTCCCTCACGATAGTTTGTAACTCGTTAAAGGCATCTGTGTAGGTATAATTCTGTCCCATTATGCTATGCTTGATATGCTTTCTTTAAATTTTGTATGGCGATGCCAAATTAAGTATTGTTCTCATCTAGGTCTTCCTTTGGAGATTTATCTGTCACAGTACTGGTAAGCTCTCCATATTCGAGTATCGTCTGTATTACATCGCCTTGAGATACTTGTGTCACCGACTGCAGTAATTTTCCGTTAACCTTAGTAATTGAAAACCCTTGTTTTAATAGTCTAATTGGATCAGATAGCTGAATAATTCGTTCGGTATGAGCCAGTGCCGTTTTGTGCTCATAAAAGCGCAATTTTAACAAGGCGTTAAGATCATGTTGAAATTGCTGGATGGCCGCCCTCGAGGTCTGAATTTCTCTCTTTCCGATCCATTGTATATGCGTTGCCAGTTGAGATAATATATTGTGCTCTTCTTTAAATCGGGTAAGAATGAGTTGCTGTATACGCTCTGCAGCCCGATCGACTGGAATAGCAAAATTATGAAACTTCTGAATCAGAAAATCGGCCAGCTCACTGGGCGTAATCGCGTTTTTATAGGCTACCATTTCGCTAACTGTATAATTCGTCGAATGCCCAATACCCGTCAATACGGGGATGGGAAATATAGCGATAGCACGAGCTAGCAAGTAGTTGTTATAACTGGAAAGACCAACCTCACCGCCTCCACCACGGATGATGGCGACCACATCGTACCTGTCTATTTTTTCAGCAATAATGGCAAGTTGATTTATAATAGAAGGTACTGACTTGTCTCCTTGTAACAATGCAGGGAAGAGCGTGGATTCGATGCGGTAACCCCAAAGGTTTTGATTAATAATCTTGTAAAAATCAGAAAGCCCCTTACTTGTTTCTACTGAAATAATTGCCAATCTTTTGGGAACCACAGGAAAGTCCAATAATTTATTAGACTCATATATGCCCTCTGCTTTCAGCTTTCGAATACTGTCTAACTTCTCCTTTTCAAGTTCGCCTAAGGTAAAAGTCGGATCAATATCAACAATGCGCAAGCTTAACCCATACATAGGGTCATAGGAAATACTTGCCTGAAATAACATCGTGATCCCTTCTCGTAAAGGTTCTTGCGCGACTTTAAGAAAATTGTTGTTGATACGATTGTAATCAGCTTTCCATAGGATCGACCGAATTTCAGCGACAATTTTTCCATCCTGTTTTTCTACCAGTTCAGGATAACAGTGGCCAGAATGCGTATAATGATTGAGCTTGTTCATTTCAGCTTTGATCCAGTACAAACTCTTATACCGCTCTGCAAGTGTCTTTTGGATACTGCGGCTGACTTCCAGCAAGGAAAATATCGTTTTATCTTGAATCAATTCTGGCATTAGTCAAACTTACAGAAAAAACCTTCATGATGCAATTGGGGGCAATGCCAATTGGGGTTCCCATGAATTGCGCATAGCCTGAAGTGGATGGTAAAATAGTAGATCAATCTAGAAACGCGCAATAGGTATAAGTAACAAAATTGATTTTTTTTCGTACGAACCTATTCCTTCGTTATATAATTCGTATTTTTATTTGATAGAACCTAAAAAACGATAAAAGCAGAATGAAAAAACGATTTTTTGGGGCATTATTTGCAGGTTTGTTCTGTATT
Source organism: Sphingobacterium siyangense (assembly GCF_007830445.1). Lineage (GTDB taxonomy): Bacteria > Bacteroidota > Bacteroidia > Sphingobacteriales > Sphingobacteriaceae > Sphingobacterium > Sphingobacterium siyangense. The sequence goes on along the minus strand of NZ_VLKR01000013.1, from coordinate 11,565 downwards.
AGCCCCCTGTTTGCTCAATATAAGTCTACAATTAAAAACGAAACGATACTGTTTAATAACCTCGATCAGTTGCTGCCTTTAAAAAATCTGGATCAACTTCGTATCGCAGTTGTTGTTCCTAACGCGGCAAAATATAGGATGTTTACGGACCAACTGGCTCGTTATGCAAACACCAAAGTTTTCGATTTTAATAAATTTGATGAGGACATCAAATATTATAATACCATTATTGTGGCGGGAAAGGAAGATGATTTAGATGCCGATTGTCTAACACAGTTGAAGCAGGCTGTATTAAACAATAAAAAAGTTATCCTTTGCCATTTTTTTGAAAATGACAAAAACAAAAAGAGCCTATCTGAGCATCCACAATCTGATTTGATCGAATTGCTTGCTCCTTTTTCAGAAATTGGACAGCAGCAGATGGCAATGTCTATTTTTGGTGGGATTTCTATTACCGCCGGTAACGTCAAAACCACACAGACAAGAATACAATATGGCGCTGCCTCAAGTTCTAATCTGAACCTGACCAAATTGACGAAGAAAATTGATGCCATTGCACAAGAAGCCATCGATAAGCAGGCAACTCCAGGAGCTGTAGTCATGATCGTGAAGGACGGACAAGTACTCTTGGAGAAATCTTACGGTTTTCACACGTATTCCAAAGATATACCCACAAAAACAACTGATATTTTTGATCTCGCATCTGTCAGTAAGATTGCGGGTACTACTCCTGTCATTATGCGTCTTACCGAGCGGAATATTATTAATTTGGATAGTACTATGGGGCACTACCTGTGGCAGGCAAAGTATACCAATAAAAAGGATATCAAACTTCGTTCCGTCATGTTACATGAAGCGGGATTTACACCTTTTATTCCCTTTTATAAATATCTGAAGGGGGGCGATGTTGTGTCGGCAGCCGACGATAACCATCAGGTGAAAATGGCCGATAACAGCTATATCCTCAACAATTATTACCGTGATGTCATGTGGCCCGAAATGCTAAAATCACCGGTAAAACCCACGGGAAATTATGTGTATAGTGATATCAGCATGTATGTGATGAAAGAAGTTGCAGAACATCAGACTGCTGAGCCTATGCAAGATTATGTGCAGGAAAACTTTTATAGACCATTGGGGATGACCCGTGCGGGTTACCTTCCACGCGAGCGTTTTGCAAAGGATGAAATCGTTCCTACCGAGCAGGATACCTCCTTTCGAAAAACATTGTTAGAAGGCTATGTACACGATCAGGGTGCGGCAATGGCTGGCGGTATTGCTGGGCATGCTGGATTATTTGCTACCGCAAATGATTTGGCAATCTATGGTCAGTTGCTATTGAATAGAGGCGAGTATGGAGGTGAGCGTTACTTTAAAACAGAAACCATCGATTTATTTACCTCTAGGCAATCGGCAAGCAGTCGGCGGGGATTAGGTTTTGACCGCTGGGATCCGAATCCGAAAAATGAATATCCATCTAAGTTAGCGAATAGCACTGTATTCGGACATACGGGCTATACAGGAACATGTATTTGGATTGATCCACAAAATCAACTGATCTATATCTTTTTGTCTAATCGCGTACATCCTCAGGTGAGTACTAGGCTGTTGGATCTAAATATCAGAAGCAGGATTCAGGACGCTATTTATGAAACGATCAATGAAATTCAAAAATGATAAAAGGCCTCTTATTACTTGGACTAGCAATGACAACACTCAGCAATGTTGGATATAGTCAAGACTATAAACAGATACACCAAGATTTGGTGGTCGTCGACGGACACAACGATGTGATTTATGAGTCCATTTTCCAGGGAAAAGATATCGGCCAGCGAATAAGTACGGGAGCGACAGATTTGCCTCGACTGCGGGAAGGCGGTGTAGATGTGCAGGTCTTTGCTGTGTGGTCCGATGACGCGAAGTGGAAATCCGGAGCATTTAAGCATGCCAATGACCAGATCGATGCATTGGAAAAGATGATTGCAGCAAATGCCGATAAAATAAGTTTGGCAAAATCTTCAGGTGACATCGATGCGATCTTAAAAACAGGTAAAATAGTTGCGTTGATCGGTGTGGAAGGTGGAAATATGATTGAAGGAAGTGTTGACCATCTGGTCCGGCTTCATGAGCGCGGCGCCAAATACCTCACTTTGACCTGGAACTACAATTTGCCTTGGGCAAGCTGTGCCGCGATGGAATCGGGAGATATGCGTTCCAAAGATAAGGGGTTGACAGCGCAAGGGCGAGCAATTATCCGCAAAATGAACGAATTGGGGATGATGATTGATCTGTCTCATGGAGGAGAGCAGACTTTCTATGACGTGCTGTCGATAACGACCAAACCGATCTTGGTTTCGCATAGCAACGCCTATGGATTATGTCCACATTTCCGTAATCTGAAAGATGAACAATTAGAGGCGCTGAAAAAAAATGGCGGCGTTGTTGGTGTGAATTTTTATTCAGGTTTTTTGGATCCTGCCTATGAAACAAGGCTTAAGGGTTTGTATGCAAGTAAATTTGGCGATACCGGAGATACAAAATTGAGTACCTGGGCCATGTATGAAAAGTTGCCAAAGGAACTTCAACGGCAAGCCGATGCTCCACTGTCGAAATTATTGGATCATATTGACTATTTGGTCAAAAAAGTGGGTATAGACCATGTTGCTGTAGGCTCGGACTTCGATGGCATAGAATCCTCACCCCAAGGTCTAGAAGATGTTTCTAAATTTCCGTTACTGACCAAAGCGCTGTTGGATAGAGGATATACAAAGACGGATGTTGCGAAGATTATGGGACAAAATTTCTTGCGGATCTTAAAAGAAAATGAAGGATAAACACGTCGGCTTTTTTAAGGCTTTTCAGTGGGGTTCAAGTATACATGCAGTATTGTTGAGGTATTGTTAAAGCAGTGATGTAGTATATACCGTAATAATACAGCGTATGAATTTAACCCTTATCGAAGCATTATTAGCGAAGGGCTAACCAGTCCTTGCGTAATGTCTTGGGGAACATATAATACGTGCGACGCATGATATTGCGCTTTTAACAGCTATAAATTTGTAATTTCGTAGTATGGCAAAATCAAAATCTGCATACTTCTGTCAAAACTGTGGCTACGAGTCTCCCAAATGGATGGGGCAATGCCCTTCTTGTAAACAATGGAATAGTTTTGTTGAGGAAGTCGTCGAAAAGGCGAGTTCAAAAGTGCCTGAATGGCGTAGTTCTACTACAGGAGGAAGCACAAAGAGAGCGAATAAAGCTGCAATCATTCACGAAATTGTCTATCAGGATGAATTACGGATATTGACTCCTGATCAGGAGTTTAACCGGGTTCTTGGCGGCGGTATTGTTCCAGGGTCATTGGTCCTTATTGGAGGCGAACCGGGTATTGGGAAGTCGACGTTGATGTTACAGCTCGCTTTATCGATTCCACAAGTGAAGACCCTTTATATTTCTGGGGAAGAAAGCGAACAGCAAATTAAGATGCGGGCAGAACGATTGTCACAATCATCCAAAGCAAATTGTTATATTCTTACCGAGACATCTACTCAAAATATTTTCAAGCAGATCGAGACGGTACAGCCCAATGTCATAGTCATAGATTCTATACAGACTTTACATTCCTCACAAATTGAATCGGCGCCAGGATCGGTTTCTCAGGTACGCGAATGTACCGCAGAGTTGCTTCGGTTTGCAAAGGAAACGAGTACACCAGTTTTTATTGTAGGGCATATTACCAAGGATGGGTCTATTGCAGGTCCCAAGGTTTTAGAACATATGGTGGATACGGTGCTTCAATTCGAAGGTGATCGCCACCATGTCTACCGAATTTTACGGGCCGTCAAAAATCGCTTTGGATCGGCTTCAGAACTCGGGATTTATGAAATGCAGGGGTCGGGACTGCGGGAAGTGTCAAATCCTTCGGAGATTATGATTTCCCAACGCGATGAACCTGTAAGTGGGGTTTCCATTGCGGCGATGCTCGAAGGAATGCGTCCTATGATGATTGAAGTGCAGGCGCTGGTGAGTAATACGGCATTTGGAAATGCACAGCGCTCTTCCACAGGTTACGACACGAAGCGATTAAATATGCTGTTGGCTGTTTTAGAGAAACGCTTTGGTTTTAGGTTAAGCGCACAGGATGTATTTTTGAATATTGCCGGTGGGTTGCGTGTTGAAGATCCTGCGATCGATTTGGCTGTCGTTGTTGCAATTATTTCTTCACAACAGGATATCGCGATTCGCTCCAATCTGACTTTCGCAGGTGAGATTGGTTTATCGGGCGAGATCAGAGCTGTAAACCGTATAGAACAGCGGATACAGGAGGCTGAGAAGCTGGGCTTTGATGGTATTTTTATTTCTAAATTCAATACCAAAGGATTGGACGCTAAAAAATATAATATTGCCATCCGTCCGGTTGCCAAATTGGAGGACATCTTCAGTGCCTTGTTTGGCTAAGCGACAAAAAGGGGTAATCAATCGTTTAATATCCTAATTTACTGGGATCATCTTAAAATAGATTTTTTCAGAAAAATGGCCTTCTTCAAAGAATAAAAATTAAAAGACCATGCTTTTACTAAAACATGGTCTTTTTTATGGATCGTCTATAGTTTACTTTTTCAAGACTTCTTTCAATTTCGCGCGTAAAGCATCACCATGTAAATTCTTGGCGACAATTTTCCCATTGGGATCGATCAGGACATTCTGAGGAATAGATTTTACGCCATATAATGTTCCGACATCATTTTGCCAACGTTTAAGATCCGAAACATGACGCCAGTGCAATTTATCTGCATGGATGGCTTTGATCCAAGAATTGCGATCCTTATCAAAGGATATACCCAATATTTCGAAGTTTTCACCTTTAAATTGTTGGTATGTTTTGACAAGATCCGGGCTTTCGACACGGCAATCGGGGCACCAAGATGCCCAAAAATCAAGAAGCACATATTTTCCTTTAAAGTCCGAAAGCTTTACAGGGTTTCCAGTGGTGTCATTTTGCGTAAACGCTGGCGCTGTCTTTCCAATTTGAACCGTTTCCAAGGTATTTAAATAGTCTTGGAACTCTTTCCCTTCACTTGAATTCTTGACATTTTTACTCAACGTATTATAAAGCGCCTGAAGCTCGGGATAAACCGGGTCATATCCGCCAACTCTACGCAAGTCAACTAATGTCGAAATAGAATCCGGAGCAGCCTTTACGCGGGCAATATACTCCTCTTTGGTAAGTTCCTTTTTTTGTGCCGAACCAATGAATGGCAGAATTAAAAAAAGTAGTGTGATGTATTTTATCATGTTATTATTCTTATATATATTTACAAATATAGGAAAATCCACTAATTTAGTAGATTAATAAAATGTCAAAAAATGAACTTTAACCTAACTTCTAAACTTCCACATGTCGGTACGACGATCTTTACCAAAATGACGATGCTTGCGAATGAGCAGCACGCTTTAAATCTGTCGCAAGGTTTTCCTGACTTTGAGACCGATCCGAAGTTGGTGGAATTGGTTTCTAAGGCAATGGAAGCGGGACATAACCAATACGCGCCAATGATCGGAGCACAGACATTACGTGATACGATCTCCAAAAAATACCGGGAAGTTTATAACGTGGCGGTCGATGCAACGGCGGAGCTTACTGTGACATCAGGTGGTACCCAAGCAATTTTTACAGCTATTGCCGCAGTCGTTAGACCGCAAGATGAGGTTATTATTTTTGAACCGGCATACGATTGTTATGCGCCGACTATCGAATTGTTTGGCGGTAAAGTTGTTCCCGTGCGATTAATGGCACCTGATTTTCAGATTGACTGGGGTTACGTCGCTACGTTAATTAATTCCAGAACTCGTTTAATCATCATTAATAATCCGAATAATCCAACAGGCAAAGTGCTGGGTAAAGAAGAGTTAATTAAACTTGGGGACTTGTTGGCAGGTACCAACGCACTCTTATTGAGTGATGAAGTGTACGAGCATATCGTTTTCGATGGTGTCTCGCCCCAATCGGTATTGGAAATACACTCATTACGCGAGAGAAGTTTTGTTGTTGCTTCCTTTGGAAAGCTATTGCACACCACGGGTTGGAAGATAGGTTATTGCATTGCTCCGCCACAATTAACGCAGGAATTTAGAAAAGTGCATCAATTCAATGTATTTAGCGTAAATACACCCATGCAATTCGCTATCGCGGAATATTTGGAGGATATAAGCTATGTCAAAGGTCTATCGGAATTTTTTGAGCGAAAAAGAAACCTATTGAAAGACGGATTAAAGGGATCCCGGTTTACGATTCTTCCCTGCGAAGGAACTTATTTCCTGAATATCGATTATAGCGCGATCAGTCAGGAGAAGGAATTTGAATTTGCTTGCTCGTTAACCAGGGAGCACAAAATTGCAACCATCCCACTTTCAGCGTTCTATAAAGAAGCTACAAATCAACAAGTTTTGCGGGTTTGTTTTGCTAAAAAGGATGAAACGCTATTAAAAGCTGTCGAGATTCTGAATAAGGTATAGCTGTATTATTGGGGTAAAAGAATAGCTAAAAGGTTTTATTTAAAATATCGCTAAGAAAGAACCACTTTATTAAAATTTTACTTCAACTTGAGGTACTAATTTTATAAATTTGTAATTCACGTTTATCAACATACCCATAAAATGGCTAGATTAAATTTATTGGAAGAAACACGCTTCGAAAAAGTCCCTGTGAGCGTCTATCCAGATCAAAATTCAGCTTCGAAAAACGTTGCAAATCGTATTGCTGAAATTATTCGTGCAAAGCAAGAGAAAGGTGAGAAAGCTGTTCTGGGCCTTGCTACCGGTGCCACTCCGGTAAAAGTCTATCAAGAATTGATTCGTTTGCATAAAGAAGAAGGTTTAAGCTTTAAGAACGTGATTACCTTCAATCTTGACGAATACTACCCTATGCAACCTGATGCCGATCAGAGTTATGTGACCTTTATGAACAAAAACTTGTTCGATCATGTAGATATTGATGCGGCTAATGTAAATATTCCAGATGGTACCTTAGCTCCTGACCAAGTAAATGCATTCTGTGAAGCTTACGAACAGAAGATTACAGCAGCAGGAGGTTTAGATATTCAATTATTAGGTATTGGCCGTACAGGCCATATCGGTTTCAATGAGCCAGGTTCTGCACCTAACTCAGGTACACGTGTGGTAACGTTGGACGATTTAACTCGTCGCGATGCTTCCCGTGCTTTTGGTGGAAAAGAAAATGTACCAACAAAAGCGATTACCATGGGAGTAGGTACAATCTTTAAAGCGAGAGAGATTATTTTAATGGCTTGGACCGAGACAAAGGCTGAGATCATTAAAAAAGCAGTTGAAGGTGAAATCTCCTCGGAGATTCCTGCAACTTATCTTCAGTTATCGGACAACGTTGAATTTATTCTTGATGAAGCGGCAGCATCATTATTGACACGTTTTGATCTTCCTTGGTTGGCAGAAGATGTTACCTGGACACCTTCATTAATTAAAAAAGCAGTCGTTTGGTTGGCTTTAGAGATCAAAAAACCAATCCTGAAACTTACCGACGAGGATTATAATGCGCACGGGATGGCCAAGTTGGTTACAGAGACCGGTCCAGCATATAATATTAACATCCGTATATTTAACGAACTTCAACATACGATTACGGGATGGCCAGGAGGTAAACCCAATGTTGACGATTCACAACGTCCTGAGCGTGCTAACCCAGCGGAGAAAAATGTGATTGTATTTTCTCCACATCCGGATGATGATGTCATCTCGATGGGCGGTACATTTATTCGCCTGGCAGATCAAGGACACAATGTCCATGTTGCTTACCAAACTTGTGGTAATACAGCAGTTTGGGATGATGATGTGGTACGTTATCTGGAGTTTGCTGAAGATCTTGCAAAACAAATTGGGGCAGAGGCAGAAGCTTCTCAGATCGGCCGCATTTATGATGAAGAAAGAGCAATTTTTGCAACAAAAAAACCAAATCAGATCGATACTGAACTTGTCCGTAAAATCAAAGCATTAATCCGTAAGGGTGAGGCGATCGCAGGAGCCCGTTTGGTTGGTTTGCCAGATGAGAATATCCATTTCCAGGATCTACCTTTCTATGATAGACAGAAGTTTTCAAAAAATGTATCTTTTGAAGATGATATTCGACAAACAATGGAATTGTTGCGTCAGGTAAAACCACATCAGGTATTTGCTGCGGGTGACTTTGCAGATCCACACGGTACACATAAAGTATGTTTCGACATTCTGTTTGAAGCACTAAACAGATTGAGTAAAACGGATGAGTGGACAAAAGATTGTTGGTTGTGGTTATACCGTGGAGCATGGCATGAATATCCTATCCACGAGATCCAAATGGCCGTTCCTTTATCACCACAAGAAGTTTATCGCAAACGTTTAGCCATCTTTAAACACCAGTCTCAAAAAGATTTGCCTGTATTCCCTGGAGATGATCCACGTGAATTCTGGGTGCGTGCTGAAGATCGTACAAGCGAAACAGCAGCTTTATATGACCAACTAGGTTTGGCAAACTATGAAGCTATCGAAGCGTTTGTAAGATGGAAATTTGACTAAAATGATTGTCTAAATAAACAAAAAAGTCCTGAGCCTGAGTTGGTTCAGGACTTTTTTGTTTTTAATCATTCTAAATAGCTTATTTTTTATACCTTTGCGTTATTATTTAGAATAATTAAAAATAATTACCCAAAATTATTAACATGGACAAACACTTACTAGCTCTTGCTTCTACATTTTTAATCGGAGGTGCAGTATATGGTCAAACTTCGGGAATCGTCAAAGGTAAAGTCGTCGATACACAAAATAATCCTTTAAGTTCAGTAACCGTTTCAATCGGAGATAAAAAAGTACGTACGGACCATAGAGGTCATTTTAGACTGCATGGCATCGACCAAAATACGGTGATTAAATTCACCTACATGGGCTACCAAACAACCGTTGTCGATTATGTTTTTAGCACGAAAAGCCCTGAAGTGATTATTGATCCCATTACGCTAGTGAGCAATGAGCAGGCCATTGATGAGGTAGAAGTGTTTGGTGAACGTAACAAAAAGCCAAAAGGCTTGGAGATGATTACACGTATGCCATTAAAACCTTCGGATCAAATTCAGAGTATTTCTGTCATTTCCAATAAGGTAATTCAAGATCAGGGTATTCTTACTTTGACGGATGCTGTAAGAAATATTCCCGGTGTAACCTTGTTTGGTTCTTATGGGGGTGTTAAAGAATCTTTGTCAACCCGTGGGTTCAGAGGGGTGCCTGTATTGAAGAATGGCGTGCGGATGGACTCTCAATTTCAAACTGCATCTGGAGTTGTTGATATGCAAGGTGTGGAGTCTATTCAAATGATTAAAGGGTCTGCTGCCGTTACACAGGGTGTTATTACCGATATTGGTAATGCCGGTGGTGTAATTAATGTGGTCACTAAAACCCCTAATTTCACGAATTCCGGTGAGGTGGGTGTTCGTGCAGGAAGTTGGGGACAATTCCGCCCAACCTTTGATTTCCAAACGGTACTGGATAAAAAACAGACCGTTGCTTTTCGAATGGATGGCGCGTATGAACGTAGTGATAGCTACCGTAAAAGTGTATCCTCTAACCGTGTTTATTTAAATCCATCGTTAGCTTGGAAACCAACGGATAAGACAACAATTACTTTGGAGGGTGATTATTTTAATGATAATCGCACGCCGGTTAATTCCGCTGTCAATTTAAATCCTTCACAGGGGGTGAATGCGCTATATGTTATCCCGAACAATAAGTTTTTGGGCTTCAATTCCGATAATAATAATACAGAGATGAAGAGCTTTATGGCGCAGATCAATCATGAACTGACTGATCGCTGGAGCATCCGAGCCTCTATCGCAACGTCATCTTATCAGGTTGATAACCAATCATCATCTTCCTCATTGATTAAAGATGATGCAAAACAATATAATACCTTCTCGCGCTCAATGAGTAAGAGCCTGCGCGATGACAAAAATAAAACTTTCCAGTTTGACTTGATCGGAAAAGATCTTTATACGGGTAAGGTAAAACATTTGGTTCAGGCAGGGGTGGACTATCGTATTGCTGATGCGACAACAACTTCTTTTGCCGGAAAATTAAGTCCACTGGAGAAAAATGTTCTTTTGAAAAAAGCCGATCAAAATAGCAATGTAATTGATATTATTGATATCCATGGTGATTGGGTGAATGATCTTTCGGAAGTGGTATACGTCGATTCGTTGGGTAACCAGCGGAAAGGAAAGCAAATTGTCTATACAGCAGGAACTCCTGTACGGAGTTATTATTCTTCTATAGGATTTATGGGGCAAGACGTTATTGAATTTAACAAATACATTAAGGCTGTATTAGGTTTACGTTATTCCGAAATTACAACAAAAGATTTTACATCAAACGGTAATAAAAGGGAGTCGGCTTGGAATCCAATGGCGGGAGTGATTGTTACGCCATTTGAGAATTTCAACGTATTTGGATCTTATACAAACTCAACGAATTTAAGAAATGCGGCAAATCCTTTAACAGATGGTACAGCGGCAGGTGCTTCTAAAACCGAACAATTTGAGGGGGGAATTAAATCCGATTGGCTGAATAATCGTTTACGTTTCAATTTAACCTATTTCCATATTTATACCTCAAACTTGACGAATGCGGAGTATACACCAGGCACGAATGTCGCCACAGGATTATACTTTAAGGCCGGGGATTTGGTGCGCGATGGTATTGAGGCAGAGTTGAACGGTCGTGTATTGGAAAATTTGACAGTGATGTTGGGCTATGCGTATTTAGACGCACGTTATAAAAATTCACCATCTTATATGGATGGATCGGCACCGATGAATGCGCCAAAACATACGGCAAATGCATGGATACAATATGTATTTAATCAAGGAGCTCTTCGGAACCTGAGCTTAAGTGCCGGAGTTTATTATGTTGGAGACCGACCTGTCAATGAATATAGCTTAACCCCAAATGGACACGGCGAATATTATGGTACAGAACCTTTCAATATGCCCGCATATACCACATTAAATGCACAGGTGGGATATAAATGGCGCAAATTTGATGCGAAAGTCTTCGTAAATAATATCACCAATGAGATCGGATTGAATTCATACTTCCGCGGTGGTTTTATTAATCAGATTGATCCAAGAAATGCTGCGGTTGCATTGAGTTATAAGTTTTAAAGATATAAGTCTATATAAACAGAAGAGGCTGTCTCAAAAAGGCAGTCTCTTTTTTTGCATTATCTAAGGTTTATTATTTGTTTTAACTGTTTGATTTTCATATATTTATAGTGTAAACAAAAAGGATATATGCCATCTCAAAGAGCTACTTTTAAGCCTTACTATCAGGACCAGATCATGGCCATTCCTCCAACTTTGGACGAACTGGTGTCCAAAGGTCATCCGGTACGTATCGTTAACGATGTAATCAACCGGATCAACATCCAGTCCCTATTGGACGCTTATAAGATAAAAGGCTGCTCCAGTTATCATCCGCAGATGTTGTTGAAAGTTTTGGTGTTTGGCT
>NZ_VLKR01000012.1 GCF_007830445.1 Sphingobacterium siyangense | reverse complement strand
AAATTGATGTTCTCCCGGCACGCCGTTTCCAATTTGCGACTGCTGTAGACATTGCTTACGTAGCCAAACACCAAAACTTTCAACAACATCTGCGGATGATAACTGGAGCAGCCTTTTATCTTATAAGCGTCCAATAGGAACTGGATGTTGATCCGGTTGATTACATCGTTAACGATACGTACCGGATGACCTTTGGACACCAGTTCGTCCAAAGTTGGAGGAATGGCCATGATCTGGTCCTGATAGTAAGGCTTAAAAGTAGCTCTTTGAGATGGCATATATCCTTTTTGTTTACACTATAAATATATGAAAATCAAACCGTTAAAACAAATAATAAACCTTAGATAATGCAAAAAAAGAGACTGCCTTTTTGAGACAGCCGCTTTGTTTTTATAGGGATGCTTTTGTAATTTTGTATCAATAAACGTTATTGTTATGTCATTCAAATCAGCCTTAATTAACCCCACCGAACTTCAGGAATCACTGGGACAGCATACAGACATTGTCCTCCTCGATTGCACCATCGACAAAGTTGGTCAATCCATCAAGGATACCAAGTTCGAAGTTCTTCCCCATTCTCAATTTTTTGACATCGAAGGGAAACTTTCGGATGCTACTTCCAAATTACCGCATACCCTCGTTTCTGCAGCGGTATTCGAAAGGGAAATGCAAAGCCTGGGAATAAATCAGGATAGTACGGTCGTATTATATGACAGATGGGGCGTTTATTCAAGCCCAAGGGCCTGGTGGATGTTTAAGGTCATGGGATTTGAACAGGTCTTTATTTTAAATGGCGGTGTTCCTGCTTGGAAAAATAACAAACTGCCCGTCGTAGACCAGTATACAACCGCTGCAAGTCCCGGTAATTTTAAAGCCCAATTTCAAGCAAACCTTTATGCCGATAAAGAGTATATCTTAACACATTATCGGGATACTCAAGTGAATATTTTTGACGCCAGAAGTAAAGGTCGATTTAGTGGTTTAGTAGCTGAACCCCGGAAAGGCCTTCATGGTGGGCATATCCCCCATTCCAAAAATCTCCCTTTCGAAGAATTATTTGACGGAATCGTTTATAAACCCGTTGATGAATTGAAACAGCAATTTGATCATTTTAATGCGACCGGAAATGAATATGTATTCTCCTGTGGATCGGGTATCACGGCCTCAGTCTTAGCATTTGCTTGTCATCTCGCTGGTCATGAGCAAATCCGTGTATACGATGGTTCTTGGTCAGAGTGGGGCCGTGAAGAGCTCAATCTACCCATCGAGAAATAGTTTAAAACAAGGTATTCCAAGAATAGAGATTATCCTCCAAGCGGATTTTTTCGGCATCTAGGAGATTACGGATGATCTCTATTCTTTTCTTTTCTGTGCCTATCGTCAAACTCGCCACCAAATCATGAATGTTTTTGGCTTCAGCAAGTAAACTGCTTTTGATTTCTGCTTTTATATTTGCCCGCTGCTTTTCCTGATGATTGCGGATCAGACATAAATCGCATACTTCACAGAATCCCGCATTTTTCTCTCCAAAATATAACAACAGCGATTGACTGCGGCAATTGCTCTGTTCAATATAACCGATCATGCCATTGACTTCCTCTTCCTTCACCTGATGGCGATCGCGAATAAAAATATGATCGATATGCAGGTGTTTGTAATCGACTCGGTTCTGCAAAAAGGTCAATTGTGGCGCATCTGTAGAAGGCAGATAGCTCGCTATTTCCAGTGTCTCCAACGACTTCAACAGCTCGACAACACGATCATAAGGCAGATCTAACTTACGTGCAAATTCATATTCATTGATGAGGATATAGTTTTCAAATACACCACCATAGCTGCGCAAAATAGCCTTAATAAGCTTATCATATTTGACATACTGCACCTGAACTTTATACAATTCGGCGCTATCAATTTCAAACTTAAAGCGTGAAGGTATTGTAACAGCTTCTGACAAAACCAACCAAGTGTCCCGCTCCAGAAACTTCAGCGCATTCATAACAGGAACCAACGGTAGCTGATATTTTTTTGCAAATGCAACAACATCAAAATCTACAGTCACTCCTTCTCCAGAACCATAGGGAATCTGAAAATGATTACAAAGGTAATGATAGGTCTGTTGAATAAATGGAATATCAGGAAAGCTAGCTTGCAAATTATCGACAAGTTTCCGCTCATCTGCCTTTTGATAAAGAATAACGGGATAGGCCTTCTTGCCATCTCTTCCTGCCCTACCGGCTTCTTGATAATAGGCCTCCAGCGAATCGGGCAAATCGAGATGAATGACAAACCGTACATCGGGTTTATCAATTCCCATCCCAAACGCATTTGTAGCTACAATAACGCGAACAACATTTGTCATCCACCCTTGCTGTTTCTGATCCCGTTCCTGCCCCGTGAGCCCGGCATGGTAATAATCTGCCGAAATGCCATTATTGACTAAAATACGGGCTATCTCCTGTGTTTCCCGCCGGTTTCTGACATAAACAATACCGGATCCACCCAACTTGTGTATGATGCGGACCATACGTCCCATCTTATCCTCTTCCTCAATGGCCATATAAGCCAAATTGTCGCGGAGAAAGCTTTTGACAAATACATTTTCTTTTGGAAAATTCAGCTTCTGCTGTATATCGCTAATGACACGCTCAGTTGCTGTCGCTGTAAGGGCCAGAAAAGGAACCTTGGGATGCAGTTCCCGTAACTTAGCGAGTTCTAAATAGGGAGGTCTGAAATCATACCCCCATTGAGAAATACAATGTGCTTCGTCTATCGCAAAAAGATTTACATTCATAAATCGTATGCGCTCCCTTACGATATCATTGTATAATCTTTCAGGAGAAAGATAGAGAAATTTTATTTGCCCATAGACGCAATTGTCCAACGTAATATCCACCTCCCTCTTCCGCATTCCAGCATAAATCGCGACCGCTTGAATTCCATTTTTTTTCAAATGCTCAACCTGATCTTTCATCAATGCTATAAGCGGTGTAACGACAATACAAATCCCTTCTCGCATCAAGGCAGGTACCTGAAAACAAATCGACTTTCCGCCGCCAGTCGGCAATAAAGCCAGTGTATCTTTACCTGAAATGACCGATTGAATAATTTCTTCCTGCAGGGGTCTAAATGAATCGAAACCCCAGTATTGCCTTAAGATTGATATACTATCTTGCGTCATAAGTTCTCCTTATCCCAAACATACGCAAAATTATCTTTCATGAGATAATTCTGTATTCCCAAACTATCCAACATACGTTTTGTATGCTTGGATTTCTCCATTGAATTGGATCCATCCAGTATAACAAGTTTTGGTCTAATTTGCTTCAATAAACGAGGTAAACCATTTAGTAAATTTTTTCTGACAATGACAAGGTCGGCAGGTGTCATTGTTCCCCCTGCATGCGATAAAATAGCAATTCTACCTAAAGGGAGCGTAACAAGATAGTTTTTCCGCTCCCGACCATTCAAAGCTACAAACTGAACTTTTTCCCTCGTCAGTAATTGGATTTCTCTTCCACATGCATATTGCAAGCCTCGGGATTGCAAAGAATCAAATGTGCTGTAAACGATACTGCGCCCACCTTTGAAATAGCCGATCGTCAGCTCATGTTTCGTATTATAGACCCGAAACCGTTCTACATCTTTATTTTCCAGGTATTTTTGCGCAGTGATCAATAGTATTCCAATTGCACAGCATCCCCCTAGCCAAACGTATTTTTTATCTTTCCATTGAAAAGCATATAAAAAAGAAAATAGTGCAAAATAGGTCAAAAATAGAAGCTCCAGCCCCATAGGTTCAACTTTTATTGTTGAAAAAGCCAAATGGTCAATAAATTTCAAGCAGTATAAGATGAAAGCGATGAGATGCTCCAAAAGAAAGCCCAATAAATCGTTGAGCCCCTGCATTGGATTGATTGTCATAATAAAACCGAGATACATCGCTAATGTTGAAGGGAAATCGACTAATACATTGGCTACCAGAAAATAAGTTGGAAATTGTCCAAAATAATAAAGGCTCAGTGGCGTTGTCAATAGCTGCGCAGCAATAGAAACAGCCAATGCATCTCTCAAAAGCCGTAATATCGGTCTTTTAACCGGAAGGAATCCTTCGACAAGCGGCGAACATATCGTCATACCCAAAACGGCTAAAAAAGACAGCTGAAAACCCACATCAGCAACAGCCCGGGGAACGGCCAGTAAAATCAATAATGCGGCAATAATAAGCGAATTCAGTGTTGAAAAGCTTCGTTTAAAATGCTGTGCACACAGCACAAAACTAATCATAATAGCTGCCCGCGTAATCGGCGGATCAAGCCCTGCAATAAAAGCATATATCCAGATCATACTCCATAACAAAATTAGTGGCAGCCATCTGAGATAGAAAGGCCAGGCAATTCGCTTGAAAATAAGGGATAAAAAACTGAATAAAACAGCAACATGCATTCCCGAAACACTTAGTACGTGTATCGTTCCCGTATTGGTGAAGGCCTGGATGCTTTCGGCACTGATATCGCTCCGGGAACCATATAATAAAGCTGAAGCAATAGCAAAGTGCTCATCCTTTTTGATATGGGGACGAAGCTTAACCAAAAAATATCTCCTCGTTTGTAAAGCGAGCCCAGTTAATGAAAAAGCCGTTGTTTCTTTCCTACTGATCAGCTTATACCGACCAAAGACTGCGAAAATTTCATGATAGATATGCTGTCTTTTCAAATACTGTCTATAGTCAAATTCCATTGGATTGAATGGCGGAGCTATTTCCTTTACTTGACCTTTTAACCACAATAGATCACCAAACTGCAGTGGGTTCTTCTGGCTGGATTTTAAAGATAACATCAGTCGACCTGTAGTTTCAACAAATTCACCTTTTTGGTAAGCCCCTACTACTTCCGCCGAAAAACGAATGATATCCCGCTTCACCTTGGGCTCTTCAATAATTTTGACTACATAACTATCGGTCACTATATGGGAGAAATGACTGATTGTAACCAAAGGGGCTTCGCGCCAAAATTGGAAAATCCCAAATAATACAACAGACACATAATACCCGTAGATGTAGCCATACTGGCGGATTCTTCCCTTTAATAAATAACAACAAAACGTTATCAAAACCAGCACAACCAATAGCTGCTGAACGCATTGGAAAATGTGGAACGACATAGGTAATTTAGGGGCGAAAAGAAGCGTCACAATATATAGGATCGCTATCTTAAGAGTAGGCAGCCGCTCTAATCTTTGTATAAAACTAAGCTCTTTCATAACTGCCACCGCAACTGTATCTTAACCTCTGACTTTCTATTACCCTCAATTTGGTCCAGTCCAGTCCCAATACTCTCTCGCCCCGGATAATAATAGACCGCATATTTGGTCCATACCTGAAGATGGCGGCTTAACCGATACTGCAGATTGAAATACATTCTCCATCCCCTTGTATTGTACATTCCAAAACCAGATGCATATAATACATCCTGCTCATAAGCATAGATCCGATTATCATAACTTGCCGCATCGAAATACGCAACGCGTATATTCGACTGAAATTTTCCCGCGCTAGACTTCCAGAGCAAATCTTGATAAAGCATATAACCGAAACTATTTTCCTGATACTCTTTTTGGAATAAATTAGCTTCTACACGGGAGCGAATCGTCCATATTGAACTTAGGCGGTAATGAAATTCTACCCTGAACTGCTGTTTGCTGGTATTTACAAGCCCGTGCTCGGTTTGTCCCTCTCCCTGGTAATTAACTTGTTTAAATCGGTTACGATAGCGCAATGAAAGTTGGCCTTTTTTGTACCACATGTAACTCAGCTGGCTAAAAAAATCAGCGCCTGTAGATAGCGTATCAGCCTGATACTTTGCTCCCGGGAAACGAAATATATCCGCATAATTGGACCAGAGCAATTTTCTACCCAATTGATACGTTAGTCCCAAATAAGCCCCCTGCTCGTTGGAGGTGTTATCCGATTCACCAAATCCCTGTCCATAAAAAGTATGAAAATTCTTTTTATAGTCCCGCAGCAATACAACCGATGATAAACGTGGATGCAAACTTATCATAGATCCTGCTAACAGTGCTGAACCGCCATCCATGCTGCTTGCATACTCACCAAATAAATAAGCATTCCGAATCGTATAGTTTCCATATAGACTTATATTTCGCAAAAAATCACCTTCAAAGTCCGCCTTTTGCCGTATACCATTGCCTTTTGTTTTAAAGACATTTAATTGTGTCTGATTGAAATGAACACCCATTTTGAACCGCTTATAGCGCCACAACAGATTCAATCCATAGGCCAGTTGAGATGCGGCATGACGGTATTGCTGTTCGGTTGCAGTCCGATGCAAGCCTGAGCTTGCGATCGTTGAAATCGTAGGCGGAGAAGTTGTACGGTTAACTTTTCCATCTATGGATTGGTAGGAGAAATAAGGTGTAATTTCAATGTGCCTAATCTGTAATGTTCCTGCAATGCCACGCATAAAATTAGCCTCATTTAATGACGTATATGACTTTACACCGATCCCTTGTCTTGCAGTATGCTGTACCAATCCCCCTTTTCCAAAATTCAGACCATTCCACATACTGAGTCCCTGGCCAAATTGCAACGCGTAATCGCCGATCACGATATTTTTGAAACGGCCTAAAGACTTTATTGATATACTTAAGCTATAGAAATCAAATCCCATTTTTTGCCTGTCTCTAAAAAATGGTTCCCCCGCATCTTTCTCCATATTAACTGCGAGATGAAACCCATCGTTTAACTGGGCTCTATACCTAACAGCATAGCGATTGGCATCGCCAAGATAATGGGATTTCGTCGTATCGACTATACGGTATCCCTTTGCTTTTTCGAGTATCCGGGCGTACCGTATTATAAATTCCTGTTTAAAATTTCTCGATTTCAGGGTTTCAAGGGGAGATCCCGGACCTACCCTTACGAAGGGTAACAACAAACTGACTATCCGCTCATTAAATCCTTCAATGGACTGTAGTTCGAGTACGTTGATAAAATTCCCTGAAATGGTCCTATGGGCCAATAGGTGCTCGATTAATAAAGGGTTCAAAAATTGTAATTCAGTGAGTTCTCTACCATCAGTTTTGTTGAGATCGATCGGGTGTTTGAGATAATGAGACCACTTTTCAGTGAATTCACTCAAATCAGCATCCTCAGGAAGCTCTTCCGATAAGCTTTCAAATAAATCTTGGAGATCGATTTTTTCATTTGTTTGCGCCGTACAGGTTAGTCCAATAAAACAACCTATAAAGAGCAAAATTTTGCTACAATATTTCATAATAGGTTTTAATTAATATTGGCTAAATGCTAGGCGATGAACATTTTATCCCGGCAGAAAAACGGTTCACTGGTATGAAATTAGGAAATATAAAAGAATAAAAAAAGCCTGATGAAATTTTTCATCAGGCTTTTTTTATTCTTTTATGATCAGATCAATTAAATATCAATTTTAGCATAACGTGCATTTTTTTCGATAAATTCACGACGCGGAGCAACTTCATCACCCATCAACATCGAGAAGATACGGTCACATTCTGCCGCGTTTTCAATAGTTACTTGTCTTAAAGTACGCGTTTCAGGATTCATGGTTGTATCCCATAACTGTTCTGCATTCATCTCTCCAAGACCTTTATAACGTTGTACGTGTACGCTATCCTCTTTACCACTTCCTTTCAAACGTTGAATTGCATTGATACGTTGGTCTTCATTCCAAGCGTACTCATGCTCTTTCCCTTTTTTCACCAAGTATAGCGGCGGTGTAGCGATATATACATATCCTCTTTCGATCAATTCCTTCATGTATCTGAAATAGAACGTCAAGATCAATGTTGTAATGTGGGACCCATCCACATCGGCATCGGTCATGATGATGATGCGGTGATAACGTAATTTTTCAATATTCAATGCCTTAGCATCTTCGGCAGTACCTACACTCACGCCCAAAGCTGTAAACATATTTTTGATCTCCTCATTTTCGTAGATCTTATGTTCCATCGCTTTTTCAACGTTCAGGATCTTACCACGTAAAGGCATGATCGCCTGATGCTTTCTATCACGACCAGACTTGGCAGTACCACCCGCAGAATCCCCCTCGACAAAATAAATCTCACATTTGGTAGGATCGTTGTCTTGACAGTCGGCTAATTTACCAGGAAGTCCGGAGCCCCCCATAACGGTTTTACGTTGGACCAAATCACGGGCCTTACGTGCAGCAGCACGTGCTTGAGCTGCAATGACAACCTTTTGAACAATAGATTTTGCCTCACGTGGATTCTCTTCCAGATAAACACCTAAGATCTCACCAACAGCAACATCTACAGCCCCCATCACCTCGGAGTTACCTAATTTCGTCTTCGTTTGTCCCTCAAATTGAGGTTCTGCAACCTTCACCGAAATTACAGCTGTCAATCCCTCACGGAAGTCATCACCGGTAATTTCCACTTTTAAGTTTTTAAGCAAACCTGACTTGTCCGCATATGCTTTCAAAGTACGTGTCAAACCACGACGGAAACCCGCAACGTGAGAACCACCTTCAATCGTATTGATGTTATTCACATAAGAATGGACATTCTCCGAATACGTATCGTTATATTGTAAAGCCAGTTCAACAGGGATACCTTGTTTCACGCCTTCAACATAAATTGGTTCAGGAATCAACGACTGACGGTTACCATCTAAAAATTTCACAAACTCTTTCAGACCACCCTCTGAATAGAATGTTTCTTTCTTTTCAGAACCGTCTTCATTAGTCTCCCGCTCATCATTCAACGTCAAACTCACACCTTTATTTAAAAATGCAAGTTCACGAAGACGATTTGCCAATGTATCGTAATTATAAACAGTAGTCTGCGTGAAAATTGTCGCATCTGGATGGAAGGTTACAATCGTACCCGTCTTATCCGAAACACCAACTTCTTTCACATCATACAAGGGCTTACCAATTTGGTATTCTTGCTGGAAAATCTTTCCATCGCGATGAACCTCAGCCTTCAAAAGGGTAGATAGTGCATTCACACAGGAAACACCGACACCATGCAGACCACCAGAAACCTTGTATGTATCTTTATCAAATTTACCTCCGGCGTGCAATACAGTCATTACAAGCTCTAAGGCTGATTTATTCTCTTTTTTGTTGATTCCTGTAGGAATACCACGACCGTTATCCCGGACAGAAATCGAATTATCTTTATGGATAGTAACAAAGATATCTGTACAATATCCTGCTACAGCTTCATCGATTGAATTGTCAACAACCTCGTATACCAAATGGTGCAATCCTTTTACACCGGTGTCACCAATATACATGGATGGACGCTTACGAACCGCCTCTAAACCCTCTAATACCTGAATATTATCGGCCGAATAGGTGGATGCATTTTTATTTTCTTCGCTCATTGAAAACCTCTTAAATGTAATATTCAAAAATACGAAATTTTGGCCGATTTATCAAGTCCGTGAACAAGTATTGAACCTATATTCCGAATTATAATACATAGGATAATTTTACTTTTTTATTACTAAAAACTAGAATTTCGATTTTTTTATGTTAGGTTTGTTTTCAGTAATAATTTGCAAATAACAAAAAAATGAACACTATATTTTCAATTGTATCGAAAGTTTCCTTTGGCCTTTTATTGGTTGGAACTATTGCATCATGTAACCAAGGTGCAAAAACAACAAACGAACCTGCAAAAAATGATTCCAATACGGTAAGCAAGGAGAGCCAGGGAAGTAACAAAGATAAAATCGTCTATTTAAACTCGGATTCACTTTCTGAAAAATATCAATATTTTAAGGACATTAAATCAAAGCTTGAAAACAAAGTAAAGAAAGCACAAACGGATCTGCAATCTAAAAGCACTGCATTCCAACGGGAAGTTGCCGAATATCAAAAAAATGCAGCTACAATGTCTGCCCCTGATAGACAAGCTACTGAACAAAAACTAGCACGTAAACAAGATGAGCTTGCACGTTTAGATCAAACAGCTTCTTCCTCTATTGCAAAAGACGAGTCTGAAGAATTCAACAATGTTTATAATAAAATTACCGAATTCCTGAAAAAACATGCAGCAGAAAATGGCTACAAACTGGTGCTGACCTATTCAAAAAGCAACCCAACTGTATTGTATGCTGACCCATCTCTGGAAATCACGAATGAGGTAATCAAACAGTTAAACGAAGAATATAAATCTTCAAACAAATAGAAGGTTATAATAATTTAGGAAAGCCATCAACTGAGTTGATGGCTTTTTTTATTTTCTTTCTTATCTTGTCCTTACTAAAATTGGATTTATGGTCAGAACGATTGTTGAAAAGGAAATCGCAAACTACGAATGGATAGATATAGCTGAGCCAACCTCAGAAGACTTCACCTTTATCAAAGAGCGCTTCAATTTGAATGAAGCTTCGATCAAGGATTCCAAAGAACCAGAACATCTACCGAAAATTGAAGAATTTGAGAATTATACCTTTGTTATTCTCCGTGTCATGTCGGACAATTTCAAGGAAAATTCAGACAGCATCGGGGAAATCACCGATCGCCTGACCATCTTCTACGGAAGTGATTTTGTGATTACTGTACACAAACGTCGTATCGAGTTTTTAGAAAAACTTAAGAATATTGAATTCACGTCCATCAAGACAAAAAATAGCCGTAAACTGGCTGTATTTATCACGACTGCGGCTGTATTCACCTTTAGTCAAACCTTAGAGCAACTTTCAACACGCATCGATGCATACGAAGAATTGATTTTCCTCAAACGCATGAAACAACAGCCAATACTGAAAAACCTCTATTTTATCAAAAGGCAGATTGATGTTGCACGAAAGGTCATCTTTCTCTACAGAGAGGTCGTTGAGCATTTTCATTCCTCGTCGAAAAAAGATGTCTATACCCGCGATTTAAAAGATCTCCAGGTCCGGACATCAACCTTGTACGAAAACTTATCGGAAAATGTAGCACAGCTACTGAATGTATATTTCAACATCTCGTCTAATCACACCAATGAGATTATGCGCATCCTGACGATTTTCTCCGTATTTTTTATGCCAATCACTTTTGTGGCAGGAATTTATGGAATGAATTTTAAAAATATGCCCGAATTAGAATGGTACTATGGATATCCAGTGGCCATGGGAATCATGGTTGCCATATCCCTTGCGATTTATTTGTGGTTCAAAAGAAAAGGTTGGCTATAATAAGCCAACCTTTTTCTTTGCAGGGGTAACCACAAAATCTTTAAGATAGAATGGCTCGAAATAAGCAACATCCTCAAACTCTTTCCGCTGAAATTTATCAAAGGCCAACAGCGATAGAAAAGCCGCGGAAACATTAAATCCGCTCAGCACATCCACGCGATCCGTTGCACTGAACAAATCCTGGAATTTATCGGCTCCCGAACCAAATAAATGGACACGATGGTAGTTCAGCAATAATTCATTGAAATACTCAACATCGATGATTTCCGCAGATGTCGCTCTCTCCAATATAGCGTTATGATTATAAACTGCTGTATAGACTTCCATCCGACGGGCATCGAGCATAGGAAGGTAAGCTTCATCTTCTGTTAAACCGAATTGCCCTTTATAGCCTAAAAACAACGCTTCTAACGTGTTAATGGCGATTAAAGGTACATCTAAGGCATAACAGAGACCTTTGGCCGTAGACACCCCTATCCGCAAGCCTGTATACGAGCCTGGCCCCATACTCACCGCAACAGCGTTCAAATCCTGCATCTTTCGGCCTGTCTGTTTAAGAATTTCCTCAATCAAAATAGTCAATTTAGCCGCATGAGCATTTGGTTCATCGAGATCGATGACTTGCAACGTTTGACCATTTTCACTCAAGGCAACCGAACATACAGCGGTTGATGTATCAATTTGTAAAATTAAATTATTCATCGTCGTTATAGAAATCAAGGTACAGGATCATGCCCATGGCCACCCCAAGGGTTGCAACGTGCGATTCGTTTCAAAGCCATCCAGCCACCTTTAAAAGGACCATATTTCAAAATAGCTTCCTTACCGTACTGAGAACAGGTAGGTGTATATCTACAATTGGCGCCTAAAAATGGTGAGATAAAAACTTGGTAGAAACGAATAATAGCCAAGAAAATAAAACTAAACAAGGGTCTAATCCCCTTTTTCCAAATAAGCTTCAGCACATTCATCCTGCAATTTTTTCAGCATTTTATTCATTGCGGTGCTAAACACATCATACGCTAAGATCTGCTTGCCTACATATTGAATAGCTAAATACAAAGTTACATTATGTTTCAACAAAAACGGAATCAAATCATTCGATTTTTGTAAACGGTAACTCTCACGCATCATTCGCTTAATCGAATTGCGATCAACTGCTCTTTTGAACCTACGTTTGGATACTGAAATGATAGACTGACTGGAGGGAATATGGTCAGTCAAGTTGTTTTTCTCGAAGATAAAAACAACCCTAAACGGATACAAAACAAAAGAAGAACCGCTTTTAAAAAGCGCATCAATACGCCTTTTCGCACATAACCGTTCTTCTTTTGTAAATGTATTTTTCATACGATGACTTAATCTTATTAGAAAAAGCTCTTATAAGCGGCCACCGATCCTTGTCAAAGATTAACCTTTGTGACGGTATTCGTCAGACACTGTAAGACGTTTTCTACCTTTAGCTCTACGTGAAGCTAATACTCTTCTACCGTTTGCAGAGCTCATACGCTCTCTAAAACCGTGTTTGTTTCTTCTTTTTCTTTGCGATGGCTGAAATGTTCTTTTCATGACGCTATTATGCTAATTTGTTCTTACTTCAATTAATACAAAACTCCCCAAGAGGAATGCAAAAGTAAAGTTTATTTTAGACAAAAACAAACAATATTACGAACATTTAAAGTTAATGTGAAGCAGACAAGCTAATTTATTCAGCTACAGCTTCAAAAAACAATTTTTCACCTACCATAAAATAAAAATCAGCACAGTTTGACTGTGCTGATTTTTATAAATGAAGTATATACCTTACACTATTTATTTTTCAGAATATCCCTGATCTCAGTCAAAAGTGTTTCTTCTTTCGTCGGTGCTGCAGGTGCCGCCGGAGCTGCTTCCTCTTTACGTTTCAATGAATTTAATGCTTTGATAACACAAAAAATACAGAATGCTACAATTAAAAATTGAATAACCACATTAATAAAGTTTCCATAATTAATGGATACTTCAGCTTGTTTAGTAGCTTCATCAGCGGCCTTCAAAATCAATTTTTTGGATGAAAAATCAACACCCCCTGTTAAATAACCAATGGGCGGCATGATAATATCGTCAACCAATGAGGTGACAATTTTACCAAAGGCTCCACCGATAACAACACCGACAGCTAGATCGACCACGCTGCCGCGCATTGCAAACTCTTTAAACTCTTTTAAAAATCCCATATTTAAATTTTTTAGTCCATAAATTATGACAAAACTAGTAATTGTCACATAAATCTAATTAAAATATGCCAATTTTTTATCGTTAAACTCATATTGTGCTATATTTTCTAGCCTATGTCCTATTTATATAAAAAGATACGCAACTCGCACCGCCCCAATTTTTATTAACTTAATTTCTTATATTTGCGCGTTAACTAGTAAAATATCAAGATATATTGTATATTGTTAGTACTTTATTTCATACGGTAATTAAAGCCCAGCATCAGATAGCATATCTATGAAAAAGATTCTTATAGCAGACGACCACGGTATTGTACGGTTAGGAGCCTCCGTTATTATTAAAGAAACTCTTCAAAAGGCAGAAATATTCCAAGCTGAAACCTTTGACGAGGTTCTTGAAAAAATAAAGGTAGAGGATTTCGACCTGTTATTGTTGGACATTAATATGCCGGGTGGAAATAATATACGCGTCGTTGAGGAGATCCTTCAAATTCGACCAAGCATCAAAATATTGATTTTCTCGTCTTATGACGAATCACTATATGCACTACGCTATATCGAAGCAGGAGCAGTAGGCTATCTCAACAAAACAACAGCAATGGCTGAACTTTCCAATGCTATTCTGGCTATTCAGGATAGAGGGAAGTATATGTCGAGCAATGTACAGGATCTATATATTCAGAAATTAACACAGAGCAAGTCTGAACTGACGAAGCTAAATCCGTTGGCACGTCTGTCAAATAGAGAGGTGGACGTTGCTAAACAATTAATAAAGGGACTGGGGATTATTGAAGTATCTAGCTTGTTGGAGTTAAGCCCTTCAACAGTGAGCACGTATAAAAGCAGAATCTTTGAAAAACTCAATGTTTCTAATATTCCTGAACTTATTGAACTTTTCAGAATACACTCCAACAACTAGTCATTTTGTTGGAGTGCATTTTTATCCTACTAAATTAACTCATCCATCGTAACAACTGGAACATCTTTTACGTTCAGGTCTTTTAAAGGCTGAGATTTCTTATAAGAATACCCCACCTCTGCTTCTAAATCCCATAACATCGGTGCTAAAAAGTTGAGGCAGGTCGTAAAGCCTTGAACCGTTGCAGAAAAATCACCTGTATCTTTCGAATTCTTAGCTTCATTTTCGATCTCAAAGGGACCACTGAAACCACGTTCTTGCAATAAGTCAACAAAGCCTCGCCAATCCATGCTATCGGATCCACCAAAGCCTGGTAACATTGCTTCATAGTGATGTCTATCCCAGTCATGCCCAGGAATAGTTACGTTGGCCTTTTTAGCCAATTCAGCATCAACATGCTGCATAGGGTACATTCCACCCCAATCAATACGTGCAGCGGTCTGTAAATTACGTGTAGTCTTCACATGTATACGCTGTAAGCGGCTGATGTCTGTATTACGAATAACTTCAATCGGATTTGTATTTTGCCAAACATCATGCGAAGGATCATAAATCTCGCCATGAGCTTTACTCGGAATCATCGCATACATTAATTTACGAGCGGCCAGCACAGCGGGAAGATTGTTATAGGTAGAGCTATAACGTGATGAGCGCCATCCTTCCATTGGGCAATTCTCATAGAGGATGGTTACACCTAAACTCTCTGCATAATTAACAATGGGAGCAAATACACGTTTGTATTCTTCAAGATTTTTTTGAAATCCATCAATTTGATTGCCCAATTCGTGATTATACCCAACGAATGTTCCTACCTTGACGTTATTTGCATCACCACCAAGCAAATGTGCAATACGGATCAATTTCAATAAATGATTTTGATTCTTCACACGTTGCTCAGGATCACCACCAATCATATTTTCAAAAGCACCAAGCGAAAGTTTTAAATCAGCCTGATTGAACAGCTCAATTATTTCCCTCGCTTTTGCAGGAGTAAAATCATCATAATCCAAATGTGTTGCGGTATGATCTTCTCGAGTACCATCTTTTCTAAACACACAAAGGTCTATCCCCCCGGCCCCGATTCTTTTGGTCGTCTGAATCAACTCCGGTAAGGATAATTTATCAAATGCAGAACTCATTACCCATACAGGGTTATTTAATTTTGTCGTCATAGCTTGTATAATTGTCTTATTTCGGTATTTAAAGATACTAAAAAAGCCATCCGATTGGATGGCTTTTTGTTATTTTATGGTGAATCAACTAGTCTACATTGTCATGTAGAAAAGAATTGTTCGGTCTGATTTCAGTATTTCCATCTTCAAAAGAAAGTGTAAAACGAGACACCTGAGATTGTGAAGAATGCGGTGTATCTTCCAATGACATTTGTTTTCTCTTATAAGCAGGCTCATTTTCCAACTCATGTAACCCATTAGAAGATTTTAATTTCATGCTTAATTCTTTAAGACGCAAAATACGTTCTTTCGTACGAACGAGCTGATCTTCAAACGACACCTGTTCTTCTTCCACTTGCGGGACTTCTACTTGTTCATTTGTTGTACTTGATGAAAAAGTAGGTTTCTCCTCATATGCTGAAGCTGAAGGTGCTGTATAAGAATCGAAGACTGTTGGCATCTGGAATTGAAACACAGATGGCGAAGTTTTCAATTGAAAATCATTGTCTCCAAATGAAGTTTCCTCTTCATAACCACCATCAAAACCTAAATCATGACGTATAACTTGAGGTTCCTCAACAGCCACCTGTTGTTGCACAGCATTTCTTGGTGAAGTGAACAAATCAGATTGCAAATTATTTGGAGTTGGCGTATTTGAAGAAGGGACTGGTGTATCCACACGTTGAACCGGAGTCACGAAACTATTCGTAGCTGGAACTTCTCTTGGTGCTACCTGAGAAACAGGTTTGATAAAAGAATTAGCCGGTTCAGCAGTTAAGGGCATAGACACCTTTGTATTTTCACGTTCTTTATCGCGTTCTTCAGATGTTTGAAAACCGGTAGCAATAATTGTTACTGACAACTCATCTTCAAAGTTCTCGTCAATACAGTTACCCCAGATCAAATCAGCTGACAAACCAGCTTTTTCCTGAATGTAATCCGTAATGATTGCCACCTCATCCATTGTTACTTCTTTTGTTCCAGAAGTAATATTCAATAAAATATAGCGAGCGCCTTCGATCTCATTGTCTTTCAATAAAGGCGAAGCCAAAGCACCTTCTACAGCGCGTAATGCACGGTCTTCACCTTCAGCTATTGCGTTACCCATAATAGCAACACCGCTATCATTCATGACGGTACGTACATCTTTAAAATCGACGTTTACATAACCAGGGATCGTAATAATTTCGGCAATACCTTTTGCAGCGGTAGTTAAAATATCATCCGCTTTCGCGAAAGCAGCTGTCATCGTTAGATTCCCGAAGATTTCACGCAAACGATCGTTAGAAATAACAAGATAAGAGTCTACATATTTACGTAATTCCGAAAGCCCTTCCTCCGCTTGAGAACGACGGCGTTTACCTTCAAATGTAAATGGT
Source organism: Sphingobacterium siyangense (assembly GCF_007830445.1). Lineage (GTDB taxonomy): Bacteria > Bacteroidota > Bacteroidia > Sphingobacteriales > Sphingobacteriaceae > Sphingobacterium > Sphingobacterium siyangense. The sequence continues at coordinate 160,531 of NZ_VLKR01000012.1, read as the reverse complement.
GTCGTAATAATCGCAACAGTTAAAATACCCAATTCTTTGGCAGCTTTCGCCAATACCGGGCTAGCACCAGTACCAGTACCACCGCCCATACCAGCTGTAATAAACAACATCTTGGTATTGGTACCCAACATACGTTTGATATCTTCAATACTTTCGATTGCTGAATTTTCACCTACATCAGGATCTGCTCCTGCTCCCATACCTTCGGTTAGACTTATTCCCAATTGAACTTTATTTGGGATCGGGCTCAATTCCAATGCTTGCGCATCAGTATTACACACGATAAAATCTACCCCACTAATTCCTTGTTTATACATGTGGTTTACGGCATTGCCGCCACCACCACCAACCCCAATAACCTTGATTATTGAAGATTGTTCTTTTAACATTTCAAACTGTATTGACATAACTTATCCCTATTTAACTTACAATGAAGATGATATCAGAACGAATCAAACCCACTATATGTAATGTAATAATAATATAATTTCAACAAAAGTTTTCCACATTTGTTAAATTGTGGAAAACTTCAACTATTGTGGAAAACTTACTTCTTATCTAAAAAACTTGCGTCATCGATTTCGTTACCGTCTTTGATAAAACGTTTGAACCATGACAATAATCCTTGCTCTTTTTGTTGTTGTTCAGAAACCTCTTTTGTTGTCACCGTAGCAGCCTGCACTTTTTTCGATGGGGCGTGCATTTCTCTACGGCTATCTTCTTCTTCCTCATGGGATTGAATTCCCTTAATCAACAAGCCAATACTTGTTGCATACAAAGGGCTTTTCAATTCTTCGAACAACGGTTTTGGTAAAACCTCATTCTTAGAAAGATATTCATTCGGAAATCCGATACGACAATCTATTCCAGTAATATACTCAACAAGTTGTACCAAATGTTTTAATTGAGCACCACCACCGGTAATAACAATACCACCGATCAGTTTATTTTCATATCCAGAAGATTTGATTTCATAGTACACGTGCTCAATAATTTCTTCCATTCTAGCTTGAATAATATAAGCCAAATTTTTAACGGAAATTTCCTTTGGTTCACGACCTTTCAATCCTGGCACACAAATCACCTCATTTTCTTTATTTTCATCAGCTAGAGCCGATCCGAAACGAGTTTTCAACAATTCAGCCTGAGAACGCAAAACAGAACATCCTTGACGGATATCTTCCGTTACAATATTACCGCCTAAAGGAATCACAGCAGTGTGACGAATAATTCCTTCATGGAAGATGGCAACATCCGTGGTTCCACCACCGATATCCACTAATACAACGCCAGCATTTTTTTCGTCTTCATCCAATACAGCTTCGGAAGACGCTAAAGGCTCGAGAATTAATTCAGCAACTTCCAGATTGGAATTATCAATACATTTCTTGATATTTTTAATATCCGTCACACGTCCCGATATAATATGAAAATTTGCTTCAATACGACGACCAGCCATACCGATTGGTTCGCGAATTCCGGGTTCGTTATCTACCGTAAACTCTTGTGGTAAAACATGTATAATTTCTTCTCCTGGAGGCAGTACCAGTTTATACATATCCGAAATCAGTCGTTCGATATCGCGTCGAATGATTTCATCATCACCATCAGTTTTGGTAAATATTCCACGGTGTTGAATACTTTTGATGTGTTGGCCAGCAATTCCCACATTCACCACTTTAATATCCACATTGGACTGTGCTTCGGCTATCTCGACAGCCTCTAAAATGCTTCCCACAGTTTTCTGGATATTAGCAACCACCCCTCTGCTTACACCTGCAGAGTCAGCTTTGCCCACACCTAATAATTCAATTTTGTTTCCTGAGCTACGTCTCCCAACCGTAACACAAATTTTGGTAGTACCAATATCGAGTCCCACGATAATTGGGTTTTCTCTTTCAATTTCTGCTGCCTTTGAGTTCATAATTTCCTGTATTGTTGCTGTATTACTATAATGTATTATTTGCTACTTTTTTTGTTTGATCATCTGAAAAACTCCAGTTTCCCCTCTTTTCACAGATAATCTGACCTCCATATTTTACGTTGACAACACCGTAAGCATTTATACCCACTTTTGGCATGATCTGCGTATAAAAGGTCTTTAATAATTCAAATTTTTGTTCCAATGAATCTGCCGATCCAACAATCAACTGCTGTGTCCCTATACGAGGCACAAGTTCAATATCCTTATCCCCGTTGACATAGATCTGCACAACTTGATTACTCCATAATTCATCGTTTTTGATAAACTCAATAACCTTTACCAAATCTTTAACCAAGGGCGTTGATATGGTATCCAGTGCTTCATTATATCCTTCTGCGATGTTACCCGTTGCAACCATGATATGCGGTATATACTTCAACGTTGTCGGTATCTTCAACCCATTGGGGTCCACATAAAATTCCTTTCCATTTTTGTTGATGACCCGCATGACAGCCTCGCGCTGACTAATATTAATTCTGATCGTACCATCCATATCGGCATGTATACTGGCATCGGAAACATAAGGTAATTTGCGCAAGGTTTTTTCAACCTTTTGAAAGGGAATTCCATTGACTTTCTTTCCCGCAAAACTACCATAGTTTTGTTCTATCAGTTTGGAGATATCAGCCTGATCAATAAAAGCTTCTGTGCCTTCAATGACAATTTTAATATCTTTACAAACCTGCTGCTCATCACGTTTCCCCACAATAGTCATAATCACGACGACAACTATTACGCCGATAAAAAACAGCGTAAAGTAGAGTACACGATTCCATTGTATGTTACGTAATTTTTTAAGCATGCCCTAAAATTTCCTGTAACGGTTTAACCAATTTATCAATATCACCTGCCCCAACTGTAACAATCAGTTCCGGCTTTTCATCGCGTGCGAATTCCAAGACTTCTTCTGCAGTTACAAGCTGTTTTTTCTCTGCCGTAATTTTATCCAATAACCAACTCGAATTGATCCCTTCAATTGGAAGTTCCCGAGCTGGATAAATTTCCATTAACAACAGATTGTCTGCCATGGACAGTACCTCTGCGAAACCATCCACAAAATCCCGTGTACGGGAAAATAAATGCGGCTGAAAGACCACATTTAGTTTTTTTGTAGGATACAATTTACGCATCGAAGTTAAAAATGCACGCAGTTCCTCTGGATGGTGCGCATAGTCATCGATATACACCGTTCCAGGTTTACGGACAATATATTCAAACCTTCTTTTTACTCCTTTGAATGTTGTCAATGCCTTCTTGATCGCTTCATTTTCAATCCCAAGTAAACGGGCTACTGCAATCGCGGCTACCGCATTTTCAACATTGTGGGTACCAGGAATACCTAAATGGATATCATCTATCCGCCCGTTGGTATCTTGGTAGTCAAAAAAGAACTCTCCGTCGCGTACATGCACATTGGAAGCATATGCATCAGCGATTTCATGGCCTGAATAACTTATTTGTCCAGCAAACTCGAGGCCTTTTTTTATAATACGTGTACCTCCTTCAACTACTTTATCCAAGAACAATTGGAATGATTCGAGCAGATGGCTGCGATCTCCATAAATGTCCAAATGATCCGCATCAGAAGAATTTACTATTGCGATATTGGGGTGAAGCGTCAGAAATGAGCGATCAAACTCATCAGCCTCAACCACAACTGTATTATTATTTCCATAAAGCACATTGGTACCGTAATTAGAACTGATTCCGCCCAAAAAGGCAGAACAGTCGTAACCCGAATCTTTCAATACATGTGCCACCATTGTAGAAGTTGTCGTTTTACCATGTGTACCGGCAACAGCGACCGTAAATCTACTCTCACTAATGATCCCCAAAACCTGCGATCTCTTATATAGTATATGTCCTTGAGATTCCAAAAAAGCTTTAATCTTCGAATCTTTAGGAATGGCTGGTGTAAAAATGACTAATGTCTCCGCTGTAGGTACGTGAAAAATAGCATCAATCGTATTGATATCATCCTGATATGAGATCGCGATTCCTTCCTTGACTAAGGTTTTAGTCAGCTCAGTTTCTGTACGGTCATATCCATTCACCTCACAGCCCAAATGCTTAAAATAGCGCGCAAGACCACTCATGCCTATACCACCTATTCCGATCAAGTAAACTTGTTTTATTGCATCTAGATTCATACTTCGTCTATTTTTTATTTACCAATTTATACACCTCCTCGGCAATCTGCACGTCAGCATTCAACTTACCGAGTTTTTTAATATTTTCACTTAATTGTGCGACATGATCTGCGTCTTTTAATAAAGTTAAAGCAGCAGGCACCAGGTCTTTTTTTGCATCACTATCCTTAACCAACAATGCAGCCCCCTTATTGACCAATGCCATTGCATTTTTGGTCTGATGGTCTTCGGCCACATTGGGCGAAGGCACAAGGATAACAGGCTTACCGACTACACAGAGCTCAGAAATCGTACCCGCTCCGGCGCGGCTAATAATTAAATCTGCCGCTGCATAAGCATAGTCCATACGTTGTAAAAAGGCCAACATCTTAATATTCTGTGGCAATTTCCCCGCTAACTCTTCCTGCAACTTTTCGACATAGAAACTACCGCATTGCCAGATTACTTGCACATCCTCTCCCTTTAATTCATTTAGGTAAGCAAGCACACTTTCATTTAATGTTTTAGCCCCCAAACTTCCACCGAGCACCAAAATTGTCTTTTTGTGTGGATCTAACCCAAAGAACGTTAAAGCTTCTTCTCTTTTCCCTGCAATCGCTATAGACTCACGTCTTATTGGATTCCCTGTGAGTAACAGCTTCTCCGCAGGAAAAAATTGCTCCATCCCCTCATAGGCAACACATATTTTTGCTGCCTTTGCCCCAACTTTTTTATTGGTCACACCTGCATAGGAATTTTGTTCCTGTACAACGGTTGGCACGCCCAATTTATTCGCCATCATTAACAAAGGTCCGGAGGCAAAGCCCCCTACACCTACAGCCACATCCGGTCTAAAATCCTTAATTACACTTTTTGCCATATTCAAGCTTTTCATAAGCTTAAATGGCAAGAAGATATTTTTCCACAGCTGTTTTCTATTGATCCCCTGGATATCAAGTCCAATAATTTGATAACCGGCAGCTGGCACTTTATCCATTTCCATCCGGCCATTGGCACCCACAAATAGAATTTCATTTGCAGGATCCATTGCCTTCAGTGCATTTGCAATTGAAATCGCCGGAAAGATATGTCCTCCGGTTCCACCACCACTAATAATTACACGAATTGCCATGCTCAATTTTTTATTATGCTGGAATTGATCCTATAACCACTTTTTTCGGTTTAGGCTTTTCATCCAGCTCTTCTTTACCTTTTAATTCTTCAATATTTCTGCTCACACTCAGGATAATTCCTAAAGCGACACTCGTAAATAAAATAGATGTTCCTCCCATACTCACGAGTGGAAGCGGAACCCCCGTAACTGGTCCTAAGCCTACAGCAACAGCCATATTTGCTAGGGCCTGAATCGTCAAACTAAATCCCAAACCCGCTGCCAGAAAAGTACCGAAAGCTTTGGGACTCATCGTGACAATACGTATACATCGATACATAAAGGCCAGATATAGAAATAGCAGGATTACCCCACCGACTGTCCCGTACTCCTCTATAATAATAGCATATATAAAATCTGAGTAAGGATGCGGCAACACATTACGCTGCACGCTATTTCCAGGTCCTTTTCCAAAAAGCCCACCCGTTGCTATCGCAATTTTCGCATTGTTTGCCTGATAATTTTTATCATCCTGGAAGGATACCGGCGTCGTTTCATCTTTCTTCTCTACACCAAAAAAAGACTTCACACGACTATAATAGGTTGCACGCCGAGGACCAATAGAAACGACTATAATTCCTAGCAAAACAACCCCAGCAGATACAATAGCAATCTGTTTAAAGGATATCCTCCCGATCAAAAGCAATAAAACACTCACTCCAAATAGCATAATCGCAGTGGACATGTTGGCCCATGCAATCAACACGAAAACCCCACATACGGACCCCATGATGGGCAAAAATGACTTTTTCACATCTTTGATCTCCTCCTGTTTCCGGGATAACATCCGTGCAAGAAAAACAATCAATGACAGTTTTGCTAAATCTGACGTTTGGAATGTCATCCCAATACCTGGTATGGTCAACCAACGACTGGCCTGGTTTACGCTACTTCCAAAAGCTAAGGTGAATAGCAATAAGGGAATTGTAATTCCCATTAAGATTTTGGAAATCCCTGCATAATACCGATAATCCAACTTGTGAGAAAGATACATGAGGACAAAGCCAATAGCGATAATAGAGAAGTGCTTTAACAAATACATTTCTGTTCCCTTCCCTTCTTTATACGCCAACGTACCCACCGAACTGTATACAGCCAAGAGTGACCATCCCGATAAGATAATCACAATGATCCATATCCATCGATCACCCTTCAATTTAGACATTATATTCTGTAGCATATCCTTCCTCCTCTTATTGGGTTACACCATTTATAATTCCATTACAGCAGCTTTAAATTTATCGCCGCGATCTTCATAGTTTTTGAACCAATCAAAACTAGCACAAGCAGGAGACAATAAGACGGTATCACCTTTTTGGGCCAGGTGTGAAGACAATACCACGGCATCTTGCATGGAGGTACTGTTGACAATAATCTCCACATCTTGTTCAAATGCTTTATGAATTGCAGCCGTATCTTTTCCCAAACAAACAATAGCGCGCACTTTGTCTTTGACCAAATCAGCAAGCATACTGTAATCGTTTCCTTTATCTACACCTCCTAATAACAATACGATTGGTGTAGAGAAACTTTCCAAAGCATACCATACCGAATTTACATTCGTTGCCTTTGAATCGTTAATGTAATTTACACCGCCGATACAGGCTACATGTTCCAGGCGATGTGGAATATTCACATACGAGCCCATGCTCTCTTTCATCACTTGATTTCTCAATTCCTGCACTTTCGCAATTAACCCAGAAGCCATGCTATTATAAATATTATGCTTCCCCTGCAATGACAATTCCTCAGCTCTCATAGTGAATGTATCGTTATTTGGTGTATTAATAATTATTGTTTTATTGGCATTTAAATAAGCGCCCAATTCAACAAGTTGTTCCTGTGTAAAAGGCAAATAGGTCCCTTTACTATGATGTCTTTCCAATCCTTTAATTGTTTCTGGATCGTCCAGACAGTATATAAAATAATCGTTCTCCGTTTGATTCTGAATCATCCTGAATTTTGAATCCACATAATTTTCCATTTTATGGTCATAGCGATCCAAATGATCAGGCGTAATATTCAATATAACAGCAACATCTGCTCTAAAATGGTACATATCATCCAGCATAAAGCTTGATATTTCCAAGACATAGCAATCAAACTGTTCTTTAGCTACCTGAAGCGCAAAGCTCTTTCCAATATTACCGGCCAATCCAACATTTAAGCCGCCATGCTTAAGCATTTCATAAGTCAACATCGTCGTCGTAGACTTTCCGTTTGATCCTGTAATACAGATTAACTTTGCGTCGGTATATTGGGCAGCAAATTCAATTTCTGCAATCACGGGTATATTCTTTGCTTTCAGAGCGACCACCAAAGGCACCGTCTCTGGAATACCGGGGCTCTTCACAACCAAAGCGGCATTCAAAATCCGTTCTTCATCGTGATTACCTTCTTCAAAAGCTATTCCCTCGACTTGCAATTGTTCCTTATAGTGGTCCGCAATCAGTCCTTTATCTGATACAAATACATCAAATCCCTTTTCTTTTCCAAGAATAGCCGTTCCAACACCGCTTTCGCCGGCGCCTAAAATGACCAAACTTCCAGATTGAGGATAATATGTTGTTGCAATGTTTGACATCATTATCTAATTTTCAATGTTACAATAGTAAGAATGGCCAATATGATTCCTACAATAACAAAACGTGTTACAATTTTCGCTTCGTGATAGCCCTTCTTCTGAAAATGGTGATGTAATGGCGACATCAAAAAGATACGTCTACCCTCACCATATTTCTTCTTCGTGTATTTGAAATACGACACTTGAAGAATAACCGAAAGGTTTTCCAACAGAAATACACCACATAAAATCGGAATCAACAGTTCTTTCCGAATCAGGATAGCAAAAGCAGCAATTATACCTCCTATTGCCAAACTTCCCGTATCACCCATAAAAACTTGGGCAGGATACGTGTTATACCATAAGAAACCTACGCAAGCCCCCACAAATGCACCTGCAAAAATCACGAGTTCTCCGGAATTGGGGATATACATAATATTGAGGTAATCTGAAAAGATTACGTTACCTGAAACGTACGCCAAAATGGCTAAAGTAACACCAATGATAGCGGATGTACTCGTGGCTAAACCATCGATACCGTCCGTAATATTTGCGCCGTTTGAAACTGCCGTAACGATAAAAATAACGACAACTAAAAAGACAACGAAAGTCAGATAATCGCTCTGTAGTCCGAATATTTTAAACACCTTAGCATAATCAAACTCGTTATTTTTATAAAACGGAATATTTGTCTTAGATGATTTCACGTTTTCAGCATAGGTCTTCTCACCTGTGCCTTCATTGATAACCACTTCAACGGGCTTGGTAGAGGTTGGTTTATCCACCCCTTTTCGAACAACGATATCCGGATGAAAGTACATCGTACAAGCAATTATGGCTCCCAAGCCAACTTGTCCAACAACCTTAAACTTACCAGCTAAGCCCTCTTTATTATGTCTAAAAACCTTTATATAATCATCTAAAAATCCAATTGCACCCATCCAAAGTGTTGTCACAATCATGATAATCACATAGATATTCGTCAATTTTGCAAATAACAAGGTCGGGATAAGGATACCTGCAATGATGATGATCCCACCCATTGTTGGCGTACCAGCTTTCTTTTTTTCTCCTTCAAGCCCCAAATCACGAATTGTCTCTCCAACTTGCTTATTATGCAAGAATTGAATCAATTTTCCCCCAAAAACCGTGGTAATAATCAATGAAGCGATTACAGCCATAGATGTCCGAAAGGAGATGTATTGAAACAAACCTCCTCCAGGTATATGAATATATTCGCTAAGCCACGTAAAAAGATGGTACAACATATTTCTATTGTTCGTTAAATGTATTCTCTAAAACTTCTTTATCATCAAAATGATGCTTCACACCATTTACATCTTGATATTTCTCATGCCCTTTTCCTGCCACTAGGATAATATCCCCCGGATTAGCCAGCTGATATGCTGCTCGTATGGCCTCCTTACGATCCGCTATAGAAAGCGTCTTCGCCTTTTGGTCTGCTGCCACACCAGCTTCGATATCTCTAATAATCTGATAAGGATCTTCCGTCCGCGGATTATCAGACGTAATTAAAAAACGGTCACTATAACGCAGAGCCGCCTCTGCCATTTCAGGTCTTTTGGTCTTATCCCGATCGCCACCGCATCCTAACACCGTAATGATTTTTTGCTCTGGACGTCGCAATGAACTTATAGTCTTCAACACATTTTCAACCGCATCAGGTGTATGCGCATAGTCTACGATTCCAAAAACACCCGAAGCCGATTTCATCGTTTCAAACCGTCCTTCTGCTCCTTTCAAGGTACTGAGTGCGGTCAACACTTTCACCGTTTCCTGCTCAAGCAAGATAGCGGCAGCATACACCGCCAAAAGGTTATATGCATTGAAATCGCCGATCAATTTCACCCATACTTCCTGTCCGTCAACACTCATCAACATACCATCGAAATGGCTTTCGATCACCTTTGCTTTAAAATCTGCACCAGAACGCAAGCCATAGCTTTTCCGATGTGCCACTGTATTTTGAAGCATGACCTGGCCATTTCTATCGTCAGCATTCGTCAAAGCAAAAGCATTCGCATCCAAATCATCAAAAAACTTCTTTTTCGCTTTAATATAGTTATCAAAAGTTTTATGAAAATCAAGGTGATCATGCGTAATATTTGTGAATATTGCACCCGCAAACACCAAGCCTGCAATACGTTCCTGAACGACAGCATGTGAACTAACCTCCATAAATGCATAGTCACAGCCATCATCAACCATATCCCGTAACAATTTATTCAATTGAATAGGGTCCGGTGTTGTATGTGTTGCTGGTATAATCTTCGTTCCAATCTGGTTTTGCACCGTAGATAATAAGCCTACATGGTAGCCCAACTCAGTAAACAGTTGAAACAACAATGTAGCTACTGTCGTTTTACCATTTGTGCCGGTCACACCGACCAACTTCAACTGTTCCGAAGGATTTCCGTAAAAATTAGCGGCAGCCACACCCAAAGCATATGCCGAATCGGCTACTAAAATATAGGCAACAGAGTCTAACGTCTCTTTTGGCAACTCCTCTACAATAACTGCTCTTGCTCCCGAAGTAATTGCCTTGTCTACAAACAAATGACCATCTGTTTGAACACCTCGCACTGCGATAAACAAACTTCCCAACTCCACTTTTCTGGAATCAAAGCACAAAGAGTGCACATCGACCTCTTCAAGGTTCCCTACAACCTGCTGTACAGGAATAGCATGCAATACTTTTTTTAAATCCATCATTACTTAAGTTCTAAATTTATCGCCGTTCCAAAAGCCAGTTTCTGTCCTGCAGCTAACGACTGCATTCCAACTCTTCCTTTTCCTGTCACGTGCGCTTTAAATCCTGCATTCTCCACAACATATAAAGCATCCATCAATCCCATTCCGACAACATTCGGAACGATTCCTTCTTTATATTTTAAATCTATGAATGGTACGCCTCGTGTCGAGGTATCCACCTCTCCCCGCGCAATCGTATCCCAATTCACGGTATTAATCCCCAACTTATCGTACACTTTTTTACTAGCTTCCTTCGACCCCTGCAAAGTCAATGGCATTCTTCCGCCCACATTAACTGCTTTAAACGTCTTTTTTCCCTCCATCTCCATATCGTTTGCATATACCATGTCTGCAAGCTCTTTAAATACAGGACCTGCAATCGATGCCCCATAATATCCATTTCTCGGATTACGAATCACGACAATAATGGAATATTTTGGATCTTCAGCTGGAAAATACCCAGCAAATGAAGATTGATATCGTCTAGCACCGTACCCTCTCGAGCCATCAGCCATCTGTGCCGTTCCTGTTTTACCACCAGAGCTATACAATGGGCTAGCAACACTTCTACCTGTCCCTTCAGTCATAACGCCTTCCATCATTCCCCGCACCTCTGCTAAAGCATGATCCGAGGCGATCTTTTCATTAATGACTTTCGCTTGAAACGTTTGAATTGTATTTCCTAAATGCCGAATTTCTTTAACAAATAGCGGCGCTATCAACTTACCATTATTTGCGACAGCATTATAAAATGTCAACGTTTGCAATGGCGTAATTTTCATTTCATAGCCGTAAGCCATCTGTACCAGCGACAACCCACTCCAGCTTTTACTTTTCGAAGATTTCACCAAGGGAACTCCTTCGCCTGGAATCTGCAGATCTAGCGTTTTTCCAAAACCAAAAGAATGCAGTTTTGATGTAAACTGATCTGGGTTATCTTTATAAGCCTGATAAACAAACTTAGTAACACCCACATTCGACGACTCCTCAAAGGCCCTTTTCGCAGAAATTATAGACTTCTTAGGCGCATGTGAATCACGAATGGTATGCTTGTAAATTGGCCAATTACCATTACCAATATTCACTGTTGTACTCGAGTCTATTTTCTTATCATCAATCAAAGCCAAATAAGAAGCCAACTTAAATGTTGAACCTGGATCTGCACTTTGCGCAATTGCAAGATTGAACTTTTCACGATAGACCCCATCTTTATCACGCATAAAATTGGCCACCGCACGCACCTCTCCTGTTTTCACCTCCATCATCACAACACAGCCCTCATCCGCGTTACTTGTAATCATCTGCTTCTCCAGGGCCCTTTGCGCCATATCCTGCATATTCACATCAATGGTCGAGATAATATCAGACCCATCAACCGGAGCAACCTCAATATCTTTGTTGACAGGAATCCATACCCCACCGGCAATACGCTGCATTAACCTCTTCCCGCTTTTTCCGTCGATATATTCTCCATACGCACCTTCCAGTCCAACATGAATATCTTCTTTCACATTTTTATAACCGATGGTCCTCGCAGCGAGATTGACAAAAGGTAAAATGCGCTTATTCTGCCTATCAGTAATCAAACAACTTGGAAAACGTTCCTTGTTGACACGAGCAGATTTAAGTAAAGGAAATTGTTTTACCCGTTTTAAATCCTGATGTGACACATTACGTTTGAGCAACAAGTAGCGTTGTTTTTTATTGCGCGCCTGTTTTAATAATGTCAAATACTGCCGCGATGATTTATCTTTAAAAAAATCAGCAAGTTTAATAGCCAAGGAGTCAACTTTCAAATTGAAATACTCTTCATCCTCTTCCGGAATAGCCATTGCATCAAAACGAAGCTCATATTCAGGCACTGATGTAGCCAACAAGCTTCCGTCATTTGAATAGATATTACCACGAGCAGCCTCCACCTCTCGTTCCTGAATAGAAAGGCTATCCGCTAAAGCTTTCCAATGCTCTCCATCGACATACTGCAACTTTGTCATTTTTCCAAATACCAAAAACGCAAGTAGTACGATAAGCCCAAAAGCAAAATAGACACGAACAAGAATCGTATTTCTGATACTCATAACTCTTCCTATTTATCTTCCTTATTCTCTATAACTTCAACTTTGATCGGTGGCTCCACACGCTCTTTCAATCCCAGCGAATCTACACGTTTGGCAATTTCTGTCTGTGTAGACATTTTCATCAGTTCGGCGGAGAGCGATTTATGATCCCAGCCCAACTCCTTCACCTCTTTACTCACTTTATCGATACTCCGAATAGTTCGCTCTGCAAAATGACGATTGGAAATATACAACAACATCAGAAAGGCGATAAAAGCTCCAAACGGCAAGTACTGCAATATTTTATTTAACGAAAGGTCTCCAACGGTAAAAAGCGTTTTAATAAACGCTTCTGTTTGTTCCGCCTTTTCTTCGACAGTTTCTTGTAGTTCCTCCTGAACTTCTTCACTCAATTCTTTCTGTCTTATCGTATTTCTGCTCATCCTCTCGCTCCATTTTTAAGACAAATCCAACTTTTCAGCAATACGCAGTTTCGCACTGCGCGATCTATTATTTAACGCCAACTCTTGCGCAGATGCCGTAATTGCTTTACGGCTCAACACATGAAATGGCTTAATTTCATTTCCAAAAAAATCCTTTTCAACTTCTCCTTTAAACTTTCCTTTGGCCATAAAATTTTTGACCAAACGATCCTCCAGAGAATGATAGGACATCACCGCCAATCGACCTTCAACATGTAACACATCAACTGTTTGCAACAAAAACTCCTGTAAGGCTTCCAACTCGCGATTCACTTCTATACGAAGCGCCTGAAATACCTGCGCATGATACTTATGTTCTTTACCTTTCGGAACCATCCGTTGAATCACCTCTTTCAATTCGGCAACAGTCTGGATTGGCTGTGCCAAACGTGCAGTAACAATTGTTTTCGCAAGCGACTTGGCATTCATGATTTCACCATACATCCCAAAAATGCGGTGAAGATCCTCCTCCGAATAAGTCGCCAAAAGCGACTTCGCATCTAAATCACCAACTTGATCCATACGCATATCCAGATCCGCGTCAAAGCGAATAGAAAACCCACGATCAGCCGCATCAAATTGATGCGAGGAAACACCTAAATCTGCCAAAATACCATCTACAGAACGCACTCCTTCCAATCGAAGGCTATTCTTTAAAAACCTAAAGTTTTGATGTATCAATGTAAAACGAGGATCGTCAATTGCATTCTCCAATGCATCGGGATCCTGATCAAAAGCAAACAGCTTCCCTTTTGGCCCCAATCTCTTCAAAATCTCCCGAGAATGACCACCACCACCAAAAGTTACATCCACGTAGATACCATCCGGCTTAATAGCCAAAGCATCCATGCATTCTTGCAACATTACCGGAACATGATATACATTCTCCATACGCTTATAGTCCAAAATTAATATCCCCCATTACCTCTGCCGCCAAAGATGATATATCCTCTACTCCGCCATCACCCATCAATTCCTCATATCCTTCTTTTGACCAAACCTCAATCTTATTAAACTGACAAGCCAAAACCAATTCAGTGCTTATGCCCGCAAATTCCAACAAACTTTTTGGTAACAAAACACGCCCCGCAGCATCCAACGTTAATTCCGTAGCGCCACGCGTAAAAGCACGAACAAACGCCCGTACTTTAGGATCGAATTGATTCAATTTCGCCAGCTTAGCCGTCATCAAATCCCACTCTTCTCTTGGATAAAATACCAGATGTTTCTCAAAACCGCGATTCACTACAAGGCCATCCCGCTCTACATGAGGCATTTGCCTCTTGAGCGCAGCTGGCAACACCATTCTTCCTTTGGCGTCTAACTTGCATTCGAATTCTCCGATCAACTGAGTCATGTCGTCAATTATCCTATTCTAATTTAAATGTAAAAGTATACACTTTCTCCCACTTTCCCCCACTTTATCACATAAAAAAGTTTTCCACATCGACAAATAGCTACAACAAACAGAAGTACTCTTGGAATGAAACACATGTAAAACCTTATTTACAAGCAGTTAAACCCCAATTTATCAGCAAAACAAACTATTACACGAGACACGATTTTTCGCTCTTTTTTTTATCAAAATCAGAAATGAATTGTAAAAATTTCCTCTTTAGAAATTTAATTTTACCCAATTTTTCTCTCAAAAGGGGGCAAAGTGGGAGACAACAAAAACAGAAACAAAAGATGTGGAAGAAAGTGGGAGAACGCTACTCAAATAACCTAAACAGAATTCGTTATTGTCGAGTAAAACCAATAATTTTGCGTCAAATATAATTTTCATAACGATATGCACAGAACACACACTTGTGGAGAATTAACACTAGCTGACTTAGGGAAAACGGTTACCCTAAGTGGATGGGTTCAAAAATCGCGCGATTTGGGCGGTATGACTTTCATCGATGTTAGAGACCGATATGGTATCACACAATTAACGTTCAATGCAGATGATGATGCTTCCTTGCGCGCAAGTGCCCGTGAGCTCGGAAGAGAATATGTCATCAAGGTAACCGGAGAAGTTATCGAACGCTCTAATAAAAATGCTAAAATCTCCACTGGAGACATTGAAATCAAGGTTTCAAATCTTGAAATATTAAATGCCGCTAAATTACCCCCTTTTACAATAGAAGATGAAACAGATGGTGGTGATGACATCAGAATGAAGTTCAGATACCTGGATTTGCGTCGTAACCCCGTACGTGAAAACCTTATTTTACGTCATAAGACCTCACAAGAGGTACGCCGTTATCTTGACTCCCAAAACTTCCTGGAAGTAGAAACTCCATACCTGATTAAATCAACTCCGGAGGGAGCACGCGACTTTGTCGTACCTTCCCGTATGAATCCTGGAGAATTTTATGCGTTACCACAATCCCCACAGACCTTCAAACAATTATTGATGGTTTCAGGATTTGATCGCTATTTTCAAATTGTAAAATGTTTTCGTGATGAAGATTTGCGTGCAGACCGCCAACCAGAATTCACGCAAATAGACTGTGAAATGTCTTTTGTAGAACAGGAAGATGTATTAAATATCTTTGAAGGACTTGCAAAACATATCTTCAAAACAATCAAAGGTATCGACTTAGGCAATGTTCCGCGTATGACTTACGCAGATGCGATGCGCCTTTACGGATCAGACAAACCGGATATCCGTTTCGGAATGCAGTTTGTTGAACTAAACGAGGTTGCCAAAGGAAAAGGTTTCCCTGTATTTGATGCAGCAGAGTTAGTGGTTGGTATCAATGCGGAAAATTGTGCACATTATACCAGAAAACAACTGGATGCTTTGACCGATTTTATCAAACGTCCACAGATTGGTGCAACGGGCTTGGTATATGCGCGCGTGAATGAAGATGGTTCAGTGAAGTCGTCCGTTGATAAATTTTTCACGCCAGAACAACTGTCGGCAATTGCAGAAGCGTTCCACGCGAAACCTGGCGACTTATTGTTAATTATGGCTGGTGGAACAGACAAAGTTCGCAAACAACTCAATGAATTACGCCTTGAAGTTGCGTCACAACTTGGTTTCCGCAACAAAGAAACCTTTGCTCCATTATGGGTCGTTGATTTCCCACTATTGGAATGGGACGAAGAAAGTGGCCGTTTCCATGCAATGCACCACCCATTCACTTCACCAAAACCGGAAGATATACCGCTTTTAGATACCAATCCCGGAGAAGTAAGGGCAAATGCCTATGACTTTGTTTTAAACGGTGTAGAAGTAGGTGGTGGATCAATCCGTATCCATGACAGAGAGCTTCAATCGCTCATGTTCAAACATTTAGGATTCAGTCCTGAAGAAGCAAAAAAACAATTTGGATTCCTTATGGAGGCCTTTACCTTCGGTGCTCCTCCACATGGCGGATTGGCTTTTGGTTTTGACCGACTAGTATCCTTATTGGCAGGTTTAGATTCTATCCGTGACGTCATTGCCTTCCCAAAAAACAACTCGGGAAGAGATGTTATGATTGACGCACCGTCAACCATTCACCAAGAGCAGCTGGACGAGCTAAGCTTAAATATTGCGATAAAAGCATAAATTATTTAACTCGATTTTCGAGAAACAATTTATTAACAGTATATTTAAAAGTTGGTAATTTTTACCAACTTTTTTTGTGAAAAATTAGCAGATTAGATGGCAGAGAGTACCGCTAATACGTTTATTAAGGAAAGTGCGCAAAAAGCATTTGACACCAAACACCGCGATATTATCAATTACAATATCGACAAATACAGCATGGCTTTCGAAAAAGGCAAGAGCAAATTTGCGGACCTTGAAAATAGCAAGATAAAAGCGAACCTGATCAAATGGAAGGTCATGGAAAATCTCGATCGCTATTTGTTGCAATTTGAAGCAAACTTCACGGCTCGAGGCGGAAAAGTAATCTGGGCCAATGATGCTACGGAAGCCTTGGACGAAATCTATTCGATCATTGCGCGTAAAAAAGCAAAATCTGTCGTAAAGTCAAAATCGATGGCGACAGAAGAGATCGAGCTTAATCATTTTCTGGCCTCCAAAAACATTGAAGCCATAGAAACTGATCTTGGCGAATATATCATTCAGCTGCTGGATCAAAAACCTTATCATTTTGTTACGCCGGCCATGCATTTGAGCCTGGAAGATATCGCCAAGCTTTTTCACGAGAAATTTGACACACCGCTAGATGCATCTGCGGAGCAACTTACAATGAAGGCCCGTGAATTACTTCGAGATCGCTACCTATCGGCAGAAATTGGGATTACCGGAGCCAATTTCTTAATTGCCGAAACTGGAAGTATAGCAATTACCGAAAATGAAGGAAACGCCCGATTGACATCGACCTTCCCCAAAACACATATCGCCGTCGTTGGAATAGAAAAAATCATTCCCAACGTACAAGATTTAGAAGTCTTTTGGCCACTCCTATCCACACATGGCACGGGTCAAAATCTAACGG
The DNA here is from genome assembly GCF_007830445.1 of Sphingobacterium siyangense. Lineage (GTDB taxonomy): Bacteria > Bacteroidota > Bacteroidia > Sphingobacteriales > Sphingobacteriaceae > Sphingobacterium > Sphingobacterium siyangense. Next base: position 142,931 of record NZ_VLKR01000012.1, on the reverse strand, counting down.
TATACAATACGCTACTCACTGGGCCAAAACAGCCTTATGAATCAGATGGCCCCGAAGAAATGTATGTTATACTGCTTGACAATGGCCGCAGCAAGCTATTAGCCCAAAAAGAACAACGTCAGGGTTTGTACTGCATCCGTTGTGGCGCCTGTCTGAATGTATGCCCAATCTACCAGAACATCGGTGGACACACCTATGAAACGACTTATCAGGGCCCAATTGGATCACTCATATCGCCACATTTGAATGGCATGAAGGAATTCAAACACCTAAGCTATGCTTCCACACTCTGTGGAAAATGTACTGAGGTCTGCCCCGTTGGTATTGACATACAGCGCATGCTTCTCGTCAACAGAAAAGATTCAGTCGATCAGGGTCTGGCAACAAAAACGGAACAAAAAGTATGGCAGTGGTTCACCTATGGGATAATGCGAAGAAAACTAATCGATTTTTTTGGTGGGAAATTCAAAAATTTCTTCCTCAAAAAACTCTTTCAGAAAACCTGGGGAGAACAACGGGAACTACCCAAATTGGCAGACAAATCTTTCTCTAAACAATGGAAAGAACATCAAAAAAATAAAGAATAACAAAAAAGTGGCATTAGACGATCAAACGAATGCCACATTTTTTGGCTTCTTGACGACCCAAAAGTAATATCCAGGAAATTACGCCAATCTCGAGGTTATCTGGTATTTCTGTAATATCAACGTAGCGTTCATGACCATCGCTATTTTTCTTGTCGTTCAAAAGCTGAAGATACCCGAATCTAAATGGATAAAACGTCTTTCATCAGCCACGTTTGGTATTTACTTAGCGCATTTTATCATTGTTCAAGCATTGACAGACATCTTCTTGCCTATTCCTACTCTTCCAGCCACATTGAAAATTTTCTCCATAGCGCTCTTAGGTTTTAGCTTAAGTTTCCTGATCACCAAGCTGATGGATAGTAATTCAATAACAAGAAGGTTTATCAAATAAGCGCATCCTGATGGGGATACCGAAGCGTTTTGCAATCGTGTAACCTTTGAGCTAGACAAAACACGTCGAACAAATGATGAGCTTAGGTATTAAGCATGAGCTTACATAATAAGAAAGAGGGAACCAACGGTTCCCTCCTCTACTAACACTCACCAATATTTAATATGAAAACTATCCTTGTTTAATTTTTATGATGCTTTTACGTCTGCCTCATTTGTTTTAGTTACTTCACCTTTTTTAAAGTCTTTTCTTTTTAGCTGTCTGTCTTTTTTCCAATGTTCTTTGTGCATTTTACGATTTTCAGCGTAGGAATCCTTTAACGTTTTTTGTTGCTCTGGAGTTAACATTCCCATCATTTTTTCATGCTCTGCCACACGTTGTTTTTTCATTTTTGATCGATGTTCCTGACGTTCAGCAGCCATTTTTTGATGGTCTTTTGCTTGCTTCAAATTAAAGGCATAGATATCTTTACGCTGTTTATCTGTAAATTTCAATTTTTGATCCATGCGATCAGTTTTCATCTTAGCAACTTCCTCTGGAGTTTTATTTTTAAAACCATCGCGCATTCTTCCCATTTTATGTTTATGCACGGAAGTTTGCATTTCTTTCATTTCTGGTTTAACATCTTTTTTTTCTTGAGCGAAACCGGCTAACATCAATCCAGATAACGCCAAACTTAACATCAACTTTTTCATTTCTTTATTTTTTTATAAAACCAACAATCATTCTTTTTAATAAGTACTCTTTTTCAGCTTATTTATCAGTAAGAGTGCTCTTGGCTATCGAAAGTTTAATTGATGATCTGTTAAATAAAGTTAAGAAGCATTTATTGTGAGACAGCACTTAAACGGATCGGTAATGTATACGCTACACGCACTTTAAGTCCATTTTGCACCCCTGGTTTCCATTTTTTCGCTTTCTTCAATAAGTTTATAGCAGCATCTCCCGTACCAAATTTCATATCACGTTTAACAGCAATATCTGTTAGTGATCCATCTTTTTCAACGACAAAAGAAACCTCTATAACACCAGACACCCCTTGATCCAAAGCCTGTTGTGGAAAGTTATAATTCTCGGCGATCCACTTCATAAAGGCAGGCAGTCCCCCTACAGGTGTTGGCATAATTTCTACTGATGTAAATGTACTGTTAGAATTATCATCAGTTCCGCCTCCGGATAATGAACCATCTTTAGAACCAGTAATATCACCGTCTCTTTTTGAAGAACCAAATTCACCACGCGCAATATATGTTCCCGATGGACTTGCTTTTAATGTGATCCTTGAGGTCATTGTATTGGGATTTTTCAACTCATCCTGACTCACAAGTTCTTCCGTAACTTGATTTGCTTTCGCCACTTTTATATCAGGCATTCTAACCAGATCAAATTTGGATACATCTTGGGCAACCTGCTGCGGGGCTTTCTCCTTCATCATGACAGGTTCTTCAGGAACCTCTTCTTTCTCCTCTACCTTCTTTTGAATTTCTTCCAGCATGTCGGGCCCAATATCTTGTACTGTATAAATCACGGGCGGAACAGTTTGCTTAAAATATTTATTATATGCATAGGATCCTGCGATCAGCAAAACTGCAAAAGAAACAACAATTCCCAAACCCACATTTGTTGCTTTATCAGAGAGATTTCGCAACTCGTAAGCACCGTACATTTTGTTACGACCAGCAAAAATAACGTCCAGCCATTCTTTGCGGTAGATATTCAATTTAGAGTTCATCATAACATTAAAGTTTAAATCTTTTCATTATGATGAGCGAAAGCCTTATATTTCACAAAAAAATTCAAAATACTTATGAAGTCACTTTTTTCAGCTATTTTTCTACTTACATTATATGCTTGTGGTAACAATCAAAATCAATCCAAGACTGCAATTAAGCATGAAAATAAGGAAGAGACAATTTCGCCATATTTTGGTTTTTTAAACCAGCAAAAGGACTCACTAATCGCTCTTCCTATGGATCAAGCAATGGAGGGTCCGGAAAAATATAATTATGTCATTGTGGAAAACCAAGTTAGCCCCCTTGAGTTTGTTCAGAATAAAATGGATAACAAAGAGAGTAACGGAAGACAGACCGCGCAGAACTTCGCGAATAGTGAAGGTTCGTTATTTAAAATTAGTGACGCAATTAAATCAGGCGAATTTGGCATGCTTGTCAACAAGGCTTTTTTAGATCAGTACAAAATTGAGCAGTTTACAAAAGTTCAAAAAGAAACATCTTCAGCGATTAAGGAGCAGCTTGAGAAGAAATACAATAGGAAGATTAATAAAAGTACGACAGTTGCCATCCTCAGTGATCAGTCCGAGTTTAATCTTACGGTATTTGAAAATCAACAAGATTCTGCTTTAGCTGTATTTTCCTACGCAAAGGACGAACAGCTGATCAATTTGGATTTCCCGGCTTTATACGATGATATCAGCACTTGGCGTGTTGATGATGGCGGTCAGTTTGACAACGAGGCTTTTCAGATACTAACAGTATTGCGTTCTGAGCAAGGAATTAGTTTTATCAGTATCTTTTGGGGTGCTGAGGGGTATGAACTAAACTTTTACCAGCCGAAGAAAAACTTATTTACCTCTATGGCACAGGCCTATGGGTATAGTTCCCCTTTATAAAATAAAGAATTTTAAGTTTCCCCAGTACAAAAGGACAGTGCCCGGGGAAACTCAAGATTTCAATAGTTGCTACAGGTGCATCCTAGCCATAGGAGCGACGTCCTGACCTACAAAATCTTTTTTTAGAAATTTATGATAGCCCGCAATGGCAATCATCGCTGCATTATCCGTACAGTATTCAAATTTTGGTATGAAGACCCGCCATTTGTATTTCTCCCCCATTTCAATTAAGCTCTGTCTCAGGCCAGAATTAGCCGAAACGCCACCTGCAATGGCAATATCCTTTACCCCTGTCTCCTTTGCCGCTTTCTTTAATTTATTCAGCAGGATTGATACAATACGGGATTGCACGCTAGCACATAAGTCGGCCATATTGTGGGTCAGAAAATCCGGGTTCTGCTTCAATTGATCTTGGACCAAATATAATATCGCGGTCTTCAATCCTGAAAAGCTAAAATTTAAACCAGGGATCTGTGGTTCAGGAAGCCGATAAGCTGCCGGATTACCATCTTTTGCAAATTTATCGATGAGCGGTCCACCGGGATAAGGAAGATTCAGGATTTTAGCTGTTTTATCAAAAGCCTCCCCTGCCGCGTCATCCAATGTTTCTCCCAAAAGTTCCATTTCAAAATAATCTTTCACCAACACAATTTGCGTATGACCACCAGAAACAGTAAGACATAAAAACGGAAAACTAGGCTTCGGATCCTCAATAAAATGAGCCAGGATGTGCGCCTGCATATGGTTTACATCAATTAAAGGGATATTCTGTGCAAGTGCAAATGATTTAGCAAAAGAGGTTCCCACCAAAAGTGCACCTAATAAACCAGGTCCCCGCGTAAAACTCACTGCATCTATTTGATTTTTGCTTACTTTTGCTTGGCGAATGGCTTCTTCCACTGTTGGAATAATATTTTGTTGATGAGCACGTGAAGCGAGCTCGGGAATCACTCCACCATATTTTGCGTGGATTGCCTGAGTTGCAATAACATTTGAATGAATTTCACCGTTAATACAGATAGAAGCGGAGGTTTCATCACAAGAGGATTCAATCCCTAAAATAATAGCCATAGCTTGAGGTAATAAATTTTAATACAAAAGTATCAAAAAAATAATTAAAATAGTGTCAATAGTCCTTGGTAGTATATTCATTATACTGCTTGCATTGGCGTTATCACTACAGTTGAAACCGGTACAAAATTATGTTGCCCAAAAAGCTGTCGACTATTTATCCAACGAACTAAACACCAAAATAAGCCTCAAAAGTGTCTATTTCAAACCTTTTAAATCTATTGTAGTAGAAGATTTTCAACTCTATAGTCCACAGGGAAAAGAAATATTAAAATCAGGAAGGTTAGAAGCCAACGTCAACCTTTCTCAGTTCATTGAACTGAACAAGATTGTGATCAACAAACTAACCATTGAGGATACCCAAGCGACTTTTGAGCAATTTCAGGACAGCTCAAACATTTCATTTTTAATTCGTTATTTCAACCCGCATAAGAAAGAAAAAAAGAAAAGTTCAAAAAAAATCATCTTCGATATAAAGGAACTTGTTATTACGAACAATGCGTTTAACTATGTTAACCATAGACGCAAACATTACAATAAAGTGGTCGACTTTGGAGATTTGGGGATTTCCAAACTTAACGCCCATTTTGATAAGATAAAAATCGATTCTAATCAAATTTCAGCGAACATCAAGACATTCAATCTTCGCGAAAAGAAGGGTTTAGAGATCAAAGGCCTTCTTGCCCAAACGAAGGTAAGCAATACAAGCATCGAACTCAGTGAGCTTATGCTAGCCACCAATCGTTCTACATTCAAAAATTACATCAAACTCAGCTACAGCAGCTTTGACGATTTTTCGGACTTCATCAATAAAGTTCATGTAAAACTTCGTGCACGGGACTCCCGTATTCACTCTGAGGATATTGCTTTCTTTTCCTCGCCTATGCACCAAGTCAAATTTGACGTCAATATCAAGCGGGCAAATCTAGAAGGAACTGTATCTTCCATCAACGCATCACAGGTCGATTTAACAATCGGAAAAAAAACGAGTTTAGCAGGTGACCTTCAGATTATCGGTCTACCAGATATCGACAAAACTAAATTTATTGTTCCCAGTATAGCAATTTCTTCTGAGCACAAAGACTTAAATGCTGTTATTACAGATCTCGGAAATCTAAAAAATTTCAAACTTCCTGAAATTGTCCAGATCTTCGACAAATTTTCATTCAAAGGCAGCCTAAATGGATTATACAATAAATTTAATACAAAGGGAGTTTTCACGACTGCGATCGGGAATGTGGAGGCTGATGCCTTACTGGATATCCAGAAGGAAATAAAATATGCGGGCAATTTTCAATCTAAAAAGTTCGATGTAGGTACGATAACAAAATTAAAAGATCTGGGAGCAACAGGCTTCAATTTACAGGTTGACGGAACAGGTACCGATCCTAAGAAAATGAGCCTAAAGATAAAAGGAGATCTCAGTAATTTCAATTACAAGAATTACAGTTATCAACATATACAAATTGAAGGAAATACAGATAAACAATTAATTCTTGCTTCAGGGCAAATATATGATCCAAATTTAAAACTACAGTTTACCACAGATATCGATTGGTCTGTCAAACCCAACTATCACCTGGATGCTGATATCCAACAAGCTAATCTAAAAAAACTCAACTTCTTTCAGGGAGATTCCATCAACATTATTAACACGAAATTCCACACCAGTTTAATTGGGGACAACATCAATAATATTACCGGTGAATTTAAATCAGACAGTATCAATTTCACTTCCTCTAAGGGCCAATTCGTCATCCGCGACATCAATTTCCTTGCCGAAGGAGATGAAAATGCACGCTCCCTTACCTTGCAGTCAGCTATCGGACACATTGATCTCAAAGGAAGAATAGACCTCAATACAATTGTTCCTTATTTTAAAGCTTTAGCCATGCGCTACGCTCCCGCAATCGGGTTTGAAAACAACATTTTTAATCGCCAGGACTTTGACCTGAATATTAATATCACTTCTTTTAAGCCGATCGCAACATTCTTTCGAAAGGATATCGCATTAGACAGCGGAGCAACGCTCAATGCAAAATTTGAAAGCGAAAAACAAACGGCTAGTTTTAATTTTTACGCACCCGAATTCAAGTACAATGGTATTCGGCTAACTCACCTGATTGTCGATCAAAATGCCAATTTGAAGAATATGGAATTGCAGACCTCCATCGATCGCATAAATTTTACCGACAGTACCTATATTAAAAACGTCAATATTTCAAACACCTTGGCAAACGACAGTTTACAATTTAACATCAAAATGTCGGAACTTGAAGCAAGCAACAGTCTGGATCTTAATGGTGTCATACGCTTTGCCCATGCCAAACCTGCCTATATCAATTTCTACCCATCGAATATCTTAATCAATAGAGAGCGATGGCTTGTCAATAATGATGCACAATTGAAAATATCGAAAGGAAAATGGTACTTTGAAAAACTGACACTGAGTCATGACGAACAAAAAGTCCACATCGATGGCATCCTGTCCAACGAAGTCAGTGATCAGATCAATCTCAAATTTCAGGACTTTAATCTTACATCCTTAAATGGTATTACCAAGCCACATGGCATCAATCTCTCCGGCAACTTAAACGGAAATATTGAAGTTAATTCTGTATTCAAAGCTCCATTTGTTGTAGCCAATATAAAAACTTCACCTATCCTCTATAACAATATTCCCATCGGCTCACTAGCCCTGAGTGCCAACTACGACCCCGAGAATCAACTGGTAAAACTAGACAGCAAGATAGAGGAAGGAAATAAATTAATTCAGTTACAAGGTTCCTATAACCATTTAAGTGAAAACAATAAGCTTAATCTCAAAGCTAAACTCGTAAACACAGATGTGTTTGTTTTCCAGCCCTTTTTACGAAGCCTGGTATCCAATATTCAGGGCAAGGTCAATGCAGACCTCGATATCGAAGGCGATATCCTGAACCCCAAAATTACAGGTTCCGGAAAATTGGATAATGCTTCGATGGTCATCAATTACCTCAAAACACCCTACCGCCTTTCTGACGAAATTGCGGTTACCAATAACCGAATTTTTCTGACAGGGCTAAAAGTATACGATCCCAAAAACAATGTAGCAACCATTGATGGCGTTGTAGATCTCAACAAATTGAGTGATCCAGATATCGATGTAACTGCAGAAACGAAGAATTTTATGGTATTAAATACCACTATAAAGGACAATAATGTATATTATGGCACTGCTTACGCTTCGGGCACCTTTCAGTTTAAAGGATTAACTTCGGCCATGAACATCAATATCCGTGCTAAATCCGAAGAAAATACAGTTATCAATATCCCTTTCAATAGCGCCAGTACAATCTCAGATACCGACTTTATCTACTTTATTGAGAAAGACTCGACCAAAACGAAGAAAAGCGCTAAAAAACGAGATTTCAACGGTCTGACGATGAATATGGACCTCTTGATCAACCCGAATGCAGAAATAAATCTATTCTCCAGCATGGGCGAATTATCAGGAAGGGGAAACAGCAATCTCAACATGCGGATATCTTCATTGGGAGATTTTGAAATGTTTGGGGATTTTATCATAAACAGTGGAAAATTCAATTTCACCGCCCAAGATTACATCAACAAGATTTTTGATCTCAAAGAGGGCGGTACCGTACGTTGGGCAGGAAACCCAACCGAAGCGAATATTAATATCAATGCCATCTACCAACAAAGAACAAGCTTAGCGCCTTTGTACAATGCCGCAGGCCGGGAAGAAAACCCCGAGCGTGTATTGGCACAGGCCGACATGATCCTAAAAGGGCAGTTAAGTCAGCCGGAAATCACGTTTGATATCAACTTTCCACAAAACCCCGGGGTTAAGGATGAGCTACAAGGATACTTTTCAGATGCCAACAATGTCAATCAACAAGCGCTTAGCCTAATCGTGAGACGAAGTTTTACACCTGGCACACAGACAGACTTCGGTAAAGAAGTAAACAATACCTTGTTATCTGCTGGAACTGAAATAGCGTTCAACCAGATCAACAACATCATAGCCCAATCGCTTAACATCAATTTCTTTGATATTAATATCAAATCCTTAAATGATGCCTCCGCCTCACTTCGCTTGTTCAACGATAGGCTTGTTTTGACAGGAGGTATCTCCGACCGTAGAAGTCAGGCTCTAACAGATTTGAATGTATTTTCAGATCGGGTCTCAACCGATGCCGAAGCTATGTTTTATTTAAGAAAAGATGGACGTTTGGTCCTACGTGCTTCCAATCGCCTAAATACACGTAACTTTCTTCTTAGCCCCAATGACGGCGAATATATTAGTGCTTTCGGATTGCTCTATCGGCAGGAATTCAACACCTTCTCCGAGTTCTTGAAAAGGCTATTCCCTTTTGGCAAGAAGACGATTACGACAGCTCCTACAGAAACAAAGAAAAGCAAGGTCAATTAACCTTTCGGAATAGTCCTTTGCTATTTTAACAGGTCTCTTCCAATTCCAGCAGACCTCTTTCAGCTCAGGCTGAGTTCGTTCAACTCAAGCAGACCAACTCCAGCAGACCTCATCCAAATCAAGCGGACCATTTCAACTCCAGCAGTCCAACTCCTATCCCAAACACATAATTCCTATTCTGGGAGTCCGTCTCGATTCCACCAGCAGATATTGTATTTCAGCTCCATATAACGGTCTACGCAGACGATCTGTGGATGATCTGAAAAACATATAAACGAATAGTGTCTAAGCTGCGACCACGCGACGCGCTGCATTGAAAATAAAAAAGTCCCTCCAAATAGATCGGAGGGACTTTCTTTTTATTTTAAAAATCGCTTATGCTAATTTCTCGAATTCTTTGAATTCAATGTCACTAGCATTCAATTTCACTAAACCTTTCAAGTGATCAAATACTTTTAAAGCTTTAGCTTCTTCGAACAAACGATTACCTTGTTCTCTGTCTTGCAACAATTGAATTGCAAATTGGTTCAACTGCTCATCAGAAGGCTCTTCGTTGATGTTGTACATCTTAATTTGCGCGTAGATGCGTTCTTTTGCTAAATTGATAACTTCATCATATTTAACTTCAAGACCATTTTCAGTAACAACGCGATTTTCGATGATTGTCCATTTCAAGTTATTCAAGAAATCAGCAAAACCTTCGTTCAATTCTTCTTCAGAAATGCTTGGGTTAGTTGCTTTCAACCATCTTTTCAAGAATTCTTCAGGGAAAGATACATCAACCTTTTCCATACCAAAAGTATACATATCATTACGTAATCTTTGATCTGAATTTTGTTTGAATAAATTCTCAACTTCTTCTTTCACTTTTTCTGTGAATTGAGCTTCTTCTGTTACTTCACCTTCTGCGAATAATTTATCGAAAAATTCTTGGTTAAGATCAGCTTCTTCTAAGCGGTTGATATTCTTAACAGTCAATTCAAATTTAGTGACGTCTAAAGCAGTTGCTTCTTCCTCAGTGATCCCTAAGATACGTGCTAAATCTTCAGTTTTGAATGCTTTTTTAACATCAATCTTAACAACATCGTCTTTTTTAAGACCAACTAATGATTTTTTGATCTTAGCATCTTCTACGATATCTGTGCGGATAGAAGTTGTTTTTTCTAGACCTTCTTCTTTATCTTGTTTCAATGTTGCATACAATACATCACCTTCTTCAGATACTTCTGGATTAGTCATTTTTCCATAGCTACGACGCAAGTTCTTGATACGATCTGCCAATGTCTCTTCATCAGCTTTGATTTCGTATGAAGTAAATTCAGTCTCAGCGGTAAAAGGTAATTCAAAAGCAGGAGCAAGACCAATTTCATATTTGAAGTTGAAATTGTCTTTATAATCCCAGCTGTATTGTGCATCATCTTCCAAAGGAAGTGGTTGACCTAAAACTTCTAATTTATTTTCAGCAATATAATTGGTGATTTTCTCATTCACTAATTTATTGATCTCATCAAATAAAATAGATTTACCATAAGTACGTCTGATATGTCCCACTGGAACTTGACCTGGACGGAACCCTGGTAATTTTGCTTTTTTAGCTTGCGCTTTAATCTCTTTGTCGACTTGAGGATTATAATCTTCAGGTGCTAATGCGACGTTGACTACCGCATTGATTGCATCTACATTCTCGTGTGAAATATTCATACTCTTTTTAGCTATATCGCATTCATAAAAAAATCCTCCCGAGGTTTTAAGTTCGGGAGGACATCAAGTGCGGAAGAAGGGACTCGAACCCCCACGCCTTGCGGCGCCAGATCCTAAGTCTGGTGCGGCTACCAATTACGCCACTTCCGCATTAGGATTTCTTTTGATGCCACAAAGATAGAAACCAAACCTATATCCTGCAAGTATTTTCTACTCTTTTTTTTATTTTTTTTCAATATTCCCCCAACCCCTTGCATAATTCATTATTATTCATTTACTTTGAATATCAAAGTACTTTTATGGAACAGAAAGATTTATTTAGAGAACTTGGGCAGATCAGATCATTAATGGAAAAATCGTCCAAATTTGTTTCAATAAGCGGATTATCAGGTGTACTCATGGGCTGTTATGCTTTGCTGGGAACGCTATTGGGATACTATATTATAAAGCAACCCGAAAGTACCGCTCTACTCTTGGGCCAAAATCTGAATAGGCCCCTACTGTTTTTAATGATTGCGCTCATCGTCCTCTTATCATCCTTGGTGACCGGCTGGCTAATGGCACGTAAAAAGGCGAGAAAAAATAAGCAGTCGATTTGGAACATTACAAGCAAATCTCTTTTATTTGCAGTTTCAATCCCCTTACTAACGGGTGGCATAATATCCTTGTTGTTTTTTGTCCAAGGCTACTACCAGCTGATTGCTGCTATGCTACTGATCTTTTATGGACTGGCACTGACTGCGGGTAGCATCTATACCTTTGCCGAAGCAAAAGGCCTGGGTATACTGGAAATCTGCCTGGGTTTGATTGGTATATGTTTCCCGGACAACGGGTTATTATTATGGGGATTAGGATTTGGTGTGCTACACATCATCTATGGTTTTATCGTTTACAAAAAGTACGAATCGTGAAATTAGATCTTTCCTTATATGACAAAATATTTGAAAACAGAGTTCGCCTCCAAATTATGAGTGTTCTCGCTGCCAATGAAGAATATGATTTTAATTCATTGAAAGAATTGTTGGATGTAACCGATGGTAACCTTGCTTCCAACCTAAAAACATTGGAAAAAGAGGAATACATTATTGTCGAAAAGAGCTTTGTCGACCGGAAGCCGAACACCAGATACAAAAGAACAACAAAGGGACTTAAAGCCTTTGAAAATCACCTTATTGCACTTGAAAATTTAATAAAACAACAATACAAATAATTTTTTTATCTATTTACTTTGAAAACCAAAGTACTTTTAAAACATAATTAAATGAAAGGAATTAGACTGAAACTGATGCTGCACCTCTACAATTGGTCCTCCAAAGTATATGCAAACATCTTTAAATGGAACAAAAAAGCCTGGGGAATCTCTAAAGCAGATTTCATGACCTACCCCATTGGAAGCATCGGCCATAATTTGGGGCTCTTTTATGAAAGTAAAGGTTTCGATGTCATGCCCAAACTGGAAAATCACGATGTCTTTCATATCCTGACTGAAACCGGAACAGAGATACAAGATGAAATTGCCATGCAATTCCTTCTGCTTGGTAATGGAAAGATAAGTCTGTATCTCATGGCAATGATTTTTATTGGCGGCACCTTATTTCCTGAATACTTCAGTTATTACAAAAAACATTTTCAAAAGGGGCGATCGCTCCAGAGCTTTCATCATTTAGAATTTAAAGAAATCCTTCATTGGCAATTAACGGAGCTTCAAATTGCCTTATACAGCAAAAACATTCAGCTAAACTTAAACCGCTAAAATCATGGACTACAACAATTTATCTCCGACAGCGCAATCCTCAATTTTTGAGAAAATCAGTAATTCTACTGTCCTAAAGCTATTTGTCATTTTCTTCCTTTCTCTCATACTACTTATTCCACTAGCCTTAATCAGCGATTTGATTGAAGAGCGGAAAAACCGCGAACAGGAAGTATCCGATGGAATTACATTAAATTGGGGAAAGGATCAGGTTATTTCAAGCCCTGTTCTTGCCATCCCCTATCGCGAGACTATCCCACTTTCTGCCGAAAAAGCCGATAAATCTAACCTTAGAGAGGAGCTGAAATGGATATTTGTCTTACCCAAAACTTCCAATATCGCAACAGATATAACGCCACAACATCTCTCTAGAGGTATTTATAATGCCGTAGTTTACAACAGCAACATCACATTAGAAGGTTCCTTTGACAAAATATCCATAGAAAAACTCGAGGTTCCTCATGAGCAAATTGACTGGAAAGGCAGCAAGCTTATTTTCGGTATCCAGGATTTTAAAGGCCTAGGCAAGCGTCCATCCTTGAATTGGGATGGTAACGAGTTAACTTTCGATCCAGACTTTAATAATCTCAAATTGTTCACTCAGAATTTAGTCTGTCCGGTATCTTTGGATCCGCAGAAAACGGACAGTCGTTTCAAGATAAAACTAAATCTAAAAGGATCCAAATCATTGAATTTCCTCCCTCTTAGTGATCAGACAAACATCCAGGCAAAGGGCAACTGGGCTAATCCAAGTTTCACTGGTGCATTTTTACCGAGCAAACGTAATACCGAAACATCAAATTTTTCGGCTTCATGGGAAATCCCTTCGTTCAATAGAAAGCTGCCACAACAATGGACTGGCGATGCCCGTCCAATCTATCAGTTCGATAACAAGCTCGCAAATGGAAATGAGGACAATGAACAAAAAGCAGCACAAACCGCCAACACTACACTTGCCTCTGCAAATAACCTATTGGATAACACGGACATGATTACAATTAACTTCTTACCCGATATCAATAACTATCAAAAAACAACACGAGTTGCCAAATATGGTATTTTAGTCATCATTCTGACCTTTACTTCGCTCCTATTCACCGAGGTGATCAAGAAAAAAAGGATCCATATCATCCAATATATCCTGATTGGGGCAGCGATGGTTCTTTTTTACACATTGTTACTCGCGCTATCCGAGCATATTGGATTTAATCTAGCTTACTTAACCGCTTCCGTGGCGACAGTTATGCTGATTGGCAGTTTCATTAAATCAATTACCAAAGATCAGAAATCGGCGCTGTTGCTGAGTTCAATTTTGGCTTTATTTTATCTCTTCATCTATATCCTTATGCAACTTCGGGATTATTCCCTTATCGCTGGAACAATTGGCATCTTTATCATTTTGGCGATTTTAATGCGCGTTTCAACAAAAATAAACTGGTATCAATTTGACAATAGCCATGTGGATCAATAGACAACATCTGCGACTTTACTGGGTCTTGATTCAGATATTACTTAAAAAATAGGGATTTACAATTCTCATTAGCCATTTCTAACTAAAAGAGATGGCTATTTTTTTACTTGACTTAGCATATATGACCAAATTCTGTAACTTGCGAAGAAATTTTTCAGCGGCATAGATATGTTTAAACAGATGAAAAAACTTACAATACTTACATTAGCGATTATGGCGTGTAACCTAAGCAATGCGCAAGAAAGCAAAGGTGGAAAAAGCAATTTTAAATTAGTGTCGGAATCGCCACAACCGATCAACCCAAGTACACTCTGGGATCTTGGTCGTGTTTCGGCCGAAGGACTTTCTGCAGATGGCAAAACATTGGTATATGGTGTTTCCAATTATAATTTGGAAAGCAATTCAAGTGAAAAAAATCTATATACGATTTCACTGGCCAATGGCACCAACCAGCAGTTCACCGATCAAAAAGGCGGTGAAACAGTCGTTCAGATCACGCCAAATGGCGACGTAATTTATTTACTAAAAGGGCAGTTATGGAAGAAGAACCTATCTAAGGGTGAAGCACTTCAATTGACAAATGGTGATATCGCCTTAGAAAATGTCAAATTTTCTCCTGATGGAAAACAAATACTCTTCAGTCAGTCCGTTCTTGTAAAAAAATACCACAGCACAGATAAATATCCCGAATTGCCAAAGTCAGACGCTTATATCTATGACAACTTAGATTATAGGCACTGGGATACCTTCAATGATGGTAAGTTCAGTCATCCTTTTGTGGCGAGTTTTATTGATGGTAAAGTTGGTGAGCCGGTAGACCTATTGAAGGACCAAGCCTTTTATAGCCCTCAGGCACCATTTGGTGGCGCCGAAGATCTTGCCTGGTCTCCAGATAGCAAAGCAGTGCTGTATGTCTGTAAAAAGAAATTCGGAACAGACTATGCCGTCAGTACCAATACCGATATTTATCGCTATGATATCGCCAGCGGAACGACTTCCAACCTGACAGAAGGTATGAATGGGTATGACACAGCCCCAACCTATTCTCCCGATGGAAAAAGCCTAACCTGGCTCAGCATGAAGACCGATGGTTATGAATCGGACAAAAATGACATCATGCTATTTGACAAAAACAGCTCAATTCGTTTAAATCTAACAGCACATTGGGATGGTACGGTCAATAGTTTTATCTGGAGCAGTGACAATCGAAAAATCTATTTTACAGCTGCTACGAAAGGTACCGTTCAATTATTTGAACTTGAAGTACCGACCAATATCAAAGCTAAAAGTTTACCAAAAATACATCAAATTTCAGAAGGTGACTTTGACATCACCGGTATTGTAGGCCAAGTAGCGGACAAATTAATCGTTAGCTCGACAAAGTTTACCCGTGCTACAGAAATCTTCAGCTTTGATCTAAAAACCAAATCATTAACTCCGGTCACCAAAGTTAATGATGCAAAATATGCAAGCATCAGCGAAAACAAAATTGAGAAGCGTATTACAAAGGCATCCGATGGAGCAGATCTGTTTTCATGGGTAATCTATCCGCCAAACTTTGACCCTGCAAAAAAATATCCAACCATACTTTACTGTGAAGGCGGCCCTCAATCCGCACTGACGCAATTTTATTCGTTCCGTTGGAATTTACAATTGATTGCATCACAAGGTTATATTGTCATCGCTCCAAACCGTAGGGGTATGCCTGGCTGGGGGGTAAAATGGAATGAAGCTATTTCCCAAGACTGGGGCGGTCAGCCAATCCGGGATTACTTGGCCGCCATAGACGATATCTCCAAAGAGTCTTATGTAGATACAACACGCCGCGCGGCGATTGGAGCTAGTTATGGTGGATACTCTGTTTATCAACTAGCTGGAGTGCATCAAAACCGTTTCAAAACGTTCATTACGCACAATGGTTTATTCGACATGAGAAGCTGGTATGGCACCACAGAAGAACTCTTTTTCGCCAACCACGAACTGGGCGGAGCGTACTGGGATAGCAAAAATGAGAAATCCTATACCGCATTCAACCCGATTGAAAAAGCAAATAATTGGCACACACCAATTTTGATCTTTCAGGGTGGAAGAGATTATCGCGTCCCAATCGGACAAGGACTGGCTGCATTCCAATTGGCTCAGCTCAAAAAAATTAAGAGTCGTCTGGTCTACCTACCGGATGAAAATCACTGGGTTCTGTCCGGACAAAACGCACAGGTTTGGCAAAGAGAATTCTTTACCTGGCTTAAAGAAACCTTATAGAAAGTACGGTGAAATCGGATCGGAAGACCACCTACTTTCGCGACTAATAAAGTCGCTCGTAAAGTGCTGAATTTAGAAGAATAGAAACGCCACTCGATGAGTGGCGTTTCTATTTCAATTCGATACTTACCATATCATACTCTTGTTAACCATTGGTTAACATCAGCTTCTAGTTTAACTGGGGTTTTACAGGGGGTTAACAGGGGTATAACAGGGGGTTAGCCCGGGTATACCCCTATTAACCCGGTGTTAATCCCCTGTAAAAAGGCAATAAAAACGATCTTAATACCAAACATGATATAAGCATAGCAATAGGAAAGTCCGGATCGGTAAAGCATAAATGGGGGAATCTAATTTATGGGATCGGCGCGACGACCAATTCAACCGCCAAACGGGTAGCTCATGAAAACAAAAAAGCCTGCTATATGCAGGCTTTTTACGTATATTATTTGATCTGATTGCTAAAATCTATTTCTCGCCTTTTTTTCCAAAGATGGAAAGTTTGATATATTTCCCAGGCTTCTCTTTAACGTCCTTCATCAAATTATCCATTTCCTTCGAAGCATTATTAAGATTATTGTATAAAGCTTCATCATTGAGCAATAAACCGATAGATCCCTTACCACTATTAATTTTTCCTGTGATCTCCTGAAAATCATTCACTGCAGCATTTACTTTGTTCATGGTATGTTCAAAATCCAATCGGGCCGCCTTATCGGTAATATTATTCAGATTAGACATAATCGCATTGATTTTCTCACCATTTTGTGAAAAATTGGAAGTGATAGATTCCAGATTAGCCATGATTCTATTCAGTCTTCCCTTTTCATCCCCCACTAGACCTTCGACATCTTTGGTGATGCCTTCCACATTTTTTAAAGAAGTGGAAATACTATGAATACTTCTTTTAAAGTCGTCCTGAAACTGTTTGTCTAAGACAGTATTGACAACCGATAACGTTGAATCCAGTTTAATGGTAATTGTTTCGATCCGTTTTTGAATGGGTTCAACCTTATCCATAATATTCGGTTGAACACCTGAAGTTAAAAAATCGCCATCCTTTGCCAATTCCTTACTGTTGCCCATTTCGAAAACAATAGCCTTACTTCCCAACAAATCTGTACTTGAAATTCTCGCTACTGTATTTTTTGGTATATCGTAATGAGAATGGATCTTAAACTCGGTTTTGATCTTCCCATCTGCCTGTAAAATCATTTTTGAAACACGTCCAATCTGATAGCCATTGACCAGGACAGGCTTGGATGGAGTTAGGCCATCTACAGTCGTATAGGTCGTGTAAAAAGTATTATCGCTGCTAAAAACATCATTTCCTTTTAGAAAGCTATATCCAATAAATAATAAAACTATTGCAACTGTTGCTAATATGCCGACTTTTGTCTCGTTTGAAATTTTCACAAATAACCTATTTAGTAATGATCATTAATTTAAGTTTAAAACAGCATAAAAGCAAATCTGTTTAGCGTTCTACAGAATTTTTATAAATTTTCAGAGCCGAAACCAAATTATCAACAACCTCCTGTTGCCCTTCATCAGACAGGAGATAGCTCTCTTCTTCTCTATTACTAATAAAGCCAATTTCTGTAAGCACGGCAGGCATACCTGCTTCCGCCAGCACAGCTAATCCTTTCTCCCAGAAGCCTCTGCTATATCGGCCTGCTTTCACATACTCACCTTCGATCATCTGCGCCAGACGAATACTTTTTTCACGGAATCGGTTTTTCATCAAGGAGAAGATGATGGCACTTTCAGGGTCTTTTGGATCAAATCCCTGATAATTCTCTTTATAGTTTGATTCCAGTAATAAGGAAGCATTTTCACGAACGGCTGCATCCTGCTGTCCCAAACGATGCGAACCAGAGACCAAAGTTTCGGTACCATGCGCACTGGCACCGCTGGAATTACAGTGTATCGAAATAAATAGATCGGCTTTATTGGCATTCGCCAAACGGATACGTTTATAAAGCTCCACAAATTCATCCGTTGTTCTCGTATAGATGATCTTAATACCTGGAATATCTTTCTGAATCTGTTTCCCCAATTTTAACGCCACCTCCAATGCTACATTTTTTTCCAAAGACCGTCTTCCTTGCGCTCCGGTATCTTTACCACCATGGCCAGCATCAATTACAATCGTTCTTATTTGGTAGTCCGGAGGCTCTACCTGCCCATTGTTTAATTTGAAAGAATTCAATAAAAAAAATCCCAAAGTAGCAAACACAACGCTACACCATTTTCTAATTCTTAAATCTGATTTCATTGAATAATTATTTGCTCTACTATAAACGAATCAAAATGAGTCTATATTATTTCTTTAATAGATAACGATATTTAACATATTTTCTATTGCTTTTTTGACTAATTTTGTCTCTCGAAGTTTAACATTATTTCACAAAAATAACATTTGTCTTTAATTTTGAAGTCGTTAATCAACATTTTAACACTATTTATCATTCTTGCAATGGGCAATTCTAGCTTTGCTCAAAGTAATATTCCTTTAAAACAGAACGGACTTCAAGGTAAAGATCCTATTTCGGCGACCAATAAATCGCAAGATACAAGTAAATCCAAAACTGCAGATACGACCAAATCTGTAAGCGATACGACCAAGAAAAAAGGAAGTGGTTTGCAGGCTGAAGTGAGTATTATTGCGGTTGACTCGCAGAAATCTGAAGTTGCCAAGAATATAAGTCACCTTTATCGCGGAGCAAAGGTAAAATATCAAGATTTTGAACTTTCTGCCGATTATATCCGTCTTGACCGAAACAAGAAAAAGATTTTTGCTTCTGGAATCTATGACAAAACTGGTAAATATGTAGGGCGTCCTATCGTCATCATGGGAAATGGTGAATCACCGAAAACGGTAGACTCACTTTATTACGATTACGAAAAACAAGAGGGAAACACCTACGGTATTATGACCGAAGTTGATGGTGGATTTATCCAGGCCAATATTGTGCGAAAGAATATCTACGACGAAATGTCGATATACAAGGGATTATATAGTACCTGTAATCTACCCTATCCGCATACCCATTTTGGCATTCATATCACCAAAGGAATTGTCACTAAAAATCAGATTATTTCCGGTCCGGCTTACCTTGTGGTGATGGGTGTACCTATGCCGGTGGCATTTCCATTTGCGTTTTTCCCAAAGCCAGATAAAAGAGCTTCTGGATTTCTCTTCCCTTCTTTTGGGGAAGATTATACCAGAGGATTCTCGATGCGGGATATCGGTTGGTATTTGGCCTTCAACGATTACTGGGACAGTGAGATTAGAGGTTCCTTGTATTCTAAAGGTTCATGGGAAGCGTCCATCAATACGCGCTATACCGTCAACTATAAATTTAACGGTGGTTTTAATATCCGTTATGCTAATACCAAAACGGGTATTGAAGGAACATCTAATTATGGCTCCAATAAGGATTTTAATGTCACTTGGAATCATACTCAACGCCAGGAAGCCAATCCAGGAACATCTTTCTCTGCAAGTGTTAACTTTGGTACAAGTTCTTTCTTTCAAAATACCGGAACCGGAAGTACACAAAACACCTATGAAAACCTTGCACGTAACCGGATGGGCTCGTCCATCAGTTATGGAAAAGTATTTGCCGATGGCAAGGTAAACCTCACGGCCAGCTTAACGCATAATCAGGATATGGCTACGCGCAGTATACAGATGAGTTTACCAAATATCAGCTTAAACGTATCCTCTTTCAATCCATTTGACAGTAAAGACCGTGTCGGTGAACAAAAATGGTATCAACGCATCAATGTCGGTTATAGTTTCCAAGCACAAAACTCGGTAAGCACCATTGATACATTGTTATTTAAACCAGGAGGCTTCAAAAAATTCCAAAATGGTTTCCAACACAATATTCCAATCAGTTTATCACTCAATGCTTTTAAATATTTTCAGTTCAACACCAGTGTAAACTATACCGAGCGTTGGTATTTACAAAGTACAAGACAAAGCATCGACAATACCGCCGCAGGTTATAAACAACGTATCGATACCGTTCAGGGATTCAATCGTGCATACGATTACTCTGTTTCGACCGGACTTTCGACCAAGGTTTATGGTAATTATTTCCCTAAAATAGGTAACCTTAAGCAGATCAGACACGTCGTTACACCGTCGATCAACCTGAACTATAGACCCGATTTTTCGGATCCAAGATATGGTTTCTATCAGCATTATAACGATCAATATGGGAACAGAAATGTATACTCAATCTTTAGTCAGGGTGTCTACGGATCTCCTTCTGCAGGAAAATCTGCAGGGATAGGCTTTTCCATTGACAATAACATCGAAGCAAAAGTCAAAAGCAAATCCGATACCACAGATGGCGGTATGAAGAAAATCCCTATTCTTCAAGGTCTGACGTTCAGCGGAAATTACAACTTTGTTGCCGACTCGCTAAAGTTGTCCCCAATTACTTTCTCTGGCCGTACAGCTTTTTTCGACCAAAAGATGAATGTAAACTTCAACGGTACATTTGATCCCTATTCGGTCAATGAAAATGGTGTCCGCGTCAATCGCTATGCCATTAAAGACGGTAGCCTTGCTCGTCTGACAAACTTTGGTCTTTCCTTTGACTATAGTCTGAATCCTAAAGCTGCGAAATCACGTAATAACAATATTGATTCTTTAAGAAAAGAAATGTCTGGAGCAGGTATGACTCCTGAGCAAGCACAGGCCTTGGCTCGAATCAGCTCAGATCCAAATGCATTTGTGGACTTTAATATCCCATGGAATCTTGCGGCATCGTTCAGTTTCAATATGGCAAAATCGTTCAACTCCAGTACGCGGAGAATGGAAAGTCAAATCACAAGCACATTGAATTTACATGGCGACTTCAGTGTTACACCAAAATGGAAAGTCACCTTTCAATCGGGATACGATTTCAAACAGAAGGAAGTGGTCATGACCTCTTTCAATATCTATCGGGATCTGCATTGTTGGGATATGTCATTTGGCTGGATGCCTTTCGGCCGGTTCCGAAGCTATAACGTCACCATACGTGCAAAGGCATCGATCTTACAAGATCTTAAGCTCACAAAAAGAGCCAGTTCAGGAGGCAGTTATTTTTAAAATAACTGCTTTTTTTTGAAATGCCGTACTTGTATTGGTCAGCAGAACCATCAGCTTCTTTTCAAAAAACTTCTTCCATCAAATACATTTTTAACATTTCGTTGAGCCGCAATTTTATGTAAGTTTATATCCTGAATCTTCTGGTATTGAATTTTCATTTTTTAGGCGCTAGCGCATGGACATTTTAACACCAAAAGATTGAGAAAATCCAACACTATACCCCGCAGATGTATTTTTCAAAGTAGGGAGGTGGTTTCATAATTATTTTCATAATTATTTTAAAGATGAAAGCAGAGATTATTACCATAGGCGATGAGATCCTCATCGGGCAGATCATTGATACCAATTCAGGCTGGATTGCCAAGCAACTGCTCCAATTCGAAGTCGATATCGTTCAAATGACATCGATCCCTGATACTGAAGAGGCTATTTCAACGACATTGAAGGAGGCCTCAGTTCGGGCAGATCTTATTTTAATCACCGGAGGTCTGGGCCCGACGAAAGATGATGTAACAAAAAAAACCGCCGCAGCGTATTTTGGAACCACCTTGATACGGGATGAGCATGTACTTCGGCACGTGACCAACATATTTGAATCACGCAATCTAAAAATGCTCGACATCAATCTGCAGCAGGCCGATGTTTTGGCAAATTGTGAAGTCCTATTTAACGACTATGGCACTGCACCCGGCATGCTGGTACACCAGAACCAAAAGAAGTTTATTTTTATGCCTGGAGTGCCATTTGAGATGAAATTTCTGATGGAAAAACATGTGCTGCCTTTATTAGCCAAACAGGATCCTGACTTATTTATCTGTCATGAGACAATTTTGGTCGGCGGAATCGGAGAATCCTATTTGGCAGAAGAAATAAAGGATATCGAATCAGAACTTCCTTCAAGCATAAAATTGGCCTATCTACCAACCTTGGCCTTTATCCGATTGAGACTCTCTGGTAAAAGCAGGAATAAATCTGACATTATGCTCCAGGTTGCCCTTTTTAAAACAAAGCTACTCCATCGTTTACAACAATATGTCATTGCAGATTATGATACCAGCATCGAACCTTATTTAATTAAAGAGCTTAGCCGCCGAGGTGCTACATTGACTACCGCAGAAAGCTGTACAGGTGGTAGCCTTGCCGCTTCAATAACCGCAGTAGCAGGAAGCAGCGTTATATTCCTTGGTGGTACTATCCCCTACTCCAACGCTTTAAAACAACAATTGTTGAACGTCAAAGAAGCAACACTGATCCAATATGGCGCAGTAAGTGAGCAGACTGCTATCGAAATGGCTTCCGGTTCAAAAAAGGCATTTTCGTCGGATTATGCTATTGCGACAACTGGGATAGCGGGGCCAGGTGGTGGAACAGTTGAGAAACCAGTTGGCACTATCTGGGTAGCTGTTGCGGGAAAAAAAGAAGTTTTAACCAAGAAGTTTCAGTTTAATAACGAAAGACTGATCAACATCGAACGTACCCGTATGAATGCTTTATTACTTTTGTGGAAGTTGCTGGTAAAAGAAAAAGAACAAGACACACAATAAAGTAAAATAATATTTCAAAGAATACGTTATTTAAGGAATAATATTTTAAATTGTTGAAAGTAAACCACAATTTATTTAACTTCGTTTTTCTATAACGAGATTGCTAAAAAATATGGCTTTATATAAACTCTTGCTCCCAAAAATGGGAGAAAGTGTATCCGAGGCAACAATCACAAAATGGTTAAAACAACCTGGTGACCTGATTGATGAAGATGACACTTTATTGGAAATCGCAACGGACAAAGTTGATTCAGAGGTACCTTCCCCTGTAAAAGGTGTTTTAAAAGAGCATTGCTATACCGTAGACCAGACTGTCCAAGTTGGTGAAGTCGTTGCAATTATAGAAATTGAGGGCGAAAATGAAGAACCTGCGATTCAAGCACAAGAAAATACAGCTCCTTCAGCGACAGCTCCCGAAGAGATCATAGAGTTGAATATCCCTGGTGTAGACCAGCTGCCAAATGTAGCGGCTGAAATTTCGTCTTCTCCCTACGAGAATACCCTTCGTTTCTATTCACCTTTAGTAAAGAATATCGCACGTCACGAAGGATTGTCCCAAGATGAACTTGACCGTATCCAGGGTACTGGAGCAGAGGGAAGAGTGACAAAGGAAGATATTTTAAACTATGTAACACATCGAGATTCATCGGCAAAAACACCAAAGTCTATTCCGGCAGAGCACACGAACACGGCTACAGAATCTCCGAAAATAATCTCTACCGCTCCATCGCATGTTCACACTGTTGCCAATGGCAGTGATGAAATCATTGAAATGGACCGCATGCGAAGGTTGATTGCAGACCATATGGTCAAAAGTGTACAAACCTCTCCCCATGTATGTTCTTTTGTTGAGGCAGATGTAACCAATTTAGTTTTGTGGCGCAATAAAGTTAAAGATGCCTATAAAAAACGCGAGGGAGAAAACATTACGTTCACCCCTTTGTTTATCGAGGCGATTAGCAAGGCGCTCAAAGATTTTCCATTGGTCAATATCTCGATCGACGGTTACAATATCATCAAGAAGAAAAACATCAATATTGGTATGGCGGCAGCATTGCCTAATGGCAATCTCATCGTTCCTGTTATCAAAAATGCAGATCAATTAAGCTTAGTAGGTTTGAGTAAAAGTGTCAACGACCTCGCACAACGGTCACGGGCAAATAAATTAAAACCTGACGACACACAAGATGGCACATTTACATTCACCAATATCGGCGCTTTTGGCAATATTATGGGAACTCCTATCATTAACCAACCGCAAGCTGCAATCTTGGCTGTAGGTACAATTACGAAAAAACCAGCAGTCATAGAAACAGAGTATGGTGATATGATTGGTATTAGACATATGATGTATCTTTCACTTTCTTATGACCACCGTGCAATCGATGGTGCCCTCGGAGGTACCTTCTTAAAACGGGTGGCGGACTACCTGGAAAATTGGGATAGCAATAGAGTAATCTAGCCATCAAAATTGATAAATAAAAAAGGCTCTTAAATAGACATGCCCCAAAAAGTTAGACACTTATTTGGGGCATTTTTATTATTTAAAATATATTTTTTGTTACTTAAACATACTTTGTTCGAATTGTATTTTCTTCTTCTTGATCACCAATTGAAACCGCAGATAAAGTAAAAGCGAAGAGGTTAACAAGCCTAATGTCAGCCCATACCAAATCCCCTTGATACCCCAGTTAAATACCACTCCCATGAGGTAGCCACTTGGTAGCCCTATAATCCAATAAGCAATAAATGTGATAAGGGTTGGAATATTCACATCCCCCATACCACGTAACACCCCCAGACCGACAACTTGCGTACCATCAAACAATTGGAAAAGTCCCGCAATAATCAACAGCTGGGAAGCAATAATCACCACAGCATGATCTGAGGTAAAGATATAAGGTAAATAATTATTCAACAACGCGAACAAAGACGCTGTAATCACCATAAAGATCAACACCAATTGATACGAAGTGATGGCAAATCGTTCGAGGCGAAAAAGGTTTCTATTACCATAACTATTCCCCACCTTGATTGTTGCAGCAGCAGCGATACCACTCGCCATCATATACGTCATCGCGGCCAGCTGGATGGCTACTTGATGAGAAGCTTGCGCTGTAGCACTTATCGTACCGGCTAATAGGGAAGCCCCTGCAAAAGCCCCAATTTCAAATACATATTGCATAGCCACGGGTGCCCCGATGCGCACGATCTTAAGCAATCGTTGCCGATCTACCAATGTCACCTTAAAATATTGAATATATCCTTTAAATTTCTGCGATCGCAATACATAGGTCATCATCACAGACATCATTAACACACGGTCGATCAATGTACTGTATCCGACTCCCTTCACCCCCATAGGGCTAATGCCAAACATCCCTTTGACAAAGATGATCGCCAAAATAATGTTCAGTACATTTCCCCAAATAGTTACATTCATGGCTTGCTTTGTAAAGCCAAGGCCTTCGGCAAATTGTTTAAATGTGCTAAATACCATCAACGGAAGCATCGATAAACTCAGAATAAGTAAATAAGGCTTTGCCTCCTTCACCACAGCCGGATCTTGGTTGAGGTGATCGATAGCCAACATCGAACCAAAGTAAACTAAAGCGAACAACAAGAGTCCTGCGAGAATATTTAACCAAAAGCTATTGGACAACAATATGGCACATTCTTTTTTATTATCACGGCCATTCTCCTGTGCAATCAACGGCGTGATGCCATAAGCAATTCCCAACCCGATGACCATAACAACCATAAAAACAGCATGTACCAACGAAACTGCGGCCAATGGAATGGTTCCTGCAAAATGTCCAACAATCACACTATCTGCGGTATGCACCAGTGTATGTCCCAATTGTGAGATCACCACGGGCCCCGCCAATACCATCGTACTTTTGTAATACGGTTTAAATGTTTTAAAATTTCCCAACATAATCGATTTCCCTAAAAAAATAGCCACAAAAATACGAAGATATTGCTACCCTATCGTCATATTAAAAAATATTTAGCAAAAATATAACAATTTACACCCATCAAATAACCGCACTTTGTTAAGTAATTTTTATGTTTCAAATACCTTAAAATTATCTTAAATTTACTTTTGGGTCTAAGAACTATAGAAATATAAATGTACCTTAGCATCTAGTTAGTAATCAAAAGAAGAGGAAAAAGAGTATGTACAATCCAGTAATAGCATTTCTAAACATCGGAACACAAGAGATGATCTTAATTGTGTTTGCAATCTTGTTACTTTTTGGAGGCAAAAAACTTCCTGAATTGGCGAGAGGTTTAGGAAGAGGAATACGTGAGTTCAAAGATGCATCAGAAGGTATCAAACGTGAAATTTCAGATCAAATCAATAATTTCGAGAAAGACATAGACGTTAAAACAGAAGTAAAAGAAGAAGCTGTTCCTAATGATGTGCGTTTAGCTGAGGAGAAGGCTCAAGTAGCACACGAAGAAGAGGCTAAGCCACAGGAAACCGTAGAAGGTTCAGAAACAGAGCAGCCTAAGAAAAAATATGAATTCACAACACCTGCCGGTGTCGTCGAACATAATCCGCATAAACAACCCGATTACGGCGAAGAGCCATCCCACATCACGTACGGGTATAACGATCATTTTGCTGAAACTAAAAACAACGAGGTAGAAGATAAAAAAGTTCCTGAGCAGGACAATACCAATAAACCTGCTTAATTTTACTACTTTAGTTTATAATTAGATATACTTAGAGCTGTTGAATGGTGATTCAACAGCTCTACTTTTTAAGATTAAACCGACAATGAGCTTATCAACACACGAAATTACTATTGCTAACGAGCTTTCTATTAGCGAAAAACAGGTTCGCACGACTATAGCACTATTAGACGAAGGCGCTACCGTTCCGTTTATCTCACGCTACCGTAAGGAAATGACTGGTAGTTTGGACGAAGTTCAAATCACCAATATCAGAGATCGTTTCCAGCAGCTGCGCGATTTAGATAAACGTAAAGAAGCTGTTCTTAAATCTATCAACGATCAGGGGAAATTGACAGCGGAGCTTGAGCAGCAGCTTTTGAATGCCGAAACCATGGCCAGTCTTGAAGATATCTATTTGCCTTACAAACCTAAGCGTAAAACCCGCGCCAGTGTGGCACGTGAAAAAGGTCTGCAACCTTTAGCGGATCTTATTTTGGCGCAAGAAACGGGCGATTTCCTCGCCCTTGCGGACAGTTTAATAGATGAAGAAAAAGGCGTAAAAAATACAGAGGAGGCACTAGCAGGTGCCCGCGATATCATTGCAGAGGTCATTGCCGAAGATGCGACAGTGAGAGCCAAGTCGAGAGCGATATTCCTCGAAAAAAGTGCATTTGTTTCAAAGGTAGTTCCTGGAAAAGAAGACGCCGCCCTAAAATATAAAGATTATTACGAATGGTCTGAATCTTTGAAAGATGCACCTTCCCATCGTGTGCTTGCGATGCGCCGTGGGGAAAAAGAAGAGCTGCTCTACTTAGATATAGCGATCAATGAAGAAGAAATTCTACCCCGTATCGAATCCATCTATGTTAAGGGTGCCAACGATGCCGCAGCTCAGGTAAAACTCGCCTTGGTCGATAGCTATAAGCGTCTGTTAAAACCTTCCATGGAGACTGAAATTCGTGTATTAACACGCCAAAAAGCCGATGAAGAAGCCATCAAAGTTTTTGCCGACAATGTTCGTCAATTACTTCTAGCCGCTCCACTAGGGCAGAAAAGGCTGCTTGCAATCGACCCAGGATTTCGTACAGGCTGTAAAACGGTTGTTCTGGATGAGCAGGGACAGCTCAAAGAAAATACGGCTATCTTTCCACATACGGGTGCCAATGGACTGGCAGAAGCAAAAAAAACAATTCAGTATTTAGTCTCGAAATACGATATCCAAGCCATCGCAATCGGCAATGGAACAGCGGGTCGAGAAACGGAGGAATTTGTACGGAAACTCGGATTAAATAACGTTACCATCGTTATGGTCAATGAAAGTGGAGCCTCTATTTATTCGGCTTCCGAAACTGCTCGTGAAGAATTTCCAGATCAAGATGTTACGGTACGTGGTGCAGTATCTATTGGTAGACGATTGATGGATCCCTTGGCTGAGCTGGTTAAGATCGATCCAAAATCGATCGGTGTCGGACAATATCAACATGACGTTGATCAAAATAAACTCCAAACTTCTCTGGACGACACCGTTATCAGCTGTGTAAATGCGGTCGGTGTTGAACTGAATACTGCCTCCAAACAAATCTTATCCTATGTTTCGGGTCTAGGTCCATCTTTGGCCCAACAGATCATCAAATACAGAAATGAGAATGGTCCATTTGCATCGAGACGTGAACTGAAAAAAGTTCCTCGCCTTGGTGATAAAGCATTTGAACAAGCCGCAGGATTCCTTCGCATTCGCCATGCGGTAAATCCATTGGATTCCTCTGCAGTACACCCCGAACGTTATGCATTGGTGGAACAAATGGCCAAAGACTTGGGAAAAAAAGTGGAGGACCTATTGACAGATGCTGACCTCAGGAAATCTATTCCCCTAAAAAATTACATTTCGGAGGAAGTAGGACTACCGACATTAAACGATATTCTAAATGAATTAGCAAAACCCGGATTAGATCCAAGGGAAAAATTCGAAGCATTTTCATTCACGGATGGGGTCAACAGCATTGGCGACTTACGGGTTGGCATGAAACTGCCGGGAATCGTGACCAATATTACGAATTTCGGTGCCTTTGTTGATATTGGCGTACATCAAGATGGCCTGGTACACCTAAGCCAATTATCTAATCGCTATATATCAGATCCCCATGAAGTCGTCAAAGTACAGCAACACGTCATGGTAACGGTAACAGAAGTAGACGAAAAACGTAGTCGCATTGCATTGTCAATGAAAACAGATGAGAAGCCTGCGCTACCCAAAAACAAAAAAAATGATTTTAAAAAGCAGGCCGAACCACAAACGGATATGGCCAGCAAGCTAGCTGCATTGGCAAGTAAATTTAAATAGATACATTTAACTCCGAATCAAAAAAGCTGACCGTTCGCTGAACTGCCAAGAAAAGTGTCTAACTTTTTGGAGGCAAGGCATCGCCTGGTCAGCTTTTTTTGATTCGATTAAATCCAATGTTCGTCATTCGTGTCGCTGTTTTATTTTGTATCTTTAGGGGAAACAAGTTTAGACCCGTTATGAAAAATTGTACCCTCCTATTCTTTCTATTTTTTGGAATCTATTTTTCTAAAATCCAGGCACAGCAGCAACTTCACGACGGGGCCTACCTGTATCAGGATGGCATCAATAAACATTTAATGCTCGTTAAAGACCATTATATTTCATTTATAAGTTACGATGACGTCAGAAAACGTTTTCAGCATACCTGGGGCGGCGCACTTGATAAGCAGCATAATCTGATCACTATCGCTGTCGAGTATAACTCACAGGATTCGGCTGCCATTGGCAAAACAACCCAATTACCTTACCGGATTGAAGCAGACTCCCTTCGCCTCAAAACTGCCAATAGCTACCATCTCTATATCAAGCAGAAAAAAGTTCCACAAGACCTTGACGCACTTTGGCGGATCACAGGTCGCCAGCAAGAAGGCAAAATGCAAGATATTCCCAAAGCAGATCGTAAAACAATCAAAATATTGGTTGATGGATATTTTCAATGGGTAGCGATTAATCCTGCTCAAAAGGGTTTCTATGGTACAGGCGGAGGTGACTATCAGTACAATAATAATCGGTACTCCGAAAAAATACGGTTCTTTTCGAGAGACAATAATAGAGTTGGGCAAGAACTCGCCTTTGGTGGTGAAATCCTGAATGGCGCATGGCATCATAAAGGAAAAAGTTCGAAAGGAGACGATATTTATGAAATTTGGAGCAAAGAAATAACAGAATAAAATATGACAATAGAAGAATTTCAATCTCTTGAAGCTCCGCTTCAGCATTGGACAGCGGTACAAAAGTCACTTTGGTATGATCTAAAAGGAAATTGGAAAACCGCGCATGACCTGATCGATCAATTGGGCGGAACTGACGCAGCACATGTTCATGCTTATTTACATCGCAAAGAAGGCGATCAGTGGAATGCAGAATATTGGTATCGTCGTGCCAAACAAAACGTATACAAAGGTAATTTGGATGATGAGTGGAAAGACCTCTTCAAATATTACGCTCCATAACTACAATTAGCCTATTTTGGGACAACCGCTGTTTTCTTTTATATACACAAAAGGACAATTTGGGTAATAAAGTAGTCAAAAATAGTATAGAAAATTAACTCAGCACTTTTTTAGGCTATCGAATATCTTTAAAAACATAAAAATATTACCAAATAAGATATAACATCAACCAAATCCGGAGATAATACGTAACAAAAATAACACAAAGAAAAATATTATAAAACTAACAAATAGAATGGCACAGATATTGAACATAGTTTGTTATACTTGAGAAAGTATACTTTTCATAAATTTAGGTTAATAATTGGTTAGGTTAAACACTTGAAGTTCCCCACTTCAAGTGTTTTTTTTTAGAAAAAACTCAATCGAAGTAACATCAAATCCACTTCCCTCATCTTTTTTTAATTAAGACACTTTCCTTCATTAAAAGGTATATTAAAAATTTAAAACAATACATTGTATTACTATGTATTTTGTTATATATTTACTTCCATGAACAAAGAATTTATTGACAAATGGATTTCACAGCTAAAAAAAGGAAGTCTTTCTTTTGTTGTATTAGGTATTCTTGCCTATGATCAGGAATACTATGGCTATGATCTTATCCAGGAGGTCAAGAAGAAAACGGCCATTGATATTGCTGAAGGAACTTTATACCCCTTATTGATTCGTTTAAAAAACGAAGGCCTGGTCGAATCGAACTGGGTACCTCAGGAAACTGGGATTCCAAGAAAATATTACAAAATAACAAAGGAAGGCCAAAGTACTTTCTTAGAGATGAGAACGTACTGGACAAGCTTAAACCAACATTTAACCACTTTGACGCATGCATTATAACCAGATACCCTTTACAAATAGATTCTCAGCTCGGCTATATCAAGACTACATGTCAACAGCAACGGCTCTTGTAAAAAAATTAGCCTTGGAGCAAAAACAGGATATATTATGTGAAATCAATAGCCACATATTTGAGGCATTGCAACAGCAGCTTCCCCCACAGTTAATCCATGACGCCATGCCTAGTCAGCTCCAAGAAATCTTAGATAAACTCGGGTTACCAGAGACTTTTATCAAAGAAATGATTTTGTCAACGTCCATTACCCCGTCAATAGAATCTCCTCGCAAATCCGTATCCTTATTACGGGTACCTATCATGCTCACACAAGGGATCGTAAACATGATTTATTATATCATCTATACCCTTATGCTCATCGCCGTATTTCTAGTCGTGGCCAAATTTATTGATCCTCAGGGAGTCGGATTCTTCTATGCGCCCAACAAGTTTTTCATATTCGGCAAACTTATTTTACAGCATGAAGAAGCCCTGCGTTACGAACAATTGGGCAATTATTTCATTCCAGCATTTCTATTCATCATCAGTGGACTTTACTATTCCTCCACGTTAATTTTGAAACTCAAAAAATCTATTCCCCATAAATTATGAAAAGAACCACAGTGTTATTGTTCCTCTTAGGAACCCTATCAAGCCCCATTCTCAAAGCCCAGGAATTCACAGCTGTTCGCATGGATAGCCTGATGTCCGTCATTGATAAAAATAATGTCTGGATGGGCAGTATTGCAATCAGCAAAGGCGATCAATTACTCTATCAAAAGGCAATTGGATATGCAGATGTAGCGCAGAAAAAAAAAGCGAACATAAATACGCGTTATGGAATAGGTTCAATCTCCAAAACTTTCACAGCAACACTTGTACTAAAAACAGTTGAGCTCGGAAAACTGAAGTTAGACGAACCAATATCTGCATTCTTTAAAGATATTCCAGACGCTGGAAAAATCACCGTTCGCCAATTGTTAAATCATAGCAGCGGATTACACAATATCACGGATGACAACGATTATTTGACATGGAATACTAAACCACAGACAGAGAAAGAACTTGTTGAACGCATCGTCAAAGGCGGAGCCGACTTTGCTCCCAGCAGTAAACATGCATATAGTAATTCAAACTACATCCTACTTACCTATATCTTAGACAAAGTTTGGAAAAAAGACTATGCTTTTTTATTGAAAGAATACATCTGTAAGCCATTAAACTTGCAAGAGACAACCTTTGGCCGTCCACAAAATAACAGCAGGGATGTTAGCGAATCTTATCGATTCACTCACGAATGGACCCTTGAACCACACACGGACAATTCTGTTCCGCTTGGAGCCGGAGCCGTTTGGTCAACTCCGGCAGATCTGGGCAAATTTTTCAATGGTTTATTTAGCCATAAAATAATCAATGCTGCAAGCCTGGAAGAGATGAAAAAAATAGATCAGGGCTATGGATTGGGTTTCTTCCAATTGCCATTCTATGAACATATGGGCTTTGGCCACACAGGTGGTATAGATGGATACTCCTCGGTAGCTGGTCATTTTGATGATGGTAATTATAATGTCGCTATCATTAGCAATGCCAACAATTATAATAATAATGAAATATTAAAGTTCAGCCTTGGCGAGCTTTATAAAAAACCTTTTCCACTTCCTGATCTTGCGGAAATACAATTGACAGAGGAAGAAATTTCAAGCCTCGTCGGCGAATACAAAAGCGAACAGCCTCCTATTCAGATAAATATTACGAGAGAGGGCAACAAGGTGCTGGGTCAAGTTGTCGGTCAGCCGGCATTTCAACTGAAACCCAAGGATAGAAATACGCTGGTCCAACCGCAATTTGGCGTAAAAATAGTTTTCGAACGTAGCGAAAACAAAATGACACTCTACCAAAATGGGCATACTCTTGTATTGAAGAAATAAGGAGATACTGCGGTTAACTAATGTAAAGATTCATGGCCTTTATTTAGCACTATCTTACATTTTTCATTAGGTAGTTATGAAGTTTATATCGACATCCTCAATGAGGACCGAGGCTCTCGTCATCACGCAGTATCGCTAAAAGAGCAGCGGTTGAACTAAACCGCTGCTCTTCTAACTACTGTGTTTTACAATTTTTCCAAATAGAAATCATCACCATACACCGTACCGCTCAAGGGTTTATAGAAATAGACCGTAGCAGTAGTATTATTGGCTCCAGTTGTAAAAGTTACCGAATTATTGGAGTAGCTGGTCGTACCTATAGTCGCATCGATCGCAGTTCCCCCATAATTTTTGACACCAATACTGACCGACTGGCCAGCTGCAGACACTTTGGCGTAGCCACCGAACCGATAGGTCGTATTTGGCGTTAAACCGGTCAGGTATTGTTCAATAGATGTCTCTCCGCCTGTTTCGCGGATACATTTGGTTCCTGTCCGGGCATCGGTGGAAACAACCGATGATCCACCGCCCCATGTTGTCCATGGATAGATGACACCGCTTTCGAAATCGCCATTACTAAATAAAGGCAGCTTATATACACGTACGTAATCCACCTGCATACTAAAGGGCAAGTCAGCATTTGTGATCGCCCCTGGCCATCCCGCTCCACCAGCCTGATTTAGAATCAGATAAAAAGGAACATCAAATGGCCATTGCTGCGTCCCCCCACCGGAAACTCTTGCGTAGGTATACTGCAATACATTGTTGATGTAAAATCGAATGTCGTTCGGACTCCAGATCATTGTATATAGATTGTAATCTGTCGTATTATAGGTGGCAGATTTCGATGCTGTGCTCCCACCATTTGCATTGGTAACTGAGCCATTATGGATCGTATGGTACATCACACTTTCGTTGTTGACATGCTCCATAATGTCAATTTCACCACAGCTAGGCCAGCCGCCATACGCTGTAGCGGGTTCGGGCATCATCCAAATAGCAGGCCATGAACCTCTTCCTTGTGTAAATTTAGCCCTCACTTCAACTTTTCCATAAGTCATACTAAATTTCCCCATCGACTTAACTCCTCCAGCATGATAAGCAACAGGATCTCCGGCTACAACGGCATTATCCATACGCAATACGAGATTGCTCCCATCTTGGGAGGCATAAGCTGGCAAGGAGGTCATATACTTATTCCATGCGACAGTGCCCCTGTCAGCATAAGACCATTTTGTGGAATCAAATCCCCCACTACTATTAAACTCATCCGACCAGATCAATTCGTAATCTGTTGTCGCTACGGTAGTCGCATTTAATAGCTTAGTCGAGGCCTTCGCCTTACTTACTTCCGGAATCGGATTTTTTGTTGCTGTAGAGTCTTTTTTGCAGGCAAAAATAGACAGGCTAGTTGCGATTAGGCTCAGCACCAGCCAAAATTTGGTTTTTCTCATTTAGTTTTGGATTATTGGTTTTATTTAAGTTTATATCGTTATTTGACAGCTTGTGGAGCAAGCTGCATAATAATCGAAGATTCATTTTTTTCTTTCATTCCTTCCTGTTTTAACCAAAAGGAAGAAATGAAAGAAAATGCATATTATATCGATAACACAATGTGCCCGATTACTTAAAATTTACGGGCAAAAAGACAATTTTGCTGTAATTTTCTTTTTCAAATAAAACGCCGAGTTTATTTTTATTTAAAAGTACTAAATCGGAATAAGCGGCATAATCCCCTTTCACACCCTCCGGCGCTTTGGCCACAACCTGATTAAAATACCATGTTTTGCCCTGATCATTACTTAATCGAACGGTTAGATTGTCTCTTCTATCGGTTGATGCAGCATTACACACAGCCAATATATATTTTCCTTTCTTTTGCCAGGAAAGCACTGAACCCTGGTTGACCGGATCGGGTAAGTTTTTATCATAATAGGTTGTATCCCAAGTAACCCCACCATCATTTGAATAAGACACAATCCTCGATTTGACATTACCTTGCTGATTACGGGAATTCATATACAGCCCTGTATGCGATATCTGCGCAGCCATTGTCTCATTTGATCCCTCAAATTTCACGCTTGCCCCTATCTTGAATGTCTTTCCATGATCGTCCGAGTAATACGAATGCGCAAAATAGTCCTTGCCATTTTCTTTCGGATTTCCTTCAGAATGGTTAGCAGGAATATAAATACGTCCTCTAAACTTACCAGAATCAAATTGTAAAGCATGTCCGGGCGTATTTGCGTAAGTCCGCCAGTCTTCCTTAAAAATATATTGTGCATTTACGGATGGTTGATTGGGACGATGCGTCTCAAGCGTTATGTTTTCTGGATTAGACCAGGTCTTACCACCGTCGGTCGAACTAATTGACCAACATTCTCGCAAACCATTTCCTTTACGGACTTCTCCCTCATGATTATTACCCGTATTATAAAAAAGAAACAGGCGTCCTTTCGGATATGCTGGATCCAATAGATCCACTACCGGAGCTGGATTTCCGACCTGCAAATTATCATTGTCAACAGCAACTTGCAATGGGCCCCATGTTTTTCCATTATCCTGACTAATTTTATAAACAATATCTACATTACCAAAATCGCCGGCATGATCCACCCTACCTTCTGCAAAAGCAATTAACTGTCCGCTTCTATCCTTTACAATAGCAGGTATGCGGTAGCTTTTATAGCCATCTTCGCCTGAAACAAATACACTCACTTCCTGAGCGTGGCAAATTCCTGCCAACAGTGCAAATACCAACATTGTCCCTAATTTCTTCATATCTATATAAGTTTTATTGTTAATTCTATTTAAAAAAATGCATCTGTGTTAATACAATGCGATCGGTTATTTATTACTCCCTTTCAATCGGTAGGCAAGTAAACATCCATTTTAGTGGATTTTGCCAATCTTTCCCATTTAATTTTCCCACAGGAAGTTTCACCACAACTGTATTCCAGCCTTCCTCCAGCAGAATAATGCTTGGACTTCGGTAGCTGTAACCTTCATCAACCAATGGGAGCTCCAAATTTCCTTTTTGGCCAGCATGTTGCCAATTCGGTGGAAGCACTTCACGCCCGTTCACCCAAATTTTGCTCATTCTATCGTCCCAGGTTCCCAAATTTGGTGAATCACTGGCATATGAACGGGAGAGGTCGTTAAAACCGATCCAAAAACTTTGGTTTCCCCCTCTTTCACTCCATACTTTGCTCACAGCATATACGGTACTATTTTCAAGCGGCCGATCAATAGCCCCTTTTACGACATCAGCCCACCAATGGCGTAATACGATAGTTCCACCATAAAACTCACCGATCTTTTTTAAATTGGTAAATTTTCCTGTCGCTTCATTTTTTAAGACCATGCTCAGATCACCCTTATTTTCCACAGGCCCATACAACATCCATTTTTGCCCACTTTGTGCGTAATACGGAAAAATAAAATCTTTAAAATACAATCTTTTATGTTGGAGCAAACGCTTTTCAAATTCAACAAATTGAGCTAATCCCTTTACATCCGTTTTGATATTACTACGCCATTCAAAATCTCCTCCTCCTCGCCAGCTTCGTTCCGCAAAAGTCAGCAAAGCCGGGTAAACTGCATTC
Organism: Sphingobacterium siyangense; assembly: GCF_007830445.1. Taxonomy (GTDB): domain Bacteria; phylum Bacteroidota; class Bacteroidia; order Sphingobacteriales; family Sphingobacteriaceae; genus Sphingobacterium; species Sphingobacterium siyangense. Next base: position 106,412 of record NZ_VLKR01000012.1, on the reverse strand, counting down.
TGATGGAATACATCACGTTCATGATGGACTGCACGATCGGGCCAGGAACATAACGTCGCACCCATTAACTTTTCATTTTCTGACGATTGACCACCTAATTCCCTATAGAACAAGGTCGTCACCGTTTCCAAAGGATCCATATGATTGATATACAAATGCTTTGAGTCAATCACTTCAAAAGGTGAGTCATTGGTAATAGCCTGTGGTCCACCCATCCAAAGCTGGCGGATTGTGTGTGCCTGCAAATTACCACCAGGCTCCCAGCCGATGGTTTTTAGACCTAAGTCCTCCGTCCATTTTGTCATCATCGGCAAAAATGTTTGGTTGTGAATTTTCACCTCATCCCCCCCAATATGCAGATAAGGTAGCCCGGGATAGGTGGTCGCAAATTCCTTCACTAGTTCTTTGATGATCGCTATGCCGCTATCGCTCTGCATATCGGTTTTAAAAGAACGGCGAAATGCTGCGGAATGCCCTGGCATATCAATTTCGGGTACGAGCTGAATATGGCGATCATGACAATACTGGATCAGCTGCTGCATATCGTCGACTGTATAATACTTTCCCTTCCAACGCTCCATATTTGCAGAGTCGGTCAAACCGGGATATTTTTTACTGATCAGTCGCCAAGCAATATCCTCGGTGAAATGAAAGTGAAAAATATTCAGCTTATACCGCGCCATCATATCGATCTGCTCCTTCAACACCTGCATAGACTGAAAATTTCTTCCCACGTCTACCAAGTAGCCACGCCAACGAAAAGATGGATAATCTGTAATGACGCAATACGGCAACTTACCATCGCTGCCTCCCAGTTGACGCAAAGTTTGCAGGGCATAGAAAACCCCTTTACTCGCTCGGGCTTCAATGTTTACTCCCCTTTTATCTATAACAATGCGATAGCCTTCCAAAGAAGACAAGGGAAGTTTCATTTCTTTATTGCAACTAATCGTTATAGCTATATTTTCTTTGCTATCGAAGTCTATGCGCCTTACATCCCAATCGCTTAGCAGTGCTGTCAAAGTCTGTCTACCTGTAGTTGACACTTCTCCTTTGGTGCGTACGCAGACCACTTGTTTGACCTGGTAATACCCGGTTTTCCAGATAACAGACTGCGGCATGGGAAGCAAAGGTCTGATAGTTTCGGACATACCATATAGCGGAGAGATCATCATGACAATCATCATCAGCCTTTGGAGGAACTTAGTTGTCGCTACAGTTTGTCGCATCATGTTATCCCTTAATCGTATTAAATTCCTGTAGTATTTGCATACAATACCACTCTTGACGAGGAAGATGGAATGGTCCTTTAAATAAATTACCTTTTGCCGTCTGCGCAATCTTCCCATCACGATGCAGATAGCCATACCATTCACCATTGATTTTATCATGAAAATGATCATAGGCATACTGATTGATCTGCTGATGCCAACTTTTATATTTCTCATTTCCGGTCATTAGGTAAGCGAGTAATGTTGCTATAATAGTTTCATTCTGCGGCCACCAAAACTTCATATCCTGCCAATATTCTTGTACCGGCTTTCCATAGACATCCCGAAAGTACAGTATACCACCATATTCTTTATCCCAGCCGCGCTCCCACATATAATCGAGCATACGACAGCCCAGGTCAATCAGATGCGGATCGTTCGCCCGATATTTCGCTTCATGCAAGATAAACCACGCTCCTTCGATGGCATGTCCGGGGTTGAGTGTGCGCCCGTCAATATGATCAACAATTTCACCTTCAGGTCCCACTTGTTCCATCACACAGCGGATATCATCTTTTACAAAATCACGTTCTATCTGCGCGATAAAATTACTGATAACGAAATCACAGCGTGGATCTCCAATTGTTTCGCGAATTTGCTGTGCGGTATTGATCATAATCATCGGCACACCGATCCCTTTCATTGGCCTGGTCTGTTCGTATTTTGGTTCCACCAATCTTTCTCCCTGTGCATAAGCCAGACAAATTCCAAACAGCTCATGTGCTTCCGCAGCAATACCGGCATCTCCCGTCGCTTTTGCATAGGCTGCAAAGGCGATTGCCGCAAAAGTCTCCGAAAAGAAATAACGACGCATACGAATTGGGTTACCGATGCGGTCTACATGAAAATACATTTTGCCGTTTGCATCAAAACAATGTTTCTTCAAAAATTCATAGCCTATCCGGGCCCCTTCCAGCCATTCCTCTTTTTGCTCAACCGTATTGTAAAGTGTGGCCAGCAACCAGCATGCCCTTCCCTGTATCCACACGGCTTTATCTGTATCAATCAAATCCCCATCATGATCACGGATAAATAGATAGCCGCCACATTCATGGTCAATCGATCGTGGAAACCAAAATGGTACAGTGTCTTTTAAAAGCTGATCACGATAAAAAACTTCCAACTCCTTCAAGTAATCAGTGTCTATTATATTTGCGGTATCTTTTATACTTGTCTGTTTCATCTGTTCTAGTTTTTGAGTCAATTTATTTATGTTTAGTTGATCGTCTTATGTTTAGTTGATCGTCAAATCAAAAGTGGACACTGGCGTTCCAATTTCATTTTGAAGATTTGCCCTGCTAAAAGGTTCATATCCATACAGGATTTTGGTGAATTGGAAATTCGGCTTAACGATTTGGACGACATTGCCCGATAGGATATTTGCATTTACATCAGAAATTTTCCCCTTATTGTCCATTACCTGAAAACCTTTCACAGGCGCATTCCCTGGGGTTATTAATTTTATACAATGATCAAATGTCAATAACAGCTTATCATCGCGAAGCGCATACCTGACCAGATCAGGATGATCTGCATTCAATTCAACACCATATACATGTTTACGCACTAAATTTGCCAACCTTCGGCCTACCACAATCTTTTCACGGGGATGTACATCCAAAGAATCACCTACATCGATCGTTACGGCCATGTATGTACCAGCAATGGCTTTCTCCAGTAAGCGTTGTGAGTTTCTAAAATCACCCCATGAAGGTCTATCTATACTTGTGAGCTGAACAAAGAAAAAAGGTAGATCTTGGTGAAAACTCTTCCGCCAGGAGGAAATCAATGTTTTAAAAAGACGTTCGTGAAGTTCTATGTTATGCGCATTGCTCTCACCTTGATACCACAGTATACCTTTCAATCCTGTGCTCAACCATTTGCTGACACCCGCTTCAAAATTGTAAGCTGGTTGATACGGATGGCGTTGATTTTTCACCTTTGAAACTGCTAGATTTTGACTGGCGCGCTCACGGCAGAAATCCTGCAGGAAATCTGATTTTTGCCAGTTGTGAATATAAGAGGCAAGCAAATCGTCGTTTTCCAATGATTTTCGATCAATCCATGATTCGGTATTAGACCCACCTACCGATAGATCAATAATACCAATGGGAATATGCTGTTCGCTGGCGATCTGCTGGGCAAATGAATAAGCAACAGCTGAGAATTGCGCGGCCTCCGCCCCGGTAGCTTGCCGCCAGGCACCGCTGAAAAAGGACAAATCGTTTACTTTCCTTAAGGTCGCGGTATCCCATGCAACAGCATTGGTCTCCACAAGGCTGCGGCATTTAAAAAGGCGCACATTCTTTAAGTGCGGTGCATCTTTGATCAGCTCTTCGCCCTTTGTGGCTCCACGAAGTTGAAAAGCCATATTTGATTGTCCCGAAGCAAGGTATACATCGCCAAAAAGAATATTTTTCAACACTATTTTCTGCTTGCCCGAACGCACTGTTATTTCATAAGGTCCTCCGGCTTCCATTTTAGGCAACTTTATTTCCCAGAAGCCTTCGGGATTGACTTGGGTCTTATAGTTTTTCTTATTAAATGCAAGAGTGATCACATCGGCGGCAGTACCTTTACCATAGATGCTATTTTCCCAATTACGCTGGAGCACCATATCCGAACCGATGGTTTCGGCCACTTGCAAATCTTGGAGAACAGGGATCAATACATGCGCGACCTGTTCAGCAATCAATGCAGCTCCTTCCCTGTTCGGATGCAAGTAATCGTCAAAAAGATCAATCCGATACCGCAGTGGGCTGTTCAGATCGATCAGTCCCACTTGGTTATTTTTTGCTATCTGCGGTATAAGCGCCTGAATTTGATCATACCAATCGCGTGTCCCGGATAAAAAGCGCGGATGACCACTAAAAATAGGAGTCAATCGACAGATGTAAATTTGTACTTTCGGATTAACGGATCGTATGGAGTCAATCAGAGTCGCGTAATCCGATGCAAAGGAGTTCTTATAATTTGGCCAGTTTCTCGGATCAGTATCATTGAGTCCCAGGTGTATAATGGCAACATCAGGTTTATAATCCAAGGCTTTTCTGTATTCTTCCGTTTTATAATAAGGTCTATGCCCCTTACGTAAAAGTGTGGCCCCTGAATGACCAAAATTCCTCACTTCAAACCGCTGACCCAGCAAAGCCTGAAGCTGGCCCGGATAAGAGTCCTCTTTAGAATTTCCGAGCCCATAACCAAAGGTTACGGAGTTACCGATACAAGCTACTTTTGTCCGGGGTTGTCCCACTGCAATGGAGATGGAGACCATCAAACCTAAAAGTAGACCTCCTTTTTTTGAAATATAGGTATGCAGCGTGCTGATTAAGGATTTCATTTTCATCATCTATTCATTCAGGAAATAAAAGCGATTACTTCTCCGTTGTTTTGGGTTTGAGAAACAGGAGTTGCAAGAGTAGCGCTAGCAGTACCGCTGCCCCTAATAGTGCAAAGCCTAACCCAAAATGACCTTCATCCTTAAATTTCCCTAACCATTGCGTAATTACTGCTCCAGCAAACACGCCCACCATATTCATAAAACCATAAGCGGTTGCGCGCAATTTTTTAGGAACAACCTGACATAGGATAGGCATATTGTTGGCGTCGAATATGCCGAATCCAATTCCAAAACAGACTGCGGCTCCAACCACCGCAGGTAAGGTCTGGCCTAATCCCAAAAACAATAAAGCTGGTATGGTTAATCCAAGCCCAATTGCACTGGTATAAATGCGGCCGCGGATATGCTTTTGTACCCATCGGTCACTTAGTATTCCGCCGACGATAACTCCAATAAATGATGAGATCGCGATTGTGATGGTCGACAATGGACCAGCTTTGGCCATTGGAATATTCAGGCTATCGGCAAACAAGGTTGGCAACCAATTTTTGATGGCCCAGCCGGGTAAGCTTGGAGCCGCAAAATAAAATAATAGAATCCAAAACGCCACATTGGAAAATAGCAACAATAAACTTTTGGGAAGAGACAATCGTCCTTCCGAAGCAGGCTCCTCGAGGGATGGCTCATGTTTCTTCTCCACAAGCAAGATCGCTAATAGGACCGCATAACATATTCCGATAATTCCAAACCAATGAAAAGCGGTATGCCATCCTTTTGAAGCGGCCAATGTAGCACCAAAACCACCCAAGGCCTGACCTGTATAGAGTCCGGTCATATGTAAGCCAATGGCTAACGATCGATTTTTTCCGGTATGGTAATCCGCGATCAGCGAAAGAGCTGTGGGGATATACAATGCTTCACTAAATCCCATAATCGCCCGTAAAACCAATAGCATTGCATAATCGTGCGCCATCCCCATGCCATACGTTACGGCCGACCACACAAAAAGACTGCCTACGATCAGCCATTTTCTATTACTGCGATCGGCAACGATACCGGCTATAGGACTCATGATACCATAGATGTAAAGAAAAACGGCCATCAATACACCAAAAGTCTCGGCACGCTGCAGCTGTGGAATATCGACCTGCATGGCTTCACGCATAGTTGATAGCATCTGCCGATCCATATAATTCAGCAGAGCTACCCCCCAAAGGAGGGCTACAACGAGCCATGGGTAAAAAGATTTATGTCGTAAAGAAGAGATCATTTCAAGTTTATCAGGTTTATATTAAGTTCTTTATATCTTATTTTTTCAATCCTATTTCTTAGAAAATGTGGCTACTAAAATCTCCGGAGTACGAACGCCCGCCTTAATTTCGCCACTGGGTAAGATGATCATGTCGCCCCAAACAACAGCTGTCGTGGTTACAGGTCCATCCGACGGCAAATCCCCCATCCGCTTCCATTTCGCCAATTTCAGATCATAACGCCATACTGCTCTGCCAAAACCGGGATGATTGATTTGCAATTTATTCTTGGCATCAATCAATTTCTGTCGCTGCGATGGATTTGTTTCCTTTTTAGCATCAAAGATGAGCGCTTCCACCTGATGAAAGGTATTGCCCCGATCTGCACTCAACAACCATATTCCTTGGTCGGGCAATACACAAGCTGTTCCTGCTGCAGCAGGGAAAGGAATGTCCGTCCGTTTGGACCAAGTAGTACCACCATCGGTTGAGCACCACAGTTCATGGTATAATGTTGAAGGGCTCTCTAGATGAGCCTTTCTTCCACCAAGCAGATAAAGGCCATTTTGGCTATCAGACAACAATTGCAAATGGGAGACTGCATAGGGTAATTTCCCCACACAGACCCATCCTTTTTCAAGATGTGCTAAATCCAATTTTAACACTTGATCCGATACAGCATCAGGCCTTTCACCACCGGCAATAAAAAGTTTATTTCCATGAACTACCGCTCCCATATTAGCCAATGGAAATGGGAGGTTCGGAAAGTCTGACACCGTAATTTTCTTGGTAGAGCCATCATATTTAATCATTCTACAGGCGGCCGTTTTTCCATCAGGAGTCTCTCCACCGATAACCAGCAATCCATCCGGTAGACTCAGGCTGGCACCATAAGCAACCGCTATAGGAAGACTATCCTGGGCTATTAAGCTCAGTCGTCCTCCTTTTTTTCCGTAAATAAAAACATCTTTTTGGATCTCTTTCGCCCCACCTTCCCAAGGGGGTAAATGCGGGAAATTCGCCCCACCAGCAACCAAGAGACAATCGCCTGTGACACCAGCTATTGGTCCTGCCATACCAATATGCCCCTTTCCATCTTGCGTAGCTGGCAATGTAATGCCTTTATGCCATTCCAATCGACCAACCTGTGCATGAACAGCACCTGTAAACAGTATTCCCACAATAACTCCCATCCAATGTTGTTTTGTCATATCTATTTATTCTTGAACCTACAGTCCAGCCTATAATTTCCCTCTCGAAGTAAGCACTCATGATACTCATTTCGAGAGGGAGATCTATTTTACTGTGCACAAAACGTCTGAAAATTAAGTTTGTTCACATCACTCTTAAAAAGTTCAAATTGCTCCGTCGAAATATTCTTTACAGGCAGTCTAAATGCTCCGCAGTCAAGTCCAATCAATTTCATATACGATTTTCCTACTGAAATACCACCGTACTTTCCTAACAGTGTGATCATATCGATAGATTGCTGCTGCAAAGCATTAGCTTTTTCAAGATCTCCCCGATCATAAGCCTCGATAAGCTCAAGATATAAAGGTGCAGCATAGTTATAGGTACTACCGACAGCACCTTTGTTACCCAATACCAAGGCGGACAGCATATTCTCATCTCTTCCCCATAACATATCGTACTTGCGATCTGCATAATTCATGCAGCTTAGAAAATCCATAAAATCTTCGTGCGTATATTTGATTCCCTTAAAATTGGGTATTACGCCATCAATCTGCTGCAACAGATCGATCATCTGGAAGTTTCCACCGGTCAATACCGGGATATGATAATAATAGAAAGCCGTATTCGGGGCTGCACTAGCAATTTCGACACAACACTTTGCCAATTGATCCACATTAGCAGGTTTGAAATAAGATGGTGAAGTAAATGAAACAACATCTACCCCTGCTTGCTCGGCCAGCCTAGCCAATTGTTGGCATTCTTTGATATTCGTTCCGCCCAGAAGCATCATGAGTGTAAATGCATTATCCTCTTTTGTTAATCTGGCCCAAGCTGTCATGACCGCAACTTTTTCCTCAAAAGTTAACGATACCCCTTCTCCGGTAGAGCCACAAATAAAGGCACCCGTTACCCGATTGCGCTTTAACATCGCATAGTATTGCGGAATCAGCTCAAGATTCAATTCTCCGTTTTCATCGAAAGGAGTAAATGGCGCTGCAATTAATCCTGAGATTTTTTGGTCTAGCATGATCTGTGTATTTAATATTATATTATTTTTTTTAAATGTAACTAAAACGACGTATAACCTTTCGTTTGAACCAGTAGCCGGTTATTTGTCAACGCATCCCTATTTATTGGCCATAAAAGGCGAAATGATTCTGCTACCGGTAATGATGTATACTTATAAACAAAGCTATCGCCCATTCTTCTCAAATCATACCAATATTTCCCCTCGCCAATAAATTCTAATTTGCGTTCTTTTAAAATTGCTTCCATCGGATCGCTGTCTATCTTCTGATTTGGAAAACCAAAAGTACCTTCGTTGTAATTACTTCCAAAAGCTCTTGCTCGAACCAAATTAATTTCCTCTTTGGGGCTTTCACCCAGTAGCACTTTAGCTTCAGCTAACAGCAAGAGTAAATCCGCATAACGATAGATTGGAAAATCATTCGTAAATGCCCGAGATCCAGCATTTTGTTCACCTTGATATTTTTTCAGGAAACAACCGGCCATATTGAACTTTCCTGTCGCATCTTTTGAATAGGCCGCTTGAATAGATGTGTTTTTACGTTGATCCAAATCATTGTAGTCCCGATACGAACGGATACGAGTCGGTGCACGTAATATTCCACCATAATTTTCAGCAGTTACAGTGAATTTTCTGTTGGAAAGTGAGTCATAATAATTTGCGATAAGGCCAGATTGTGGAACAAAATCGGATATAAAACCTAAAGTCGCTTCATTTAATTGATGACGCGCTACAAAAATCATTTCACTATTACCGCGATTGGTTGAAGAAAATAGACCAGAAAAATCTGATTGCAGAGACAAGGTAAGATTTGATTTTATTTCCGATAAAGCATTTTTGGCTGTTAAAGCAGCATCCTTACCTCCGCCTCGATGTGCATTCCAAAGATTCACTTCTGCTTTAAGCATTAATGTTGCTGATTTTGACCAATACGATTTTGTATTCTTCACGGAGTAATCTGTTCCAAAAGAAGTCAGAGAGCTTTCTAAATCCGAAGTTACAAGCCCTAAAACATCCGAAGCTGGAGAAGCGGCTTTAGCAAGGTTGGTGATATCAATATTTCCAACAGGCTCTGTTTGCAGGACAACATCTCCCCAGGAACGATACAGCTGAAAATAGTAGAATGCACGCATTCCATAAGCAATCCCTAAATAGTAACCTTTATTTTGAGCGGTCACAATATCAGTCGTATTAAGTTTGCTGATCAACAAATTTATCTGATTGATGTTTTCGTAAAAAGCCCCGAAATTGCTCACCCCCGGATTATCGAGATCCAAATTATGATTCCACATTCTTTCCAACCCTTGCGGAGCTTCCCCTGTAAAAGACGATGTCGTTCCGGGATCATTGCCAAAGACCTCCCCCTGGTATTCACCCAGAAGTACAAATGCGCGCTCATGGTTCCGAAATCTTGCATGTAGACCACTCACAAACGAATCAAACTGATCGGCTGTCTTCCAGTAATTCCCATCACTAATGGTACTCACGGGATTTAACTCTAGATTTTTATTGCAAGAACTTAAGAGGCCTAGTCCCAATACCATTGCCAAGCTCAAGGTTTTTATATTGATTTTCATCGTTTTCAATTTTTAAGATTAAAAGGATAGTTGAACACCTAAGACATAAGATCTTGGTGTGGGATAAGTGCCTAAATATATACCTGTAACCAAATTGTTCGCATCTACTGGCGGTTCAGGCGATGGACCCGAGAATTTTGTGATATAAAAAAGATTAGATCCGGTAAAATAAATCCGTGCATGCGAAAATACCCGCGATTTTTCGAGCAATGATTTGGGCATGTCGTACGAGAGAGTCAACTCACGGAGTGCCAGATAATCTCCTTTTTCATAAAACCTCGAATTGTTGCTATTCAATACCGCATTGGCATTGTTTCCACGTGTATAATTCTGTTTGGAACCACCAACCTGATCCGCAAAATAAACCTTTGGAATGTCTGTTATAGTGTTGGTGGGTGACCAAGCTTGTTTTTGCAGCTCAATATAATTGAATGTGCCCTGATAATTACCCAATGTTCTTGCAACAAGATCATTGTAAATCTTATGTCCCAGCGCAAACTCCCAGTTTGAAAAAAGGCTCAGATTCTTATAACTTAAATTCGCTGTAAATCCGCCCGTCCATTTTGGATTAATATTGCCGATATACACTTGATCACGTGAATCGATAATATCATTTCCATCGACATCCAGCCAATTGACATCTCCAGGAGTAATTCTTCCATTTTTTCCAACAGGGAGATTAGGTCCAGTAATTCCTGCAATATTATCCGTACGGTTTCCGGCAACTGAACTTACCTCAGCATCATCTTTAAATATTGATACTTGTTTATATGCGTAGATATCGCCCAGCGATTGCCCCTCCTGATACCCACCTACCCATTTAACTTGACCCGATGTTGGATCATAGACCTGTAGACCACCTTGACGATTATTTTCGTTTCCATTATTCGGCAGCTCCAGTATTTTATTTTTAACAAATGCGGCATTGGCGCCAATATTCAAATTAATACCATCGGGATTTCTAAGCACGCGAGCTTGTAACCCAAACTCCAGGCCTTTATTTTGTAAAGTTCCTAAGTTGGTATTTATAGACGAGAAGCCGATATAACTAGGCAGAGTCAGATCTGTTAAAAGGTTTTTAGTTTTTCTATTGTAATAATCGAATAGTAAAGTTACGCGGTCTTTCCATAAACCTAAATCTAAGCCTACACCAGTAGTTTTACTCGTTTCCCAAACCAGATTTCCATTTACCGGCTGTGTATTGAGGTATCCAGCGGTTCCATTATAATTGGTTTGCAAGGAATAGGTTCCCTGGACTTCATATCTGCCTAATCCGTTTATATTTCCATTTTCTCCGTAACTCAGTCTAGGCTTCAAAGTTGAAATATACTCCGCTAATTTGGTATTCTTAAAAAATGTTTCTTGATGAACATTCCAGCCTGCAGAAAGACCTGGGAAAAAGCCCCAACGATGGCCATCTGCTAAACTCGATACACCATCCAAACGATATACGGCATTCAACAAATATTTCCCATCATAATCATAAGCCAAACGTCCCATGGACGAAATAATTCTATATTCAGATTTCGAAGATGTGTTATTTCCAGCCACAAAAACAGTCGAAGCATTGACGGTCGGTATATCATCAGTAGGCGCATTCTTCCCATACACCTGCATATAATCTGTTTTTGTATTAAAATATTCCGCACCAAGCATAGCGTTCAGATTATGCTTCTCACCAAATGTCTTGGTATAATTTAAAATACCGTTGAACTGTGTTTGGAAATCGCGATTTATATTGCGATAAGCATCTCTTGAAGTACTGCCTATTGTTTCGGGGTTAGAAAACACATTGGCATAGGTCTGGGTCGATTTTTGGAAGAACTCATTCAATAACTCTTTCATATAGGCATTTCCCGAGACCTTGAGGTATAGACCAGGAATAATATCCCATTTTAGGGAACCGTTTACGACAATGCGATTCGTTTCATTATTTCTCTCCATACGGCTCAACCAATACAATGGATTCCCATCATTGATGCCGTTGCCTGGATTGGGTCTCGTCTTCGCCTCATCAACCCAAGGATTAAATGTTGGCCAAATAGCCAAATTCCGATATAATGCACTTACTTCCGATCCGCCAACGCCATATTGAGAAGCAGTTGACAAATTGACCGAGGTTGCCACCTCCAGATTCGGTTTCAGCTTATATGAACCATTTAGATCTGCAGTATATCTTTTATAGTTGGAGCCCACAATGATTCCATTCTCATCATATGCATCAAATGCAGCGAAATATTTTCCTCGATCGTTACCGCCCGATACATTTACATAATGATCCTTTGTATAGGTATTTCGAAATAAGATATCCTCCACTTCACCCGAATGATCTTTATAAATTATCTGACCACCATACGGATCATCAACAAGTTGCCACCCTTTAGCTAGTAATGGATCCAAGTCAGATGTGTAACGACGAATATCGAAGGAAGATAAATTTGCATTATCAGTCAATAATCCCAGTCCTCTGGAGCTATTAGCTGTCTCAATCGTTTTACCGGCATTTAAATAACCCAAGCGCGTATAATAAATGTAATCCCCAGCATTCATATAACGATACCCCTCACGACGTTGGTTAAAGCCTCCTGTGAATTTATAAGATATATTTGACTGTCCCGATTTACCGGTTTTCGTTGTGATCAAAACTACGCCATTATTTGCGCGAGCTCCATATATTGCCGTTGCAGAAGCATCTTTTAGAAGTTCGATGGATTCAATATTATCCGAACTCACATCATTCATCTCACGAATGACGCCATCTATTACCACTAATGGGGGACTAGAACTTTTAATTGATGCTCCACCGCGCAATTTTAACATAGGCGCCGCCCCGGGTGTACCCGATTTATTCACCACCTGTAATCCAGGTACAGTTCCCTGCAATGCTGTAGCAACATTAGAACGTGGCGTATTTTGCAAAACAGTTTTATCCACTTTAGCGATGGAACCAGTCACACTTCTCCTGTTTTGTGTTCCATATCCAACCACCACAACTTCATCCATTTGCTCAACCTTGGACTCGAGTTTGATATCCAATTGATTTAATTGTCCAACTTTTACTTCATATGGTCTATACCCCGTAGACGTGATGACTAAAATAGTATTGGGATTGGTACTGATTGAGAAAGTCCCATCAGCATTTGTCTGCAAAGATTGGTTGGATCCTTTGACTTTTACAGTCACGTTGCCGAGCAACTCCCCTGTCTTTGCATCGGTAATTTTTCCCCGCACCGCATGGTCTTGTGCCTGGGCTAAAAGCAAATTGCCCATCAAAACAGACAGCGTGAGAAGGGTTCGTAATTTTAGGTTTGAATACATATTGGTTTGTATTAAGTATTACATATATACAAATATATAAATTACTAAATGTAAAAAACAAATTTAAATCAAATTATGTACAACATATTAATCACTTTTATTAATTATCTTTGTCTTAATGCGCCTAATGCGCGATATGTAATATATATGGAACCGAATTCTTCGCTGATAGAACATCTTAATACAATTGATACCTCTTCACTAGTAGACCGTGCTGAAAAAGAAATCATCAATCTTTTTGTCAACCAAGGCTTAAAGGTTGGAGATGCTTTACCTAAGGAAATTGAATTGGCCGAAACCCTTGGTGTAAGTCGTACAGTAGTTCGCGAAGCTATGTTGCGGTTACGTATGGTCGGATTGATCGAATCAAAAAAACATCGTGGGGCCGTTCTAACAAGTCCAGATCTCATAAAACCGCTACGCAAATCACTTTACCCAACCATTATGGAAAACAAGACCTTACAGGATCTTTTTGAAATGCGCATGGTGCTGGAGGTGGGTATGGCGGATATTCTTTTTGAACATATACAGGAAAAAGACATTGAGGAGCTGGAAGCGATCGTTGCCAAGGAACCTATAAATGCAGATAATACAATTTTCGACATTGAAACTGAAGTAGCCTTTCACGGTAAGCTTTATGAAATCACTGGAAATACGATTCTCAAAGATTTCCAGAACATGCTGTTACCTGTTTTTCAATATGTCCATAGCAGCGGCTTACTGACTAGTCCCAGTTCATCGAAAAGCTTTATTTCACACCGAGGCCTAGTTGATATATTGAAGGTCGGCAATGCCGAGGTTTTTCGAAATGCCATGCGCAAACATCTTGACAATCATTATCAGCGACTCTTTTTATATAAGAAATCTATTGGATAATCTGTTTAACATGATTGATTTACAACACTATAAAAAAGCCCAATCATATGATTGGGCTTTTTCTTTAAAGCATCTCCACTTAATCCTTTTACTTGGTTATCGTACAATTTGACACTTTGTTATTCAGACAGCAACAGTACAATGATTCCATGCGGAGGAAGAATGAATTTTGTATTCTGACCAAGGTTTCCTTCATCGCGATGAAGCCATAAATCTCTGACGCGATTTTTTGGAGACAAATTCAGCGCTTTAATATCCAGTTTAAACATCGTTTCTTTGTCCGACCGATTAAGAATTGCAAATGCTTTATGCTTTGGATCTGCCAGATCTTTTTTCCAGACTTCTACCTCACCCGCTTTATGAACGACTTGTGCTTGTTTAAAAGCCTTATCCTGATTCAGAGCTATGAGCTCTTTGTTAGTCAATATAGAAAGTGTCTGTTTCGAGATTTTCCGAAGGTCGTTTCCAGCCATCAAAGGTGAATTCAACATACACCACATCGAGAAATGCGTTTTATCCTCTTCATGAGTCATTCCATTACCCACTTGAAGCATATCCAATATCATTATAATGCCCCGGAGAGCTATAGGGATAAAGATTACGATTGAGATCAATAATATGCAACACTGAAGCAAAATTTGGTTGTATATCTTGCGAGATACGCCAAGAATCGACCTGTTTAATGGCCCAGTCACCCGGGAATTGCCAGCGGCAAAGGTTAAAGCCTACATCTAGGCGAACAGCCTTCACTGCCGTTATTATTTTTGTATATTGTTCGCGATTTTTCCACCTTCCGAATACAATCCCGCTTTTAATCCCTTAGAATGAATATAATCGGATAGGGCCCGCATTCCACCGGGAAATTTTGAACGGTCTTCGTAAAGTTTTCCCGCTTGGTCACGCCCCCCGAAATACCCGTCATCCACATTGACATAACTGTATCCCGCATCGTGCAAGCCAGTCGCGACCATGGCATCTGCCTGCTCCCGAATCAACTTTTCATCAATATGGATCCGAAAGCTATTCCAGCTGCTCCAACCCATTATTGGTGGTTTTGCCTCTTGACACAACCCTTTTAGACTCCAAGCGCCTACTAAAGCCCCCAAAAGTATACCCTTAAATAACAACTTAAATCCCATAATTGTAGTATAAAAAAAGATCTGATCTATCCTTTGTTTTCATTTTAATCTGCATCAAAAATACATAGAGACAATGATATGAAAAAGTAAATTCAATCACTTAATTATTTTATGTAATACATAATAATCCTTATCTTAGTCAGCGTTATCACCATCGTGAAATTTACACTATTTTCAAATAGCATAGCTTAAAAAAGCTTGATACATTCAATTTAAACCAAAAAACACAATGAAACTCAGCATCTTTTTATTTGCCGTAATCGCAACACTTCTCTATAAAAATGCTTCTGCACAAAAAAAGCCTAATATCATCATCATTATTTCCGATGATCATGCCTATCAAGCAATCGGAGCCTATGGTTCGAAATATGGGAAAACACCACAGATAGACCGCATCGCTGCTCAGGGTGCCCTATTTAAAAATGCCTTCGTCAACAATTCGATCTGCGGACCATCCCGAGCGACATTATTAACGGGTAAATACAGCCATAAAAATGGATTCAAAGACAATGAAACTTCTGAATTCGACTTTAGTCAGGATCTTTTTGTGAAACAGCTCCAAAACGTAGGTTACAATACCGCTTGGGTGGGTAAAATTCACTTAGGAGACAAACTGCAGGGTTTCAACTATTATGATATTCTTGTTGGACAGGGGACTTATTTTAATCCAGATTTTATCAGCAAAGAGGGCCGCAAACGCACTGAAGGGTATGTATCCGATATCGTAACCGAAAAAGCTATTGATTGGCTCGATACGGTAGACGCTGATAAGCCATTTTGTCTAGTCATCGGTCATAAAGCCACACACCGTACCTGGATGCCAGATCCAAAGGACTTCGGCAGCTACGATACTGTAAATTTCACCTTACCCACTACTTTCTACGACAATTACCAAAGTAGACCTGCAGCCGCATTGCAGGAAATGTCCATTGACAAGGACATGAAAATGGGCTACGATCTCAAAATGTTCAATTCGTTGGAAGACATGATGGCCGACGGTAACTTCAAGCGGATGAACCAAGCTCAAAAGGATAGCTATATCACCTATTATCGGCCCATTTATGAACAACTAAAGCAAGGTAATTTGACGGGCAAGCAACTTGCAGAATGGAAGTTCAGACGTTATATGATTGATTATCTCAATACTGCCCAATCTATGGACCGCAATATAGGGAAAGTACTAGATTATCTGGATCAAAAATCACTCAGTGAAAATACAATTGTAATCTATCTTTCAGACCAAGGTTTTTATATGGGTGAGCATGGTTGGTTCGACAAACGTTGGATGTATGAGGAATCTTTTCGTACCCCAATGGTCATGCGGTACCCAGCCCTATTACGCGCAAAATCGACCATAAACGCCAAAATTGTCAACGCTGATATCGCTCCCACGTTATTGGAGTTAGCTGCTATCAAAAAACCGAAAGACATGCAAGGTGAATCTTTTGTACATGTCCTGAAAAATAACAAAGAGGAACATCGAAAAGAGCTGTTCTATCATTATTTTGAAAATGGAGAACATGCCGTGAGCCCCCATTTTGGTGTTCGTGATGACCGTTATAAATTGATCCGCTATTATAAACGAATCGAAAATTGGGAACTCTTTGACCTTCAAAAGGATCCCAGTGAACTCCATAATGTTTACAAGGATCCTACCTATCAAAGCGTCGTCAAACTGATGAAAAAGAAACTGATCACACAAATGCGCCAATTTGATGACAAAGAAGCAGAAGCTATTTACAAAATCAACATCGACTAATTATGCCATCAGGGTATCCGATTTATTGGATACCCTTTTTTTATTGCTATACGTTTCTTCGAAATGTTTATTGAAATGCTGCCTATATAGTTAAGTCCAATAGCTCATTGTAAATAGGTTGTTTTGCAGACACATAATCTTAAAAAAATTGCAATAAATAGAATCCGCAATCGATTGTCTTATAAATAAATTTTCATTTATAGTATAATTTTCATTTCTTTAATATAGTATTAAAATGATTTACATAAAATCATTTTAATCACCAATATAGCCAAGACATGCGTACTTAATTTTATGAAAATTTACTTATTTTTAATTTTATTACTCACCACAAATATAGTTCTAGGTCAATCGAAGGGCAAAGTTCTTGGGACTGTATTTTCTCAAAATGCGGAACCATTAGAAAAAGCAACTGTAACGATTCTCAATTCAAAAGACTCTTCCGTAGTTTCCTACCTCCTTACTGACACAAAAGGTAAATTTGAATTTGTTAAAATTCCCACAGGGACCGCATTAACGCTTTTTATTTCACATGTCAATGCAAATCCTTTTCGTAAGGAATTTACTATACCTAACGGAGAAAATTATGATTTCGCTCACTTAAAGCTCGACTCGAAAAGCCTCGAAGAAGTAGTCGTCAATATTGTTCCCCCCGTACGGATGAATAAAGATACGTTAGAATATAACACCAACTTCTTCAAAACTCGTCCCAACGCCAACGTAGAGGAATTGCTCAAAGAACTACCTGGTCTTCAGGTTAATATGGATGGCTCTATTTACTATCAAGGGAAAGAGGTTTCCAAAGTAAAAGTAAACGACAAGGATTTCTTTTCGAGTGACGTACGTATAGCCACACGAAATTTGGATGCTTCTCTTATCAAAACAGTACAGGTGTACCGTGATAAGGGCGAAACAAAAAAAGAGAACGAAGACGAAGATAAACTGCCGATCACGATTAACCTAAAATTTAAGAAAGATTTTCTCAAGGCCAGTTTTGGAAAACTTTATGGTAGTGCGGGTACACGCAGCAGGTATGAGGCCGGTGGTTTATTCAATACATTTAAAGACACACTACAGCTAAGTATCCTAGGTTTCGGAAATAACATTAACCGCCAAAGTTTTGATTACAATGAATTGAACCAAGAAGCTGGACTTGGACGTGCCGAAAACTATGGATTTGATAATTTTGGAGGTAGGAACTATTCGGGTAAGGCCAACGATATTGGCTTGGGCTTTAATCTCAACAATGACTGGGGAAAGAAGACCAAGTTGAACATCATGTACATGCTGAAATATAATAAAGCCGAAAATCAACATACCGGCAATCAAATCTCTTTATACGATCAGGAAAAACAATATTCAACATCCGATTACCAGCAACAGGAGAAATCTGTAGGACATAATCTCAAAACCCTCCTCCGACATCGTATGGATACAACAGCCTATTTTGAATTTACACCGAATTTGGGTATCAATTCAAAAAACAATTCAACCTTCGGAATGAACCGCTCCTATACGGATCTCAAAAAACTAAATGACGCAACAGGTACGGGCGGAAATAAGGAAAATACCCTGAACTATTCACATGGATTCTATATCGAAAAACAACTCAATAAAAACCACATCGTATCTTTTAGAAATACCATTTCCATCAATACAAATGAAAAAACCGACACCTCTTTTCAAAATACCTTTATATATGATACAGCTAAGCCGCGGACTAGTTTATGGTATAAAAACCGAACACAAAATAATTCCAACAACCTATATTTCAGTGCAGCCTATTATAATAAAATAATTAAAAAACTAAACTTTGACTACTACTTTACCTATGTCACTAACCGCCAAGGGCCACAGGAAAGTGTATATATCAATCGCGACAGCACTGGAGAAATGCATGCAGCTCCTTATGAAAATAGCTATCGTTACAAATACCAGGATTATATTACCGGTATTATAGTTTACTGGAGACCCACCAAAGATTTTAACGTAAAGTTTGGAACAGCCTATCAAGTAAAGGTAAATCATTTTGATTTACTTAAAATCAACTCTGCCGAGAAATCATCTTTAGGCTACTGGTTGCCTAATATTAATATACGTTATAAAGATCTAAACCTCGGCTGGTATAAAGATCTCGAGTCTCCCGAGCTCTATGGAATTCAGCAGCTCGTCATGGATCTAAATCCATTGTATACACGAAAGACATCCTTTATATTCAACAATATCGAAAAACAGAATGTCAGTATATCATACTATAAGTATACCTCGAAATTGCAGTTTAATGTAAATGGAAATATCAATTATGTCAATAACAGCATCGGGTCCCGTAGTTGGCGAAACAACAATACAGGACAAATGACCACCCAGATGTTTCTCGCTGGATCAAAATATAACTATAGTACCTATACTTACCTGAGATACAACCTAAAAGCCAGCAAAAATTGGTCATTCTATCTATCGCAAAACAACAGTATCTATACCTATGAAAATTATAGTTCCATCAATGATGTTGATAATAAAGGGACCAATATAGGGATCAATGCCAGCCAACAATTTTCCGCGACGTGGAAAAACCTAGTGACGATATCACCACAGTATACCTATTCTTGGAACAAGAACATAAATTCGGTAAAAGATAACCCCGACTTTATTGAATCAACTTATTCAATCCGTAAAATTGGTGCAGGATTGAATATTAATCCAATCCACGGATTTTCGCTAGAATCAACATACTCCTTAGATAACCGGGCCAGCGGATTGAGCGGCAGAAAAAACTACCATATATTAAATGCGTCAGTCTATTATACCTTTAAAAATAATTCACAGCTAAAATTGACCGGCTTTGATATATTGAATCAGAATACCCAAAATTATTGGGGCAGTCAAGGCAACGTAACATATTTTGGGAATTCACTTACATTGAAACAATATTTTATGTTGGGCTATGTCCATAAATTTAATATTATAAAAACAAAGAAATAGATCCGGTAAAGAGCTGAACCTTGCTTATAGCAACAACAAAAATGATTATTACAATCTTTCAATATTCGATATCCTACTTTTCATTTCTTCAAGTTCGGCACGCGATAAACGTTGCTTTTCCGAATAGCTATCTGCATGTTGCTCGCGCAATTTGCGTAGACCCTTTCGGCTATCCGCTTCATAATCGTTTAGGTCAAAGGTAACAGAGTCGGTCGTTAAATTCGCGATACGATAAAGCGTACGCATTGTTTTTCCATCTTTTGTATAGGAAACCTCATACACATCACCAACCTTTGGATCTTTCAAGTATTTTTCCTTCTTTTTTGCACCGTAAATTCCTGCTATAACAATAGCAGATACAAAAAGCCCAATCAGAACTAAGCCCGCAAAATATCCAAAAGGTGTTTTACGGATAGCTCCCGAAGATATGGCCTGAAGTGTTTGTGGGTTGATTTCACGTTGGTAACTCAACTTTTTGCAATGATTACAAATGGTAATGACCTCCGAACTATAGGGAAATATGGGTATCCAAAAAACATGGAAATATTTAATTTGCCTGTAGACAAAAAGGGATTGAACTGTGCCACAATAATCGCAGTTTCCGATTGCCGATTGCGATTTATTAGCTAAAACTTTTGTTCTTGTACCAAAAATAATCATCGTGTTAACGTTTTAATTTACCATCATGGAGACACAAGAACATTGCCCTTTCTTATTCGAAAATACGAGGATTTACAATCCGTGCGTTGTCGCTTACGATTCGCACCTACCAATCAATATTCTGACAGGCAACATATTGCAAAGAAAACAAGAAGGTGTTCCGAAAAGAAAAAAAACTTGATGTCCCAGCTACTCCTCACCTATAAAAACCGCATCTTATCATTCTGACTCAAAAATTACAAAAAACAAAAAAACAAAGTATAGTTATCAGGTAGATTTTATATATTTGCATTAACATTTTTTAACACATGAAACAGCATACAGATAATATCCTTAAAAAACGAATGTCCTAAGGGGATGTTTTTACAGGTAAATTTCAAATATCTCCTATAACTCAACTCAAACAATAAACTCACTATTATAATTAGTATGGCAAAAAACAACATAAATTTTGTCGTAATGGCCGCGCTTTGTCTTAGTACTGGTGCACTATACGCACAAACCACTATAAAAGGAAAGGTAGTCGACAACAATAATAATCCTATTCAAGGGGCTACAGTTACCGAAACAAACAGTAAAAAACAGGTTCAAACAGATGTAAATGGACTATTTGAGTTCCCTTCGACCGGAAGCTCACTTAACATCAGCATTCAATATATTGGCTTTGAAACTAAGACTGTTCAAACCAATACTACAGGTTTCACCACGGTTCAACTTCTGCCAACGACTTCTCAACTGGACGAAGTTGTTGTGACGGCCTTAGGTATTTCACGTGAGAAAAAATCACTGGGTTATGCCGTACAGGAGGTCAAATCTGTTGAACTTCAAACGCGGCCTACCAATGCCCTCAGTGCGTTGTCTGGAAAAGTTGCAGGACTTCAAGTAACGACCTCAGGCGGAAACATGGGTGGATCTTCCCATGTTTTGCTTAGAGGTATTAACTCAATCGCGGGAAACAATCAACCTCTATATGTCATTGATGGTACGCCTATTGATAATACCGATTTAAACTCTTCTTCTACTATCAACGGAAGTGCCGGTAAAGATGTTGGTAACATGATACAAGATATCAACCCCGATGATATTGACAACATTTCGGTATTAAAAGGGCCATCTGCTGCTGCTCTTTATGGTTCTAGGGCGGCCAATGGGGTTATACTGATTACGACCAAACGTGCATCAAAGGGTGAAAAAGTAGATATTTCCTTAAATACCGGAGTTGATTTTGAAAATATTGTTCGATTACCCAAAAGACAACATCTCTATGGTCAAGGGTATTCTACAAGCTTCCAGACCCAAAATATCAATGGAACAGACTACAAAATAGTCGATTATGCCGCAGATGAAAGCTGGGGACCAAAACTCGACGGCACGCCAGTACTTCAATGGTATAATCTGAACCCTGAAGATGAGGCCAACTATTTAAATCCGTCTCCGTGGATTTATCCCAAAAATGATGTTAGTTATTTCTTTCGGACAGGTGTATCCAACACCAACAATTTTGCCATAGCTGGCAATAGCGGAAATACAAATTATCGCTTTTCCTACACGAATAAAAATGTAACAGGAACAACACCCAACTCCAGTTTGGGCCGTAATACCTTTAACTTCTCTGGGGGTACACAATTAGGTAAACTGAAGATTAATTCGAATTTTAACTATATCCGTAATGCATCAGTAGGCCGTCCATGGACTGGTGCTTCCAATAGAAATATTATCCTTGAAGCATTCCAATGGGGAGCTGTACAAGTCGATTACAAAATATTGGAAAACTACAAACGTGAAGACGGAACTCCGTTAGCCTGGAACCGAACGGGATGGCAAAATACGCCTGCCGCCGAGGCGACCCGTTTTATTGATAATCCCTATTGGTCCGCCTATGAGTCGTACATGGAGGACAATAGAGATCGTTTCTACGGTAATATCGGTTTACAATATGACTTAAACAATTGGCTAACTTTAGGGGCTAAAGTACATGGAGATATTTATTCATTCCAGTCCCAAGATCGAATTGCGGTTTATTCACGAAGCACTTCTCAATACGAGGAAGCCAACAATAAACTAAATGAATACAACTACGAGTTTTTGGCTACCGCCAAGAAAAACTGGGATAAATTCTCCCTTATCGGGAACATAGGCGCCAATCTTCGTGACCAACAGCGAAAGCAAGACTATGCGATTACACAGGGCGGTTTGATTATTCCTAATTACTACAATCTAAAAAATGCCAATGCAGTTAAAATTGACAACTTCCGATACCATAGACGCATTGCATCAATCTATGGTAGCTTCTCTTTGGGATACAACGATTTTCTGTATTTAGATGGAACGGTACGTAATGACTGGTCATCTACATTGCCGACCAACAACAATTCATTTATATATCCGTCCCTAACAGGTAGTTTTGTTTTTAGCCAACTGGAAGCATTTAAAAAATTGGATTGGCTTAGTTTTGGTAAAATCCGCTTGGGATGGGCTCAAGTCGGAAATGATACAGATCCTTATCAATTGTATAAAGTCTACGAACCCGAGCAATCCTTTGACGGACAAGCGTCCTATGGGCTTCCAAGCACTAAACCAAATGCTAATCTAAAACCTGAAATTACCAGCTCTTGGGAGACAGGCCTAAATCTACAACTATTCAAAAATCGACTAGGATTTGATATAACCTATTACAACAACAATTCGAGGAATCAAATCCTGCCAGTCCCTGTTTCTTCATCATTCGGGTATGCCGGAAAAGTATTCAATGCTGGAAAAATCAATAACAAAGGAATTGAAGTCGTCTTAAATGGTACCCCTATCAAACACGAAAATTTCACTTGGGATGCGACAATCAACTGGGCTAAGAATAAAAACAAAGTCATTAAATTGGATGATCAGGTCAACACTTTGAGCTTAAGCAATTCCTTGGTCGAGCTCGTTGCGCGTGAAGGAGAATCCTATGGCCAATTTTTGGGTTACGACTTTGTCTATGCTCCGGACGGACAACGCGTTGTCCAGGCAGATGGCACCTACATGAAAACATCACAGTTGGTTCCTTTAGGGTCAGTACTGCCCGATTTTACCTTCGGTATCCAAAATACCTTCCGTTACAAAAACTTTAGTCTAGGCTTTTTAGTCTCGGGTCGAGTGGGTGGAAAATTCTTCTCACAAACCTATAAAGTTGGTATGTATTCTGGTATTTTGGATAAGACAGCTGCAAATAATATTCGTGAAACGGGTGTCGTCCTGGATGGAGTTAAGGGAGATGTTGCATTCCATAGTGATGGTTCGTACGATGTGAGTAACATCCAACAGAATACCACTAATATTACTGCACAACAATGGGCGCGCAATGAATATAATGGTCCGACAACATTTTCAATCTTCGATGCAACATATGTTAAATTAAGGGAAGTTACTCTGGGTTACAATTTCAAATTGACTAATCCCAAAATTATCAAAAACATTGGCGTGAATGTATACGGACGTAATCTTTGGAACATTTATACCAAGAGTAAGTATATTGATCCAGAGTTCACATCCAGCGGTGGAAATGTTCAGGGTATTGAAGGTGGAAATATACCTCTTCCGGTTACTTATGGTTTTAATGTTAATCTTAAATTCTAGAAGATGAAACTCATCATGATTTACCCCATAATGTTAGACCGGATAAATCTGATCGTTCATCAGCTTTAAAAGATAACCCAAGTGCAACAGATTCATCGATAATCAGAACAAGCACTTATAAATAAATATACACAGATGAAAATATCAAACATACTACATACTTCATTCATCGGCCTATCGCTTATTGCTACTTCGTGCTCCAAATCCACATTTAGCGATATCAATACAGACCCAAATCGACCTGCTTCTGTTACAACGCCAACGATTCTAGTGACCGCCGAAAAACAGCTAGTCAATGCGTTACGAAGTGAAGAAGTAAGCCTACGAGGTGCTCAATTATTTGCACAGTATTTCAGTCAGAACATTTATACGGACCAATCTCGTTATCAAATACCAACAAGCTATTCAGACAACTATTGGACTGCGACCTATAAATCGCTTAATAATTTAAATGAAATTATTAAGCTTAATACCAATGAAACCACCAAAGCGATTGCCGCAGCGGGAACAGCTGGTACAAATACCAATCAGATTGCGATAGCAAGAATACTCAAGGCCTACGCTTTTCAATCGCTAACAGATGTTTTTGGTGATATTCCCTATGAATCCTATGGCAATAAAGATGCAGATTTTGAAGCGCTACAGCAGGATCCGGATAACCTAACGCCAAAATATGCAAGTCAAGAGAAAATCTACAAAGACATTCTCAATGAATTACAGCAGGCAGCTGATACATTAGCAAAGCATCCAACAGCCACGACTTTCGGAACAGCTGATATTATTTATAAAGGATCAAATAGTAGCTGGGCAAAATTCGCCAATTCGTTACGTCTACGTGTTGCGAATCGGATCAAAGGCAAAGATGCCGCTTTGGCAACGACACATATCGCCGATGCCATCAAAAAAGGTGTATTCACCTCCAACAATGATAATGCGGTATTTAAATACTCCAAAACATCACCAAATGAAGCACCATTGTTTAGAGCAACGGTAACTGCCAATCGAAAAGACTTTGCAATTTCTAATGTGATTATTGAGACTTTACAGGGCAGTCGTGGCCCCTTTAAAATTGCAGATCCACGTCTATCAAAATTTGCTAAACCGACAAGCTCAGGAAATGTTTACTACGGCCAACCCTATGGTCTCCCCCTAGCAGCGGGCAATCTATTTCCTGTAGACAAAATATCACTACCGAGTGACATTATCAATGCTGCAGATTACGGGGAAGTACTTGTAGAATATGCGGAAGTTGCTTTCATTTTAGCTGAAAACAACAACTGGGATCAATCTAATTACGAAAAGGGTGTTCGGGCTTCTCTTGAAAAATGGTCTGTGCCTTCTGATGAGGTAGCAACCTATCTGAGTAAACTTCCTGCTGCGAATAAGGAAAATGTGCTTTCTCAAAAGTACTTAGCACTTTTCAACCAAAGTATCGAATCTTGGTCCGAAATCAGAAGAACAGGGTATCCGTTATTCCTAATCAAGAAAGGTGATATTACATGGACCGGAACAGTAGAAGGCAAACCTGTTACATATACGTTCACTCCTGAGGTAGGAAACACAATCCCAAGCCGTTTGGTGTACCCATTAAAAGAACAAAGTACCAATAAGACGAATTATCAAAGTGCACTTTCACGACAAGGAGACGATGTGATAAGCACCAAATTATGGTGGAATAAATAAACTTAGTTATTTCAATCAGCTCACACCTGAGGCTTAGGCTTCAGGTGTTTTTTATTATTATATTTCTTATCTTCGTATAGCACTCTAAAGAATAAAATGTTATGGACGATCAAACATTAGACAGAATAGACCAACTTAGCGAGGAAGGAAACATCCAATGTGATGAAGGCAACTACCAGTCGGCGATCCGGGTGTGGACCGAAGCACTTGATTTAGTCCCTAGTCCACAACATGTTCATGCGGAAAGTCTTTGGCTCGAAGCTTCCATAGGAGATGCCTTTTTCTTACTGGACGATTTTGACAATGCCCTCTCTCATTTTGAAAAGGCAAAACAAAACATTATCGAAAATGCCTACGAAAACCCCTTTATCATGCTGCGCTTAGGACAGTGCTATTTGGAAGACAATAATAGCGAGTCTGCCCAGGAATATCTTCTTCGCGCCTATATGATGGAAGGAAGAGACATTTTCGAAGATGAATCGCCTAAGTATCTTAAATTTTTAGATGACAATATCGATTTGGATTGATCATAATCCGTTAAAACGAATCGATTACTTCACCGACTTCCATAGGGAGATCCGACTCAAGAACGGAGGCTCCTTCCGCAAATATGGCCCTATACTTTTCGGCGCGTTCTGTCTTTGTCTGCAACTTATCGTAGGTAGACGCCGCTGAAATCATGCACATCACACCTTTGTTGTTGAAGAATTGATACATCGCCTGATTGGAATCCTTTAGTTCTGGCCCAATATAGACAATCATACGGTCGTAGGGTAATCCAGAAGATTTAAATTTTTCCAATGCAGCCTGATCTTTAATATGCATGGACATATACTGTTCTCGATTCTGCGCCAAATAAAACGCTGCCTGTTCAGTATTATGTACCGTAACCCATACCCAACTGTAGGCATTGTATTTTTTTAGTATTGCTGCTGTGGCCGCCAATGGTAAGTCTTTTTTATCTAAGTTGAGGATGGTTTTACCCTTTGCCCATTGAATGACTTCATCAAGTGTGTTAATACCATACCGGGTAATATTTCCAGCCTGATCCTTTAATTTCAGCTTATGCAGTTCATCCCAGGTATAGTCAGATACTTTTCCTTTTCCATTTGTGGTTCTATCCAATGTCGCATCGTGCATCAAAATAGCAACACTATCCTTGGTGTAACGCGGATCGATTTCAAAAATAGCCGGTGTTTTTCGTAATACGGCTTCAAATGCCGCAATCGAATTTTCAGGAAGTCCAGCCTCCATCGTTCCCCGATGACCACTTACAATTTTTTTATCTTTAGCATAGGTAAAATAATCACGCATCGCCTTTGGAGAAGCAAACTCAAGTGAATGGATTTTTTGTCCGACGACTACTGAATACGACGAAACAAAAAGAAAAAAAGCAAAAAATGTTCTACTCATTAATTTATAATTACGTTCAAATATATAAGCTTGAGCCACAAAAAATAACATCCTAAATTAATCAACCAAGATCAATAAATCGTTAACAAAACATTCAATTCATATCAACCACCAATCCACGTATAAACATAACCTTAAGGAATCAAGCTTTTACTGCAATATCAAATTCTCCTGAAAATCACTGTATACCATCTCTAAAAATTAAAAAAAATATAATATAGCTGTTGGCACAACTATAAAATAAACTATATTTGCGCATTAATTTATATTTGATCTAAATAAATTACCATGAAAAACAGAACACGATATATGATGTTCAGCAGTGGAATTCTTTTGCTTTTAAGTGCTCAGCTACATGCACAAGAATTATCCCTTATCGTAAAAGACAGAGACAATAAACCATTAAGCCAAGCGAATATCAAAGTTGACGGAAAAAGCGTCGGCTATTCTAATCAACTTGGACAATTCATTTTTGCCAAAAGACCTTCGAATAATCCGATTCAATTGCGGGTATCATATACAGGCTTTTCAACGGTTGAAAAAATGGTCAATTTAGATACCGTTCAACGTCCATTGTCAGTTCAGCTTAATTCTACCCAAGTGTTAGATGAGATTATCGTAACAGCAGGACGTAAGCCGGAAAGCATCTCCACTGTCCCTTCTTCAGTAACGATCTTGACCACAAAAGAAATTGAGGCCCAAAGCCAAATCAGCACCAATCTTTCAACAATTTTAGGGAATACTGTCCCCGGTCTTGGAACATCGACCAATAAAGCGACAAACTCCGGACAAACACTTCGTGGGAGATCTGTGCTTGTTTTGATCGACGGTATTCCACAATCAACGCCTTTGATGAATGGACAACGTGATCTTCGGACCATTGACCCGAGTGTCATCGAACGGGTTGAGGTTATCAAAGGTGCTACATCTATCTATGGAAATGGCTCCGCAGGCGGTATTATCAACTACATTACACGCAATCCATCGAAAGACGCAGCTCCGATACAAGGGATCACAAGTGTTAGAACTACTTTCAATCCAGTTCATAGCGCCGGTACCATGGGCTATCACATAGGACAAACTTTATACGGACAAAAAAATAAATGGAATTATACCGTCAGTGGATCCGCCGATTACGTTGGTCTGCAACGCGATGGTGACGGGGTTCCCCTCGGTCAGACAGACGGTCTTTCGAACACCTATCAATACAATGCGTTTCTAAAAGTCGGGTACCGTATCGATAGCAGTTCCAATATTACGGCAGTATACAACTTCTACCGAAGTAACCAACACAACAGATACATCAGCCAAACAGGTGTATATGGTCAAACGCCAACGATAGGCGTGAAAGGCGAAGATCCAGGTAAACCTGCTGGAACTCCATATAACCACAATGCCATGTTGACCTATACTAAAAGTAATCTATTCGCGTCGACATCTTTAACTGCTTCTGCATACTACAATACATTTCGATCCATGAACCGTTATGTCGAGAAAGCTTCTGCATGGTATGGTCCAGGACAAACACAAATCAATTCGGAGAAAAAAGGCTTACGCGTTAACTTAAACACACCTTTTCAGGTATTGGGTTCAAATGCAGATATCACCTATGGTGTAGATTTACTAAATGATGTAACAGATCAAAATCTGACCGACGGCAGGGTCTATATTCCCTATATGAACATGTTAAACGTTGCTCCATACGCCCAGGTAAAAATTGATTTCCTAGAAAACTTAATCTTTAAAGGCGGTGTACGTTATGAAAATGCAACAGTCAAAATAAAGGATTTCAATACCATTGCTACAGGGCCCAACAACGAAGGAAGTATTGCCGTAAAAGGAGGTAATATCCCCTACAAAGGAGCGACCTTCAATGCAGGTTTGCGTTACAACAAATTCGCGATCTTTAATCCCTTCGTAAGTTTCTCACAAGGTTTCGCAATCAATGAACTCGGCCGTATTGTACGTCGGGCAACAGATAATGATTTAGATAGCCTAAAAACCGACCCTATTATCACTAATAATTACGAAATCGGATTCTCAAGCAATTACAGCATTTTCCAGCTATCAGCATCTTATTACTACAGTACTTCCAAAATGGGCGTTGAACTGGTGGACATTGGTGGTTACCTGATGCCACAACGCCTTCCAGAAGATGTGTATGGGTACGAAATTGCATTGAGCGCTAATATTTCGCCTCAATTGACCATCGGCGGAACCTATGCCTATGTGGAAGGAAAGTCAAAAAAAGAAGATGGATCAAAATCCTACCTCAATGGCTCACGTATCTCGCCAGACAAAGCAACGGGATACATCTACTATACTCCGATAAAACCCTTAACCTTTCAGCTCTTTTGGGTGCATACCGGATCACGTGATCGCTTTCTTCCAAACGATAAAGGCGTATACAAAAACAGCGAAGGCCCCGTTAAGACTGTTGACCTATTTAACTTAAATGGAAATTACCAAGTAAACAAACAATGGTCTATCGGCATGGGGGTAGAGAACTTATTCAATAAAAACTATTACCCTGTTGTCAGTCAATATCGTGCCTTAAATGAAGAATACGTCAAAGGACAAGGTATGCTGGCCTCATTTAACATCAACTACAAATTCTAATATGTTTAAAACCGTCATTCTTTGGTTGCATAAATGGCTCGGAATCATCACCGGAGTTGTGGTATTCATCCTAAGCCTGACGGGCAGCATATACACCTTTCAGGATGAGCTCAAGCTCTGGGCTTATCCTGAAAAATATTTTATCTCCGATACAACCAACCACTCAAAAACTCCGCTACCTTTAAGCGCACTTCTTTACAGCGCACAGAAAAGCCTCGAAAAAAATCAAAAAATCACGCGGGTTGATCTCTATCCTTCGAAGAATCGTACCTGGGTATTTCGTGCCATAAAAACGGACGAAAAAGCATTTGGCCATTGGAATTATTACCGCTATTACAAACGCGTTTTCATCAATCCATATACTGGTCAAGTACAGCAAGTAGAAAATTCAAAAACAGAATTCTTTCAACTGGTGCTTCAGCTTCACCTAAACCTCCTCTTGGGCAAGCAATATGGCCATCCTATCGTCGCCTGGTCAACGGCCATTTTTGTCCTTATCTTACTTAGTGGCATTGTTCTTTGGTGGCCAAAAAATGGAAGGGCAAGAATCTTAAGCGCAGTTTTTGGTTAGATACCAAAGTAAAATGGAAGCGACTGAACCACGACCTCCACAATGTCATCGGATTTTACAGTTTATTTATCGGATTGATTTTTGCCATTACGGGCCTCGCTTTTGCTTTTCCGGATTTCAAAAAGACCTATATCGCAACATTCAATTTATTGCAGTCGCCAACAGCTTCTTCCACACACAGCTCCCCTATCCCCTTGCCTCCTGTGGAAAAGAAATTTCAGGACAATGCGCTACGGTATGCCTTGACAAATTATCCGGATGCTGAAATGATGTCGATCCGACTAAAAAAAGAAACCGAAACAGCGATGGATATACAGGTGAGACATCATGAAAAACGAAGCGGTGTATTTGATTGGCTTTATTATAATAAAGAAGACAGCAGTCTTACGGCAGTCAAATCCAGCAACGAATTGCAGTATGGGGATAAGCTCGGTGCACTTAACTATGATATTCATACCGGTGGCATCGGTGGACTCACAACAAAAATTATCGCTTGCCTAGCTAGTCTCTTTTGTGCTTCCTTGCCCATCACAGGATATATCATCTGGATGAACAAAAGCAAAAAGAAGAAAAAGAAAGGTTATCAACATAATGTTAATAAGTACTGTTAATAACTGCATTTTTCTTTTAAACAGGTTTTCAACAGCGTTATTAACATAATGTGGAAAACTAACCCTTACCCTATTTACCGACACCATCTCTTGTGCAATTTATAGGAATGCGATACACCATCTGAAAAAACAACATACAAGACAAAAAGACGACAGTCTTTAAACCGAGAAGATCCCAACGCTAAGCCGCGCAAACAGGGCAACACTAAAAAAAGGAAGCATTCTTCAACAAAAGGAAGCAAAGCACACAGCCAAAAAAGAAAGTCGCGTGAGAAAAAAAGAAAATCCGATACACAGAAGTGCACCGGATCTCTTCAATAACAAACCAACAAAAACATACTAAAGATTCGGATTTCGCACCGTCTCTTCGTATGGTATAGCAAACAAATAATAAGGACTGTTTTCTACAAAATTAGAACCATCAGGAAATTTAATAATCCGGTGCCCTTGACCATTAACCAGCTTAGGCTTACCGTCTGCACCCACAATTTCTACTTGAATAGGTTTTCCCTCAGCATCAAGATAGGATTTACGCACAACCTTTCCCTGAGTCCGAAGAATATCCGACAAAGCAAATCCTTCACCCCAAAGTTCCTTGCGTCTTTCAACAAGAATGGCAGCAATTAATTGTCCATTATCATTTCCTGAAAACAGCTTAGCGTTTCTAGCCGTCCGTAATTTATTCAGCGCTGCTACCGCTTTATCGTTTTCACCAGCTCTTGCATAACCTTCAGCCGCAATCAAAACCATTTCAGAAGCACGCATGTATACAATATCTCCAATTAAATTGGACTTAAACTTAAACTTCTTATACCGTAGGAAACCTTCCCGACCAGGTAAATTATCCCATTCAAATAAAGCGTAACGCACATCACTGGTATCGAATAAATCTTTAAAATAAGGATCGGCCATAAAACTATAGTAATAAGATCCAGCTGACGACACATCCAAATAATGAAATGTATAACTTGCCACATTTTGCTCGTTAGTCTGCTGATGTCCCCAAATCCACTCGCTATTTCCAAGATCATTAAAACCTGCCTGATAATCTGACGGAGTCATTAAATTATACTTCTGAGCTGCTTTTTCAGCATATTCAGCGGCTAGCTTCCATTCGCCTACCTGCAAATAGGTTCTCGCAAGCAGACCATACACGACATCCGCATTGATTTCGTATTTATCCGCTCTACTAGCAGAAGCCAACAAGCTTTCACTGTCTTTGAGATCTTTCAAGATAAGTTCATACACTTCTTCCTGTGTTGACCTTGATTTTCCTTCAGTCGACAATGTACTGGGTTCGGTATAGATCGGAACAGACTTGGCATTTTTATCTTTCAGATAACTGAACTGGTAAAAAGTCGCCAGGTTTAGATAAGAAAACGCGCGCAATGCTTTCGCTCTTCCCTTCAATACATTCTTGGTTTCGACAGATCCCTCAGCTCCATCCACTTTCGCGATCACATTATTCATATTATCGATCACTTTATACAGCATTATCCAAAAAGAATTAACGCGATTAGAACGATTGTTTGTTAATTCGGTAAATGCATACGCATCGCGATAACCATATTTGGTCGTCACCGCAACATCACTTCCCATTGCATCACTTGTACGCATTACCGCCGTATAACCTGGATTGGCATAAGTAAAATAGGTATCATTTAAATACCTCCAGGTACCATTGATCACCGTAGCAACATTGTCGGTATTTTTAAACACTTCACCTTCCGGCACAGAAGTGGTCGGATCCAACTCAAGCGCATCCTTACATGATGCATTCACTAGAGAGAGCGCCAATATGATATATATAATTTTTAGTTTCATGATTTTCATTTAAATTCTCAGATTAACAATAAGGCATTAAAAAACAAGCTGAATACCACCAGAGATTGTTCGCATTGCCGGATAGCGAAAATAGGTCGCCCCATTCACCGTCTGTTCTGGATCCATTCCTTGATGACCATAAAATGTCAATAGATTTTCGGCAGTTGCAAAGACACGAAGTTTTTCTACACCTATCCGCTTCAATAAATCCGAAGGTAATCTATAGCCCAAACTCACATTTTTAAGGCGTGCATAAGTGCCACTGTAAAGAAAACGTGTGGACGAAGAAGTCCAATTCAAGTTATCTGTTGTCAATTTAGGCACATCGGTCTGCGTATGCTCAGGCGTCCAGCGCTCGAGGATCTCCTTGGACCAAGCACGTCCCGGATTATTACCGCTATGCATAAGCTGAATATAATCGTTATCTAATATCTGTCCACCCAAACTAAAACTCAACAAAGCAGACAAATCAAAATTTTTGTAAGTGAAACTGTTTTGAATCCCACCGACAAGATCTGGCAATGAAGTCCCGGCAATAAAATTACCGGCCTTACTGTATTCCGAAGTTTTTTCACCTGTTTTATTACCGTCCTTATCAGCGGTATACCATTGAGGCAGACCGTTATCTGGATTTACTCCAGCCCATTCCGGCAGATAAAAATCATAGATACTTCCGCCTACACGCAAAAGCTTATTCCCCGTAATGATCGGTTTGTTATCTTTTGGCAAAGCTGTAATCTTGTTTTTGTAATGCGAAAGATTGACGTCTAAATTCCATTTAAAATTTTCATTTCGAACCGGGACAGTACGAATATCCACGTCGATACCGGTATTTTTCAGCGCTCCAATATTTGCATCATAGCCCGTATAGCCTGTTGAATAAGCCATCGGCATGGTGAACAGCAAATCCTTACTCCGACGGTTAAAGTACTCCACACTCAATGAAACCCGGTTTTCAAATGCAGATACATCGACACCTACGTTCAAATTGAGGTTCGACTCCCATTTTAGATCTGGTGTAGCCAACCTACCGGTATACGTTCCGCCTTTACCCAAACTATTTGCAATGGTATAAAGTCCTTTATAAGCATAATAGGTACCTAAATTATCGTTTCCTTGTCCACCATAACTTGCTCTTACCGTCAGCTGATCAATCGTTGTGTTATCCTTCAAAAATTCTTCCTGTTTCAGCTTCCAAGATCCACCCACAGACCAGAATGTTCCCCAACGTTTTGCTGGCGAAAAGCGCGACGAACCATCAGTACGTAACGAAGTCGATAAATAATATTTGTTATCATAATTATACTCCGCTCTTCCCAAGAAACTCAATAGCCTATACCCAGCACTTGATCCCGTGAAGTTATTGAGTTGTGATGCCGCAGCAGGTTCATCAAAGTAAGGGAGCACAAATTGCTGTCTGCTACCGTTGATATTGCTACTATTAAAATCATAGTATTCCTGACCGGCCAATACATTGAGGTAATGTAAGCCAAACTGCTTCTCATAAGTCAATAAATTGTTCCAGGTCTGCGCTACGGTACGCACATTTGAACGATAAACATACCCGCCCGTATTCACACCGTCTCCCAACAAAGGATTGGTATAGTCGTGTGTATTCCCGTTGATATAATCAACATTATATGTCGACTTAAATTTTAAATTTTTGGAAAACAACACTTCCAGATAAGTCCGGGCAGATAGATTTTCCCGACGGATATCATTTCTGTCCAAAGGAAGAGAAGCAGCTAAATTATTACGTGGTGTTGCACCACTTGGACGATATTCTCCAAAATCGTAAATCTTATTTCCGGCTCCATCAAGCACAAATGAACCATCCGCATTGCGCTCATAGTATGGATAAAAAGATGGCACCAGTCTCGTAAAATTTATAATGTTTGCCGTATTGCTGTCCTCAGACTGCGGATATTTTTGTTGTGTACTGCTACCACCTATATTGAGACCGACATTTAACCAGGATTTCACTTTGCTGTCAAGATTTGCGCGCAGGTTGTACCTTTTAAATCCAGATTCAATCGCTATCCCCTGATCGTTCAGATAACCACCCGAAATATAATAGGTGCTTTTGGCACTACCACCACTAAACCCTAGATCTGCTTGTGTACGCACTCCCGTACGTTGCAATACGTCGGTCCATGGATCATCCCATAGTGTCTTAGCTCCGGCAACCAACTTACCATCTACTCCGACCGGCTGCGGGTATTGACTGCCATACGGATTGATATTTAAATCTGTCAATACGGTCTTACTTGCGTTGGACGCCGCTTGCTCTGCTGTAAGGCCATTTGACAGGTTTTTGTTTCTCAAAGCTTCCCAATAGAGCTGAAAATATTCATCGGTCGATACCTGGTCATAGTCACGAACTGCACGGGTTGAATAGCCCTGTGTAAAATTGAGATTAATCTTGGTGTTGTCGGAAGACACACCAGACTTAGTAGTAATAATAATCACACCATTCGCCCCTCTGGATCCGTAAAGTGCACTTGATGCTGCATCTTTTAAAACAGAGATAGACTGAATGTCATTCGGATTGATGGAGTTAATATCCCCGGCATAAGGACTACCATCCAACACGATCAGAGGTGAACTGGAGGCATTAATGGAGCCGATACCCCTAATACGGATGGCTGCTTCAGTACCTGGCTGTCCCGAGGACGCTACGGACTGTAAGCCCGGTACCTGTCCCTCCAGGGCCTTCGTAATATTTGATACCTGTCTATTTTCAATAGCTTTGCTGCTCACCGTACTGACCGACCCCGTTATGTTTGTACGTTTGGCAGTACCGTAAGCCACCACCACCACTTCTTCCAGATCTGTACTGGAGGGTTTCAAGGACAATGTTAAGTTTGTACTTGTTGCTTTTAGCTGTTGAGATTCATAACCTACAAAGGAAAATTCCAATACAGGTAATACGTCACCTGTGACATTGATTGTAAACTCTCCTTTTGAATTCGTTAAGGTTCCTTGATTTTGCCCCGAAATGCGAACATTTACTCCAGGAAGTAGGTGACCGGTTTTGGCATCAACAACTTTTCCTTGTATAGCCCGCTGCTGAGCATACAACCTGTTCATATTGACACCTGATAATGCTATCGCAGCAATAGGAATGTATTTAAGTTTTGCGTACATCGTAAGAATGCTTTACTAAATAAGTTAAGTGTGATTAAATACAAAAAACACAGTGGCTCCTTGCATTCCAATAAAATCTACTGAATAAGTAGTTTTTATTGGAACGCAAATATATAACAAAATCTATTGAATTAATAGATTTTGTTTCGCTAAAACACAAAACACTATAAATAAAGTACTTAAAATTAAAAACTAAGCTTATAAAAGTCATTTAGTAAGCTAACTTACTATTATTGATCAAGCCATTTTTGAAACTTCGGAGATCGTTCCTCACTAACAATGACTACAATTCCCGCTGGAGTTGAGGGCATTAACGCTAATTTGATTCTATTTCGACTAATTTTTAACATGGATTGAATCGCATCTATTCGAACAAGAAATTTACGATTGATCTGGAAAAAAACTGTTGGATCTACCTGTGTAACGAGATGAGTGATGGTATCTTCAATAATATATGCAATTCCAGATCCTTTTTCTACAGCATACAACTCTTTGTCTTCTGCCATAAAATAAGCAATATCAGCAATGGCCAGCGACTTTAAAAAATTACCATATTTCACTAAAAAACGCTGTTTGAGCCGAGGTTCTACTTTAGGTAGTAGCGGTTCGATACGTTTCATGACCTCAGTCAACTCGTCGCTGTCGAAAGGTTTTAACAAATAGGCATACCCTCTATTTTGGAAGGCCTCCAAGGCATATTGTTCGTAAGCCGTCGTAAAAATAAGCGGCACATCGATAGATACCTGCTTAAAAATTTCAAAGCTCAGCCCATCCATCAGGTGGATATCCATAAAAATCAGATCGAATTGATTTCTATTGATTGTCACCACCGCTTCCTGAACCTCTTTTGCATTGGTAAAGGTCAGTTCACTTTCTCCATAGCGCGCAGTCAACATCTCCTTTAAGCCTACAAAAGCCCAGTCTTCGTCTTCGACAATCAGTATTTTCCATCCCATGGGTTGAATGTAATAAAAAATCCATTTCCTAAAAAGAAAATGGATTAATATATATAGGATTTAAAAAAATAGATTATTTCAACAGATCGGGATTATTATTGATTGCTTCCTGTGGATAACGTATCACATAACGAGGATCGTTCTGCTGCAGTGTTACCGTTCTGCCGAAACTACTGTGTGTGATCGCCGGTCTTGTCGTCCGTTTTAGATCATACCACCGTAATCCCTCTAGCGCCAGTTCACGCTTGCGTTCCAGCAGAACCGCATCTAGCAATTGCTCCTTTGACAAACCTGCGTCAGCCTTAGTTTCTTTGGCATAGGCATCTGCGGTAAATCTGTTTTTCTTTAAAGCAGACAGATATTTTAATGCTTCTGCTGTATTTCC
This sequence comes from Sphingobacterium siyangense, assembly GCF_007830445.1. Classification (GTDB taxonomy): domain Bacteria; phylum Bacteroidota; class Bacteroidia; order Sphingobacteriales; family Sphingobacteriaceae; genus Sphingobacterium; species Sphingobacterium siyangense. The sequence goes on along the minus strand of NZ_VLKR01000012.1, from coordinate 69,198 downwards.
CAGACGAACATAACATTCGGCCAACGTCAAATAAAGATCAGCATTTCTAAAACTCACATTAAAACGGTTGTCCCCACCTTTGAGGGATACATAATCGCCCCCACTTTTTTGGAAGTAACGACCTTTTCTCAAATCGCCTGCAGAATAACTGTCTAACAAGGCCGGTGAAATAAAGGAACTTGTACGTACTCCAGGAACAGATACTTTTTCCAAAGCCATAATCATCTCCGCTGATTCAAAATCATTCGGAAGTAGGCTTCCAGCAGCATTGAGATCAACCAATTTGTCATTTATAACCAAAGCTTTTTTAGCGGCATCAATTGCTTCTTGCCACTCACCGCGATATAAATGAACGCGTGAGGCCATGGCAAAAGCAGCGCGTTTGCTAAAGCGATAATTAACACCTTTTGCCTGATCATCCACAGTCAGTAAAGCTGTCCCTTTTCCCATATCAGCCAGGATCTGCGCATAAGACTCTCCAATGGTCACAGGTACAAAACGTTGTTCCAGGTCAATCTTTGTCGATAAAGGAACGCCCCGAAGCCCTGCATTACTCGCCGAATAGACCTCGCTGTAGAGATTTAATAACTCAAAATGAGCATAAGCACGCATCAGATAAGCTTCTCCTTTGATTTGGTCCACTGCTGCATTGCTAGCCAACTTTTCATCGATTGTACTAATGACCTGATTGGTATAAAAAATACTACTATAAAATGTCAGATAGGGATAAGCAATTGTTGTCGGATCAGGATTTTGATCGTTCCAAAGATAAATATCTTTGGTTCTAGCGGCATCAGTCGAACTTTCATCCAACAATAGCTCATCTGTCCGCAAGGACAAATAGGACTTATGTGCAGGAAAGTTTGCATAACTGCTTGTCATTAAACCTCTAAAATCACTTTCCGAAGTAGGGATAACCGTCCCTACCGGTTTTATATCTAAATATTTATCGCAGGAATTCAATGCACTGGCTGCCATGATCATTCCAAAATAAACTATCTTTTTCATGTTATAAATCAATTAAAAGAATTAAAAACTCGCTGACAGACCGAAGGCAAAAGACTTGCTGATCGGTTGTGCATAATAATTACCGTAAGTTTCAGGATCAAAATATCCGTCATAATTTGCTCCAAAGACAAATAGGTTACGTCCTTCTACATTCACGCGTAAATTGCTTGTACCAATTTTTTTACTTAATGCAGCAGGGAGTGTATAACCTAAACGAATGCTATTGATGCGGACATAGCTCATTTTCTTTGCCCAGATATCATAGAGATTGAATGATTTAATTGGATCATTGCTTTCCAACCAAGCATAGGCCATCCAGCGATCATTGAATTCAGAACTTATGCTTCCCAAAGCAGGCATATTACCACCCTCTTGCAGTGCCTTCAAAAGATCTGTTGTATAATTCTGACCACGGTCTACCAGAGCCGGATTATAAGTCGGTGTACGGCTTACCCAACGCTCCAAATTAAACACAGCAGAAATTGCGAGATCAAAATTAGCATAACGGAAACGGTTGGTCATTCCGCCGATAAACTTCGGATCTTTACTACCCTTGTATTTAAATTTAGAACGGTATTCTGCAGCGGTCATATCGGTTTGCGAAATATAACCTGGCAAAAACTCCGCCCATGGATCATATAATCCAAAAAACTGTTCAAAGCTCGAAACGGATCCATCCTGATTTCTGAACTGCATCACCCCATCTTTATCCAAACCAGCCGTTTCCAATACGTATAGGCCATTAATTGGACGCCCTTCCTGTGTTTCAAGCGCATAGGCTTTTGGATCAGCGAGTACTTTTAATAATTTATTACTATTGTGTGCAATATTAAAGTCCGTTGACCAGGAGAATTTATCCGTTTGGATCTGACGGCTTGATATCGTCAATTCCACGCCTTGGTTTCTTGCTGAGGCCCAATTAACTTTTACGTTTTGGAAACCGTTTTCCAAAGGTATTGCACTATAATCGATTAAGTCGGTACTCTTTCTGTTATAATAATCAACCGTAATATTTAATCTGTTTTTCCATAGGCCTAAATCAATCCCAGCATTATAAGATTGGGTCTTTTCCCAGCGAAGTTTATCATTAGCAGGCATCTCAACAAATACAGTTCCTTCATTATTTCCTGGCAACATGGTAATGTTATTATAAAAACCAACAATAAAAGGATAAGTATTGCGATCAATATTTCCTTGCGTACCGTAAGACGCGCGCACTCGGAGATCAGACAAAGCGGTTTTTCCTTTAATAAACTCTTCCTCTAGCACATTCCATGATCCCGAAACAGACCAAATCGGTAGAAAACGATATTTGGGATCAACACCAAACATATTAGAACCATCTTGTCGAATACTTGCATATACATTGTATTTCCGATCAAAAGTATAGGTCGCATTCCCATAGAACGAGGCATATGAGCTTTCTACAAATCCTTTTTTATACTGTACAAACCTTGAGTCATTTTGGTAGTTGCTATTTGGAAAAACAAGTGTTTGCGTCGTCAATGTTGCCGGATTGTACCCGAATCCCTTCGTTGTTACGATTTCACTCTTGCTCCGTCTCAGTTCCGTTCCTCCCATCAATTCCAGCTCATGGCGATCGTTCCAGGTTTTGTTGTACTTTAAATAAGTTTTCCAATTGTATTGGAAAACGCTATTATTGGAATTTTCTATTGTCCCACCAGTAGGCAAAAAATACTTATTTGTCTTGCTGGCGGCATCGTAGTAGCGGGTCGCAGCACGCAATTTTCGGGTGTTATAACTTTCCTGATCTGCAAATTTTTCAGTTTTATTTTCATCAAATTGCAAACCAAGCTCTGTTCTCAGGGATAACTGTGGTAAAATAGCGTATTCCAAATAACTGATTGCTTTCAGTGCTTTATTTGTTAACGTGTATTTGGTATTATCGCGCTCTTCAATTGCGTTAAATGGGATATAAGTATCTCTTTCAAAGCCCTCGATATCTGGATCATAGTTAAATTTCCCAGATTGATCATAAACTGAAAGATATGGATTAACCGAACGCACATAATAACTTGGGTTCGTGAAAGCATCACGATCCTGAATCGGATTTTGTCTATTCGAAACTGATCCTAATATATTAATACCAGCTTTAAACCGATCGTTGATTGTAAAATCGTTATTTAATGTCAATGAATAACGACGAAGATCTACCGCTTTTGTAGCACCTTTTTCATCGTACAAACCTGTTGACAAATAATAGCGATGCCCATCATTACCGCCTGAAATAGACGCGGAATACTGTTGATTGACCGCCTGACGGTATAATTCATTCCCCCAATTCGTTTGTTGCGTGCGCAATTGACTGATCGACTGCTGTACTTCCGGTGACAAAGCTGCTAAACCACCGGTGCGATAAGCATCCAATGCATTTGCTTTATTTAGTATCCGCATAACAGCGCCCTTATCCGTACGATAATTGAGATCCGTACGATTGGCCATCAATAACTCAAAATTCACTTTTTCATTAGCATCCATCAGATTGAGTTTACCGAAATCCGGACGTTGCGTCACAAAGGTATTTGCTGACACCTGCAATTTTGCGGGACCAGATTTACCTCTTTTTGTGGTAATCACAATGACCCCATTTGCGGCCCGGGCACCATAAATTGAAGTCGCCGCAGCATCTTTTAAAACGGTAATATCGGCGATATCATCGGGATTGATGCCTGCAATAGGAAGATTTGTCAAGCTATTAAGATCATCTTTCTCTATTCGGTTTGGCATTGCCGTACCTTCAATCGGCAGTCCGTCAATCACCCATAAGGGATCTTGTGTGCCATTGAGTGATACAGTACCACGAATACGGATCTGTGGAGCACTATTGGGGCCGCCATTAAAATTGCTCAACTGCAAACCTGCCACCTGACCAGCAAGCATTTCATCGATCGATGCAACCCCCGTCTGTTTGATGTCCGCTACATTGATTTTATTGTAAGCCGTCGTATTCTTACGTTTTTTGATATCCGTATAACCTGTTACGATCACTTCATCCAAGGACTCACCACTTGGCTGAAGCAAGATTGTCTTATGATCCTGAAATACCGGCACCTGAATACGCTGGTACCCGACATAGCTAATCGTTACATACTTTAAATTACTAGGCACTTTTAAGCGAAATTCACCAGCCGCATCGGTCAATGAACCCAATGCCGACTGCTGCACCTGATTAGGTACACCGATATCTTCTGCTACTGCCGAACTTTCAACGACAACCGTCGCCCCCACGACCGGTTTTAACGTGACCGCATCCAAAACCTTTCCTTTCAGTTCCCTGGATTCCTGCGCATGCGCAACGTGCACACACATGAAGGTCAACGGTATTAAAAACTTATTCATTTTGGTAGATGTTAATATATTAGTTTAATTCTAAGGTATTTGCAATACGTAGTAAAAGATCCATGTAATGCGATTTTGTAGTCGCGTCACCTGTCCGCTGCTTTTGCTTCAACAACTGGTAGATCTCATATAGTTCAGCACGTTTATAGGTCAACATATCGGAAGTGCGTATCATACCAGTGACATGTACATTCCGAAGTCCCGTTTGTGAAGAGGATGCATGTTGTGGATGTAAACATAGATCAGGTTGTATCGCTTCAACTAGCTGCTCAATGCCTGCCAGCTTCTTCGCATTTAATTTCTCCATGGATTTGTTTGTAGATACCATCAGAACATCCACATAGTTTTGTTGTAGCATCCGTGTTTTAAGGTCCAACGATTGTCCACTGATGGTTTTAGCAAAGATCGTCTGACGTACAGAAGTTAGAAACTCAGGTGCACTCCATGCTTTTCTACTTCCAAAAAGATTTTCCATCTCAACCATACGCAGCAAACGTTCATCATTGACCAGTTTATACAACATGGCATACTGAAATTCACGTTGTAAGTTATAAGGAGCATACTCAAATGGTCCTATTGGAGAATCTTTCAATGGAAAAGTTTTTGCCATCAGCTCTGGGACGAACAACCACTCGGGCATGTAAAAGACATTCTTCTTGAGGTATTCCAAAGCACGTACTTGTTTGTCTGTTGGTACTGGACTATAGGCATCTTTTTGATCGCCCAAAACAGCATTTTCCAGGTATATTCCCCCGATATTATTTAAGACATGGTCAGCATACGCATACCATTGTCCGACTACACCCATATATAATTTACCGGCACGGTAGTAATCATCACCTACATTAGTGGTCCAGTTGATAATATTAGGCATCATACGACGCAGATTCCGCATGCCATATTCACCAGCTTTCATCGCGTCGTCACCAAGATCTTCCGATTGAGCCCGCGGATCAACGATATTTTTAGAATCTTGCTGTTCACCGTAATGGTAAATAGGATCATGTACATGGCTGTCAATTTCCTTTCTCAGCAAAGGAATTTCATCCCAAGGTTGCGTTTTGCCATACCAACGGTAAGCCCAGCCAATGGCATACTTGTCGTAAGCACCGATCACGGGAGTGATCTGTTCCACACCATCTTCGGGTTGTGCCACATAATTGAAACGAGCGTAATCCATAATTGAAGGAGCAGTCCCCCCCATTTTAGCGGTGAAGCTTTTACTACGCAATGAATCAACAGGAAAACTTGCCGAGGAGCCCATGTTATGCATAAGACCCAAGGTATGCCCAATTTCATGGGAAGAAACAAAGCGAATGGCATGTGCCATTTTTTCATCCGAAAACACATTGGATCGTACCGATGTATCTACTATACCTGTTTGTATACGCATCCAGCTATTTAAAATCGTCATGACGTTGTGCCACCAGATCACATCGGCTTCAAGGATCTCCCCCGAGCGCGGATCGACCACAGAAGGTCCCATGGCATTAGCCTGAGCAGATGCTGCGTAAACGATCGAGGATACATTGGCATCATCGGGATCAAATTTGACACTATCCGGCTGTTGTTTGGCCAGAATTGCATTTTTGAAACCAGCAGCTTCAAAGGCAACCTGCCAATCATGAACTCCATCGATGATCGCTTGTCGCCACTGTTTTGGTGTCGCCGGATCTAAATAAAAGACAATCGGTTTCTTTGGTTCGACCAACTCCCCTTTCAGATACCGCGCTTTATCTTCGTCACGCGGCTCTAAGCGCCAGCGATTGACCAGATTTTTCTTATCCAGTTCCTGTTGTTTATCATTAAAATACCAACGTGGTGAAGTAAAGAAACCTACTCTTGGATCTGCAAACCGCGCAACCATAGGATTTTCAGGCAGTTCGTAAAGATTACTTGTAATTTCTAAAGAAACCGGTACAGATTCATCACCTTCAGTGACCTTGGTAGAGAATACAGACTTCACAACGATATTATTCGCATAGGATTTAATGTCTTCAACGGTAGATATACTCGTTTTAGGTGAAGTTCCCAAACCCAAAGACGTAAACACATCCGTAAAGCTTTTTTCTGAACCGTCAAATACTTTATTGACTTTGATCACCACGGCACTTGAATCCTTTGAATAGCTTTCAATCTTAAACGATTCAATATAAGAAGGGCGATAATTATCATATACCGAAGCGGCTATTGCGTCACCCTTAGGTACTTCGACCTGCGGTTTAATCTCCGAAACCCACACTTCTTTTTTCTCTTTACGATGGGTAAAACGAATGACCTTATTTTCATAATTCATCCCTTTGTTTACCCCAGCCTCATTCAAGGCCAACGGTACAGAAGATAGCTTTTGGATCAACAATATATCTTGCCCCATCTTTTTCAATGGAATTTCAAAGTAGTAGTTGTTTTCTTTACGGATCACAGTAAACATTCCACTATCCACACGCGCATCTTTCAACAATTTGTCGTATGCAGCTGTAGAATCTTTCTTTGCCGTAGAATCTTTGGCAGAAGTAACCGTCTCTTTTTTTCTTAAACCTACGGTTTGCAATATAGAACAAGATTGCATTAGACCCGCCGAAAATAAAAGACCAATGGCTAGCTTAGTATAAGTGTTTTTCATCAAATAATTATTTTTGAGCTCGCTTTCAAAGGCATAAATGAGCTCGTGGCATTCTATTTGTTTTTCACTGGTGACGACGTAACATCAACCGAAAATCCATTATTGATCCTAAGCCTGTTTTAGCTTCGGATTTTGTATCAGAAAGTAATTGCATCTATTCCATGGAGGTCAATCATAAGTTGCACTTTATAAAGACCTTGGCATTTTATGGGATAAGATTAGGCTAATCACAAACTAAAACCGCTGGATTAAGAGCCAAATTTGTTAAAAATATTGTACAGAATAATACATAAAGGGATGAACACGTAGTTCAGAATGATGAACACGCACTATAAAAACATGAATACGCAGACACCTCCAATTTCATTATTCATATACAGCATTATGCGAGTGGTAATCGCACAATAAATTGCCCCGACTCTAACCCGAAATGAAAACCTGCCATGGCATAGTAATTATAGATGGATGACAAATATTTGAGCCCGTACCCCTCACCTTCAAGCTCTGCCCCCTGTCTGGGCTGCCAGTTGTTGCTAACCTCCAGCAGGTTGGTTTCGGGTATATAGATTAAATGAATAGTAAGCGGATTCTCTTTCGAAATGCGTGTATGCTTTATCGCATTCTCGATCAGCATTTGCAAACCCAAACGTGGAATTTTCTGTTCTAATAATTCTCTTGGAATATTTATATCCATATCCTGCAATGCCGCGCCGAACCGCACCTGCTGCAAAAAGAAATAGGCTTTGGCCAATTCCAGTTCCTCCCTTAGCGTAGACCATTCTGCCTCATCTGTACGCAACATTTTACGATAAACCTTGGTCATCTTTCCAATAAAAGACTTGGCCAGTTCATCGTCTTTTCCGATCAGGTACTGAAGCGACCCAAATGTATTGAATAGAAAATGTGGATTGATCTGTTGTCGCAATTGTACTAGACGCATCTGTGTATATTCATTTTTCTGCTTCAAAGCAAGCAATTTCAATTGTTGAATCTTGCGTCGCTCCATAACATTGAAATAGATCAATACCATCGCCACCAACATTAACCCCACACCGAGCAAGATACTATAGGTCAACAATTCCTGGATTTCTTCTTCGATACTCAACAAGAGAACATACACCTTGATTTCACCACCAACAAACAGAATGTTACAGGGATAGGAATTAACCATCACGTCCAGCTGCAGAAAATCTGACTGGACAATTTGCCCCTGTTTTGACACAGCGGCAGTATTTCTCTTTCCCCATTTTCGATTATCTGGAGAATATACACAGATGCCGCGGTCATCATAGATCTCAAAATAAGCCCGCCTTCCGAAATTGAGCTTCGAAAAATAAGCATTCAGCCTTTCGATATCCATATAGATATGATATAGCCGATGATTTATTGTTCGTGTCCGTAACAATGTTAGCATCCTATGGCTTATATAATCAGGTTGGCCTACCGGGATAATGACCAATAAGGAATCACCACTTTCCTTTGGATCAAACGTGGGTTGTTCCAATATTTTTTTCTCAGAAAGGTACAGATCCTGCTGTAGCAATTCCAATTGCTTTTTGACAAGAAACATATTCTCATCCGCAAAATCGATCAATATTCTTTTCTTAAGACGATCAACTTTATGATGGATAACACCGAGCAATCCCCCTCCTACCAGCAGCAGCAACAACAAACAGACAATTAGGATAATACTATTTTTCTGTTCGGCATTTTTAAATCGAAATTTCACGGCGCAAAAATACATCAAAATTTTCAAAGCTTTAGCAAACAAGTTCATAAGAAAGCTCTAACCCAGCCTTTTGTCAATGAAACACGACATATTCCAAGAGCTAACCAAAATAAATGGGGCATTTAATAAAGATTAATAATAATTTTCTGATTTTTGTAACCACAAAAAATTACAAAGTGTCAAAAGCAACATTTATAAAAGTTGTGAAACGTATCGCTATCGTTTTTACAAGCATCGTCGTACTACTCGTTATCAGCATATTATCTATTCCCTATATATTCGAAAATGAAGTAAATAGCAAGGTCAAATCACTCGTAAACGAGCATATTACTGGTGAGTTAAATTATTCAAAAGTAAGATTAACCTTCTTTGATCAATTCCCTTTGCTTACTGCATCGATGGATGATGTCTTACTAAAAGGGGCCGAGCCTTTTAAAAACGATACGCTGCTTGCCGCGAAAAAAGTCAGTTTTGGTGTGGATTTGATGAGCCTGCTCAAATCCAAAATTGTCATCGATAAATTTATCGTGAACAGCGGAAAGATCAACATTCTGGTTGACTCCCTGGGTAATGCCAATTACAATATTTATAAATCTAGCCCCGCTGATTCCACAAAAACACAAGACAATTCCGAAAGCAGTGCTTTAGCCTTCCAACTGATTAAACTGGAAAAAACCAATCTACATTACGAAGACCGCTCTATTCCGCTTAAGATAGAAGCAAAGGATTTGGAATATGAAGGCAAGGGGGATCTCATGTCAAATATATTTGACTTAAATACACGGGCAAAAATTGCATCTTTCTCCTTCTCTTTTGACAACGAACTATATGTGGACAAAAAGTCGATCGATGCCAATTTGCTAACACGGATCAATACCAATACGTTATCCTTCGTATTCGAACGAAATGATATTAAAATAAATCAATTACCAGTTCGTTTCCGTGGATTGTTGTCTTTTATTTCCCATGGTTATCACCTAGATTTTAAATTAAAATCACAGGAAAGTACCTTGGCCGAATTACTTTCATTAGTCCCAAATAACTACGCTTCTTGGATCAAGGACCTCTCCGTGAAAGGTACATCTGAGGTTTTTGTTAATCTAGAAGGTGATTATATTGTCGACAACAACAAAATGCCTAATCTTTCACTTGGGCTCATGGTCAACAATGGCTTTCTCGCGTATAAACAATCCACCAATCCGCTAACAGACTGGAATGCAAAATTACGGATAGACTTGCCGGCACTGAATCCAGACTCACTACAAATTGATCTTAAACAATTTGACCTGCTTCAGGCTATTTCAATGCACAGGGCAACATTGCAGGTTTACACCCTGTAACCGTGCATGCCAACATAAAAAGTGATCTTAATCTCGATAAACTCCATGCCTCGCTACAGTTTCCCGATTTTTCTTTCGGTGGAAAGTGGAATCTTGACGCGAAAATCGACGGCACATACGCCAAAGCTATTCGTCAGGTAGGGCTCCAAAAACGCGAACAGGAATACGTCGCATCCATTCCTACTTTTGATATCAAAAATACACTCGTAGATGGTAAATTCAAATTGGCTAAGCTCCCACAGGGATTGGACAAAATTGCCTATCGTCTGGAAGCAAAGGATCCCGATGGCCAGTTAAAAAGTGCATCAATAGCAATACATGATATTTCTGTTCAAGCACTTAACAATTATATAAAAGGATTTATTTCAATAACGGATTTTAATAAAATTGCAGTCAATTCCGATTTAAAGGCATCATTTAATTTAGCAGATATCAAAAAATTCTATCCAATTAAACAAGTCGAATTGGCCGGATTGGTGGATGTCAACCTCATAGCAAAAGGTTATGTAGATCTCAAACGAAACATTTTTCCCGAAACCAATACGTCCATCGTGATGAAGAATGGATTGATCAAGTCAAATGATTATCCTATCCCGATGGAAAATATTCAGGTCGAAGCTTTTGTCAATAGCGAAAAAGGTTCACTTCGAGATCTGAATGTCAAAATCCTACCGGTATCGTTTACATTTGCGGGTGAACCTTTTTTCTTGAATGCAGACCTCAAGAACTTCAATAACATCAAATACAACATACAGTCCAAGGGTAAGCTCAATCTCGGCCCTATTTATAAACTCTTTGCATTGGATGGTACCAATGTCGATGGCTTTATCTATACAGATTTCAGTTTAAAAGGCTTACAGAGCGATGCCACCAATGGTCATTATAACCGACTTCAAAATAGCGGTCGGTTAAGTATTGGAAATATCCAGGTTCAGTCCGACATGCTTCCACAGCCTATTGCAATTCGAAGTGGGAACTTCAGTTTTAATCAGGAGAAAATGAATTTCGATAAATTCCTGGTTGCCTATGCTAAGAATGATATTTCCATCAAAGGATATCTCAACAATATTATTAATTATGCAACAAGTAGTCAAGCACCGTTAAAAGGTCAATTTACACTCAGCAGCAAGAAAATCAATGTGGATGATTTCATGGTTTTCGGATCACCATCTTCCTCGACAGCTACAGGCACGTCCGAAAGCGGTGTGGTTCTTCTCCCCAAAAATTTGGACGTTCAGGTCTTAGGGCTTGTCAACGCCATATCATATAACAAAATGAATATCAAAGATTTCAAAGGAGACCTACAGGTAAAAGAAGGTAAGATGACACTTAATAAGACAAACTTTGAACTTGCGGGACTGAAAGTAGATATGAACGGAAGTTATCGTCCCATAAATCCACGTAGAGCAAGTTTTGATTATGCGGTGAAAGCCGACAGCTTTGATATTCAACGCGCTTACAAAGAGATACCGATGTTCAGGGAAATGGTTAGCTCTGCCAAAAATGCTTATGGTCTTGTTTCATTGGATTACAAATTGGGTGGCCTATTGAATGGCAATATGCAACCAGTAATGCCTTCTATCGTCGGCGAGGGATCCTTAACGCTAAATCAGATTAAGTTCAGAGGCTTCAAACTACTCAATGGAATTAGTCAATCTACTTCCAAAGAAAAATTGAAGGATGGCGAAGTAAAAAAAGTTGTTATTAAATCCCATATCAAAAATAATGTGATGACCATCGAACGCACGAAAATGAAAATGATGGGATTCAGGCCTCGCTTTGAAGGCCAAGTAACCTTAGACGGACGGATGAACCTGGGTTTTAGACTGGGCTTACCTCCTTTTGGAATCTTTGGGATACCTATGCGAATTACGGGCACTCCAGATAACTTTCATTTAAAAATGGGAAAATACAAAGAAGAGGATCTCGACATGGACATGGATGACGAGGACAGTAAAGTATATAAAGAATCTCAAAAAGTGCAAGAAACACAGGCTAAGTAAACGCGTAATTAGTTTTAGTAAATTCAGTCGACACAATAGTGCTGAATTAAAAACGTTATTAAGTTAACAGAAAGATTTGTTAACTTAATAACGTTTTTAATTGTTGAAAACTATGAGATATATACTAATTATACCGATTGCGGTTCTATCCATCTGCAGTTGGTCCAGTTTCAATACCGTTAACGATCAGAAAAACCCCTTATATGGGAAAGTATTCCGTGAGATCAATGAAATTGCTGAATTAAAATCTTATACCTACACAACTGGCGCACTTATTGAAACCGACAAGAATGCACAGGGCGATTATCGCTTTGCTGCCGGCTATTTTACAAATGCCAAAAATGGTGTTTGTATTTTAGAGGAATTGTTACCCGATGATAGCAAAGGTAAAGTCAAATACAAGATTTTGGATACCATCAATATCCAAAAACTGAAGTCCAACGAGCAGCTTAGCTTATGCAACTGCAAGCAAGGAGACAAACCAAACAGTGAAATTATAGCCATTAGCCGGGTCGATGAAAGCAAAGAATATTTCGACAAAATCGTCAAGGCATGGCGTATGGATACCAAAAGCCAGAAAATTATACCTTTAAAAGACACAAAAGGTATAAGCTGTCTCAATGAAGGCTATGGCATCTAGTAGCGACAGGGTTTTTAAATCAATCCGTCAGCCTTCAACTTGTCAAACACATGCAAAACGCCAATGACCTGGATCGGTTCTTCCTGGTACTCTTGGTGTGAAAAATAACGAACGGCACCAATCTCATTACTGGGTTCGATCTGCTCTGTTAATGGATACAGAAAACAATCTTGTTCCATGATAACCTCTGGCACAAGCCCGTATGCCGGGGCTGTAACATGGCAATAATAGGAGATTTTATCCGGATCCAGATTGATATTTAGCTCCTCCAAAATTTCACGACGAAGGGACTGCAGAGCTTCCTCCCCCGCATCAATCTTTCCACCCGGCAGATACCATGCCTTTCTATTGTTGCTATACGCTAATAATAATTTATCCTCCTTAATACTCACTAAACCCGCTGTAGGCAAACATTTTGTTGTTGTCATGAAATCTATTATAAACTATTACTGATTAAATACGCTAGATGTGAAATTACTTCTTTTACGACATTTATCAAAGCGCGACAGCTAATTTGGAGAATCCTTCATTAAAACTTAGCACAAAATCAATAGAGAGGCTAATCAATATCCCGAAACATCATGGGCTAGTTTCTCTTTGAGCACAAGCTTCCGTAGACTCTTCAAAAAAGTCTCCGCATGATTCATGGTAAAACACAGCGGCGGTAATAGACGGAGCGTATAGCGTCCTGCATATCCTGTAAAAATCTTTTCAGAAAACAGAAGTTCTTTCCGCAGTTGTCGAATATCGTTTTCAAACTCTACGCCGATCATCAAACCTTGCCCTCTAACTTCACTCACGCCATGAATTTTTCTTAATTCTGTCAACAAAAATTCACCTACAACTGCGGCATTATCAATCAATTGCTCCTTTTGAATTACATCAAGTACAGCCAGAGCCGCCGCGCAGACCGCATGACTTCCGCCAAAAGTAGTCCCCAATTGTCCTATGACCGGCTTTATTTTAGGCGAAATAATTGTCGCCCCCATCGGCAGCCCATTTGCAATCCCTTTGGCCACAGTAATTAGATCGGCTTCTATCCCTGCATGCTGATGTGCAAAGAAAAGTCCCGTGCGCCCATACCCGCATTGAATTTCATCCAAAATAAGCATGGTCCCAGTTTTCGTGCAAATTGCTCTTACTTCCTGTAAGAAACTAGTACTTGCCCGATGAATTCCCCCGACACCTTGAATAGGTTCAATAATGACCGCACAATATTCTTCCGTTTCCAATTGTTTTTTCAAACTGGAGATCTCGTTGAAAGGTGTAAAGACAAATTGTTCACTTTCATTTAATGGTGCACGAATTGACTGGATATCCGTTGCCGCAACCGCAGCTGAGGTTCTCCCATGAAACGCATTGGACATCGCCAATACTTTCCTCCTTCCCGTATGGAACGAAGCTAACTTCAGTGCATTTTCATTTGCTTCAGCTCCCGAATTACTGTAAAAAATAGCATACGTCGGATAACCACAGGCACTGCCTAAGCGTTCGGCCAAACGATCCTGAAGATCGTTTGTAACTGCATTTGAATAAAATCCGATCTTGTTCATCTGTTTTATAGTTTGCTCAACAACATGCGGATGGCTATGCCCAACAGAAATAACGGCATGACCACCATAGAGATCTAGATAGGCCTGCTGCTGTTTATCATAGACAAAGCAACCAAGAGCTCGTTCGATCGCAATATCAACTTTCTCAAAAACGGGAAATGGTTTCATGAATGACTTAGAATTAGTAAAACTCAAAAATCCACTTAAATCCCCTTTCATTCCTAGTCCAAGATGGTTATTTATTCCTAGTCCAGCCGAAACAGGCAATAAACAAAATAACTCATCTTAAATAGAATAGCGCAGCACTGCTCATGCGCCATCTATCGAATGTATTTTAATCCTGCAGAACAATTGTATATTTGAACAATTACCCGATACAACAGCCTCATGCTTAGACCTTGGAATTTAACGATAGATATTGACAGATCCTCTTCAAAAGCGATTTACATCCAAATAGCGGATAACATTGCTGCTGATATTCAATCAGGTAGATTGCCGAAAGGAACGGCCTTACCGAGTAGCAGATCTCTTGCAGCCCAACTAAAATTAAACCGAAACACGGTAATTGATGCCATACAGTTGCTGTTGAGTGAAGGCTGGCTGGTTAGTCAAGCACGTAGAGGTATATTTGTAGCGGCCCAATTACCTTATGGCTCGAACCTATATGTTGCACAAAAGATCGAATTATCTGATCTTCAGCCTCCAACACGTATTATATTCGATGACGGTAATCCAGACAGTAAGATTGCCCCGGTAGAACAGCTCGGACGGGCTTATCGCCAAATTTTTAAACGCAGCGCACGTTGGAAAATGATGGGATATGCCGATCCCCGAGGTCATCTAGATTTTCGTGAAGAAATCGCCAATATGCTCAACATCGAACGCAACATGCACATCGATAAAAATAAGCTATGCATCAGTCGTGGAAGCCAAATGGCCATGTACCTGGTCGCCCAATGCCTATTGCAGCGCGATGATTATATCTTTGTAGAGTCCCCTGGATACCATTCAGCCTGGAAGATCTTTGAAAAAGCCGGCGCGAAATTGATTCCTATTCCCGTAGATACCGATGGTCTTATCGTTGAAAAATTGCTACCTCATTTATTGAAAAAGAGCAACATTAAGGCGCTATACCTTACACCACATCGACAATATCCAACCACTGTCACTTTAAGCAAAGAACGGAGATCACAATTAATAGCATTATCCAACCAATATAACTTCACGATCATTGAGGATGATTACGACTACGAATTTCATTTTGAACAAGTTCCCTATTATCCGCTCGCTTCACAACAGGAGCTGATCAATACAGTATACATTGGTACGCTGAGCAAAGTTGTCGCACCAGCACTCCGTATCGGTTATCTTGCGACGAGAAACGAGCTTTTGCTCCAGCAGATTACCGAACTTCGCTACATCATCGATATCCAAGGTGACAATATTATGGAGCAAGCTGTACTGGAACTCATTCAGGATGGAACAATTCGTAGACATATCCGAAAAGCAACACAGTTTTACAAAAGGAAACGTGATTTTATGATTGCCCAATTGGACAAACATCTGCAGGATCATGTGAACTACACCTCTCCACAAGGGGGATTGGCGGTTTGGCTATCTTTTAAACATCAAATCGACTGGGCATTTTTATTTCAAAAATTAAAGGAAAGATCAGTAGATATACCGCATCCCGAAAACTACGGCAGAGAAAATGTTTTTGGCGGTATACGGCTTGGCTACGGATCCTTATCAGAGGAATTGATCGAAGAAGGAATAGTCATTTTGGCTGAACTTTTGGAACAGGCAAAACTCTCCACGTAATGGTTTGAAACACAAAAAGCAACTAGACTATTTTCCAATTCGGACGGACTTCATTAGATTAAAATTCTGAAAAAACAAGCACATTCAATATTTAATTCCGCCCCATAAAGACCGATTAAAAGATTAGTATAGGTAATACGTAAAAAACAGTTAAAAATGCTGATAAAACGTAATTATTTTGTCAAAAATCAATTTTTTCACTTATTAATCGCATAAATTAACCGTAGTTTTACGGCGCAAAAGACACACGAGTAATTCCTAATAGGATAGCTATATAATAAGAGAGAGAATAGAGTACATTAATTTATGACTGAGAGAATACCCAGCAGGCCATATGCAGCAATAACTGGTATTGGCGGATATATTCCACCGAATAAAAGATCGAATACAGATTTGGAGCAGTTTTGCGATACATCCGATGAGTGGATTATCAAACGCACAGGTATTAAGGAGCGGAGAATTTTAGAAGAAAATCTTGCCACATCAGACATGGCTGTAAAAGCTATACAAGATTTGGCAACACAATATCATAAAAATCTGAACGATGTAGATGCCCTAATTGTGGCGACTTCTACACCTGATATGCCTATGCCGGCAACAGCAAATATCATTTTAGAAAAATTAGGTCTTACCAATGTTTGGGCTTTTGATGTCAATGCTGCGTGCTCTGGATTTTTATATGCCTTAGATATGGCTTCTGCTCTCGTTGAGACTGGACGTTATAAAAATGTACTCGTAGTCGGAGCCGACAACATCAGTACTTATGTCGATTTAAAAGACCGTTCAACCAATATTCTTTTCGGTGATGGCGCTGGTGTGATATGGCTTGAGCCATCTTTAGAAGGTGGAATTATGGATGCCTATCTATGTAGCAATGGAGCGGGAAAAGAATTTTTAAAAATTGAAGCCGGCGGTTCTTTGTATCCAATCGACAGCAATCTTCCTGTTAACGACAACAGATTCCTGAAACAAGATGGTAAAACTGTATTTAGACATGCTGTGCAGTCTATGAGCGATGCCTGTAATACGGTTTTGCAACGCAACAACCTACAGATTGAAGATATCAATTGGTTAATCCCACATCAGGCTAATCAGCGCATCATTGATGCCGTTGGGCGTAGTCTTAATATACCAGAAGATAGAGCGTTAAGTAATATCGAATACCTAGGAAATACCATTGCTGCCACGATCCCACTATGTATCTGGCAAAATATTAAAAAATTAAATACCGGTGATTTAGTCATGTTAACCGCCTTTGGTGCCGGTTTCTCTTGGGGAGCCAGCATATTTAAATGGATGATTTAAGCGATCAAAAACTTTAGTCGTCATAAATTCACACTAAAATAAAACCCCAGGAATCAATGATTTCTGGGGTTTTTCTTTATTTCCCGCCACCAAAAACAGGATCGCCATTGCGCAAGAAGAATCGAACCTATCCTCTTTTTACAGGCAGCACCGTGAAGAAGAAAGGAATAAATACTGGGGAGTTTATAGGGAGCTTATACGGACCTTATAGGGACCTCATTCGGATGAAAGCGTCTAAAGTCCGATTTAATTTCCAATGAAGTCTCAATAAAGTTTGTATCATTTCAGAAGATGTCCTCCATTTATTCTCTCTTTTAATGGCAAAAGAAAAGGGGGCTTTGCACTGCAAAGCCCCCTAACTCAAATAAGATCTACGCTTTTAATAATTTAATGACAGGCCCACACCAAACCCCATATCACTATCATAATGCGTTCTAAACGCCATATTTTTGGTGATGACATAATTTAGTCCGGCCATATATTCAAGGTCCGAGTTGACCATAAAATCACCACGGATTCTTCTAGCGATCGGAATATCTTCGCGCATCAGCTGCAATCTGACAATACCATCGTGATATACCTCCGCCTGAAAGTTGACCAACATAGGTAAAGTATACATAAAACCTAGACTCAAAGCTTTGCGACTATCTTTTTTATTGGCCTGTCCAAAGATATTTTTCTCATGTTCATCCTCCCCCATACGGCGATAACGATAATCAAAACCTACAAATGGCATAAACCATTGCATCTTCCCAAAGTATCTACCCAGGTGGGTTTCCACCTCATAGCCATGCATATCGTTATACCCTAATCGCCATTCGGAACCGAGCTGCCAACGCGCATTCTGAAACATGGCCTGACCGTCATTTCCATTGGTCGCAAAATCATTTTGCGCCATAAAATGGGTCATATTACTTTCCATTTGCAATTCCTTGTAGGCTTTGGCTTTGTCTGGAAGATTGGGATTTTTATAATCATCCACAGCAAACACACGATTCATCCCAGCCATCATATGATACAGGATGTGGCAATGAAAAAACCAGTCCCCTTCTTCATTTGCTAAGAATTCGATCGTATCCGTCTCCATTGGCATGATATCCACCACATTTTTCAATGGCGCTTTTGATCCTTTTCCATTCAACAGTCTAAAGTCAAAGCCATGCAGATGTATTGGATGACGCATCATCGAATTATTATAGATGGTAATGCGCAATACCTCGCCCTTTTTTACCGGTATCTTATCCGTTTCCGAGAGAATTTTATTGTCCATGCTCCATACATAACGGCTCATATTTCCCGTAAGCGTAAATTTAAGATCTCGTATCGGCGCTTTTTTAGGCAATTCAGTCGCTTGAGGAGACTCCAGCATCGCATAGTTTAGCGTTACAATATCGCCCAATGCATTGGCATTATAACGATTGGGATCTTCTTCCATCTTCATTTGTCCATGATCCATACCGCTATGTTTACTGTGATCTTCTTTTTTCTTTCCATCACCTGTAATTTCGGGATACATCACCACATTCATATCCATCTGATTCAGACTCATCTTCATACCCATATCATTGAGATCCCCATTCATCTTCATCATATCGTTCATCATCTTCATGCCTTCAAAATATTTAAGGCGGGGAAGTGGAGAAATCAACTGTTTAATACCATTTCCGACAAAATAACTTGCAGATTGTGTTCGATCTTCTGTTGTTGCCATAAATTCGTAAGCTGTGCCTTCATTTGGAATTGTTACAACGACATCATAAGTCTCCGATACGGCAATCATCAATCGATCGACCTCCACCGGTACCACATCATTCCCATCATTGGCAACAACGGTAATTTTGCCACCTGCATAGCGCAGCCAAAAATAAGACGAAGCACCACCATTGGAAATTCGCAAACGCACTTTATCTCCTGCTTTCAAAGCTTTACCGTTCACCGATTTTAAATCCGTGGAATGAGCCCCGTTCATCAAGACCTTATCATAATACACATCACTGACATCCATTGCCAGCTGACGTTTCCATTCATTCGTAACTTTAGTTTTAAACTTTCCTTCTTTAATAGCTTCAACGTACGATTGTGTAGCGCCTTTTTTTATCGCGGCCCAATCGTTGGCCGTGTGTAGCATCCGCTGAATGTTATCGGGGTTATAATTTGTCCATTCGCTCAATATGACCGGAATCGTGGGTAAATCATCAATTCCTTTGCGGAAAGTCTTATCATCTACACGCTTGTTGAGAATAAGACTACCATACATACCGATCTGTTCCTGCAAGCCGGAATGCGAATGATACCAGTGTGTACCGTGCTGGATTATCGGAAAGCGATAAGTATAAGTCGAATTCGGCTGTATAGGTTCCTGCGTCAGGTGTGGCACTCCGTCTTCTTTGTTCGGCAGAAAAATACCATGCCAATGTAGCGACGTGCTCTCCTTTAACTCATTGTGAACAACAATTTCCGCCGTATCTCCTTCAGTAAAAGTCAGGGTAGGCATCGGAATCTGTCCGTTTACAGCGATTGCCCGTTTTGATTTACCGGCATAATTGACAATGGTATCCCGTACATAAAGGTCATGACGAACCACTTTCTGGGCCAGCACTGTCAGTTGTGTCATCAATAATAAAACAACCGTTAATATATTACTCTTTTTACGCATGTTCATTCATTTAATTGATTAGTATTCCATTTCCCATCGGCCCTACGCCATATTGGTAGACCAGTCTAGCCCCGTGATGTCCTGTGACAAATAGTGTCACCGATAAACTTATCAACAAAATCAATATCAAATAGTTTATCCAGGCACCTGTATCTTTCCGCAATCCAACAAAATGCAGGACCGTTGTGCCACTTGCAAGCCAAAAGCTAATCCAGGCAAAACGTTGATGGATCTCAAAAACCGCAAAGGCTCCTTCATCGGCATCGCCTGAAATATGGTTTGCGGTCTGAATTGCAGCAAAAGCTCCAAGTGTTCCCAATAACAACAATCCAAAAGTCAGCACAGTGAAAGGACGTCGATGTTTTTTAAACAATAAGGCACCTATATGACTGATCAACGCCGTCAACAAGAGTACAATCGGAAAATGCACCAATAGCGGATGTAGACTAGGCAGTCCTTCGAATAAGCTTTTCATTGTTTTATTGTATAGTTTCTACGATAGATCCACAGGTGGGCATTGACTGACCTAGATAAGGATTTTCAATTTTCTTTTGTGTGCTCAACCAATTGGCTCCTTTTCCATCACGATACATGGGGCAGTGCTGATAATATACCGTAACTTCAGGTTTGACAGATTTCATCAACACATACATATTTTTGGAAAGGGTCACAAAGTGCTCACGCTGATGTTCATTTTCTTTAATTCCAGCAATATGCTCTGTATCGAAAGCCAATTTCCGTTGGTATTCCTTCCAAAGTTTTCCTTGAACAGCATTTAATTGTCTGCTATCAAGTTTTTCAATGGCAGCCTGGGTTCCTTTCGCAGCTGTCTGTGCTGCCGCTCCATTATCCTTAACCAATGCATCTTTCAGTTCGAAATAGGCACTGTATAAGCCTGCAAAAGGATTGCTAACTGTTTTTAGATCAACTTTCTCAGTGGATGATTCTATTTTTGCTGCCGTATTACTTACGCCAGCGGTCTCTTCTTTATTCAAAGCGGTATCGCCTTTGCTTTTGTCGACAGCTATCGTTGCGGTATCCGCAGCAACAGTGACCATATGATCTGCATGTGTATTTTTCGATGTTGAATTCTTGCATGCAACGAATATCAGAGCGACTGCCACAATTGGCATAACCTTTTTCATAATTAAGTGTATTTATAGGTTTAGATTTTTAATGTAATTTCGATAGTTTGTTTCGTTTTCAAAATAGGAAACTTCCCCCTGATCGCCGGTAATTGCGATGGAAGCCGTTGCCTTATCCACTTCTTTTTTTGAAAAAGGATCAATAGCCACACGTATCGCAGCTTCTTGGGGTATGCGCTTTTTACACATTTCACAGCAGCCATAATAATCCTTACCCTCGTGTCTGACCAGCAATTGTTTTTTCCCCATAAAAGCATCATTCACCATGCAAACTTGTGCTGTAGGCACAAGATCGCCCACCTTGTATTGAACGGACTGTACAGGCAAACCGATAGCAGGATCAGTAGAAGCTATTCGATCTTCAGCTTTGGTATTCGTTTGTGAACTACCACAGGCCGTTAAAGACAACACAACAACCGATAGGATAGCTAGGAAATAATTCATAACGCAGCCGATTAGTTTAACGTTTCTACTGTACTTCCACAACTGATCATTTGTACGCCAAAGAATGGGTTTTTCACGGCATTCTCCTTACTTAACCAATGCGCTCCCTTGCCTTCATTAAACATGGGGCAGTGCTGATAATAAATAGGTCCATCCACTTTACTCACCTTCAGAAGCTCATACAACGTAGTTGAAAGAGATGCAAAAGCCACACGTTGCTTAGCCACATCTTTATTTTTAGTTATACCTGCCGCATCGGTTGCCAGCTTATCCATAACCTTCATCCATACGGTATGTTCATCGTGGCTAAGTTTATTCATATCGACAGCTTTGATTGCTGCTTGAAATGCCTCTGCCTGAGCTGCAGCTACCACCGCATCCGTCTTCACCAAAGCATCCTTTAGCGCAAAATAAGGATTTGTCAACTGCGCAAATGCGGTCTTTTCATCGGCTGATTTTGTGCTCGCCGAAGGTTGAATTATCGTTTGTAAGCCCTGGCTATGATTCGTATGATCGACCTGATGTTCAGTGCCATTTTTTAATGCTGGTTTTAGGATTCGTTCATATTGTTCAGCTTTTGCCAATTGAATATAAGCATCATCTGGAGCCAGAAATTTTTCATTGTCGAACCCCGCCAATGCAATACGCTTAAGGACCTCATCCGCGCTTGTTTTTGAAGAGTCGTAGGTAACAACTGCTAGCTTGGTTGTCTGATTCCAGTCAACTTTAGCAAATTGTCTGTCCTTGCCTTCTTTTTCAATGATCGTTTTAACAGCCGGAGTGTTTCCAAAAATCTTTACAGTCGCTGTCTTTGCATTTTTAATTTGTGCATGTGTATGTTGGGTGGATAGTAATACAGGGATTACCAAACCAAGTAATGAAATTAATCTCATGATTATGATATGTAGTATATAAAAGAATACTGACGAAAAACCTTTCTACAGCGATTTACTGTATTTGCGTATTGAATCCGATAGATTCAAAGGGATTTTCATAAGTTAAATAAACGAGATTTTGGATAGAGAAACCGATCCAAAAAGACATAGCATGGGCTATCAGTCTAACTTTAAGCGATCTGAGGAGGTTGCCAAATGGAAAAATAGGCATCTGCGCAATAAGGTTGTTTATAACGCGCATAAGCGTTTAATGCATCAGCATGCAAGGGTAAAATAAGCTGAGCTTCTATAACTGAAACAATAGGATTACATTGCAGGGAGGTGCGGCATGATTTTTCGCTACAATGTTTACCACAGTCATCCCCATGGTGATCTGATTTTGGCGATTCAGCTCTTTCATCTTTACAACAATCTTCTGTTCCGACGTCT
Source organism: Sphingobacterium siyangense (assembly GCF_007830445.1). Taxonomy (GTDB): domain Bacteria; phylum Bacteroidota; class Bacteroidia; order Sphingobacteriales; family Sphingobacteriaceae; genus Sphingobacterium; species Sphingobacterium siyangense. The sequence continues at coordinate 46,246 of NZ_VLKR01000012.1, read as the reverse complement.
TTTACCTGTTGTCTTTCATCAAGACAACAGGATTGTTCTTCCTGTTTTGGCTTTTCGGACGGTTCGTGGCAGGCAAATAACCTATAGGGTGCTAAAAAAAGCCCCAGCATACAGATTATAAATACGATATTGCGTTTTGCCCACATAACGAATTAAATTTGAAAAGTAGAGATGTGCTACTTTGGAGGTAAATTTCGGTAGAATTTACGAATGTACAATTGTAATATTTCTTATTTTGTTTATAATATTTTGATTTGCTGTATTTCCGATTCTCCGTCTGACCACATAAAAACTATTTTTCAAGTCTTTTGATCCAGTTAAGCATCAACAGACAGCCGGGTGCATACACTCCCCCATGATCAAAACCCTGCAGTTGGTACAACGAGGTTTTGGTATGCCCAACCTGTTTTAAGATCGCTGCTAAATGTGCGTTTTCCTCAAACCGTGCGGCCATTTCCAATTGTTGATCGCCAGTGATCAGGAGAATTGGCGGTGCATCCTTTCGTGCAAAAGAAAGTGGTGCAAACTGATCAATCTGGGGGATCACCATAGATTGCTCACGTTCCTTTTTAATTGTATAATGTGTATTTGTTTGCCCACTAATCGGTGCCAGCCCTTTTATATTATTTGCATCAACACCGAATTTTTGAAGGTAATGCTTATCCAAACCAACCATTAAAGCCAGATATCCACCTGCAGAATGCCCCGACACATAAATTTTTGAGGGATCTCCACCATAGCTGGCAATATGTGAAAATGTCCATGCAACAGCCTCAGCAGCATCTTCAATATAACTCGGCGCTTTCGCTTTGGGGCTTAGCCGATAATTTACCGCTACAACCGCTACACCTTTCTCTTTGAGTTCAAGTGGAATAAATTTATTTCCCTCCTCTAGTCCACCTCCATGAAACCATACGATGGTAGCAAAATTTTTACGATCAGTCGGGATATAGATATCCAATTTACAACGTTCTTTCTTATAAGAATCTGGTTCATCAGGTTTACAATAGGCAACGTCGGTTGTCGTTTTATCTTGCTGCGCAAAAATCAAACTCGGTGAAAACAGAAAAAAGAAGATAATAAGCAATTTGGAGGACATATAAATCGTGTTTAAGTGTTAAATAGCTTAAAGTTAACAAAACTCAATCAAAACCATTTGGTTGCACCAAAATAAGTTTCAACTTTACACTTTTTATTATATATTGATAATTATCTGACAACAGATATAACAAAACCCAAATTTTCCTGTTATTAACTTAGAAAACATCATATATTTTATGGAACAGATAAAGATTGAAACCCATATCAACGTACGCGTAGAAACGATCTGGAATGCGTATAACTCAGCCGAGGATATCATGCAATGGAACCATGCTTCAGACGATTGGCACTGTACAAGTTCAATCAATGATTTACGCATTGGCGGAAAGTTCAAAAACCGCATGGAGGCAAAAGACGGATCTATGGGCTTTGATTTTGAAGGCAGCTACACCGCACTTGAACCCTTTAAAAAAATAGCCTATGTTATGCCTGATGGCCGTCATGTTGAAGTCAACTTCAATGCAAAAAAGTCTGCTACGGATATCACGATAATTTTTGATGCAGAAACGGAAAATCCAATTGATATGCAGCGTAATGGATGGCAGGCCATACTCGAAAATTTCAGATCCTACGTTGAAAACACCTATGCAACGACACAACTCGGGTAATCGTATGAATGATGAACAAACTTAGCTTGTCTTTTCATGCGATCATCTTTTAAATAAAGGATATGCTTAGGATTCTTAAAAGTATAGTTATATTTAGCCACTAATTCATCTTCCCTTCTCCATTAAAAGCGGGGAACGATACCAACAAAACGCGATAAAAAGATTACATATGACAATAATTAACAATTATGAAGAGTACAAAGCCTTTGAAGGAAAATCATTAGGCGAATCCCAATGGCATGTTATTGATCAAAAACAAATTAATCAATTTGCGGATGCAACACTAGACCACCAATGGATTCATTTAGATAGCGAAAAGGCCAAAACGGATAGTCCTTTCAAATCAACTATTGCCCACGGCTATCTGACCTTGTCCCTTATTCCTTATTTATGGAAACAAATTGCTGAAGTAAGAAATGTCAAAATGGAAATCAATTATGGGATTGAAAACCTACGTTTTGCACAACCCGTTTTGGTTGACAATGCTGTACAGCTACATACACAAGTAAAATCGGTGGTCAATTTGAGAGGGGTTGTTAAAGTTACCATTGAAGCTACATTGAAAATCAAAGACAGTGCAAAACCGGCTTACGTGGGTGATGTTATCTTTTTATATCATTTCAATTAATTCCAACATTAGACTATAGGCCATTGGCGAATTCTTATACATGCGCAATAGCTTTCAAATAAAACTTATTACAAATCATAAGGATTATCCTTATGATTTGTTGCTTTTAGCAGACGAAACCATTCATGCAATCGACAAATACCTCTATGAATCGATGGTTTATGTTGTCTATGAAATGGTAAAACCTATCGCTGTTTTCTGTTTATATCCGGTCAATACGGAAACATTAGAGATTAAAAACATCGCCGTATCACCAGAGTTTCAAGGCATGGGCCTCGGAAGTCAACTACTTGATTTTATCAAGGAGAACTACCAGCAATACCCGAACCTGATTGTGGGTACCGCAGATTGTGGTCTGGCTCAAATTCGTTTTTATGAACGAAATGGCTTTGTTAAATACGCTATCCGTAAAGATTTTTTCATCGAAAATTATGAGCTGCCTATTTATGAAAATGGTCAACTGTTGAAAGATATGATTATGCTGAAGTATACGTTAAATGCCTAAAGGCAAAAATAAATATAGACAAGTACCGGTATTGATAATCCCAACCACAGCACTACTCCTTGTAGTATTGCTTTAAAACCTACTGCCAACAAAACCTCCCTAGACAAACTTGCTCCAATTAAAAACAAAGTTAAGGTAAGCCCCATCTTTGAAATATAGACGACATAGTCTCCTATATGCTGAAAAAAAGGGATATAACTTGTTAAGATAACCGCCAATACAAATAGACCAATAAAATATGGTATTTTAATGCTCGTCCCTTTGGTCTTGAATGCTACAGCACTTAAACAGGCGATCGGAATAATCCATAAAGCTCTAGTTAATTTTACGGTTGTCGCGACCTGTAGTGCTTCATTACCATACTTACTCGCTGCACCAACGACAGAACTGGTATCCTGTATAGCAACCGCACACCATAAACCAAATTGCGTCTGGCTGAGATCAAGCAAATGACCGACAACAGGAAATACAAATAAAGCAATGGCATTCAGTACAAATATGGTCCCTAGCGCCACGCTTACTTGCTTCTCATTGGCTTTTATAGTTGGTGAAACCGCCGCAATAGCACTTCCACCACAAATGGCAGTGCCGACAGAAATCAAATAAGCGGTTACCTTTTCCAACTTGAGTAACCTACCCAATAGATAGCCCAATGATAATGTTCCGAGAATAGAAATAACGGTTAACACAAACCCTTGCTTACCCGTTTGGATAGCCGTATCGATATTCATTCCAAAGCCAAGTCCAACGACAGAAATCTGTAACAAAATCTGTGTTGCCCTGTGGTTGACTGCCAGGAAGGGATGACCGATCCATTGTGCCACAATAATACCCAAAAGTAAGGCAAGCGGAGCTGAAACAAATGGGGTAAGACATAATACAAATAAGAGCATAAAAATGATTTCCCGAACGGAGACCTTTCGATTGAGTAGCTGCTTATAACGAATTGTCGTATTTATTTTTTTGTCCATGACAATGATACATTGATTTGGTACAAAATTGAATAACTCTCAATTATTTTAAAATACACAATTATAAATGAGTCATAACAATTGGTTATAACAAACAACTACATTTTAGCCAAAATAGCTAAAGAATACGTTATAAAAATGAAATAATCCTTATTGTTAGAACATTAAAATATTACGATAAATGATTATATTTCAAATAGGTTACTAAACATATGGATTAAACTCGACTTAATAATTATATACCGATGAAACTGACAGCCATTCATCCCAAACTGCCCATGCGCAACAAAACCATCACAAAGGATTTTTATCTACATAAACTTGGATTTTCATTATGTGGACCAGTCGATTACGACGGTTACCTGATGCTAAAAAAGGACCATATTGAAATTCATTTTTTTGAATTCCAAGAACTTCCACCCGAAGAAAATTATGGTATGGTTTATATACGCACAGACGATATTGATTGTCTGTATCAATCTTTTCAAGAAAATAACGTTGAGATCCATCCCAATGGTAAACTTGAGATGAAGCCCTGGGGTCAGCGTGAGTTTTCGATTTTAGATCCCGACAGCAATCTACTAACCTTTGGCGCCGATGCTTAAACATTGAAAAGCCCACTAAAGATTGCTAAAAATAAGCGAAGATCTGTGGTGGGCTTGGTATTGTTCGTATGGGTTCTTAGCCAAAAAGGTCTGAACTCAAATAACGATCACCTCGGTCACAGGCAATAAAGACAATAAGGCCTGCTTCGATTTCATTTGCAATTTTAAGTGCTCCGGCAAAAGCTCCACCGGTACTCATTCCGGCAAAAACACCTTCGCGCTTGACAAGCTCCCGCGCAAACTCGGTTGCTTCCTGTTGGGATATATCGATGACACGATCTACCCTGCTCGGATCAAAAATCTTGGGTAGATACGCTTCGGGCCAACGCCGTATACCTGGTATCGAGGATTCCGGAGTAGGCTGGCAACCTACAATCTGAATAGCTGCATTTTTCTCCTTCAGATAGATGGAGTTTCCCATAATTGTACCTGTAGTGCCCATAGCGCTTACAAAATGTGTAATCTTTCCGTCTGTATCGCGCCAGATCTCAGGTCCTGTTGTCTTTATATGTGCTTCATAATTATCCGGATTTGCAAATTGATTCAATATAAAATAACCTTCTTTTTTGGCCTTTTCTTCTGCATAATCGCGGCATATTTCCATGGATTCCAATAAGGTGACTTTAGCGCCATAAGCCTCCATCGTAAGTGTTCGCTCCCGTGTTGAAGAAGCCGGCATCACAAGCTCAAGGTTAAGTCCATATATACCTGCAATCATAGCCAGTGCGATTCCGGTATTTCCACTCGTTGCCTCAATCAATTTGCTATCTTTTGTAATGTCACCGCGCTCCATCGCCGAGCGGATCATATTTAGTGCCGCACGATCTTTCACCGAACCAGCAGGATTATTCCCCTCCATTTTCGCAAATATCCGCACCTTGGGATTTGTATGAAATTGTGTTATCTCGACTAAAGGCGTATTTCCTATGGTATCTATGATATTTCCCATGGTATCTATATTATTGGTTTCGAATCTATAAATTTTGATGTGGCCTGATGATATACGGTGGTATAAGGCTCTACAGAACTTGTCAACCAAACATTCCCGCCAATGACCGAATGATGGCCGATGTGTGTTTCACCGCCGAGGATGGTGGCCCCTGAATAGATAATGACATGATCACCGATTGTCGGGTGGCGTTTTACATTGGAAAACACCTTATCAACACTCAGCGCGCCCAAGGTTACACCCTGATAAAGCTTCACGTAATTACCAATGGTGCAGGTTTCACCGATGACTAATCCGGTGCCATGATCAATATGCAGATGATGGCCTATCGTTGCTCCGGGATGGATATCAATACCTGTTTTAGAATGGGCATGTTCCGTCAATATGCGCGGTATCAAAGGAACACCCAAGCGATGCAGTTCATTGGCCATTCGGAAGATACAGATGGCAAAGAAACCGGGATAAGTACGTACGACTTCTCTTTTATTCTGTGCTGCTGGATCCCCATCCATCAATGCGTCTGCATCCCAGCACATCAATTCATAAAGCTGTGGAATCCGTTCAAAAAACTTGTGCGCTACTTCTGAGTGATTGCAGCTTTGACAAGCTTTGGATTTGCTCAGGAGTTGCTCCAGTTCTAATTCAAATTGTTCAAAAGCGAGCTTCACATCATCGACCGATTTCATCTCGCTAGAATTTCGTTCGGGGAAGAGCACATCCACAATTCGGATAGCCCAGCCACAGATCTTCTTGTTAGAAGGCATTTCTAGAACAGCAAGTTGCTGTTCATAGATATGTTGATAAAAATCATGCATCTTCACTAGTTTATTAAAACAAATATACTATACAATATTGATAGATTAAGCCTTATTATCAAAACTTAGCCCCTTTGACCATCACGTATTGTCCCATGATCAAGGGTGCACATCTTTTAATTTACAGAACCAGACGCTCAAACAGCTCCTTCAATGTTGCTTCGGGGTCCTCACATAATCCGGGATGTGATGCCGAACATTGAATCAGGGTACTCCGCTTTGCGGTCAGCCATCGAAAGCGTTCGGTGATATCCAGTGCAGCAAGTTTGCCGGCATCTTTTTCGCCGTGGCAGATTCGTTGGAAAGATGAAAGATGATTTTCGATCAATTCCAATTCAATATCCGGACAAAGCGACCGTACCTTCTGTTCATTAACAAGATAAACCATCTTCGCAAAACGATACTTACGACAATAAAGAGCTACGCCTACATTGATAAATTCCTCTCGCTCCACCCGTGGTATCAAACGTACCACAGCATACTCATATACGGTCTTTTCTGGCATCTTCTATTTGTTTTACAAAAATGGATGAATTGGCTACACGCCGTTTCAGGAAAGAAACATACACTTCGCGCGCATCGGCTGCAGAGAGCTCACGTTCGGCATCTTCCAGCCATTCATCGGGTACCACCGCCAATATTCCGCGAAATACCGCCTCCGTAAAAACGGAACGGTATTCCTGATCTATTTTCTCCACCATACTTGCATTTTTGAGCAGTACGTGATCTTTAATCTGAACAAATGGTTTTAGGGATTGTTCTTCCCAATTATCCCAACTGTGATGAAAATATAAGGAAGCGCCGTGATCTATCAACCAAAGTTCTTTATGCCATATCAGCATATTTGTATTCCGCACAGTACGGTCTACATTCATCAAGAGTGAATCTAACCAAACAATTTTCGATGCTTCCTCCGCGCCGATAGCATCGACATTCGCGTCAAATGTGATTGCTCCACTCAGAAAATGAAGTCCCAGATTTTTGCCCACACTAAATTTGAGCAGATCCTGAATTTCTTCATCGGGTTCTGTACGGCCAAAGGATTCGTTCAACTCCGCAAATACAATTTCGGGAACTCTTAATTTGAGCAATCTCGCCAGCTCTCCACCGATCAATTCCGCAATCAATGCTTTTCGTCCCTGACCTGCCCCTCTAAATTTTATAACATAACTAAAGCCATCATCGGCATCGACTAATGCGGGTAAAGACCCCCCTTCCCGAAATGGCTGAACATATCGGATGATCTCTACTTCTCTAATAACAGGTTGTTGAAAATCCATGAATTTATATTTTTACTATCTTCAAAGTTGGCAATACACCTTGCAAACTGATCAAACTTATCTAAAGTTACCGCTATTTAAACGTTTGAGGATATGGGAAACGAGAAATTCACGCCATGCACTTGCACGATGCTGTTGCCCCTAGCCCCTGCGAACTTTTAATTGTGGTAATATCCAAAATTATTGTTTATATTTTAGCAATAAAGCACAAATTGTACATTCATTTGACCGTTGGAAGTATTATTTTCTAATTATATTTGTAGTGTAATCACAACTTGTCTCATCAAGTTTCTTCAATCAACGATATGGATACCATTCAGGAATATAACAGTGTTATCAAACATTGTCAGGATTTATTTATTAAAAAAACAAAAGATTATGGAACGGCATGGCGGATTATGCGCCTATCTTCCATTACGGATCAGATTTACATTAAAGCGCAACGTATACGCACGCTAGAAATCAAAAAGGTTTCCAAAGTGGGCGAAGGAATTGTTGACGAATATATCGGTATTATCAACTACTGTGTCATGGCCATGATTCAGATTGATTTGGGTGAAGATGGTGAAGAAAATTTGGATCCAACCTTTGTGAATCAGAAATATACAGAAAAGGTTACCGAGACCAGAGATCTCATGCTTGCCAAAAACCACGATTACGGTGAGGCATGGCGCGATATGCGTGTTTCTTCCATGACAGATCTGATCTTAATGAAAATACATCGCGTCAAACAAATTGAAGATAACGATGGACAAACCCTGGTCTCTGAAGGCATCCATGCCAACTATCAGGATATGCTCAATTACGCAGTTTTTGCATTAATTAAATTAGGAATCGCACAACAATAATCGGATTATGACAGCTACACAGCAGCGTACCAAAACAAATTATCTTTTAGGATTTTGCCGGATTTTTACGGGACTTCTTTTCATATTCTCAGGTTTTATTAAAGCAAATGACCCGACAGGGTTTGGCTATAAGCTTCAGGAATACTTTGAGGTCTTTCATCTCACAGCTTTTAATGAATACGCTACTGCCATCGCTGTAGTAATCTGTGGTTTTGAAATTTTGTTAGGAGCACTGTTATTATTGGGGGTCTATGCGAATACCGTTGCCTGGGGCCTGCTACTACTGATTCTATTTTTCACTTTTCTAACCTTCTATTCGGCATTTTTTGAGGTTGTGACCTCTTGTGGCTGTTTTGGGGATGCCATCCCACTTACTCCTTGGCAATCATTTTCTAAAGATCTGGTGCTCTTGGCGTTGATCCTTATTATATTTTTTAACCGAAAGCAATTACGATCAATTATCAAAGGATCAGGCAATCAATTCGTTGCTACTGTGATTACAGCGATTATCTCTTTAGGTATTGGTATCTATACCGTAAACTACCTCCCGTTTATTGATTTCTTACCCTACAAAGTTGGCAACAACTTACCTTCATTAATGGTGCTCCCTGAAGGCAAACAAGGCGATTTGTTTGAGCAAATCTATACCATGAAAAACAAAAAGACGGGTGAAACAAAAAAGGTCAATGACAAGGTCTATATGGCTGACAAGCTATGGGAAGATGAATCGTGGGAAATTATAGGTGAACCTGAGAGTAAATTGGTCAAAAAGGGATATGATATTCCTATTCCTGATCTCTTGATTACGGATGCTGACGGAGCGGACCATACGCAAGAAATCATTGCTAATCCGTATTACAATCTTGTTATCGTTGCAAAGGATCTTTCTTCGACCAATATTGATGCTATCCAAAAGATCAATCAGGCCGCCATCCAATTAACAAAAGATTATAATGGGCTTCGTGTTGTGCTATTGACTGCTTCGGCATCCAAAGACGCCCAATATCTGAGTGATAAAATGCAATTAATTGCGGAGATATTCTATGCCGATCTCATTCCTCTAAAAAGCATGGTCAGGGCAAATCCTGGTGTACTGCTCCTAAAAGGAGGCAACGTCGTCGGAAAATGGCACTATAATAACTTTCCGGATGCCAAAACCATTGAAGATAAATTTCTAAGTAAAGACAAATAGTACCTATGCCTAAACCTATATTTTTGATTGGTTATATGGGAAGTGGAAAAACTACCCTGGGTAAGAAACTTGCCACTAAACTCGAACTCCCTTTTATCGACACAGATGAGGAGATCGTAAAACAAATTGGCATGAGCATTACCGAATATTTTAGTCAACATGGTGAAGACGCATTCCGGGCATTAGAACGCGAGCAATTGCGTAAATTTTCTGAGAATGCTGCCGTCATATCTACAGGTGGTGGTGCCCCCTGTTTCTTTGACAACATGGAATGGATCAGGGCGAATGGATATGCCGTCTATTTACAGATGTCACCCAAAGCACTTTTTGACCGTCTTTCTCAATCTAAACTACACAAAAGGCCCATTCTAATCGGAAAATCACCTGAGGAACTACGGCTATTTATCGAAGAGAAGTTGAGCGAAAGAGAACCTTATTATACGCAGGCGCATCTGACAATCGACCAATTAAATACCAGTGTCGAGGCACTAGCCGATCTGATTAATCAGCACAATAGATAGACAATGAATATACGTATACGCCACTACTTCCTTTTATTGATCTGCTTTATCGTAAGCAGTTGCTTTCGTAACGGAGCCAATACGGATGGCTTGCCAGTGGGTAAACGTATACAGCTCCAAAATGTGGAGGAATTATATCAGTTTTTGACCTATGATGATAATCGTTATCCATTGGTCAGTTTGCATCGTGGTGGCCCCGCATCTGGATACCCCGAAAATGCAATCGAAACATTTTCCTATAATGCGAGCTTGCAGCCAGTCCTTGTTGAATGTGATGTTCGCATCAGTAAAGACTCAGCGCTGATATTAATGCATGACAATACGTTAAACCGAACAACCACCGGCAGAGGGCCTGTGAACGCCAGCAGTTTAACTGAGCTCAAAAAGCTTCGTCTATTGGACAATAACAAAAAGATAACGCCATATAGGATCCCCACGCTCGAAGAAGCACTTTCTTGGGGAAAAGGAAAGGTAATCTTCACCTTAGACATTAAAAATGATGTCCCTTATGAAGCCGTTATCAATGCTATTCGCAAACAAAGGGCAGAATCTAGCGTAGTCATCATCACGTATAGTGCCAACCAGGCGGCCAAAGTGCACAGTCTGGCTAGCGACATCATGATTTCGGCCTCGGTCAATAACCTGGATGACCTTGCTCGTCTAAATGAAAAAGATATCCCCGACAATCGCTTGTTAGCCTTCGTCGGAACACGTGAAGCAGACCCAGCATTAACCAAAGTACTACATGACCATGGAATCATGTGCATATTGGGTACACTGGGAAACTTAGACAGACAGGCCGACAAAAAAGGCTTTCAAGTTTATGCCGGATTTATTGATCGCGGTGCAGATATATTAAGTACAGATCGACCTACAGAGGCAGGGCGAGCGCTGAATTTCTACATCAAGAAAAGAGGAATTACTTCGAAATTTATTCAGTAAGATTCCTGGACTTGCGCCTAATTCTATTCGTTTAATACTTGGATTATCTCGATATATCCCTTCAATCTTTTTTAGCACGTACAATTCTCCCGATCAATTTATAGACCTCAAACCATAACACGGATGCTGCAGCCACGGAGAGCGCTATCCCCAATTCATATCCGCTCAGGGCTGCTACAGTAAAAAATTGGGCGACCGGAGCGACATATAATATCACGGCTAAAAATAGAAGCACAGCGATCGAAATACCCACGAGCAGCAAGTTTCGGTTTTTAAAACTTTCAAGGATACTATAGTGGAAAGATCGGTTAGCATAACTCAGCAAAACATTGGCAAAGATTAAAGTGGCGAAAACCATAGCCCTCGTTTTTTCCTCAGTCCCCCCCTGCTGAACAGTAAACTGATAAACAAATAGAATTCCTATAGTGATTATCAGGCCTTGAACAATGCTTATTCCGAGCTCATTTATACTCAAAAAAGTGTCGCCCATAGCTCTAGGAGGTCGTTTCATCGTATCCTTTTCAATAGGTTCATTTTCATATACAATCGAGCAGGTGGGCCCCATGACCAATTCGAGGAAGATCACATGCACAGGGCTAAAAATCTGCGGAAATACCCAGCCTAAAAACAAAGGTAGTGATACGGTCAAAATAATGGGGATATGAATAGAAATGATGTATTGAACCGCCTTCTTGATGTTTGCGTAAATCCTTCTTCCGGCTGCTATACCAATGATTAACTTTTGTAGATCATCATTTGTGATAATTAACGCCGCGGCTGATTTTGCTATTTCAGTACCTTTATTGCCCATAGCAACGCCGATATGGGCCGCTTTTAATGCTGGGCCATCGTTTACTCCATCACCAAGCATCGCCACAACCTCCCCTTTCTTTTTCAGGGCATTTACAATAGCCAATTTAGCATCCGGAAACATTCTGGTAAATAAAGTTGTTTGCTCCGCTATCGACATAATTTCATCCCCGGACCTATTGACTATTTCACTGCCATTGATCGGTGGAGACAAAATACGAATTCCGGCCTGAGCCGCTATTGCTTTAGTCGTATCGGCATTGTCGCCAGTAATTACTTTGACTTTAATCCCGGCATCATAAATATCTTGGAACACTTCCTGGATACCTTTTTTGGGGGGATCATAAAATACGGTCAACCCTAAAAATTGGAACTCAAAATCCTGTTGCTTCGCGGGGAAATTATTGCCTTCGAATTTCGCTTTCCCCACACCCAATAGACGAAAGCCCTGCTCTCCATAGGATTTAACAATAGCCCTAATTTTATCTTTCTCACTATCGGGCAGCTTGGATACGCTAAGTATAGCCTCCGGTGCCCCTTTGGCAGCAATAATCCGATCTTTTCCTGTATTTTCGAAAAGATGGGTCATCATCGGCGGTTTACCATCTAATGGATATTCATGAAATAATGCATATTCCTTTCTGAGGTCCTGTTTTTGCGTTTTTTCATATATTTTATGCAACGTAATTTCCATGGGGTCAAAAGGCACAGGCTCACTGCTCCACATCGCATAATCGATAAGCTCTCTTAAATCGGATTCATCAAACCTTTCCTGATCATAAGATGAATCCGTAGCATAACTATAGAGGTATTTCAATTGCATGGAATTCTCTGTAATAGTCCCGGTCTTATCTGTGCAAATCACTGTTGTACTGCCCAAAGTTTCAACAATACTGCTTCTTTTGATTATAATCCCCTCCCGCATGAGTTTCCATGCGCCAAGCGCCATAAAAGTTGTAAACGCAACAGGAATCTCTTCCGGCAATACAGACATGGCCAAAGTAAGTCCATTGAGCAAGCTTGCCACTAAATTACCGCTGTCAATAAAACTGTATAGACATACGATCAAAAAAATTAGGATACCGACAATGGCCATTGCCTTTACAAATTTTTGGATTTGCACCTGCAATGGTGAAATTTCTTCCTTGATATTTTTTATCGATTCACCTATTTTTCCAACACGGGTCTCTTTACCGATTTTAGTAACTTCAAACACAGCCAGCCCTGAGACCGTAACCGTCCCGCCGTAGACCAGATTATCTTCAGATTTATTGTCCTTAAAGACGGAAAAACTCTCCCCCGTCAACGAAGATTCATTAACAGAAAAATCGTTACTATGTAAAATACGACCATCAGCGTTTATAATTCGACCTTCCTCTGTAATACAGAGATCCCCCACAACAATCTCATGTGTTGGAATTTCACTGACCTTCCCATTTCGAATCACGGTGCTTAATGGTTCGTTCAGCTTTTCCAACTCCTCCAGCGCTTTTTTGCTACGATTATCCTGATAAAAAGAAATTGCCGTAACAGCAACAATAGCGACAAACATAAATACAGCCTCTCCGTAATTCCCCACAAAAACATAAATCATCGAGATGATAATCAACAGAATCAGCATAGGCTCCTTCAAAATATCCACAAGCAGTTCAAACCAGGTACTCTTGTGATTATCGCTCAATTGATTCCAACCATATTTAGCGCGAGAGGCATTAACCTCGGTTGTGGAAAGACCCTTCAGATTATCGGGAATATTATATGACATATCGAATGAACTAGGTTACCTAAATATAATGAATAATTCTTGTATCCAGGAGTTAAATCATCTGTCGACGATCATCTCCTTCACATGTAACATCATGTTACAATCTTTTATTTACAGCTTTTACTTTTTGTAAAAAAGAAAGGCTACATGACTTATCAGCAACATATTAGCATAAAATTTACCTTCTAATACTTTTCTTTTATTGCATATTTCTATTACAATGATATATTTGCGCAGAAATTCATTTGGGGACTTTGAATTTCATATTAGCCAAAAGCAATTTTACGATCATTTTTCCAGTAATGCCAAGACAGCTTCTTGCGATTGAAGTCCTTCTTTGCTACCTATGTTTTCAGATCATGTATAACACAAATAGAAGCTAGAAACTAAACATATTGTTAAAATATTTCTGTACCTATCGTTAGATATGGAATAGCATCTAAACTTGCTGTGGCCTCCATAATAGTATATTAATAATAAAAACAAGATGGTCATCTTAATTGCAGAAGATAATGAATTGATATTACGGACAGTTCAATACAAACTGATCAAGGCAGGTCACGAGGTTATCACTACCAACAATGGAAAAGATGCAATTGAAAAGATTAGTACAATCGATCCGGATCTAATCATTACTGACATTATGATGCCATTTGCTTCGGGGATAGAAGTCCTTTCTTCCATAAAAAAGCTCGAGAAAAAAATCCCGGTTATTGTACTTTCCAACATGGGACAAGAGGAAGTCGTCATTGAAGCTTTTGACCTTGGCGCTTCAGATTTTATGGTGAAACCGTTTAGCCCAGAAGAACTCCTGTTGCGGGTCAAACGACTGACGATTAACAATCGTAATTAATCTGTATGGGGAGACTTTTAATATAACTACGGAATATTACCAGACATCACGATTCGATGCCCGAAGACTTTCCCGAGCATAATTCGCTACTTCATCATTTTCGTCCCCAGTTTTTAAACGTACCTGTAAATTTTCTAGCCAGTCGGCTAAAGCATCTAAAGCCGTTTCACCGTTTCCGAAAACGCCTTGATGCGGATCGGGCCCCAGTAAACACCAATACGACGTTTCTTCTCTAAATACAACGGGACGTAGCTCACGAATTTCAAAAGGTAATTCTTCTGAATCAAAATCCAATGGTACAATTTTATCTTCAGCTATTTTCATCTGTTCCATAACCCATTTCTACTTTTTTTAAATCTTCCTCTGGCCAGGTAAGCAGCTCCTTCAACAGATATGTTTTTGGTCCTCCATCTGCTGTATCATCAGCAAACTGTTTTAGAAATTCCTGCAGATCACCTTCGACTTTTATTAATTTTCCATCTTGAAGAACATCATATCCCGCTGCAATCCATTCTTCGATCCTTTCCGTATTAATTTGTAGTTTCTCCATCTGCTGTATTTTGTAGTATTTTAAATGCTGCTTTTTATAACATTTAATAACACCTCACCGATTAAAATTATAATAGCCATCAATAAAAAATAGCCTGAGCACTATTAAACCTTAAAAAAGCAGCTCTCTATTATAAGAACAATACTTTAATATATATGGTTGATTTTTTTTTTAGATTATCCATAAAAAAATCAACTAAAAAAGAGGTAGTTACATATCATTTATTGTTTATCAAAATATTAAAAAAATCTTTGGCAAACTATTTGTTTGAACAGCGAAAGCTTTCTAATCGGAAGCACACAACTTATATTTTTTTAAATTATCATGAAAAAAGTAATTCTACCTTTTCTAACACTTTTTACGCTACTATTTGTTGCTCATCAGCAAGCAAACGCACAAACTCCCTATCGGACAGCCATTGGTCTTGGAATAGACGTCGGCGATGGTCAAACATTATTCGGTCCACAGATAAAACACAATTTTGGTGGAAATGACGCTGGAAATGCACAAGTATTATTTGGAGACAATATTACTGTTATCGGCGTAGATTATTCATACAACAAACGTATTCCTGGATCTCGAGGTCTTTCATGGTACATTGGTGTTGGTCCACAAGTATCATTTATTGATTATGGTAAATGGCACGACGACTGGTATGACGACTACCATTGGAAAGATGGAAAAACACATACTGATTTTGCGATCCGTCCAGCTTTGGGTCTAGAGTTCAAAATACCTTCTGCACCATTGGCCATGCATTTCGACTGGAAACCTTGGTGGAATCTTTCTCATGGTTCTAATTTCGAGCCATCGCGTTTTTCTTTAGGATTTAAATTCGTTTTGAAATAGCATAACGCGAATACAAATAACAAAAATCCTGCTCATCATCGGTGTGCAGGATTTTTTGTTTTCACCATTAAGGTGTTTTTATCTTTACACCGACAAAGTATGTCCTTGGCATGTTGGGCCCATAAATGTAATTGCTATCGCGATTTTTCCCGGTATCAAAATCAGTTTGATACGCGTTAAAAATATTTTTTACCCCTGCATAAAGCTCAATGATATTTTTGTATTTCGGTAAGTTAAATGCATAAGCTACTTTACTATTGAGCTCCGAAAAGGCTCCTGTCCGTACCATTTGATCGTCAGGAAAATTATCTGCTCCCCCGACATGGGCAATACGCATATTTCCCGTGTAAACATAGTTTAAATTGACTGTCCAGGGTTTACTTGCTGTAATATTGAGGTTGGCAAAACCATATTCGTTGGGTGTCCGCAAAAATGATCGAATTGGAGCTACTCCTTCCAAATACGACACCGGACTATCATACTTGCTTTGCTGCACTGTCAATCCAGTTTCCAACTGAATCTTCTTAGCATAATTTGCACGTAATTCCAATGTTCCTCCGGCTACAGTTGCGTTGTTTCCATTTCGCTTTTCAAAAATCTTCCCAAAATTATCTGCACCGATTTCCTCAAGTACAAATGCATTATTCAGGTGCGTATAAAATCCTTCCAAGGTGAAGCCTGCTATCCACGTTTCAGTTGCTTTGTCGTAGTTTATCGAACCACTCAGGCTTTTTGAACGCTCCTCCCTTAAATCAGGGGATAACTGTACACGCGATACGCCGCCACCAGCAAACGCAATATGCAGGTCGGCGTCAAATGCCTGTGGCGCTCTAAAGCCGGTTCCATAGCTTAATCGAAATTGTGTTGTAGGGGCATATTTATAAAGGAGTGCTATTCGCGGACTGACAACAACTTTATGCAATAAATTATGTTTGTCAACCCGAACACCCGACAATACATTAAACTTAGCCGCCAAATCCCAATCACTTTGAAAGAAGCTTCCCCAATCTTTGGTATGCTGATCCACGAGATAATTATAACTCGGAATTTCGTCATAAACTTTATCAGAAACGTACTCCGACCCAATGGTCAATACATTACGACCATTAAAGAAATTGCGGATCTCATGATTCAATTGAAAACCTCCCTGAAGTGTTGTTGTTTTAGAATCCCCATAAGGTGGATGCTTGAGATGGTTTTCAATCGCCTCAGGATCATCTGGAAATACGCCGGTATAATGTTTTCTATTGGTATTTTGAAAAGCTGTATAGACGATGAATGCCGATTTATCTTGATTGAAGTTAATCTGATAATCCGTGCTTCCCATCCAAATTTTATGATGTCGCTCTTCTGACTGCTGTGTTAAATACGCAGGTTTATCGGTCATTTCACCACCGAACCGATATTCATTCAGGTTGCTTAAGGAGACTTCTAATTTTTGATTATCTGAAAACTGATAGAATGAATTAATTCCTACAGAGGTATTTTCAATTTTGGGCATTTCAGAAAAATTATCACCATTTGCATCGTAGAAACCACGATCCCGCTTGTTAAAGAAGAATGAAGTTCCGGCATTCCCTTTCTCGTTGACCAATGTTGCGTTACCCCCGAGGTTAAAATCATTTGTCCCCCCACCTATACGCTGATAGAAAGAATTGATTTCATAGCTGTTTGCCCGTGGGAGCTTTGTAATCACATTCACCGTTCCGCCAATTGCGCTTGAACCATACAATGAGGAGCCCCCTCCGCGAACAACTTCAATTTTTTCAATCATATTGACCGGTAGTTGCTCCATACCATAGAGTCCCATCAACGGACTGAAAATTGGCCGACCGTTAATCAGAATCTGTGAATAACCACCCTGAAGTCCATTCATCCGCAATTGCGTATAGTTACAGGTCTGACAGTCTGTTTCTACGCGCAATCCGGGTTGAAACTTCAAACCCTCCGAAAGATTACACACTTGTAGATTGTCCAAAGTCTTGCTATCCAAAATATTTACCATTACAGAACTCTCTGTTTTGCGTTTAAATGTTTTGGTACCCGTTACCACAATTTCATCCAGTAAAAGTTCAGCCCAATCTAACTGAATATCTTTGGTCAATACCCCTGGACCGACTTTTACTGAATCACGGAATTCCTTAAATCCAATGTGTTTTACTTCCACTTCCCAGGTACCATGGGGGATACTTTCAACGATATATCTTCCTGAGTTGTTCGATTTGGCACCTATCTGTAATTTTGGAATAACAACGGATGCTGCTCCTAACGGCATACCATTCTTATCGTAAACCTTACCATTAATCTTACCTGTCTGTCCAAAGGAAATAAATCCTGTAAGCACCATGGCAATTGTCAAATGAGCACTGTACACTTTCATCATGTTTTGCTTTTTTATATTTATAAATTTAGATAAGCAAATCTAACAAGTTAGATTAGACTAACAAAATAATTATAACATAATTATTAGACACGGCTAATATTTAATAAATTTGTCTTATGATTTCACAGACCGAAGAGAATTACTTAAAAGCATTGTATAACCTCACTTACCTAAAGGGTGATGCGAATGTCAATGAAATAAGTAAAAGGCTCGACATCAAGATGCCCACAGTAAATAGTATGATGAAAAAACTAGCCGACAAAGGTTTCGTTCATTATGAAAGCTATAAACCATTGCGGCTAACTGAAGAAGGAAAGAAAGAAGCCGCCCTTATTATCCGGAAACATCGACTTACTGAAATGTATCTGGTTGAGAAAATGGGGTTTGCCTGGGATGAAGTCCATCAGATTGCTGAACAGATTGAGCATATACATTCGCCCGAATTTTTCAGTAAAATGGATGAGTTATTGGGTTATCCGACGGTAGATCCCCACGGGTCGCCAATTCCCGATTCTAATGGGGTTATGCCTTTGGAAAACTATGTGTTTCTAAATAGTTGTAAAGTAGGTGATATAGTTACATTAATGGCGGTTCAGCCATCTTCTAAGGAGCTTTTACAATATTTGACAGCGAAAAATCTCGAGCTCGGTACGACTTTAACAATCAAATCAATAGAACCGTTCGATGCTAGCATCACAGTGGAATACAAAGACAGGCCAATAGAAGTCCTAAGCAGCAAAGTCACCGCAACACTACTTGTACGCCTTATCGCCTAAACTAGGAGAGAATGAGATCAAAATGTTATTTTTTGAAATGAAATCTACTGTTATTTCTCTTTGTTAAGAAAACAATTGTTAGATACAACTAACAAAAACAAGTAAATCTTTAAAATGCTAAACCCGGAGAATCTATAGAAATACGATAAATTATCAGTCTCTACAGTTCAACTATCAATTTGTAAAAATTGAGCGTTTATTCTTCAATTTGATACTTGATCGGTTGCCCGGTAGCAATCTCCCGTTCCAATATCTGTTCCGGAGAAAGATGTTCCAAAAACATAATCAGCGCCCTTAGGCTATTGCCGTGCGCAACAATGAGTACATTTTTACCTTCTTTCAGTTTGGGTGCTATAAAACGTTCATAATATGGAATAACACGTTCGTATGTATCTTTAAGGCTCTCACCTCCAGGCGGAGGCACATCAAAAGATCTGCGCCAGATATGCACCTGTTCAGCACCATATTTTTCGGCTGTTTCGGCCTTATTCAAGCCCTCAAGCTTTCCATAACCTCGTTCATTCAAAGCAGCGTCTATAACAATGGGGATGTGAGGATCGCCCATTTCATGCAAAATAATCTTTAACGTATGCTGCGCTCTTATAAGTGTCGAGGTATATGCTATATCAATTGGTTCGTTTGCCAGAGCCAGTCCCGCCTCCCGAGCTTCCTGTTGTCCCAATTCAGTAATATCAACATCTTGCCATCCCGTAAAGCGATTTTCTAAATTCCATTGCGACTGTCCATGCCGGACTAAAAAAAGTTTTGCCATTATTTATCCAAAGTTTTTCTAAACGGTATCTCACTACGCACCCAACATCATATATAATAGCGATACATTCCATTTTGTTTTATTTATACCACTTAGTCCTTGTCTAATCATCTAAACCTGGGACCGAAGTACTTCAATATCCAACGACAGATCCCTTAGTTAAAACAATATACGGACATATTCAGCTC
This sequence comes from Sphingobacterium siyangense, assembly GCF_007830445.1. Lineage (GTDB taxonomy): Bacteria > Bacteroidota > Bacteroidia > Sphingobacteriales > Sphingobacteriaceae > Sphingobacterium > Sphingobacterium siyangense. The sequence continues at coordinate 26,335 of NZ_VLKR01000012.1, read as the reverse complement.
CCCTATTATTTGTATAAGCTTATCGGTTATATCTGGGAACAGCAACTAATTTTACGGTGAAAATTATCTCCATCCTCAAAAAAAAAAAAAATAAACACTTATAAATCAACAAAATAAAAAAATAATAAATTATTTAACATACTTTAATTCTACACAATGTAGAATACATTCTGTATTTGTAGTATGAATAAATTATCAGCTACGGAAGAACAATTGATGGGCTACATCTGGGACATGAAAAAAGCTTTTATGAAAGATCTTATGGAAGCGTATTCTGAACCTAAACCGGCGCCAACAACTGTTGCTACATTATTGAAGAGAATGACTGAAAAGGGAGCGATATCTTATGTGCTTTATGGAAATTCGAGAGAGTATTATCCACTAATTGATAAAGACAGCTATTATTTAGCACATGTAAATGATATCGTAGAAAGCTACTTCGACAATTCAGCATTAAAATTTGCTTCTTTTTTCACTAAACAATCTCAGCTGAGCAAAGAGCAATTGGAGGAACTGAAAAATATAATTGATTCCGAAATTAAAAACAAAGAGACATGATGCTATATATTGGAAAACTGATAGCCTGTTCGGGTTTACTCTATCTTATTTATTGGTCAATACTACGCAACCAAAAACTACTGCTATTCAACCGTTGTTATTTACTCGGGATTATCCCCCTATCTGTCATCATTCCATTGTTACAGATCGCTGTCCCATTTGATGTTTTCAACTTACTGAACGACAGAAACAGTGATGTTACCCCTGCGGGGCCGATCATTAAACAGCCCGCAACAGATTCAGCGCTCTTCAATAATTATCACGTCGATTGGTACGATGTCGCTCTGCTGATGTATGTAATTGTCACCATTGCATTACTTCTGAGACAAGTATGGTTATACCGCAAATTCCTATATTATATCCGAAGTGCCACACCAACCCATGAACAGTCCATTTATTGTATACATGGTTTAAAAACACCCTTTTCCTTTTTTCAAAAAATTTATGTTCCCAAAGATGCCTATCAACAGGGCGGTATTGATCAGTCAATTATAACTCACGAACGGGCCCATGCCAATCAACGCCATTCGATGGATGTACTTTTCATACAGATTTTGGGTATATTTTTGTGGTTCAATCCCTTCATTTATCTCATTCAGAAATCGATCCGACAAACTCATGAATACCTTGCAGATAATGCCGTAGTCAAGATTCATGAAAAGTTAAGATACCAACATTTGATTATCGAGTGGAGCATGTCCACCCCTGATATAAACACATTACCGGCCAGTAATTTTAATTTCTTAACAACAAAAAAACGATTAATTATGTTACAAAAAAGAACAACCCGAAGTAAACTCTTGCTAATGCCCGGGCTTACTTTATTACTGACAGTAGCGATATCTACATTGTTTTCAACACATGTGGAAGCACAGAAAACAACGCCGACCACGACAAAAAAAGCAGCGGCTACCAACACCGCAATAAGGCCCGCTGCATCAAAGCAACCAGCCGCTCCTAAAACTAGTGGAAGATCTCCTAAATCACCGACAAAAGAAATGGTTCCGCCAATGATATCCCAGCGCAGGTCTTCTTCCCAACAAGAAGGTAATGTACGTTCCCCGGAACCTCGGAAAAGACCTGCTCCACCTCAAAATTCCCCAAAAATAATCGATGAGGTACATGTTGAGCGAATCAAATTTGCGGAGCCTCAAAAAGAGTCTACTCCATCAAAAAGAGTTTCACCGATAGTCGAAGAAGTGCAAGTAGCACCTAAAATTGAGGAAGTCAAGGTCGAGAATATTCAACCGCGTCAACCAAAACGTATCAATCTTTCTGCGAATGCGACTGTCAGTTCAAATCAAGATCAAAAAGATATTCAAGTTAAGGAGGAAACGCCCGCAAAGATCGTCCTTAAAATGAAACCCGAAGTAGAAGTAAAATCTGTAAATAAAAAATAGATAGCAGAATTCTTCGGAATACAATAAGAGGAATACAATTCCTCTTATTGCGATATGTCTCCCCCTCACAATTACTCACCTATAAACCAGAATGTTGTTTAGATCATTCAAAATTTAATGTACCAACTCTTCTTATAGATAGTGATATAATCTAAAATCAAGTTAAAAACAAACATCAGTATTTTCCAAAATATAATTAAGGATTGGATTCGGGTTTAAAAAACGATAAATTCTACTGTAGTTTATTTTTAAAGCAATCGTTTGCGTAAAAAAATTGTATAAAAACCAAATAACAAATCGGTAACATTGTAGAAGAGTACCAGTAGTATACCAACAATATACTTCTAATATACTTGTTGTATTCATCTGCTATCATTAAGATAATACTGCTACTATACGGTATGATACCCAATTATTAAATTCTGATCAGGAGGAATTTGGTTTTAAATACAAGTTTAAATTATGGAGGCATGTAAAAATGATGAGTTGGCCTTACTGCTCGCTCTTAAGTCAAGCAATCATAAGGCATTTGAGGTGCTCTACTATCGCTATAGCCCTAGACTTTACCGTCATATACTTAACCTAGTCAAAATACCTGCCTGTGCAGAAGAAATCCTTCAGGATGTATTTCAGAAATTATGGGAGAGGCGCGGTGAAATAGACCCCGACAAGTCCTTTCAGTCTTATCTCTTCACTATTGCTAAACACCTCGTGTATGATTTCTTTCATAAAGAGATCAAAAATCGAAATCTAAAAGAGTTGATTATTTCCATTTCAACATCAGACTATTCCCACATTGAGGAGGAATATGCGTACAAAGAGTCTAAAAAAATTGTCAATCAAGCCATTGAAAACTTATCTCCAAAACGCAAACTCATTTATACCTTATGCAAAATAGAGGGGAAAACCTATGAGGAGGTCAGTAGTTCCTTAGGTATCTCCACTTCTACGATCAGTGACCATATCGTGAAGGCTACAAAACAGATTCAGAGCTTCTGTTTGAGCAAGGAAATTACACCGTCCCTGTTAATTGCTCTTATCAGTGCCGTATTAAATCAAAAATAAGACACTCGCTGTTTCTATCGACAAACAGGTCACTCCCATAGGTATTCAAACAGCCCTTTTTAAACACTTTTAATTTTTTTTACTTTTTTTTAAAATCAGAGCAGAGGACAGGCTCTAATTTTCCGTATTATATATAAATAGCTACTCAGTGAAAGATTCAAAACATATAAAACTATTATTTGAAAGATATCTCAATAACCACGCTTCAAGAGAAGAGACGGCGGAGCTATTTCAATATTTTCAGGATACGAATAACAAGGAGGCGCTTGAACAGATGATCGAGAACCAACTTGAATCTCGGGATAAGGAAGAACTTATAGACAAGATGATTTTAGACCGTGTTTTTGGTAAAATTGATCTTGACACGGAACCACAAAATTTCAAAAGTCCTACATGGTATAAAACTACAGGCGTTGCAGCTGCCATCATACTGATTATCTCTATCTCTTATTTATTTCTTAACCGCAGCACATATAATGATCATACAGCAACCATTATCGAACCTGGTCGCGATAAAGCAACACTTGTGCTTTCTTCTGGTAAAACGATCGTACTGGAGGATGTTGCGAATGGAAAATTAACGGAAGAGCTCGGCACAACAATTGAAAAAACAGAAAAAGGCGGAATTAATTATAAAATTGAGGGAAATACCGATGTACGCATCGCTATGAATCTTTTGAATGTACCAAAGGGCGGGCAATTCCAGATAACCCTTTCTGATGGCACAAAAGTTTGGCTAAATTCCAATTCCAGCCTTAAATATCCAAGTGCATTTTCAACCTCTGAACGCCGTGTAGAACTGACGGGTGAAGCCTACTTTGAAGTGTCAAAAAATAAACAAAAACCATTTATTGTCGAAACTTCGCTTCAAAAGGTCGAAGTCTTAGGGACTAAATTCAATATCAATGCCTACGATGATGAATCTTCCACACAGACATCCCTTGCAGAAGGGTCTGTAAGAGTGAGTTGCAAAAACAATACAACCTTACTAAAACCAGGACAACAATCTACGTTAACGGATCAAAATATCGCAGTAAGATCAATAAACCTGGATCAAGTATTAGATTGGAAAAATGGTGATTTCAACTTTTCCAATAACAACTTAAAGGAAATCATGCGTAAAATTTCGCGCTGGTATAACATTGAAGTAATTTTTGAAGGTCCCATTTCACAGGAAACCTATGTCGCTCAAATTTCTAGAAAAAAACGATTAAACGATGTATTAAGAGCACTTCAGCTTTCCGGTTCCATCAAGTATAACATACGAAACAATAAACTGTACATATCGCAATAAACTATAACACACATTAATAACCACTGATTATGAAAGAAACCAGTCCAGCTTAAACATTTCTTCCAAAAAAATAGCCGAAAATGCCTGCCAGCACTCTCGACTAATTTTTTACTTGGAAAACAAGAATTCATTTCAACATCAAACCAGTTAACCAATTTATAAATATATGCATTATTATTTATGTAGTAAGTATTGCATTGTCTTTTTTATTAAAGCTATGCGATACATCGGATCATTATGCAACAGATCTACAAAAGTTGCGGTCCTCTTAACAGCATTTATCTTTTTAACACATGTCTCCTCTGCTCAAAATGTTACCCTTAAACACAAGCAGATTACATTGTCCGAAGCATTTCAAGAAATCAGAAAACAGACTAACGTCGATTTTATCATTAAGACAAGCCAACTCGACAAAGTAAGGCCTATTCAAAACATAGATATCCAGAATAAGCCACTAAAACAGGCCCTTGAAAAATTATTGGAACATCAGCCTTTGGTCTTTACAATTGACAATGGCATCATTGTGATTTCGGATAGAGAAAAAAAAACACCCCTCGCCCCCACCGTTCAAAAAAACAATAAGGTTGAGATTGTAGGTACAGTGAAAAATGATGGAAACAATCTTTATGGTGTTAGTGTCAAGGTTAAAGACAGCCCGTCAATCGGTACAACAACAGATGGCAATGGAAGATACATTCTTGTGGTTCCCGCAAATTCGACACTAATATTTTCCTATGTCGGCTACGCCAATCAGGAAATTGCCATTGCCGACAAACGTCGCATTGATGTGCAGCTAAGTCCCGATCAGAGCTTAAGTGAAGTTGTTGTTGTCGGTTACGGAACACAGAAAAAAACCAGTGTCGTGGGAGCATTGGAATCAGTAAAACCAGAAACCTTACGTATCCCAACGGCCAATCTGTCCAATGCATTGGGAGGAAGACTTTCGGGTGTAATCGCAGTACAACGTTCGGGCGAACCCGGTGCAGATGGGGCTAGCTTTTTCATTCGTGGTGTATCGACATTTAGCGGAGCCACCAATCCCCTGATCTTATTGGATGGTGTAGCAATCTCCAAAGGCGACCTGGACGCATTGGCACCAGAAGTTATCGAAAGCTTCTCAGTCCTTAAAGATGCTACTGCCACTGCCGTATTTGGTACTAGGGGAGCAAACGGCGTCCTAATTATCACCACAAAAACAGGTAAAGACCTCAATAAACCGCGTATTTCAGCACGTGCACAATCACAGATCTCAAGACCTACTTCCATACCAAAATTTGTTGATGGTGTAAGTTATATGGAGATGTTCAATGAAGCGGTTACAGGTCGCGGTACTGGTGAAATTTTATATTCCCAAGATAAAATAAACGGCACAAGATTAGGCTTGGATCCCTATGTATATCCTAATGTTGACTGGTATAATGAAATGTTTAAGTCCCGTACCATCAACAACGAGCTCAATCTAAATGTACAAGGTGGTGGCAGCAAAATAGGCTATTTCCTCAGTGCAACCGGTAACATTAGCAACGGTTTATTGCGTAAATTTGACCTCAACTCTTTTGACAACAATGTCTCTGTCAAACGGTATAGCTTTCAGAACAATATCAATGTTAACCTTACTTCAACCACCAAAATAGCTTTAAAGCTCAATGCACAACTTCGTGATTACTACGGTGCCGGTGTAGATGCTCCAAGCGTATTTGGCGACATCATGAATGCCAATCCAGTGGACTTCCCTATTATGTTTCCATTTACCGGTATTGACAGAAGAGACGTTCAATACGGAGGAAAAGCTGGTGGTACAGTCAACAATGGTTTTATCAATCCCTTTGCCCGCATGGTCAATGGCTATCAAAATGGTTTCCAAAGTACCTTATTGACTACAATTGATGGAGCTCAAAAACTTGATTTCATTACAAAAGGGCTAGAATTTAAAGCCTTGGTTTCCTTTAAAAACTGGAGCAACACAACAACAAAAAGAACCAGTGGCTACAATCAATACATGATTAACAGCTATGCACCCGATCCTGCAGGTGGATATACCTACGATCTAGTCATGGTGGGGCAGCCACAAAATCTTTCCCTGGGAACCGAAACGGGCACTAGCGGTGATCGCGAAATCTATTTCCAGCCCTCCATCGAATACAATAGAACATTTGGTAATCACACCGTATCGGGTTTATTTCTTTACAATACCACCGATTTCAATGTCAATAATCCGGCTGATCTAATCAGTTCGCTACCGCGTAGACGCCAGGGCATTACGGGACGTGCAACATATGGTTTCGCCAATAAATATCTTGCCGAAGTCAACTTTGGCTACAATGGTTCCGAAAACTTTGCCACTGGAAGTCGCTTTGGCTTCTTCCCTTCCGTTGGTTTGGGCTATGTACTCAGTAACGAAAAGTTCTTCACAGATTTATTTCCTGCTGTCAGTAATTTAAAAATTAGAGGGAGCTGGGGTAAGGTTGGTAATGATCAGATTGGCGGAGGACGTTTTCCTTATCTTTCGGACCTCAAATTGGATGGAGCATCGTTTACAACAGGTATCGATCAGAATACGACTTATACAGGACCTACTTACTTACAATTTGCAAACCCAATGATCTCTTGGGAAGTTGCAGAGAAGAAAAACATTGGTGTGGACCTCGGTATTCTTAACAATAAGTTCAATATTGTTTTCGACCTATACCAGGAAGATAGAACCAATATTTTCGTTGATCGTTCGGCAACAATCCCTAACGTATTTGGTACTGCAGGAACGAAAGTGTATGGCAACGTTGGTGAGGTAAGAAATAGGGGATTTGATTTCTCCCTAGAATGGAACAAAAGTGAAAAAGATTGGGGAATATCTATGCGTGGAACCTTTACATATGCACATAACACCGTACTGAAAAATAATGAGCCAGCCTTTACCAAATACCGCAACCTCTCGCAAATTGGGTATTCTATTGGCACAAACCTAGGCTATCTTGCTGAACGCTTATTTATTGATCAGGCCGAAATAGATAACAGTCCATTACAACAGCTAGGGGGTTTTGTCGCTCCGGGAGACATCAAATATAAAGATCTAACCAATGATATTGATGGTCTAAATCTCATCAATAGCGATGATAGAGTTCGAATGGGTTATCCAACAACACCTGAAATTGTCTATGGTTTGAGTACTTCCATCAATTACAAAAAATTTGATTTTTCTTTCCTCCTACAGGGAGTTGATAGAACTTCTTTTATGATCAGTGGTTTCCATCCATTTGGAAATCAAGGTGTACGCAATGTATTGCAGTTTATTGCCGAGGACCGCTGGAGTCCTGAAAATCCTAACATATTTGCTGCCTATCCACGACTGAGCAAATTGGACAATCTCAACAATACTGAAGCTTCTTCTTATTGGCTGAGAAATGGGGCATTCCTAAAACTCAGAAGTGCTGAGATTGGATATTCGCACAAATTTGCACGCATTTTTCTAAGTGGTTATAATCTATTGACCTTCTCTAAGTTCAAACTTTGGGATCCTGAACAAGGTGGAGGCAATGGTTTGGGATATCCGACACAGCAAGTATTCAATCTCGGAGTCCAACTTCGTTTCAATTAAAACAACTTCAAGATTAAAACTATCAATAGAATTTTAAAATGATTTATCAGATGAAAAGAAAATATATAGGCTACCTTGCATTATTCGCATGCGCGACTTTTTTGACTACCACTTCCTGCAGTAAATTCTTGGATATCGTCCCTGATGAACGTCCTTCGGAAGCAGACGCCTTTCGTGATCCAAATTCAGCCAAAGGTTATTTGTATTCCTGCTATGCGTGGATTCCAAATTCTCGGGTAGGCACCTCTTCCATTGATTTGATGACTTCCGACGAAGTAACAACTGCTTTTGAACATGAAACCTTTGCTCGATTTCCCCGTGGACAATATACAGCGTCAAGTCCTGTCATTTCCTACTGGGATAACCTTTACAAAGGAATACGACAATGCTATATCTTAATTCGCAATGTAGATAAGGTTCCCGGGATAGATCCACAGGAGGCGGCACAATATAAAGCTGAAGCCAACTTCCTGATCGGCTTTTATCATTTCCTATTAGTCCGCATGTACGGTCCAGTTGTTATTGCAGACCAAGAGTTTGATGTCAACGCACCTTCTTCAGCGTATCCGAAACGGTCGACTTATGATGCCTGTATTGATTTTATTATCAAAAAGCTGGATGAGACAGCTGGACAGTTACCTGCTCTTCGAGCCGCGGATGAATGGGGTCGTGCTTCCTCGGTTATTGCCAAGGCGCTAAAGGCTAGAGTATTGCTTTATGCAGCCTCACCGCTCTTTAACGGTGGTGGAGGTGATAAACAGAGCTTCTATGCCGATTTCAAAAACTTGGATGGCACAGCGTTGATCAGTACAACCTTCGACAAAGAAAAATGGCGCCGTGCAGCTCTAGCGGCTAAAGAAGCCATTGATGCAGCTGAACAAAGTGGAGCTTCGCTGTATAAAAACAGTACCTACAATACAGCACTACCAGCCAATCCTATTGAAAAGGACTTACGCCTTACTTTTATTGACAAAGCCAATACAAAAGAAGTGATTTGGGCGGAAACACGTCGGGAAGGTCTTTACGATTTTCAAAATAAATCTACTCCATTTCTCAGTGGCGCACAAGGTGAGTCCTATAATGGGGTATCCCCGACCCTCACCCTGATAGAATCCTTTTATAGTAAAAATGGTTTACCGATTGACAAAGATCCCAATTACGACTATAATGGACGATACGGCGTAACAAATACGCCAAATGGTAATACATTATCGTTAAATCTAAACAGAGAACCGCGCTTTAATGCCTGGATTGCCTATCACAACAGCTACTATGAAGTGGTTAGGGGGAGTGCCAATCAAATCCTTGTTCAGTTTAGGAAAAATGACAATTGCGGTATCCAAGGACGGTCTAATAACTACTCTCCAACAGGATATCTCAACAAAAAAGGTATTGCACCTGAATTGAACCAAAGCAGACTGCAGGTCTCCGTCAATTATCCATGGCCGGTGATACGTCTAGCAGAACTGTACCTGAACTACGCGGAAGCGCTAATCGAATATGGTCAGGATCTGAATACTGCCAAACAATATATTGACCGCGTTCGGGTCCGTGCGGGCATTCCAACAATTGATGTCGCATGGGCTCCAATTGGCGGCGCAAATAATCAGGCAACACTACGTTCCATCGTCAGACAAGAACGTACCATTGAACTTTACTTGGAAGGCCATCGCTTCTGGGATTTAAGACGTTGGATGATCGCCGATCAATACCTCAACCAACAGGCGAAAGGAATGAATATACAAGGAGCTACCGATACAGAGTTTTTCAAAATAACAACGGTCGTTTTTCCACGTAGTTTTAGTCAGCGTAATTATTTAATGCCTATACCACAGGAAGAGATCAATAAAAACGAGGAATTGGTACAAAATCCCGGTTATTAATTAATTTAATGAATTGCACAAGATGAAATACAATATCGGAATATTCGCTCTACTCTTTTTAGCAATAGCGTGTAAAAAAGAAGAAATAAAAATGACCAAACCACCACAACTGGTTTCGGTTGAAGCAGAACCACGTATTGGCGGGACTCTCCTGAAATGGAAACTTCCTTCAGACAACAATTATCTTTATGGACAGATTACATATAAAAAAGCGGGATCAAAAGATCCCGATAAAATCTATAAAATCAATATAAGTTCTTTTGCCGACACGATGCGTATAGATGGGCTGATCAATAAATATGAATATGTCTTCAACGTCCAATTGTTCAATCAAGACAAGAAAACAAGCATTGGCGGAGATATCATAAGCAGCAATAGTGTTAGGCCAATCGTCAGGCCTTCGGAAGTGACCTATTTCCCGAACGAATTAACTAAAATACAGGTGACCGATAATATGGTAGAAACCTATACACAGGAAAGCAGCGAGGGTCCGAAAAAGAATTTATTTGACGGCGATAAAAATACATATTGGCATACAGCATGGTCAGCAAATACAGCCCCGCTTCCGCATTGGATCCAACTCAATTTCCCTCAGGAAGAAGAGATTGGCGCCATAAAATACTTCTTCAGACAAAACAATAGCGATGAAGCCGGGCGTCCGAAACAATGGGGAATAGAAATAAGTTCAGACGGCAAGCAGTGGACCAGAGTTTTTACATCAAAAGATAATCTTCCCACATCAAATGTTGCTGAAGAGCAAAGTTTGGCTTTTGATAAAAACTATAAGTCCAAATTTTTCCGGCTAATGATCCTTAAAAACGGTGGAAAAAGTTACACCCATCTAGGTGAAATGAATGTCTACCGGATGCGCTCTTCTATCATTGACAAAGAAAAAGAAGCTGAAGATAACTATTGATTGTTATCACAAAGATTATTTTCTAATCATCACTGGTGCTCAAAAGAGCATGACGACGGAGGTAGAAATACCTCCGTTTTATTTTTTTCATCGGTATATCATCAATATTCGAACAAGCTCCAATAGGGATACGAGGTCAAATTTCCGCTATAGCATAAGCCTATTCGACGAGGCTATCCCCAGCAAAAAATAAAAAACTTTTTTATTACCTTAGATAAATAAATCGAACAAGAAAACAACTTGTTTTTCATTAACTATAGTTCACATATATGAAATTATATGCCTTTGTTTTGGGAGTAGGCTTACTTCCGGCCGTAGGATTATGTCAAAAGACCGTCACCCCTGGTAGCAGCGATATCAATACCAACTATATCAAACCAGAAAAATCACTGTATACGGTATATTATGTTAAAGATAACACCTGGGACAAACAAGGATCATTGACCTACGATATCGTAGCGGCCAACAATCAGCTGACCTTAACCAATACCTATGTTCCGAAAGACAATGCCTGGACTTCGATCCGCACAACGATTGCCGACGCAAAAACACTTCGGTCCATCAGCTACGCGAGCGATGGCAAGGAAACAAAAGTAAACCTCAACTTTGCAGAAACAATTACAGGTAATTATTATTCGAAGAAAACTAAAAAGGAAAAAAAGATCAACTTACAGCCAACTAGACCTTTTGTAGATTTTAACTGGACAGATCATCTGATTTCAACTCTACCTTTAGATCTAGGGTATAAAGCGCGCATCCCGCAATTTTATTACAATAGTGATTCGGACATTTTTGTCGAAGACTATACCATTAAAGAAGTAAAAAGCTACAGTTATGGTTCCCCAAAAACAGGTAAGCACGACAGTTGGCTGGTTACACTTTTAGAAGAAAGTACCGGAGCCATCTACAATTATGTCATCGATAAGAAAGATCGCCGATTATGGCAAAGGGAAATGTCCATGGGAAACGGAAAGTGGGAAATTACCGTAAACGAAGAACTGGACTATCAACCTATTAAAAATAGATTCAACAAAGAACAGTCTGCCCAACAGATTTCTCAAGGGAACAGTGTTATTATCGGAACGGCTTACGCACGATCTAGCTCCGGAAAAAAACTTGGCGGGCTCGTGAATACTGCCAAAAAGCAATATGCTCCAAAAGGGACAGAAATTACGCTATTCGCCAACTCTGCCTATTACGAAGAATGGCTGGAAGTCAATAAAAAGATCCGAAAACAGAAAAAGGTCCAGGAAGTTCCATTAGACCCTGATTTTGGCTATGCGGTTAAAAAAGCAAAAGTGTATGATGATGAGGGGCATTTCGAATTTGCAGATCTCATGCCAGGCGCATACGTGATTATGGCGAGCTTCGATTTCACCAATTCTTACAACTATTCCTATGTATCAGGCTACACCAATTATTATAACTATTGGGGGTATACAGGTTCCACGACAAATTACGGTACGGCAAGATCATCTTATGTCGACAAAGCCAATATTGAGAAACACGTTACCATCGACAAAGACGGTGAAAAGAAAGAGGTAAACTTAAAGGAAATGTAATCCTAAAAATGCCGTTAAACAGACTCGTTTAACGGCATTTTTTATTTTTTTGAGATCTATTCCTAAAATGAGTAGATCATCTATCCATTTACTTTTTTCGAAGTTCAATATAGCGGTCTATGCTAATAGGAAAATTATCGGCAGTACGCAGTAGAAAACAGGCCGCCGCTCCTACCCAAACCGAATAATCGAACGTCGATTTAATTCCCAACGAGAGTGTCATCACTATCGCAAAGCTGATCAGTAGAATCCCGGCAACGAATGCCGTAAAACGCAGTTTATAGCCGATCAGCAATAGGATTGCTAAGACAACCTCTAATAATGTTGCACCTATAGCAAGTATATTACCGAAAGATTCAGGCACAAAAAAATTAAGGGTATTTGAGTAGGCTACAAAATTCGCCCAATTTCCCCAGGAAACATGTGATGCCCCCGGTGCCCCCCACAGCCCCAAACGATCTGCAACAGCAGACAAAAATGCTGTCGATACAGCTATACGTACAAAAAGTTGATTATACATGGTATAAATTATATAAATATGGTATAAACGATATAAATCAAATTTAAGAGAACAAAAACAGTCCAAACTTAAACCAGTTTAAGAAACTTGTTTCAACCATCCCATACCCACAAAGACTTCCCTCATTGTCATACCAGTGTTGTACCTTAACTTCCTCGCTCATCGTTCGGCGATCACCTGTGGTTAAATCCATTGCACAGTTAAATCAATAAGGCTGCCAGCACATGGGTGCTGTACAGCCTTAGACATCAATTAATACGAATAAGAATTTAATATCATGTTCTACTCCATTAAATGATAACACACTGTTATAATGACGACCAAGATGCTCAATAGTCCTAATGGAAATAAAAACTATTTGCTACAGCTGCAGCGTTAATTCCTGCTGCTGTTGGTTTCTAAAAATTAACACCTTCGGCTGGTCTGCGTGTACATGCTTTTTAATCGCTTGTTGCAAGTCTATTAATTGATCTATTTTCTCGCCCTGGTAATTCAACACAACATCACCGACACGCAAACCGCTTTTATAAAGATTGCCTTTTTCATCCAACTGAAGTAGCAGCACGCCGTTTATCGAGGGTAGGCCCGCAGCCGACTGCTCTCCCAAAGTCTCCACTGATTTAAATAAGCCCGACTTCCAGGCCCATCTGCTCCCCTGTTCCTCTGCTTCGGATTGGATCAACTGAGGTATTTCAGGACTAGCGGCAAGAGTTTTAAGTCTTTTACTCATAACCCCGAAATGCAGCATGTCAAAATTTTTAAAATCCTGATCTTTCCAGTTCTTCAATCGGAAATCGCCATCTGCAGGATTCGTAAAGTTCAATTGAATAACACGACCATGTTTTTCTATGCCTTTCGCCCGATCCTTGTCTAGGTCATCCTGCCTTCCGTAGATATTATGGTCTACCTCTTCCCCCCAATACTTGACCTGTATATCCTGATGGGACTCCATCACAATATTATTACGGAATACATCGTGACTATTCTGAAACCAGACATGTGGATGAAAACCATTGTTGATCATCACATTGTTATACACTTTGCGATAAAATCCTTCTCTTAGTTTTAGTCCCCCACTTAAACAAAGATTGTTGTAAATTTCATAGTTGGACGATCCGTCGTCCAAATCAATATCCCAACCGTGATCACAGCGAAATCTATTATCATGAATTTTAGTTGTTTTGACGGCATCCAGCAATATTAAATTGGGATGTTTCCCCGTCAGTTCATCCATCTCCTTTCGATTGGGATGCCAAAATCGGTCGCGCCCCCATGAGTTGAAGGCTCCATGATCACTGGTTTCCAGGACTGTATTAAAAACATCATTGTAAGCTATCTCATGACCGCCCCAGGTTCCATCACCTACATTAATACCTGCTCGAGGCACATTGTAAATGGTATTATGCAAAATTCGTAAAGATTCAGCCATAGAGACCTGTACACCTGCTACTTGTTTTTCGATCAATCCAATGTTATGAATCAGATTGTCACTCGCCTCACAGTCCATAGGATAATTATCGGTTTTTGGCCCTTTGATGGTATCCATTTGGTCAAACGGAACAAATTTTTCATATCGAAATTCCGGTGAGCGTACTGCTGCTGGATCTCCTACAAAATTGATCGCTCCGGCACCGATCTGTTCAATCCGGTTGCCTTCGATTTTGACCCCGCGATTGTAATTATTAACAAATATTGCATTGCCACCCAAAGCGATAAAATCATTCGCGCGGAAGATACAGTTTTCCGCACCTTCAATCTTTACGGCTCCCTGTCGATAGATCGTCCAATCACTACGTAAGAGTGGTTCGCTTGTTTTCATAAAGGTAGGAGCAGTATACATGAAGCGAAGGCCACTAACCTCAATATCATGCACTGGTCTGGAAGATGAACCTGAAAGATAGATTAGATTTTCCAATTGTGGCGCTACAAACTTCAGCTGGTTGGGATCAACTCCTTTAGCAGGCATATAATACAAGAGTGCCTTCTCCTCATCCAAATACCACTCCTGAAAGGTATCGAGTTCTTCAAAGATATTTTCTACAAAGCGATAGGTCTCGTGCATTTTGCTGGGACGATTATTTTGCTGTCCACCTTCAAGTGTAACTGTTGATAAGCCATCTTTTCCGGTAATCTTATAATGGAATCCTCCCCAGCGACCAGCATACAAAGCATGTACAATTCCCCCCTTAGGGTTTTTCCAGGTTGCAACACGTTCGGGACTTAATGCATCTGCAGCATAGCCTTGAAATGGCAAGACAGTGGGGTCGTAGTTTGGATAACGTGCTCGGACAAGATGCTTATCATTAGCATATAGACTTTGGAAGTTTAATCCTCTTGGGACCTTAGCCTCCCAAATACCATGATCGCCCTGTTTCCATTTGAGGTTAAGCGATTTGGCACCACTCAGCGTAACTTGTGCTCCATCCTCAGCTTTAATCCGCAAGGGTTGCCTTCTTGTACCCGATATCCCAGCAGACAATTCAATCGGTTTATCCAGCTGATAGGTGCCTGCCATAAAGATGATTTCGATGCCTGGTGTATTTTTCCCTTGCTTCTGTTTTTCTACCGATCGGAATGCGGCTTCAGCTGTGGCATAGGGACTGGCCATAGTTCCTTGGTTTCTATCACTTCCTTTTGTACTGACATAAATACGTTTGACCGAGCCAGCCTGTTGCCCATGCACACTAAGCGAAGTGACACCGGTAAGGCCAATAAATAATAATTTAGGAAATAGCATACAAGATATCTTCATAATTTTAATCGTTCATATAGTTTTAGCTAGATTACATCGACTATAAACCTGCTATATAGTTAGGTCTATAAGTCCATAAAAATACAGTCGTTTGCTATGCACAAACGACTTTTTCAGTTCGTGTTTCATTCAATCAGATTTATATTTCACAAAACAATAGTATTTCGCCTAATTAACGAAGGGTCTATTGAATCACTTCACTAATCTGTACCTCTGGCGCAATATTCGTGTACTTTGGAAAATCTTCAGCAAACTTTTTCCCATTTTCTTTTAAAGGATCCTGATAGGCTGCAACAGCATCAAAATACAAATGGCAAATGGCCAAATAAATCGGACCTTCTGCTGAGCTACGTCCCGAAAGCCCTTTATCAATGGTTACGCCTTTCAGTGCTTTACCGTAAACTTTTTTGACAAGCGCAATATGTTTCGAGAGATAATAATCCCAATCAAATGTCTTTCCAGGTCCATTACGATAAAAAATCGATACCTTGATCATCCCTTTTTTATGAAAAGGTGGATCTGCCTTTACATTGCACTGAAAGCCCTACAGCATGGTTATCAAAACCATAACTAAAATGATCTTTGTTTTCATATTTGTTGATAAGTAAGATTAAATAACACTCTTTTTTCCAAAAACATTTGCCATGAGTCAACAAGCAGCGAATATTGCTTAGATTAGTTCTTTTTGCGCTCTGTGGCTGCTTTCAACAAAATTTCTTTACTAGCAACCGGCACGTTTCCGTTAGCATCAGGTCCAATATTGAGCAACAAATTTCCACCTTTTTCATTTATCTCTCGTAGCTTAGTATTTACTTCTGTGGGAGATTTCCAATTATTATCTGATTTTTTATATCCCCAAGAATTGTTCAGGGTATAGCAGGCTTCCCAATCGTAATCCAGTAATGCTCCAGGATGTTCTTGTTCAGGCGTTCCAAAATCTCGCTTAAATTGATCACGCTTTGCTACGCGGTTATTAATGATAAGAGAGGGCTTCAATTTGCGTAGATATTGATAAAGATCTTCTCCTGCGGCCATATCCCACCAGTTCACCCAGTCCCCATCAAACCAAAGGATGTCAGTATCATACTTTACAACCAATTCTTTCAATTGATTTTTCATGTATTGAATATAAGCAGCTTTCTGTTCTGGCTTGATGAGGATCTGGCCCCAATCTCCTTTACCATTGGGATCGACATATTGCGAATCGTGATGCCAATCGATAATACTGTAGTAGGTACCAAATCTGATCCCAGCTTTCTTACAAGCTGTGGACAACTCCCGCACGAGATCTCTTCCTTTCATTGGGGTCGAAGCTATATCATAATCTGTGTAGGGGGAATCCCACAGACAAAAGCCCTCATGGTGTTTGGTCGTCAGGACGATATACTTCATTCCAGCATCCTTAGCCAATTGAACAATACGATCTGCATTGAAGTCCTTGGGGTTCCATGTGTTAATCAGCTCCGAATAGGCTGCCTTCGGAATATTCATTTCCGATTGTATCCACTCGGCATATCCTTTGGTTGAATTCCCTTTATATATCCCTCCAAGTTGACTATAAAGCCCAAAATGAATAAACATTCCATATTTTGCTTCCCTAAACCAATGCATCCGTTCATCAAAATCCTTTTTGGATTCCTGTAAATTATTAACTTGGGCGTTTCCCATGTTCATAAACAACATGGCTAGTAGAGAAAGAATACAATGCGTTGCTTTTATCATATTTATTATAATTGGTTAATCCAACAAGCTCAAGCGGCTGTCGAATCTTCTATTGGTATCTTGCGCATTCGACAAATGCTAAACCATTCTGCTATTGCAAAATAAATATAAAAAATATGAACAACACTTTTTATTTATTGCAAAGAAGTTACGCTTAGCTTATAGGGCTATACCTGCCTCAATTTTACAAAAATGAAAACTTCCAAAGCAGCTTTTCAAACAGTCTATCTGCTATGAAATTTAATATAAATTCTTTCCAAAAAGGATTTATATTTAGTAAATATTTCATTAAAAACCATACTATAGATTGAAATTATGAGTTTAAAGACCTTAATCACAAAAAGTGCCGAGTATAACGACTGGGTTGTCAATAAATACATCAATTGGCTGGCTGATAAATCGGACGACCAACTTAACCAGGAGGTACCTTCAAGCTTCCCGACCATTTTGAAAACCTTAAACCACATCTTGCAGACACAAGAATATTGGTGGAGCCACATTTCAGAAAGCAATGATTTCGATTTTGAAAAAAAGCGAACCACAAAAGAAGAAATATTTGAAGCACTAAGAAGAAATTCAGTTCAACTTGTGGATTATGTACACAAGCTATCTGAGTTGGATCTTGAAAAAAATATCAAAGTGGAATCACCATGGTTTCAATGCGATTTCACAAAGTACGAATACATACAACAGCTGATCCTCCACGGAACATATCATAGGGGACAGATCGTTACAATGGGCCGAGCTATTGGAATTGCGGATGCCCCAATGACAGACTTTAATTATTGGAATATTTATAAAGATCAACAATAGGGATTCGAGCAGCGCTATGGACCAAATTACCAGTAAAGTACAAATCCGAGAAATTGTCGCAGCGGCGAAACAGCAAGGACAGCAATCCAGTATTGAATGCCTTATATTAAGCTTACAAGAGTGTTTACTGAAAAAGAAAGTTCGATTTCCACTTCTGGAGTTTGCGGCCAGGGAAATTATGCTACCATGGGCAATCAATGGTACGTCTGTGATATCATCGGCGAACGTGCCAATAAAATGAATACGTGATTTTCTTTGTGATAGTTATACATCAAGAAAGGCGAAGTCTACCATTAAACCTCGCCTTTCTTTATACATTTAATCTATATATAACCGCGCGCCCTCGGTTAGTGATCTTTTTTCATTGTTCCTTTTTCACGAAGATTAATATGCCAGCTAAAAGCCTCTTCTAACAAATGTGGTGTATGCCCTCCCCTTTTACAAGCGCGGTTATAATAGTCTGATAGCTGCTCCCTATAATCGGGATGTACACAGTTCTCAATAATTACTTTCGCTCGCTCACGAGGCGCTAAACCACGCAAATCTGCCAAACCATAATCTGTTACCAAAATATCGACATCATGTTCGGTATGATCTACGTGAGAAACCATAGGAACAATATGAGAAATTGCATCCCCTTTAGAGGCTGCCTGTGTAACAAAGATGCTCAAATAAGCATTACGTGCAAAGTCACCCGATCCACCGATACCATTCATGATATTTGTTCCCGAAGTATGGGTAGAATTTACGTTTCCATAAATATCAAACTCTATGGCTGTATTAATTGCTATAATTCCCAAACGTTTGATCAGTCCAGGTGTATTGGAAATGTTCTGTGGGCGCAATACAATTTTATCGCGGTATCGATCCAAATGATCGAACACTCTTGAATAACACTCTTCCGAAACAGTAATTGAAGAAGCAGAAGCAAAATCCAGTTTTCCAGCATCGATAAGGTCAAAGGTACTATCTTGCAACACTTCAGAAAACATCGTTAGATTACGGAACTTACTATGTATAAATCCAGTTAGAACAGCGTTAGCTACTTTTCCAATACCCGCTTGGAGGGGCATCAAGCTTTCTGACAAATGACCTAGCTCTACTTCATTTTCGAAAAACTGTAAAATATGCTTCGCTATCGCTGTAGTTTTGGTATCCGGTTCAGCAATATCGGCTGGGCTATCAAGCTCATTCGTAAACACAATTCCCACCACCTTGCTTGCGTCCAAAGGAATAGTTTTACGCCCAATTTTATTTTCAGGTGCTACAATCGGAATAACATTACGGCGAGGGTAATCTTCTGCTTGGTAAATATCATGTATCCCTTTAATCGTCATCGGTATCGCAGTATTGACCTCCAAAATAACCTGCTTAGCCAATGCAGCAAAAGTAGCCGAATTTCCCACAGAAGTCGTTGGAACAATACTTCCGTCTGATTCTATTGCTGCTACTTCCAAAACAGCAATATCCACCTGAGGCAAATTCTTATTGTGCAGCAATTCGGCTGTTTCGCTTAGATGCTGATCAATAAACAGCACATCCCCGGCATTAATTTTATTACGTAAAATACGATCTACCTGAAAAGGCATCCGCTTGGATAGTGCCCCCGCTTCCGCCAATTTACCGTCTGTTCCATGTCCCAACGAAGCCCCAGTAATCAAGGTTATTTTCAATGGATCCACTTTTGCACGTTCAGCCAAGGCTGGTAACACAACCTTACTGTCTCCAGCCTTAGTAAAACCACTCGATCCAACGACCATTCCGTTTTGAAATAGCTTAGCAGCTTCTTCCGCTGTAATCACTTTATCATGTAAGCTTTGAACTTTTATTCTTTCGTAAGCCATATTGTTATAGTTTGATTTTATTCCATTATTGTAAACTTAAGAAATTGAAACCTATATATTTCCCTTATTTGTAAAGTTCTTTGTTATATTTTCCCACCTCTTAACCAAACAATTTTAGCATTTTTTTAAACTGCATATTTATTACCATTCGACACAAAATTATCCAAACGAGACTAAAAAGACACAACTCGCTACAAATCAAAAATATACAACAAATCATAATAAAAAAATATTTTATATCACACTGATCGATAATATATATCACACTGATAACAAACAACTTACAATAACAAAGGCAAAACTAAAGTAAGTAAAGACTAACTCTCTCGTCGATTAATTGCCATTTTAACGTAAGCATACACTCACTTTCAAGAAGTAAAGGTGGGGTCTAGTAAAAAAGTCTTACCTTTGTGACATAGTATTATAGGTTAAAATGAATACACAAGATATAACGACAGATGCTAAATATGTCAACCGTTATTATATGACGGAAGTAGACTCATTTGAAGATAGCATTTACTGTCACCACGCCATTATTGCAGAGAATCATATTTCCGAACATTGCCACGATAAGGACCAATTTTTATATACAGAAGGCGGTGTCGTATTTGTTAAGACAGAGGAAAAATCATATTTTCTACCTGCCCGACATTATTTGTGGATTCCCGCTGGAATAAAACATAGTATTCATCCAAGTACACCGGAGGTCGTTATGCGTAATTTGTACTTTCCCAAAACCAATAATGACGCACCCTTCTATAGCAAAATGGGAATCTATCCAGTAAATGATCTTTTGATAGAGCTGATTATGTTTACCAACCGCTGGAATGGCAATATCTTTCCGGTCGAAGAACCTAAATATAGTATCGCTACAGCATTTAAACTTATCTTGCCGGAATTATCGCTGCATGAGCTTCCATTGGCCTTACCCTATCCTAATCATCAGAAATTAAAGGATATCGTTACTTACCTCGAAGAGAATATAGAGGAAAATGTCAGCTTTAAAAAACTTGCCGGATTATTTAACATTAGTGAACGTACATTAGCCAGACTATTTCAAAAAGAATTAAATATGTCTTTTATCCAGTACTACACGATTCTCAGAATGCTGACTGCTCTTAAGCTCCTTTTAGACGAAAAACTAAGTGTAAATGAAGTTGCACTCAAAGTTGGATACAATAGTCTCCCCACCTTTAGTAACACATTCAATAAGGTCGTCGGTATCCGTCCAAGCGAATACGTCAAACAAAAAGAATTGCTTATTTAAAAATGTTTACCTAATTTAGGTCAATAAACCTAATTCAGGATGAAATTCAAACATATCATTTATAGTGCTGGAATTTTATTGCTCAGCACTTCTTTATTTGCCAAATCTCAAGATAAGAAACCCAAACCCATTCAGTTATTTAATGGGAAAGATCTGAAGAACTGGACCCCAAAAATCAGAAACCACAAAGTTGGGGATAATTATAAAAATACATTTCGTGTAGAAGACGGTTTACTCAAAGTAAGATATGATGGTTATGATAATTTTAATTTTCAGTATGGCCATCTATTCTACAATAAAGAATTCTCAGCTTATTTATTGCGCGTCACTTACAGATTTGTTGGTGAACAGGTAAATGGTGGAGAAGGTTGGGCCTGGCGTAATAGCGGAGCCATGCTACATGGACAGGATCCTAATACCATGGGGGTGGATCAAGACTTTCCAATATCGATCGAAGGGCAACTGTTGGGTGGAAATGGCAAGGACGAACGGACCACAAGTAACCTTTGTACACCAGGCACAAACGTTGTAATCGACAATAAGCTATTTACACCACATTGCATCAGCTCAACATCAAAAACCTATGCTGGAGATCAATGGGTAACTGCTGATTTCTTAGTATTGGGAGACTCACTTGTGCAGCATATCCTTGAAAACAAGGTCGTATTACAGTATAATAAACCCCAAATTGGTGGCGGCAATGTAAGTGGTTTCGATCCTAAAGTGAAAAAGGATGGTCAGCTTTTAAGTAAGGGGACTATTTCACTGCAGAGTGAGAGTCATCCCATTGACTTTAAAAAAGTGGAACTTTACGATTTAGAACCTTACATGAAAGATCCCAACAAATTGAAAAAGGTCATCGCGGAGCTACTTCCAAATTTGCAACAATAAAAAACACTCCAAGTCAGTTTTAAAATAAAAAAGCATCGAATATCGATGCTTTTTTATTTACCATTCGCTTGGAAAGAGAAATCCAAAGTATATAACATAAAGAAAAGGGATACAGCGAGCTGTACCCCTCTATATCTATACGAAAAGCTTACGCTAAACCGTTAACAAATTTTGTTAACTTAGATTTGTTGTTAGAAGCTTTTTTCTTGTGGATCACATTTTTCTTTGCCAAACGATCAAGCATAGAAATTACGCGTGGTAACAATGTTTTTGCTTCTTCTGCAGAAGTAGTGTGACGTAATTTTTTGATTGCGTTACGTGTAGTTTTTGCTTGGTAACGGTTTCTTAAACGTTTAGTAGCGTTTGCTCTAATTCTTTTGATCGCTGATTTATGATTTGCCATTTTTTTTAGCTAATTTTTATTCAATTTTTTCTTGTAATTCGGACTGCAAAAATAACACCTTATTTTCAATATTCAAAATCTATTTTATTTTTTAGGTTTAGTATATTTGCGACATGCAAAAATTATCGATGGATGAACTTCAACGTACAGATGTTGAATCGTTTAAAAAACAAGAAAAAACTCCTATCACAATCGTTATGGACAATGTACGGAGCATGCATAATGTAGGCTCGGCCTTCCGTACTGCAGACGGATTTGCTATTGAAAAAATATACTTGTGTGGCATTACGGGCACACCTCCCCATCGCGAAATCGAAAAGACCGCCCTCGGGGCTACTCAATCAGTTGCTTGGGAATACCACAAAGATACCACAGCTGTTGTTGATCAGCTTCGGTCAGAAGGTTATGTCATTATTGCCATCGAGCAAGCAGATGATAGTGTTATGTTACATCAGTTTGAACCAGAAAATGACAAAAAGTATGCATTGATTTTTGGAAATGAGGTCAATGGAGTAGATGAAGATGTCATGGAAAAAATTGATACCTGCATCGAAATCCCCCAATACGGAACCAAACATTCCTTAAATGTATCTGTCGCAATTGGCATTATTCTTTGGGATTTTATCCAAAAACGCAATTTCAATTAAAAATTTATCAATAAAGGTCACATTCCTATTCACATTGCTTCCATTTTAGAAAGCAAAATAGTAGATTTGTGTGCAAAATTTAAAGAAGAAATGAGTGTATTAGTTAATAAAGATTCAAAAGTAATCGTTCAAGGTTTCACTGGAAACGAAGGTACTTACCATGCTACTCAAATGATTGAGTACGGAACAAATGTAGTTGGTGGTGTTACTCCTGGTAAAGGTGGTCAACAACACTTAGACCGTCCTGTATTCAATACTGTGCAAGATGCAGTTGACACTACAGGAGCTAATGTTTCTATTATTTTTGTACCTCCAGCATTTGCTGCAGATGCGATCATGGAAGCTGCCGCTGCTGGTATCGAAGTGATTGTTTGTATTACAGAAGGTATCCCAACAAAAGATATGATCCAAGTAAAATCTTACTTGAGCGACAAAAACTCTCGTTTGATCGGTCCTAACTGCCCAGGTATCATCACTGCAGGCGAAGCTAAAATCGGTATCATGCCAGGATTTATCTTCAAAAAAGGTAATGTAGGTGTTGTTTCTAAATCAGGAACTTTAACTTACGAAGCCGTAGATCAAACTGTAAAAGCAGGATTAGGTATCACAACAGCAATCGGAATTGGTGGTGACCCTATCATTGGTACAACAACGAAAGAAGCTGTTGAATTATTAATGAATGACCCTGAAACTGAAGCGATCATCATGATCGGTGAAATTGGTGGTGGAATGGAAGCTGAAGCTGCTCGTTGGATCAAAGAACACGGTACTAAACCTGTTGTTGGATTTATCGCAGGTCAAACAGCGCCTCCAGGACGTCGTATGGGACACGCTGGTGCAATTGTAGGTGGTGCAGATGACACTGCTGCTGCAAAAATGAAAATCATGCGTGAGTGTGGTATTCGTGTTGTTGAATCTCCAGCTGAAATTGGAAAAGCAATCGCAGAAGAATTGGCTAAATAATTAGACCATCGAGCATATAAAAAAAAGGGAATCAAATTTGATTCCCTTTTTTTTATACCTAATAATTAGATGACAACATTAACTAGACATTGCTTCGTCTGCCGACGGTCCATATAAGCCCGGTACAGCAATATCCAATAATCGCAAATAAACAGTCAACTGACCACGATGATGAACGATATGATTATTGACAATAAAACGTATCGCTCCCGCTCGTGGCAAACGGGCAATCTCATGGTCCCCAGCTTTAAGCACCCATTCATTAAACCAATCCAATTCGGCGATATCCGCTAGTGTTGCCTTGTTCTCTTCCAGTCCAAGAGTGAGGATTGTTTTCAACTCTTCGACAGAGGATACTTTGAGAGGCTTATAATCTACTTTAAAATCAAATACGTCCTTTGGTATTGCCTTGTGTACCCAGTTATGTAACTCGACAACATGAGCAGCCAATTCGCCCAAACTCATCGATTTTTCGTGCGGGCGCCAATCCAATTTATCGTCCGGTATCCGATCTAGAATACGTTTGGTATTTTTTGTTTCGTGATCCAATTCGATCAAATAGCTCTTTTTGATACTCATATAAATACTAGTTCATTAATTGAAAATCTTTTAATACGGTAACAGCATAGGGGAATTCCACTGCCTTATGTGCTGCTGCTCGCGCAATTTCTCCCTCTACATAGGTTACTTTGAGCGGTAAAAATGTATTGTTCAGTATATTTTCATGGAATAACGCCTCATACCAGGTACAGGCAGCAACGAAACGTCCATAGTTCAGATTTAGGTGATAACCATCACGTGTAAAATTATCCCCCACAAAACTCGAACGTGCATTCTGAACAGCTGTACCCGAAGGAATCAACAGATCGAAATTACCCCAGTTAAACACCTCTTGCGAAGTATTGGCAATAGCCCTATACATACTATCTTGGCTACGGTTATAACGAACAAAACCTTCATGCGATGAACCGTTCTGATATGCCCAAGTTTGATGCAATATATACTTAGTTTCAGGAAATAGAATATGTTTTGTTACATAATCATATAAAGGTGGCAGATCCTTCGCATACGAATCATAATCTCCTGATAGCGGACTTGCTTGCTGAAAGCTAATATAATCCCAAGCCTCATCGATAAGCGCTTCAGATAAGCGCTCATTTGCTTTCTCGGACATTTGCCCGTCAAGATTTATTTTCCGGTAGCGATAAGCTGGCTTATCATCTTTTGCGTTACTTACATGTAAACTTAGAGGAGCTCCCCCAATATAGAGATTGCCGATCACTATCTTTTTCTTGCCGGCTTTCGCCAATTCATATAAATTCTGTTCAATAGCATCTTCCGAGAAACTATTACCGATGGCCAATATTCGTAGCACACCATCATCCAAAGACTTATTTTGCGCATTTAATCGATTATTCCTCAAAAAGAATACGATTAAAAAACCAAAAACCAATACCTGTTTTACTTTTATCATCATATAATGCAATAACAACTAAATTAGATAATATCTCGTAGAAATACGAATGATATACCTAGAAAGGGAGATTTTCTCCCATCTGTAAGTTATCGAGACAGCAGCTGGGACAGGGATATCTGCTCATAAAACTTAATAATAGTGGAAAATAGCTGTATAACATGTAATTCTGATAGCTATATCTTTAACCACTACCAGTATACTTCCCAACAGTCAGATAACATATAAAATTAGTTATGACAAGTAACTACTGCAAGGCCAATTGATATACTGCAATACGATACAGACGAAAAACAATATAGCTTGACAAGGCTAGTAGCAGGACAGGAGTATTCCTAAAATCATTACGAGTAGCTCTTGCTGTACTTGTCGATATGCAGCTATAGGATACTGCTGAAAAGCAATAGCGTTTGACAAGGCTAGTAAAGGATAGTTGCGGAACAGCTTCCGATGGAGCAGGCTCACCGACGGTCCTGTGCTGCGATAACCACTAGGCGGAGGATATGCAATAGCCTGTACATGGAAATACGGAAGTACTTAAACGAAAGAAGCCCTTGACTGTTTCCAGCAAGGGCTTCCGTGTAAAAAAAGGCACCGACCTACTCTCCCACCTGTTACGGCAATACCATCGGCTCTGGCGGGCTTGACTGCTCTGTTCGGAATGGGAAGAGGTAGACACCGCCGATATAGGCACCTAAAAATCTTTATTGGATGATCTATGATATTCTTATCATGTGATTCATGCCAAATGACATATGTATTGAAAGAG
>NZ_VLKR01000011.1 GCF_007830445.1 Sphingobacterium siyangense | reverse complement strand
GATATAGGATATATTAGACTTACTTGGAGCTCTTACTACACCTAAGTGGTTCAGATTACCAGTGGTACTGCGTAGACCGTTACTAATATCACGAACCGAATCTGCCGAGGAAAAATGACAGAAAAGCATACTGACTAGATGCGTCCAGCTGTTGATCCCTTTCTGATGTTTGTCACTTTTGTGCTTTGAAACCAAATCTTTGAATAATTCGCGGTCGATAAGAGATAAAATCTGACTAAAAACATTTAAATTTATCATGGCGGTGTGTTATAATTTTGCGATTTAAATATAGCAACTTTGCTATATCTAAACACCGCCACTTTTTAAACGTTTAGGACGCAAGTGATATGCAGCAATTACAAGCAACGTTCAACTAAACTACAATAACAAATTTTAATCACTGATTAACAGGTCATTCCATTCAATTGCACAAAACAAAATTTCAAACAAGAACTTTAAATGATCTCCATCGTTCAGTATTTACTTCCAGCATCATTATCGCTGCTTCCTTTTGCGGTATCGGCGCAGCAGATTTCCCTCACAGGTATCGTCCGGGATTCAGCGAGCGGTACTCCCTTACGCGGAGCGCTGATCCGCACAGAAAACGACAGTATTGGAAGCAAGACAGATGCACAAGGGCGCTATGTATTGACTCTTCCAAAAGGCCCACATCGATTGATGGTTAGTTACATCGGTTATCAACCACAAGAGCTGGATGTCGCGTTGAGTCAATCTTTCCAGCAAAATTTTCATCTGCTGCCCTTAAGTCAACGTATAGACGAGGTCATTGTCAAAGAGTCAAAAAAAGGTGAATCTATCGCCGATCCACAAATGGGAACCCTTCATCTAAGCACCAAAGAGATCAGCGCTCTTCCGGTAGTTTTCGGTGAAAAAGACTTATTAAAGACGATACAGTTACTCCCCGGTGTGCAAAGCGGCGGTGAAGGTTCAACCAATTTTAATGTACGCGGCGGCGACGCAGGGCAGAACCTGATCTTATTGGATCAAGCCACTGTATATAACGCCTCCCACCTACTCGGTTTTTTTTCAACCTTCAATTCAGACGCTATCAAGGATATACAACTTTATAAAGGCGATATCCCGGCTCAATATGGTGGCCGTATTGCATCCGTGCTGGATATTTCAACGTTAGATGGAAACCAGAAAAAATTTAGTACCGAAGGTGGTATAGGTATTATTGCTTCCCGATTAAAGGTGGAAGGTCCGCTTGAAAAAAACAAAAGCTCCTTTCTCTTCAGTGCGCGACGCTCTTATGCCGATTCATTTCTGAAACTGGCCAAAAATAAAGACATGGCCAAAAATACCCTGTACTTCTATGATCTGAATGCAAAACTTCGCTTTAATTTCGGAAAGAAAACGACTTTATATCTTTCAGCCTATAATGGAAGGGACAGACTCAAATACAGCGATCTATTTAATATTGCCTGGGGAAATACGACCGCAACGGCACGATTGAACCACCGCTTTAATCCAAAAATATCAAGCAATACTTCTTTTATCTATAGTGGATTTAATTATCAGGCAGGGGTTTCGAGTGAACAGACCAATTTTGAGGTTGCTTCGAGGATCCGTAACCTCCAGTTCAAGCAGGACTTCGCCTATTATGCCAACGCCAATAATACCATACGACTAGGTGCGGGAGCAGTTTTTCAAGCGATCAGACCCGCCAACCTTTCCTCACCCACAAATCAATCCGTCAATCCAACAGCCATCGAAAGTCAACGCGGCATTGATCTTGGCGGTTACGTTTCTCATGAATGGAAGCTAACAAGTGCATTTTCGATTCATTACGGGCTACATATACATGATTTTATGGTTCTGGGCCAACGTACTTTTTATGAATTTGACAAAAACGGCAATCCTATTGGGGGGAAACGCGACAATAGCCGAATTGCAAAACACTATATCAATATGGAGCCACGCGTATCGGCAAGTCTATTGTTGGACGAACAGAGCAGCCTAAAAGCCTCGTACAACCGAGCCGTTCAGAATCTACACCAATTGAGCAATAGCACGGCCAGTCTACCCACAGATCAATATGTACTCAGCAGCCTGAATATCAAACCACAAATTGTGGATCAAGTTGCCTTTGGCTACTTCCGCAATTTTTCAAAAAAACAATACAGCTTGTCTGTAGAGGCGTACTATAAACGATTAGGCAATCAAATCGACATCCGCAATGGAGCAACCTTGCAGGCCGACGCCCATTTCGAAGGAGAGTTACTCTTTGGTCGGGGAAGGGCCTTTGGTATAGAATGGTATCTACGCAAACATAGCGGGAAACTAAACGGCTGGATAAGCTATACCCTCTCAAAGAGCCAGCGTCAATTTGCAGACATCAACAACGGTACCTGGTTCAATGCACGCCAAGATCGCACCCATGATCTGTCTATCGTTGGACTTTATACCCTTTCGACAAGTTGGACACTGGGAGCAACCTTTGTATACCATACGGGAAATGCCGTTACATTTCCCAGCGGAAAATATCAGGTCAATGGAAAATCGTTATTTTATTATACAGAACGAAATGGCTATCGAATGCCCGACTACCACCGGTTAGACCTATCGGCAACCTACAATCCCAAACCTTCGACGGAGCGTTTTCATTCGAGCTGGACATTTGGTATCTACAATGCCTACAACCGCAAAAACGCCTACACGATAGACTTTCGCGAAGACAAGTCAAATCCAAATAAAACGGAGGCTTACAAAATTGTACTTTTTGGCATTATTCCTTCAGTAACCTGGAACTTTAAATTTTAAACCCATGCTATCCAAATCCTCTTATATACTTCTATATTCTATTCTTCTTTTTTCGGCCTGTGAAGAAAAAGTAGATCTCGATCTGAATGCAGATAGTGGTCGAGTTGTGATCGATGCACAGCTTTCCGATGCGAGCAATGTGCAACGCATCCGGGTTTCGCAATCCGTAGCTATTGATGCAGAAGCGGGTTCTACAGCTGTCAAAAGCGCAACAGTAACTGTCAAGGACAACTTGAATCAAAACTATTCATTCCAGCATGAAAAAGATGGCTATTATATCAATCGCAATTTTAAACCTGTAGTTGGGCGAAAATACAGCCTGCATGTCGGTGTGCAAAAGAAGCAGTTTGAATCGAGTAGTACTATGCCCGCCTATATCAACGTAGAAACGACACGAATTATTGAAAAGGAGATCGCCGGTAAAACGTATTTCTTTATCGCCTTGTCCTTTAAAGATCCGGCCAAGTTCGCGAATTATTATATGTATACCTTATCCATCAACGGGAAGGAGTTTCGGTTTGCCAGCGCAGAAAGCGATCAGTTTAACGATGGCCTCCAGGTAACACATTATATATCAGATCTGGAACGGAGTCTATCTCACGGAGACAAGCTCAAGTTGCGCCGTTATTGTGTGGACGCCGGAACTTTTCATTACTGGAATGATTACCAAAGCACAAACTTGTCGACTGCTGCTCCGGGGAACCCTAAGTCTAATATTTCCAATAATGCCCTCGGCTATTTTTCCGTAGCCCCTGTTAAGGAATATGAATTGCTGATTCCTTAAGATATATTGATCATAAGCCCGACCAAACATACAATAATGCAGCGCAAAATGTTGGCACGATTAACCGTTAACACCGATTATCACTTACTTCCTCTTTTCCATCAGCAATCATCGCATTGACGTCGGCCATATCCCCAGCTTCCAAATGTTCAATATCTTCAGCCTGCTCTTCGGAGTAGCGATCAATAAAGAATGTACAGCCCATCGGAAAATGATCGGACCCAACAGAAGGATAAATAAACAATTTGTCAATAAATACGGTCGGACTATGAAACAGCAGGTCCAAAGGCACTCTGAAAAACCAATAATTGGCATGAAAGGTGGAAAGAATACCTCGCCCGATGCGTGCATCAATCAATTTGCTGGTTTTTTTGAACAAGAGCGAAGATTTGGCCCAGGCCACATTGTTAAAATCTCCCGTGACAACGACTGGCATTTTATAATCGCGTACCCGTTTAGCCACATTGAGCAGATCGCCATCCCTTTCTTTGGAAGTTTCCTCTTCTGTCGGACTCGGCGGCGGTGGATGCACAGCAAAAAAGATAAAACGATGTCCATCGGCAGTTTCCAGTTCAGCTTCAATACTGGGAATATCATCTGCTACAAAATAATGCACCTGACATTTGTTGATCTTCAGATTGGTATAAAAATGCATTCCGTAGGTATTGTCCAGCGTAACCTTCTCAAAATTGGGATAAGGCTTTTCCAGTACACGTAAGGCTTTTTCCCATGCGGCATCACTTTCCATGGTCAAAAAGATATTTGGCTTTTCTTCCCTTATAAGGTCAATAAAGCGATCATAAGCCGTATTGAATTGCAGTACATTACAGGAGATCACTTTGATACTATCAGATGCATCCTTGCCCTTTTCATATTTTTCGCGACGCCAAAATTTGGTGTAACGTATCAATATATAGGCGTGGTATACAATCAGCGCCAGCTGTCCCCCCTGCAACCACCATATCCACGAATCTTTCCCCACGAGATAAAAACCCATTGCCAATGCCGGCACCTGAAATACCAGCAGTTGCAACTTCACAAATTCAGCTACCCGAAAGATCCAATGCTGGCTTTGGGCAAAGGGTAATATACTCAGTAAAATTAATAACCCTGAGAAAACAGAATAGAAAATCAGCATATCGTTCGAGCAAACATTTTAAACAAACTTAAACAAATTACGGTTACTTCCAACAGACCATCATTTATCAAGCGCTCCTCAGCTATTAAATACCCAATTGCTCGCCCTTCATATAATCCACGCGTGTCATGGCTAATGCATTCGGGAAGTTCGTGTGGATATACGCAATCATTTGTTCCCGAATATAACAGCTTAGATAAAACAAAGCTAAAAATAAAAAATGATTGCTATTTCAATCATTTTAACTACTTTTGTTTATAATAGCGAACAAAAATAATATATGAGCTCTAAGAAACAAATCATTTTCCCTAAGTTAGCCAAACTTATGGAACAAGTAGGCGAAAATATTAAGTTAGCAAGAAAGCGTCGTAAATTAACAACTATTCAAGTTGCAGAGCGAGCTGGAATTGCGCGTTCAACCTTATACCTTATTGAAAAAGGAGATACAAGCGTCGCATTTGGCGCATATTTAAATGTGCTCCGGGTATTGGGGCTACAAAATGATGTCTTGCAATTAGCAGCAGACGATGATTTAGGAAGAAAACTACAAGATCTCGAATTATTAAAGTAGCAATCAATGGCACACAACAAGTTTGATATATACGTATATGCGCACTGGAAAGGGATGGCGGAGCCTAAACTTATAGGGACCCTCTCAGCACATTTTGCTAAAGGTAAAAAGGCATTCAGTTTTGAATACGATAAAATATGGTTGAAATCGGAGCAACTTCAAATCTTAGACCCTGAAATACAGTTTTTTTCAGGAACACAATATGCTAGCGAAAAAGGAAACTTCGGTATATTTCTAGACAGTATGCCCGACACTTGGGGGCGAACACTCATGAAAAGACGCGATGCTCAGTTGGCAAAGGGGCGTGGCGAAAAGCCCCCTTCTTGTATGATATTGATTTGCAGATAAGATTGGCATATCAAGAGCAGAAAAAGAATTAATGAGTAGAGCATTTAAAACACATTTCTAGATCATCCATCACCTACCCCTACTATTTTCAAGAGACCATCATTTATCAAGCGCTCCTCAGCTATTAAATACCCAATTGCTCGCTCTCCTGATAATCCACCCTTGTCCTGGCTAGCGCATTCGGGAAGTTCGTGTGGATATACGCTATCATCTCCTCGCGGATAAAACAACGCAGGTCAAAAGCTTGCCCCGAATTGCGGCAGCTCATCAGGCAGCGGATCTCCATGGTACGCTCTTTAAAGTCAGTTACCTGAAGCACATTGACTTTACCGTCCCAAAGGGGGTGTCCGGTAAGTAAGGCTGTCAATTTCTCACGCAATAGCTGCACAGGTACGGTAAAATCTGTATAGATAAATACAGTACCCAATATTTCAGAAGTCGTACGTGTCCAATTTTGGAATGGTTTTTCGATAAAATAGGTGATGGGCAATACCAAACGGCGTTTGTCCCAGATATTGACTACTACGTAAGTGAGATTGATTTCCTCCACACGCCCCCATTCCCCTTCAACAACCAAGAC
The DNA here is from genome assembly GCF_007830445.1 of Sphingobacterium siyangense. Taxonomy (GTDB): domain Bacteria; phylum Bacteroidota; class Bacteroidia; order Sphingobacteriales; family Sphingobacteriaceae; genus Sphingobacterium; species Sphingobacterium siyangense. Next base: position 172,070 of record NZ_VLKR01000011.1, on the reverse strand, counting down.
GTCATCCATTCGGATAGGCTGTGTAAAAGCAATCTGAAAGCCAGCAAGTAAATTCCCCAAGGACTTCTGTGCAGCAAAACCGATGATAATACCGCCAACCCCCACTCCCGTGAGCAAACCGGCGCCGATCTTTTGCATGCTATCAAAGCTTAATAGGATAATCGCCAAAGAAATTACGATGATGAGGGTGACGACCACTTTCCGGATAAAGACGATTTGCGTTCTAATCTTTCGTTCGCGCAGGTTATTCTCCTTATTGATATCAAAACGATGATAGAGATAATCTTCAAAAACCTTAATCCCCTGTATCAGCACAACAGCAAAGAAACCGACCAATAAAAGTTCATTGGTTTTGGTCACGACGCGGAGGGTCCTTTCGTTAAATTGTGCGAAAGGCAACAAACTGTTAAAGACAATTAATGGGATAAATACACTCAGCACACGGTTAAAGCGACGGATAAAGGAACGGAAAAGGGAATACGATTCCTGTTCAATGGCCTGCCTGCGCAATAAAGGAATAAATATCAGCTTAATCAAAATACCAATCAAAAATGAAAATAGAATTAATGCAATATTCCAGAGCCATGCGGGCCATTTCTGTGAAAGTTGAATTAATGTTTCGTTCATCATACTGTTCTTTCTTTGTGTTAACACTTGTCTTTATTAAAGTATAACTGCTCAGCAGGGTTAACGTTTGTTTTATTTTGAGAAAGATTGGTTAAATAAACAGCAAAGAATACGGCCATGCACTTTGCTAAGCACATGAATGCTGATACGCCATAATAAAAAGACATGCACAATACCAAAAATCAAGAATTCTTCAAAATAAAAATTAAAAAAAACATTATCACACAATAATATTAAGTGATAAAACCAAAAAAAACAATATTAATAAGCATAAACGGAAAAATAAAATGAAAAAAAGAGCAATTATATGCTAAAACAAAAGAAATAGAGGCAAAAAGAAGTAAAAAATCAAATAAAAATAAATTTTTATCAAAAAAAACAAATAAAAAACAGATTAAATTTTGCAAAAACAATAATATTCCCTATATTTACAACACCTTAATAGGTTTATAATTGGTTATTTAAAGGTTTTCATCTCCCCGATTGAAAACCTTTTTTTTTATTTTATATTTAACCATCAAAAAATATGTTCTTTGAACATTCTTTACAGCAAAATCCAATCAATCTCTAGCAAATCACCACAAATATGTCCAAGAATTTGATCCCCTTAACTTAAATTATCAGCATTAACAGATAAGACTATCCTCGAACAGCCTTTTGGTATGTTTTTTGAGCCCAAAGAGCCAATGACAGACAGGTGACTAACTTTATGTAGTGCATTACTTAAATATACTATGTAAGAGGTAATCTCCGTTTATTAAGAAATTTAAAAGATGCGGAACATCAAACTTTCCAAAAAAAATTAAACCAACAATATAGATAAACAATGAGCAAGAAAAAAGACAATTCTAGATGGCTGAATGTGGCCATATCCTGGGGAGCGAGTATCGTCATCATTGGGGTACTATTTAAGATTCTACATATCGGTGGCACCACAGCCAATTATATGATCGGAATCGGTTTGGCTGTAGAAGCCTTCCTATTCTTTTTAATGGGCTTTAATCCCCCTCCTGCAGAACCAGACTGGACACGTGTCTATCCTGAATTGGACGATAATTTTACTGGGGAGCTACCTCAAAGAGGAAAAACTGTGGTTGCCCAACCTGCAGGCCCATCGGCCACAGCTGCTTTGGACAAAATGTTCGCCGATGCAAATATTGAACCCGCAAGCATTGAAAATCTCGGTCGTGGCCTACGTGATTTCAGCGAAAAAGTATCCGCTATCAATAAGCTTTCAGATGTTTCACTTGCGACAGAAGAATTCACCCATAAGCTCCGAACAGCAACTTCTAAGTTTGATAACCTGAGCCTAGCGTTTGAAAAAGCTTCGCAAAACCTAGTCGCCATGTCGAATACCTCTGGCGATACGTCCAACTACCACGAACAGGTAAAAAGTTTGACAACCAACCTAAGCCAATTAAATGCGATGTATGAACGTGAGTTACGCGATTCGGCCTCACATTTACAATCGATGAACAAGTTTTATGAGAACCTAAGCTTTACTATGCAGAACTTCAACGAATCGCTGGATGATTCCAAAGCATTTAAAGATGAAGTGGGCAAGCTAGCAAAAAACCTCAATGCCTTGAATGCCATTTATGGCAACATGTTGAGCGCGATGAATCAGCCGCGTGTGTAATTAATTCTTGTATTACTTAAATCAAAAACAATGGCATTAGGAAGAGAAACTCCAAGACAAAGGATGATTGGCATCCTCTATCTGGTCCTGCTCGCCTTATTGGCGCTCAATGTACCGGATTCCATCTTGGATGCATTCAAAAATATCAACAACAGTCTCGAAACATCCAAATCGAATGTCAGCACAGCCGTTCAACAACTGTTCACCGCGTTCGAAAACACCAAATTAAAAGAAGAACCCGCACGTGCCAAGCCCATTTATGACAAGGCAAAAAAAGCGCAGGCTATTATTGGAGAACTCAATCAATATATAAGTTCCTTAAAAGAAGAGTTCGTTAAACAAGGTGGTGGATACGATGAAGAAAAAGGCGATCTGGCCCAACGTGAAAACGAAGATATTTCGCCGAATCTGATGATCAATGAGAAAAAAGGAACTGTTTTAAAAGATAAAATCAATACAACACGTACTAAACTGTTGGCCCTACTGACACCTGAAGAACAAAAAATGGTTTCGTTCTCGCTGGAGGCGAAAGATCCCGAAAAATCTGTAAACGGTAAAAAATCCTGGGAAGAAATTAATTTCGGCAGTGGTACCCCTTTGACCGCAGCAATGACCATCTTGACCAAAATACAGACCGACGCACAAAATGCAGAGTCTGATGTGGTTAAGCTAATCTTAGGAAAAATGGACCAAGCAGTCGTGAACCTGGATAAATTTGCAGCGGTTGCTGTAGCTCCTACATCTTATTTGGTGCAAGGACAGCCCTATAAAGCCGAAGTATTTCTGACGGCATCTGATTCCAAATCTGAACCGGCCATTTCTGTTAATGGATCATCACTTCAGGTGGTGGATGGAAAAGGTGTTTATTCGGTCAACACCAGTCGGGAAGGTATCTATACCTGGACCGGTGTGATCAAAGTAAAACAAACCGACGGATCTTATAAAGAATATCGCACCCCTGTACAGACTTATCAAGTCGCGCGTCCTTCGGCCGTGGTATCACCAGACAAAATGAATGTACTGTATATTGGTGTAAACAACCCGATATCGGTATCAGCTCCGGGTACATCTACCGATAAAATCCGTGTCAGCATGAGTGGCGGTAGTATTTCCAGTGCCGGTGGTGGTAAGTATAATGTGAAAGTAAGTTCACCGGGTACTGCACATATTTCGGTTTCGGCTGAGGTGGCACCGGGAAAAACACAAACCTTGAGTTCGACAGAATTCCGTGTGAAACGCATTCCGGATCCGATTGCCAAGTTTGCTGGCAAAACCGGTGGATCAATGGCTACCGTTGCACTTAAAGCACAAAATGCATTGTTTGCCAAACTGGATAACTTTGACTTTGATGCAACTTTTAGGGTCACCAAATTTACGATGATTATTGCTAAGCCGCGTGCGGATGCAATCGTATTGTCCACTTCTGGTGGCCAGCTAAGCTCAAGCATGTCTTCAGCCCTTAATGGCATTGTACCAGGCACACGCGTGATATTCGACAATATCGTTGCTGTAGGTCCTGATGGAACCTCAAGACAGCTTAATGCAGTTGCGTTGACGGCCAATTAATATAACCGACCTACATCTACTACATAATAAGCAACTGCTCCTCCATAGAAACTGGCAGTTGTTAAGAAACATTAGCCCTGCTCCAGAAAGAGCAGGGCTTTTTATTCAGATAAAATGCGATATAATTCAAGGTTTAGGTAATACACGTTACGGCTCACCGCACGTTTTTCGAGTATCCCCATCTCGGAGAGCTGATCAAGATATTTACGCGCCGTATTTTCGGCATAGGCCCCTTGATCCGTTAGATGTTTAACGCGTGTAAAAGGTTGCGTGAATATAGCTTCTACCAAGAGTTCGGGCCTGATTATATCTCCCTTTTGGACAATAGCATCCAATATCGCATCTTTAGCCGCAATAATATCGTTGATCTTGTGATAGGTCAATGTCGCGGTTTCCTCTACGGCTTTCAGCATATACAAAATCCAATTTTTCCAGCTACCCCGCTGAGAAACACCAGCAAGACCATCGTAGTATGCCTCTTTATGCTCCATGATATATCGGCTCATAAATAAGATGGGGTAATCGAGCAAGCCCTTCTGTGTCAGATAATGAATATTAAATATACGTCCCGTACGGCCATTACCATCCCTAAAGGGATGAATTGCTTCAAACTGAAAATGTCCGATGACCATTTTTAAAAGTGGATCCAAGGGATATTGTGTATCATTATTGAGAAAGTCAATTAAATTGTCCAGTTTCTGTTCCACCACACCTATCCCCCTTGGTGGCGTATAATGTGCTTTCCCTGCGTTTGGTCCCGACCCCCCTTGCTTTATATAGATCTGCGCAATGGGCGTTCTGATACCGTCAGAGAACTGACTTACAATTCGATACATTCGGATAAAATAATCGCGATCAATGATTCCCCCATTGGACAGATAGTGATAACCGTCCCATAATGCTTCCCGATAATTTAGAATTTCTTTGGCAGCTCCCTGTACCTGTGGTTGCTGAGACTCACTGAATGCTTGATATAATTCGTCGTCTGTCGTAAAGATATTTTCTATCGCACTCGATGCCTTAGCCTCTTGCAAACTGATGGAATTGATTAATATACCCTGGTTAGGTATCACAATGCTTCGTCCCTGTAGACGACCTATTGCCGCTTTGGCATTTCCCAGTTGCTCATATATTTCGACAGTCTTATAGTATTCGGGAGCTATCGGCAATTCAGGAAGTCCATTCCATGGTGCTGTTCTATCGGGGTTAATCCTATATGTCATATACGAATATACAAAAATGAGCATTAAAAACTTACATATTTTAAGGTGAACATTACTTTAAACCTCAAATATGATTTCTCAAAGACAATTAACCTTAAAAACAAGTACATTTTGAGGTGAACACCAATTCGAGCCTCAAATATAATTCTCTGAGGCCGGTTCACCTTAAAAATGCGCATTTTTAAGGTGAACTTTGGCCATACGATAGGCACCTGCAGATGCCTAACCTCTATTTCTTCCTGAATATACGATTTAACCATCGGCTCAATAGAAAGCTGGCCAGTGTACCAATGAGCGCTGTCAATGCACTGTGCAGTAGTCCACCCACTGAAAATGATGCCCAGACGCCACAAATAGTGCCGCCAATGGTAGAAAGTTTAACATCACTCCAGCGCATCTGTCCCTCCTTTCTTGGGGATCTGTTTGACCGCTTTTTTATCCTTATCCGGATCATCACCTTGTCGGCTTTCGTCCAGAACACTTGCAGAAGCATTCTTGTCCCAAGTTGCTGCTTCGTCCTTATCTTTTTCTAAGACGGATTCCACAATACCAAGCCCGAGCGCAATATATTTGGCGATATTCAAAGCTTTATTTGGCAATTTAACAGGCGCTAGCAGGATCACCTGCAGGACCGCAGCAATTTTATCTATAATTTTTTTCATATCTCGTTTGTATTTAACTAGCGTTAGGCTGTAAATTTGTTCTCTATCGTTAAGGTGGCCTGCCCATCTTGTACCATTTCAATTATAGTCTGATACAACTGCTTATAGGCTTCGGCCGATTGATAGACACCCCAGTCGTCATTACTTTTATGAAAATAGGTTCCAACCAGCAGGCAGCCTTCCGTATCTTCATGCGTATTGCCGATATGGATGTAGACGAGACTGAAATTGGGGATAGCACTAATTTCGATCATCCCCTCGTGCATATCCGGAAATCGCTTTATGTATGCGGTATTCATCCCGCCCTTCCTGTTGATCCCGAGTTTGTAGGTTCCCGCAGGAATAGCTGTCCGGCCTTTTATCTTTACATCGCGCACGGTGTCTTCGAGACCATAACACTGGAAAGTTCCGTTGATGTAGAGTTCGGACAGGGTACTCTTATTCCCCTGCCGAACACGTCTGAGTGTCAGTTCCATACGTTACGAATTGCCATAAACTAACTCATAGGTATATTCATGCCCGGGCGTATCCGTTAGGGTTACCCGGTACTTCGCGTTTTCGAAATTCGAATTATCGGCCTGTACCTGGTACATCCAAGATATCCCTTGTCCGTCCATGTCCTGCGCCATCCCTACTTCCAGCTCCAAGTCATTTGCATCGAAAATTCCGACCTGTACTTTCACCACCTTCATCACATCCTTTACCATAAATAAGATCTGATCCATGGCATTGCCTTGGTAACCACTATCGTCCCAACGACGAATGACGGGTGCCGAAAAGTAATCTTTAAAGGCAACATTGAAGGCCGTCTGGTTGATATTAGCCTTGGCCTGATAGGCCGCCTTTAGGTCAGGATCCTGTATCGCCGTACGAGCGTATAACGAAGCATCCATAAAGCGATTTTGTACATCAAGCTGTTTAACTGTGGGTGCTTTTTTATTTTGAAAAGTCGGTCTACGGGCGATGATTGTCTGATCGCCACGTTGCCGAAATACGAGCATCTTGCCTACTGTCCCTGATGCTCCCTCCATGACGACATTACCCTTTGATTTTGCCATTACTTGTGTTTTTAAATGTTAAATAATCTGTTGACTGTCACAACAAAGGGCGCCCATCATTGCGTTGACGATACAAATATGCACTCGAAAGCAAGCGATGTCAATAGCTACAGGTAACTGCGGTGAAATACGGTAGAATACGATGGAAAACGCTTAAATACGACACCTGCACATGGGTTATCCTTGAGCTTAACAAGGGATAAGGTAGGGTGATCGTTTAGTCGAGGTAGTGTGTTTCTTGTGCCAAGCTAGAGTGGAGCGTAAAATTGCCCAGATCCGGTACTTATAAAATCCGGGCAATTGTCTCTTCCACGCTACTTGTACTTTTTGGGATTTGCCTTAATATAGGCAATGATTTCATTTTTAAAGTAATAATCCTTACCGTCCAGATTGTAGCCCGGGAGCTGGGGTTTGATCTGCCCCAATTTGGTATCCCTGATATGCAGTAATTCTTTTATATCGGTATTATCCAATAGTTCGGACGTTGTATTGATCAGGTTTTGGCTTACCTGGCGCGCTTCCTTGGCGATCACCTGCACCGCCTGTACGAGCGCGCGTAGTTCGGATCTTACTTCTTCAAAAAATTTTTCCATAATCTTAGTTTATTTTGACTATCATTCGGTTTATTAATTCAGTTTAATTCATCCCCACTATCCGTCTGCTCATTCAAACACGTGCAGCTTCTGCCGGAGTTCCTTGATATAGCTGCGGGTCACAGCGAACGAGCGCTGAGGGCCCTCGCTCACCACAATTTTACTCTTCAAAAAGGAAACAATAAAGTTCATATTGACTAGGGTCGATTGATCCACCTGAACAAATTCGGTTGCTGGTAAAAAATCGACAATTTCTTTTATGGTCTTTTTTGCCTTTCGCGGAACTGGTTTGCCAAACACATCCAATTTCATATTTCTTTCAAAAAAAGCCAGTTCATTGTCCCCTTTCACTTTCTGCACGAAGTAAATATCACTAAACTGTACTCTTTGACACATTTTATCGGTCATTTCGATAAAGGCAAATTCAGGCTGTGGCACAAATTTGAGATTGATCGGAACAGCCAAACGGCGAAAAGCATTTTCTAGCGCTCTGCAGACCATCGGAAACGTAGCCGGTTTAGGCATAAAGTCGGCCGCATCCAAATCATAAGAGCGCAGCGAAAACGCTTCATGCTCCGTCACAAATACGACCTCAGGCCTTTTCTTGGCATCGATAGACTGGTAAAGATCCATTCCATTGAGCAAGGTATCGTCGGCCCTTTGGTCCAGCACAACATCCATAAAAAGCACATCATACTTGCCGGAGTTGATTTTCTGTAAGGCATCTTTTTTATTATCCGCCACATCGATAAGGAGATCCAAATCTGTTTCTTCTAAAAGAGTTTTTAATTTTTCAGCATCAGGTCGAAAATCTTCAACGATAAGAATAGGGATTATTGGCATATGGCATTATTTTATAAAATACTCAGTTAAATCACTTTTCGGTAGTTTTGGAGCAGCGTAAGCTGGACGCTGAAAATGGGATTTTGTTCGCGATATTCAATCCGATATGTTCCGGGCAATACCGCATCGAATAGTTCCTGCAGCAACTTATTGCCCACCCCTGTATGCCCCGCTGAGCGCTTTCCGCTAACATAATTAATCATCTGGAAATGCAACTGACCATCTACCCGCGTCCATTCCATGATAATTTGACCCTGTGCTCCCCGAGGACTATAGTTCAGGGCATTTTCAAACCACGAGAGCATGGATGCCGCAATGATAGAGCGGCTCCAATCGGTCGCAAAGAGGACTTCTTCCCCCTTAAATAGCATCAAGCGGTCTGTAAAACAGGAAGCCATCACCTTGAGCTGCTTCCATTCTTCGGCAATAGCTACTTTTACTTTCCGGTTTGCCGTCACTGCAATGATGTATCGAAATAGTTCCAGTGTATCGTTTCGGTGCAGCAATTTGTTATGCTGCACGATCTTGATCCATTCTTTCACGAAATGCTTAGAGAGACGTCCCGCCAGCCTGCCGGCATTCAATTCCATTGTGAGCAATTGAAACCTTAGCCAATAGGAACAATTTCTAAAAACGCTGTGTACAATTAAGGCTGTCCCCAGTACCAATAAATTGCCTACCATGATCCGATTGTGGAATTGCATCAAATGATAATCCGTCAGTTTTCCGGCAAATGAAATGCCGTGAGCAGGAAGCCACGAGTAGGTATAATACACCCAGAAATCTATACTCAGGTATTGCCAGCAGCCCAGCACAAGCAGTATGACCAGTTTAAGATAAATAGAACTTAACTGCAATAAATTTATCGCCAGCCAATACATCGCGAATGAAAACAAGTATGGTCCGGTTAAGGCCAACAGATGTCGCATGGTCAATCGATGCCAAACCTGAATATTCATTTTGAGCAGCAGCAGCAGCAAGAATCCTGTTCCGATAAAAAATAAGATGTATCTCCGCGTGAAAAACTGGGTTATTTTGGTCCGTCTATCTTCCATTATATCCTATTTTAAACGATGGCTAAATTGTTTTTTCTATAATTGGTGTACTTTGAACACTTAAATTACAAAAAACAAAGCGTAAAGAATAAATTAATTAAAAATAATATTTCGTCAAAAGGAAACACCATCCCTATCAAGAAATTACACATCAACTCACTTACTTCATTTCATAATTTTTACCCTTTTAGCAAATTATCCGTTTTTAGTTCGAAAAATTGACGATTTTTCACGTCGAAAAAAAAGGCACGTTCTTGTAAATATATAGGCATTACCCACGTGAGTGCATCTTGTGAAACGACCTTTCTCTCTTTAAGATCCGGACGATAAAAATGAATCAAGGGCCAGTTTTCCCATGCTGTCCATTCCTTCATGACAATGCGGTTTATCGTCGTGTTTAGTTTTCTCTTAAACCTCTTCATAAACCCATCAGGTTGCTCCGCTCTTTTACAGCGCAGCCCTTTTGATAAAGCCAGATTCCACAGTCCATTGTTCTCATTTTTTTCCATCAGCAGAAAAGAGAGGGGAATATGAAACCGGAAGGCAAGCTCGGCGATACTCGCGTGGAAATACAGTCCACTAGCTGCGACGGGGACCTTAAGCAAAGATCGGGTCCCTTTAGCAGCTAGGCGATTCACCCCTTCGTCCGCATCAAGGTATACCAGCACCAAACGCTTCTCATTCAAATCGGATACGACATTTTTGAGCACTGTACTTCTTGAGGCGTCGATATAGCGCAGGCTATCTGCTTCGAGATTGTTTAGCTGCATCAGGAGTTCAGTCTCTTTTTGTTCCTTTTTAATGATACCGGGCGAAGCTAGCACAGAGATTTTATAGCCTGCTGCAAGCAGATAGCGCGGTATCAGACGGTATGGGCCATAATGGAAAGAGATGACAATCCCGCTAAGATCAGTTGGGAGCATTTCAAGACAAGAGGCGTCCAGCATTCGGTCCAGTTGGACGGGTTGCAGCATCTTGGCAAAAGACTTTCGGTAAGCGCTCCATCTCAGGTAATTTATTTCAAGATCTTCTACCGTAAATTCCGGAAAAAAATTCCATACGTTGGCAAACCAAAACGGTTTGGTCAATTGATTATTGTTCATTTAAATTGTGGTCTAGAAAAATTAGGTTATTATTCAATCAGTGAACAGCATCGCCTTCCGACAGAAAGCGATGCTGAATTAGCGTTAAGGTATTTCTACCCAACATTTTTCATCGTCAACGACATCCCCCATTTCCGGAAATAGTTGCATCATCTGAGGCAAAGTTAACCCCAGTTCGACGATAAGATCACTTGTCTGTATGTTGTCGTTCATGTTTGAATTGAATTAAACATCGGCCTGCAACGATACGGGTCAGGCCACTCCCGCTGGCTGTACATGCACTAAAATTGTATTAGCTAACGATCAAATATGGCTGAAATCCTTAAAAAAGAGGAAAAGAATGATATGTTACCCAAAAAGAAAGCTAATTGCCTTCGCCGAGGTAAGGGATAAGAAAAGAGGTCAGATATCCTTGTTTTTTTGCATAATTTCGATAGAAATCGGTCATCTATCATTTTTTTAAGTATTTCTCAAACCTCGATTTTACTTTTAAAACATGGATTGAGCCTTTTATAAAACCTGATTAACTGCATATCCAATGATCAAAACTTTTCATTTTATATTGCCCCAGGTGCCCCAATTTACCAAGCAAGTAAGAGCATTTTTGCCCAAGCTTCCCGATTCACAGTTACAGCGCTATGAGGATGCGAGCATCCAATTGCTAGAAGAATATATTGATTACCATAGCGTTATATTTTATCGCGTGCAGGTTCAGGTGCAAAGAACGTTTCAATTGTCCGTGCAAACCGATAAATCCGATTATCATCTGCTGTATAATAGGCATTCCGTTTCGACCATTAACATAGAACATACAGCAAATAATAGTCACGTGCATCTCCCTTCTGGATATGATACTTATGCCTATATTCCCAAAGGCAAGATGCAAACGCTTCTGGTGCAGGGAGAATATTTGATCTATGGAGTTCTGGTCGATATAGGGTATATTCGATCAGCAATATTTAAAGAAGACCATTTTCTATTTAAATTCAGTACAGCACATTTACGCGACAAAAAGCGGCTCTACCAAAGTGCACTATGGCCAATCAAAGAAAAGACAAGCTATCAGCTTTCTAGAATTGAAGAGCATTTTTTCAATTATCATAAAGACAATGAAGCTATGGCTGTAAAACTTGTCTATGACCTATTTGATATCGCCATTTATAAAAATTTTGAACACTATGAAAAGATAGATCCCGATCAATTCCTAGCCGAAAGGGCCGAACAAATGATCCGGGATCAGGTGATGCAGACTTTTAGCAGCTGCTCCATTCATGCGATTGCAGAACAGCTGCAGGTAGACATGAGCAGATTGAACAAAATCTATAAAGCCATCTATAGTGAAAGTCCGAAACAGACCTGGACTAGGCATCTTATCCTTAAAGCACAAGAGTTATTGCTGGCAGGACATTCGGTTAAAGAAGTCAGCAATTATTGCGGGTACGGATCCCAGCAGAATTTTTCAGCTTTTTTTCGGAAACATACGGGCGTCTGTCCGAGCGCATATAAATAATAAAACCGCCTATTTATCCCCAATATTCGGCATTCGTCCCTTGTATCAGACATTTCGTCCCAAAAATGCGCTCTTCCACTAAAGAATAAAAATACAAACTCGAAGAAAAGACGGGGCACCACCGCACAAAAAATCATACAACGGCCTACCTAAAATTCAAACATCTTTCGAAAATTACTGCGCTAACTTTGGTATAAGATAACAGATCAGAGGACAGGGAGATGCCCGTCCGGTCATTAGGAAACACCTCCACGGCCGATCCAGGAGGATAATAAGGATAAGCAACAATAATAAACTTAAAAACATTAGAAATGAAAACATTAGCAAAAAGAATCATCGGCACCATGAGCATTGGTGTGATGGCATTAGGAATTTCGTTGAGTGCAAATGCGCAAAGTATTCAAAGTGAAAAAGAAGTTAAAGGAGAGAAAGAAGTAAAGATAATAGCGGCGAATCAGGTATGGTCATACCATGGCACATCCTCAGACTCTCCTACCGATCCCAGCAAATACAGCTTGGGGCCAAGTGAAGAATGTGAAGGTGCTAAACAAACTGTTTGCCAGATCAATGCCCCTGCCAATCCATCAAACCCCTCACAACCCGATATGACGGCACTTGTTACCCCTTCGGGGTCATCTACACCAACAACTATCGCGCTTCGCATCAGCACTGCCAACAGTAGTAAAACACCGAATGAAACTGTTACTGATTTCAGGCCGTTTTAATTCAAGCTATAGCTCAAAGAAAGTAGCGAGGGAACTATCCTTCGCTACTTTCTTATGATTATTCCATACCGGTCATATTTTTAACCTCGGCTGGAATATTAAAAATATAACCGCTACTATTCGGCAAAAGTTTAAATTGTTCAGTTTTACCGTCAATGGTTACCGCACGGACAATTTGCTTTTTAAAACGTTCGTCTTTATTCAGCCGTCTCAAATCCGACCATCTTAGCCCTCTACGGACCAATTCCTTACGCCGCTCCCCAATTATTGTTTTCAACAAAGCTTCTGAGTTAGATTCCGTTACAGGCACAAAGAATTGCTTCTCAATCCGATTTTGTAAGAGCTCATTAAGTTGTTGCTTAGCTAGCGTCGTATTGCCTAGTCGCGTATTACTTTCAGCAGCATTTAATAAGACTTCAGAAGTTGTAAGTCCAACAAAGAAAAGGTAGGTTCCCGAACCTACGTAATGACCTTTAAACGTGTAGCGCCCATCGGTCCCTTTTTTATAGTTCGCCCGAAATCTTAGGTCATGAGTATCATACATACTCAATAAATCATCAGCCATATAAGAACCTCTGCTTCCACCAAACATAGTTGTACCATTTGAGTATGCAAAAAACAAAGTTTCTGCATTCATAGCCGGATAAGGAAAGGACGCATCCACACTCATAGCATTGAGATCCATCAACTTATCGTACCGTGTCAAGACCAATTCAGCATATTTCTTTGCATTTCCGTAATCTTCCATCGCCATATAGACTCTTGAGAGTGCGGCATGAGCCGAAATCTTATTAGGTCGTGTCACAATCCCTAATTCATTTGGAAGCAAGCCAGCTGCTTCCTCCAAATCCTGAATAACCGAGCGATAACATTCCCCGACGGTTGACCGCTTGGTTTTGTCATTGATATCTGAGCTCAACTTGAGGGGTATTCCAGGTACATTATTATTGCCTTTTTCATCAAAGGGCGCAGCATATATCTGCAGGAGTATAAAGTGCATAAAAGCTCGATGAAATAGTGCTTGCCCTTTGATATTATTAGGATCGAGGCCTTTTAAAATTTTAATATCCGACAATCCATCCAATACCGTATTGGCTATCGCAATAGCCTTATAGGCATCCCGCCATAATATCAATTTCTCTGTTGCCGAATATAAATCTGGGTTTTGAAAGGTATACACCTGCTTATCAAACACGTCAAGATTATTATAACCAGCATCCGTAAGTAGAAAATCATCCGTGCAAGCTTCCAAGAAAAAAGGATAACTTCCGAGATTCAGTTCATTGCCCGCATCAAGGAGTGCCTGCATATCCTCCAATGTGGATGGCACCGTGCTGGTTTTATTTGTTTTATCCTCCAAAAATTTATTACAGGAAGCCATAAAAAATAGGCTTGCTATAAGTAGCTTGTAAATATATTGTCTCATCACACAAGTATTAAAAGTTAATATTCCCACCGATTGAAATCACCCGTGGAGCAGGTAAATCCAAATAATCAGGATCAAGATTTTCCTTATTTTTTCGCCAGATCAATCCCACGTTATTTGCTCCAATGTAAAGTTGACCCTTGATCTTACTGTCGCTTAGGCCAAAGTTGTAACCGAGTCTAATATTTTGCAGCCTAATGAGATCACCTTTGACGATATTATTGGAAGAATGCTGATAAAACAGATCGCGATAACTATCGTTGGGGTATTGCATCGATGGAACTGTTGTCACCAATTCGTCTCCCGGCTGCTGCCATCTTTTAGCAAAATCAGCATGCCCATCCCAGGAGTCAAATAGACTACCATAGACAATGGATTTCTTCTTAAAATAGTGTCCAAATTTAAAGAGCAGACTAAAATCTAGATAAAACTTGCCATAGCCAATTGTATTATTCCATGCTCCGTATATTGGGGGTAAAGCAGTGCCATGATAATTAAGATATTGCAATGAATCCATAGTCAGCGCCTGATAATCTTTCGATATGTCGCCATTTTTATATCCCCTTGGATCGCCATTGACCGGATCCAGCCCAGCGGATTTATAAGAGAAAACAGGGTACAGAGATTTACCCAATAGCGGCATCAGCGTCTGTCCCCCATCCAGATACATGCTTGTCGCTCCGATTGTCCCTCTATAATCAGTCACTTTATTTTTGCTATAGGAAAAATTGATGGAAGACTGCCAGTAGCCATTTCCGAACCTACCATTTGAGGCGAGCGTTAAATCGATCCCATGGGTTGCTATTTGACCTACATTTTTTGTCAATAGCGAATAACCCGAAGTCGGATCAAAGGGGTCATCAGAAAGCAGGTCAAAAGACTTTTTCCGATAATAGTCTAGATTAGCCGTTAATTTACCACCATAGATTGAGAAATCCAGCCCAAAATTTAAGGTACGTACCGTTTCCCATTTGAGCCCAGGGTTTGGAGGGCTTCCAATGATCGCATAAGGTAAATTCGAATATTTAGCATTTCCTACGTAACCAATTACGGTTTTATTAAGTGCTCCTGAGGGCTGCACACCGCCATAACCAAAGGTTGTCCGCAGTTTGAAATAATCGATCCAATCCGCCCCACACATAAATTTTTCCTTTGCTATCTGCCAAGATAGACCTGCCGACCATAGTGGATTCCACTGGCTGTTGATATTCGTTCCAAAGGAATTCGCGGCGTCCTTTCGCGCAGAAAAAGAAAGCCCATATTTCCCCTTGTATTCGTATAGGCCATTAAAATACATGGAAACGGTTCTCGACAATGTTCCTGCATAGGAATCCAATGGTGTCATAAACCCATACCCGAGTCCACCATACAGCTGATAGATAGCATTATAATCCATGCTTTTACGGCTGAGAACTTCGGCATTGTAGCCATAGGATCCCGATGAGCGCTGGTCGGCATTTCTGGTATACAGCTCTGTACCGATCAGCGCATTCAGCACATGCTCATCTCCAAAAGATTTGTTGAGGCTCACCTGCACCCTACCCCTATGCGATTGCATCTCATTGTCAGCATTGCGCATTATAGCTCCGAACGGAAAATCATACAGTTTTGCCCCATTGACAATTCGCGTGTACTTATTTATTAAATCCCGCACCTCAAAAGAATCCTCTCCCGAAAGCGATTCTGATTTGGTATTACTATGCTCATAACCATAAATCAAATCGGCCTTTAAGAAGGGCAGGATGTCATAATGCAAGTTAAAATTTAAATAAAGATGCCGATTCCAGGACTTGTAAGTCGACTTATCCCGATCCGCTAAAGGTCGGTAGGTCCAGTCCAATAGACCGTCAGCATTTGCCTTTTCGAGAAAAGATGAATTATAAAATCTCGGAATCGACAGGAAGTTTCCTTCGTCGTCCACTAGCGAGGCATAAGGATACAAATTATTTTTTCCACCCCCGGGAATCATCGGATAGCGTGGTGTCGAAGAGAAAACCCGATCCCGTCCATTGATCAGAGAAATCATATTTTCTATAGACAACTTTTGCCCGAGCTTCCAGCTATTTGTAGCCCTCAAAGTTAAACGGTCATTATTTGCTCCTTTTGTATCCCCTGTACCGCGATCATAGCCAACCGAATAGCGATTTCTATTGGTTGCATTACTTGTGGAAATATCCAAAAAGTACTGTTGATTGATAGCCGCCTGATAAACATATTTCATCAGGTCATTTCGATAATCATGCCCTTCCAATGCTTTCAACCTAGTATTCAAATCAATATCCGACAAGCGCCCCGCTTTATTTGCATACAGCATGTCCACGACAGGCGAAAATATAGTCGTCTGGTTATAGGCGCTATTGTATGCATCATCATAATACTTGTTATCAAATAGAAAACGTTCCACTTCGATAAAATCCCTACTATTGATCGTCTTGTTATAGAACAGATCAGGTTTTCTACTGACCATTGTTGTCGTTGTAAAATTGATAATAGGCTTATTGCCTGCCTTTCCTTTTTTGGTCGTCACGACAATCACGCCATTTCCTGCTCGGGATCCCCATATACTGGAAGCTGCCGCATCCTTCAATACGGAGACAGATTCCACATCATTAGGATTAAGATCATCCAACGTACCATCGTAAGGGAAATTATCAACAACGATGAGGGGCTGGGCCGCTAATTCAGAAAAGGTATTTATCCCGCGTATATTTAGCACCGATTTTCCGCTCCTTCTATCAAACTGCAGTCCGGATACTTTACCTTCAATGCGATCCAAGATCCCTCTGCTCGGAATTGTATTGAAGTCTTTATTAGATACCACCCCGAAGCTACCCGTCGCCCGGTCTTTCGGGATGGACTGATATCCCGTATTCACTTGTACCTCATCGAGTCTATTTTCTTTTCTATTCAATAGGATGGTTCGATTTGTCACATTGGTATCCCAGTTTATGCTTTTGGTTTCAAATCCCATGGCCGAAAATGTAACAAACCTTATTGCATTGGAAGAGGAGAACTCAAATCTACCCAAGGAATCAGTCCGATAAGCAGGTGCAGTTCCCTCCAGTTTAAACGTAGCGAAAGCAATAGGATTATGATCCTGATCAATAACATTTCCTCGGTATTTACCCTGCGCAAAGACCGCTTTACAGCAGACCATCATTAAGATCAAACTAATTAGACTTTTCATAGAGACGATTATATTTGATAAATGTTTCAACATTTTCCATTTCAACCAACCGTTTTAAGGTCAATGCTACCACTGTACCATTTTGATCCACCCAAACATAAAATGGGAACGTACGATGAGGAAACAGCTTGATCAGATAATCATCAGCATACACAGTGCTAAGGTCGTTTGTCCGCAGGACATCGATAGGCATCTTGTGAATACGTTGATAGGTGTCTAATTTACCATATGAGTTTACGAGCAAGACATTAAGTTCCTTCCCAAAACTCTTTTGGATTTTAATCAAATCTGACATACCACTGATGCAAGTACCACAGGTAGTAGACCAAAAGTCGAGAATAAAAGATTTGCCTTCGTACTTAGATAGTTCTACGAACGCTGTGTCCCCCTGATTATAGATCTTTACTTTATGCGACCAGAAATCTTGAGGTAATTTATTTCCGACTAGGACTGGCTCAACGATATCGGCCCCATCCGCCCCGCTGTCCTTGCGGGGGGTCTGGGCCGATAAACTAAACATAGAAACCAAACACAGCAGTATCGCTCGTGCTCGTTTGCTCTTAAAAGCCTTGTACAAATTATATAGTATTGTTTTCATCATCTTAAGATTTTGGTGGGTTAATGGATTGAAAAAAATCGTTGATTTGTTTGGTCAGCTGGATTTCCTTCATATTAGCTTCCATAGTTGACAGTCTAATTTGGCTCGTATCAATCTGGCGGCTATGCGTCAGGAAATAAGCTATTAGCGCGCGCAGGACATCCGCTAGAAAGAGCGTTTGCTGTACAGCTTCTAATTTGCTTTCGGTAACTTCGCCGAGGGTTTTGCATCTGAGGTCCAACGCATAGAGGTTTTCGCGTATCGTGACTAGCGGATAATTATCCCAAAAGCTTTCGATACATTTCAATGGATCGTAATTGTCTTCATGAATCTCGTAGAATGGCGTGTCGAGATATAGGAGATCTTCATAAATGGCTTTCATGTGTTTAGTTTTTGGCTGTGACCTTAGCGCATAGCTCTCCCTGTCCGACCGAAATCAGCTTTTTTTGGGGGACCTGAGCTTGCTTAGGTCAGGTAAACAATAAATTAATTGGGAAGCTAGATCGCATTTGAGTGGTTATCACAAAGGTTATCATATTGGCGTGATGCAATCCATAGCAGTGTAGGGTCAAATCATGTTTGACTTAGCTACCCGAGCTACTCGGGAGCTGAAATAAGATTTTTTGTTGTCTGTTTTTTGTGGTTCATGCTCACGTTTATAATTGTGAGTCTTATTCGGGAAAATGGCTATAGCAGGCCCTATCACCGTACAGCAAGGTTCCGACGCCTTTTAGAAACGGTCTACGATAGGGCCCATGACGCTATAGCTGTACAAATGTACAAATAAAGCAATCATAGGCATTATCCTATCGTCTCGTTCTAAATCAAATTGTCGGAATTTGCTGTCGAGACTCTTTAGTTTAATACCTTATTCATCTTGGATATTGATTCAAATATAGTCATAAAATTTATAAAATAAAAATTATTATTTATGAATAATAAATTATAACACACATTTAGTCTGCAAAAAGCAACATTTAGTAAATCAAACTTCAATAAATGAATGCGTCGACTAAATCCAGCAGTGCTGATCCTGATTTCCTTGCAGTAAAGTCATTATTTGAGTCCAAGATCATCAAATCGATGAGGTTATTGGAAAAGCAAGGTCCCACAAAGATGGCGAAAGCTTTAGGGCTTCAATATAACTCCTATCTTGATAAATTAAATAACCCACAGAAATTCACTTTTGCCCATATATTTAAGATCGCATATTTATGTGATCTAGACCCCGATCTTATTTATAAGGTCATAAAAAACCAAACTTTTAAGAATCCTTAAAATCAAGCTTTCTTATTAAAAATGGACCTTTATTATAGAATTTCTATAATAGTATTTGTCTCAAATCTTTGCTTTTGATTTCGGAAACCCTTACTTTTAAAGTGCGAAGATAAAAGAGAAGGGAGCCGTGCATTTTTGGGGCATAGATCTTAAAAAAGTACCGGTCGGCAAAATCAACAGTGGCGGTGCTATCCACAGGCCTTTGTTGGCTTTTGTATGCACATTCCTCATCCGAGGTAAAGGGCCATTGCTGATTTTAAGCTTTTGAGAAGCTATTCTGGCGGGCAGTATTTGTTCTTGATGAGCAGTGATACTGCAAGCCGACGAAGCTGATCCTTGATCTGCCGTCGTTCTGTAAATGTTCTTAGCTCTTTTGATCTCATAATATTACAATATGGTTAACAAAAAGAGTCTCAAGGGGGGAAGATATGAAAGGCATGGCTAAATATAAAAGGGGCGAGCCTCACTATCTTCCACCGAACATCGGGCACGGCAAAGAGCCTTGACACAGTTTCCAATAGAGAGTGCTCGCCCCTCCTTGTTGTAAAGATACAAAAAGCTGGGGGGTTCGCAAACCCTACATCTCGTGTCATTTGAAATTTGCCGTTTCGATATCCGAGACTAAATCAGATTACCTGATTATGATACAAATATAATTAAATAAAAATTATCAACAAAATATTTTGTAAAAACAACAAATAAAATTAATGAATATCGGAGAAAAGATTAAGGAAATCGCGGATAGAAAAAACTTGTCGCAGAAATTGGTTGGTGATCTGATAAATGAAAACCAGCAAAATGTTGGAAATGATTATAAAAGATCTTCTCTTTCCATTGATAAACTATTAACCTATTCAAAGGCATTAGACCATAATTTCATACAATATTACTATAACGATGAGCCATTTAAAACTTATCGAGAGGAAGAGTATAAACAATGGAATGAAAAAATCAATTCTCTGAACGAGCAGTTAGACCAGGCTAATCGACTGATATCTAGGCAGGAAGAAACAATACAGACTCAAAAGGATTTAATTTCTACACAAAAGTTATTGATAGAGGCCCTATCTGATAAAAAATAGAAACACATCACTTGGTATTGAACGTGTAGGCTTAGCCAATGACGGGTACGGAAAAATTCACAAACCAATGAAAGCTTAAGTAAATTCGCTAAGGTAATTTTCGTTGCCAGCCGTAAACATAAAGATATGACACCGAAAATCGGACCTCAAGTGTACCCAATAAGAAAAATCCGACATGAAAATGATGATACCGGTTTTTACCCCTATCAAGTGTATGCTTTAGCAAAAATATTACAAATAAAACCAAGTCAACTTTTTGACTACTTCCACGGCGATGACGAGCGACCAATAATTGGGTTAAGCTAAGCCAGCCAAAAAAAATGGAGAAGCAGACATAAAAAAATATTTTTATTTTTCCAATTCCAAAAAATTATTCCTATATTAGATTAGCCTGTTGAAATATATCAACATCTAGCGAAGCGGCTTAATCTATTAGGACGCTTTATTATTAACGATAAGGTTTTTTCATATATTTAGTTTAAAAAGGCACTCCTCTTTTATCAGCAATGAAAGGGGAGTTTTTTTGACCATATAGCATCCTTAAAATGAAAAGCCACTCCCTTCCGGAAATGGCTCAAAATAAATATCTATAAACTTTAAAAGTATTTGATTACAGCTTTTCGATTTCTTCGATAGAAAGACCGGTTCCTTTAGCAATATCAGCAATAGGTAAACCCATTTTCTTAAACTCTAGTGCAATGGCAATAGCTTCTTCACGCTTACCTTTTTCAATACCAGTCTTAAGACCTTTTTCAATACCAGTCTTAAGACCTTTTTCAATGCCTTTCTGAATTCCTTTTTTTTCAGCTTTATCTAATAAATATTCTTGAGTGCCCATTGTATCGCTCCTTCCTATTTTTGTTTTAATTTCTTGCTCAAATATACTTAAAACTTCCTCATTATCAAAACTTACGTAGTAAGTAAGGAAATCATATAGCCCCTGTCGGGTATCCTTATCCATCTTCCTTTTCATCATCTCATCATACAGATCATGTTTTATTTCTTTCAGTCCATCATCGGTCACTTTCTTGTTTACTACAGCCAAAAGTGCAGTAAGGACAATCACTGAAAATGGATTCTCATTTGCTCGCAATTCCGATTCTTCCTGATCGAGGATCTTATAGCTATTAAAATCGTAGCGTAATGAAGTTCCCATAAACTCCTGGCTATATACCACTGGTCGATAGCCTTTGTTTTCATCTGCCAAAATTGCAATAGCTGTAATTGGAACTTTGTAACGATCCCATATTCTATAAAAATAGCGAAACATGCGCTCGGCCAAATCTCCCCTGCCTTTATTGCTCTGAATCTCTACATGGCAGAGTACGAACTGTTCGCGGCCATCCTTTAAAAATACCTTCACAAGCTTGTCTACATAACGGACTCCCCTGCCGTTGCTTTCCGGAGGAAATAAACTCTCAAACTCTTTATCGAGATAATCAAAGGGTCTGCTCAGATCAAAAACGGCATCCGCATCCGGAAAGATAAATCGTAAAAAATGCGAGAACGTTTGTTCTAAGATAGATTTCCACAAAGGGTCGTCTACACGCCTTGATTTTGGACTCATAATTATTTATCAACTGGTTAACAGTACAAAGATACGAAATAACAATATAAAATACTAATATAATTAGTATTTTATAAGATAGGGTGAGTACTCCATTATGGTCGCATCTTTAGTATTCACTTTTCTAAAAAGGAGACCTGTATTGAGTATCAGCAGTGGACAATAAAAATAAATAACCACACATATAATAACTTTCAGTTATTATAACTATCTTTAAAATTATACAAAGCTTAAAAATCACACAGCTTGTTTACTCAAATCGCAAAAAACATGCAATTTAAAACGACTCTCCGCCCTCTTCTTTTTCTCTGCGCCCTAGGCTTATGTTTTAGCTCTTGCCAAAAGGATGCCTCTTCTGAGTCGGAGGGTCTAATTGATATTGAAACCAGAGATGCTACCTGGACGAAATTGAGTATCCCGGGCCAGCTCAGAGGTACATCGGCTATTTACGGTAATATTGACGATACTTTGGTCGTAGCCACCATGTATAAGATTTATATGACTACAGATAAAGGAGCTTCGTGGCAAATGGTCCGCGATGCTGGACTTGGCATACCAAGCTTCAGTATGTATCAGGGAGAATTGATGGCTTTAAGCAACTTCCAGGACCACTCGACAAGTCCATTTTTATTCTCGTTGGACCATGGCAAAAGTTGGAGCACAAAGGACAAATATGGCTATGAAGTCTATGATAAAGTACGGGTCAATCGAAAAGAAACAAAGATCAGTGAAACTGAATCATACAAAATTAGCCCACAGCCCAATGAAATCATCGACAAAGAATACGGCCGCCCGTTAATGCAGCCAGATAAACTAGTAAGAGTCACTGATAAAGGCGAACAGAAGCTCGATTTTCCTTTCCGTCGACAACTGAATTATATTTACCACGACAAGAAAAACCGACTTTACATTGGTGCTGAAGGTACACGTTTTGAGTGGGCTGTTAAAGGCAATGAACGTACTTATCCAACTTCTACCGATACAGCGATCATTTACATCAGCAAACTCCCTATAAGCACAAAATAACGAAACAGCTCCTAATTATTCGAAAAAACAAGTTAATGATCGTTCCCTTACCCAGCTTACTGGAGAGATTAACATTACCGTCCGAACGTTCCATCAACTCTTTGACTAGGGAGAACCTATTTCCGGCCCCTGTGCTTCAAGCGCTTTGCCTGCGCGCTCATGGACTTTAAATATGACATCCAGATCTTTATGTGGAATGCCGATCCCACGATCTTCCAAATAGTGTACAATTTCTTTGCTTGTCTTTTCCCCCTACATTGCAAGATAAACCTGCTCGGTATCTTTGGCATATTTCACAGCGCTAAAAATCATATTAACAAAAGCATCTTTATGCGTTTTTATTCAACAGATTACACATTTCAGCCTAAAAAAATCCAAAAATATTTTAAACAATGCATTTTTATGCTATATTTGATATAAAGCATATACAAACCGATTTCTAACCGCTATAAATTTTTATGAAATAGCACAATTTTTATGTTGCCCAAGCACCAGGTGTATCGGCAAAACCTAAGTTAAACGAAACTAATCAAACACAATTTTATTATGAAAAGAAGTATGCTCATACTAGTGAGTTTACTGAGTACGTATGGTGTCGCCCTGGCCCAAAAAATCGTTACCGGTAAAGTCACTACGACAGATGGGTCGGCATTAGGCGGTGTAACAGTTCTCGAAAAAGGGAAAAACACCCAATCCATCACCAACAATAGTGGCATCTACAAGATCACGGTACAAGAAAACGCCACCTTAATTTTTAGACATGTCGGTTATAAACAGATCGAAAAAGCTCTTTCCGGCCAGCAGGTCCTCAACGTCAGCCTATCCGAAAACAGTTCCTCTTTGGACGAAGTCGTTGTCACCGCTTTCGGCATCAAGCGTGATCGTAAAACCCTGGGGTATTCGACCCCTATTGTCGCAGGGTCCGATGTATCCGAAACACAGCGTGAATCGTTTTTCCAGGGCCTCCAAGGTCGCGTACCGGGTCTTTCTATCAATAGTACAAGTGGTATGCCGGGTGCATCTGCACAGATCGTACTGCGTGGCTTTGCCTCTATCTCTGGCGACAATAATGCCCTTATCGTTGTCGATGGCGTACCCATCAACAACTCCACACTGAATGAAAATGACCTGGCTAGCAATGGAGCAAATCGAGATCTCGATTACTCCAATCGGGCAATGGATATCAATCCAGACGATATCGAAACCTATACCATCCTGAAAGGCCCCGAGGCGACAGCCCAATTCGGCAGCCAAGGTGCAGGCGGAGCCATTCTCATAACAACCAAGAAAGGAAAAGCCGGTAAATTTACCGTCAACTATTCGCTTTCAGGACGCGTTGAAACGGTAAATAAATATCCCGAGCGGCAATATGTGTATGCACAGGGTACCAATGGTACGTATTCTGGGACCTCTGTCTACGCTATGGGGCCAAAATATCCTGAAGGAGCTACCCTCTACAAAGACAATGTCAACAATTTTTTCCGCACCGGGTATAACCAAAAGCATAACCTCTCCTTTGAAGGTGGTTCTGAAAAAGTGACCTACCGCTGGTCCAACGAATACAGCGACAATACCGGTATTGTACCAAATACAAGCTATAAACGCTTCTCGACCCGTCTCAACGGAACAGCTAAGTTTAACGAAAAGCTTGAATTCAACACCTCTTTCAATTATATCAATACACAGAACGATAAAGCCCGAAAAGGAAATACAGGTTATTTGATTACACTAATGCGCTTCAACCCGCTGTACGATGTTCGCGACTGGATTGACGAAAAAGGGAATCGTGTACTCCACAATTCAGATATTTACAACGAGCTCGACAATCCCTTTTGGGATGTATACCGCAACACCGCCAATGATGATGTAAACCGCCTCCTTGCGACTTCCAACATTACCTATCGTGCTACGAACTGGCTAAGCCTCAACGGGATCATCGGCATCGACTTTGCCAACACACAGGGGCAAAGCGTTTACCATCCTCAATCCTACTCCGGATCAGGGTCTTCGACCAATGTACGCAATGGCTCCATGAATGAGTATCAAGTCAATGCACGCGTGCTCTCGGGATCATTTATGGCGACGGCCAATACAAAAATCGGGCGCGACATTAGTTTTAGGGCAAACTTGGGAACAGAATTTAAAGACTACAATACCCTTACTAACTCCCAATATGGCGAGGACTTTTACGATCCCAACTTTTACAGCATCAACAACACATTCCCCAGTACGCGCCTGGCAAGATCTGTTGCCAATAACTTTCGGACAGTTGGATTTTTGGCACAGGCTGGATTTGGATATCTTGACAACCTGCTGTATCTAAATTTAACCGGACGACTGGATGCAGCCTCCCGCATGATGCCCAATAATCCGTATTTTGGCTATCCATCGGCTTCGTTGGCCTTCAATTTTTCAGACTTGTCTTTCTTCAAAAATAAAGTGCAATGGCTCAGCGACGGAAAATACCGCATCTCTGTGGGAACAACGGGAAAAGCACCCTTCAAAAGCTACTATACCCTATCCAATCTAGAGCCCAAGCTCTCAACAGGAGGCGGATTTGCTTACGGCGTAAACGGCGGTAACCCCGACCTGAAAGCCGAAAAAACCCGCGATTTTGAAACAGGACTCGAATTTGGCTTTTTTAAGCGTCGGCTTACATTTGATTTCAGCTATTTTAACCGTTTAAGCACCGGGCAGATCATTCTGCCACGACTGAGTTATGGCTCAGGCTTCGTATTAAGGATGATGAACGGCGGTGAAGTCAAGACGTATGGTACCGAATTGCAAGTCAACGTCAACCCCATCAAAAAAAACGATTTCAGCTGGGATATGACCTTCAATTTTACCCAATACAAAGGAAAAGTACTATCGCTTGCTGAAGAATTGCCCGAACTCTATGATTCAGACACCTGGGTACTGAGTGGCGTACGTTCTTCCGTGATGCCCGGCTATAGTATCGGTACCCTAACAGGTACGCAGTTTAAAAGAAACGAGCGTGGAGACATTTTGATCAATCCACAAACAGGCTTACCCATTGCCGGCACCGATAAGTATTATCCGATAGGCGACCGCATTCCCGACTATACACTTGGAATTGTCAACAAGTTCAATTACAAAAACTTTTACCTAACGTTTTTATGGGATCTCCGCAAAGGTGGTGATGTGCTCAACGGGCTAGATTATAGACTCTATACCTATGGGCAGTCTGTGAAAACATTAAATCGGGAAGACCCGCGGGTAATTCAGGGCGTATTGGAAGACGGGCTTGAAAACACGGCCAATCCAACAGTAAACCACATTGCAGTAACACCATATTCCGCATCCGCCTACTATATGACCAATATCGAACCGCAGATGTTTATCGAGAAAAACATTTATGCATTTAGGCTTCGGGATGTAACTCTTCGCTATGCCCTACCCAAACATCTGACACAACGCATCTCGTCACAAGCCGCACTTAGCGTATTTTTTACAGCCACCGATCTCTTCCTGTTCACCAATTACACAGGGCTGGATCCCGAAAGTAATAGCAATACAGCAGGACTAGGCGGTATCGGCGGATACGGAATCGATTACGGGAATATGGCTAAACCCAGAGGTTTCAATTTTGGTTTAAACATGAGATTTTAGGAGGAATACACCATGAGAACAACGCTTTATATACTTATTTTCTTAGTCCTGACCGGATTGAGCAGTTGTAAAAAATACCTGGACATCAATGAAAACCCGTCCAACCCACAGCTTGTAAAAGCCGAATTGCTTTTAGCACCCATTATCTATCAAATGGCCAATGGTTATGCCAATGACCAACGTCAGATGAACAAGTTCAATCAGACCATCCTTGGCGCCAGCACCGATGAGTCCTCCCGAATCTGGGAGCGGCATGGATTTCCACAGCAAAGTGATGTTGGCGGTGTAATGTGGCGTATGGTCTATTTTGATCACGGACTAAACCTGCAGTTGATGATCAATGACGCCATAGCCAATCAGAAATATGAATATGCGGCAATCGGCTATGCCGTAAAAGCCTGGGGCTATCAGATGCTGACCGACTATCACGGCCCCATTATTCTCGATGAGGCCTTGCGTACGCAACAGTTATCTTTCAGATACAATGACCAACCAGAAGTGTATGCTAAAGTACGCGTATGGTGTGATTCTGCATTATATTATCTGGATCAAAAAAGCCCCGTCGATTACAGCGCCAACCTCAATTCAAAAAAGGGCGATAATCTCTTTCGGGGCAATATGGACCGCTGGCGCAAATTTGTCTATGGCCTAAAAGCACTTCAGTACATTCACTTGGTTAATAAACCCGATTTTAAGGAAAAGTATGCCGACTCGATTGCCTATTTTGTGGACCGCTCCTTTGATTCACCATCCGATGATGCAGGCGTTAAATTTGACGGCGACAAATCCGAAACAGCCAATGTGGTGAGCTCAAAATTCGGCCTTTATACCACATCCTATTACAACAGAGCCGGTAAGCCTATTGTGCGCTACCTAACCGGGGGATTGCGGGGCGAACCCATTGAAAATCCAAAAATATCGACAGACCCTCGCCTATCGCGTATGTTGATGATCAATAATCCTGTTGACAGTATTTTCGTCGGTGGTGAGCCCAATGTATCCAATACCACCGTTCCAAATATCCTAGGCGACGTCAGTAGCGGTGTAGGCAAATTCATCTTTAGAGACGCCGCAGATTTTCCATTGATGACCTATGCGCAGCTGCAACTGGTCAAAGCTGAGGCCCTCTTTATCAAAGGCGACGCAGCAAAGGCCTATGAGGCCTATATCAAAGGCATCTATGCCCACATGAACTTCGTCAATAAGTACATCAATACAACCAATGAAAAATCCATTACTGCTGTTGAAATAGATAATTACATCAAGGGAGGAGAAATACCGCTATCTGCTGCTGATCTAACCCTAGCCGACATTATGGGACAAAAGTATATTGTGCAATGGGGCTGGGGAGGTCTTGAACAATGGTGTGATTTAAGAAAATATCATTATAACACGGAAATATTCAAGCAGTTTATTCCATTGGCCGGCAGCCAGCTGACTTACAATGATTATTGTTACCGCGTCCGGCCTCGTTATAATTCGGAGTATGTATGGAATGCCACAGAGTTAGAGCGATGGGGCGGATTAGAGCCGGAGTACGTGATTAAGCCAACCTGGTTTGTTACAACAACTTATTAACGTATTAAAGGAAACATTATGAAGATATTCAAAAACTTAGCATTTCTAGCTTTAGGTGTCTTTGGCCTAAATTCATGCGAGAAATCCATTCAGGACTTTGGAAAAGTAGATTTCCTTGGCGCCGATGACGTCATCGTGAAAATCAATATGGCATCGATATATCCCGATGACCGCTATATGTATGTCAAATTTGACGATCAGCGCGTTACTTCACGCATCCGGGGACGTGAGCCCTTTCCCGGCGGCGGGTATAATACCCGTGGAGATTCACGGCCTGATTTTTTAAAATGGAAAGCCGGCAACGTAAAAGTACAAGTTGCCCTTCCACATAAAACCGACGATGGACGCGACTCCATTATCTTGGCCGAATCATCCGTTAACCTGAGCGCAGGCAAGCGCTATACCATTCATATTACCGATACGGCGCAGAACACAAAAATGATCCTCAATGAAGAAGACCTCACACGGCCCGACAGTACACAAGCAAGGTATCACTTTACCAATCTGATGCCCAATGTACCATCAATAGACCTGTACTATGGTGCTGCGGCCACTGGGAGCGCAGATGCCATCGCCGTGCAAGACTCACTTGTCGCCAAGGACATTAAATACCTGGAAACAAGTCCATATTTCCAGCTCAACCGCATTGCCACCCGTACCTGGAAGATCCGCAAGGCGGGATCTCCGGTAACAAATGGCACTGTAATCGCGTCCTACAGCAATGCAGGAGCCATCCTGGACCGCAGGTCATATGTCATTTATGCTTTGGGCTATGATGGATTTACCAGCACCATCATGAAGCCTTATGTTTCATTTTTCTTAGTTCGATAGATATGAAAAGAAAAACAATATTAAGAAATGTCCTTTTGTACATCACGTGCATCAGCATGCTATATTCCTGCAAGCAAAGGGATGATTATCCCAGCTTTGACGATAAAGAGATAGTAACTCCGCCCACCGATATTATTCCAGAAGACAAGGAAATAGAGCCCGTCACCAAGAAGCTCATGGCGCAGACCGACCTCATCAAAACATTTCTGGTCGATTCATCTGTTACCCTAACCAAAGGACTTGTACGAACCCATATTCGCTACCAGAACAAGCTCGATCAACGCGTGAGCCTTCAACTGCTCACTGTAGATCTTTCATCAAAAGCGGTTTTTCCTTCAATCATGAGTGCATTTGATGATTACCTATATGTGAGCCAGCCGATAGGTGATATGGCCAAGTACTGCGAACCACGCGCAGGCGGCGAGATCCTCGCAGCAATAAATGCGGCGTTATCGTCCACTTATTCCTACATTAAAAACGGGCGGCAGATCAATGTATCCACGAGCAATATAAAGACCAAAGAGAAGACCAGACCTTTCTTTGCAATACGCAAAGATGGCTCGCCTTATATTGGCAATTGTGCCGATACCACCAAGTTTGCTTTTGAGCCTTATGATTTGAATCAATTTAGCGGACTGGTATCCGGGACCAATTGGGTCCGTTACCGAGGTTATAACGTTTTGACTACAGCAGCAATTGTTCAAGCGATAACAGCCATTGGCCTATCCGCAGATAATAAAACGATGTATGCCTTGGTTGTTGATGGCGGTGACACCAATTTTTCAGTAGGCATCAGTTTAAATGATGTTGCCGTTTTGATGGGAGCCTTAAGTAGTTACGATGCATTTGTATTGAACGGCGGTTCCACCAGCGTGATGGTCCAAAAGACCAATACAGGAAACCAATTTAATCCCGTGGTCTGGAACACCGTATCCAAGCCATTAACGGCAGGCGGATCTGCAAGCATCAGCGGTATCGCATTTGTGAAGCGATAAATTAGAAAATCAGCTACTCAACAACGGATTTTGAGTAGCTGATTTTTTAAATTTAAATTTGTTTACGCTGTTATTTCATCTTGCTTGCAGCTACGCAAAATACGATTATTTCGCCCAAGAAAATTCAATCACAAGAATTTTATTTTCCTCATGCCCGAAATAAAACTTCCAGCCGAAGTTAGTATTAGGTCAAAAGTTGTTTAGGCTAACGTTCGCGATGAAACTGGAAAAAATAAGCGAACGACGGTCCCTTTGTTAAGTTCGCTCGATAAATGAATCGTCCCACCGATACGTTCCATGAGATGTTTAACCAATGCCAGCCCGATTCCCGATCCAGCAATCTTGGCAGTATTACTCGCCCGTTCATTTGTAAGAAAAACCTTCTGCAACTCGTCTTCCGGAATCCCGATGCCATTATCTTCGAGATAATATACTACTCCTTTATCAGCTTTTTCACTATAAATATGCAAAAAAGCCTCACCTGATTTTTTTGCATATTTAACGGCATTACCAATTAGATTTATAAAAACCTGATAAACGATTCCGCCATCCGTATACAAAGGAAATAGATCTCCTAATTTGATTTCCATTTGTTTGTCGGGATATACCAGTTTAATTTCATCAATACAATTCCTTATTTTTTTATCCATTGCCACACACGCGACTTCTTTCTCGGCACTGCGTATCTTGCCAAGCTGCAATGTCTGATTTATAATACTTTCTATATTTTGAATAGATGCCGCAAAGGTTTCAAACCACCTTTCACTTACCTTAACCGAAACACCCACATTTTTGCTCAGAAAACTATTCCCAATTTTCAAAACAGACAATGGATTTTTTAGATCATGTGCCAAAGTGCCGGCGAGCACGTCCAATTCGCGGCTAAACATAAGCTGCTCTTGCTTTTCTTCCACATTTTTGTAAGCAAGATGTTGCTCAGTCACATCACTTGCCGTATGCAAAATAGCATAGGTTTTCCCCTCCTCGTCAAGCAATGGCCTATATTCAAAATTAAAATACCGCAGTGTTTTCGTCTCTTCATGAACAATATTTGCGGGTGTACGCTCAGCCTGATAGACAATTCCTGTTTTCCAAACGTTTTTCAAAATAGATGAAAAACCTTCTTCTTTAAAATGAGGAAAGCATGCACAAAAACTACGCCCTAGGATGGACCGATCCACACATAATATATCCAGCATACCTTGGCTAACAAAAGCAATATTTAGGTCTATGCTATCATAAATTGCGATCGCACTATGGGACTGCTCCAAAATAGACACCAGAAGATTAGCTGTAGTTTTCATCTACGCTAATTTAATCATAATATTTTACAACAGATAAATCAATAAGGGAAAATCCGAAAAACAAAAAGCTAATCACGAAGTTGACCTGATGCATCTTGACAGAGAAGGCTTCAACCCCATGATGGCCCAAGAAAAGATTATGAAGTACATTGAATCTCTTTACGATCTTGCCGATTTCTTCTGGACACTTTTTTTCTTTGCTGCATTAAACGACCTCTTTTTCAACAACAATGCCGGTAAATTCTAAAGGCTTTGAACGATAATGGATACAAGTGAATAAAAATCTATATTTTTAAGTTTTAGAATGTATGGAAAATAAAAAGATTTCAATAAATGACATTGCGAAACACTTAAAAATAGCAAAGTCAACCGTATCGTTGATCATTAACGGAAAAGCTGACGAAAGACGGATTAGCAAAGAATTACAGGCTAAAGTACTGGATTATGTCAGAGAGGTTCGTTTTTACCCGCATCACTTAGCGCAAAGCCTAGCCACAGGCCGAAGTAGCAGTATCGGACTTATTGTTGAAGATATTTCTGACTCATTTTTTGGACCAATAGCGCTCATGATCGAAAATCTAGCCAAAACGAAAGGGTATAGGATAATGTACAGCAGTACCCTCGGTGATACCAATACAGCCATTGAGATTATCAATTTTTTCAGACGGAGCCAACTGGATGGCTATATTATTGCACCAACCAAAGGAATAGAAGATGTCGTTAAAGAAATGGTGGATGAACATATCCCAATTGTTCTATTTGACCGGGATCCGGTCGAAGGTGTGGATTTTGTCGGAACCAACAACAAGGAAGCAATGATTGAAGCTTGTATGCATCTATATGATAAGGGGTTTCGTCAGATTGGATTCGTTACACTCGAATCTACACAAAGCCAAATGCATGAACGATTATTAGGTTACCAAGAGACGATGGAAAAATTAGCTGTTGACCCTAAAGTAGCCTTTGTACCCTTTGAATCAAAAAAAACAGTCAAACAGCAGCTTATTAAAGATTTTCTTGAAAAAAATCTGGAATTGGACGCTATCATCTTTGCAACCAATTATCTTTGTCTTGCAGGGTTGGCTGCAATAAATAAGCTAACGGCTAAAAAGAAAATGGATTTCGGCATCGTGTCCTTTGACGATCATGAAGCGTTTAACCTGATCTCCCCAACGATCACCGCCATACGTCAGCCCTTGGAGGAACTAAGTAACAACATTATAAAATTATTGCTAAAGCAGATAGAAAAACCAACAAAAGATAATGCTAGTCATGTAGTATTACCCTCTGTGATAAAAGCAAGAAAGTCATCTGAAAGAAAAAGCAATAATCTTCTGCCAATCGGTCGCAACAACTGATCGGCAGAAGATGCACGGTTTCCCGCATATTTTTGGTTTATATGTTCCAATAATTAGTATTGAATTATTCAGACTATTTAATATTAAATGTTCCTACAACTGGAAAATGGTCGGATTCTTTGTCTGCCCAAAATTGAACCGCATAGTCCTTTACTTCAAAAGCCTGCTGCGGAGCATATATCAACCAATCACAAGTATATGTCGGTTTTGGTGTAGGTACAGTCCATTCACAATTCGAGGTTTGACAGGGCAGGGAAAACCATTTTTGCAAAGCCGGCATAGTCTGTGAGTTGGGCCGTGAATTCAGATCAGCACCCAAAATGATCGGCTTCTTTAAATTTTTGATTTCCGCCAAGATCTCATCGATCTGTTTTAAACGGGTGGCATCATCCTTTTTGTAGCCCAGGTGGGTCGTCGCAAAATAAAATTGTTTGCCTTCCTTTTCCAACAATGCATAGCCAAAGGATCGGATGTCATCCCCATCATTAGCAACCCCCAAATGGATAGACTTTGTCTCCAGTAGCGGATATTTGGAAAGGATAACATTACCATAATCACCTTTCTTCAACGTTAATGCATGTGCAAAATAATAGTATTTCATCCCTGTCAATGCAGCGATTTCCTTCGGAAAATCCATTGGATTAATAGCTGTATTGCGTTCCACTTCTTGCAAAGAAACAACATCGGGATCAACTTTTTTGATCACCGAAGCAATCGCTTCAATGCCCATTTTTCGAGCACTATAGATGTTGTAGGTCATTGTTTTGATCTCAACTTTACGATTCAATTTTTGGGCGGAAACTCCATTGGCATTAACTGACAACAGCAGAGCGGTTATTAAAACAAACAGCAGGGGGCGCAAGTTTAAATGTCTTGCTTTAGACAAAGTTATCATCATGATCCTATTCTTTAATGTAAGTAAGAATTAGTTAAATTATATGGTAGTTACTCTATAACGATCTTTCGAATAACGTGATTCCAGGTATCAGCTACATACAATGCTCCGTCAGGACCGAACTGTAGACCTTCGGGTTCGTAAAATTTTGCTGTTAAGGCATTCCCATTCTGGAGACCACTGGTGCCGGCAATTCCTGCATAAGTAGTTACCGTACCATTGGTCGTGATTTTACGAACACAATGGTTTTTACGATCGGCAACATATAAGTTTCCATCCTGATCCAGATCCATTTGTGCAGGTGTATTGAATCGCGCAGACTCTCCATTTCCTATTGCATTCCCCGTCGTATTGGCATTTGGTCCAGCAAGTACTTGTACAGCACCGAATCTCTTGGCCGCAAGGTCATAGGGTACACGATAAACACTGTGTGCATTGTAGGCTCCTGATATAAACATAGTTTGCCCATCTGGAGAGAAAATAATGTCCATAATATTGACATTTTTTGAATTGACTGCAAATAGCTGCTCCAGCGTACCATCGGATTTTAAACGACAGATCTTTCCGCCCGAGTATATACCAACAAACACTTCATCTGTCACGGGGTTCGTTGTTACAGCCGTCAATCCTGCCGTTGCAGATAGGGCCGTTAAATTGCTATATTTACCAGAAGATTTTATCATCTTGCCAAAGCCCATGGATCCATTTGCGTTGTTATCATTGCTAAGGTACAATGTATTTTGGTCTATTGAAAAGTCAAAAGCCCGGAGCCGCTCGAACAAAGGGTTCTCAGAAGCATTAAGTAAGGTACTTACTTGATTATTTGCAGCAACACGGAGTGCCGCAAAATTATCTCGTCTACTCGCCCCCTCTTCGACAAAATAGAGCATATTATCCTTACTCCATTTCAAATAGCGTGGCCCGGATAATTTAGCCTGCACATAATCCCCGTCAACATCATCCTTAGTCGATCCTAAATAGGTGTACACGACGGTCTGATATCCGTACTCAAAATTTTGCTTATAGGTATATTCTACGCCGTTAATAGCTAGTTTGACTTTACCGGATCCCGCATTCTGTGGAATACGTGCGGTAATGACCCGTCCATTGGAACTTAATACACTCGCTTCCTTCTCATTTATTGTCACTTTGATTTTTTCGAGATCCGTTCCAAAATTACTCCCATATAGGGATATTTCGGTAGATGAGCCTCCAGAAATGGGTGTATATTGGGTAATTTTAGGTTCATTAGCCTTATCGGGATACGTCATGTCGCCACCAATCTCTTTGGTGCAACTGAGTAGACCCATTGCGAAACAAAAAAATATCCCGATGTGAAGATTTCTTATTCCTGATATTTTAGAAAAACAAATAGTTATCATGGTTTTGCTACGTAAAATTTGTATTAGTTTTTGATTAAAAAATTCGCAACAACAGGAAAATGATCGGATTGCGAATAGGAACTATAGTCTACATCATATGTCTCCGTCAAGACCCCGTCTGCCGGTGCATACATCAGGTAATCTATGGTTCCATCAGGTTTAGGTGTTCCGGCTGTAAAGCCACAGTAGCCATTTAGGCATCCTGATGTAAACCATTTCGTCAACACTTTATAGCCTTCTTCTGTAGGCTTGGCATTGATGTCGGCAGACAGAATGATAGGTAGCGTAATATCTTTGGTATATTGGTGGATTAGGTCAATTTGATGGAGCCTATTGGCATTATCTGACAGATGATCTAAATGCGTCACTGCAAAATAAAAATCCTGATTATCCTTGGTTACCCTCACCGTGCCAAGCGCTCTTATATAAGCGTTTGATTCTGAAGTGACCACATCCAACAGGTAAGTTGCCTGTTCTTTAAGGGGTAATTTTGAAAGAATGAGATTACCATATTCCCCCTGAGCTAGGTCGCGGGCTTTGACAAAATAATAATAGGGCATACCGGTAAGCTCGGAAAGGCGTTTTCCGGTGTCAAAATTCAGATTGATGGAGTTCTTCTCCACTTCCTGCAGCCCCACAAGGTCGGGATCATTTTTCTTAATCACGTCGGCGATCGCCTCTATGCCTTTTTTTTGTGCCGAATAGATATTATACGACATGGTTTTGACAGATGTGCCGGTTACGGATGGCTCTTCCACCTTGGTTTCATTTTTACTGCATGATACCAATAAAAAACCGATTATACTGAATGTTATAATTCTTTTCATGAGTGACTCCTGTGTAGTTTTTGCTTTGCGTGTTAGTTGATCAGTCATTTGCTATCAATTCTATGGTATCGCTATAATTGACGACCCCGTTTACCGTCGCACTTACCCGGACATAGATTTTGTTGCCGTTTGCCTTGATCTTGTAAAAGTTCTCGACAAATTGTTTATCATTGGCCAGTTCAAAGACATGTGTACCTTCATCTATTTTGCCCTTAGCAATCTTTGTGACATAATTCGCATTATTTTCATCTACTCGGGGCGTATAGTTCCACATCACAGATACATTGGTAAACGTAAAGGATTCGTCCGATTTATTAACCTTAAATGCTACCTCGACTTGGTTTCTGTCGGAAATGGTGGCCGATGCCGTAATACGGGAAAAAGGGGTTGCTTTCAAATCAAATTCCGTTTGACCTTGGACGGTCGTATACCCTTCGCATACGCCAATAAAAGGGCCGTTGACAACCACTCTATACTTCCCATTAAACACCGTATTGTTGGTATAAGATCCATCTGCATTTGCCCTGAAATCGACAGAGGCAGTCGCCCCGGTTCCTATTTCAAATAAAGAAACCAATACACCTCCCGACCCCTCCACCGGCAATGGAATAGGCTTGTTTGTTTCCATGTCATATATGGTGCCGTGAAGCCCCCCATTAGGAGCCTGTAGATTGTCGATCTCATTTTCGCAACTGTTCATGACAGCGATTAAAATAAAACCAAACACATAAAAAATATTCTTCATTTTGATCATAATTGTAATACATCTTAATTAGTTGCCGTAACCCGGATTTTGAACCAGCTGCGGATTCGTACTCAAATCCGTAGGACTAATGCGGATATAGTAGTTTCTTTCCAGAAATAATCTTTTTTGCTTCGGAGGTACTCCGGTTTCGAAAGTATACTTATTGCTTTTAACATTGAACCAAGGATATAGCGCTGTACCTCTATAGTTGGTTAGTCCGCCCTGCGATTCATCCATGTGGGCTACTCGCCATCGCTTGAGATCCCAAAAGCGTAGCTTTTCAAAAGCAAGCTCTACCTTGCGTTCCTGCCGAACTTTGGCAATGGATATCGTTGCAAGTGACTGAATTCCGGCACGTGTGCGAATGGCATTTACCGCCTGCAAAGCTTCGGTGTCTTTGCCTCCGAGCTCGACACAGGCCTCGGCAAAATTAAGGTATATTTCACCAAGGCGAAATACTACCCAAGGTGTCTCCGAACGCTTGGCGTCAATATTTGTCATGTCTGTAAGCGTTTCATCAAAAAACTTACGCATATAAAACCCCGTTTTTGAAGCATCTCCGACGTCGGCGCCGCCATCTTTACCCGATGTATTGTACCTCACACCGTCTATCGTAGCCACATTATCCTTGTCGGGCTGATTCTGTGCCTGGTATTTTTGCCCCGAGCCATTCTGCCCATTGATCACTCCTCGTATCCATTCGACCTTGCTGCCCTTTAATGGAGCGCCGGGAACATAGATGGAAGCAAACAACCGCGGGTCTTTCCCAACGAAAAGATCGTAGGGACTATCAAAACTACGCGGGGTCCCATCTGTATTTTTTAAAGACAATTTACCCGGGCTACCATCGCTGTATTCAAATGCTTCGACCATTTCGAGCGTTGGGGTCACTCCGCAGCCCCAGCCATCACCACGATAGGAAAAAGGAGCATTCATCTTATCCCACATGTGACCTTTCCCGGCTGAAACATTAAAGGTTTTCTGAAAGATGTATTCCCCATTATCGCCATTTACACTTTTTGAAAACAGTTCATAGAAATTCGCTGCTTTGTCGGCATTTTTGTTATAAAGGGAATAAGTGCCTGCCTCCAGCAATGCTTTTGAAGCATTATACGATTCGGTAAAATACCTCGTTGCCTCATTGGCTGCTATACCAACATAACCGCGCGTTACAGCCTCTCCACTTAAATTTGCATTTGAACCATATTTAGCGATCGAGCCAGCATACAGCGAAGCACGGGACCATAAGGCAAGCGCAGCACCTTTGGAGGCTCTATATTTACTTTCTGCAGATCGCGATACCGGAAGTATGTCGCTAATCGCCTTACATTCACTGATAATAAAATCGTAAACTTCCGATTCCTTATTTCTTGGAACCTGTAATGCCGAAAAATCGCCAGGAACGTATTCTTGTGGTGTCGTTAGCAAGGGGACACCACCATAGCGCTTCACCAAACCAAAATATTGCATCGCGCGTATCCACCTCGCCTCAGCATCGACTAGGCGCTTCTCCTCGTCGCTCAAGACTGTAGTCTCGCTCAGTTTTTTCAAGAAGTCGTTTGTACGTCTTATTTGGACGTATCGCGTCGCAAAAGGGTCTTCAAAGACGTAATCACTATACGTATATACCGAATTTGCATTACTAAATGCATAGTCTTTCTGATACGCTCCTGTCGCTTCATCAGACAAGGAGGTCAAATTGAGCAGATTTGATTTTCCTGTAAACCAATCGTCAAACTCATCTAATCGTAATCCCTCATCATACATCGTGACTAACACGGACTGTATCGCTTGCGGACTTTCCCAGATGAGATCAGAGGTGATAATTCCACTGGTAAGCTCCCGGTCTAGGTAATCGTTACAACTATATAAACTCAGTGTAAATGCACAACTCAGAAGAAGAGGACTGAAATATTTCATTTTCATAGTATAGGATTTTATAAAACTATATTAACACCAAAATTGAATGTTTTCAATTGTGGATAATAGCGCAATCGACTTTGATTGCTTTCAGGGTCTATATTTTTCAATAACGCATCACTCCCCGTGAACGTCAATAGGTTATTGGCATTAAAGTAGATTCTACACCGTTCAATCTTTAGGGACTCGGCCCATTTTTTTGGTAGAGAATACCCCACTTCCAATGTTTTTAACCGTAGATAATCTGCTTTATGTAAGGACCATGAGTTATCAGATCGGTTGTCCACCTGACCTGTTACCCGGGCTGCGGGCATTGTGCCGGCAATCCATTCACTATTGGGATCAGCAGGATCTGCCCGGTGCCATCGGTCGGTCATAAATGCAAATCCGTTACCTAGGCCCTGTTGGATAAACGGATCAAGTATATCGCCACTTATATAAATATCATGGCCTGCAGCTCCCTGAAAAAATAAGGTCATATCAAATCCTTTATAATTCGCGCCGAGATTTAATCCATAATACATTCTTGGTGTTGCACCATGACCGATTGGTTCCACATCGTTCCCATCTATAATGCCGTCGCCATTCACATCTTTGAATTTCAAATCTCCGGGAAGCAGGGATCGATTTCCATTATTATCCTGCACCGGTGAATTTAAAATATCTTCATACGAGGAAAATTGACCCAAGACCGTCTTCCCCCACCGGATATCCTTATTTCTATCATTACTGTTGTTCCGCCAGTTATCATACATATTGGTTGAAGCTGCACGTTCGACGTAGCCATAGCGGATGCGTGTTACAGAAAAATTGCCGGATATATTATAGGCAAAATCACCAATTTTATTTTTATGGCCTACAGTCCATTCAAAACCGGTATTGATATCTGAATTTAAATTTTCCTGTGGCATAGACTCGCCGAATGTTGTCGGGAAAGTGCCTTGTCTTGTCGCAGGAAGCCCAGAGCGTTCGCGTCTAAACCAGTCGAATTCCGTATTGATCAATCCGTTTTTAAAGGAAGCCTCAAACCCTAGATTCATGATATTAGACTCGTACCATGTCAACCAAGGATTGGCCATCCCACTGCTTCTCAGCCCAGAAGACAAGCCTCCAGTTCCCAGCACATAACTCCCTCCATAGACATATCCGTCGAGGTATTGGAATGCCGAAAAATCACCCTCATCACCGACTTGGGCATAGGAGCCCCGGATTTTTACGTTATCAAAATGAGCAAAATTTTCTTTGAAAAATTTCTCTTCCGAAATCCGCCAACCGGCTGAAACTCCCGGGAAGAATCCCCACCTGCGGTCCCGCTGAAATTTATAAGATCCATCATAACGGAAATTCAATTCAAGTAGATATCTTCGGTCATAGGCATAATTAAACCTTCCTACCAGACCTGCATGCGCCGTTTCCACACTTTTGCCACTCGTATTTTGGTTTTCGGTGTCTCCTTTACTGATGTCGTCAATGATCCCGATCGAAGATTCCCTAAAACCCAATATATCGGTCAAACGGTCGTGATAGGCCTCCCATAACAATAAGCCACTGACATCATGCTTTTGTCCAAATACACGGTTGTAATTGATCGAATACTGCTGCGTTGGCATATACAGATTTTCCATCTTGGACTCCAGGCTTGCTTTTTTTCTTAGAGCGACCTCGGTATAGTGTTCATTCGTCTGATTGTACTGGTAATCGCTCAATGCCTTTTGCCATGTTTTCCATTCACTGTTCTTATAGTCATAAGCGACCATAGCACGTAACGACAGTCCAGCTATCCACGGTAGCTTCCAATTTAGATCCAATGAACCGTTAAACTCTCTTCTCAGGCGCGATTCGTATCCACTATGCTCGATATAAGAGCTATGTATAGGGTTGGCCATGTTTCCAATGGCCTGCCAATAACTGGGATTATTGTTGGCATAAATGGAATAAATAGGGATGGCCATCTGTGCCTGTGTAAACAGATCGTCACCTCCATACGGTTTTTCACGATCTTGTAAACGACCTGTCAATTTAAATCCGACGGTAAAATTTGGTGTAACATTCAGATCAATATTGGAGCGTAGATTATACCTTTTGAAGTTCCAGTCATCTGACCTCAAAATACCACCCTGGTCAACATATCCCACCGAATTATAATATTTAACTTTATCATTTCCCCCATAGATGCTCACATTGTGTGAGCTCTGTGGAGCATTGTTACGCACGAGGGAATCCCACCAGTCAGTACCCTGCGCTCCATTTTTGTAACTATCGAGTTGTTCTTGACTATATGCTGGTACCCCAGTGTACGGATTAGAGTTATAGATCGCTTCATTATACAGCGACGCATATTCATAGGCATTCATCATACGTGGATATCGCGTCACCTGCTGGATCCCATAATATCCATTGTACTCCACTTTAGTTTTTGAATTGCTTCCTTTTTTTGTGGTCACCAATAGCACCCCGTTGGAACCTTTAAATCCGTACACCGCGGCAGCAGCATCCTTTAATATTGATATAGATTCGATATCATTCGGATCGACCTGTGCAAAATCTCGCTGTACGCCATCCACGATAACGAGCATGCTACCGTACCCGCGGATATCCACCGACGCTCCGTCATCTCCGGGGGCACCGCTACGCTGTACCGCACGAATCCCCGGCAATCGACCAGCAAGCATATTTGTTACGTTTGGCGTCTTTACCTTAATCAGCTCTTCAGCCTGTATGGATGCAACTGAACCTGTTACCGAAGCTCGTTTCTGCACGCCATATCCCACCACCACAACCTCGTCCATCATCGCTACACTATCTTGCAGAATAATGGATAAGTTTGTTCGTCCCCCTAGCAGGATTTCTTGGCTCTTATAGCCGGCGGCGGATAGCAGCAGTGTTTCATTAGGATCTGTTGTAATGGAAAATTTTCCGGTTCCGTCTGTACTGGTTCCGATGGAGGGTGTGCGCTTTATTTGCACAGTGACCCCGGCGATCGGATTATTGGCAGCATCCGTTACTTGTCCGGTTATCCGGACGGGTGCTTTGGCCATAGCCATGAGGACAAGATCACTGTCCCAACGCTCATGACCATAAGCCGCGGATGTCATTAGTGCGATCCCTATCAAACTTGCCTTTAAGGCGCTCTTATAGGCTGCATTTAAATCACGCTGTATCATTTTTTATAAAATTTATTTTTGGTTAGTAATTCTTTATTAAAACGCTTACACGAATCACTTTGGCTTTATACATCTATACCTTATTTTTCATTAGGGATGGGATCCAGTGCAGCAGGATGTTGCGGATCAAAAATGGCAACACCAACCTTTGAATCAGCACAGCCATAGTATAGAAACCATTTCTGTTTAAAATAAACCAGGCCTTCTATAAACACTGTGCCGTCAACATATTGACCACTTTTTTCAAAAGCTTCCATTGGTCTTAGGAAAGGCACGTCCATCCTTGCTAATACTTTACCCGGATCTTTACTGTCGAAAAGAACTTGCCCTGCTGAATAAGTACCTTTATTAAATCGCTTATCTCCTTTTTCAGGGTGGTTTTTGCCATTATATAATAGTAGAATTCCTTTATCTGTCAGGATGGCCGGTGGGCCACATTCTGTTAAAGAGCTATCAAAATATCCCTCTCGAGGTGAGATGAACGCTTTGAGTTGACCTTTCTCATCTACAACCGGTTCCCAGTCAAGCAGATTATCCGACGTTGCGCCATATACACCATGCTCGCCCCAGTACATCCAATACTTCCCATTTACTTTAGTAATTAGCTGCTTACCATTTTCCAGTTTAGTGACAATCGATGCTGATTTATGCGATTTATTGACGAGCTCAGGCAGTATGTTCGATTTTTTAAAAATAGGCCCATATTTTGTCCAATTTTTAAGATCCTTTGAGGTAGCTACCCCTAGGCGAGGTACTTTTCGGTTCCATTGCGTATAGAACATCACATAGGTGCCATCTTCGGATTCCGCTATACGCGGATCCTCCGTTCCACCGGGCCATTCAAACTCACGCTGGCTATCAGCCCCGGGATAAAAAACAGGCGTTTTTTGTCGGTTGAAATGTGTTCCATCAGCGCTCGCAGCAAGCCCTAGACGTGAAGTACGATGACCAATTTTTATCCCCGTCTTATCTTCGGCACGATAAAGCACGTAGATACTATCTCCTTTTACCACCGCTGCCGGGTTGAAGGTGTCATTATTCTCCCAATGCACAAGTTGCCCATTCATGGGATTCAAAAATGTGGTGGTACTATCAGGTTCGATTACAGGGTTTACCCCTGCTGGACGAACGAAACCGCCCATGACCCAGTCTGGGGCGAGATGGCGCGGCTGTCTTTGCGCGCTACAGCCCCAAAAAGTCACCG
The DNA here is from genome assembly GCF_007830445.1 of Sphingobacterium siyangense. Lineage (GTDB taxonomy): Bacteria > Bacteroidota > Bacteroidia > Sphingobacteriales > Sphingobacteriaceae > Sphingobacterium > Sphingobacterium siyangense. The sequence continues at coordinate 129,469 of NZ_VLKR01000011.1, read as the reverse complement.
CAATCGCAATTATGGAAAGAGGCTTAAATAGCGTTATCATTTGTTTCATATGTCAATTATTTTAATATATGGTATTACGAAAATGTTTCTTTAGTATCAAAAGCGCATAACTATCTTAGAAAACCGGTTTTGCAAAACGAAATTAATAAGTTTATAGATCAATATCGCTTTATGATGAGGATTTAATAATTATTTAATATAGGAACTTTAGGTTATTTCTTCCAATACTTTGCCCTTCGTTTCGGGCATACATAGAATAAACACGAAGGACGCGATAACCATCAGGGCATAGAATAAAAATACATAATATCCTCCGAGTACGCTACCTTCTACAATAATTGGAAATACCCAGGATATTATTGCAGCAAATAGCCAATGGGTCGTGCTCCCCAAGGAAGAGCCTTGGGCGCGAACCTCGTTCGGGAAAATTTCCGCCAAAAACACCCAAATCACGGCACCTTGTGATAAGGCAAAAGATGCTATAAATCCCATGATATAGAAAAGTAAAAATTGTGCGTTTACTCCTTTTAGGCCAAAGGCTGCCAATAACAGAAATAAGAACATGCCAATAGCGCCTGTCAAAAGCAGTTTTTTTCGCCCAAAACGATCTATGATGCTCATGCCAACCAGGGTAAAGAGCAAGTTGGTACCACCGATAAAAATAGGCTGAAGGTAGGCTAATGCTGCACTAAAGCCCGCCATTTCGAAGATCCGTGGTGCGTAATATAGAATAGCATTAATTCCGGTCATTTGATTGAAGAATGCTAACAACACCGCAAAAAGTATAGGTTTGGCATACCGTTTTTGGAATAGGCTAACATGCTTACCAGATGTTTGGGACGGATTGACCTGCACTTCAAATGGAGTTTCAAGCCGAAGATAACTTGCACGCGCTTTTTCAATGTGTCCCTGCTGCAATAGCCATCTTGGACTTTCGGGAATAAGATTCAATAGAAGTACAAATAATAGGGCAGGCACAGCCATGATACCGAGCATGTATCGCCATCCGCCTGAATTTACGCTCATAAAAAGAAAATTTGTCAGATAGGCCGTAAAGATTCCCAGCACGATCATAATCTGAAAAGTCCCTGTAAGTTTACCGCGATCTTTTGCGGGAGCAATTTCGGAGGTATATACGGGTCCAACAACAGAGCTGATCCCCACAGCAAGTCCACCCAATAATCTGAACAACAGGAAAAGCTCCCAGATGGACGCTACTGCACAGCCCAATGCTGAGAGTAAATATAAAGCTGCAACGAAATAAAGCACGGGTTTACGCCCATAACGATCGGCCATACGTCCGGCGATAACGGCTCCTATAATGGTTCCGATCAGCGAGATCGATACGGTAAGTCCATGACGGACAGCATCCAAGTCCCAGAGTTTTTGTATGATTTGTTCAGCACCCGATATCACTGCTGTTTCAAAACCAAACAAAAAACCTCCCAACGATGCGATCAATGTAAATTTCCAAATGGGTTTCATATACTAAATGTCTTGAGGGTTAATCCGAGAAATAAGTTGCGTTCATCAAATGATGCAAGGGATAGCTCCGTATCAAGGGTACAAAGGAGCTTATCAAAAAAATAATTGTGGGCCTTGGCAATACTGCCTCCGATTATAATTGTGTCTGGCGTTAACGGATAAATATATTCTTTAATGAAAGTAATCAGTTGGTTGCTTAGGAAATCAAAGGCCTCTTTTCTAAAAATTTCCAGATCTGGGCGTTCAGCTATGTCTTTTATGTTATCAACGGGAATATACCCAAATTTTTCTGTCAAATGAGCTAAGACCCCTCGGGTTGAAATGAAGTCTTCTACAATGCCGTTACTGAAAACTGCTGATCCTAAATTGAGATCTACGATTGTTCCATTTTCGTAAAGCGAAGAACCCAATCCGGTTCCTAAAGTCAGGCCTATAACGCGCCTATTTTCCATTTTTTTATTGACAACTTCGCCCAATAAAAAGGCTGCAGCGTCGTTATAAAAGTAGATCGAACTTAAATCAATTCCTGTGATATTCGCAAAAAATTCTTTAAGATTAAAGCCTAGTAGCGACTGATACTTATTCATTCCGTCCATTAAGGATATTCCGTTTTCGTAATCGAATGGACCAGGACAAGATATGAAAATTTCGGATGGTAAATGCGTAGTTGAACTTAGGGTCTTATCGATGGTTTGTTTTATGGCCGACAAAATCTGTACTCTTTCTGCGTTACTATTTACATTCCCGCGAAAGTACGATCCGTCCATGACAACTGCAGGGCTCCCGTGCACAAGGCCTGATGAGCAATGCGTACCACCTAAATCGACACATAAAATTATATTTTCGGTATGAGGCATTTTTGTTTTTAAAATTGGTTATTAATGATAATAAGCAAAACCGGTTTTGCTTAGATAATGCGAAGATAACACTTATATTTGAAAATCAAATTTTTAATCTAAATTTTTATCTTCCATCCGTCTTACATCCTCTCTTAAGTTTAGCGGTAGCCCCCTATTTTGTATGTGCCATAAAAAAACTTTTAAAACCGAAGATAGAATTTAGGTGTTCTCCTAGAAAAAATAATAGCTATATGGCACATTTAGAAGTAAAACCTAAAAGCGGAGCACCATGGTGGCTTTGGCTTCTGCTCGCACTTATTGCATTGGCAATAATCTTGTTTTTTGTAAATCGTAATAACAGTGCATCCGATGTCGCTGATACCAGGGACAGCACCGGCATGGTAACGGATCAGGGCGATATGGGCGGGGATACCCTTGCAACAACGGAACCAAGCTGGAATTCAGTAGATTTCAATAGTGCTGAATCTTCGGACCCGAATATCACGGACAAAGATATTCGCGTACGCTCCAGTGATGGCTATACCATTTACTCGCTTGGCGAAAATATATTATTTGCCACTGACCAAAGCGCCATACAAAGCAATTCCGAAGCGAAACTTAAACAAATTTCGTCGGCTTTGAATAAAGATTTTCAAGGTGCCTACGTAGGCGTATTTGGGAATACGGATTCTACCGGCACGGCATCCCACAACAAGCAACTGGGCATGGAACGTGCTACTGCCGTGAAGGACTGGTTGGTTAGTCAAGGTGGAATTGACCAAAGCAAAGTAAGCGTACATTCACGTGGAGAAAATGCTCCTGTGGCTGACAATGCAAGCGCAAGCGGAAAAAATCAAAACCGAAATGTAGAGATCGTGGTTTTCCGCAATAAATAGAAACCTAAAGTTTTGAACTCAAAAATTTAAAGACATGGCATTAGACGAAAAAAAATACGACCATTTGATCGAATTAGGAGGAAGCGATTATGAAATCGTTGATGGTGAACCAGATATTAGAGGCTGGAAAGTAAAAAATCAAGCCGGACAATCGCTAGGTGAGGTAGATGACCTCCTTTTTGACCCTCAAAGCCAACAAGTGCGCTATATTATTGTTGACCTGAAAGATGCAGATTTACCTATTGAAGACGACAAAAAGATATTGGTGCCCATTGGCGTTGCTGCACTTTATGACGGGAAGCGTATACAGGCGAGTAATGATGAGCCGGGTACCGTGGAGCCCATCGACCGCAGCGGCGTACTACCGGTAGATGAAATCGATCCCGTGGAACCAGCTACAGACTATCGCTATAATCCGGCCGATGATGGTGAAGTCGTGGTGGTACCGGTTACTGCCGACCGGCTGACCAGACTACCGGCGTACCGTGAAAATTACCTGGATCCGGATACTGAATTATCCATTCGCCATATTTATGAGGGAACAGGTGATGTCGGATTTACGGTGGGATCTAGTGTATATGACCAGGATTTTTATCAACATCCACATTTTAATGAAGATACATTTTATAGCCCGGGATCAAAGGCAGACGAATTTGCTGCGAAGCGCGAGCGTGCCCGACGTATACGTGCGAGATACGATAGAAATTTAGATGGTGATCCCAATGATTTAATCTAAAGAATTTATCAGGTTAAGATCTTACCATTCCAAAGGTTTTCATTCTTTACAGTTTGAAAACCTTTTTTTTTCCGGGAACCTAGTCCTTAACAGCTGCAGGCAGATCTTCCCATATTTGGCATTCGCCCCTGAAATTAAACCTCTCGTCCCCAAAATGAAGACCGGTCGCCATCGCACAAAAAATCATACAACTACGTACCTAAAAGTCATACATCCAGGGCAGATTACTGCGCTAACTTTGGTATAAGATAACAGATCGGAGGACAGGGAGATGCCCGGCCGGTCAACAGGAACAACTCCACGGCCGATTCAGGAGGATAATAAGGATAAGCAAAAATATAACCATATAAAAAACAAAAACATGAGAACATTAGTAAAAAGAATCATCGGCACATTGGGTACAGGTGCCTTGATGGCAGGCCTTATCATCGGTGCAAATGCACATGATAAAAAAGAAGAGGTGAAAGTAAATAAAGTTGATCCCGAATTTATTGAGTGGCATTTCGATGGCGCACCTAATCCCTCCAATAATGATCTTACGGATCCCTCACAATATTCTAAAGGCAGCAGCACTACTTGTGATGGAGAGAAAGAAACTATCTGCAATTTAAATGCTCCTGAAAATGGCAGTTCAGGGCAACCAGATCTCAATGCCACAGTTACTATACCGGGGCAGCCTAGCGAGTCCGTTTCGCAGCGTATCAGTGATGCGCTCGGTTCAGGGACACCGAATGAAACCGTACAGTCTTTCCGTTCAGAATAGAAGGAAACACAGTTTTTTTTAAAAGCTCCAAATATCAGTTTGTTTGGAGCTTTTCTATAATCATACAAGTCTTTTTAGCGTGGATTTTGCAACATGCCTGTAATTTGAACTACATCTTGAGGAATCAATATTTGATATCGCAGATTATTTGGAGGAAGTGTATAGGATTTTTCCACGCCATCCCGTACAATCTTGCGCACCAAAGTCTTCTGAAATTTTTGATCTCTATTAAGCCTTTTAAGGTCAGAGACCCTAATACCTCTAAAAATCAGCTCCTTACGGCGTTCTTGCAAAATATATGTCAATACCTCATCCTGGGATTTGAGTGCAGAAGGAAATACATATTCCTTTGCAAAACGTTTATTCAGCAATACCTCCAGTGTAGCTTTTGCCATATTCAATTCTCCTTTGCGTGCCAAACATTCTGATTTTATCAGAAAAATCTCATCCACAGCCAGACCGCAGAAGAAACTCGAGTTATAGAATCCTGCATAATTTCCTTTAAAACCGATAGTACCATCCGTTTTTTTATTAAAGAATATAGTCTTTCTTAAATCTCCATCATCATACAATCCGAAAAGGGTTGAATCAACATTTGCCCTTTTAGCATTTAAAATAGTTAGATCTGTATTATAGGCCAGAAAGATCGTTTCGGGATTCATAATTTCAAAGGGTGTAGTACTATTTGGATTCCTTGATTTATAATCCATAAGCTCGTTATGGACCGCTAGGGTTTTTTCCGCATATTCCAATGCTTTATCGTAGTTTTGCATCAAGAGATTTACTCGTGCCAACATCGCGAGTGCAGCGGTACGTGACGGCCTAGTTGAAAAGTCAACGCGCACAGGGAGCAGATTCAGCGCTTCTTCAAGATCGTTCAATATCTGTCGATAAGTTTCATCCAAGGTTGACCGTATCGACTTTTCTTCAAAATTGGGCGTTAATCTCAAAGGCATACCCAAGCTAATATTGTTATGCTCGGGATTATCTTTTCTGAAGTCAGAACAATATACCTGGGCCATCTGATAATAAGTGTATGCCCGAAAGAATAATGCAGAACCTTTAATATAATTATAATTGGCATCTTCTATTTTTTCCATCTTCCTTAATCTATCCAACACGGTATTTGCATAAAAAATTGCTAGAAATGGATTTTTCCAGTATACATTGTTATTTGCCGGCAGAAATTGCGGTTCATCATCCCAAATATATAAGCTCTTTTCAAATTCAGTAAGTCCATTAAATACAGCCGTCGTCACATAGAAATCATCCGTATTCATTTCTAATAAGCCGGGTGCAAGATTTGTGTTTATGGTATAATTATTATCGAGCAATGCCTGTAGATCTTTCAATGAATTTGGGGTTACGAAAGAGCTTTCACTCTTTTCGTCCAGAAATTTGTTGCAAGACATTAGCGTAAACAGGCACATGCAATATAATAGACGAGCTGATATCATATTTCTTAACAGTTTCATAATGTGAAGTTTTAAAAATTGACGTTTATACCAAAGGAATAGATTCGGCTTGGGGGGGTACTAAAATAATCGGGATCTAAGCCTTTCTTATTTGCTTTCCATAAAATGCCGACATTATTTACTGAAGCATTGACCTGTATGGGAATTTTTGCAAATGAATAACTTAATCTCAGATCCTGTAATCTGATGACATCACCTTTTAAGACATTGGGCTCAGCATATTTATAAAAGTTATCTCTGCTGGTATTTGCGGGATATATCATTGAAGGGATGTTAGTCCATTTCTCATCGCCGGGATTTTGCCACCTTTGATAGAAATCTCCATGTCCTGCTGTACCATTGAACATTCCCGCGTATCCCACAGTCCGTTTTCTAAAATAATGACCAAACTTATAATTTATAGAAAATGTGAACTGCAGTTTCTTCCACCCGAGCATTCCTCTTAAGAAGCCATAATGGCTTGGTAAAGCTGAGCCATAATAATGCAGATTTTGCAAAGAATCATTCAGCAACTTTTGATAATCTTTGGAGACCTCACCTTTATAGCTACCTTGAGGATCTCCATTCTGTGGATCTAAACCCTCAAAACGATAGGCAAATACAGGATACAATTCCTTATCCAGAATTGGATTTAAGATCTGCGGGCCGCTTTCTGCATAATTCATCGTCGTATTTATAGCACCATTATAATCTTTCACGACACTTTTTGAGTAAGAAAATCCGAACGTCGTATTCCATTTCAGCGAACTATTAGGGTTTGAAGCAATACTTAATTTAGCATCCCATCCTCTGCCATTGATTACACCGATATTACGGTAGGCATTTCCAAAACCTGTAGTCGGATCAATCTGATCAGGCGCAATCAGATCAACAGATCTTTTGCTATACCATTCAACCGATCCAGAGATTCTATTTTTTAGCATTGAAAATTCTAGAGCACTGTTAAAAGTCTGCACTTCTTCCCATTTTAAGTATGGGTTGGGCGGTGTATTGATCAGACCATATTGATAATTTGTGTACTGCGCAGTGGCCGCATTGTATATCATAATCGGATCACGATTGGCACCGCCGCCAATATTTCCGCTTGTACCATATGTCGCGCGTATTTTGAGGCTGCTTATCCAGGATATATCCTTCAAAAAATTTTCTTCAGCCAATGCCCATGCTACCCCTGTAGACCAAAGGGGGTTCCATTTTTCATTTGTTATAGCACCAAATACATTGCTTCCATCCTTTCGCATTGAGCCACTAATAGTGTACTTGCCATTAAAGGTATAGGCCGCATTTGCGAATAAGGATAAAAACCGTTGTACATTTTGGGAATTACTTCCATAAAACGGTATATAATTATTTCCGTAAAGATTATCGAAAGTTGGATACGGATTGACATAGTCCACTTTCTGTACCGTCAGCACATCGGCATCAACACCATAGTTTCGGTATGAATTACCATCGACCTTGCGGTGGCTCAGCTCTGTACCTATGAGTATATTAAGTTCATGACTATTTGCCCAATTTTTTGCAAAGTCTAACTGCGCACGGATACGATGGCTCATCAGCGTACTGAACGATCTATCCTGTATTGCTCCTTTTGGCAATATGTATTTCAATTTTCCATCATTCGTTTGCTGCGTAAACTGATTAATGAGATTTCTTGAGAAAAAACTTGATTCTTCATATAAGGAAGTATTTCTTGATTTTTGCGTTTCAGCCCCATAGATCAACTGTCCGGTAATTCCTTTAAATATTGAATATCTCGCAATCATATTTGCAGCAAAATGGTCCATTTTATTTTTTGTCAACGATTTATTTAAATCCTCCATAGGGTTGAGAGTCCAGTCTATCCCATTTTTAGCACCTAGCTCGCTTACGTAATTTTGGTTGAGCAGATAGGGCACGGTTATCGAGTTTCCGACATCATCAAAAAGCCTTGTATAGGGATAATAGAAAAAGTTATCGGTCCCTGCCGGTGCTCTATCAATGGTTGATGTATAGGAGAAATTTGCCTGTAGCTGTAAATTATCGGTAACATCAAACAAGTTAGTCTGTCTTATGGATATTCTATCTGATAGACTTTTTATGTGCTGACTTAAGTTTCTGTCCCAACCTATCGAAACGCTGTGATCGGATCGGGTGTTGCCGCTATTTATTCTTATATAATCTTGTTGAAGTGCGGCTACTCTATAAAATTTTTCTTTGTCCTTTCTATAGTCATAAGATCGCCAGGATCGAATTTTACGGTCAGCCTCATCCTGCTGTATCTCCCCCAATCTCAATTTTTGTAACAGATCTACCACTGGCGACAGGACTATTTTACGTAATGCCAATGGGTTGGAGAATTGATTGTCAAAATGTCCTTTATCAAAAAGCATCATTTCGAGATCTATAAAGTCAGTTGAATTCACAATAGGTTCATAATATAAATCATCGGGAGGCTGAAAAGTCCAATTCGAAGAAAAGTCTATCTTAAATTTATTTGTGGCTTTTTTCGTTGTGATCACGATTACACCGTTTCCTGCTCTTGCTCCCCATATTGAAGTTGCCGCAGCATCCTTTAGTAGGGTTACGTCTTCGACATCATTTGGGTTGATCTGATCCAATGTCCCTTCGAAGGGGAAATTATCCAGTACAATAAGCGGCTTCACATTTCCTCCCGAAAAAGAATTGAGGCCGCGGATGTTCAGTTGAGCGCTCTTTGTCCTATTATCAAACTGGAGTCCTGTTGCCAGACCATCCAATTGCCCTATGATTGTGGAAGAAATCCTTCTTTTTAACAGATCATTGCCCAAGTTTTCAAAAGATCCTGTCGCTCTTTCCTTGGGCAGCTTCTGAAAGCCATTACTATAGACCACAGCTTCCTGCAACTGGGTATTGCTTTGTTTAAGGACAATTTCAATCCCTATTGCATTATTTAAGTAAATTGAATCTGTAAGATAGCCTATTTTGCTGCAATATATCCATAGTGGCAATTGAGTTACAACGATATTAAAATTGCCCTGGCTATCACTTGCCCCCAACATTTTCTTCTGACTGTCCCTAAGAGTGACCTTCGTCACAGGATCGCCAGTTTCATCATATACTTTTCCTTTTATCATTTGTTGCCCATACAAATGACTAGTGAAAGAGATTATTACCAATAATAACAGTATTTTCATTCTTGCGCTCCTTTCATTCTAGCGAGCAGCACTTTAACTTGATTATCATTGAGAAAATCAGATGTGGATAGCGCGCCCAGTTTACCGAAATGATCGAGCCAAATATAGATTGGCACTGCTTTATGGGGAAATATCTGCTTAAGGAAAGTATCTAAAACGACTGAGGGAGTTTGCGTTCTGTATTTCTCAGTTTTTTTACCACGAAACACTGTTGCGATCTTTGTGGTATCTTTATCAAAGCTATTGACAAGTAAAAAATTAATTTTATCACCATGGAGACGTTTCAATTGATCCAGTTTAGGAAAATTCGCTACGCAAGAGGTACACCATGTGGCCCAAAAATCCAAGATCAAAGGTTTACCACGATATTCTGCTAAAGTACGCATGACATATTTATTGTTCTCAAAGATCATAAACTCATGGGACCAGAATTCTTCAGGTACTCTAAACCCAATCATCAAAGGTTGAGCAGTGCTGAGCCCTTTGGCCCCGCTGTCCTGGCGGGGCGTCTGGGCAGATAAACTAAACATATGAACCAAACACAGCAGCAACACTCGTGCTCGTTTGCTCTTAAAGGCTTTGTACAGATTGTATATTGTTGATTTCATCATCTTAAAGATTTGGCTGGTTAATAGATTGAAAAAAATCGTTGATTTTTTTAGTTAGCTGGATTTCCTTCCTATTCGCTTCCAGTGTAGACAGTTTTATTGCGCTTGTATCTAAATGGGGGCTATGCGTCAGGAAATACGCTATTAGCGCACGCAGGATATCAGACAAAAACAGCGTTTGCTGTAGAGCTTCTAATTTGCTTTCGGAAGCTTCGCCAAGGGTTCTGCATCTGAGGTCCAACGCATAGAGGTTTTCGCGTATGGTGGCGAGCGCGTAATTACCCCAAAAGCGTTCAATACATTTCAATGGATCGTAACTGTCTTCATGGATCTCGTAGAATGGCCTGTCGAGATGCAGGAGATCTTCATAAATGGCTTTCATGTGTTTAGTTTTTGGCTGTGACCTTAGCACATAGCTCTCCCTGTCCGACCGAAATCAGAATTTTGCGGGAGCCTGAATGGGCTCAGGTCACAGCAGTGAAAAAATAAGAAATAGGTTATCGGGCGCGGTGCAGGACAGTTACACGTAATTTGATAGAGACGATACCGCGTCCGTTGGTAAAATAAAAAACCGACCTTTTTTTATAGAATTTCTATAACAGTGTTTTTCTCAAATTTTTGCTTTTGAAATCGGAAACCCTTACTTTTAAAGTGCGAAGATAAAAGAGATGAGGGCTGTGCAATTTTAGAGCGTGGATCTAAAAAAAACAGGCCGGTAAAATCAACAATTGGTAGGCTATAAATAGGCTATTAAGGCTTTTTATATCCATTCGATACCCAGGGGCTATCGACCATTGTTGATTTTAAGCTTTTAAGAAGCTATTCAGGTGGACAGTATTTGTTCTTGATAAGCAGTGATACTGCAAGCTGACTCAACTGATCCTTGATCTGCCGTCGTTCTGTTGTGGTTAATGACTCTTTTTGTTTCATAATTTACAAGTTGGGTTATCAACAAGAGTCTCAAGGAGGAAGTAAGAGGGCAAGCATTTATAAATACAAAAGAGGCAAGCCCCACTATCTTCCACTGAACACAGGTACGGCAAAGAACCCAGACGCAGTTTCCAATAGGGGAGCTTGCCCCTCCTTGTTGTAAAGATACAAAAAGCATTGGGGGTCGCAAACCCTACGTCTCACGTCTTTTGAAATTTGCCGTTTCGTGCCCGAGACTAAATCAGCGAACTGATTATAATACAAATATAACAATACAAAATATAATCGCAAATAAAATTGCGATATAAATTCAAGACATTAACTAACAGAAATATAAAATGAAGTTTGAAAAGTTTTTGAAAACTTTAAACAAAGAGTTTGAAGCGATTTTATCGGATAAAAATCCTTTAGAGTCTTTCCAACTAAATAGTGATTTATCAGTAGTAAAAGGCCGAAACTTTTATAATGCTGTAAAACTACTATCGAACGACTTTGACAAAGACTGTGAAAATGCATTATCCGAAATCGCCAACACAGCCCATAAAAAATATCTTGCAAAACAAAAAGGCAAAGTAAAAAACAATAAGAAGTTGAATACCTACCAAAAATTTATTACTCAATTTGTATCGTCACAAGCAGAAGTTTCAGAAAAAGCAGGCATTGAAAATACAAGATTCACGAAAGTACTAAATCAAACTGCAGATGATTTTTATGCCCATGAAGTTTTTTCGATTGCGAAATCTCAAAATATGAAACTGATAGATGCATTTGAACAGCTATACGAATAACTATTTAAGAATCCTATACTATCTCTGAAAAACGAAAGAAGCGACATGATTAATACTGCAAACTCTTCGACTACTTCCACGGCGATGGCGAGCGACCAATAATTGGGTTAACCTAAAGTAGCATCCAAAACGGCAAAAATAAAGATCAAAAATCTTTTATAATTTTTTCAATTTCAAAAAATTATTTCTATATTAGATCAGCCGGTTGAAATATACCAACATCTAGCGAAGCGCCTTAATTTATTAGGGCGCTTTATTACTAAAAGAGTCAACCCCATCTACATAAAAATAGATTTTTTTCGTAATATATTTAGTTTATAGAAGGTACTCCTCTCGCATCACTTGATGTGTGGGGAGTTTTTTTTGTTAGAGCAACTCTATCATTAAAATGAAAAAGTGGACTTGCAAATAAAATCGGCAGTGCTAGTTAAGCAGCTTTTTTAATTTTTTGCTCTTTGTTATTAAATTGCTCAATTGTAAGATTTCCCAATGTGGAGTGACGACGTTCTCGATTATACCAGATTTCTATGTATTCGAATAGTTCTGCTTTCATCTGACCCTTGGTAATCAATTTATTGCTGTAAATCTGCTCGGATTTTAGCGTTTTCCTTTTTTGACAAAGCGTCAGAGGGATTCTTTTGCAACTGTACAATGTAACATCTATTTTTTAGAACTTAACGGTAAATTATTTTTTTTCATGAAAAACATAGGGAAGGCGTTTAGATTACTTCGAATACAAAAAGGCTGGGAACAAAAAGAATTTGCCAAAAAATTGAACTTATCTACTCCCGCTGTTTCAAAGATCGAAACAGGATTTACCACGATTACGCTCTCTCGCTTAAATCAAATCGCAAGCGTATTTAATTTGACAACTGTACAGTTATTAGCTCAACATGTATTGCCTCAACGGAACAAAGGTAAAGTAAAAGAACAAGATGAGTGTGCTGAAATTTTAAAAAAAAATACGACAACGTGAAGAAGAAATCATGCAAATTCAGATGAAGATTATTCAACTCTATGAGGAACTATACAAAAAAGATATTGTTTAAATACCAGCCGCACTACATGCTGTTATAGCTGAAATCTGTCGCATTAAAGCCACTCCTTTTCGGAAATGGCTATTTGTCCAATGTTTCAAAAACAGAGTTCTGAGAGCGGTATTCCGGAACGATATCCTTCACCAGCTGCACCAATTTCATCTTATCGGTATTCGGATCAGCTGTTTTTGCCAGCGCACACAATTGCTCTACTCTCGCTTTTTGTACGTCCAGATCGGGAGTATTTACCTTCGCGATCATGATCTTTTCGTGATAAGTCTTCTCGGTGTTTTCGCCATTCGCCAGCAGCTCCTCAAAAATTTTCTCACCCGGGCGCAGACCGACAAACTTAATATCAATATCCTCAGGGTAGTTGTAGCCCTTCAAACGGATCATCTGTTTGGCCAGATCTATGATCTTGACCGGCTCACCCATATCAAAGACAAATATTTCCCCACCTTTACCCATTACTGCGGCTTCCTGCACCAATTGACAGGCTTCGGGTATGGTCATAAAATAACGGGTAATATTTGGATCGGTAATGGTGAGCGGCCCTCCTTTGAGCATCTGCTTTTCAAATAGCGGGATGACCGAACCATTAGATCCCAATACATTACCAAAGCGCGTGATGATGAAGTTCGTTTTGGAGTTGCTATTGACGGTGGATATCGCAATTTCAGCGACACGTTTTGTTGCTCCCATCACATTTGTCGGATTCACGGCTTTATCCGTAGACACCATCACAAATTTAGATACCCCATACTTGTCCGCCAATTGCGCCACATTATAAGACCCCCATACATTCGTTAAAATTGATTCGTACGGATTGGCCTCCATCAGCGGAACATGCTTATATGCTGCAGCATGAAAGACGTAAGTCGGTCCGTAAACCTGGAACAAAGTTTCCATAAATAGCGCATCCCTGACATTACCTACCATAAACAGGCACCGATCAAAATTTGCCGACGCGCTCAGCTCCTGCTGAATATCATACAGCGCAGATTCTGCCTGGTCCACCACGATCAGCTGTTTGAGATCCGTATGTGCAAGCTGTCGCACCAGTTCACCACCAATTGAACCCGCACCGCCCGTTACCAATACAATTTGATCCTTCATCTCTGCCGCAATGGACGGGTTGTCCAGATCAATGGCTTTTCGTCCCAGTAGATCTTCGATGCGCAAGCTTCGGATCTGGCGGGTTGCCACCTCTCCCGCCAACAGACGTGCCGTATCCGGAATAATTTTGACGACTAATGGAATCGGTTCCGCCAGCCTAAAAACGTTACTCAAGCGTTCGGGCGACCGATTGTCGATAGCAACAATCAATTCCGCAGCATTACCATGGCGATTGACGAACTCTTTATTCAATTTATTGATATCGTGGATTCTAAAGCCTTGGATACGGTTGCCGATACGATGCGGATTATCGTCCATAATGGCTACAATGCGGTATTTGGTGCGCGATGTTGTATGGATAAAGTGAAAGGTGGTATTGCCCATATTTCCGGCGCCAAAAAGGATCACGGGAATACGGTTGTCTTTACCTCCCCACATCAGCTCATGGTACAATGCCCGATAAAGCACGCGGCTAAACGTCATTCCAAATCCCGCTATCAGCGCATGAAAAAGCAGCTGGGTATCAGAGAAAGGAAAGGCTTCATGCAAGAAAGAAGGCTGCGTCCACTCTAACAGCTTGCATACAAGGACAGAAGAAAAATAGCCCAGTCCGATCGCAAACACCATCCGTTGTAATTCGCGGAGGCCGGTTTTATGTATAACCCCTTTAAATGTTCCCAGTAAAAGAAAGCAGATCAGATAAATGGTGGAGACCAAAATGAGTTGTATGCCCAACGCATCCAGCTCAACGCCGCCCCTATGTTTAAAGATGAGCACATAGCTGGCAAGAAAGGACACCACTACTATGATCATATCTATTAAAAGAATGACCCAACGCGGCTTGTTAACGGACAAGCCCTCCCTCCATAAATTACTCATTGAAAATGCATTAAAGTTCCCTTTCGAGGTTCAAGTTTGCGTAAATGTAGCAAAATAAAAGCGATGTTTAATAAAAATATTTTGCTACTCGAGATCTCGCTAATAGGAGATTTTTTGGCACTAAATTGCATTTAATTATTACGCGTAATTCATTAAGTATAGCCTATAAATTATTATATTTGGAATAACCTCTATTTGCAAAACCAAATGAACAATCAACTAAGAGATATTTTTTTTCAGTTATTGCGAATCGGTCTTTGGGGAGAAGGGAAGCTTTCCCTCAACACACCCTTATCCGATGACAATTGGAATAGCATCCTAAAATATGCGAACAACCACACTGTTGAAGGGATTATCTATGACAGTTTTACAATTTTAACAGAAGATCAATTACCACCAGCTTCTTTACGTTTAAAATGGGCTATCCGTGTGGACAAGATCGAACGTCATAATGCAAAGATGAATGCAGTGATTGCCGAACAGTTTTCGTTGTTTACGCAAAATGGTATCCGCCCGATTTTACAAAAGGGGCAGGGTGTCGCATCCTATTACCGCATTCCTCCGCATCGGATCAGTGGAGATATTGATTGGTGTTTTGAAGAAGATGATTATAGTCAAGCAAGAAACTACCTCAAAGAAAATCATCTTGATTTTGAGGATACAGCAGGCTTCAGTCTTCATTACTATTGGAAAAATATTCATATTGAGCATCACAAGAAAACATTTGATTTTAGAAGTCCATTAAAAAGCAGTTATCTAAAGAAACTCTTATCTCTATATAAAGATCGACAGCAAATAGTGACGATAAACAACGTCCACGTTCGAGTGCTGGCTCCAGAGCTTCAAATACTGCAGGTCAATATTCATATTTTGAAACATCTGATTACTTACGGTATTAGCTTGCGTCAGTTTTGCGATTCCGCGAGATTATATTATAGTGTACTTCCCAATATTGATGGTCAGGCATTGTATGCGATTTATAAGAAAACCGGAATGCTCAAATGGACTCACTTGCTTCATAAATTGCTTGTCGAATATATTGGGCTTCCACACACTGCGATTCCATTTCCTTACCCCAAAGATACCCGTGTCGATTGGATGCTAGATGAAGTATGGTATTCCGGAAATTTTGGATTCAATGATGAAAGATTTGAGCAGGGGGAAAAATCAAAGTTTTTCTATCGACCAGATTCTGGTAAACGTCTTTGGGGAAATTTTAAAAGGTATCTTAAATATGCTCCACAGGAAGCTATCGCATTTCCCTTCGTTCAAGCATACTCCAAGTTTCTAGGAAAAGATAGTGATTAAAACGCGTCTCCGATCTAAAATTAGAACTAGAGACGCTATCATTTGTATTAAAAATCTAAATAAATACTTTCATCAACCACCTTCTTCTCCGGCCATAAGCGTTGCGGATAATCTCCGCACTCAATCAATTGATGAATACTTTGTTGAACCTGATCCTTATCTTCCTTATACGTCACACCAAACCACTTTGCATCGGTTGGAAGTACAGAGAAGTTCGCAATGCCTTGTTTTACCATATAATCCGGCAAATCGGGAATAAAGAACTCTGCTTTCGGGTTCTCGTGATTTTGCTCCACAAAATCAGGAAATAATGCGCGTGCTACTTCAAATATTTTAGGCGTAAATCCCCAAAAATTCATCGACACCCGTGTATTGCCAGGTAATATAGTTTCTTTCTCTTCCTGCGCGTAGACGATATCGCTGTCTTTTCGATAAATGTTAGTTCTTTCCGTAACGCTTTGTAAATGATTCGTAGCATTTACTTCACATACACCACGCGAGACATAGCCAAAGTCTGAAAGGGTATTTCCAACCTCAAATCCAACCAATGCCATTTCCGTATCATTGGCTTGATGCTGTAAAAAAGTAGCCATTTTCTGAAAGGCATCATAGCCGTAAAAGTCATCCGCATTGATCACACAAAATGGCCTATCCACCTCTTGCTCGGCACTCATTACAGCATGTCCTGTTCCCCAAGGCTTCTGACGTTCGACGACGCGATCCACACCAAATTTTTTCAAGTCAAAATCCTGATAAGCGTATGCAACTTCAACGGAATCAGGCAGTTTATCCCCTACATTGGTTTTCATCACCTCCAAAAACTCCTCCCGAATGACAAAAACGACTTTTCCAAAGCCAGCCTTTATCGCATCATAAATTGAATAATCTATAATTTTTTCTCCAAAGGGGCCAAAGCATTCTACCTGTTTTGCAGAACCATAACGGCTGGCCATTCCTGCAGCCAAGATGACTAGAATGGGTTTTTGCGAATACATTTCATTTCTTAACATGACTATTTGATCTTATCTGTTTGTTTGTTGTTTTAAATATGCCTTAAAAGATACTTTCCTTCTTACGTTGAAGGACTAATTTCATATTTTGCGTTCGAGAATTTATAGGAAAATAGAAGCATAAAATAACAAAACATATGCCATTATTTATCCTTTCCCATGAACAAACCATGAAGAATTGATTAAAAAGAACCCTATAGGACCCTAAAATAGTGATGCCTCATCTTTTCTAAGGAGAGGCACCACTACTACTTTATCGTATTTATTATTATTTCTCTTCTTTTGTCTCTCCTTCAGCCTTATTTCCCTCAAGCTCCTCCGCCTTTACGCCTTTCGGATTACTCCATAGTTTCTTTTTATAGGCATCTAGCTTCTCCTCCACTTTTTTACCGTCCAGCTGCTGTCCTCCATTTTCGGTATCTTTCAGATTTTGCAACATACCAGGGGAAGATTCCCTCACAATTGTACTTGCAAATTTGTTCTGTACAAAGAAATCGTCCATGGTCATATCATAAAGTCCTTTATCCGGATCAGAAATATCGACCTGTATCAAACTGTAACGCAATTGTGGGAAATACAACCAAAAAGCCGGCGTTGCACCGACAGATTCCGCAAGCTCAGCTGATGTGGTGATATTCATTAAAGGTGCCACACCAATAATACGTGTCTCCAATCGGCTACGTTGCTTATCAAAGAAAATATCCTCCTTTACTCTAAATTTAGTCACGCGTGCCGGATCAAACTCATTCAGCGCCATCTTCGAGTCGATCTGATTACCCTCACCATCAAAAATTGGAACCAGCACGCTATCTGCAAAGCGAGCCATCCCTTCTTGGGCACTTAACCGCCCTTTAAACGAATCATCATCCGGACTATAAAGTGAAAGTTTTCCTTTTTCAATGGCTTTCATGATTACTTCAATCAATGAATTGCCCGGCACGGCCAATAGATTATTCTTTTCATCCTTGAGATCAATATCGCGCCACACACGTTTGTAAAAGCGGATATTCTTTTTATTCACCTCTGGGTAAGCAAAAGGTACGGCATCTTCCATACTATTCGCCTGGAAAAAGCCATCCTCTAATGGAATGGTATCCTGGATTACCTCCCCCGAAGGGATAGGCGTTGATGCACCCGTTTGCAACATGCGCTGTTGCGCAGGTACAGTATCTATTGTGGTTTCCTGTTGCGCAAACAATGACCCAATTCCAAAAGCCATCGCCGCTATCAATATTATTTCTTTTTTCATTGTTATCGATTTTTATATATACAACAGCGAATTAATATTTACGTGTTTTACTTTGAACGGTTGGCATTTCAAATGCCGACATCACACAACGGAAACCAATGTAAGAATGTGGTTCATAATCTACCGAGTAATTTCGGGTTTCACTATTTAACTGTTCACCGTTATCTTTCCAAGATCCGCCGCGCACCACTTTACGTTTCAAAGCATCGCCATCCTTTTCATCAGCGTCGTACAGTAGCGCTGGATTTAAGTCATTCACAAAAACCACTGCAGAGGGGCTATACGCATCGAGGGTCCATTCAGACACGTTACCAGCCATATTATACACACCAAACGCATTCGGCATATACGATTTCACTGGAAGCGTAAACGTGGCACCGTCACGCGAATACGTTCCTTCACCCTGTTTAAAATTGACAGCCAATTTCTTTTTACCTTCCGCACCATCAATGGTCATACGCGATCCTGCAATCGTATCCTGAGGATCCAATTTACCAGAAGCCGCATATTGCCATTGTGCTTCCGTGGGTAGGCTCAAGCTCAGCTGATAGCCATTGAGATAGGAATTTTTCAATACGGTAGCGGCCATCTCATTTGCACGCCAGTCGGTAAATGCACGCGCCTGCCTCCAAGTAACCCCCACTACGGGATAAAAATCAAACGAAGGGTGGGTAAAGTAATTCGCATCTAACGATGCAAGTTGCGCATTCGGAAAATCTTTTGTCCAAATATCTTCAACGGGCATTACGGCTACCGTATCGGTCACATATTTCTTTTTCACATTCCCTTTCGACTGAAGGTAAGAGAAACGATATTTGATCATCTCTGGATTGAGTGCTCGTCTATTGCCCTGCATTTCAAGCATAGGAGCAATACGCTCTTGGATCGCAGGATCATTGCTTCTCCAAATTGGGGATATTTTTTTTACTTTCGCCCAGTTGATCCGCTTTTGTCCTACCTGTTCACCTGCTACGTCCATAAAATATTGATCGTCATTTAGATAATCCGTTACAGCAACCGAATCTGCTACCCAATTAACAAATTCACGGTATTGTTTATTGGTTACTTCCGCTTCATCAATAAAAAATGCACTCACGCTCACATTTTTCCCGACGTTGCCGCTATCCAATGATCCTTTGAACAAAATAGTTCCCGACGGAATATAAACCATTCCAGGAGGGGGCGGTAACTTTCCGCCTTTAAACGCATTTACTTTCGGTGCTTTATACATCGCTGTATTCGACTTGCACGCTGTGAAACCGATTAATATAGCTAAAGAAAAAAGTGCGAAGAAACGGTTCCCATTATAACTTTTTAGTATGTTCATTATTATTCTATTTAGATTTAAACTGGCCTATTTACGATTGAACAATGCATATTTCACACCTACAGAGACAAAACCATATTGATCGTTATTCTTATTGATAATACCATCCAGATTATCGTTAAAGGTTAGTGTATGTTGATAGTTAACATTAATTGCCCATTGTGGCCCGTATAAAGTACGTCCAAAAGGAATATCAACCCCTACCTCTAAAGGCACCACAAAATGAATTTCACCGGGATCTTTTGCTATTTCACCTCCTGAAGATTCCAGGTAATTGGCATATAGCGTTGAAATATTTCTTGAAATACGATTTTTAACCAATCCGGCTCCAGCGCCCACGTACACATTAGAAAGAATACGTGATAAGGTATTTGCCTGCAAGGTATAATAACTGTAATTCTTCGCTCCATCCAAAAATTGACCTACCCGGATTTTACCGTTGATATTTCCAGCGAAATATCGATTCTTAAAGTCGCTTTCATAACCATTGCCTGCCAAGGTTCCTTTTTCGCCATGTAGTCCGACAGAGATAAAAGGTGTGATGAGATAATCCAACTCCCCATAAAAAGCAAATTTAGACTCAACATTTCCTAGATCGGTGAGATTAAAGGTACCTCCAGCACCTGCTCCAATGCTGATCGGCTTGGAGAATTGTGCAGAAACAGAACTGGATATAAGGCAACATACAGCAATAAAACTAAATAATAGAAGTTTTTTCATTTGGTTGAATGTATTAAGATATTAATAAGAACGGCTTAGCCTTTATAATAGTATCAAATAAAAAATCCCAAGCCGTTTTCTACGACTTGGGATTCAACAACAATAAGGCCAAAGTTAGTTAATATAGACCTTTATTTTATATTTAAGCGATCTTTTAGGTCTTGCCAAACTTTTGCAAGACCAGTTTTCTTAGTTCCTTTGTCGCCATAGCCATAACCATAGCCGTAACCGTAGCCATAACCGCGAGCGAAGTCCACGTCATTGACTACGGAAGCAAGATTCTTTAATTTTCCGTCAATATACAATTCTCGTGGCACTTGCAGTAAGCGTTTGTCAAGATAATTGACGCGAGACACATACAACGTCAGATCTGCATTATGAGCTATTAATAGCGTATCAGTTACTAAACTTACTGGCGCTGTATCCACCAATACATAATCGTAGTGCTCCCGCGTATACTTTATTACGTCATCAAAGTGTCCATTCATTAATAATTCCGCAGGATTAGGTGCAATGTAACCTGAATAGACCACATCGAAATCGTAATTACCTGGCTTTTTGATAATGATATTGTCAACATCCATATCTGGATTAATCAAAAATTGGGTAATACCCACGTTTGTATGCTGTAGGTGAGACAATCCGAGGTAATCTAAGACTTTAGGACTACGAATATCAGCGCCGATTAAAACCACTTTTTTACCAGACATAGATAAAATCTGAGCAAGATTGGTGGTTACGAAAGATTTCCCTTCTCCAGAAATCGTGGACGTTACAAATACCACTTTAGAAGCATCTTTATTATCAGCTCCAAACATAAAACTCATGTTGGTTCGCAAAATCCGAAATGCTTCGGCAAGGGATGAACGATCATTTAAATGCACAATGGTATCTACGGCAGTTGGAATTTCACCAAGTACCGGCACCTTGACAATATCTTCGATATCTTTACGGGAATGAATTTTATTGTCCAGCAAAAATTTTAAATATAAAATTCCAAAAGGAATAAGGAGTCCTAAAATCACAGCTCCAAGTAACACAACTCCCTTTTTTGGAGCTACAGGAACACCATTCCCATATGCTGCATCAATAATCTTCAAATTGTCAGGAGTAGCTGCCGCTTTTACTTCGCTCTCTTCTCTCTTTTGTAGCAAAAGAAGATATAATGATTCTACAATTTGTTGCTGTCTCGAAATCTTCTTAAAGCCCTGCTCTTGGCTGGGAATTGAACTAATTCTTCCCCTTATTTCGTTTGATTTACGCTCAATACTGTTCAAAGCCAATTTAGTAACTCGCTGATAGTTTTGCAATGACTTACGAATATTATCACTACTTTCTGAAATATTTTCGTTGAGAGCAATAACTGTAGGATTCTGTTCAGATGCTGATTTTAATAGGTCATCTCTCTCCAACACTAATTTATTGTAAGCCTCAATTGAACTTCCAATAGATAGATCCTGTAAACCGATATTTGAAGGCAAGAGTTTACCTTTTTCCTGGTTTTTCAAATAATCATTCATATGGTCAACCAATTGCAATTGAGTTCTATACTCCAAAACTTTCTTATCATTATCCGATGCTGTATTTAAAAACACTCCAGCTTCAGTAGCCATATCTACCATAGAATTAGCTGATTTGAATTCTGCGGCTTCTTCATCTGCTCCCGATAAATCTTTTGAAATTAGTAGTAAACGTTTATTAATAAAATCTGAAGTCGCACGTGTCATCCTCAGCTTATCATTTGTTAAATCGGCATTATAGACCTCTATTAGTGAGTTCAAAATAATTTCCGCTTTTTTACTTAACTCCGATCCCATAGAGAAATTTACAATGTAGGATTGAGTCTCTTTACTGGGGAAGATACTAATTGACTTTAAATTTATATCTACTGCTTGATCTTTAGAAATCACATGCACCTCATAATCTCCATTAGGAAGTAATTTCTTATTGGAATTTCTTCTAAATGCTCCTCTCGCCTTTCCAATTCTAAAAACTTTATTATAGAAAGCTGTCACTTTTTCTCCAGATTTCAAATCGACAATATTTAATATATTATTGTCAATAGTCCTTACTTTTATATTCAATGATATACTATCTTGGTCTCCTTCTGGTTGAAAAACAAACGGCATATCAGTCTCTAAGACCTCAGAAGTAAGTATCTTCCCTTTTACTGTATATATTACATTCAAATTATGCCGGTCGATAACCTTCCGCATTAAACGACGGGAGGATAAGACTTCAATCTGATCTGTAACATAAGCTGATCTTGTACCTCCAAAACCAATCCCACTTGTCAGTTCGGCTATTCCAGCCAGCTCGCCAGCCGATGCACTCTTCTCATCTTTTAATAGAATTTTTGCTGATGTATTATAAAATTTATGTGCATATCTGAGGTAAACTACTGCAATACCGAAAGTCAATACAATTGAAATAACAAACCATTTCCAATAATAAAAATATTGTTCAAATAGTTGTCTTAAATTTATTTCTTCTACTTTGTTTTCCTTTATTCGTAGAGGTTGTTGTTCCATCATATTATCGGGTCAATACTGAAATTACAGTGATTAATAGGCTAGCAATAGAAATGATAACATTTGTATTTGCACCTAGTTTTGAATTATTAATTTGAGATTTATTTGGTTCTACATAAACTACATCGTTTTGCATCAAATAATAATAGGGTGAGTTTAATGTATTTTGCTTAGTAAGATCTAGCCTTTGTATACTCTTTTTACCATCAATTTCTCTTATCAACATAACATTCTCCCGTACCCCTCTAATTGTTAAATCTCCTGCCATTCCCAAAGCATCTAACACAGTTAGTCTTTCTGTTGGCACAACAAATGACCCCGGCCGAGCAACTTCTCCTAGGACTGAAACTCTAAAATTATTGAAATTTATATTTACACCCGGGTCTTTAATATATTGACTTAAATCCATACGCAATTTTTCTATAGCTTGGGTACGTGTCAAACCAGCAATATGAATTTCACCAAGCATCGGCATAACAATGTTTCCTTTTTCATCAACAGTGTATGTCGGGCGTAGTGCCATATCAGTTTGTTGCGTCAAATTCCCTCCTATCAAAGTACTCATTGGATTAAAAGGAGCGGTAACTTTAGGGTCAGCAGCAGTAACGACAATTGTTAAAATATCACTTGGTTGAATCTTAGGAACATATTGTTCATACAAGGTATTTACCTGACTTGAGTCTTGCTGGAAATATACCATATTCCTCCTTGAACCACAAGAATTAAACATCATTAGGATCACTGAGCACAGTGCTAATGTTAAAGCATACTTTGAAATTAATCGCATTTCTTATTTAATGTAAATTGATTGTTCTTCTTTCTTGACAAAAATAATTTTTCCCATCGAATTATCTATAAAATGACATTTAAAAAATTAAGCAAGAAAGAATGTATCGAACCATCAAAATCTATGCCTAAAAATATCGACATTTTTTAATTAGAAAAGATAAGGCTAAATAATTTACTCAGCCTCTATCTTATCATTCAAATAAATTAATAATTCAATATTAACGACCTATATTGTAAAGGCACGTTTTATTGCTGCTTCAATACGTATTCTTTCATCTTGCGTCAAATTCGATCCCGAAGGCAGACAAAGACCATTATTAAATAAATTTTCAGCATTCTCGCCTCCATAGTATGGCGAATTTGCAAATATAGGTTGTAAATGCATCGGTTTCCATAATGGCCGTGACTCAATATTATCTTCTAAGAGTGCGAGTCTTAAATTTTCACGTGTAATACCTGTTTTATCACTATCGACAGTTATTGCTGATAACCAATGATTAGAATAAAAATCTGATGACGGTTCGGTCAAAACGCTTACGCCATCTATTTTGGCAAATATATCTCTATAGAAAGTTGCCATCGCTCGCCTTGACTCAACCCGATCTTTCAACACCTCCATCTGTCCACGGCCAATACCTGCACAAATATTAGACATTCTATAATTATATCCTATATAAGAATGTTGATAATGGGGGGCATCGTCTCTTGCCTGAGTAGATAGGAAGACTGCTCTATCTTTGTCTTCTTGAGAGTGGCAAACTAATGCTCCTCCACCTGATGTTGTGATTATCTTATTTCCATTGAAGGACAAAATCCCAAAACGACCGAACGTACCACAACATTTCCCTTTGTAAGTTGATCCCAATGCCTCAGCAGCATCTTCAATCAAAGGTATATCAAATTCATGTGCAATAGAGAGAATTTCTTCCATATTGGCGGGCATACCATACAGGTGGACTACAATAATAGCCTTAGGTTTTTTACCTATCTCTAGTCGATCTTTAATAGCCTCCTTTAAAGCGACTGGGCACATATTCCATGTCTCATTCTCAGAATCGACAAAAATTGGATTTGCCCCTTGATAAGCAATTGGATTTGCCGATGCAGAGAAAGTCATGGACTGACATATCACTTCATCACCAAATTCTACACCACATTCAATCAAAGCTAAATGCAACGCTGCGGTGCCAGCAGATAGAGCCGCGACTTTAATATCCGCGTTTAAAAATACTTCTAAGTCGTGCTCAAAACCATTAACATTAGGCCCTAATGGAGCCACCCAATTATTTTCAAACGCTTCATGAATATATTTTAATTCATTGCCCCCCATATGAGGGGAAGAAAGCCATATTTTATCTTTCATAACTAGAAAATTTTCTTTGCGGGATTTCCAAAATAGGTCCCCTCTTTCTTAATTGTCTTTAAAACCACAGAACCTGCACCTATCCTCGTGTTCCCTTCAATCTTAACTCCGGGTAATATGGTTGCTCCTGACCCAATAAAAACATTGTCTCCCATAACGCAACCACCCCCAATATCTACATTAGGCATAATACTAACGTTTCTACCAATTGTTACGTCATGGCCAATTTGCGATCCCAAATTAATAAATGTTCCATCTCCAATATTTACGTCACAAGAAATAATTACATTTGGAAATAAAACAACTCCTTTTCCAATGTTTGTTCTCTCACCTACTATTACAGAAGAATGTATAAAGCGTAACAAGTTAATTGAGCTATTTGCTGTAAATTCTTCTAATAGTTTTTGCTTCACTTGAGGAGACATAATTCCAATCAATACATTTCCAGATTTAAAACTTGAAATATTGCCAAAAACATTATGTTTCATTTTATATGGAACTAATGCATCGAGATTATCGTCCCAAAAACCTTTAACTATGAGATTTGAATTTTTATCATTATTTATCCATGAAAGTAGTTCTCGAGCTAACCCACCAGCCCCTATGACATCTACCTCTATTTTATTGAATTGAGTAACCTCCATCTATTTTAATATTTTGTCCAGTGAGCCACTTAGACTTGTCACCTAATAAATATTCTATTAAATACACGACATCATTTGGCTCGCCGATACCAATCGGATGCATACCAACGATTCTAGATTTATTCTCTTCCTCTATTTGCTGAAAAAGTTTTTGAGTTAGCGGAGTATCAACGATGCCGGGAGAAACACAATTTACACGAATCTTCCTCTTAGCTAGCTCCAATGCCAAAGATCTAGCAAAGCCTAACAATGCAGATTTACTAGCGCAGTATCCGATTTTTCCAGGTTGACCAAGTTCGCCCATTACTGAAGATAACAAAATAAAACTTGCTTGATCCAATGAGTATTTTTTCTTTGATAAATTTCTTACTATCTCTATCGCCGAAAAGACATTCACAGTGAAAACTTGCTGAACTCTATCAACAGTATATAGTCCAATTGGTAATGTTTCTTCTAAACCTGCACAATGTACAAAGCCACTAAATTTAATATCTCCTAGAGAAGACTTGAAGAGTTCTTCAATTTCTTCAACTTTAAATAAGTCAAATTTTAAAAATATAAAATTCTCGTATCCTAATAGATCTTGTATTTTTTCTTCATCCCTTCCTATTCCATAAACACAAGTATTCAAATCCTTTACAAGAAGACATGCTAAAGCTTTGCCAATACCGGAAGTTGCTCCGGTAATTAATATATTTTTCTTTATAGACATATTATTCAAACCGTTCTGTTCCAATTTTCTCTATTAAGGATTGAACAGTAGTGATAGAATTGATATCATCTCCTGTCAAATTAACGTCAAATTCATTTGACACAAGACCAATTAATACCATCGCTGCCATGGAATCCCATTCATCTAACTCTTTCAAGTTTGTTGAAACATGTAAATCAGAATCTAGTTCTAATTCGTCTCTTACTAATTCTAAAAATTTTGCTGTGTTCATAACTTTTATATTAAACTGTTATCAATTTCAATTATTCCGCCGGCCCATGATAATCCAACCCCAAACCCAACAACAACTACAGATAAGGGGGCAGCGATATTTCCCAAATCATTGGCTAATCGTTTCAAGGCTATCGGTATGGTATTGGAAACTGTATTCCCTCCATCGGCCATATTTATATAAAATTTTTCCTTCTCAATTTTTATCCTCTTCCGTAAAAACTCAAGCATAAACGAATTTGCTTGGTGAAAGATGAAATAATCCGGATTTTGAAGTTCCATCTTATTAATTTCCAATACTTTTTTCGTAAAATCTGGAATATTCTCAGCTGTAAAATTAAAGATCTCGGGACCGTTCATATACAAATTATTGTCGGTATATTGGTTGTCCGATCCGTACACTTTTGTTTCAGGATTTAAAATACAAGAATTTTTAGTGCCGCCATTTTTTATAATTAGTTTTTCCGCACCGCTACCATCCGATCCAAAAGCAAACTGTTTCAGTCCCTCCCTATTACTTTTAATCAAAAATGTCGCAGTGGCTGCATCTCCGAATATTGCTCTATTTGACCTGTCCTCCTCATTAAGATATTTAGAATATGTTTCAGCAGTTACAAGAAGAACATTATTGACTTGCCCGCTTTCTATTAATCCTTTTGCTAGACTCAGTCCATATACATATCCTGAACATCCTAGGTTGAAATCAAAAGCTCCAACAGTTCGAGAAAGGCCTAATCTTTCTTGTAAGAGACACGCTGTGGTTGGCAAAATATACTCTGGGCTCTGCGTGCAATAAACTATATATTCAACCTGTGTTCTGTCAATATTTTCAAATAACTTTAAACATGCCTGCTCTGCCAAATCTAATGCTGTTTCATTGGAATCAACCCAATACCTAGACATAATTCCAACTTTAGATTCAAATTTCGTAAAATCATAATCGGGGAAACGCTCGCGAAGCATTTCATTTGAAACTTTATTTTCTGGAAAATAATATTCTAGTGCTTGTATTTTAACGCCCATAATTATTTCGTTTAATATTTACCGTTGTTTTATTTATAATATCTTAGAATTATCCAGCCATAAACTATACTAAACTAAGAAAACTACTTAATATTTTATATTATTACCTTTAAAAGCTTCCATTGTAGCCTGCCCTTCTGCAGATATCCCCTCCCGTACAAAAACTTTTTTTATGGTTAAGAAAAAAATTCTAAAGTCCAATATGAAAGAAATATGATCTACATACCAGACGTCATATTCGAATTTTTGCTCCCAAGATATAGCATTTCTACCATTAACTTGAGCCCAACCAGTAATTCCAGGACGTACTTCATGACGTCTTTTTTGAACTTCATTGTATAAGGGCAAATATTGCACCAACAATGGTCGAGGCCCAATTAACGACATATCTCCTATGATTACATTAAGTAATTGCGGTATCTCATCTAACGAGGTCTTACGGACGATAGCGCCAATCAGAGTAAGTCGATCTGCATCTGACAGAAGAGTCCCTTTTTCATCTCTTTTGTCATTCATGGTTTTAAATTTTATAATTTTGAATATTCGTCCATTCTTCCCAGGTCGCTTTTGAAAAAAAAAGGGCTTGCCGTTATTTGCAATAAATAGGCCAACAGTAACCAGAACAAATATTGGCGAAAGTAGCGATAAACCAAAGAAAGCTATAAAAAAGTCTAGAAGACGTTTAATTGAATCTTTATACATTATTATTTGTTATTTTTTTTATCTCAATTAAGTAACGTTCTGCTAAGAGCTTCCTATCAAAATTTTCTTTTGCATATTTATAACCATTTTGCCCCTGCTTCAATAAAAGATCTGGATCAGCTAAATAAGTTCGAATAACTCGATTATATTCAGAAGCGTTCTCAGGTTCAACATATGTCCCTGCTTGTGCTTGTTCCACCAATTCTCTAGAAACACCATCAATAGCCATAAGTATAGGTTTTTGACAGGAAAAGTAATCAAACGTTTTATTCGAATAAACAGTCTTAAAGGTGTCAACTTTTTTAAGAACAGATGCTCCCATATCAGAAGCTAAGATAAATTTAAATACTTCCTGTTTTGGCACAGGATCGTGAAAACGAACATTGACTACCTGCATTTGTTCAGCTTTTTTCTTTAGCCTCTCTTTTTCCATTCCCTGACCAATAAGAAGAAAAAGAACGGGAGTATCCTCTAATAACTTACCTGCATCTAATAATTGATCAAGATGATTTGCTACACCATGTGCTCCAACATATGTTACAACAAACTTATCTTGTAAATCATGTTGTCGTCTAAAGTCTTCTTTATTAAAAGTTTTAATAATATTTTCCGACAACGAGAAGTCCGCTGCATTAGGGATCATGATTAATTTATTCACGGGAATACCCTTCTTATCTCTTAGGGCATTAAAAAAAGCAGGGGTTAAAACATTAATCAATGTAGCTTTTTTATATATAAATCTTTCAACTGCATAAGCTAGTTTTATAACCCACTTGTTAGTTAAAACACCTGTATCTATTGCAGACTCAGGCCATAAATCTCGAATCTCGAATACCATCGGTAAACGTTTAACAAATGAGATCAAATAACCCGAAATTCCAACAAATAACGGAGGCGAGGTTACAATTACTACGTCGAACTTTCCCTTGACTTTAAATAACCCTGCCCACAAAGACGAAAACATAAAGGAGAAATAGCCCCAAAGTCGCCCTAAAAATCCATTATTATAAGATTCAGAAACATGAGTTCTATGAACAGTAACTTTTCCTTGTTTTTTCTTTACAAAATACTTTCCGTTGTATTCTGAGCGCTTCTTATTTCCATGGGCATGCATCATTCCAGCAATAACAACAACCTCATGCCCCATCTCAGTCCATGTCTTTGTTATCTCGTTCCAACGCGATCCTCCTGGATCGTCTTCTTCCAAAAAATATTGATGTAACAGTAAAATTTTCATTATTTAACAATAATTTTTGTTTCTATTTTTTTATCAAAGGAGAAACTAATACTTTCTCCGTCATTTATTACTCCATAATAATCAGAGTTATATGACATACCCCGCGTTTTCGATACCAAAATATCGTTCTCTTTTGCAATAAACTCAATTTGCAAATCATTAATATGCCATATCTGTTCTTTCTTAAAGCCGTCTAAATTCACGACCTCATCTGTTACTATCCACACTTTCTCTCCTTTTAATTTTCGAACTGAACGTATTAAACGTGCATTGGAGCTTAGAAACTGATAAGCTTTAATGTTTCCATTAAAGACATATTCGCTCTCTGTTTCTGCTATTTTACTAGATACTTTTTGAGTCCAATAATACCATATAAAACGTCCTCCTCTTAACATCTGTGACTTCCCATCTACTAATACTGTATTATGGGAGACTGTCCCCATAAAATAATCCAAATGATGGGAATCTGTATTGTACTTATAAGTTCCTGAGTCTCTTAGAATATTTTTCCCATCCACCCAAACGTCCATGTGCAAATTATCAGCTTGAGCAGGACGGTCTTTATGGGAGCCACATCGCAAAAGGGTAAAACAACTACCATCACGAATTATAGTATATCCTCCGGTGGAATATTCTTTAATACCATAAAACTTCTTCATTATGGGAAAGGAATAAGTCTCACTTTTAGGGATATTCCACCAGGCGGCTTCCTCTTTATATAAATCTGAATCATATAATGATTCTCCTGTTAGCAGTATATGTAAAGAGTTTAATTGAGGTCTATAATCTCTATAATTAGTATCTGACCATGGAAAAAACAATGCACCATCATTGGAACCGTAGTTAGGAAGCCAACCATTTTCTTCCTGCAAACATTGATATAAAAAATCTAAGGATTTATAAGCCCGCTCGTAAACTGTCTTAGAAAAAGGGGCCCCCGCATGTTCAGAGATTGATATACCAAGAGTTAACAACTGAACAACAACACGGTGATAGTTCATTGAAAACTGTAGAAATGTTCCGTCATCATAAACCTGATAGTCGATTTCTCTTTCAAACCATTTTCGTCCTCTTCTTGACCATAATTTTGTTTCTGGAATAAAAGGAAAAAGAAATTCGCTTAATGTAAGAAATAATGTCTCCGTAATAGCGTGATTATTTCGTACGGCTATTCTTGAAAAATCGATGTGATTATATACATGATGAAGCGAAGCATAAATTACTTTTACAATTCGATTCCAACGATTTTCCGTTAAAGCAGGATGATTTTGATAATAAACTAAAGCAAAATACCAATTAAATATTCTTAAAGATATCTCTTGACTACATCTCCAGTTAGGCCCCCTATTTATTGGATTGTGTTCTATCCAAGAATCTATCTCTGAGAGAACAAATTCTGCAAGATCGTTATTGTAATGATGATCATAACGAATTAATGTAAGTACCCATGAAAATCGTGATTTTTCCCAAACATATTTAATATCTCCTGCTTCTACCGAAAGATCAGGTATTTCTGACCAGTGCTTGTTAATATCGTAAAGATAACCATTTGAGGGATTAGTAATCCAATTGTAGTTCTTACCTAAACTTATCCATTCAGCATTAAAGAAAGGAATATCTCCTGCTAAGATCCGTTCCGCCTTCATTTTGAGTTCCTCGGACTCTTTCCTTTCAATATTCAAAGTAGGGTCAAGGATTGCATAATTCTTACAGACAGCTTCCTTCCATTGCGAAAGAAAAAATTGACTGCCAAGTTTAAAATCTAAAGGATGTCTACGTTTTAGTATTCCCGATCTTTTTTCAAATTCATGTTTGACCCGATATGAAACATATCGCACGCCCATGTTTTTGCATAACTGTATTGCTAGTTTTAATTTCATTAACTAATCAATATTTATCCATGCATTTTTTTTCAAACTCTCTACCGCTGCAAAAGAGGCCCTAGTTGTATTTATTAACTCTTCCAATGGGATTAACGCCCCTCCTCCTTGTTGAGTCCTTTTTACAAGTTCAGAAAATTGCTTCTTATGTCCTTTATCCAGGGAAGTTTTTAACTTCGTAAAGCCCTTTGTTCCAAACCCTTCTGTCTTTCTAAAGTTGTCCATAATTATAGTTCTCTCCTGCGAATAAACTTCAACTCTTTCTTTCGAATATGCTTTAGATCCATTAGCAAAATAATTTATAACTCCTGTTGAACCGTTTTCATATTTTAAAAGAATTGATGCGTTATCTGTATTTTCTTCTGGAGTTACTCCCATAGCATTCATACAAACTGATTTCACTTTACTTCCAGTCAAATAAGTTATAAGATCTATAAAATGGCAAGCCTCCCCGATAATTCTTCCCCCACCAACATTCATATCATGAATCCATACGTTTGAAGGGATAAAACCAGCATTCATGGTTGCTATAACATTCATTGGTCCGTTTCCAATTGTCTTTTTTATTTGCTCAATATGTGGCGAAAACCTTCTATTAAATCCAACAGTTAAGACTTTTCCTGATTTCTGTTGGGCGTCTATAATTACTTGAAGCTCCTCTTGATTAAGCGCTAACGGTTTTTCGACAAAAACATTCTTGCCTGCTAACAACCCCTCTTTAACCATAGAAGCATGCATATTATGCCGAGTCGTAATTAAAATAAGATCAACTTCAGGGTCATTAATTATTGTCCTATAGTCCGTAGTTGAATTGGAGATACCATATTTTTGAGCCAATGCAGTGCCACTCACACCACCATTGCTAGCTATATATTTTAAATGCGCCCCAGTATCTTTAAACGCAGGCAGCATGGTCATTTTTGTGAAATTACCAGCTCCAATAATCCCCAATACTCCCTTAGAATTAGAAAAATCAGCACGAATTAGTTCTACATTACGGCTAGGGTTCAATTGAGACTTCTCGTTATATTTAAGAATTGATGCAATCGATCTACTTTGACCGATTTCTCCATAAATATTTTGATAATCATCCAATGCCACAATTTCTGTCACCATTTCTTTTACGTGAAGACGTTGAAGACTTATGGCTTGCAAAATTGTCTCAAAGTTCCTCTTTTCAGTCCATCTTACAAACGGCAGGGGATAATCTATACCTTTCTGTTCGTAATCATCATCGTAACGTCCTGGTCCATAAGAACACGATACTTG
The DNA here is from genome assembly GCF_007830445.1 of Sphingobacterium siyangense. GTDB lineage: Bacteria > Bacteroidota > Bacteroidia > Sphingobacteriales > Sphingobacteriaceae > Sphingobacterium > Sphingobacterium siyangense. Next base: position 96,767 of record NZ_VLKR01000011.1, on the reverse strand, counting down.
AAAACTAAGCTCTTTTTCGTAAAACTCCGCACGACTTATATCTAATCCAATAACCCCTACTAAAATAATTCTTCCCCGCTTCCGACTCATGCGTGCAGCCTGAGAAATAATTTCATTGTTTTTTGCCGATGCTGTAATAATTACACCGTCAGCCCCCCCTTCAGTTTGTTCTTCAACAAATTTCACAACATCTCCGTTTTTTGGATTAAATGGTACTATCCCCCAAGATTCTGCCAACTTTAATTTCGAATCGTCAATATCTACGCCGATAACCTTACATCCATTCGCCGTTAAAAGCTGTGCTGTCAAAAGTCCAATCAATCCCAACCCAACAACCACCACTATTTCTCCCAAAGTTGGATTTAAAAGTCGAATTCCCTGCAATCCAATTGATCCTATAACTGTAAAGGTAGCCTCTTCATCTGTAACATTATCAGGAATATGAGCAACTAGATTTTTCGGTACGGAAACAAATTCGGCATGTTGGCCATTTGAAGCAACTCGATCACCAACTTTAAAATCATCCACCCCGTCTCCCACAGCTATCACACGGCCAACATTACAGTAACCCAAAGGTAATGGCTCTCCTAATTTATTAAATACTGCCTCAAGGGTTGGCATTAAACCATCAGTTTTAATTTTGTCAAGAACCTGTTTGACTTTATCGGGTTGCTGGCGTGCTTTCGAGATTAAATTTGATTTACCAAACTCCACTAGCATGCGCTCTGTTCCTAATGATACAAGACTTCTCGTCGTCTGGATAAGAACTTTACCTTTTCCAACTTGAGGAGCAGGAACCTCTTCTAATATTGTTTCTCCTGTTTTAAAGGATTGAATTATTTGTTTCATTGTAAAATATTTTTAAAAATTGGTTTTATAATATCAATAGCGTTGATGATATCAGCCTTATCAGAATTAATTAATTGTGTTTTCAATTGGTCGTTTTCATTCAAAAGTTTAAGGAACTTTAATTCTAAGTCCTCTTGTCTTGATGACTCATATAATAATGTATCTAAAGGACGTGAGCAAACATCAGAAGCCAAGACTGGCGTATTTAAAACCAAAGCCTCCTTCACACTAAATCCCTCTATATCAGTATTATTTAACCTCAAAAAACCATCAGAATTACCCCAGATATCAGAACCATTTGCTACTTTATTTATTAAGAAAAGAACCTTGCTGTTGAGATCTAACTCTTCTAATTTGCTTTTAAAGCTTGTTAAATCTTTTTCATTAGGTTGACTTATACATAAACACACACCAAAATCAAAATGTCTATATTTTTTTAAAATAGATAATAGCTTTTCTATTCCGTAATCGTCAGAGGATAGGTAATTAAAGCCAAAAATACTCATGGAAAAAATCAATTTATTTCTTTTTCTAAATTCAATAAACTCCTCTGGAAGAATAATTTGATTATTTCCTATAGGAGGCAGGAATGCTGGAACTTTAACAAAATTAATGTTATTCTTATTAAGAATTTGACACACCTCATCATCGTTAGAAAACACATATAATGCAGATTTTAATGTATTTAAAAATTTACTTTGATCTATAGTGTTGAGGAACCTCTTATTGTGCAAAGTTACTAAAAATCTATTTTTAATAAAAAAAGAAAAAAGCTTTAGCACCATGAGTCTATTCGTATGTAGATGTACAATTACATTACGATCAAGCAATACGGATAAAAAATCGGCAATAAACCCTTTAGAGTGTCGAATGTTCGATTGTGCTATAATTTGTCTTCCTTTACTAAAATTTAAAAGACTGATGTTATCAAAACCAGACAATGCTTGAATCAATCTTTGAACATGAACTGAAACACCACCATATGGCTCTGGTAAACTGCCCCATAACTCAATTCTTTTTTTTCCCATTTTTTTTCTTTTATATTACTATTATCAAGGAACATGAAGACATTTATTAAACCTATGAGCTATCTCAATACGGAATTAAAGTTGTTTTACATCCCCAATCCAGCTCTAAAATATCTCGCAGTGATAGAATTAATTGGATCATTGAGATCATTTATATTTTTTTTAAAAGTTGCATTCCCTTTCATTCCCATAAAAGTTTTAATATTTCCATCTTTGGCCAATTTGATAGAGACACGTTGAAAATCCCACATTTTAATAAGAACAGTAGCTCTAGCTTTTTCTGAATCGTTAGAGGTTGAGTTTAAAGTCTTTTGTAAAAGGAAGTCTAATTTTTTTAAAGTTGACTCATTAATATCATTCAAATATGTTAAATCATTAAATGGCAAAAAAGTGGATTGATAATTGTACTCTTTAAATACAATAGACCAGTAATCCTCCAGTACTTTATAAAATTGTAGCAAATATACCGAGCTATTTTTACCGACGCACTTTCTTGCCCACTCTTCTTCAAGGCTTTTAGCATCTAATTTAGTGCTCCACAACATTTTTGCCAAAATCCAATATTTAGGTCCCTCAATAAAATTAGGATAAGCCTCACTATAATAATATTCAAAATTATTAAGGTAATGATATTGTATTGATTCTTCTAAAGAAGTTGTATAAATTCTAGGTAACAAATAACAATAACCATAGTTGTAGTCATAAATTCCCAATTTTTTAGCTTTGGTTTTCCAAAGATCTATCGCCCTCTTGTAATTATTTAAAAAGTTTTTATCACCCCATCTACTACGCTCCACGGTAATATAGGGTATTACATTAGAAGGAAGAGAAGAAATATTTGTTGGAGGATCAAAAACGTTATAATAAGCTAATAAACCATACGTAATATTCTTATGTTTCTTGTTTAATGCATTAACAACATTGCTTACCCAAGAATAATATGTATCGGAATAACTCCTTAGTCCTAACGAATTAATTTGATTATTCTTAAAATTAAATTCCTTCGAATCGTTAATTCCCAGGGAAAAAGAGGTCACCTCTGATTGATTTAGTATGCCATCAATATTTTTATAAGAACTATTATAAAACTCTTGACTTCCGAAATCAGGTTGATTAGTTCCCTTAAATTTGGCTCCAGATATTTTATCCATATTATGGTGAAATTGAATTTCACCAAATAATTTATTCCTCCTTCCCCAAATCCCTAAAATATCATTAGCCAATGGATTAATTGGCGAAAGTAGCCTTGCTTTGAAATCTGGAGAATATATTTTGTCAATCTCTGGAATTTCAATAGAGTTCTTCTTTTCTATATATTCACCAATTTCAGTTGGCATAAGCCAAGAAACATTCAAAAATTCTTCTAAAAACTGATATATTCCGAACTCAAGCCCGATCGCCGTTTTGCCGACAATATAAAAATTCCTTCCATTAGAGACAAACCTAAATGCATCTTTCGGACAGCTTTGAAGATACTTATCTAGCGGGTCCAATCGAATAATAATATTATTCGAATTGTTACTCACCGTACGATTTACATTTAATTTCGTTGCACTTATTTTGAAGATATAATTGTTCAAATTTTCACTATATCTCTTCATGAAAGGGGTCTGATCAGCTACGACCAGTATAGCGTTGGCCTTATTATTTACGACAATTTTTATAGCCCCATTTGCGTGCATTCCAATAATCAGAAAAAATACCGCAAAAATTATTTTAATATTCATAGTGAATTTATTGAAATGGTAAAATCGCTAGTCTGTAAAAATTTATTGAATATACAAGTACTGTCAGTAAAAACGCTATCCTACTTTTTAAACTAAAATCAACAAAAATAAGGTAGTAAACCAATATTAAAGTATATATGATATAAAAATCGAAAATTCGAGAAACTGCAGGAATTGCGGACATTAATGCCAATGAGCAAGTTGAGTAAGCATTTATCGTAGCAAATTTTTTCACGAACAAAGGTTTATTATCAGTATTCATCTGAATGAAGTAACTCAAAAAAAAGTTAAAAAAAATAACTATTGAATAAGAGGATAAGTTTGAATTGACATTCCCTAAATAATTACTAAACTTCTGACTTCTGACATCTTGAATATCTCCCAAAAGTCCTATAAAATACTGAGAGACAAATGAAGATATCAATACATGGACTTTAAATATATAAAATACTAAGACTATTGATAATAAAGCCAATGCCTTATTTTTATTAATTGTAGCCTTAAAAAAAAGAGGAATCCAAGCAAAAAAGCCGAAGAAACTAGATCGATGCATACTTAAAGCAATGAAAACGAACAGTGCACCATAAATTACTTTCCTCCTCAACAAATATGATGTCCCAAAAATGAAAAAGCTAATAGACAAGCCTGCCCTAAGTACTATTCCATTATACATAAATCCAAATAATGAGATATATAAAAGAAAAAAAGGGAGATAGTTAAGATTATTGGGAACCTCTGAAATCTTGTATGCCAATAGGAAATTTCTAACTGAAATTTTTATTAAAAAATACTGAATAAAAGCGATTAGGAAAAAAAACAATACAATATTATCACCTGTAAGAAACTTGCATATTTGGCAAAAAATCGAATAACCTATTTCAAATTTATATTTAGTATCTAAATTAGATGAGTTATAGAGTTTATTTAAGGTAACACTATAAAAGTCGTCCACATATGCAAATGTATCGGCCGAGCCGTTAACCTCCCGTGTGCAGACTATTAGAAAAAAACAAGCAATAACGCTTATTTCGAAAAAATATAACCGTTTTTTCGAAGTTTGTTCTATAAAAGCTAAAACCGTCGAAATAACTAAAAATACTGTATAAAGAATTAAATCCATTTAATTAATCCTCCATGCTTTAAAAGTATGTCTTAAACCAATAAAAGTTAATCTCCTCAGGTATTTAATTACGTCCATGGATTTTCCGATTTTAACAGCTTTGAAAAACAAAAAAGTATCATACATAGATCTAATTTTTGTAATTGAAACATCTACTAAAGGATATTTCGCTAAATAATATTCTACTATATTAAATTTAGTACAATAAAAAGATTCCAACTTAGCAAATGATTTATTATTGCTAATTGAGGTATCTAATATACGATACATTAATGTAGGTCTATCTAAATACTTAATTGCAGCATGTTGTGAAATTTCTAACCAAAGGATGAAATCTATTGTATTACAATGTTTATCTATAAAATATTTAAAATTAATATTTTTAAGATACTCACTTCTAAATAATGCAGTTCCCGCACAAATAAAGTTGGCCAATAAAACTTCCGCATAAAGTCCTTTACCTTGCAGCTCTATACATTTATCATTTAATTTTTGAGAAACCGAACCAACGATATTATTATGTCCTCTCGAAGTTTTATAGTTGGAATGCACTAATCCTACCGCACTATCTTCTTGAATTAATTCTATCTGATTTTGCAATTTTAATTCATCTATCCAATAATCATCACCTTCAAGAATTGCAATAAACTCCCCTCTACAATTTTCAAAGCATCGTTGATAATTTTTAAAGAGACCGAGATTGGGCTGTTTTTCCAACAAAACAATTGTATTAGGAAATTCTAAACTCAGCTTTTCGCAAATTGTTCTTGTATTATCAGTTGAACAATCTTCTCCAATTACTAATTCGATAGAAAAATCGGTATTTTGATTTAAGACGCTTCTTATTGATTGCTCAATATAATTTTCTTGATTGTAAGTAACCATTACTACACTTACCAACGGTTTTTCCATTTCTACAAAAGATTATATTTTTTTACGTTTAAAAACATTAAAAGAAAAATAACTAATTGAGTCAATACAAAGCTAACAACTGCTCCATTTATTCCAAAAATCCAAATCATTAACACACATATTGGGAAAGAGAATACACTTGTATACACATATACTTTAGAAAAAGCATTTTTTGATACGTTATCACCCAATGCAATTAGCCCTAACTGTCCAAATACTCCACCCAATGCTATTGGCAGAATAGAAAAAACTGAAACTCTCAGCAATAGTATAAACTGTTTATAATCATTGAATACTTTTTGTATTATAAAATTTTCAAAGATAAAATAGCCACAAATAATTATCAGCATCAAGCCTGTCACTATAAAAATAGAATTTCTAAACAATCTCTTAGCGCTAGAGAATTCGTTAACCTTCATTTTGGCAATAAGTGGAAAAAATGCCTGACTTATTGGAGAATAAATACTAAAACATAAGGCTTTTACTAATTTTTCAATTGCTCCGTACGCTCCTACAACAAACGTTGTTGAGAAAAAACCCAAAATAACGGTGAAACTTGTCGATATTAGTGAAGTTAGTGAATTTGATAAAAATAGAGGCCACGCCGATCTTATTTCTTGTTTAATACATAGATAGGAGGGAGGACTTATGTTCATCTCCCTATAGACTTTATGTTTCGAAATAACAATAAAAGATAAGGCAGCTGACACAATCCAACTTAAATTTTGAAGAAATGCTGCCCATAAATAATCGTTGGAAGATTTGACAAGTACAAAAATAAATGGATAAGTGACAAATTTGGAAAAAGTATTGATCAAACTAAATGTCTTCATGTCATTCATCCCTTGAAAGTACCAAATAGGAAAAAAAGTGGAACCAATTAGACCAATCCATGAAACAATTAACGCAATTTTGTAATGTTCAAAAAAACCAACAAAGAAAAAAACAGGAAAGAATATAACAGTCAAAACAATCAAAATGTATGATTTTATAAAAATTACCGATGAAAAGATACTCGCCACTTCTTTAGGGCTATCTTGTACTTCGGCTATTTTCTTTGTTATCGTAAGATTAAAACCAAAATCAGAAATTATCATCAAAATCTGTACAAAACCTAATGCGTAAATATAAATTCCAAATGATTTTCCATCTAGAACTGCTAATAAATATGGAAGAGTTAGAAATGGAAGTATATAATTTGCCGCTTGCACCGCAATCAGGTATCCTCCATTCTTAATCGCTTCTTTTAATTGCCCTTTGTTCTCACTTGATTTCATAAAATATTTAAATATCTTTCAACCAGACATTATTCTTCTCGTCAAAATATTTTATTATTTTTAGAGGATTCCCACCAACAATAACATTTGGAGGTATATCTTTGGAAACAACAGAATTAGAACCAATTATTGAGCCACTTCCTATAACTATATTTGGCAAGATAACAACTCCATCCCCAATCCAGACATTTTCACCAATTATGACTTTTCCTGGACTATATATTTTTCTTTTATTAGGTGCACTTTCAGGCGAATCTTGATCAATTCCATTATATTTACCATGATTATGATCTGTAATTAACACATTCGATCCAATTAAAACATTATTTCCTAACTCTACATAATTTAAGACTCCTATGTGAACATTTTGCCCCAAATTAACATTGTCTCCAACTTTCAAATACCCACCAGCAAAAACCTCCATTCTCAACAATTTATTTGCATAAAATTGCCTTCCTAGCTCAATTCTCTTTAAACCCGTTATTAGAGAATTAGAGTTTAGAACAAAAAAGGAAGATTTTCTAAAAAAAGGCTTATAAATGCTAAATCTAATTATCGCAAATAAAAATTTAAATATCTTTATCATAATTCTATTTTAAAAGATTTAAAAGATATTCACCGTAACCGCTTTTACGAAGTGGCTCTGCGATTTGATCCAGTTGATACTTATCGATGAAACCCATTCTGTATGCCACCTCTTCTATTGCTGCAATCTTCATGCCCTGTCTTTCCTCGATCACCTGGACAAATTGACCTGCCTGCATCAATGACTGAATTGTGCCTGTGTCTAACCAAGCTGTTCCACGGTCGAACACACCAACCTTTAGCTTGCCTCTTTTTAAATATTCTCTATTGACGTCTGTAATTTCCAGTTCACCGCGGGATGATGGTTGGATATTCTTCGCTATCTCAACAACATCGTTGTCATAAAAATATATACCAGGAACAGCGTAATTTGATTTCGGCACTTTAGGTTTTTCTTCAATCGAAACGACGTGCTTATTTTCATCAAATTCAACAACACCATATCGCTCGGGATCATGGACAGGATATGCAAAAACTACACCTCCATCAGGGTCAGCACAAGATTGAAGTAATTTCGACATACCCGAGCCATAGAAAATATTATCTCCTAATATAAGTGCAACTTTATCATTTCCGATAAACTCTGCTCCTAATATAAATGCTTGTGCAAGTCCATCCGGACTTGGTTGTTCAATATATTCAAATCGACATCCGATCTGCGAACCATCCCCAAGCAACTTCTTAAAATTTGATAGATCTTGAGGTGTAGTGATAATTAAAATCTCATTGATTTCAGCCAGCATCAAAGTTGATAGCGGATAATAGATCATAGGTTTATCATACACTGGCATTAATTGTTTAGAAACAGCCAATGTTAATGGATGAAGTCTTGTTCCGGATCCCCCAGCTAAGATTATACCTTTCATTCGATATCGATTTTAGATTAATTTAAATTTTATTTAACATCTCAGTCAGACTATCTTTCCAATATGGAACAGAGACATTGTAGGTCTCCTTTATTTTCATTTTATCCAACAAAGAATAGTGCGGCCTTTTCGCAGGTGTTGGATATGAAGTACTAGGAATAGCTTGAATCTTACAATTAAGATTCTTAATTTCACAAATAGCCCTAGCGAAGTCGTACCATGAAATTTCACCTTCATTGCTATAGTTATAAATACCACCAGACCAGTGAGCATTATCAACAATATATAATATAGCTTGTGCTAAATCTCTAGCATAAGTAGGTGAACCAATTTGGTCATTTATAACTGATATTTCCTCTCTTTCACTCATAAGACGCACCATAGTTTTCACAAAATTATGACCATACGCCGAATACACCCATGAGGTTCTAATAATTATACCATCAGGCAACCATTTTTGTACGGCTTGCTCTCCCTTCAATTTAGTCAAACCATAAGTATTAATTGGATCAACCACAGCACTTTCAAGAAGAGGTTTATCTGAAGTACCATCAAAAACATAATCCGTAGATATAGCAATTAACCGAACATTATTCAGCCGGCAATATTGTGCTATTTCCTCTGTCGCCAAATGATTCACAGCATCTGCTAGATCTTGCTCAGACTCTGCTTTATCAACAGCCGTGTAAGCTCCAGTATGAATAATAAGATCGGGATGATACACGGCAAGTATATCTTGAATAATACTAACCTGATCCAAAGGAAGCTGTTTACGATCCAAAAAAAAGCATTCTTTAGTCGCATCTAACTTTAATAAATCTTTTAGCTCGGAGCCCAACTGTCCATTAGCACCTGTAATAACTATTTTCATATACCAAAGACTTCTTTAAAGCGCAAGGCTTCCTTATCTTTATCAGACAATATCATTTCCTCAACGGGAATCGTCCAATCAACGGCCAAGTCTCGATCTAATGGATACACTCCACATTCTGACTCTTTATTATAGAAATTATCACATTTATAAAAAAATGTAGCTGTCTCGCTTAAAACCACGAATCCATGTAGAAAACCTCTAGGAATAAATAGCTGTAGGTTATTTTCGGCAGAAAGTTCCACCGCAACATATTCGCCGAATGTAGGTGAATTTGGCCGTACATCAACAGCGACATCGATAACCTTACCTTCTAGAACTCGTACTAATTTTGCTTGAGCATATTCACCCGCTTGGGCATGTAGTCCACGCAATACGCCTTTTGTTGAAAATGATTGATTATCTTGTACGAAATGTGCTTGGGATCCTGTCAAGTTATTAAAAGCTTGCTCATTAAAACTTTCAAAAAAATATCCCCTACTATCTCCATATTTCGTCGGCTCCACAATAAAACAGCCCTTCAATTTAGTTTCCGTGGCTTTCATATTAACCTTGATATTGTTTTTTATAATAATTTTGATATTCTCCAGAACTTACCTGATCCAACCAGTCTTGATTATTTAAATACCAATCAATAGTTTGGGATAACCCCTCTTCGAAAGTCACTGAAGGTTTGTACCCAAGCTCTTGGTTGATTTTACTTGCGTCAATAGCATAGCGTAAATCATGCCCTGGTCGATCCTTAACAAAAGTGATTAGCGATGCAGCCGTTCCCTGCTCCCTTCCCAGTTTCTCATCGACTTGCTTACACAATTCCTTAACCAAATCAATGTTTTGCCACTCGTTAAAACCTCCGACATTATACGAGTCGCCATTTTTCCCCTTATGGAACACCAAATCGATCGCACGTGCATGATCGATTACAAACAACCAATCGCGCGTGAACTTTCCATCACCATAAATCGGTAGAGGCTTATTGGTTAAAACATTATGAATACAAAGTGGAATTAGCTTCTCAGGAAAATGATTTGGCCCATAGTTATTCGAACAATTGGTTAAAACAACTGGCAGACCATAAGTATCATTATATGCTCTTACAAAATGATCTGACGATGCCTTTGAAGCAGAATAAGGAGAATGTGGATCATATGCTGTATCTTCTTTAAATAAACCGACCTCACCCAAAGTACCATAGACCTCATCGGTAGAGACATGGTGAAAACGTTTTCCTTCAAAATCACCTTTCCATATAGTTTTTGCAGCATTTAAAAGATTAACGGTACCGATAACATTTGTCATAACAAATGCCAATGGGTCTACAATAGAGCGATCAACATGGGACTCTGCAGCGAGGTGAATAACACCATCGGGCTTATACTGCTCAAATATTTGCAGAACATGGTTCGCATCGGTAATATCTGCTTTAACGAACGTATAATTAGCATGATGCTCAATATCCTTCAAGTTCGCTAAATTTCCAGCATAGGTTAAAACATCCAAGTTAACAATCTTATAGTTGGGATATTTAAGCACAAACTCCCTAACGACATGTGAACCTATAAAACCAGCACCTCCAGTGATTATTATTGTACTCATACGCTTATTTATTTGTAACTCCACAAAAATCTAGCACAACTTTTTCTTCCGGAATTTCCAATGTTTTAAATTCATTATGTGCTACTAAGAACACAATAATGTCAGCTTTAGCAATAGCCTCGTGATAATCAGTTAGCTTAAAAACTTTATGTTCGTGTACATTAGGTTCAACAATATACATATCTGCATCTCCAGAATCCTGTAAAACTCGTTCTGCAATATGGATGGCTGGCGATTCTCTTAAATCGTCAATATTTGGCTTAAAGGCCAAGCCCATAATTGCAATTGAAGGTTGACGACCGTTTTTAATTTCGAATTCCAAACGTGCTGTTTTCACTTTTTCGGCACACCAGAAAGATTTATAATTATTTGTTTCTCTAGCTTGTGCAATCATACGTGATTCCATCGGAAAATCTGCTGTCAGGAAGTAAGGATCAACTGCAATACAGTGTCCACCAACACCACATCCAGGTTGTAAAATATTAACACGCGGGTGCTTATTAGCCAAGCGGATCAAATCCCAAACATTAATATCAGCTTTGTCACAGATCAAAGAAAGCTCATTTGCAAAAGCAATTTGAGAATCTCTTGATGCGTTCTCTGTCAATTTACACATCTCGGCAGTACGCGCATTTGTTGGATGCAACTCTCCTTTTACAAACTGACCATAAAATGCCAATGCCTTTTGAGTGGAAGCCTCATTTACCCCACCAATAACACGGTCATTATGTACCAGTTCGTACATTACGTTTCCAGGGAGAACACGTTCAGGACAGTAAGCAAGCGAAATTTTACCTTCCAATTCAGGACGTTTTGAAAAAATTAAAGCCATCATCTTTTCCGTAGTTCCGACCGGGGAAGTTGATTCAATCACATATAAATCGCCTTCTTTCAACAAAGGAATAATACCTTCTGTAGCTGCCTGAACATAAGAGATATCAGGCTGGTGATCTCCTTTAAATGGAGTTGGTACTACAATTAAGTAAGTATCTGCTTCAACAGGTTTAGTTCCAGCTTTTAAAAATCCTTTACTAACTGCTTCCGCGACCGCCTTGTCAAGGTCAGGCTCAACGATATGAATTTTTCCCGCATTGATTGTGTCAACAACATGTTGAGAGATATCTACTCCATGCACAGCGATGCCGCTATTTGCGATTAATGCTGAAGTAGGCAATCCAATATATCCTAAACCAACGGTTACTACTTTTGCTTGCATTGATATGATTATTTTAAGTTTTTAATAAAGTTAACAATTCTTTCACATGCCTTACCATCACCGTAAGGATTATGTAATCCGCTCATTTGTTGATATCGATCAACATTACTCAAAAGGTCTTGTGCTTCTTTAACAATCTTGTTAATATCGGTACCAACAAGAATAACTGTACCTGCATCAACTGCCTCTGGTCGCTCTGTTGTATCGCGCATAACTAATACAGGTTTACCAAGACTAGGCGCCTCTTCTTGTACACCACCTGAATCCGTAATAATCAGGTAAGACTCATTCATCAACCATACAAACGCTGGATACGCTAAAGGATCAATCAAATGAATATTATTCACCTCAGATAAAATCTCATAAACAGGCTTCTTCACATTAGGATTCAAATGCACAGGGTAGATAATCTGCAAATCGGTATTTGATAATGCAATTTCCTTTAAAGCCTGACAAATATTGATAAAACCCTGCCCGTGGTTTTCACGTCGATGTCCTGTCACTAAAATCAATTTCTTCGCGGGGTCAACCAACTTTTTCAAACGATTAATTTCGCTATTTTCCAAATCCTTTACACGATTTGAGCTTTCAAATAAAGCATCAATAACTGTATTACCCGTAACTAAAATGTCGGCATCTTGAATATTTTCACGTAATAAGTTTTGACGTGACGCCTCCGTAGGCGCAAAGTGAAAGTCGCATATACGTCCGGCAACTTGTCTGTTGATCTCTTCAGGGAATGGCGAGCGCTTATTGTGCGTACGAAGCCCAGCTTCAACATGGCAAACCTGCGCCCCAGCATAGAAAGCTGCGATACTGGACGCCATAGTCGTCGTTGTATCCCCATGTACATAAACATAGTCGGGTTTAAAAACTTCCAACACCGCTTTCATCTCAGTGATAATATCCGCTGTCAATGAATAGAGATTCTGATTTGGTTTCATTAAGTTCAAATCATAATCAGGCGTAATATCAAAAAATTCCAGAACCTGATCCAACATTTCACGATGTTGTGCAGTAACACATACTTTTGTCTCGAAAGATTTGTCTTTTTGGAACTCTTTTACCAAAGGGGCCATTTTAATAGCTTCCGGTCTAGTTCCAAATACAATTAAATTTTTAATTTTCATAAATATAAATATTACCATCTAGCAGCAACAAGCGATCTTCTAAACAATCCTCTAGATCTAAGGTCAAAAATTTATTATGGGCAGCGAAGCAATTACATTATGGTATTTGATTCTAAGCATTTATTTCTTTTTTATTTACGAGTTTTATTTCACAGAATATAAAATGATACGATGTTTTCCTGGAAATTCCGATGTATACAAAGTGATTGATTGTTCTAACTTTTTCCCAACCTTGTCCGCTAACAGCAATAAATATGCCTGATTTAGGTTTCCCCCCAAAATTAATACGTCTATTTTTCCCGAATCTATGCCCTCTGCATAGTCGCCAACCAAACTAACTTCCTGTATATCGCCCGCTTGATGTAGTATACTGTCTACAATGTCATCAATCCCCAAATAGGTATGAATTAATTTTTGAAGAGGGGCAAACAACGAATGTTTTGTGTTGGCACGGTATAGTATTTTATTTTTAGCTGTACTTTTTTCTAAATAGCCCGCTTCGGACAGTTGGTTCAGTTCTTTTCGTATGGCATTGGTTGACTCCTGAAACTCTTCCGCCAATCCACGTAGATGAGACTGATTACTTGCCGACACAAAAAATTTGATCAGCAACTTTAATCGAGTCTTGGATGTAATTAACGTGTCTAGCATGGTTATAGTTCAGATTGAGTAACAAAAGTACTCAATCTGCTTTTATTTATCAAATTAAATTTATATTAAACAATCATCAATTTACTAACTACCAATCGCATAATAGTCAAAACCTAAGGCTTTCAACTGCGCACTATTCAATAACTTCCGCCCATCAAATACAAACGAAGGCTTCTTCATTAGCTGCTTGATCTGCTTCCAGTCATAACTGCTAAATTCGTCCCACTCGGTCAATACAGCCACTGCATGCGCATCTTGCAACGCCACATAAGGGTCGTTGACCACGGCTACTAAACGGCGATTATCTTCCGAAGATCGCGTTTTTAGATAGTCCAGGTCTTTATAAATCTGCTCTGCACTCACCTTCGGATCATACACCACAAGCTGCGCTTCCTCATCAAGCAAGTGATCGGCTACGTATATTGCAGCCGACTCGCGCGTATCGTTGGTGTCTTTCTTAAAAGCCCAGCCCAAAAAGGCAATCTTCTTCCCATTGACCGTATTGTACATGGTCTGAATAATCTTTTCAGCAAAGCGCTGTTTCTGATGATCGTTTAAAATAATCACCTGCTCCCAATAATCGGCAACAGCGGTCAAGTTATAGCTTCGCGCAATATAGACCAGATTGAGAATATCCTTTTGAAAACAGGATCCTCCAAAACCCACCGATGCGTTTAAGAACTTAGGGCCAATACGGCTATCGTGCCCAATGGCGCGCGATACTTCATCGACATTGGCACCTGTCACTTCGCACAGCTCGGATATGGCATTTATCGAAGAAACCCGTTGCGCTAAAAAAGCATTGGCCACCAATTTTGACAATTCGGAAGACCATAGATTTGTGGTGAGTATCCGCTCTTGCGGCACCCACGATTGATAAATCTGCACGAGCGCCTGAATCGCTTCTTCACTCTCCCCACCGATCAATACACGATCGGGATGGTGTAGATCTGCTACAGCTGTTCCCTCGGCCAAAAATTCCGGATTGGATAGAATATCAAAATTCACCCCGTTGCCCGTATCATTCAAAATACTCTTTAACGCCGCAGCGGTACGGACAGGAAGGGTCGATTTTTCGACCACAATCTTGTCCCCTTTGGCCACTTGGGCAATCTGCCGCGCACACAATTCGATATATTTTAAATCTGCAGCCTGCCCCTTGCCTTTACCATAGTTTTTGGTGGGCGTATTGACGGATATAAAAATCATATCGGCGTCGTCGATCGCCTTTTCAACATCGGTCGAAAAAAACAGATTCCTTCCGCGCGCTTCTGCCACCACCGCATCTAGCCCCGGTTCATATATCGGAAGCTGCGCAAGATCTTCACTATTCCACGCATCAATACGTTGCTGATTTAAGTCAACAACGGTAACCTGAATACTTGGGTTTTTCTGTGCAATCACAGACATCGTTGGCCCACCGACGTATCCTGCACCAATGCAAGCTATCTTTATTATTTCTTTCATATATTCCAGCTCAAACTATTATTTATCAATTTTGCTTTTTTTCTTCCCTAGCTTTATACCGTTAAAGATAGGAATATGCTGCGAATTAGCCGTTAAAAAGAAATTTGAATAATCGAGAGATGCCTGTCTCCACGTGGAACATGACCAAAAAAATGAAGAAACCCCGGCAAGCAGGGTCCCTTCGGGTTAAATAGGCATATAATATGGAATAAAAACACGTAATTAATTATTTATCGAATCACTCTGTTCGCTAGAATGGTGATGATTATACAAACCAAACATAGGCAAAACAGCATGAAAAACCTTCTTTTCGCCACCCTGATAGTTTACGACAGCGTCTATTTTAACCTTATAATTTTTTAGATCAACTTTTCCAGCTTTATCAGAACCAATTCGAAAACGTACCGAAACCTCCGTAGAAGCCTTTGCATTTTCTTTAAAAGCGAGAACAAGAATCTGCTGAAGTTTTACTTCCACTTTTTGATCCATGCAGCGAACATCTTTAACCACAATGTTAATAATATCATCGCGAAACCGTTCCCCCCGAAAGATAAATGCCCCATGAGTTGCTCGTAGGCTTCCGCTGTACTGCCCCGGATGCTCCTGAATGCGATAATACATATTCATGGAAACATCCTCCGTTTTTTTACGTTTAAAAGCGGAAAATCTGAACACAATAAATGCGACTACAAGAAATAGAAATATATAAATAAAAACCATAATCAATTCTTTGTTCTACTTGAACCTTAACAATTTTGCGTTCTAGGATAGGGGACTAATGGCGTAAGCAAAAGTAAAAAGTAAATAAGAACGAAAATAGAGACCCTAGGGTCTTATTTACCATTAGGCAAATAAAAATTGATTAATTTATCGAAAAATAATGCATTTTTGTGTGCCAGATGAAGCCGAATATTATTTTTACCTTTTTACTACTGCTCAGCATAGTTGCCATCCGATTTGGTGGGGACGCCATTGTAGCAAATTATGCTATTCAAAAAAATACCTATTTGGCCAATGAATCGCCCACTTTAATAACGCAAGAAAAAGAAAGTTGCACCTCCCCGCATTATTATTTGGCTAATCCGGAACTTTTCCAAGAACTTTCGCAGTTCAGGGCCGAGACAAATCAGCATAGAGCTACTTTTTGGTTAAAAAAAAGAATTTTTCTGGCAGATAGTCTCTTAACAGGAGATTACGTGCTATCCTTTGACAATCTTACTTATGTTGAACTTACACTGATGGATGTATGGGGGAATGTCATCGCTAAAAGGAAAGCAGGATTATTTCGAAAATCTAAAGATTTATCCCTTAAAGATGGGCGGGATCATTTTATAATCCATCTGGATAGTGAAACCCCATACACATTGTTGCTCCGTGTCAAACATACAAAAGGCTATAATCCCCTATATAACTTCCATCTACAAACACCGCTGGATTACCTAAAAAAGAAACAACATATAAATTTGATTTATGCTTTTATGGAAGGCGCCATAACGGCACTCCTTCTATACATCGCTTTCGCTTGGCTCGTTTCGCGCTATAGGCCTTATATCTGGATATTTTGCTTTTTACTATTTATCGGATTTTATAGTTATGGGCTGCAAAATCAATTTATAGACATTTTCTTTCCCAATAATCCGCAACTTGGGTGGAGCCTGGTATCGGTATTTAGAAATCTGGCGGGGATTAGCTTCTCACTGTTGACAATTGCCTTCTTAAATCTCAAGAAAATAAGCCCCCAATATTATAAGCTGATGCTTGGGCTCATTCTGCTGGTCGTAATGACGTCTATATTCAACTTTATCAATAACTATTGTTTCGCCAATTTTAAACAGAGCAATTCGATTAACCTCTTTGTCGGCGTGGTATATGTCCTCTTCTTTTCGAACTTATTCATATCGCTTTGGAAAAAGATAGACAGGATGCAGCGCTTCCTGATCTACTCGGTAATTTTTCTCATCATCGGCGTCAGCATACTGATTTATTGTGGATTGATCTTGAAGGAACAGTCCATCCAATATGTGTCTATCATGACGCAGTTTTTTGTTTTATGCATCACCATGATCCTCTTGATCGGCATTCGGCTGAAAATACGCAAGTCAGAACTGGAACATCACCAAACCACCGAAACCATTGTACTGGAGCGGACAGCAGAGCTCAAAAAAGCCAATGATGCCCTCTATGAGCAGCAGATTCAATTGCTTCAGAAAAACCATTATATCGAAACCCTCATTGATGAGGTCAACCATCGGGTTAAAAACAACCTCCAGCTGCTGTATAGTTTAGGGAGCCTGTGTCGCTCCGATCATGGCAACCAAAATATGCAGCCCATACAGTCCATGCAGGACAGAATACATGCCATGATGCTGGTAAACCAATTGCTGGTGTACAATCAGAATAGTCAGCTGAAACTGAATATTTTAGTAGCGGAAACTGTTAACTACCTGAGACAAATGCATGATCCCGAAGAAACAATAGCGATTCAGGTTGATGTTAGCCAAGACTGGCTGGTCACCACCCAAACCTCTATTCCCTTGGCGCTCATCATTACGGAGCTTTTGACAAATAGCTATAAGTATGCTTTTCCGAAGGGTAGAGTCGATTCGCCGGCGATTTACTTGAGTATACTCAAAAATGAATGGGGAACGACCATGCGGTTTGAGGATAATGGCGTCGGTGCGAAAGCTCCTGCACCTACAGCTTCCTTCGGAATTGGCCTCGTAAAGGACCTGACCAGGCAGATCAAAGGAACAGTGACCATTCATCCGGAAAACGGATTTAAATATTTATTTGAATTAAACAATATCATATGAGCCTAAAAGTATTAATTGTAGAAGACGAAATGATCATTGCCCGATTTATTGAATATCAATTGCATTCACTTTACACCGGTCTGGAGCTGCACATTGCACTTACTGTGGATGAAGTGGATCAGTATATGGAACAAAACACACCCGATTTGGTGCTCTGCGATATACAGCTCAACGACCGGCTGGATGGTATTGAATTAATGGAGAAATATACAGCAACGAAGCATTTCAGTCTAATCTTTATCACTTCTTATCAATCTAAAGGTAGCATAGATCGCGCAGCTGCCCTCCGTCCAGAAAACTATATCATTAAGCCATTGGGAGAAAATCGCCTCTATGCAGGTACGCATATGGTGATCCAGCGCCTGCAGCAACAAAAGGATAAAAATCAGGCCGTGGAAAAGCTGAAGACGTTGACACCCGCCGAGTTAAATATTCTTAAACTCATTGCGCTCCGACATACCACCAAATATATTGCCGAATCATTATTCCTCAGTCCATATACCATCAAAAATACAAGACACCGCATCTGCCGAAAACTTGATCTCAATGAAGAAAATAATGCCCTATTATCTTGGGCGATCGAACATCAGCATCTGCTTAAATTTTGAGATAAAAAAATAAGGGTTCGCAATGAAGCAAACCCTTTCCCATAAAATAAGAATTACGCAAATTATGTCGTCTGATCAAGTGGATCTTTGGATTGATAAAGTTCCCCGATCTTCAATACGGTACTGAATGTTTTTGGTTTACTTTTTCCAAAATTCAACACACCCGATACGCGGATTCCTTTTCCTTCCAAGGTGTTGAGTTCTCCTTTCTTTTTGAGCAATTTAAAGCGGACGGATACGTCTGATTTCCCTTCTTTTTTCTTTTCAAAAGGCACCACCACAATCTGTTCCAGATTAACAAGCAAAGCAGGATGACTGGGTTTGACGTCTTTGATCACCAAATTTTTAAGTGCGTTGTCTTTGGGTTCCGTACGAAAGACAAAGACGCCACTTTTTGTCCGATAGTCGCCGCTATACTGCCCCGGTCTGTCCTGAAACAGGTAATTGACCTCCATCGAAACAGCCTCGTTAAAGAGCTTTTGCTTTTGTTTTTGTTTTGTCTTTAAGATTAGATAAATGGAACTCAAAACAAGTACCGTAAGTGCTATAAAAGTTGCCATAATAAAATAGTTAATGAATAGGAATAGTTACCCAAAAATAAGGTAATCGTCTATAGCACACGAAAATGGGACGGGGACAAAAAGAGGACAATTACAAATCAGACCTTAAAAGGGCAAAAAAGGCCTATCCGAGGAACAGGCCTTTTAGTGATTTCAGCTGTTATGCTAGCTCAACTAATTGACAAAAAAACGGGCATATAATTCGAAAATTGAAACTAATGGCGCCCATTAATCAATCAACTTCGACTGATGACGTTCTAACGTATTGTAAATCTTTTTAACATCTTGCGATTTTTCCTTTTGCAATACCAAGATCGCATCTTTGGTATGAACAAGTATACTATCGCGCAAACCTACAAATGCAGTATAGATATCCGTACCGATAACCATATTACCGTTCTCATCCACAGGGTGACCTGTCTGCTTCAAGTAATCATACATCGATTCAAAAGAGCCCAAATCTGACCATTGGAAGCTGGTAGCAACAACGCGAATTTTCTTGGAGCGCTCCATCACTGCATAGTCAATGGAAATCGATGGAATATCTTTCGAAAGCTGAAGATCGAGCTCGCCATTTTGACGATGCTTCCAAGCGTTATAAGCCGTTGCATACACTTTAGGCTCAAAATTTTGGAGTTCGGCCAAAAAGGTATCCGCCCGAAAACAGAACATGCCCGAATTCCAAAGAAAATTGCCGCGTTCGATAAAGTCCTCTGCCGTATCCTGGTTTGGCTTCTCACGGAAAGACAATACTTTGTCCTCTTTATATTCAATATAGCCATAGCCGGTTTCAGGTCGGGTTGGCTGAATCCCAAAGGTAACGATATAGCCCTTATTCGCTTTTTCAACGCCCTCTTTTATGGCCGCAGCATACGCTTCATCACCTACAATGACATGATCAGACGGTGTAACCACCAAAATATCGTCTGGTTGCGCCGCAAAGGCAGCAAAGGCAATTGCAGCAGCCGTATTGCGCGGGGTTGCTTCAACAATATCGATGTAATCAATCTTATTGTTTTCCATTACCTCTCTACTCAAGGTATGATTGTCGCGATTTCCAACCACAATCACCTGTCCACACAACGTTTGATTGCGCTTTACAGTCATTTCAAACAACGATCCATCCTTAAATAGCGAAAGATATTGCTTCGGGTAACTTTTTCGAGAAAGCGGCCATAGGCGGCTGCCTACACCTCCGGTTAAGACAACATGTATAATATTGCTCATAATCTTTATTTTTTCTCACTTTCTTTTTCAGCAACCACTCGGCGCAAGCCTGCGCTGGAAAAACGGTGTGTGCGTTTATTATAATAGATATCGATATTTTCCTCCACACAATAAGAACGCCCCGAAAAATCTTTATCGCGATATTCCTCACCGATAATACGAATATCAATCGGAAAGGCTTTGATGATATCAATCAAATCCTGTTCGGTCTCATAGGGGATAATTTCATCCACATAACGGCAGCCTTCCAACTGTACATAACGTTCTACAATTGTTTGTGTAGGTTTTGCCTTCTCTGGAAAGACTTCTGACGGATCCGTATTTAAACCGACAATCAGGTAATCGCAATTTCTTTTTGCTTCTTCAAGCATCATAATATGGCCAGCGTGCAATAAATCAAACACGCCAAAGGTAATTCCAATTTTCATCTTACAATCTGTTCTTAAAAGGTTGATGCGCGTGCATTAGATAGTTTTTAGCGCAGGTTCATGTTCTGTGCTAGCATCTGCCACAATCCGACGTAAGCCAGAGCTGGAGAAACGGTGATCTCGGCTATTAAAATAAAGCTCGATACCTTTCTCTTCGCAGTATGCTCTCCCGGTAAAGTTCTTCTCGCGGTATTCATCACCGACTATCCGTACATCAATATTAAAGGAACGTAAGATATCTTCGAGATCCTGTTCGGTAGCATAGGGAACAATCTGATCCACATATTTACATCCTTTAAGCTGTACATAACGCTCGACTACAGTCTGAACAGGCTTATTTTTTTCTGGACGGTCAAGTGTCGGATCTGTCTGCAATCCACAAATCAAATAGTCACATTGTCTTTTTGCATCTTCCAACATTTTGATATGCCCTGCATGCAGCAGATCAAATGCACTGAACGTAATACCTATACGCATCCCTTTTTCTGGAATATTCATCATAGTCACATTGATTTTAATGGAATAGAAAATTTATTGTATTCATTTACCAAAGATAAGATATATCTAATAACAAACGGATGGATATTTGGTTCAATAATTTTCGTTTATTTACAGTACCATTCCGATCTCATGATGCCGAATATACAAGTGCGCACAAGCTCGCGCATCAGAAAGTGCCTCATGGTGGTTGAGTTCAATACCAAGTACCTCACAGCAGGCATTTAAACGAGCGGGCTTAAATCCTTTACCTTGGTAAATTTTAAAGGTGCATTCCCATTTTTCCTGCAAACCAAGTTGGTCGTAAGGTAAATTGTAATAATTCATGGTTTTGCGAAGCACCCCGCGATCAAAAAGCTCGTTATGTGCGACCATAATGCGATTATTAATAAGCGGATAAATCTGAGGAAATATATCTTTAAAGGTAGGTGCTTGTGCGGTGTCTTTAGGTCGGATACCATGTACACGCGTAGTCTGCCACATGTATTGATTTTGAGGAGGCTGTATTAAAGAATAAAATTCATCCACAATAATTCCCTGCTCAACAACGACCAGCCCAACAGCGCAAGCCGAGTTCTGATTCGCTGTGGCTGTTTCGAAATCTATTGCGGTAAAACTTAATCCTGATTGCATAGTCCCCTCTTCTAAAGTTGAGGTAAAATTAACACTTTTTTAATTCTACCCAAACTCCGCGTGCTAAATCAGACGCCACGTTGCATTAAGGTGCCTGAAACCTCTTTTTGCGGCATTTCAATAACTTTTGCTTCTGATGCCAAATTAATCTGGGGTGCAAAAGCTTTTTTCCTCCTTCTATGCGCTTTAAGCTGCTTTAATCGACGGTGACGAATGGCATAACGCTCCTCCCCTTTGATATAATAATTATTGAAAATATGTTGCTTCCAGGTAAGATAAAATGCACTTAACGCAGACAGTACCGTGATGGCAAAAGCCCACTGTACCGGTGCCCCAAACTGTACAATATAAATAACAGCCGCACCAAGAGCCAATTGAACTAAGCCGTATCCAACAGAAACCTTTAAGCTACTATGTCCCACTTCGTTACTTAGCATATGTAACAAAAACGTGCGGTGTGGTTCGAAAATATGGTAACCTTGATAAACGCGGCGCGCTACCGACCAACCTATTTCTATACCATAAACAGCTAAAAAAAGGATATAGGTAAAATCTCCGGTTTTCATAATTAATTTGCCCAAGGCAAATAATAACATAAAAGATAACACAGCAGGCCCCACATCCCCGGCAAAACACATCGCTTTTTTTCGAAAGTTGAAGAACCCAAAGACCACAACTCCCAATAACGTATAGATAAGGAAGTCCTGCTCGATAAAATTGATCTTGGTATTGACATAGGCTAAAAGACTGCCCATCACCAACGTGCAAAAAGCAGTCATACCGTTTATCCCATCCATAAAATTGTAGGCATTGATTACACCTATCGTAAAGACAAAAGCCAATACCAAATAATACCAAGGATAGTTAAAGACACCAAACTCGTACACCATAAGCAAAACGGACGCAAAATGTACAGCTAACCGCCAATTTGGATGTACACCTCTGATATCGTCTAAAAATGAAATATAGGTTAACAAAGTAAGGCCCAAAAAGAACCAGGGATATTGAAAATCGGATGAAATAAAATAAATAACCGATGCGGCAAAAAAGATGATCCCCCCTCCACGAATGGTAACCTTCGTGTGTGAAGAGCGTTCATTGGGTTTATCTATGATATTAAACTTATCAGCGACTTTCAAATAGAGAAATTCCAGAAGAAAAAGAGATATAAACGTAAAAATATAAACCATAAAATATAATTAGTGAGTCGAATAAAGCTTTGCAAATATAATAATATTAATTCTTATTTAACAAACGTGATCTGTGTTTTAAACGCTACACTTATGTGTATTTTTTCTATAAATATTTACCAAATAAAATATCTGATTCAATAATCCTTCTTTTTTCCGCGTTAGTATCCATTTAAACAGTAATACTTCTTTTGAATAAAGAAGAGAGAATAAATTTACTTTGCCAGCTTAATTCGTCTAACATCAGATCCAAAGAAAAATTTTCATTCGTCAACCGCATGACAATTAAAATGAAATATTAACAATATTTCATATGACAATAATTCACAACTACGGATAGACAAGAAGCTTTAATCAGAACTTTATTTACTTCTCAATCAAACCATAAATTCATGCCTGGCCATTTTGAGTAAGCAATAATTATTCCAAATTTGCCTTATAAAATTGAAATATATATCTTCGTGCTTGTCCTTTTAATTTTACAGTTACATGAAAAAAAGAATATTAATCACCGGTGGAGCAGGATTTATAGGCTCTCATCTTTGCAAGAGACTATTAGAAGAAGGTAATGAAGTAATATCACTTGATAATTATTTTACTGGATCAAAACAAAATATAGCACCTCTATTAGCCAATCCTTATTTTGAAGCCGTTAGACATGATGTCACAAATCCGTATTTTATAGAAGTAGATGAAATATATAATTTGGCCTGCCCTGCCTCACCTATTCACTATCAGTTTAATGCCATAAAAACTATTAAAACATCTGTTATGGGGGCAATAAATATGCTTGGATTAGCAAAACGATTAAATGTTAAAATTCTTCAAGCATCGACGAGTGAAATATATGGAGACCCAGAGATTCACCCACAGACTGAGTCCTACTGGGGAAATGTCAACCCTATAGGTATACGATCATGTTATGACGAAGGAAAAAGATGTGCCGAGACTTTATTTATGGATTATCACCGGATGAATAATGTTCAAATAAAAATAATCAGAATATTCAACACTTATGGTCCTAATATGCATCCTAATGATGGGCGAGTGGTATCAAATTTTATAATTCAGGCACTAAAAAATCAAGATATCACCTTATATGGTGATGGATCGCAAACACGCAGTTTTCAATATGTAGACGATCTGGTAGATGGAATGATAAAAATGATGGCAAGCCCAAAAGATATAATCGGCCCAATCAATATTGGAAACCCAAACGAATTTACTATTAGAGAATTAGCTCAAGAAATCATCAAATTAACGAATTCTAAATCAAAAATTATTTTGCTCCCCCTACCATCGGATGACCCTAAACAACGTCAACCAAATATCGAAGCAGCAAAATTAGCATTAGATTGGGAGCCACAAATTCAGCTTCAGGAGGGACTAAAGAAAACAATCGAATACTTTAAAAATCTATAAAAATCGGACTATTTAACGTTGTGAAAATAAGCCCCGGAATAATTTTAACGGGGCAAACCCACAATTGTATAATTCCAACTATTAGCTATCTCTTAAATACAAAACCCCACCATTTTACCGTATATTTTAAATATAATAAAAACTGATTCGTATAAAGCCCATTGTTTTGGCATGCGCTGAGAATCTCTTTATTTAGCAAAACTGTACTTTTCACACCAGACGTGCTCAACCCTCCAATTCTCATCTTGACAAATGAAAAAGGAATATAGTTATATTTAATGTTGGCATTCTTCAAATAACGAAGCATCAGTTCAAAATCGCCAGCAATTTTATAATTGGGATTATACAGGCCTAATTTTGAGAAAACATGTCTTTTCACATAAAAAGAAGGGTGGGCGGGCTGCATACCAAATCTAAACATCCATGGGTAAAAATACTTCGAAGAATATTTCCTGACAACTTTTCCATCCTTATTAAAAAAAATCACATCACCGTAAATTGCATCTAATTCATCATTCTGATTGAATGAGCTTGCAACGCGCTCAATAGTGTATTTATCAGACAACAGATCATCTGCATTTAAAATTCCTACAACATCACCAGATGCTAAATTGATCCCCTTGTTTAAAGCATCATACAATCCAGCATCTTTCTCACTGACATACTTTGCAATATGAGACTTATTTTCAGCTATAATATCCTTTGTACCATCGCTTGAATTTCCATCTATCACTATATGCTCAATATCTAAATAAGTTTGTTCTCTAATAGAATCAAACATCGCTTGGATAGTATCACGATTATTATAAACAGCTGTAATGATCGTTATTTTCATTTCATATTATTGTATAAAGTTAAGGTATTATTGAAAGTCGTATCCCACGAAAAATGGGAAGCTCTCTCCAATCCCTTTTTTTGTAAATCTTGTTTATTTTGTTCTACCGTTTTCAGAGCCACTAGCCCCTCGTCGATGTCCAGCGTATTCAAGAGGATACCAGCTCTCCCCATTACTTCTGGTATAGAAGAACTATTTAGCGATATTGGAACACAACCCGCTCTCATTGCTTCCAAAAGAGGTATACCAAACCCCTCATAGGAAGATGGGTAAATAAATGCAAAAGCATTATTATACAATTCGTTAAGTACCGAATTAGACACATTCACGAAAAGTTTATAGCGATTTGGTTTTAAATGTTTATTAAGTATTTCGGCTTCCTTTTTAGTAAACGGAGATCCTACAATATATAAAGATAGATCTGTGCATTCTTTCACTAATTTTAAAGCATAATCAAAGTTTTTATATTTGGCCCTAGAACCTACAAACAATAGATACCGATCTGTTGGAGAATGGTGAGCACTTGGTAAAATGCTAAAATCATCGGAAACACCATTATAGATTACATGAACCTTCGTTGGTTCTATCGAAGGATGAAATTTTAATAAATCCTTTTTTGTATGCTCTGATACACAAATTATAGCATCGCTATATTCAATCGCTTTATTTTTTAACCGATTATGAAGGTAAACACGGGGGCCGCCAAAAAAATAATCATGCGTAAAATCATGAACTGTCGTAATAGTCTTAACGTGTTTTCGATCTTTTCGGGAAGGAAATCTAAAATAACTGGAATGAAATATTGTATGATCTAAAAAATCGCTAAGCACAATATCTAGAGGAACGGAACGGAACCTCTCCGATTGCAGATGAATACGTTTAAGAATAGTAACAGCATTTTTTGACAGGTCCAATTGATCACGACAAATATTGTTACTCCCCATTTCTGTCTCTATAAATTTTAAATCAACCCCTTTCTCCTCCAGCAACCTTCGAGTAAGTTCATACCAATAAATGGAGATACCTCCTATTCTTTGGAGATTATAGACTATATTATCATAAATAACATTCATTTTCTGTCCTTAAATTTCTGATTAACGAAAATAGTAGATAATGCGTTACAAAAATCTGATCGAAAAATTTCTAGACTAAAATTTTCAAGTACATACTTTCGATTTTGAATAGAAAGATCTATAAGTTCAGCATCAGAAAGCTGGTTCAATCTCAACATCCCCCCTTCAATACTGTCTAGATCTAAATCTACAATAGCTCCTAATTTATACATCTCAGGACTTGCACATATTGACGTAGTGATTGGAATTAATCCTAAATACATCATATTTAACAAACTACCTGGCATACCTTCGGACGCCGAAGGAAATATCACAAAAGCACATTCATTCACAATACTCATCAAACATGGATCAGTTATTTCCATATAACCGTGATATTTTATATTACCGTTCTCTTTTCGTCCGCTATACATTGAATGGAAATCATCATCCATTTTTCCTACGATATGAAGTGTAAATTCTTCATATTTTTCAAAGATAATCAACAGTAAATCCAAACCTTTCAAGATACTTCCTCCACTTCCGAACCAAAGAAAGTTTTTTTTATTTGTGCTTCCTTCTGTTTTTATTTGATATAGATCGTTGGCAATTGTTATAGACTGTCTTATAATATGTATTTTATGCCTGATCTCCTTGGGATAAGACTTTATAGTATTGGGTGTCCCAATTTGTATAATGTGATCGGCAATTATCGCCGATTGATGCGGAGCAACCATTCTATGTCTGATGAATGGATAATTAAATCTTTGGGAAGCTTGCGCTGTCCTAGTTACTATTTGCTTATTTTGAAACTCCCAATACGCTCCAGTTGCATAGTAGATTTTAATCGCATCATGATTTGCTTGGGAAATTTTTTCAAAATTCGGTTCTAAACCGAACACAACATCATACTTCCTTCTCCGGAAAATCAGCGGTTTATCAAATCTACTGACGTGTACGTTAAAGCCTAACTGATGAAAACAGTCCGCAATAATAATAGATTCTCTTCTATTCTGATGCCTATTCAAATAAGTTTCATCTAATTTTTTATAAAATGGCTCCGAAAGATAGGATATAAACACCCATTTGTCGGAAGCCGCTTTTTTTATATAATCCTTTACGAATAGAAACAAGAAGATCCTCTTAAACAGATTTACTATCATTTTGTATCTTTAAAGAAAAACAATATCCCAACAAAATTCCTATTAATAATAGCGTGCTAAAGAGGGAGATTAAAATACCTGCGACTAATAAAAAAGCCAAAACCCTATAGGCCTGTTCCATTTTAACGCGAGCTAAGCGAAAAACGACGGCGTTCATAAAAGAAACCAAAAATAGATAAATAAGGGAAAGATTTGAAAAAAATTTGAAAGGAAAAAACAATGTTCCAAAAGCATTAAATGAACTCAATTCTCCGGAAGAAAGAATTGGTAATTCTTTAAATTCACCCAACGCCTCACCTACATGCCGTGAATATGAAAAATAGCCCTTTTCCATATGGAGAATATTTTCTACTGTACCAAATGATAAGAAATCATATGGCATTATTAAGCCTGTAAAATAATTGTAATAAGAAATCGGTAGATTCTCCTCAACACCCAACCTCGCAATACCAACAAATGGGTATTTTGTAAATAACTCAACTACAACGGGATTATCTAGCAAAACATTAATATCAGTTGTATTGAATCTAAGCAACAATAATGAACATGAAAATAGAAAAAATAGAACTACAATAGTGGTATTCTTTAGATTAAATTGCATTCTTACAACATAAGCAACAAGAAGATAAAAGAAATAGGCCCTACTAAATGATAAAAGTGTAAATATTAAAACAATTAAAAATAGATGAAAAATCGAAATCTTTTCCAAAAAAAAGTTCGCTAACCAAAACCCAAAAAATATCTCAAAATACGCAATAAAAACTATTCCCATTCCCTCTTGTGTATCTACAAAACTTTCTCGATCAGTAAATACAGAAAGAAGGTCAAAAATATTTATCCCTCTCACTTTAGCAATAAATATAGAAAACACAAAAAAAATGAGAATAGCGATATAAGGCTTGATTTGCATTTTCTTTATCGCTGGAAATGTTTTCATTTTAATCCGAAAAGGTAAAATCCATGAAGTACAAACACAAACTATCCCCAACATGTAATATATTACTAATGGTGCTATGTCATACTTTTTATATATCAAAGTAAAGCACAAGAGAAAAAAAACATTGATTAGGATGGCTTTAAAGACTACATTCATTACAAATAATTTTTATCCTCTACTTTCTTAAAATTAAAAATGGTTATAATATAGAAAATCGAGAGCTTTATTGTCGGTGATAAAAACTGAACGATAGATAATAAAGTAGAATAAGCAGCACTTCTCATACCTGAAGAAACCACCAAGTTTTTATGACAAGACTTTAATAAACTTCTCTTTCTATCAAAATTGCGGCTAGAGAGGCTATCATTTGTATTTGTTCCTACATAACCTATATTAGATACACCATTTATTGGTAGAACAAAGCAATCAATCTTATTTTTTCGACATGAGAGCCCCAAATAATTATCCCATGTACCCCAATTTTTATCTAACTTAGTATGATACCTTCGTGTAATCAATAATTTAATTAGAAAAAATAAATTCAAAATTATATTTGTTCCTCTTAATATTTCACCAATATTGGGCAAAGTTTTATAGGTTGAAAAAATATCTATTCTGTCCCATACCTTTTTCGTAACGACCCACCCCCATATTGTAGGAATTTTAATATTAATGATGTAGCTCGCATTTTTTGTATTTGAAATAAAATCAAAATAATTTGTTAAGCTAATTATTCCTTTATCTAAGCATTGTTGGAGTAAAGGGTCTTTAATTAAATTGATACTTTCTAAAGACGGAACACAATCATCTTCCAAAATCAAGATATTTTCTGCAACAGTATTATTAAATACCGCCTTTATAGCGTGTGGAATTGAATGATTGATGCCCAAATTTCTTTCTGGACGCACAATTTGGTTTTCAGCTATTCCGCAAGACAAAAAATAATCGACCATCTTTTCCTGAACCAGACTATCGTTCTCATTTCGAGCGCCATCTATAAAAACAAATTTGTCTGTGTTTGGTAGGTCTTTTATCGCATCCAAAACGACTTTAATTTGATCCAATCTATTATACCCGATTAACAAGATCTTCATTTCTTCTTTTCCCATAATGCTTTATAATTAACTTCATTAGATCAATCATACTTATTAATCCAACTATTGAGAGTAATTTTGTTTTAAAATCTTTAATTGTTTCTCTAAAAAAGAGATCTACGATAAAACTCGTAAATAGTTGGCTAATTAAATATGCATATGCTGCTCCGATAATCCCATATGCTTTAATTAAGATAAATGAAACGACCAAACTAAAAATCGCACTAATAATCATCCTAAAAAAATTAAGCCTATCTTTCATTTGGTTTATAAAAAATCGCCCCTGAAGCATACCTAGCGCAACAAAAGGAATAGATAACACTGTAATTCTCAGAATATTTACGCCAGCCACATATTTTTCCCCAAAAAGAATTTTCAGAAAAAACTCGGAAAATATAAATATCGGTAGAATACATAAAAAGCTGGTCCAAAATAAAAATGAATAAATTCCTTTTTTATGAATTTCTTGCAAACTATCGTTAACAATCAACGGAGTCAAAACATTGATAATAAGAATAATAAAAGCATTGGACAACTCACATATTTTTATCGCAGGGGAATAAATTCCCAAATCATAAAAAGTACAATATTTTTCTAAAAAAAAAGTATTTATACGCATAATGATAAAAATAGACATGCCTGCTCCTAGCAGTAATGCTCCCCGACGGGATAGCATTATAAGTGTAGTTCTATTGACATAACTCAACCGAATTAAAAGCCCTTCCTTTTTTAACATATAACAATGCAAAATCATTATGCACAAGAAATCCAATATATATAGGAATACCAGAATCTCAAAGCTATATTGAGGTTCTAAAAAGAATACTGCAATCCTCAATAAAAGTGATAAAATCGAAAGCAAAAATTTTCCTATTGTGATGATTTTGTTTTTTTGATTGGCTAAAAAATATAATTCCGAAAAATCAAAAATCCCCAAAAAAAGCGGTATTGAAATTATGGCTATATATTTTAAAGGGATCGCTAAACTATTATAAAGAAG
This sequence comes from Sphingobacterium siyangense, assembly GCF_007830445.1. GTDB lineage: Bacteria > Bacteroidota > Bacteroidia > Sphingobacteriales > Sphingobacteriaceae > Sphingobacterium > Sphingobacterium siyangense. The sequence continues at coordinate 66,012 of NZ_VLKR01000011.1, read as the reverse complement.
AATAGCGATAACAGAAAGAACTAAGGCAAAAATTGCCCTCAATGCAAAACTGCTGTTTAATATATTCAGGAATTTATCCTTTTTTAATCTAGCAGATTCTAACAGAATGACATTTTCCAGTCCAAACTTTGAAATACTTATAAAAAAGGATGATAAGAATACATAATAACTATATTGACCAAAAGCAGACACATCAAGGATTCTCGCTATAATTGCATTAACAACCAAAACTGATAATACCTTTGAAACATTGTCAATAAATGCAAAGGCAATAGTGTTTAAATATTTACTTAACATCTGCTAATGTCCTCTTTATAATAAGATACAGCATGCCAAAAAAAACGAAGAATATGAAACTGAATGCTATACACATTATCTTAGAAACTTTGAAAATTTGCAATGGATAAATTGGAATATCGACAACCTGAATCAATGGGGCTTCTTTTAACAAATTCATTTTTGCCAATTCTAAATTTTGTATAAGATGTTCTAAAATAGCCTTATTAGTTTCAGCAGAGAATTGAGATTTTTGGGAAGGTACTAGCCTTTGTGCCTGCCGTGTAGGATTTAAGTTTGGTGTAGCATCAATGATTATTGCCGTTGTTGCTATATTCCCATTCATCACTGCCCTGACAGAATCGGTCTTGTGTTGTAAAATTGCAATATTATTAAGGGATTTTTTTGTTTTCGTCTTAATATAAAAATCGTTAACTTCTTTTACTAAACCTTCGTTAAACTCTTTTGCAAAAATTTCATCATTAAACTTAACGTCTACTTTTATGATAGAAAGCTTCTTGTCTGGCTTTACAACACTTAAATATTTTCGATTGATTCTGGATACGGCCTCCAGTACAATAGAATCTTTAGCCCTCTCTCCTGCAGCTGATTTTTTTTCTGAACTCCATTTCCCCAAGTCCTTCTCACTATCTATAAACCTATCCATCAATAATTTAGAAGTATCAGAAGTAGAAGGTAGCATTAAAGCTGCTTCGATCATTTTACGAGATTTATATAATTCAATAATATTATCTCCTTGAAAAATTCCTCCTCCTGAACCGCCTAAATCAACTCCGACCATAGAGGCTATTCCCGCGTATTGCGAAAGTCCCATGCCGCTATTTTCTGATGATTCTAAAACAAAGGTGGTTGTTGCCAAATAAGTGATTTGTTTGGATTGAGCATAAAAAAAACCACAAGCTGACCCCAAAATACCCAATCCCAATAATAGATACCAATGCCTCATTAAATACCTACTCCAAATTATCGTTCTTTTTAAAAATTCCTTGAACGTTACTTCTTTCGTCATGCGATTACTTAAATAAACTTATGATAATTGCTAAAGTAGATGCGATACCTGTCCCTATTCCAATCCATGCTTGGGAGCTTAGTTTTTCTCTTGGGGCTCTTTTAGGCACTATGATTTCTGCTCCCGGTTTAATGTCTGGATAACCACTATCTTTTCCTTTGACGGCTCCATTGGCATATTGTACAAATACACGTTTTTTTAACGCATTATCAGTAAATCCGCCAGCCTGATTTATATAATATTTTAGGTTTTTGCCTTTTATATAGACCACATTATTAGGATTCAATACTTCACCAACGACTTTAACTGTTTCTAATTCCTTTGGTACTGTAATAATATCGCCATCCAAAACCAATAAATCTCCGCGCTGATAAGGTTTTTCGAGTATTTTGTTTAGCTCAATCCCTACAAGATCGCTGGGCTCAACATCGGCGGCCGACACTCCCTGCTGCGAAACCTTCGCGAGCGCTTTATTTTTTGCTTTGGAATTGTCCCCATTTTCATCCTCAAATTCCTGATCTTGCTGATTTTTTTGCTTATTACGGCCATCATCCTCTAGGCTATCCTTCTCCAGTTCTCTTTTCAGACGCTCTTTCTCTTTCTTCTCCTCCGCCTTCAGCTTAGACATTCCAGTGCGTTTTAACGATGCTCCTTCCGTATACGCATAGGGTGTCAAACCTCCAGCTCGTTTGACAATATCCGAAATACGTTCATCTTCCCTAGTAATGGTATAAAAGCCTGGGTAAAGTACTTCACCTTCAACTTTCACTTGACGTTGAGTCCGAAAACCAGCATCCCCTAAAATGGAAATAACATCATAAGGTTCTAATATGATAGCTGGATCAGTCAAAACACCATCTCTAACGTCTATTAAAATAGTTGTTGATGAGCGATGATCCGCGGCATCAAGATTTTTTAATCTTCTAGCAATCTCAACACGAGCATTTTTCGCCGCCTCTGTAATTCCACCCGCTTTCTGAATAATATCACCTAATGTAGCATTGCTTGCAAAAGGAAAATCACCTGGAAAACGAACCTCTCCCTGAACCGTAAACTTATATTCCTCTCTTAAATCAAAGATCGAAGCAATCTCAATTTTGTCTTCTCTCTTTAAAACAATATCAGGTGCCCTACTGCTTAATATCTCACGAACATTGAAATTGATCAATTCGGAGGTATTATCAGCTTTCAGCCGATTGATCAAACCACGTTCCAAAAAAGCATCTTCACGCACACCATCAGCCATTTCTAAAACTTGCTTCAGTGTCATGCCTGGTTCTAGGCCGAAGATTCCTGGTCTAAATACTGCCCCCAAAACACTCACTCGATTCGAAAACCGTTCCAAGATAGGCTCAACTATATATCGATCGCCACCTTTTGGCACATAGTTTGCAAATTGATCGGCATAGATATCTTGCACGCTACGTTCACGGCCTGTTGTTTGTAAAACTTTGATCTTAGCATTATAGGCATTCTCAGTAAAATCACCCGCGTAACGTAATATATCGGTGAGCGATTCCCCTGTTACGGTTTCAAAGATTGCTGGTCGCTTTACTTCCCCCTCAAATTGCACACGTGCTCCATATACAGGAATATGAATAATATCTTGATCCTGAAGACGTATATTGCCTTGCTGTATACCATTGGCCAGGAAATCATAAATATCAATGGTACTGACAATACGATTTCCCCTGATTACTTGGATTTGACGGTAAGTACCATTTTTATTGGGCCCTCCAGATGCATAAAGCGCATTGAATACGGTTGCTAGAGATGGTAGACTATAAGTTCCCGGTTTTGTGACAGCACCCGTTAAAGTAACACGTATGGTGCGAATATTGCCTATGGTAACACTAACCTGCGTTCTTCCTGAATGAATTGCCGTATAAGTTCCACTCAAGCGTTGTTCAATTTTACTCTTCGCAGCGGCAATCGATAACCCAGATACAGTAATTGGTCCTACATATTCAACTTTGATCGTCCCATCTGGACTTACTGGAAGCTTATACGATGCTTCATTGTCACCACTTATGTCCAATAGTATTTCATCATCCGGCCCAATTATATAATTACTCGGCGTTGCCATTCGAAGATCTGGTTCGAAGGTGATTGTATTATTTTTAAAGAGATCCGAACCGAAAATCTTAAGTTCTTTTTCATCGATAGATAAAGAGTCTCGCAGATCCTTCTTTTTGTCTAAGGAATCCGCTTGATACCCCCCTTTCACATTTCTTGAATTCGAAAAGTTGTTATTCTTTTGATTATTTGATCCCGAAGACTTCTGTTTATCTTTTTTGATCTTTTGAAGGCGATCTTTAAGCTTTTGGACTTCAACTGCTGACACGCCTTGAGCTCGAGCAAACCCATCTAACTGATTTTCTGAATATCCCATCAGCTCAGCTCTCTTAACATATTGTTCTATTTGAGAATCAGTTAGTTCATCAATCTTAATATTAGTAGGATTGATCTGTGCTTGCAAGTTGCCAATAAGGCCTACTATCCAGATCAGCATAAAGATTTTCTTCATTATTTATTTGATATTTCTAACAAAAATAGCGAAAACTATTTAATTAAACAGGAATCCTATTGTACCGGAGAACCTAATTATATGAATTAAAATTTGTCTTTGACCTCATTATACACGCTCCGCAAGCCATCAGCCAAAGAAATATTTGCGCACCACCCAAGCGCATTTAGTTTTGAGACATCCATTAATTTTCTAGGAGTACCATCTGGTTTTGAACGATCTAAGACAATTTCACCGTCATAACCAACCACTTCTTTAACTAGATGGGCTAGATCTAAAATGGAGATATCTTTTCCTACACCTATATTTATAACACCGGCTTCGTCATAGGTTTCCATAAGATATACACATGCATTTGCCAAATCGTCAGCATGGAGAAATTCTCGCAAAGGCGTACCAGTACCCCAAATAACAACTTCAGGCAATTTATTTTTCTTCGCATGAATAAACTTTCTCAACATAGCTGGTAATACATGCGAATTATTTAAATCATAATTATCATGTGGCCCGTATAAATTCGTTGGCATCACAGAGATGAAATTACAACCATATTGTGCTCTATATGCATCACACATTTTTATTCCTGCTATTTTTGCAATTGCATAGGGCTCATTTGTCGGCTCTAGAAGACCTGTCATCAAATATTCTTCTTTAAGAGGTTGGGGGGCCAATTTAGGATATATACAAGATGACCCTAAAAACATTAATTTTTTGACGCCCGATCTATATGACTCTTGTATAACATTACTCTGTATCATTATATTATCATATATAAAATCTGCACGTTGATTGTTATTTGCAACAATTCCCCCCACCTTGGCCGCAGCCAAAAAAACATAATCAGGACCTTCTGTTTCAAAAAATTCGGCAACTTTAGAACTATCTCTCAGATCTAATTCAGCAGAACTTCTTAAAAGAAAATTATTAAAACCTTTGCTCTTAAGCTCACGAACAATTGCAGAACCAACCATGCCACGATGTCCAGCAACATAAATTTTACTTGTTTTATTCATGTTGATTTTTAATAGTGAATCCTGCGCTTTTCAACAAAATTTCCTTTTGAAATAACGTTAAATCAGCTTCAACCATCTCCTTAATAAGTCCTTGCAAATTATATTTAGGTTCCCAACCTAATTTTTTCTTGGATTTAGAAGGATCTCCAATTAATAGATCTACTTCCGTTGGTCTAAAGTAATTAGCGTCGATAGCCACAACGACCTGTCCGCAAGGCACACTATATTCTTCCTGCTCACAGGAGACAACGTATCCTTCCTCTTGAATTCCTTCTCCCCTAAATTCCACTTTTATCCCGACTTCAGCAAAAGCCATCTTTACAAAATCCCTTACAGTAGTCGTTATGCCGGTTGCTATCACAAAATCCTCAGGATATTCCTGTTGAAGAATAAGCCACATAGCCTCCACATAATCCTTAGCATGCCCCCAGTCTCTTTTAGCATCCAGATTTCCCAGATACACTTTGTTTTGCAGCCCCAATGCTATCTTTGCAACAGCACGGGTAATTTTCCTCGTAACAAAAGTTTCGCCTCTCAATGGGCTTTCATGGTTAAAAAGAATTCCATTGCAAGCGAAAATACCATAAGCTTCTCTATAATTCACCGTAATCCAATACGCATAGAGTTTAGCCACAGCATAAGGCGAACGAGGATAAAATGGAGTAGTCTCACTTTGAGGAACGGCTTGTACTAAACCGTATAATTCAGATGTAGATGCCTGATAAATTCGAGTCTTTTCCTTCAGTCCTAAAATCCTTAAAGCTTCCAATAGACGTAAGGTGCCGATGCCATCTGCATTGGCAGTATATTCAGGTGTATCAAAACTCACTTTTACGTGGCTCATCGCCCCCAAATTGTAAATCTCATCAGGTTGAACTTCCTGTATTATTCGTATGAGGTTCGTCGAATCACTTAAATCTCCGTAATGTAATTTGAACATCACTTCATCTTCGTGAGGATCTTGATAAAGGTGATCTATCCTGTCTGTATTGAATGATGAACTACGTCGCTTTAATCCATGAACTTCATAACCTTTGTTTAATAAAAAATCGGCTAAATAGGCTCCATCTTGACCTGTTATTCCTGTAATTAGTGCTCTCTTCATAAATTATAAATGCTATTCCATAAAATTACTTTCAATACTTTTTATATTAGAGGTAATCTATATCTTTCTCTTTCTGAAAACATACATATTTCTTTAAAAAGCTTTTTTTGTTAATTCTAACCAAAACACTAAACGGAAGCTAGCAACCAAATTAATAGGGCATCTTTTTAATTAGACATTTAAAGTAGAGAAATTTAAGCGCAAAACTAGGCAGAATTTTCTTTTAACACAACAAAAAAGAAAAACAAATAAATACCACTAAAAAAAACAAGTTAAAACACATACAATAATTCAATCTTCATACGAAAATTATTTATCGACTTTTAAAGAAACTAGCCACTACTTACAGATGACACTTTTTGCATGAAAAATTAAAAATGGAAAAATAATAGTAAAAAAACATTTACTATATTGCATTCGAATTTGTATTATTTTTTGACCTTATTTTTTTTGGAATATTAATTCTATGAAAAATGCTACGATTGCACTTTTAGTATTCTTAAGCGTGATAATACTTTTCTGTTGCTCCTGTAAGGACAATACGAAAGGAAAACAAAAAAGCGACACTGCACAACAAGGCAAAAAATCTTTAAGCACTGCTGACAGCACATTATTTCATTTTTGGGACAAGTTTGACATGCAAGATACCACCCAGGTAAAAAATCCAGAAAAAGGGGAACAACAGCTTGCTGATTTTATTCAGCTCTTGGCACAGACGCCAGATTCGGCGACAAGGGATAAAGCAGTTGACCTCATGTTGGACAAGGCAAAAGTCAATCGAACAAGCTTTGATTATTTCATCAAACAATATGAACATTATCTATACGACGGCAATTCGCCCATGCGGAATGACATCGTGTACGAATCGGTATTACGTTATCTGATCAAAACAGATTTGCTTTCAGGCCTTGAAAAAGAAGCCTACAGACCAACGTATAAATTGGTACTCCGCAATAAAGAGGGAAAAACTGCCGAAGACTTTACGTATGAACTAGCGAATGGCAAAAAACAAAAGTTATCGGATACAAAATCAAAATACAGCCTCTTGATTTTTTACGATCCGGAGTGTTCACATTGCAAAGAAACCATCCATCAGCTTCGCGATACACCTCAGTTGGTACAGCTCTTTGCCCAACTTCAGGTGCAGGTACTCGCAATCGACCCATGGGGTGATCGTACGAAATGGAAAAACTACCAGTCACAGCTTTCTGACCAATGGATCAATGGTTTTGATGCTGAGAGCAAAATATTGTCTTTCAACTTATACGATCTAAAAGCTTCGCCAACGATTTATCTCCTGGATGAAAACAAAAAGGTAGTATTAAAAGACACTTATTTGCAGCAAGTCATTGCCTATTTTGTTAAAACCAATCCTTAACTGATGCCTGAAAACAAAAACGACAGCAAAGCACGGGTTATTTCAAATGAAGACTATTTTGCCGAGGTACAACGCATTCTTAATGACGGCAAGGAAGTCCGCATCAGAATCAAAGGAAACAGTATGCTTCCATTTATCAAGGATGGAGACACTGTGCTTCTAAAGGCTTATCAAGGTGAACGCTTGGCCTTAGGCTGCAATGTACTCGCCAAAGACAAGGATAAATTTGTCTTTCATCGTTTTGTAGGCAAGAAAAATAATCAATATGTATTGGCGGGAGATGGCAATCTTGTGCTCCGCGAATATATAGGAGCAACAGCCATCATCGCTATTGCTTATATGCACTATCCGCAAACCGGAGGAGAGGCCGTCGACATCAACCGCAACTGGGCAAGATTACGGGGTTTAGGCTGGTACCATCTCCGTCTGATTCGCCGCATTGTCGCAAAATTGAAACGCTGAGACAAAAAAATCATTAACTTTGACTTAAAAGAACAAAAAGAGCATACAAATTCGTTTATATATTTGAAAGAATATGCTTTACTTTATGCATAACAATTACATAAGGAGCATCTATCTTGACGGTTTGAACACTGTATTACCTTGGTACTCCTAATGTCAATAAAAAAAACACATTATATTATATGAAATTAAGATCAGATTTAGTTTTGAGAACAATCGGTTCAGATCATTTGATTGTGGATCCTAGCCAAGATAGGATTGATCTATCAACAGTATACACCTTAAATAGCTCTGCAGCATGGCTATGGGAGCAACTCAAAGGAAAAGGATTCACAAGTGACACCATTGTCGACTTACTTTGCGAAAACTACGACGTAGATATTGATCAGGCAAAATCTGATGCTGAAATCCTCCTTCAGGACTTCCAAAAACAGGGTTTGTTGGAAAAATGAAATGAACAACAATAGCTTGAAGCAACACCTGCGTTGGGCTTGGTCAATCACCCAGGGATACCGAAGCAAACTGTTCCTCTATTTCATACTGGAAATGATCTGCATTGGCCTTTCCCTCGCTTTTGTGTTTTTATCCAAAAAAGCTGTCGACACGGCCACATCTCATGGGGGCTTACCACTGAAATGGCTACTGATTGGCATCGTGGGAAGTATTGCCTTAAATGTCGGAATCAAGGGCTATTCGGGTCGCATGATGGAGCAGATCAAATTGAAGCTTACGCTCCAGCTCCAACGAACGATGCTCGACGCGCAAATGCTCTCCATATGGCAATTAGTCAAAAACTGGCATACCGGCGATATCCAGATCCGCATCCAGACGGACTGTGAAGAAGTCGCCAATACCATCGCCAATACATTCTTGTCTTTTATATTAACCACGATCCAGCTATTGGCCTCAGTCGGTTTTCTTTGGTACATGGACCCGATGCTGGCGCTGATGATACTGGCCATATCCCCTCTTTTTGTATTTTCAAAATTGTATTTCCGCAAGATGCGTAAGCTTAGCAAGGAAGTCAAGGAAGAGGAAAGCAACTTTTCAAAGGTGCTGCAGGAAAATCTTCGTTTTCGACTCCTCATTCGGGCCATGGGCATCTTCCCAAAAAGAAGAGAGAAACTCCTAGCGAGCCAGCATCAATTATTATTCTTGAAAATACGCCAGCTCAACTTCTCCACATACACTCAGGGAGCCATGAAAGTAGCCATGAATGCGGGTTATTTAATCGCTTTTATCTGGGGGATCTATCGATTACAGGCGGGACAGATTTCATTCGGAACAATGACCGCTTTCCTACAACTCGTTGCACGGATACAATCGCCTATCCTCGCACTGATTGCTTATATACCCGGCTTTGTGCGTTTCCGGGTATCCGCAGACCGTCTATTGGAACTACAAGCTGGAGAAATCGAGCCGCAAGTGACACAGCAACGTCTCCATGAAACAGCGGAACTTCGTATCAATGATCTCTCGTTTCGCTATGAAGATAAATGGGTGTTACGAAATTTAAACCTTTCCTTAAAGGCGGGTGAGCCCACCGCTATCATCGGACCGAGTGGAAAAGGAAAGACAACATTGATCCGTTTGCTGCTTGCACTGCTAAAAGCTGAAAAAGGACAGATTACGCTGTTAGATAAGGATGGTGAAAGGGAGTTAACGGCCAGCCATCGGATCAACCTCGCTTATATTCCGCAGGGAAATTCGCTATTCAGCGGTACCATTCGTGAGAATTTACTCCTTCATGTCAAAGACGAAGGCGCAATGGACATGCAAAAAGCACTTTGGCTGGCTTGTGCGGAATTTGTATTTGACCTACCCGACGGCATCGATACCGTCGTCGGTGAATCTGGCATCGGCCTATCGGAAGGGCAGGCACAACGCGTTGCGATTGCCCGCGCACTCATGCACGATGGTGACATATGGCTCTTCGATGAGGTTACTTCCGCATTGGATAAGACGACATCGGATACGTTAATTCATCGACTATTGGAACATGGAAAGCACAAAATATGCTTGTTTGTAACTCATGACCTGCACCTGGCCGAACAATGCCAGCAACGTATTTATCTCGAATAAAAATTCAACATAGCGGATCGATAAGACACATAACTGCACAATAGACAAATGAAAAGAAGTAGCTGACAACAGCTATGAGATAAAAAGAAATGACCGGCAACTACTTAGGCCTGATTTTCGAACAAATTTTTAAGAGACAACATGGGCATAGCGCGCCCACGAAATAATTATTGAAACATGAATTTGACGACATCATCCGAATTATCCCAGACTCGCTACCGCATCGCGGAATCAATACTGGAGTTTAATCATCCCGTAAATTATCCGCTAGCACAGCTCCTTCCTTCGTTTCGGGATTTCCAATGGCTAGACTCCAGCGACAAAACAGATATCAGCATCACGGTCAGTCTGGCAAAAGCACCAATACCTGAGGATTTGGGCACACTTCGGACTGACGAATCTATTGCATGGGGAGATCGATTTCGCTTTTATGAAAAAGAGGATACGTTCATCACAACAATCAGCAACGAACAGGGAAACGGACTTTGGTACCTCCAAAGTGACCGCAACTTTGAACATTCAACGCTTTATGTCCCAACAAGCTCAGCGGATGAACAGGGCGGTGTTATTACCTGGATGGCCATGATGATCTTCGGACAAGCAAGTCTTTTACACAATACAATCATGATCCACGCGTCAGTTGTCAACCACGAAGGCAAAGGTGTGGCATTTCTTGGCAAGAGTGGTACAGGAAAAAGTACGCATAGCCGATTGTGGTTAAAACATATTCCAAACACCGTTTTACTCAACGACGATAATCCAGCCATTCGAATAACTGATGAAGGTGTATTAATTTATGGAACACCATGGAGCGGCAAGACGCCTTGTTATAAAAATGAACAACTGCCCTTACAAGGATTTGTTCGTCTGCAACAGGCTCCAATGAATGAGTTTGAGTGGCAAACGGGGCTTAAAGGCTTTATCGCGGTATTACCCAGCTGTACTTCTATCCGGTGGAACAAGGAATTATTTTCCAACATGAATACCATTTTGGAAAAGATTATCGCTCAGGTTCCTGTTGGTTACTTAAAATGCTTACCGGATGCTGCTGCGGCAGAACTGTGCCATTCTTATCTTTTTTCGAACGAATAAAAGGGATCAGATTCGTACTTTGTTCGTACCTGCTTCGGATGCGGACAGACTTTGACCCAATAGGCAACAGACCTTGACCAGATCCCGAACAGGAATTATCTGTTCAGTACCTGCACAAAATTTCTATACGTATTCATCAGCCCCGAACGCGGTCCGAACACAATACGAAGAACGTGCGAAGAAATGAAATAAAAAATCCCCCATTTGTCGACGAGACCTTTGGGGGATTTTTTTATAGCTTTTTTTGATTAACGTTTCTTGAACATGCCGCGCTCGGGACGGGGATTGATCAGCCCTTGGCTAATGCTTCTGCGGCTTTTGCTGCTCACAGTACTTAATGCAGCCTTAGTTGTGATACCGGGCAAAGCATCATTCAATGCCGTAGCCAGCATCGTCTCCTTCTTATCGCCAAAGTCGACAAAAACATAATCATCAACATTACTTTTATCGGGACTAAGTCCGTCCCAATACTCAGATACACCTTTTGAATTGCGGAGCATAAAGGATACTGGCCAAAAGGAGACTTTATTACGAATCACTTCTTCAAAAAATCCGACAGGCTTACCGTAGGTTCGGCTACCCGAAGCGATCACCTCGACGGTCAGATGTGGTTTGAGCACATTGATCAACATCTCTGCCGCTGAGGCAGTACCCTCGCTCACAAGAAAGTAAACCTTAGTCAGATTGAGACTACTGCTCCCGCTGAAATAGGTATTTGCAAATTCCTTGCTGAGCTGTGCATCATTTTTGATGTAATCGTTTACATCATAGGTCAACATCAATCGCTTATCCGCACCGATGGTTCCAGCGATTTTATCGGCAACATACACGGAGGATTCGACGTAACCTCCTCCATTGTAACGCAGATCAACAATCAGGCTCTTAATACCGGCAGTTTGAAACTTCGTAAAGGCATCGTCCATATTCTTTTTGTTGGTCGCACTGCTGCCAATCTCTTCAAACGAAGACAGGGCCAAATAACCAACACTACTGCCATTGTAGGTGTAGACCTCATCTTTATAAATTGGATTGATCGTATAACCATTGGCGTAAGTAAGATCTTCGCTCATCGTTGTCCCGTCCTGATGTTTAACCTGCAGTTTAAGTGTACCCGCGTCCAAGGCTGCATTCAGTTTGTTCATCATCTTGTCCCGAGCACTGGCATCATCAATGCTGCAGCCAGTTGCTGTACAGGTAACAGCAATGGAGTAGTCGGAATCGCCGTTGACAGCTGTAATAAAATCAGACCGTCTGAAACCCGCTTTTTGGGCAGGCGATCCGCCCTCGACAAAATAGATGATAGGCTGTGCTGTCTTCCCATCTTCAGTTCCCAATTGCACATAGATGCCATACCCGTCGTTCGTATCCATTTTAAGCCTGCCAGAAGCTGTTGTTCCGGTATTATAACCATCTAGCCCCAACATATAGGAAAACCGGTCCAATACACCTCCTGAATAAGAAGCATGTGCTGGGGTCATTTTCTTCAATGCGTCGAGCACCAAATCTGCTGAGCCATATTTATCGGTGAATTGAGAAGGATCACTGGTATAATCAGGAATGGATTTGTCCCAAAGTGAATATAACTTATAATACTTATAGATATCATCTTTGATCAGCTGCGCTTCGGTACGCTCCACTGGTTCGGGTTCAGGCTCAGGCTCAGGTTCAGGGCTATCCTTTTTACAAGAGAAAACTAAAAGTCCAGTCAGTGCTAGGATAGCCAAACGTCCTGTTTGTTTTAATGGCGCTACGTTCATAGTTGAAACATTTGTAAAACAAACATAATTAATTTACTCCGATCCACAATAAAAAAAACACGCTGACCATGGGGAGTGCCAACGTGTTTACTACCTATTGAAAAACGTTAGGAGAACAAGCAAAGGCATAAGATAGTTTTAACAAAATCAAAAAATACCCGCCAAGCCCGTTTTTTATGACATATTGATTTAATACTTATATTTCTCTTTCCATTTGTCCCGTAAACTCTGTCTCAATTTTTCCTCCTGTGAATTTTGCCCAGGCTCATACAATTTGACGCCACTAATTTCTTTGGGCAGAAATTCCTGAACGACAAAGTTTCCCGGATAGGCATGTGCATATTTGTATTCGGCCCCATAGTTTAAGTCCTTCATCAATTTGGTCGGCGCATTACGGATATTCAGCGGTACAGACAGATCACCAGTTTGTTTCACCAAGGCCTGCGCTTTATTGATTGCTTCATAGGAAGCGTTGCTTTTAACTGAAGTCGCCAAATAGATAACCGTTTGCGAAAGAATGATACGTGATTCGGGCCACCCAATAACATTGACAGCCTGAAAGCAATTGTTCGCCAACAACAAGGCATTCGGATTGGCATTGCCAATATCTTCAGAAGCTAAAATCAACAACCTCCGTGCAATAAAGGATGGATCCTCCCCGCCTGAGATCATCCGTGCAAGCCAATAGACCGCGGCATTCGGATCAGACCCGCGGATTGATTTAATAAAGGCCGAAATTATATCGTAATGCTGCTCACCCGCTTTATCATAAATGGCCATATTTTGCTGTACCTGCTTCAATACAAAAGCATTAGTAATTGGCTCTTTGTGCAATACTGCAGCATTCACAACCAATTCGAGAACATTCAACAATTTACGTGCATCGCCACCAGACAACCGCAACAAGGCCTCATATTCTTCGACAACAATCGCTTGTTTCTGTAAATATTCATCTTCATGTAATGCTTTTTGAATTAATCCAATAAGATCTTCTTCCGAAAGATGTTCCAATACATACACTTGGCAACGCGAGAGCAATGCCGAGATGACCTCGAACGATGGGTTTTCTGTTGTTGCACCAATCAGTGTCACAAGCCCGCGTTCAACAGCCCCTAAAAGTGAATCCTGCTGCGACTTGGAAAAACGGTGAATCTCATCAATAAATAAAATGGGTTGATCTTGGTTGAAGTTCATCAGCCGTTCGGCTTTTTCGATAACTTCACGAATATCTTTCACCCCTGCCTGAATTGCACTTAATGAAAAGAAAGGCCGGTCGAGCGCTCTTGCGATCAGCAAGGCCAAACTTGTTTTCCCAACCCCGGGAGGTCCCCACAAAATCATGGATGGAATATTTTTTTGCTGGATCGCATGATAGAGTACCGCATCTGGGCCCACAATATGTTGTTGTCCCACATAATCACTCAATTGCCGCGGTCTAAGTCGTTCTGCTAATGGAATTCGTGTCGCCATAACACAAAGTTAAAAATTAAACGGCATAGCAACTAAATATTTTAGCTTTATTCATCCAAACTTTTCGATGAAGACTTCTGCAAAGCGATAAGCATCAAGCTTTCACACGCATAGTTTTGAGGGTCATCATTCGCCGTTCGATATTACTTTAACATTTTTTCACACAATTTTTCGTCATATTTGCGCTATGATATATGTAAATTGCTTTTGGCAGCGCATAACCGACCGTACAGGTTTATCGAATGAAGGAGTAGATTGCTCAAATTGTCCTTTAGCTAAATTTATGTAGACGTTAATAATATCGTAATATTTTATGAGAATGACAAAATACTGGATTGCTATAGTTACCGCTTTGACTGCATTCACGAATATACCATGTCAGGTAATCGCACAGCATACCGCCAAAGATTATACGGGCGCAATAAAACAATACGATGCTTCTTTTAAAGGTATCGGTCCAGAGGTCTACTTTTTACCACCTCCAAAAACGGCCAATGAAATACTAGCAGAGAATTATGCCGACAAGAAGTCTTTCAGCAAAGAAATTGCCAGGCAGCTTCTGCTCCAGCGACTGTTATTGCAACTGCGGAGCACCAATAACGTGGGCCATTTTCAATATTTGATGAACCCCATGCCTACTGCGGCAAATAGCTGGGATAGTGCTATAGAGACACAAACAAAAGCTGAAAACTGGATTGCGGGCTATGCGCTTGCCAATGAAGCAGCCTTATTTTCAATTAAAAATAACGATAGCAGCAACGCCTCAAAATTTCTATATCAGGCGCTTTCCTTGGCAAATCGTACCGATAACAGGGATGATATTGCTACCATTAATATGAACATCAGCAATTTCCAGCTGTATCGTGGAGACTTTGTACGTGCTGAAGAGAGCGCACTAAATTATCATACCTATGCCATGAAGAGCAAAAGCTATGCAGACCAAGCCAACGCCTGGCTTCTAATTGCTATGGCACGAGCCGGTCAGGGAAATTATAAAACTGCCGAAAACAATATTATCCGCAGTGCGATCCCTTTACTCAATAAGGCCAAAGCCTATGAGGGGAAGATTTTTGCATGGGAAATGCTTGCTGAAATTTATTTTAAGCAAGATAAATTTACCGAGGCTCAGTGGTTTCTGCTACAGGCTCGCGACTTGGCCAATGCAAAAAAACTATATAGCGAGCTCGCTGAAATCGAATATTTGCTGGCCTCATCCAAGCAAAAAGATGGTAATTATAAGGTGGCGATCAAAGAATTTGTGCAGGCCGCTGAATTGGCTTCAGATGAAAATAACAAACAGCTCTCACTGGCAATATTAGATAAACTGGGTGAAGTATATCTTGTGCTAAAAGATTATCCATCTGCTGATCAGACCTACAAAGCCTATACGCAGTTAAAAAATGAATTGTACAATTGAAACATTTAAAACAATCTACCCCTTCTAATGGTCTGTTGAAAGAGCCGTCTACAAAGAGATTTTAAGCTTTTTGTAAATATTGAAGGATAAATCAAATAAATTTTTAGATTCTGCGATAATGTGCTACGAATTTCACTAAATTTAGCACGCTTATCAATAAGAGCTGAATATTTTTTAAATAAAAATGATTATTAAAACCGTCGAAAATATGTTTAGGAAACTCATATTTGCACTTTTTGTTGTATCCATTGTTTCTTGTGGTTCAAAACCACGGGTAGCGCTTCCTGATGATGGAGGGCTTAAACCGAGCACGCAACATCAGATTATTGCTAAAGAAGTCTCTGGATTATTGGAAAATGCGAGCTACAAAAAGGTCAAAATGAATGATTCGATATCGGGCATCATATACGATAATCTGATCAAAAGTTTGGATCAAGGAAAAAATTACTTGCTTCAATCGGATATTGATGAATTTCAAGCGTACAGAAACAATCTTGCGCAGGATATCAAAAATGGAGATCTTTCTGCGGCATTCCATATTTTTAATGTCTATTCGAAGAGATACCTGGACAGAATGCAATATGCGCTTTCAGAAATTGACAAGAAACAGGATTATACAAAGGATGAGTATTACCAACCTAACCGTGAAAAACTGGGCTGGTTTAAAACGGCAGATGAAGCCAACGATCAATGGCGTAAACGGGTGAAATACGACCTGCTTAACTTAGAAACTGCCAGTGGTAAATCGACCGACAGTGCGCGAACCAAACAGGTAGAAACATTAAAAAAACGTTATGTTAATTTGATCTCTCAGGCCAAAAAAACCAACGCAAACGATGCTTTTCAGGTGGTCATGCAAGCATTGACCGATGCTGTTGACCCACATACGTCCTATTTTAACCCATCCTTTGCCCAGGCGTTTAATGAGGGAATGGCCAATACGTTTGAAGGGATCGGTGCAAGATTATCGATCGATAATGAAGCGGTAAGCATCTTTGAAATTATCCCCGGTGGACCAATATTCAAAGACAAGAGCATTCATGTCAATGATAAAATCATCGCTGTAGCCCAAGGAAAAGATGGTGAATTCGAAGACATTATTGGCTGGAGACTTGATGCAGCCGTAGCAAAAATCAAAGGTCCAAAAGGAACCATTGTCCGCCTGAAAATTATACCTGCTGGTCAGCCCATGAACTCTCATCCGCGCATTGTATCTTTAGTACGTGAGAAAATCGTTGTTGAAGAAGAGTCTGCGAAAAAAGAGATTATGAACGTCAAAGGTGCCGATGGAAAAACGTACAAAGTGGGTATCATCAATATTCCGAAGTTCTACATGGATTTTGAAGCTTACAGAAGACGCGATCCAAACTATAAGAGCACAACGAGAGACGTTAGGTTAATCTTAGACACCTTGAAACAAGAAAAAGTAGATGCTGTGGTTATCGATTTGCGATTCAATGGTGGCGGTTCCTTACCGGAAGCCATTGATTTAACCGGTTTATTTATCGACAAAGGTCCAGTTGTACAAGTAAGAGACACAAAAAATAACATCGATGTCGAAGAAGATAAAAACGCGGGTGTATCCTGGGATGGTCCATTGGGCATCATGATCAACCGCTTCTCGGCTTCGGCTTCTGAAATCTTTGCTGGAGCGATCCAGGATTATGGAAGAGGTATTATCTTGGGATCTCAAAGTTATGGTAAAGGAACAGTGCAATCGGCAATCGACATGTCACGCGTTATCAGCCCAACCAGCCGCTTATTGCTAAAAGCCTCAGGGGAAAAAGATCCGGACACCCCAGAAGGTGCTCCTCAATATGGACAGATCAACATCACATTGGGTAAATTCTACCGTGTAAATGGCAGCAGCACGCAACATAAAGGTGTTACACCTGATATCGTATTCCCGTCTCAATTCTCTGCAGAGAAATTTGGCGAGAGCTCCGAAAAATCAGCACTCCCTTGGGATCAAATCCAATCGAGCAACTTCAAAAAAGTAGCTGATCTAAGTGCTGTTGACAAAAAATTAGAAACAATGCATGAGGCACGCATTAAAAACTCGCTTGAATATAAATATCTGAAAGAGGATATCGAAGAAGCTCAAAAAGATGAGGATGTGAAAATTTCATTGGAGCTAAACAAGTTCAAGAAAGAGAAAGATGACAACCTCAAGAAAAATAGAGACCGCATCAACGCTTTATTGAAATTACAGGGCAAACCGGCTTGGGAAGAAGGAAAATCTCAACCTAAAATTGACCTGGACTTTGTGAAAGATGAAAGTGCCAAAGTGATGACCGATTATATCATCAACTTTCAAGCAAAAAAATAGAACGTATTCTCGCTCTTAAAAAAGGCAACCGTAACTGCGGTTGCCTTTTTTTTTCTGAAAGTGTCTGATCTTATTTGCTAGAAAGAACCTTCAGTTCGCTTTTATCGCTGTTGGTGTCTTACGAAGCAATGAAGGTTTTATGACACTCATCACAATAGGGCAAGTTTAACATTAAATTCACCTTTTCTTTGTAACTTATCGCTAAATTCATTGTTTTAGACATATACCGGTACGGCTTGAAGTCCGAATGATTCCCTTAGCGCATACGCTAAAGATTTGGCAGGACAGAATGCATCAACCCAGTTATAGAAGTTAAACATATAAAAAAGAACATCATGAAACGTATTCTCCTGCTAACCGACTTTTCAGAAAATGCTCTTCTGGCAGCAAAACAAGTGGCGCTGTGTACAGAAGCCTGGAAAACGCAAAAGGTTATTATCTACCATACGTACAATAGTGTTACCCTTGTCGATAACGAACCGATTGTTGTTGTCAATGATGAGGTTAAAGAGACCAAAGAGAAAGAACTGACAGCATGGTTTGACCAAATTAGACTGTTGTTCCCCCCACAAGTGGAATTAACGCATCAGATGGAAGATGTTGATTTGCCGATGGGAGTAAATGACATGTGTATGTCGCACGACATTGACCTTGTCGCATTGGGTATTACCGGACAAACAGGTTTTGCGAAGATCCTGGTCGGAAGTAATGCCATTACGCTGATGGACACCTGCAATAGGCCAATGCTTATTGTTTCGCACAAGGTAAATCCAGCTGTTCCCAAAAATGTGTTGGCGACAACCGATCTGAAAGAGGTCGACCGAAAGCTGGATTTATTCAATTTAGATCGGGTGTTGGAAGCATTCGACGCACAACTTTATGTGTTGAATGTCGCTAAAAAAGAAGGGTCCGCGGCAGACTTGGCACAGGAACTAAAGCACCTCCATGAACGTCTGGACAAATATCATCCGATTTACGATTACATTAGCCATGATGATATTGCATTAGGTATTGAAGAATATGCCAAAGAGAAACACATAGACCTCATACTGTCATTTCATAAAAAGCAAGGCCTATTAGCGAGCCTATTCAAAACGAGCATTTCTAAAAAAATAGCCTGGAATGGCGCGGCCAGCTTACTGGTTATTCCGATGGATAGATTGTAGAAATCTGTGCTTTGTACATATCCACAGCGATGGACTCCTTGTCCAATAGAAACAAATTATACGACAAAAACGCCGCAATGTATGCTAAATTGCGGCGTTTTTGTCGTATCGTTGTTCCTCCGGGAAGTCTCTTGCCGAGAGATCTCTTATTTCTTGTCAACCGAATGTTTACCCGGCCCAATAAGGATAAGTCCTAAAAACACAAAGCAAAGCTCAATCGCATGTGATGCACCAGCGATACCATCTCCTTTAGAAAGATGCATTAATCCAGCGATGACCATCGTAAATGCAAGCAATAATGCCGCTGGTCGGAAAAAGAGCCCCAGCAGTAAAAATAGCCCTCCAACAGTTTCGGTAGCAGCTGCCATAAAGCCCCAAAAAGTAGGCATAAAATGAATACCAATATTACCCATTGATTTTCCGACACCTGCCCAGAGCTCAGGACCGCCCTGCAATTTGGGCAGACCATGCATGATCATCATCACCCCAAGTCCAACACGCAAGACCAAAAGTCCCGTATCCCTATATTTACCCAATGAATTCCAAATTGCCATAAAAAACGTTTAATTTATTAAAACTTGAATTACCGATCTCCCTAAATTAATGAAATTATTTAAATTGAACAGCTCACCGTACTCGCCATAATAAATAAAGCTATTGCATTTATAATACTTAATGCGTAATTTGATGACTATAGACCCGATTATAATGCTTTGGAACGGCTAAGACAGCGTAAAAGACCTTAGCCACGGATTATGGATCAACAAATAACTAAAGGATGAAAAACCTACTCTTGTTAACAGACTTTTCGGACAATGCCTATGCTGCTGCTCGATATGCCGCACAATTAGCTCCACTTTGGGGCATTGAAAAAGTTGTCCTATACCACACTTACGAAGTAATTCCTACCGTAGGTACTGAACCTGTTGTCATCAGCAATTCAGAAATCTTGGAAGAAAAACAAAAGGATCTCAATACCTGGCAACAGGAACTGATGTTGCTTTTCCCTGAGGGCATTGCCTGGAAATCAGTTCTTGAAGAATATGAACTGAGCTATGGCGTAAACCGTACCTGTGCTGAGGAGGAAATTGACCTTGTTATCGTCGGAACTGCAGGTAAAAGTGGTTTAAAGAAACTGCTTCTTGGAAGCAATACCCTCAAGCTGATCGAAAATTGTCACACACCATTACTGGTGGTCCCCGCACGAGCAGAATTTCGGGTACCCAAAAAAATGTTAATCGCCACCAATCTCAAAGAGGTAAAACTAAAATTAAACCGTCTTTTGGTTAATGCGTCCGAAGTATTACGGAAAAGTGAGGTCTATGTCGTCCATGTGACTAAAGAAGATCCTGCAAATAAGGCGGTAAATGCCGAAATAAAAACCATGCAGGATTTACTGGCGCCTTATCATCCCATCTATAGTTATATCCCCAATGCAGACATTGCTGCAGGGATCAACCAATACATCAACGAAAATCATATCGACATGATGGTCACTTTCCATCGGGACAAGGGCTTATTAAGTCGAATTTTCAATACGAGCATTGCGCAAAAGATGGCCTGGAAGAGTCAGGCTGCCATGATGGTCATCCCTGTACATTCGGGATAATCAATAAACGGGATAATCAATAAATAAAACAACGAGATTCTGTTCAGCTTCCCCTACAAATAGGTTAACTGAACAGAATCAGCTGTAGTCTGCAATTTTACTTTTCGCCCAAATACCAGGGCGTGATTATCATCAATATGCCCGGCAGGATAGCCAAATGCTACCGGAAAATCATATTCTTTAACTATATCCCACACAATTTCCTCCACACGCTGCCCAAAAGCAGGATCATTGTCTTTCATCGCAGAAAAGCCACCTACAATTAGACCATTCAATTTTTTTAATTTCCCCGCGCGCTTCAATGCCCTTAGCATTCTGTCTACGGAATAATAGGCTTCACCTACATCCTCTATAAATAAAACTTTATTCTTGTAATTGACATCCGAATTAGAAGCAAGTACAGATAGTAAGATTGCTAAATTTCCACCGACCAATTTTCCTTCGCCTTTACCCGCACGATTGGGGAATAACGTTTGCTCGTAGGCAAAATCCATATTATGTCCAAACAATGCATTTTTTAACGTTTCCAACGATGCTTCTGTGCCCGTTTCAAAAGACTTTGGCATCTGCCCATGTATTGTTGCAATTTTATAGTTCCGTTGAATATGACTATGCAATACGGTAATATCGCTAAAACCCACCAACCATTTGGGATCTTTTTCAAAGCTCGAAAAATCTATCTGATCGACAATACGAACACAACCGTAACCTCCGCGCGCAGCAAAAATCGCTTTAATCGACGGATCATCAAGTGCCCACTGCAGATCGGCAGCGCGTAAATTGTCATCTCCGGCAAACTGATGGAACGATGTCCCAACAGTCTTCCCAACCACAACTTCCAGCCCCCAGTTCCCCAATGTTTTTATGCCAACATCAATAGAGCCTCGTATAAAACTCGCAGGACAAACGATAGCTACTTTATCGCCTTCTTTCAGAAAATCAGGTATTTTGGACATCTTTTTTATCGCTAATGATCAAACAAAACCTTCATGGCTTCGAAGACACCAACAGCTATGCAAGCGAACTGAAGAATCTTTCTGGCCAACAACATCAAACAATTTCAAAAAAAAGGACCGCTACATTGCAAAGTCCGATTAGAAATATACTTGATATATGGTGCTTATATGTACAAATAAACGTAAATTTATCTAAGTTTTCTACCGCTATGTTGAATAATATTTCTACGATAACAAGCTGTTAAGTGAAAGCGCATTTTAATCAAGTTGAAACAATCGTAGAAATGAGCCAAAACAAGAATTCAAGAATAAATTGTTCGATATGACACGCATTTATATTGCATATAAACAGCAATTTATCTAAGTTTGCCAAAGAAAACAAGTACACACTTTAATATACTTTCAAGCATTGAGTATTCTAGATAAAAAACGTTATACCATCACATCGGCATTACCTTATGCCAATGGTCCTTTACATATTGGACACCTTGCCGGAGCTTATATCCCAGGGGATATCTTTGTCCGCTATTTGCGTCTGAATCAAAAAGATGTAGTCTATGTATGTGGTTCAGATGAGCATGGTGCGGCGATTACCATCCGTGCAAAAAAAGAGGGCATCACCCCGCAACAAATCATTGACAAATACAATAAACAAATCAAAGAAAGCTTTGAGGAGTTTGGTATCTCTTTCGATATCTATCACCGTACGTCGGAGCCCATACATCACCAGTTATCGCAGGATTTCTTCTTGAACCTTTACAACAAAGGTGAATTTGTGGAGAAATTTTCTGAGCAGTACTACGATGAGGAATACCATCAGTTTTTGGCCGACCGTTACATTACGGGAACTTGCCCAAATTGTAAGTCCGAAGGCGCCTATGGTGACCAATGTGAAAAATGTGGGACATCACTTAGCCCAACAGATCTGATCAACCCAATTTCAACATTGAGCGGAAAAACGCCAGTTTTGAAAGAAACGAAACATTGGTATCTACCTTTGGATAAATACCAACCTTGGCTTGAAAAATGGCTGATCGAAGGAAAGAAAAATATCCTGAAGTCCAACGTTTTTGGCCAATGTCAATCTTGGCTTAAATCCGGTTTACAGCCGCGTTCAATGACAAGAGATCTGGATTGGGGCGTCGATGTACCTTTGGCTGAAGCAGCGGGTAAAAAACTATATGTTTGGTTAGATGCACCTATCGGTTATATCTCAGCAACAAAACAGTGGGCTTTAGACCATGGTAAAAACTGGGAAGACTATTGGAAAACCCATGAAAACCCAGCAGACGATTCTACGCTGATCCATTTTATTGGAAAAGATAATATTGTTTTCCACTGTATTATTTTCCCGGCGATTCTTCATGCACACGGCGACTATATTTTACCAGAAAATATTCCAGCCAACGAATTCCTTAACCTGGAAGGTGATAAGCTGTCCACGTCTAGAAACCATGCGGTTTGGTTACATGAATACCTACAGGAATTTCCTGACAAACAGGATGAATTGCGCTATGTATTGACATCCATATTACCGGAAACTTCGGATGCCGAGTTTACCTGGAAAGATTTCCAAGCTAGGATCAACAATGAGCTCGTTGCTATTTTTGGAAACTTTGTCAACCGCGTCTTGGTACTTTCCCACAAATATTTCGATGGCAAAGTATTGAACGGCTCTCCACTGACAGCTGTAGATCAAGCGGTACTGGATGAACTAAAATCATACCCTACTTCTATCAAATCGTCTTTGGAGCAATTCCGCTTCCGTGAGGCATTGGCAGAATTTATGAATGTAGCTCGTCTGGGCAATAAATACCTTGCCGATGAGGAGCCATGGAAAATCATTAAAACAGATGAGGAACGTGTCAAAACAATCCTAAATGTAGCGGCTCAAATCGTTGCCAATCTTGCCGTTCTTGCACAACCGTTTTTACCGAAAACAGCGATCAAATTATTTGAAATGCTTAATTTTCCACAAGGAAACTGGAACGACGCAGGTTCAGATGCTTTGATCCAAGCGGGACACCAATTGGGTGAAGTGCAATTGTTATTCGACAAAATAACCGATGAACAAGTCGACTTCCAACTAAACAAACTTGCTGAAGCAAAAGCAAAAAACCTAGCCGATAATGCCAAGGTTGCTCCCGCAAAAGAAAATATTAGCTTCGATGATTTTGTTAAAATGGATATCCGTGTCGGAACCATTGCAGCCGCTGAAAAAGTTGCCAAAACAAAAAAATTGTTGAAATTAACAATCGATACTGGTATTGATACACGCACGGTCGTTTCGGGTATCGCAGAGTTCTTTAGTCCGGAAGAGATCGTAGGCCGTCAGGTATCCATCTTAGTCAATCTTGAGCCTCGTGAAATAAAAGGAATTATGTCACAAGGAATGATCCTTATGGCAGAAGACGCTGATGGTCGATTGGATTTTGTCAAACCAGATACAGCAATTAAAGTCGGAAGTACGGTACGTTAATATAAGAGCTTACCTCCTTTTATAAAAAAAGCCTGTTCGTTTGAACAGGCTTTTTTTATTAGCTAGACAGCATCGATTACCCGCTAAAAGAGTATACTCTGCAACCGTTTCTTAAACGCCTTCTCATCCATATAGTCATAGACGGTATCTTTCAGCTTCTTTATGATCTCCGCTCTGGATTCCGCAACAACTTTTTTCTTTTTGGTCAGCACATTTGAAACTGGCGTATTGGTAATCTCCACCTTTGTTGCAAACATATTGACATTCATACTTGGGATGGATATCCCCATCACTAAGCCTGGGAGTCCGTGTATAAGTTCAGGACCACCGGAGATGGGTATTTGCCCCGCAAAGAACGCAACCACATAGACCGAATCTTGAATAATTCCATTGGCTCTCCGACAATCATATCCGGCAATATTGCGGTATTCATCGGTATACTTCCATTTTACAGTAGGCAATGAATCTTTCAGCAAGAGCTGATCATCTCCAAAGGGGAGCAATTTTAAGAATTCCTGATTCTGGAAATTAATGTACGTTTTTGAATCCGGAAGAATAGAATTATAGTGAGTCACATGACGATAATTTGCAGGATAATCTTCCTGCACCGTTTCAAACAGGGTTTCATTATCGTAAAATTTCAGAATATGGTGGGTCACCACCTCTGCAGGCCCATTCTTCACCGCATTGTCGACCATCAGCTTATCCCAGGTATCTAAATCGGGCTTGCTGAGATAATTACGCTTTAAGAAATTCTGCACATGAAATTTCCGTTCATAAGTTACTGTTCCGCTGCTCGGAAAATACGCGTGTTGTGCATGGGCTGCTCCTGAGCTCAGCAATAATACCCAGACCATCAACTTGATATACTTACTCATTTGGCATCTCCTTTCATCTGTAAATAATTTAATTTTTCCATCGGCCAGATGGAGCTTACCATGATTAAATTCATGGAAATCATTGAAAACAAAATCGTTAATTTAATCATGGACGGTTCATTGTTGTAAAATTGTAGATTACTTTTAGCATTCCATAACGACGCAGTACATCGTTGCTGGTCTGGATAAATGAAGTTCCATTTTGATAACGGTACACTCCATTATTTTTGTTTAAAATATCATTGACAAATACCTGTACCTCCAAGGACTTATCTTTCAATAATTTCTTGGAAACATAACCATTCATATTAATGATATTAATGGATTCAAGCGTTTTTGTAGCGGCCTGATAATTCTGGTTTGTCGACAGGGAAATTTTAAAGTCTTTTGGTAAATAATAGGTAATCTCCGAGAACGTCCTGAATTTAAAAGTCGTGCGATTTAACTCAGGTTGCAAATAGGAATTCATCTGCTCCACGCCAGGGCTCATGGAGATGTAAAAATCCATTTTATTTGCCTTGTACCGACTGAAGCCAAGGCTCGGCGCCACACTCCATGTTTGATTTCTATTGAGCTCAGGATCTTCGTTGTAAGTAGATAAATAGCTAAACTGGCTGTTATACTGCGCGTTCATACCCAAGTTCATTTTTAATCCCCATTTTTTCTTCAATACAAAACTGTATCCTCCACCGCCATACATACGCCAATTGTCTTTATCAATATTCACGTAGGAAATTTGCTGCGTACCTTTATCTAGATCATAGCGTACGCTATTGTTGATACTTTTCTTTCCTTGATCTGCACTGACATAAAAATAAATACTCTGGTCTTTTAACTGCTTGTAGTTGTTGAAATTAATTGAATAGGAGTTGTTAAAGCCCGCTTCCAGATCTGGATTGTCCAAATACTCGACGAGTGGCTGGGCATTTTGTTTCAACGGCTCTATTTGCGTCAACGATGGCTGGCTCGTGCGGCCGCTGTATCGGAAGCTCACATTTTTGCTTTTCGAGATTTTGTAGTTGACGGAAAGGACTGGAGCAACAGAAGTCTGGTTCCGCTGTAGTATTGTATTCAGGTTGTTATAGGTTCTCTTGACCTGCTCAAAATCAACCCGATTGCTCAAATTTACAGTTAATGTGTTGGACTTGTAGTTCAAGGAGGCGTTGACACCATTTTTTAAACTGTTAAAATCAAAATCGTTTAGCAGGTCTTGGTCCAATACCGTATATTTTCCTGTAACCGGATCTCTATCAAATGACTGATTGAGTGTTTCCGATTTATTTTGATTGAATGCATAACCTATTGCAGCAGTCAACCTTTTAGACAAAGGCTCCGAATAGGTTACTGAAGCACCATACGTATTGTTGGCCAACTTATCATTTTTATATTGATCGATCAAGGTTGTATCTCCGGAACTTTGGAAGAAATTTTCCGAAAAATACTGTGTCTTGTTACGATTTTGATCTGTATTCGCATTGACATTGAAAGTAATGGAGCGGCGGTCCTTTTTAAAACGACGTGTAAGCATCGCATTTACATTAAACTTATCCTGATCGTTATTTAAATCTGTCTTGGACGAAGTCCGTGTAATCAATGTGCCATCCAATTTACGCTGGTCTGCTTCGGAATTGGATAAATTGTCGCGGCTAGATTTGGTAAAGCCCATAGTGACAGTCAAGTCTGCGAGCGAATCAAGCTTATAGTCATACCTTAAATTCGCGATATTGGCCTGTGTTTCGGTTTCAGATGCTGTCACATTATTATCGACCTGCGCACGTTCAGGAAGATTGTTCTGCGCATTATAGGTACTTGTATTATTGACATTGATCTGATTCCGTTTGAAGTTGACATTGATCTTATGCTTATCATCTTTGGATTTGTCGGAATAACTTGCGCCCATGTTCACGGCCTTAGGCACGCCACCACCATAGTATTTACCATCCCATCCACCGTCGGAGCCATCACCACTAGAAGAAATCATAATGCCGCCGCCGTCCATCATCTGTACATTGCTGCTTCCGCCCACACCATATTTTTGGCTATCTTCAAATCCTAATCCGACCATTCCATCATTGGCGAGAATGCCATAAGCTGCAATTTTCTGCGATCCCTTAAACTTATTGAGCATGACTTTTCCGCCATAATATTTATCTGTACCAGCTCCCGCAACAGCTTGGCCGAACATTCCTTTTTTCTTATCTTCTTTGAGCTTAATATCAATTGTCTGCGTTCGTTCGCCATCATCTACTCCGGTACGTACAGCAAGATCTGATTTCTTCTCATACACTTGTACCTTGCTAACCATATCTGACCGAATATTCTTGGTAATCAGGGTTGGATCATCACCAAAAAACTCTTCCCCATCAAGCAATACCTTTTTGACTTCCTTGCCCTGAGCAATGATCTTGCCTGATCCATCCATCGTAATACCCGGCAAGACCTTCAATAGGTCCTCTACTTTAGCATCCTTCTCTACTTTAAAACTACCGGCATCGTATTCGATGGTGTCGCCTTTAATAACCACAGGAATTTTGCCATTCACCTGAACCTCCTCCAATAGTAGCGCTGCTTTGGATAGCTTTACAATACCAATATCTAGATCTTCGGCGGCCACATGGATATCTTTTACCAAGTCAGCATACTGCGGATAGGAAACCACCATTTTATAGGTACCTGTGTCGAGATTCGCAATTTGGAATGTTCCATTTTCTTTCGTCCGACCGAATTTAACCAAAATCGAATCTTTGGGGCTGAGCAGCGCGATTGAAGCTTGATGTAGTTTTGCAAGATCTTTGATATCTGCCACCGATCCCACAAGTTTATGTTGTGCATAGGACTTGGAACTCAGGACTGAAAATAAAAGAAACAAAACTAGGGAATAGGTTAGTTTCATAAATTTTCGTTTATATATTGTCGACGTAAATATATAAATGTTGCTACGGAAAATTCGTAAAATAATGTTAAATAATTATGTAATTAAAAAATGAAACTTACCTCGGTCAAATAAAACACGATAATTCACGCTATACCAATAACTTTACCGCATAAAAAAAGAGGCGTAACTTATTTGTTACGCCTCCAATCTAAATAGAAAAATATATTTTATTTCCTTTAATCTACATTTAGGTTCAATTCTTTTTCCTTATTGATTAAATGGGCAATACTTGTATCATTTAAAATCTGCAACATGGCATTTCTCACCTCGACAAAAGTATCGCGTATGCCACAGGCATGCTCTTGTGTACACTCTTCGCAGGAGCGGTAGAAGTTCAAGCTCACGCAGGGCAGCAAGGCTATGGGGCCATCAATCAGGCGCATCACCTGCGATAAAAAAACATCTTCGGGAGCCTTATTGAGGCTATAACCACCTCCAGCACCTTTTTTGCTATACAGAATTCCGGCATTTCGCATTTCAAGTAGAATTTGTTCCAAGAATTTTTTTGGAATATTCTCCTCCTGCGCAATCTTCACGATTTGCATCGGCTCATTACCGTAATTACGACCAAGCACCATCAGTGCCTTTATTGCATATTTTGTCTTTTTGGACAGCATAATTTGTTAACCCCCTGTTGAATTGCAAATTTACGTTTTTTATTCAATAGAATAAAACCTTCATGATTTCACGCATGCAGCAACAGTCTCCTTATTGCCCCAATACCGCCGTGATCGGTTTTCCGATGCTACCATTGGGCTCAGTGATGTGGAGTAGTGAAGAAATTGTCGGTGCAATATCCACAATATGTACCTCCGTATTAGATACACCCGGTTTAATTCCCCAACCCATAAATACCAAAGGAATATGGGAATCATAGCCAGACCAGGTACCATGTGTTGTCCCGGTCGAGCGCGGCGTGCCGTCATACCATTGTGGCTCACAAACGATCTGAATAGCACCACTACGTTTAAAGTTGTAACCGTTGATCATTTTTTCGCGAATAGGCGCCGGGATCATCAGACTTTCCCCTTTTTCCATATCAGCAACATACGCGACACCTTCGGTATGGCGAAGTTCACGAATGATGGTCTCTTTTATTTTATCACGATCCAAGTTCAACGAATCAATCAATTGATTATTTAAGTGCACCTGGTAGTTCATCATGCTTTTAACAAGCTTCTCTTGTCCAAATTTCTCTTTAAGGGTTTTGTTAAGTCCTGTGATAATCTGACGGGAATAGAAATAACCACCGTTTCCTTTCATATCCATAAAGAAACGAGAGTTATAAGAAGCGCCATGATCTGCTGTCAGGAAGAACGTGTAGTTACCCTTGCCCACGGTCTTATCGAGGTAGTTGAAGAAATCGGCAAGCTGTTTATCGAGCTGCAGATAGATATCTTCAATCTCCACTGCTGTCAATGA
Organism: Sphingobacterium siyangense; assembly: GCF_007830445.1. Taxonomy (GTDB): domain Bacteria; phylum Bacteroidota; class Bacteroidia; order Sphingobacteriales; family Sphingobacteriaceae; genus Sphingobacterium; species Sphingobacterium siyangense. Next base: position 36,629 of record NZ_VLKR01000011.1, on the reverse strand, counting down.
GTAACGGTGTCCAACGTAGTCTGTTGCAGAAAGGCTCACACAAAGGAAGTCGGTATTTTTAGTTGGGTTATTTCCCATCTGCTCATTTTTGATTGCTTCCATAGCCAGATCCAACGTAAACTGATTTCCCATTGGTGTGGTTTTGATCAGCTCATAGCCTTCGTCTTTCATTAGCTTAGAAGTTGCACGCGGCAAAGTCGGTTTTTCTTCACCTGGGTACTTACCTTCGTAGATGTTATCATCTGCAATACTATTGGCAGCATAGCTGCTGATATCATACATTGGTTTCCAGTCGCCTTTCAGGTATTTTTCGGCCAATTTTTTCTTGTTGAAGTCTACCACCCATTTTGGCAGTTTATCCATATAGAAATTAGAGGTGATCCAATCGCCTGATTTAGCTTCAAACCAATACGCTGCATCGGCAAAATGCCCTGCCGGTAGAATACCACCGCGGTCTTTGATCGCGATACCGATCACTTTGGATTTAAAGTTAGAAGCGAGCTTCAATTGGTCCGTTACGGTCGATGCAAGTAAATTACGTGGAGACTGCTGTCCCTCCTTGGCTGTAGTACCTACACCAACGACATTATCGTCCTGCGTACAGTACATATTTTTACCCGTCTGTTCTTCAATCCAGTCATTGCCCGCAATACCATGTATGGAAGGAACGGATCCTGTATAGACCGAACTGTGTCCAATAGCGGTGTATGTCGGAATATAATTAATCAATGTATTTTCACAGGAGAATCCTTCTTTCAAAAGTCGTTTGAAACCATCATTTCCATATCGATCTGCAAAACGATATAAATAATCCCAACGCATTTGATCCACCATCAGGCCGACAACCAATTTTGGTCTTTCCGGTTGTTGCGCCATGGACGAAAGCGCCGCTATTCCAAGGACGACACTTAAAAAAAATCTTTTAATCATAATCGTATTAAGTATTGAAATATTAGTTTTTTATTTACTGTATAGTATTCTATCAGACCTTAACAAAAGGAACAATAAACGGAACTTATTGGCAGCTCCGTTGTCCTGAGACAGATTACTTCACTTCGCTAAAGTAGGATTTAATCTTTTAAATGTGTCTTTAAAAATTGACCTGTATAAGAATCTTTACAATGAATAAGTTCTTCAGGAAGTCCCGCAAAGACGAGCTTTCCACCTTTATTACCGCCCTCAGGACCAATATCGATGACCCAATCTGCCGATTTGATCATATCCATATTATGCTCGATCACTAATATACTGTTCCCTAAGGCAATCAGTGCATCAAATGATTTCAATAGCTTTTTAATATCCTGAAAGTGTAAGCCTGTTGTTGGTTCATCAAAGATAAAAAGTGTCTTCTTGCTATTATTTCCCTTAATGAGGAAGGAGGCCAGTTTAATCCGCTGTGCTTCACCGCCAGACAATGTACTTGACGATTGCCCGAGCTTAACGTAGCCTAGTCCAACGTCCTGTAAAGGCTGCAATTTCGCTAATATTTTAGGCTGGTCTGCAAAGAATACGATCGCTTCATCAACACTCAGCTCGAGAACATCTGCTACCGACTTGTTCTTATAGTGTACATCAAGCACAAACTGTTTAAATCGCTTGCCCCCACAGGCCTCACATGGCAAAACGATATCGGCCATAAATTGCATTTCAATTTTAACTTCACCTTCACCCTGACAGACATCACAACGTCCACCTTCAACATTAAATGAAAATGCCGCAGGTTTCAGTCCAGCAGCTTTGGCTGCTGCCTGGTTGGCATATAAGGCCCTGATTTCATCCCAGGCTTTCACGTAAGTCACCGGGTTGGATCGCGAAGAACGACCGATCGGGTTTTGATCGACCATTTCAACTTGTTCTATATGGGTAATATCCCCCTCGATCGCATCATAGACCCCAGTCTGTTCACCAGAGTAATTGCCTATCGACTTCTGCAATGCTGGGTAAAGGATACGTTTGACCAAGGAGGTCTTACCTGACCCTGAAACACCTGTCACCACAGTAAACGTATTCAATGGAAATTGTACATCAATCCCTTTGAGGTTATTCTCATGCGCTCCTTTAATGGTCACACTATTGGACCATGAGCGGCGCTTTTGGGGTACCTCAATCTGGCTTTTACCACTGAGGTATTGCCCCGTAAGGCTCTTTGTATCTTTCAGAATCTGCTGATATGTCCCCGCGAAGACCATTTCGCCGCCATTGATCCCGGCTTCCGGTCCGATATCGATCAGGTAATCAGCCGCCTCCATCATCTCCTGCTCATGCTCGACCACCACAACCGTATTACCAACATCGCGCAGGGATTTCAGCACAGAAATCAGACGCTGTGTATCACGTGGATGAAGTCCAATACTTGGCTCGTCCAACACATAAATAGAACCTACGAGCGAACTCCCTAATGAAGTTGCCAGATTGATCCGCTGTGATTCCCCTCCAGAAAGGGTATTAGATAGCCGGTTCAAGGTCAGGTAACTTAATCCAACATCGCACAAAAATTGCAATCTATTATTAATTTCAGCAAGAAGTCTTTTGGCAATGACCAGTTCATTACCCACCAGCGGTAGGGTTTTAAAGAATTCCAAGGCTTCCTCAAGCGGCATCAAAACGATATCGGTGATAGACTTGCCCCCTACTTTCACATAAGTCGCATCTTTGCGTAAACGGGTACCGCGGCAATCCGGGCAATCTGTCTTCCCGCGGTAGCGCGATAACATCACCCGGTATTGAATTTTATAGGTCTGAGCTTCGAGCTCTTCAAAAAATTGAGTAAGACCTGCGAAATATTTATTTCCTGTCCACAGCAGCTCTTTCTGCGCCGCAGTCAGGTCCATGTAGGCACGATGTATTGGGAAATCAAATTTCAACGAACTTTTAACAAGCACTTGTAACCACTCGCCCATTTTCTCTCCTCGCCAAGGTGCAATTGCGCCATCGTAGACCGAGCGGCTTTTGTCTGGAATAACAAGATCAGGGTCAATACCAATGATCTTTCCATAGCCCTCACATCGACGACAGGCACCATAGGGGTTATTAAAACTGAAGAAATTTGGTGTAGGTTCTTCAAATGTTATTCCATCAAGTTCAAATTTATGGGAGAAATGATGTCTTTGACCATTTTCTTCCATATAGAGCTCACCCTTACCTTCGAAAAAACCTGTTTGGACAGAGTCAGAAAGTCGATTGACTGTATCATCGTCCTGTTCAACACGGACCCGGTCGACGACAATAAGCACTTCACCATCCTGAAGGTCTTTATTGGCGACGGCCTTATCATCGATAATAGCTTCGATTTTCTGCATGCTATCCCCAAAGACGACACGCACAAAACCTTTCTGTAACAGGAGCGACAGTTCTTCCTTAAGTTTACGTCCATGAGCAGGAATAAGTGGCGCGAGAAGTGTCACCGTTGTCCCCTCTTCCAAATTCAAGGCAAAATCCACCACTGAACTCACACTGTCTTTGGTCACCTCGCGACCAGATACAGGAGAAATTGTCTTGCCGATCCGGGCATACAACAATTTCAGATAATCATAGATCTCAGTGGATGTCCCCACCGTCGAACGGGGGTTGGACGTAATGACGCGTTGCTCAATGGCAATTGCAGGGGCGATACCTTTGATGTAATCCACCTCCGGTTTATTCATCCGTCCCATAAATTGTCTTGCGTACGAAGAAAGACTTTCGACATAACGTCGCTGTCCTTCGGCATAGAGCGTATCAAAAGCTAAGGAGGATTTTCCTGAGCCCGACATTCCAGTGATAACAACTAATTTATTTTTAGGGATATCAACGTCAATATTCTTTAAGTTATTAACTCTTGCGCCCTTTATCTGAATATATTCTTTTGGAGTGTGCTCCACCTGTTTACTCATAATAATCCTTATCTCACACAAAGTTACGTATTCTTGGCTGATTATATTCCTTTGAATTAAAAAGCTATTCGGTTTTCTGCCAGATGATACTTACTGTACCGGGGAGGAAAGAACAAAAAAACGTGATATCTCCCTGAGGCACTGCCAAGGGGAGGATTTAAATCATCAAAAAAAGCCCTCGAACAATGTTCGGGGGCTTTTTTATAGCGCGTTTCGCTATTGACTATTGGAATTTCTTTGCGTTAACTTTACGCTCGTTTTCAGTCAAATAGATTTTACGTAGACGCATTGATTGTGGTGTCACCTCAATATACTCGTCAGCTTGAATATACTCCATACATTCTTCCAAGGAGAATTTGATTGCCGGTGCAATGCGTGTGTTATCATCAGAACCAGAAGCACGCATATTTGTCAACTGTTTTCCTTTAGTAACATTGATCGTTAAATCATTATCACGGATGTGTTCACCTAAAATTTGTCCTTCGTATACATCCACACCTGGATCTACGAAGAAACGACCACGGTCTTGTAATTTATCAATGGAGTACGCAGTTGTTGAACCTGTATCCAAAGAGATCAATACACCTGCCAAACGACCAGGAATTGTACCTTTCCAAGGCTCGTAACCTTTCAAACGGTGTGCCATAACAGCTTCACCCGCTGTTGCTGTCAACACGTTGTTACGTAAACCGATAATACCACGAGAAGGGATAGAAAACTCAAGATGTTGCATATCTCCTCTAGCTTCCATAATCAACAACTCACCTTTACGTTGTGTAACCAACTCAATTACTTTTCCTGAGACATCAGAAGGTACATCAACAACAAGTTCTTCGATAGGTTCACATTTTTGACCATCGATTTCTTTGATGATAACTTGTGGCTGGCCTACTTGCAACTCATAACCCTCACGGCGCATTGTTTCGATCAATACGGACAAGTGAAGGATACCACGTCCGTATACCAACCAAGCATCTGGAGATTCAGTAGGAACGACGCGTAGTGCTAAATTTTTCTCCAACTCTTTTTGTAAGCGATCGTAAATGTTACGTGATGTTACCAATTTACCTTCTTTACCGAAGAAAGGAGAGTTATTGATGGTAAACAACATGTTCATTGTTGGTTCATCAATGCTGATAACTTCCAATTGCTCTGGATTTTCAAAATCTGCAATGGTATCACCGATATCGAAACCTTCGATACCTACTACGGCACAGATATCACCTGCATTTACTTCAGGCACTTTGATGCGGCCAAGGCCTTCAAATACCTGTAGTTCTTTTACACGTGATTTCACAACTTTTCCGTCGCGTTTCACCAAAGAAACAGGTTGGTTTTCTTTGATTGTACCACGAGCAACACGACCGATAGCGATACGTCCTACGAACGTCGAATAATCCAATGATGTTACCTGCATTTGCAAAGTACCTTCAGAGACTTCTGGTGCAGGGATATATTTGATGATGGCTTCCAACAAGTCGGTGAAGTCTTCAGTACGATTTTTCCAATCTGTAGACATCCATCCTTGTTTTGAAGAACCGTACAATACTGGGAAGTCCAATTGCTCTTCAGTAGCACCTAAGTTGAAGAATAGGTCAAAAACATGTTCGTATACTTCTTCAGGACGACAGTTTTCTTTATCGACTTTATTGACAACGACGATAGGTTTGATACCTAATCCCAAAGCTTTACCTGTAACGAAACGTGTTTGAGGCATTGGGCCTTCAAAAGCATCGACCAATAGTACTACACCATCGGCCATCTTCAATACACGCTCTACTTCACCACCGAAATCGGCGTGACCTGGGGTATCGATGATGTTGATTTTAACACCTTTATATGTCACTGATACGTTCTTAGATACAATAGTGATCCCGCGTTCACGCTCTAAATCATTATTGTCTAGGATTAATTCACCAGCATTTTCATTTTCTCTGAATTGATTGGTAAAATATAAAATTTTGTCTACAAGCGTAGTTTTACCGTGGTCGACGTGAGCGATGATCGCAATGTTTCTAATGTTTTGCATTGAGCAAGAATATTTTTATAAAATTTTAGGGTGCAAAGATAAACATTTTGCACCATAAAATTTATAACTATGTGTATTTTATTTAATTACACCTAATTCTTTACCTACTTTGGTAAAGGCGGCGATTGCTTTATCCAGGTGAGCAACTTCGTGTCCTGCCGAAATCTGCACACGGATACGGGCTTTTCCCTGAGGTACAACGGGATAGTAAAAACCGATCACATAAATTCCCTCGTCCAACATCTTGGCTGCGAACTCCTGCGCTAATTTCGCGTCATACAGCATCACAGGCACGATTGGATGGAAACCTGGCTTGATATCAAATCCAGCAGCCGTCATTTTTTCACGGAAGTAGATCGTATTGGATTCCAGTTTATCACGCAATGCAGTTGTCTCACTCAGCATGTCCAAGACCGCAACAGAAGCTCCTGCAATTGCGGGGGCTAGGGTGTTCGAAAATAAATAAGGACGTGAACGCTGACGTAACAAATCGATGATCTCTTTTTTACCAGAAGTAAAACCACCGGAAGCACCACCTAGCGCCTTACCCAACGTACCTGTAATGATATCTACACGATCAATTACATTGAAAAGCTCGTGCGTACCACGTCCAGTTGCACCGATAAATCCTGTACAATGCGATTCATCGATCATCACGAGCGCCTGGTATTTATCGGCTAGATCACAGATCTGGTCCAATGGAGCTACAGATCCATCCATCGAAAACGCTCCATCTGTAACAATGATTTTATGTCGAGCACCGGATGCAGCCTGCAATTGCGCTTCCAAATCAGCCATATCCGCATTTTTATAACGGAAGCGTTGTGCTTTACACAAACGAACACCGTCTATGATAGAAGCATGATTTAATTCGTCTGAAATGATGGCATCTTCGGCACCAAATAATGGCTCAAACACCCCACCGTTAGCGTCGAATGCCGCTGCATATAAAATAGTATCTTCTGTTCCGAGGAACGTAGAAATTTTTGCTTCTAACTCTTTATGCACATCTTGGGTACCACAGATAAAACGTACGGAAGACATTCCATAACCGTGTGTATCAATCGCTTTCTTAGCAGCTTCGATTACTTTTGGGTGCGAAGACAGACCCAAATAATTGTTCGCACAAAAATTGACAACTTCTTGTCCTGTACTCACTTTGATGTCTGCTCCTTGGGGAGTAACGATCACTCGCTCTTGTTTATACAATCCCGCTTCTTTGATTGCTTCCAATTCCTTTTCTAAAACTGGTTGTAATGTATTGTACATAATTCGATTTTATTTTTTTATACAATATTACAGTTTTTTCATTGGAATAAGTTGCTTTACCTTTCGAGACAAGGGCTATTCACGGAGAATTCACCCCAAATCAATGATTTGGTAACATTAAACCGATTGCATAAAATTCCTTTTTTCAATCGATCTACTTTTCCTTTTGCTTTGATAGCGACCAACAGGGAGACAACCGCGAGACATCTTCGGGCTGCAAGCAGGGTGCATGTAAAAATAGAGCGATAGGGGGGTCAATGTGAATTACTCGTAACGAAGCGCATCGACTGGATCCAGTTTAGATGCTTTTGAGGCCGGGTAATAGCCCGATAGCATACCGACGAGTCCACATACCGCGAAACCCAAAATAATCGCTCCCCAAGGTATAATAAAAGATGTGCCGAGCTGCAGCGCCAGAATATTACCAATCAAGATACCAATAAAGATCCCGGCGACACCTCCAATCATACAGATCACAATGGCTTCCATCAGAAATTGTTTACGTATAACACTCGGTGTTGCACCGATTGCCTTACGAATACCGATCTCTCGCGTACGTTCTGTGACCGAAACTAACATGATGTTCATCAATCCGATTGAAGCTCCCACAAGGGTTATAAAAGCGATCACCACTGCACCCAAAGTAACCATGGCCATATTTTGCATCAGCATCTGGGCAACCGCATCGGATTTGGTGATTTCGAAATCATTGGACTGCCGTGATGCCAATCCGCGAATATTTCGAAATACGATTGTAGCTTCGCCGATTGCGGCTTCCAATCGCATGGGGTCATTGGAAGAAACAGTGATCACATAGGAAGGCTCGGTACCCTGCATCACTGCCCTGGCCTTGATCAGGGGAATAAAGCAGGCTCTGTCCCCGCCCATCCCGGCAGAGGAACCTTTACTTTTTAAGACTCCTATCACCAAATAGCGGATATTGTTAACCGTAATAAACTGTCCTATGGGATCAATAATTTCGTTGAATAGCATTTTACTCACTTCACTACCGATGATGATCACGCCACTACCTGTTTCAACCTCCCGCGTAGAAAAATTACGGCCTTCGCTAACAACATACCCTGATGTCTGCAGATAATTTTCATCTGTCCCGATCAGGCCGATATTGGGGTTTGTCTTTTTGGATTGATATTTTGCGGTCGTATTCCAACTCACATTGGCACTGATTGATGTCAACGCATTAAAGTGAAAATCCTGTCTGAATCTTGCAGATTGTGCATAGGTAATATTAGCAAAGACTTTTGAGCGAGTCCCTTCATTACCGATCCGGACATTTAATCCCCGGTTGCGTATGTTGAAGGAATTTGATCCCATGGATGAAAAGGAATCTGTTAGCGAGTTTTTCATAGCATCGATCGAGGTCAATACTCCTATTAATGCCATCATCCCTATGGCAATGATCAGTGCTGTTAAAAATGTCCGCAGCTTATTCCCTACAATGGACTGTAGTGCAAGCTTGACATTTTCAACATAAGACATTTTTACGGCCATAGAGCTGGTATTTATAATTTGTAGGGATGAAAATACTGTAATTCCAGCACAAAACCAAAAAGGCAATTTACTTCCAAGAAATAAATTGCCTTTTGGATGGAATCTGCCCTATCCATGCAAGCGGATTATGTTGATTTTGTGGCCATTTTCTGTCTTAATTAATTCTTTTCCATGTCTCGGTGCGTCCAAGCAAGCTCACACCCACATAACCTCTGATATCAAGCTTATCTCCTTTTAAGGTCATCTTGCAGCTATACGTTTTGCCCGACTTCGGATCGTAGATCTTGCCGTCAACATAGGTATTGCCATCTTTATTAAAATTGGTCAAGATTTCGAGTCCTTGCACATTTCTGCCCTGCAATGCTTTATCTGGGTTTTTTATATCTTTCTTCGGCTGACCGGCTTCATTATTTGGAAATTTCAGCCAATAGAGCTTACCAAAAAACTTATCGCCTTTCTTGTAAATTTCAACACGGCCTTCGCCGCTTGGGTTTTCCCACTTTCCGATGATGGGATCTGTTTGCGCAAATAATGCGACTGTAGTCAGCAGCATTATGAATGACATCATAATTTTCTTCATGGGTCTATTATTTTATGAACTTAATTCTTTCAATTTTCCCTGCTATTGGTGATCCGACCGCTTGTTTAAATGACTATCACCTGTTTAAATGACTTAAGTACGTCTTTCAATTCTTTTCCACCATCGGCAACCGTCATACATGACACGCATAATCGTTGATGACCATACGGCTATAGCATGCATAGCTTCTGAATAAATATACAAAATATTTACTATGCTTGCATATATTTTTTATTACAGTATTGCTATTTATCAAACAGCCCCCGCTTACTAATACCAGTTAACGGTCCATCCATCCATCCATCCATCCATCCATCCATCCATCCATCCATCCATCCATCCATCCATCCATCCATCCCAAAGATTTAAATGCGATAATCTAAACAAAGTTTGGCATCGGGTTTGTACGACAATTATTATATTATTACTTTATTTACTCTTTATAAATTAGCACATATTATGAAATTTATTATTAGTCTTTTACTTACTGGTCTGGTAGTCGCAATTGCTTGCTGGGTTGTTCCTGGTGCTGAAGTTGCTGGTTTCGGTTGGGCTATCGTTACGGGACTTGTCATTGGATTTGTCAACGCGACTGTGGGATCGATTTTAAGGTTATTTACGTTCCCATTGAATTGGCTTACCCTTGGTCTGGTTTCCTTTATTATTACCGTATTAATGGTCTTGTTGACCGATTCACTACTTGGATCCAAATTTGATGTACATGGATTTTGGACCGCAGCGCTGTTTGCCATTGTCGTTGCCATATTGGAAATGATTATTGGCAGTACTTCGAAAGATTAAAAATACATTCAATAAAATAGCAGGCGTCCGCATCAATACATGTGGACGCCTTTTCATTGCTCAACGATTGTCCCCCTTCCTTGCTGACATCAGCTTCCCTTACGGACAGCATCTGTCGTTTGAAAAACAGCTTGTTTGCTGTTCCAATTCCTTTAAATAATCGTCTAAAATAATCGTCCTTATGGGTGAGTTCATCCTCATTTCCCTCGCTTTTTACAACATAATTCGCTAAATTTAATTCTTTAAAAGAACCGCTGATATATGTGCGAACACAACCACGAGCATAGCCATGACACACAGGAGCACGGCCTTCCAACACAGGAGCACGGCCTTCCAACACAGGAGCGTCCTTGGTGGATTACCCAACGTAAGCTCCTCATGGCTCTTGTCATTCTACTTACTTTACTCCTATTGAAATATGCTTTTAAGATCAGCCTTCCCTTTGGCATCAACTTGACCTTAAATAGCATCGCCTATCTTCTCGCCGGAATCCCCGTTATTCAAATGGCATTGCGCAAGGCAAGCCGTGGCGATATTTTTAATGAGTTCTTTTTGATGACCGTTGCAACATTGGGCGCTTTCGCTATTGGAGAATTTGAAGAGGGCGTCGCGGTAATGGTGTTCTATCAAATCGGAGAATGGTTTCAGGATACTGCCGTCGACAATGCCAAGAAATCAATCAAATCCTTATTAGATATCCGCCCTGACGCAGTAACGGTCATACGAAATGGGCAGCAACAGCAGATAAATCCAAAAACTGTCCAAATTGGCGAAATTATCCTTGTAAAAGCTGGAGAAAAAGTGGCTCTGGATGGTACATTGAAAACGGAAAGAGCCGCATTTAACACTGCTGCTTTGACTGGAGAGAGTAAACCCGATACAAAATATTCCGGTAATGCTGTCTTTGCAGGTATGATCAACTTGGAAACAGTTGTTCAAATCGAGGTATCCAGCGTATTTGAAGATAGCAAATTGAGCAAAATTCTGGAAATGGTTCAGGACGCCACTGCACGTAAATCCAAAACACAATTGTTTATCGCCAGATTTGCTAAAATATATGTCCCTATTATTTTCGGCCTTGCGCTTTTGGTCCTTATTTTACCCCTATTTTTTGTTCATGACTATAGTTTTAAGGACTGGTTCTACCGGAGTTTAGTCTTTCTGGTGATCAGCTGCCCCTGCGCCCTGGTCGTTTCCATTCCCCTGGGTTATTTTGGCGGTATAGGCTTAGCTTCCCGAAATGGTATATTATTTAAGGGCGGGAACTTCCTCGATGCCATCACTTCAGTCGATACCGTTATCATGGATAAAACGGGCACGCTTACAGCTGCTGTCTTTGAGGTAACGGAAGTTTTTGCCGTCAATGGAGATCCAGAGGAATTACTGAACTATGCGAAAGCCATTGAGGCACATTCAACGCACCCCATTGCGAAGGCGATCGCCAGTTATCATCCCGGCACTGCCGCATTGGAAGCCGAGAAAATCCAGGAAATAGCAGGCCACGGACTTTTCGCCACTGTTAACGGAAAGCCCACACTCGCGGGCAACAGCAAATTACTGGACAAATTCGATATTGGCTATCCGGCAGAGCTAAGGCAAATGGCATACTCCATTGTATTACTCGCCATCGAAGGTCACTATGCGGGTTATATTACTGTTGCGGATCGAATTAAACCAGATGCCAGGGCAGTGATCCAAGCCATGCATGCTCAAGGTTTGTACACAGTCATGTTATCTGGAGATAAAACAGCGGTAGTAGATGAAGTCGCCAAAGAACTTGGACTTGACAAAGCCTATGGCGATCTTCTTCCTGAGGATAAAGTAAGCCATGTACAGCAGCTGATTGACCAAGGACGCCGCGTTGCCTTTGCCGGCGATGGCGTAAACGACGCCCCTGTAGTTGCCTTAGCACATGTAGGTATTGCTATGGGTGGACTGGGAGCTGATGCAACCATTGAAACTGCTGATGTTGTGATCCAAAATGATGAGCCCCACAAGATCCTTTCTGCTATAAAAATCGGTAAAATAACCCGAAGTATTGTCTGGCAGAATGTCATCCTGGCGATGGGAATAAAAATCATTGTTTTGATCCTGGGCGCCGGAGGCATTGCAACACTATGGGAAGCAGTCATTGCTGATGTGGGGGTAGCTCTTCTGGCAATTTTAAATGCCATTCGGATCCAACATAAAAAAGTTTAAAAACTGAGCGATCATGTAATGCCCCAAAAAAGCACTGCCCCCAAAAAGTGAGATACTTTCTGAGGGCAGTCCTGTTGTATTAAGGATCTCTTTTAGATCCTAGTTAGAAATTTAATCCCGCCAAGCTTTATATGCATTGATCAATCCATTGGTAGAAGAGTCGTGACTCGTAACCGTATTGGCGTCACTTAATTCCGGAAGGATTTGATTGGCCAATTGTTTACCTAGCTCCACCCCCCATTGATCAAAACTATAAATATTCCAGATCACACCCTGCACAAAAATCTTATGCTCATAAAATGCGATAAGTCGTCCTAAAGTACGTGGTGTCATTATTTTGAACAGGATGGAATTCGTTGGGCGATTGCCTTCAAAGACTTTATAGGCTTTAAGCGCTTCTATTTCTTGGTCCGATTTGCCTGCTTTCTTGAATTCGGCAACTACCTCTTCCTCCGTTTTGCCATTCATCAAAGCCTCAGTCTGTGCAAAAAAGTTAGACAATAGCAATTGGTGGTGGTTTCCGATCGGATTAAGACTATTGGCAGGCGCAATGAAATCACAAGGAATCAATTTGGTTCCCTGGTGAATCAACTGATAGAAGGCATGCTGCCCGTTTGTACCAGGTTCACCCCATATAATCGGTCCAGTCTGATAGTCCACCTGCTGGCCATTACGGTCAACATATTTGCCGTTACTCTCCATATCCCCTTGTTGGAAATATGCAGCAAAACGGTGCAGATATTGATCGTAAGGGAGAATTGCATGGCTTTCGGCCTGGAAAAAATTATTGTACCATACACCAAGTAAAGCCAATATCACGGGAATATTGGATTCGAAAGAAGTTTCCTTAAAATGAACGTCCGCATCGTAGGCACCTTTCAAAAGTTCCTCGAAATTATCAAAGCCTATTGCCAAGCTAATTGAAAGACCTATAGCAGACCACAGGGAATAACGCCCGCCTACCCAGTCCCAAAACTCAAACATATTTTGAGTATCTATTCCAAAGGCACGTACTGCTTCTGTATTCGTGCTCAATGCTGCAAAATGCTTAGCGACATCCTCCTGAAGGGCTCCGCTAGCCAAAAACCAGTCCTTAGCTGTATGCGCATTGGCCATAGTTTCCTGCGTTGTGAAAGTTTTTGAAGCAATCAGAAACAAGGTTGTTTCAGGATTCACAGCTTTCAATGTTTCAGCAATGTGTGTACCGTCTACGTTGGAGACAAAATGTACATTTAAACGCGTTTTATACGCTTTTAATGCTTCTGTTACCATCACAGGACCTAGATCTGAACCACCGATACCGATATTAACCACATCTGTAATTTCTTTACCCGTATATCCTTTCCACTCACCAGCTATAATCTTTTCCGTGAAGGCTTTCATTTGTGCCAGCACGCGTTTAACGTCGGGCATAACATCCTTTCCGTCCACATAAACGGGCTGATCGGATTGATTTCGCAAAGCGGTGTGTAACACCGGTCTGTTTTCGGTCACGTTGATGCGCTCACCCGAGAACATCGCGGCTATCGCTTCTTCAAGACCACATTCATTCGCGAGCTGTATCAAGAGCGCTTTTGTCTCTTCGGTAATCCGATTTTTGGAGTAATCCAAAAGTATATCTTCGAAAGCGATCGAGAACTTCTCAAAACGTTCGGGATCTGCGGCAAAAAGTGCGCGTAGATCATTTTTTCCGCTATTGTTAGATAGACCTGATAAAGAACCAAAATGCTGCGCTAGATTCTTATAGGCCTCAGTTTTTGTAAAATTAATTTTTGGGAACATACTGTTTTTACTGAAATTATTTGTTTTAAACATCAATTAGAGCCTTCAGTATTTCATTGTTACACATTGTGTAGATCCTTAAATGAAGGTTTATTCCGTTGACAATACCAAAACTAAAAAAAAAAGGTCAAATTATCCCTATTGGACAATCTATATTGGGCGCGAAGTTATTCGATAGAAGCACGAATTTATTAATTAAAATTTCTACTTTAGCGGATATGACAAAAGAACAAATTCAAGACTTGAGGGATCGTGTTACTTCCCTGAGGAGGCATCTTTGACATCGATGCACGCAAAGAAGAAATAGAAAGAGATCAAGCTATTACGCTTGAAGCAAGCTTTTGGGATGATTCCAAAGCTGCAGAAAAAATACTCTTGGCCATAAAAAACCAAAAGGTATGGACAGACCACTTCGACGAAGTTGCAGCGGCGGTTGAAGACGCCTATGTCATGTATGAGTTCTTCCAATCTGGCGACGCGAGTGAAAAGGAAGTGGACGATCAATATAGAGTAGCTTTAGAGAAAGTCGAGGAGCTCGAGTTCAAAAACATGCTCAGTGCCGAAGAAGATCAACTGGATGCAATCTTACAGATTACAGCTGGTGCCGGAGGAACTGAAAGCTGTGACTGGGCTGCCATGCTGATGCGGATGTATATTATGTGGGGCGAGAAAAATGGATATCGAGTGACCGAACAAGATTCGCAGGAAGGTGATGTTGCAGGTATCAAGAGTGTAACGTTACAGATATCCGGAGATTTTGCTTATGGCTACCTGAAGGGCGAAAATGGTGTACACAGGCTCGTTCGGATTTCTCCATTTGATTCCAATGCAAAACGCCATACCTCGTTTGCTTCTGTTTATGTCTATCCTTTGATTGATGATAATATTGAGATTGATGTTAAGGATTCAGAAATCGAATGGGATACTTTCCGCTCGGGTGGTGCAGGAGGTCAGAATGTCAATAAAGTGGAAACAGCTGTTCGATTACACCACAAACCTACTGGCATTATTATTAAAAATCAGGAATCCAGATCGCAATTACAAAACAAAGAAAATGCGATGCGCTTATTGAAATCACAGTTATATGAGATTGAAATGCGTAAACGCCAGGAAGCTACCGCTGCTATTGAAGGAAACAAAAAGAAAATCGAATGGGGATCCCAAATTCGAAATTATGTCCTCCATCCTTATAAGTTAATTAAAGATTTACGGACCAATTACGAAACCTCCAATACACAAGCTGTCCTGGACGGTGATCTAAATGATTTTCTAAAAAATTATCTAATGGAATTTGGTGGATAAAGACTATTCCGAAACTTGATGATATTGAAGACGTCCCCCTTTGGAGGCGTCTTTTTTTTGTACTATCCTTTGCTTTTTTTATTTGGCTTAAGCTGAATTTCTTCAACCTGCACATTGCCCCCTTTCCTACACAGTTTGTCACAAAAACTGTCAATTTCTTTTAACAATCTGCATGCAAATGTTAAAAAACCTTAAAAGTCTATTGAATCGATCGTCGTTATATTTTGGCATAATTCTGTTACAATAAAATCACAAAACACTACAAATCAACAGATTAATTACTTATTATTTGTATCAAGAACGTTACAATTAGAAGGGATTGCTTATTTTTGGCACGAAATAAAGGCATGTCTTTTGCGTTTATGGAATCGTAATATTTTCATTACAAAAGATACCGACAGCGGTATCTCTTTAAACACTGAACGAAAGAATGTATATCTAAAATAGAACGGTTATGAATTACATGAAAGACAACTCGATCGTATCCAAGCAGATGGCCAAACAATGGAAGCCTGCGGTATATGATGTAAATGCAGGAGAAAAGCGATCTGATCACACAGTGAGCAAAAACGAGGAAAGCAACTTTGGACCAAAAGAATATGGTATTTTTGGAGCCACTTTTTTTATACTATTTGCGTCAGTTTTTGGCGTATACATGCTTCAACCAGATTTTGACGCATTACGTTTCCAACGTTTAGACAGCATCGGCGGAACATTTTTAATTGCGTTGGGAATATTTCTTGCTGTTGTTGCTATCAGCTTTTTGATTTTTTTGATTGTACTGCATCGTAAATATAAACCCATTGCTTCAGTATCGGACGATGAGCTACCGACTTGTACGATTATCGTTCCAGCTTATAACGAAGGACAATTAGTTTATGATACCTTACATAGTTTGGCTAGCAGCGATTATCCGGAGAAGAAATTGCAGATTATTGCAATCGACGACGGTAGTAAAGATAATACCTTTGCTTGGATACAACGTGCCAAAATGGAATTGGGCGATCGTGTTGAAATTTATCAGCAGCCCAAGAATATGGGTAAGAGACATGCCTTGTACCGTGGATTTAAGTTAGGTACGGGAGAGATTTTCATCACGGTTGATAGTGACTCTATTGTTAAAAAGGATACCATACGTAATATGGCGAGTCCATTTGTAACAAACAAGGAATGTGGGGCAGTTGCGGGTAATGTGCGTGTATTGAATACTAAAAAAGCGATTATACCGCGTATGTTAAATGTGAGCTTCGTATTCAGCTTTGAGTTTGTACGTTCTGCACAAAGTATGTTGGGTACGGTAATGTGTACACCAGGAGCATTATCTGGCTATCGTAAAGAGGCTGTGATGAACTGTTTGGAAGATTGGATTAACCAGACTTTTATGGGACAACCGTCTGATATCGGTGAAGATCGCGCGATGACCAATATGATCCTGAAACAGGGGTATCATGTTTTATTTCAATCCAACGCATACGTTTATACCGACACACCTGTACGTTACAAAAATCTGTACAAGATGTTTATCCGTTGGGAACGAAGCAACGTGCGTGAAAACATTGCGATGAGTCAATTTGCCTTTAAGAATTTCCGTCAGGGACCTAAATGGGGAGCACGTATCTTATTGCTTATGCAATGGAAAAAAGTGTTATTGTCTTATCCGATGATGTTACTGATGTTATGGACCGTATTTCATTATCCATTGATGTTCTTAAGCTCAACATTGGTCGGTATCTTAATATTTTCCAGCGTCCAGGCCTATTTCTTTGCTTCCAAAAACTCGGATGCCAAAGAAGCTTTCTGGGCATATAGTTACAGTATATTCTACGCCTTCAGTTTATTCTGGATTACACCCTATGCCATAGCAACAGCTGGACGCAGAGGTTGGTTGACAAGAGGTTAAATTTAAAGCAAAGAACGTATATTTACAGCTATATATGAGAGATTTTCAGGTAAAAAAAATTGCCATCATTGGTCAAGGATATGTCGGATTGCCGTTAGCAATAGCATTTTCCGATTATTTCCCCGTGATTGGATTTGATATTAATGAAACACGTATTGATGAACTTAGGCGCGGTGTTGACCGTACACTGGAAGCTGATAAAAAAGAACTGGAACGTGCAAGAGAGCTATTTATCACATCAAACCAAAGTAAGGGATATGATGCGAGTAATTCTACCGCAGACATTGCTGATGCAAACGTATACATAGTCACTGTACCAACTCCGATAGATCGCTATAATTCACCAGACTTGTCACCATTGTTGGAGGCATCTAAAATGATTGGCGGATTATTAAATCCGGGCGATTTGGTTATTTATGAATCTACCGTCTATCCTGGTTGTACTGAAGAAGAGTGTATACCTGTTTTGGAAAGTTGCTCGGGATTAAAATTTAACCAAGATTTTTTTGTTGGTTATTCACCAGAACGTATTAATCCAGGCGATAAAGTAAATTCACTTCAAAAGGTCATGAAAGTGACTTCTGGAAGTACACCTGAGGCAGGATTGGTGGTAGATGGACTTTATAAGAATATTATTGAAGCCGGGACACATTTGGCGCCCTCAATCAAAGTTGCCGAAGCTGCCAAGGTGATCGAAAATGCGCAGCGCGATGTAAATATCTCCTTTATGAATGAGCTCGCGCTAATCTTCGACCGTGTAGGAATAGATACACAGGATGTGTTAGATGCTGCGGGCACAAAATATAATTTTCTACGTTTTAAACCAGGACTAGTGGGCGGTCATTGTATTTCTGTAGACCCCTACTACCTCGCTCAAAAAGCAACACAGCTGGGTTATCACCCGCATGTTATTCTCTCAGGAAGAGAGGTGAATGATCACATCGCCTCCTTCATCGCATCAAAAGTGGTGAAATTGATGATTCAGAAAAACATCAAATTTGAAGGGGCAAAAGCGTTAGTATTGGGCATCACCTTCAAAGAAAACTGTCCTGATATGAGAAATAGTAAAGTTATAGATATGATTCAGGATCTTCAAGAATTTGGTCTAAAAGTCGACATTTATGATCCATGGGTCAATAGAGATGAAGTGAAATCACATTTTAATTTAAAACTATTATCGGATCTTCCCGAATCTGCAGATTATGACAGTGTTATTCTAGCTGTGGGACACCGAGAGTTCTTACATTTAGATCTCAATAACTTAAAAAAGAACCCATCCGTTGTTTTTGATATTAAGGGCATACTCGACAGAAAATTTGTAGATGCCCGCTTATAAAGATCCGTTCTAATTGTCTTTTTTCAAATCCTGATCTACTTGTCAAAAATTTAAGCAGATCAGGATTTTTAGTATCTGGCATTTTGTGCAATCGTTTGATAAAAAAACATTACTATATTTCTGTTTTTAATATTAACTCAACACCACAATTATAATTTAACCTAATTAAACTAGGGATGTTACACAAATTGCGGTAATCATGAAACAGTTAGATGACACAGAACTATTCGCATGGATTCAAGCAAATGACCGTCATGCTTTTTATTCTTAAAAAGTATACACGACCTTTCGGCTTATAGCCAACTTACGCTACCAGTTTCGACGTCATAGTTCGCTCCGACAATTTTAATTTTACCCTCTTCTTCCAATTTCCGGAGCGTTGAACTCTGTTTGCGAATGTCACGGATTGCATGTTTAATATTCTGTTGATTTAGTTTTTCAAGCAGTACACTATTTTTAGAAGAACGTTCTTCCCCCTGCTCGATCACTTCATTGATGATCGGGTCGAAATGATTAATCAAATGATTTAGGTTATCCATTCCCATACCCTCGATCTGCGCCGCATCCAATCCTCCTTTTAATGCCCCACATTTGGTATGCCCCAAAACGACAACAAGTTTAGAACCGGCCACATTGCAACCAAACTCCATCGATCCCAAAATATCCTGATTGACAAAATTTCCGGCAATCCGGATACTGAAGATATCACCCAGTCCCTGATCAAATATAAGTTCAGCTGAAGTACGGCTATCGATGCAGCTTAGCACCACGGCGAATGGCCACTGCCCTTCACGTGTAGCATTCACCTGTTCGAGAAGATCGCGGTTAGCTTTCAGGTTATTAACAAAGCGCTGGTTTCCTTCTTTCAGGAAGTCCAATGCCTTTTGTGGGGTAATTGTTGATTGTGTTTCGTACGTATGTGCCTTCATAAAATTATATTATTTGGAATAGTAAAGGTAAAATTAATACGTTACATTTTAATTACCAACAAGACAAAATACCTGTAATTGGTTTATAGTTTCACCCAACGCTTATGCAAGAGTTGTTTTCCAGCCTTCAACGTAAAACCGAATTAATATTCCTTAATCTTGCCTTATTTAACCACAGTGACTTCTTTCTTTTCGTAATAGTCCATCCAAGCTTTAATTCTTCCGACAAACATTTTAAGATAGTTTTCTGTCAAAAATATATTGGACCAATCAAATCTTTGCGCCTGTACGCCAAGATAAAAAATAAAAATAGCAGCGCCAGCTTTCGGTATTAACCTGAGCTCTTTTTCAGATAAAGGTCTATTACTTTGGTATCCACGCAGGAAACTTTGGATTTTTAATTCATACTGCTCTTTATCTGATTCTATGAAAAACAGCTGTTTGCAGAAATATCCAACGTCTAAAATTTGCCATCCATTTCCACAAAAGTCAAAGTCAAAAATGGTAATCTCATGCTCGTCTGTAACAGCCATATTATCATACCAGATATCCATATGTATAATTCCGGTTTTCGTATGATCAAAATCTGAATTTTGAAAATTTCTGCCAAACTCCTTGATGAGTTCCATTTCTGGCAACTTGTCTGAGAAGAATTGTTGTAAATACGCATAAGGTAATTCTATAAGCGACTTCTTATTGTAAGACACACGGTTAATGTTCTTGTTTTCGGTATGGTTATGAATATTTGCCATTAGAGAACCTATCCGAAAGCACGTTTCGATGTCCATAAATCGAATTTTCTCCCCTTGAGCAAAGGAAAAAAGTACAACGTATCTGATTCCTTCAGGCGCATTTATTTCTTGAATGAACCCTCCGTCTTTATCTTCAATTGGAAAAGAAACGCTTAAATTATTCTTCTTCAATGATTTCAAAAGTTCAAGTTCTTCAATAATTTCGGATTTTGACCGCCAATTATGACTATAAATGCGCAAAACGTATTTCGTTTCGCTGTTGGAAAGAAAATACGTATGGTTCATTCCTGTTCTGAATAAGGAACATTGGTATTTGTCGTCTAGGCCATATCTATTTATCACAAAATCGCCTAATTGTTTGGCAGAAAGAGTAGAAGCTATAACAGGAAATGTTGTCATTTTTTTTCTGGAAGTTCGTATTGGTTTTGTAGATACTCAAAGATAAAAAAAGCTTGCAATATGAATTGCAAGCTTTTTTAAGTTTTTAATCTTTCGATCTGTAGCCCGTAGGGGAATAACACTCTTCGGGCAATAATCTCTTTATCAGTGTCTTACAAACTTTCGTTTTCCCAACTCACTGAATCCCTCACTGGTTTGACATACGTTTTAGCTGCAATTGCTATACAACTTAAATATGGCAAATTGCGTTAAACTTGGCAAGTTAAAATTTAAAAAAGCCTCCTTATCTTTCAAACAGGAGGCTAACAAACACTTCGAAACAAAATGTCGGTGCAAAAGCCAATAATTAAGATGTGCCAGATTCTTCCGAAAGAATAGGAGGCTACAAAACTTGGTACATTGATCTTGGGCACTAAATTTTTTTGCAGAGAAATTCGTTGTCGACGATCTGAAACAAGGTTGAGGGGAATGTTGAAGGACTGAGATGTGAGAATTAAATGCAGAAAAGTCCGGCCTCGCAAAAGGGTGTTTTCCCTTTTTTAATTCATGCGGATGATATATTAAAGGACACGTTAACCAATAAATTTTTTGTACAATTGTGTTTGTCTCACGAAAAAAAGTATAGAAAGGCTCGATGATGCTCGAACCATCGAAAATCACTGCCACAAGAGGCTGATCTGGCGTTGCTAAGAGAAAAACCGATTGAATTCCTCGTCCGTATAACTTAAAATGTGTAAATCTATCGGCCAACAAACAAGGATACACTTGACCTGAAGATGCGCAACCGTTATGTCGATTGTCTTGTCCAGAGAGTCTTCACCTCTAACAGAGAAATGTCACTAGACCTCCTATTGCGATGAAAGAACTGAGGTACAGCCAGTGGAACGCAAAGTTTTCACTTATTTAGAGCATTATTGTCATAATTTTCACTTGCATGTACACATCGAGGAATAATATGCATGTATTGGATTAGGAATCGATGCGTAACTATAAATTCCGGAACCGAAGGAAAATAAGAACAGCATTCTTGCGAAGATAAAACCTTTGACTATTTGTCTCACGTTATTAGGCAAAGTGTCTGCTTTGTATCGCTGAAAATCAAAAAAATATACAGTGTTTATCTAAGGAATTTCTGTTGTTTTTGGACTCCAAAACAACAGAAAAGATATATCAGTTCATTTTTTTTCTTAAAAAATACTAGAAGAAAGCAAAAATAAGCAAAATGGTTAAGACCATTCATATACAGTAGTTTAGAAAACGTGAGGCAAAATTTGGAAGTAGGTGTCCGACAAGTTTTGGGCTTAAAATTACAAGGTTAGGTTACTAAATCGTTACTGAGTACAACCAACCGAATGATAATATAACAATCTATATTTCAGTCATTTACACAAATTTTCATATTCCCTTGTAACTCAATAAAATTTAATTTTAAACGTTAAACAATTGAGTTATGGAACAAGAGAAAAGATCCACGTTCAAACTGCTTTTCTACCTGAAGAAGAATGAACCTAAGAAGAACGGAAACGTGCCTGTTATGGGACGTATCACTATTGACGGAATACCAAAATCCTTTAGTACCAAACTGGACATCAACCCCAATAATTGGGATTTAAAGCACGGAAGAGTTTTAGGTAAAAGTGCCCAGGCCCTGGGTACCAATCTCAAATTGGACAATATTCGTGTGCGTATCAACAAGATTTACGATGATATGCTCAAGGATGAAGGCTTTGCAACTGCACAAAAAGTAAAGCTGTCCTTTTTAGGGGTTGGTGTAATGGATGATGCCATTCTTAAAGTATTTAAAGAACAGAATGAGGATTTTGAAAAGATGGTCACTTCACGCCCCGTGGGGCGGTGAAGCAAGCCTTGACACAGTTCATTTTACAGACCCTTTCTCTTTCCAATAGCATCTCCTCGATCTGCTTAGGGGTTTTATACCGCAGAGCAGAATGTATTCTTTGGGTATTGTAAAATCCCTTTAATGTATCAAAAGATTTCCAATCTAGCTGACTGCTGATCCATTAATTTTCTATGGTAGACAATTTCAGCTTTTAATGTCTTGAAAAGCTCTCAGCTGCTACGTTGTCCCAGCAATTCGCCTTCTTGCTCATGATTTGAAGTATCCTGTTTTCTACAATTATCTTCCTGAATTCATCGCAAGCATATAGCATCCCTATATCCGAATGGAAGATAAGGCCAACTTTGACACCTCCGTTTCTAATAGCCATCCTGATGGCTTCTACGGTAGTGTTTGTAGCGGTCATGTCAGTGCTCAAAGACCATCCGATCACTTTTCTGTCCGCTAGATCGATGACTGTTGTTAGATAAAGCCATCTTGTACTTGTATGGATGTAAGTAATGACTCCATCCCATTTCTACGACAGGGAATCCGCCGAAAGATCTCTTTTGAGGAGATTTTCAGCTATCCTATAGCTATGGCTCGAATCTGTGGCCACCCTAAATTTTTTCTTCACCTTACTTCGTATTCCATGTTTCTTCATCAACCCTTCAACATAGCTTCTTGACACCTTTTCACCTTTTTTGTGCAGCTCTGCGGATATCCGTGGGCTACAATAGATATACTTACTATCCATGTGTGCCTGATTTATTTTATCCACGAGTGATTTACTTTGCAGTTCCCTAGGTGACTCGGGAGAAACTTGCCAACGGTAAAAACAACTGCTGCTAACGTTCAATACCTCGCCATCTTCTCTACGTAATTTACCTCTCGGTTAGCCTCTATGAATCGGTATATGTATCGTCTCCCCTGGAGAAGATGGCTATGACCTTTTTTAATATATCACACTCTAACTCTGCATCTCTTAATTTTTTACGTAAAATCCTCAACTCCTGTTCCCCAGTGCTAATTTTAGGATTATCAGGGAAAACTTTATCCTCATTATAATGAGGGTTTCTACACCTCTTACTGAGCAAACTGGGTCCTATATCCAGCTCCTTTGCAACTTCTGCCACTGACCCTCTAACAACGCTCAGATCCACTGCCATTATCTTAAATGAATCATCAAACCTTCTATGCAACTCTACAAATTTTAAATTACTTATTAAATCTGTCTCGCACCAAAAGTAGCAACTCCACACGATGCTGTCTATGATTCAACTGATATAGATTTACCTACAGAAAGTTAGTCTTAGTATTCGACTTTTTGTCAACTGACATTAAAAATATTGCCGAAGAATCGAGATATTAGCCCCTTTCGGGAATGATTGCTACGGTCTGAACATCTCCTGTACACAAAAAGGTTGGAAAAAATAAGTTAACTTACCGCTATCAGAATTCACGAAGCCCCTGTTGCGCGACTGGCCCATTATTCCGATATTTGCTTTTTTACATGCCGGCATGCAGTATTATCCCGTACCTGACAGTTTATCTCCATTGATTGAGTCCATCTGGTCGTTCGAAAGCCCGGAGCAGCTCCCCGAGCACGAGCAGGCCCTAGTGATCCCGACCGGTAAATGCGTATTGCTGTGGAACTACCAAAGTACTTACGAGCATGTCGTGGACGACACGGTCTTTCATCATCCGCTGTACGACCTGCATCTGGTGGGCCCTCACAACAAAAATATTGTGCTCCGCGGTTCTGTCCCGGTCAGCTCCATCGGCATCACCTTCAGGCCCTATGGCTATTATGCCATCGCAGGTGCTGCCATGCCCACATTAGTCAACAGGGTAGCGTCCATCTCCCGCCTGAAGCGGGACGGCAGCATGGTACTGGACTCCTGCACTGGTTTGCCTGCGGACAGTATCGGTTCGCTGCTGCAGCTGCTGGCCGAGCGGATACAGTTTGCAGCCGATGGGCGCGTCATCAGTGCAGTGGATGCCATCGACCAGCATAAGGGTAATATCCGAATCCGGGAGGTATTCGAAAATATTCCCGGCTCGCAGAGACATCTCAATAAGCTGTTCAAGCAGCAGGTCGGCCTGACACCGAAAGAATATGCTTCCATCGTGCGCCTGCAGGCGATGTACAACCTCTATATCCGTGATCATCAAAGGGAAAACAAAGACCATCAGTATGACCTTTACTATGACGAATCCCACTTCCTGCAAAACTTCCGCAAGGTATTCGCACAGCGGCCCCGGCAGTTCATGCGCGCCCCCAACCAGCTGGGCAATGCCTTCAACAAATAACGATAGGTCTACTTTTTCCTATTTTGCCATCCCGGGGTGCTGTTACTTTGCAGAAAAAAACACACAATCATGAGATTAAAAAAAGTAACAGATACCGCCAGCGCCTTGCTGGCCTTCAAAGCGGCCTCAGGCTCCATTCCCTTTGCGGAAGAGGTAGCCGCCTATTTCGGCATCGAAATCCCTGCCGCTCCGCAACAGGATTTTGGTTTCTGGGCAAGCGTGGTGCACTTCGAAATGCGGTACCGCTCCCTAGATTACTTTCTGGAAAAGACCTCAGCACCTACCGTACTCGAGCTTTCCGCGGGCTTCTCGTTGCGCGGTCTGGACTACGCCCGCAAGCACCCCGACGCCAGCTACATCGACACGGACCTGCCGGCCATCATCAGCCAGAAGAGTGATATGCTGAGTACCATGCAGCAGGCTGTCCCGCAAAACCTGCAGTTACAGCCGCTCGACGTCCTGCACGCCGAAAGCAATCCGGAGACCAGCAGCGACCTCGCCATCATCAATGAGGGGCTGCTGCTGTATTTCGACGATGAAGACAAAAAGCAGATCCTACAGCATATCCGCAGGCTGCTCGAGCGGCAGGGCGGCACCTGGACCACCGCCGATATTTATATCCGGCATGAGACCCATGCCGTGGGAAGCGACAGAGACGGACAATGGAACGATTTCTTCCGGAAAAACAACGTGCACGCCAACTACTTCGAGTCTTTCGACCAGGCCGAGCAGTTCTTTTATGATCAAGGCTTCCGGGTGCTCGAAAAGTACCCGCCCGAATTTGACAAATACAGCAGCCTGCACAAGCTACTGGCGGCAGCCACGGGTGAACAGCTGGAGCTACTCAAAAGCCGGGGCAAAGTCCAGGAGACCTGGCAACTGGGACTGAGGTAAGTCCCCCGCCTCAATGGCTGACAAGCAGCCTTTACATACACTACCTTCCGGAAACATACCCGGAGGTAGGCCGCTCTGCTTAGTTACCTGATGCTTGCGCAATACCAGTGCGCATCTAGCCTACAGGCTGATCTAGATTCCTAGATTCACAACACACTGGTTCTAGTAGGCGTCGCCTGCACTGTTGGCCGTCACCTCCGGATCCTGCTGGTACAGCGAATAGTTGGTCCAGGTCATTAAGCTGTAAAGCTGTTTCAGGAAATTGATTAAATTTTAAAAGAAATGTGTAAACTTATTTCAGGACGAGTCATTAGAGCAAGCAGAAGTTGGGCAGAGCCCTACTTTTCTTGCCCCATACCCTGCAAATGGGGTTTAGAGTATCCTCCGGGGATACTCTATAGCCTCTACAATATCGTAAAGCTCATTTTTGGTATACTGAGTAGTATACTTTAAATCATATGCGATTCCTTAACAATAGGCCAGATAACTATATAAAAATATGAGGAGTTAATAAGGGGACTGCATAAAAAACTCCTGCCTGTCATTGGGAGACTAAAGCAGGAGTTTCATTATAAAACCTAAATATGAAAAAATTCATTAAAGAAGATGAAACGCCTTGGCGTCCTTTCTCTCTTTAATATACAAAAAAGTTGAAAACCTCAGACAGATTTGCCGAATATAACTTCTTACACTAAACAGGCCATATCCATCTTTTTATTAAGAAAATATTTTTTCGCTAAATTAGAGTTATGGCATTATATTACTTTAAACCCAGAAGAGCTTTCGATTTCGATCCACATCCATTTAAACTGGGAACTATCATGGGACTTAAAAGGGGCTATGAAGACAATCATTTCCTACTGAAGATATACGGTATGAAAGAGAAATCTTTTGATGATTACTATAGGTACCATCTAAAATATTATCTATCGGCTGGAGACCGAACAGAGAAGGAGTTCTTTTCCCACCTTTGGTACATCGTTTCTACCAGGATAGATTACTTCAATCACCAGAACCCATTTTCCAAGAAACATCCACTTTACGTTTCCAATATCAAAAAGCTGAGCGGATTTCTGGATTTCCTATCACCAAAGGACAGGTGGAATGTTCGCCCAAATGATATTCTTCTCAAGGAAAAAGATGAACTGATCGCAAAACTACAGGAGGAGAATAAAAAGCTATCCGATTTCACGATAATGCGCAAGATCGAAATATACGATGATTATCATACCACAGTGATCGACCTATTTCAACAGATGCAAAAATTAAAGCTTCCTAACGGCGCTCCCTTGTTACGAAAGGATATGCTCAGTCCCTATTATAAAATTGTGTCCAATTATTTTAGCAATAACAAAAAGAAGATCAGTATAGATACTGCTAAAAATTATTTTGTAGGTAAAGATAATTCACAGAAGGAAGTAAAAATTCCAGAAGATCGGCAACTATTCGTCATCGTTCCTAAAAAGAAGGATTGATCCCATCCTGTTTGATCCCTGAACATGACCATCGCGCCGAGTTGGTCATCCAAACTTCATCGCCAGATCCCAACTTTGTAGCAGTGGCCCCGCGTATAACCGGGGTACATATTGTTCACAAAATTGGTATACCATGCTATTAGACATCCTGACAAAAGAAGACCTGTCGCAGTTCAAGAAAGAACTGCTCGAAGAAATCAGACAGATCCTAACAAACGAAAAAACTGACGCCGAAAGGGAATGCTTCCGCAGCCGTGAGGTAAGAAAGAAACTGAAAATATCTCCGGGTACGCTACAAAACCTGCGGATCACAGGCACGCTCCCATTCAAGAAAATCGGCGGTAGCATTTATTATCGCGCCAGCGATGTGGATAAGATGATGGAAGGAGGAGAAGGTAATGGATAACAATACACAAGACCATGACTTTGAAGTTTACTTTGAGCACATCGCAAAAGATAATAGACTGCTGCCATCACATATCGAACTGGTTATGGCACTTTTTTATTTTCATAAGCAACCCGGCTTTCATGATTTTTTCTATACCAGCCGCAGGAAACTGATGCATTTTTCGCGGATCCGTTCAATCGCTACCTATCATAAATGCCTTTCCGAACTCGTCTTATATGGCTATCTGGAGTACATCCCCTCCTGGCACCCTACCAGGGCCAGCAGATTTAGGTTTATCGCTAACAATAATTCTGACAGCAATGGCTAGATCTAATGAAAACACAAGACGCGTCCGCTTCTCTATGGAAGTGAATCGCAGACTTGAACATCTTTCCCCTAAACTCGGCAGGACAAAACTTCTATTCCTGATAAAGATGTTTAATTATTTCAATAGAATCAAAAAGGATACTGCCGATCTGAATGACGGGGTGCTGAAAAATGAACTTTACAGTGGCGTATACTTTCCTTTCTCCAAAAGCAGGAATCCGGTCTCCCTGAGTTCCTATGTACCCCTTGATAGGAGAGCTAACCGCTCCATAATTAAAATAATTTGTAAAAACAGACGGGTTTATCCGGAAAAATTTGTAGACCAAAGCTTTTTTGAAGAGTTTAGTAGGAAATTTTTGAAAAAAGTAATTATAGCTTTCCAATACAAATCTGAAAAATCTGTATTTTTACTTAAATTAGTTTGAAAAATTCGCATAAATACACTTTGTTAGTTTGAAAAATTTGTGCTGACATGTTGATTACTATAATTAATCTCAAAAGTTTGTAAAGATCATGGACAAGGATATCCCATTACACCTACAGGAGATACTGTTTTCTTCCAGCGATTCCAACATAAGCAGAGCCATTGGCAAGCTTGTCAAAGAAGGAAAACTGAAGAAGATTGCACCGAAGATATATACCCCAAATTTGGAGGAAGCTCCGGAGGCTATCGTGCTTCGGAATAGGTTCAAGATCATCGGGCATCTATATCCAGGTGTTTTGCTCAGTCACCGCTCCGCCCTTGAATTTAAACCTACTGATACTGGTGATATCTTTCTAACTTATTCCTATGATAGAAAGGTCAAACTCCCGGGCCTTACGTTGAACTTAATGCAGGGACAAGGGCCACTCCCAGGAGATTTACTTTTTTCCGATGGACTCTATGTCTCAGGACAGGACCGTGCATTATTGGAGAATCTTCAGGAATCCCGTAAAGTTGGAGGGGAGTCCAAAACATGGACAATTCCTCAGATAGAAGAAAAATTGGATCAGATCGTACGGGTTAAAGGCGAACAGGGACTAAATGAATTGCGGGACCGTGCAAGTGAAATCAGTACCAGGCTGGGTATGGATAGGGAGTTCGATAAGCTGAACCGGATGGTCGGCGCAATGCTGTCGACTAAGCCCTCGGGTATCCTGAAATCCCCGGTGGCCATTGCCCGGGCATTTGGGCATCCGTATGATCCGGCACGGTTGGACCTCTTCGAAAAGCTCTTTGTGGAATTGCAGCAGCGTGAGTTTGCGGATATATATGACGCAAACCAAACAACCAGGGCCTTCCGCAATTTTGCCTTCTACGAAGCCTACTTCTCTAACTTTATCGAGGGTACCCGTTTTGAGGTAGAAGAGGCTCTGAAGATCATTGATAGCGGAAAACCCTTGCCCGCAAGGGGAGAAGATTCTCACGATATACTGGGAACTTACCAAATGGTCAGTAATCGTGAGGAAATGCAGGTTGTCCCCAAGAATTCTGATGAGCTCATTCATATCCTTCGCTATCGGCATAAGACCATGCTAACTGCCAGACCTGACAAAAATCCGGGCGAGTTCAAGGACCGCAACAACCGGGCTGGTGATACTGAATTTGTCGACCATGAGCTTGTTGGAGGTACATTGGTACAGGGGTTTGATTTCTACAGAGCATTAAGGCACCCTTTTGCCAAAGCTGCATTCATGATGTTTATGATCAGCGAGGTACATCCCTTTTTGGATGGAAATGGGAGATTGGCGAGAGTGATGATGAATGCTGAGCTGACCAGCCAGGGACAGACCAAGATCATTATACCAACCGTTTTCCGGGACGATTACCTTGGCGCACTCAGACAATTGACACGCAGGCAGGAACCTGATACCTTTATCCGAATGTTGCAAAGAGCACAGTTGTTCAGCGAAACGATTAAGGGAGAAGATCTCTCCGCTATGCACCATGTGCTTGAAGCGAGTAACGCTTTCAAAGAAGACGACGGGTATATTCTTCGAATTGCTACCCCAGACCGAAAGCCATGGGAACAGGATGACGATGGACAGGACAGGGGTAGTAGTCTCAGACGTTAATTTCTCAAATAAGTCTTGAGAAAATTAGTTGAATAGGTGATACAAAATACCACATTTTAGCATTTTGCAAATCCTATTTTGCGCTATCCCCAGATTTGGAAAGAAAGACCGAGTTGCGAAGGTTGTTCTCCCTTTACCCTGCAATGCCCCAATTGAGGCATTGCAGAGTAAAGGCAAGATGGTTTTCGGGGTCCCCGAAAACACAACTTGCGCGTATTAAAACACTTCATTTTTTTGTACTCAGAACGAATCTCAGTTCCAAACAGCGTGATTCGATAGCAGGAGGGCAAGCCTAATAGCATAAAAGCAATATTGCCCAATAGCTTATCTTCCTAGTACCCTATTCGAAAGTTTGTTTATTATGTTCCTTGTTAAGATTCTTTAACTGTTGCTGGCATATCAGATGGGTCTAGAACATCGCTCAGCTGAACAGCATGGATAGCTTCCGTATAGTAATCCACTCGGATAGGGCCCGTCAATTTTCTGGCTGGTAGTGATAATACCTCCTGTAGGATTGATCAGGCTTATCCGGTACTAGGTACAGGCATGTCGGTTCGTTGAGCAATTGGCGATAAATAAACTATTATATCTAAATTTCTAAATTCTTACTACAAATATGTAATATGAAAGCGATGTATGAAAACATCGCTTTCTTCCTGAATTAAGCAATATTTCTTCGACTATGATTTGCCTTTATTAAAGTAAGCACCTTAGGTGGCCCATAGCGCTGCGATTTTAGCATGACCTGTTGGCGCAGTTTTATTCTCGATCGTTCTTTCCAGTTTTTCCATGTCTATTGCGACCCTATTGTCCAATAACTTCGCATAATGCTGCGTAGTCTTAATGTCCGTATGTCCAAGCATCTTGGAAACAGTTTCGATAGGTACACTATTTGCCAATGTAACAGAAGTGGCGAACGTATGACGTGATTTGTGAAAAGTGAGTTCTTTTGTTATCTCACACACATCCGCTATTTCTTTAAGATAGCTGTTCATTTTCTGATTGCTGAGAACTGGAAGAACCATATCCTTGGCTATGCACGGCGGATAATCACGATACCTTTCAATGATTTCAAGAGCTTTGGGAAGTAGTGGAATATTTGACGACGTTTCGGTTTTTTCTCTGCTGGTGAAGATCCAGAGTTTTCCGTCCACTCCTTCAGAAATATCAATCCATTTTAGTTTCTTTACATCTGCATAGGAAAGTCCAGTGTAACAACAAAAGACAAAGATATCGCGGACATGTGCAAGTCTTGGTATTTTGAAGTTCTTTTCTTCTATCCTCCGAAGTTCCGCATCTGTCAGAAATTCCTTCTCTTTAGCTTTGACCTTGATCTTATAAAAGGCAAATGGATCGTCCGTTATCCATCTGTGCGCGATACATACCTTGATGATCTTGCGAAGGTGCTTCATGTATTTTGCTGCCGACACGGCTGAACAGCCTATCGTGGCACGAAGAAAGAATTCGTAGCCTGTGACAAAAGCATGGTCAATCTTTCTTGTGTCGATATCTGCTAGTCTAAATTCTTTCTCAAGGTATTCACAAACATGCAATAAAGAGGTTTTATATCCTTTGAGTGTATTGGGCTTGAATCCATTGCCGAGCAATGCTTCCATCTGCATATTATGCTCCCTGAAGACATCTAAGAAATTTTTACATTTAGTATCCTTTCCCTGATACTTAAGTTTGATCGATTCCGCTGTGATTTCCTCTGCGGCAGCCGTCATAGCGGTATGGATCGTACTTATTTTAGTTACGAGGGTATCAAGATAGCTGTTCAGGGTCTTGACAGCTTCTGTTGTGCCTTTCACACGGTTGGCTTTAGAATTCCATTTGGACGGATAGCATTCTCGTCCAGTGGAAACTTCTTTTGGGATACCATCTACGGTAATCCGCATGTAGATCGACTTGGGGCCGCTAACATAATTTTTTGGTTTCTTCAGATAGAAAAGCAAGGAATAATTTGTACTCATGACAACATCATTTAAGTGAAACAAACCGAGCCGCCTTTGCGGCGAGCTCTGCATCACCACTGAAAAACAAATTTCAGCGATGCAAAATTAGCCTTGCAACTAAAACAGATCAAGATGTTTGATTTTTAAACATCTTGATTATAAGAATGTTATTGTCATTTCAGTGAGTGAGTAAATGAGCGAAAATGACTCACTGAATGACTCACTTTTTTCTTTGGATTTATTATGGATCAAGCAGACTTCTTGGGGGAATATTAAAAATTTCCTAGTTTAGCATCTTTAATACAGATATCCCTTGCAAGACGCCGAACGTAAATTACTATCGCTATTGATGCCCGAAGGGCTTTTAGAATACTTTCAGATTTTAGAAGTCGATCAGGTTGACAATCAACTCCACATTTATTTAGATGAGCTTAATATTTCTCCAACAGGCTATGAGAACAGCAAGCTGGAGTCAAAGGGCTTTATGCCTTCTACAGAGATTTCCGACTTTCCCATTAGAGGTCAGAAAGTCACATTACATATCCGCCGCCGTCGCTGGACAGTCTTAGATACGGGACAGATTATCACAAGAGATTGGAACCTGGTCCGTGAAGGTACCCGAATGACAACTGAATTCGGGCTTTTTTTAAAGAAGATATTTGGATAACTATCCTGTAAGTGCTCAATTGGTAGGATTATTCTTCCAGATGGACGGCAAGCAACTTCAGGATCAATACAAGAACCATCTCAGTGACTTCCATGATTGGGGCCAAAAGCCACATGCAGAGCGATGGACTCTTTTCCCCGGGAATATCTCCGAACGCTTGAGCATCGATGAGACCAGTTTTAGCAACGGTGAATTATATACCATTGTTAGCAGTAAATCGGCAAAAGGGCGTAAAGGGACGATTTTGGCAACTATCAGGGGCACAAAGGCTGAGGATATCATGACTGTTCTTGAGCGAATACCTTTACGTTCAAGGAATAAGGTAAAGGAGGTGACCATGGATATGGCACCGAACATGGCTAAGGCAATCCGTAGATGTTTCAGGAATGCCAGGCGTGTGGTCGATCGGTTCCATGTCCAAAAGTTAGCTTACGATGCAGTGCAGGAACTCCGTATCAGGTATCGTTGGGAAGTATTGGATGCAGAAAGCAAGAAGATGGCCTATTCTAGAAAGCAGGGAACCCCATATGAACCCGAGTTGTTGCCTAATGGAGACACGCTCAAACAGTTACTGGCTAGATCCAGACACCTCTTGTTCAAGCATCCAGGCCGATGGTCCGAAAACCAGAAATACCGAGCTGAACAGTTGTTCATGCGGTTTCCCAAACTAAAGCTCGCTTATGACCTTGGAATTGCCCTGGGTGACATATTCAATAAATGCAGGGACAAAAAGATAGCATTTACCAAGCTGGGACTGTGGCATAATCAGGTTGAGAATGCGGGCATCGCCTCTTTTGAGAGCGTAGCAAGATCCATTGCGGCACATCATCAATATATCCTACACTACTTCGACAACAGAAGCACCAATGCTTCAGCAGAATCTTTCAATGCAAAGCTCAAAGCTTTCAGGAGTGTCTTTCGGGGCGTAAGAGACACCACATTCTTCTTATATAGAGTAATGAAACTGTATGCTTAAAAACTTTACCCCCCAAACTTTCGGTATGATCCTTTATTATAGGTTTTGTAGATACTGAAAAACAAAAAAGCCTGCAAATGTTTAATTTGCAGGCTTTTGTACGTTTTGACTTTTAGATCTGTAGCCCGTAGGGGAATCGAACCCCTGTTTCAAGAATGAAAATCTTGCGTCCTAACCCCTAGACGAACGGGCCGTTTTCTGTTTCGGTGTGCAAATATAGAAATATTTATAAATCTGTCAAAATTTTTATCTTTTTTTTATTCATTTTTTTTGAAATAGATCATAAAACCCTCTAAAATAGCTATATTTAAAGTCATTGAAAAAGTAACCAACATGACTAATTTAAAAAAAATCAAAAAACCGTTACTCTATGCCGGACTAGGCTTGGCTTTGTTAAGTCAGCAAGCCTATGCTCAGAAATCGAGTGCAATCGCAGATCAACTGCAGCTCACCTGGAAGGTCAAAGACGGAGAGAATATCCGTAAAAATCCGGTTTCTACCCTAATTTTAAAAAACAAGGGGAAAAGTGCTGTTCAACTCAACGACTGGAGCCTTTGGTTTAATTTTATCCGATCTATCGACCCCGATAAGGTCGACAAACGTTTTGCGATAGACCACCGAAACGGGGATCTCTTTCAGGTTAGCTTTAAGAAAAATAACTTTTCATTAAATGCGCAAGATACGATCCACATTGATTTTATCACAACCGGACTGGTCAATTATACGGATGGGCCAATTGGTCTATACCTAAAAAATAATAAAACTGGGCTTGCAACAAATATTTCGGATTATTCTGCTGTTAAAATCGCTCCCCAGTCGGACGCTGAAAAAACAGATTACTTTGCTTATAAATACGATCAAAACAAGCTTGTGGAGGGGACAGCAGCACAACATGTCATTCCTTTACCAAGTAATATCAGCATCAATAATAACGAGAAATTCAATCTATCGACAGGTACAAAACTTTTTGTCGATAAGGATTTTGCGAGCGAATCGAACTTTCTGACAAACTTTTTTTCAGCATATTCAGGTATTAAGCTAACGGCTTCATCTAGCCCTCAGGGTGGCATCGAGATTGTCAAAGCAAATAACTTAAAGCCGGAATCCTATCACTTGACGATTGGTACAAAAGGTATACGAATAGAAGCTTCCGATAAAGCCGGTGCATTTTATGCCATACAATCTTTAAAATCGTTGATCAATCACAATCAATGGAATAAAGCCACAAAATCAATCGCTTTACCATACGGTAACATTGAAGATAGTCCACGTTATGGCTACCGTGGATTTATGCTGGATGCTGCCCGTAATTTCCATAGCAAAGCCGAGGTTTTAAGAATATTGGATCTCATGGCTTCTTACAAGTTGAACAAATTCCATTTCCACTTCATTGACGACGAAGGTTGGCGATTGGAAATTCCTTCGCTACCTGAATTAACGGCTATCGGAGCCAATCGTTCGGCTAATTTTGAGGATGGAAAAGCGATACAGTCTGCTTATGGTTCTGGAGCGACCACCAAATCGCATCAATTCTACAGTGTTGCTGACTATATTGAAATTTTAAAATATGCACAGGCAAGACATATCGATGTCATACCCGAAGTAGAAACTCCTGGTCATGCGCGTGCAGCGATTAAAGCAATGCGGGCGCGTTTTGCCCATTATTCAAAACTTGGCGATAAACAGAAGGCAGAGGAGTTCTTGCTGGACGATGCAGAGGACAAGTCCGTTTACAACTCTGCACAAAACTGGAATGACAATGTCATGAACCCTGCCCTACCTTCAACCTATCACTTCCTGAGCAAGGTGATCGATGAAATCAAAGCAATACATGATCAAGCTGGAGTTCCGTTGAAAATTATCGATCTGGGCGGCGACGAAACGCCAAGTGGTGTTTGGGAGAAATCGCCCAAGGTGTTGGCCTTTATGAAGGAGAATAATATCGCCAATGTACTCGATGTATGGCCACTGTATATTGCCAAAATTAATAGCCTTGTTCAAGAAAAAGGATTGACGATGTCGGGATGGGAAGAAATGGGTATGCGCAATAAAGGAAAAGGCATGGTTGTAAATGCCGATCTGGGAAAATCCGGCATCCATTTGAATGTATGGAACAATCTCCCTGGCCAAGGACAGGAAGACCTCGCTTATCGATTGGCAAATGCTGGTTATAAAGTTGTTTACACGAGTGCGGCAAACAACTACCTCGATATGTCTTGGGACCGTGACTTTGCAGATCCAGGACACAGCTGGGTAGGCACGGTTAATCTGAATAGAACCTATTCGTTCTCTCCTGAAAATTTCTTCATCAATCTACGGAAGGATGATACTGGAAAAGATCTTAAACCAGAGGCTTACACCAATAAAGAACAGCTTACAGCTGAAGGGAAGAAAAATCTCCTTGGTATTAAAGGTGCTTTATGGGCAGAAAAGGTATCCACTGACCAGCGTCTTGAGGAAATGATATTTCCACGATTAATAGCGATTGCCGATCGCGCTTGGGCACCTGAACAGGCCTGGGAAAAAGGGGATTCTTTCGACGAAGCTACTTACCGCAAATCGTATACCGCCTTTATCAAAAAATTAGGTGAGGATGAATTGAGAAAACTGGATAGGGTAAATGGGGGCTATACCTATCGACTTCCAAAAATTGGAATCAAGAAAGAGGGTAACCAGCTTCTTATCAACACCGATTATCCTGGGTTTAAAGTCTATTATAGCGATAATGGAAGTACGCCAACATTGAAATCAAAACTGGTGAGTGGTCCGATACCTTTCCAGAACGGAAAAAAATACTTATTTAAAGTATTTGATGCCAAAGGACGGTCAGGTGATGTGATCAGCTATTAATTCATCGGGATTCATCATGGTGAACGCTATTGGTGTCGATAACGCAAAAAAAAGCTGCCTAAAATAACATCAGTCGATCCAGCGTCCACTAGATGAAAGGATACTTAAGCTGATAAAAGAAAATAGCATAAAAATAGAAGCTGTCTCAAATTTATTGAGGCAGCTTTTTTATTAAATATGGCTATGCGATAGATTTGTGAGTTGTTTGTTGATTATTTCACAGAACTGTT
>NZ_VLKR01000010.1 GCF_007830445.1 Sphingobacterium siyangense | reverse complement strand
CCACAAATAGGAACTTTGAAGACTGGGGGACACTTTTCGGGGACAAAGTAATCGCATCGGCGATAATAGACCGCATAGTGCACCATGCCACAATCGTCAAACTAAATGGAAACAGTTACCGTATAAAGAACCTCCTGGAACTGAACGGAATGTTTGAAGACGACCCTAAGGAAAAATCAAAAAGGGGAAGACCCAAAAAGTCAGAAGATCAAGAAAATTATGAAAATAATAATGAATAGAATAATGGTTTTTTTTGTGAAATTAGTGGGGGCATTCTGATGCGAACTAGTGGAGGCATTCTAATGCGAAGTGACAACAATATTTATTTCCCTTTCCTAGCGGCACCATTAGCGACGATGGCGGGATGGTCTATTGTATTCTACAGTTCCGTTTTTATTTACGAAATGTTGGAGAAGAAATGGACACAATTAAAAACTACGAACTTCCTTGTTATAGGTCTTATCATATCGTTGATTGCATTGTTTAGAGACCTTCAGATTGACCCTGTGGCGACAAATCTAGGATTATGGACATGGCATGAAATATTGGAACCTTGGTACTGTGGTGTACCACTTGTGAATTTCACAGCGTGGTTGTGTGCAGTATTCTGTTTTGGCGCTTCATATACCTTCATCATACGTACTAAGATGAGCAATGGCAAAAAGATTTTGGCAATGTTCGTCATGATTCCGATCCTTTTATTTCTATCTGGTAAAATGAATTTTACCCTGGTTGGATTAATAGAAGGTTTTGATGGTCCTACTTGGAAACTATACGAATTAATAACTAAATAATAAGAAATATGAAAAATATCATTCTAAAAAAATTGACTAGCGTGAAAGCTATAATCCCTGTATTACTTCTAGTTCTTTGCAGTTCATTTACAGACTTTGTTCAGAAAGACGATCGACTATTAGGAACTTGGCAAAGTGAAGAAAAAGATCGAGTAATCGAATTTGTTAAAAATGGGGATCACTACGATGCAATCATCAGAGATGCACAGGATAAAAGTTTGATTGGAAAAAAACAAATCACAGGGATCACACAAAAGAGTGAAGGCAACTTTACAGGACAGTTATATGTTTTTCAAAAAAACAAGGAATTTCCATGTAAGATCCAAGTCAAATCAGATAATAAATTAGTGGTCACTGTAAAAGTTGCTTTTGTTTCAAAATCAATGGACTGGACTAAAATTAAAAAATAGAAATTTAGAACTCGGCCATATGAAAAAGATAAAATATTTCCTGCTTTTTGCGCTTGTCTCATTTATGGTTTCAAGTTGTTCTTCGCAGACTCAGATAGTTAGAGGAGTGGCTGTCGTACAACCTGTTGCTCGAAGAAGTGCCGCAGTGGTTCGAACCAATGATCCTGCTCCGGTAATCGTACAAAGTAGGGTAATTGTAACACCTGTTCCTCCACCTCTGGTAGTAGTAAAAAGAGAAAGTAAAACGGTTGTAAGAACTATCCCTGTTGTAACAGTAAAGAAAAGCAGTAATGCAGTTGCAATTGTACCAGTTTCTTCTTCGGGAGTAAATGCAAAAGTTAATTCAGTTTACTTAAGATAAGTGTTAATTTTTCTGTGTTTTTATAGATAAGGCAATTTTATTGCCTTATTTTTTTTATCTAGGTTACCAAATAAAGATCCTAAAATATTAATAATCGAGTTAGACTATCAATGAGATAAGATTCGTAATCTTATACTTTTTCTGTATTCTTATGCAGTTTATAATATGAATTTTGGGAATGAATTTAAAAAATTATATTTTTCAATCGTAACTGAAACCTATGTTCCACTTGGTAAAAGATTCTTTATAAGCTACTTTTTAAATTATTGCTGTTAAAAAAATGAAAGATAATAATAGATCTGATTGCCCAATTTCATCGGGTTTAGATGTGTGGGGAGATAAATGGACCTTAGTTATAGTGAGAGACCTTTTGTTTTTCGATAAGAATACCTATGGCGAATTTCTAAAATCTAGAGAAAAAATAGCAACCAACATTTTAGCATCAAGGTTGCTTGCGTTGGAGGAAAATGGAATAATTATTAAGTCAAAACATCCTGAAAGTAAAGCCAAAATTTTGTATCAGCTCACTGATAAGGGAATCGAGTTATTGCCAATGATGGTAGAATCTGCAATATGGGGTGAAAATAATCTGTGTATTTCTGAAGAAATCAAAACAATACTTAAGGAAGTAAAAAAAGACAAAGCTGGATATATAAAGAACCGAATCAAAGAGTTAAAGGCATAAAACTTTATGCCTTTAATTTTAGGGTTTATCCAAATCTTTGTCTTTGTTAAAAATAACAAGTACACTAAAAAGTCAGGAATTAAGGTGTTACAATATTCCAGTTCGTAGATGCTAAATCCAAATATTGCGCTAATTCTTTTAATTTTACAGGGTTGCCTTCAAATTTAACATCTGGAGACTGAAAAATAGCTATAGCATTTTCAGGTCTACTAAATAATTCCGCAAATTTTTCCTGAGGAAGAGATATTGAAAATTCTGTTACTACCTCTGGTCGAGCTAAACTGTAATTCAATACACCATTTTTCAAGTACACAAGAATATTTTTCCCTTTATCAGTAAAATTAAATCTTAAGGTCAGCTTTTTCCCCTCTGCTTTTTTTCCATCAACCGACACCGCTAATAAATCAAAGATGTTTTCAGGCGATAAACGATTTAAGGCACGTTCCCATTTCTCTTTTTGGGCTTGATTTGCGAGAGGCGCATTACTGATATCTTGTCTTAATTCTTTTGCCCCCGTCAGATAAATGTTTCTCCAAATACCTGATTCACTCTGATAAGCGATTTGTTCAAAAGCGCTAGCTTGCAAATCGCGAGCTTCTTGATTTTTGGGATTAGCGAAAACAACATGTTTTAATACTTCTGCCACCCATCTATATTCTCCTTTACCATAGGCAATCTTTGCTTTTTTTAAAGCCTCTTTTTCACCACCGAACCATTCTACATATCTTTTTGCAGATTCAGTTTGAGGCAATTTATTGTAATCAGCTGGATTTCCGTCCCACCAGCCTAAATAATACTGATATATTGCTTTAGCGTTGTGTGCAACGGTTCCATAATATTCCCTTAAATACCATTCTTTGGAAAGTTCCTCTGGGAACTTAATTTCTTCTGCAATTTCATCAGCATTTAATCCTTTATTAGCCAAACGAATTGTCTGATCATGTAAATATTTGTAAGCATCACGCTGTTTCTCCAAAAAAGAAATGGATTTTTCCTGCCCAAATACTGGCCAATTATGACCAGGAATAATTACTTCGACATTTTTGCCAAATAGATCTATAGATTCATCTATATATTTTGACCAGCCTTTTGCATCCCTAGCTTTGGCTCCACGTGGGGTAAGAATATTGTGAAAAGTCCTTAAAGTAATATCAGCCGGGAAATATGCTTTTTTACTGGGAACATAAAATGTAAAAGCAGAAGGAGCTTCGGTATCCGGAGTAATTTGAAAGACCAATTCAATTCCATCAATCACTAGTGTCTGACCTGTACTGCTAATTTCATCAGTGGGTTTTAATATGGTAGATTTAGCCCCTGTACCAAGATAAGCTTTCCCTATTCCAGCGTCGACTTGTCCTTTTTCACTGATCGGCAAAGAGGAACCAAATTGATATCCGGCTCTTCTGCCCATCACATTACCCAATAGAACATGTTCACTTACTGCTTCATCAAAAAAATGGGCAGGCGTTATATATTTAACCTTTCCAGAGGCTATATCGGCCGCACTCACAACTCCTTCAATACCACCAAAATGATCTGAATGACTATGTGTAGAAATAACAGCTACGACCGGTTTATCTTTAACATATTTTTTTATTAGGTCATATGCGACACTAGAAGCTACAGCATTTGTTAAAGGATCGACAACAATGTAACCAGTATTACTTTCTATAAAAGCAATATTAGCTAAATCTAGCCCTCTGACTTGATAAATACCGTCAGCGACTTTGAAAAGCCCATTTATATTACCAATTTTTGCCTGCCTCCATAAAGATGGATTAACAGTAGCTGGAGATTTCCCCTTTATAAAATCAAATAATTTGGTATTTACAATTGGTCTCCCATTTTCATCTTTTATGATGCCATCAGCAATAGTTGCAATAAATCCTCTATGGGCATCAGCTATATCTAATGTATCTGCAAAATTCAATTGACTGTAAATTGATTCATTTATTTTGGTAGTGGCTGGAGTAGCTTCACTTTGTTTAAGATCCGATTGAGCAATAGCTTTTGTAAAGGTTAAAAGCATAATTGAAACAATTGGTATTATATTCTTTTTCATTTAATAACAATGTAATCTTGATGGTGTATATTTTTAATCTGATTAAAACCTTTAGTGGTTTTATTAAAGTGCTTGTATATTTTCAATAGTAATTGAAAATTGTCATTAGGGTCTTTTCCCAGTCATTTATTTTATAGAAATGTAATTTTTGAAATATCGTCTTTTGAGCGTGTTGGGAAAGTAGAAACTGATACTAGGGAAATGCATGAATTTTTAATAGAACTATCTCCATTTGAATTATTTTAATTTAACAACTAATATTTAAATTCTGTTCTAACAAGACTTTGCTGTGTATTCTTGATGTCACTTTTAAGTTGAAGGGCAACAGTAATTTATTTTATAAAGCACTACATCCTTAATGCTTTATGAAGCGAGACATGCTTAATTCCTTCTGATTAGAATATCTATCCAAATATAAATTATTTTTATTAAACTCTACAAAAACAATAGACTTTATATAGAAGTAAATTCATTTAAATTTTTAGAAGATAATACTTACAAATATTTCTCTTTGAGGCTCCTTATGGATGCCTGAAAAAAGGATAAGACAAAAGAAACCTTCTTGTTTATAAACAACTTATAAGAAAAATCTTCACCTAGTTGGGATATACTTGGGAGAAATATTTGTTTTTAAATCTAAATTTTGCTTAAGATAGGAAACAACCTAAACAAGAATTTCTAAAAGTAGCATTATGAATTACTCTACCACTGAATTGATTTTATTAGTGCAGCGGAAGGAAGAAACGCTTTCTTTAGCTTCCCGCAATTTAAAAGAAGAAGCAAGCCAGATGGCAAAATTTCTACAAGACCTTTTAACAGATCTAAGAAATGCCATAATGGAAAAAGGTTTTCAAAATGAAATAGAGGAAATAACCTTTTTTAAAGATATTAAACCTTATATCCTGGGAAAATTAATCTACTACAATAAAGTATATCAGATTGAAGTCGGATGTCCGGTATCTAATGGAAAGATGTATTATTCCTATTTTTCAGATCGTCTTCAAGAATTAAAGAATGATTTCATTGA
The DNA here is from genome assembly GCF_007830445.1 of Sphingobacterium siyangense. Taxonomy (GTDB): domain Bacteria; phylum Bacteroidota; class Bacteroidia; order Sphingobacteriales; family Sphingobacteriaceae; genus Sphingobacterium; species Sphingobacterium siyangense. The sequence continues at coordinate 175,141 of NZ_VLKR01000010.1, read as the reverse complement.
ACATATCTCCCGATCAGATTTATACAGATATTATCGTTCGGGAAGAGTAGACCGGGATGAAATCTATTTTAGGCTGGGCAATATCTACTATAATGACGTTCGAGAAAGCTTTGTTTTTGAAATTGATACAGGCTTTTCTACTTACTACGATTATAAAGTTGCTGTAATACTTGCCAATGAGTTTCTTTATGAATATCTAAACAGCAAGAAAAAACAACAATTAAGCGCTGCTAAAATCTTACAAAACAAAGAGGTAATGAAAGATATTGCATGGACAAATTCTAAAAATGCGCTAATTGAATTAATATATGCACTGTATGCATCTGGAACCATATCAAATAAAAAAATAGGCATAAGGCAAATAGCCTTACTTTTTCAAATTCTATTTCAGATACCTTTGGGCGATATACATCATGCATTCCATCGAATGAAAACACGTTCCAATTCTCGAACTTGTTTTTTAGACCACCTTAAATTTAGTCTTGAGGAATACATGGACAAAGACATTTAGTGATCTAACCTCTTCCTCTAATTCGTAATAATTAACCAAGTGCCTATTTGCCAATGTGCAAATATTGGCAAATCTATATTCAAAAAACTCTCAAATGAATAAAAGTAGCTTAAAACACATACAAAGGCTATAATCCAACATTATTTTATCAAAAAAAAAGTCGTTTTCAATTGGTTTTACTTGGCAGAAAATGATTTCCAGTCTACAGAATTTTGTATAGAAATACTGGAAACTATGAACATCGACAGAATGGAATTTATGGCATGGATGGAACGAATCATGGACAGATTCGACATCCTCAATGAACACATCAATGATGTTCAAAAGAAAAAGAGCAGCATTGATGGGGAAGAATTATTAGACAACCAGGATCTATTACAGATGCTAAAAATAAGCAGTCGGTCACTCCAAAGGTATCGCTCTGCAGGCAAATTGCCTTATTATACCATTAGCGGAAAACTTTACTATAAGCTTTCCGATATACATCGCTTCATTAGGGAGAGTTTTAACGCTCGTCTAAATAAATAAAAGTCTTTGCCAGACAAATAGTGCCACTAAATGCCAGATTGAAGGATGAAAAGAATATGATGGATATTTTCGATTTTATTAACAACAAAATAGCAGAGTTATGAGCGAAGAAAACAAAGATACCAAGCAATCCCCTGATGAGTTATCGGATATATTGCTCGTGTTCGATAAGGACAAAAAGAAGATTCAGGCCGTAAAGGGAATAGACAAAGACGGCAATCTGGAAACGGTAGAACCTAACAAGAAAAACGAGAGTCAGTTTTTACGGGTCGATAAACATGGAGATGTTTTCTCCAATTTTTTCTCCAATTTTCTACGTCAGATAAAGAACCCTACCCACTTCTCATTTTTTAAAGTGCCCTCTCCAATCGCAACTGACGTTGCTGCAGAGATGCAGAAACAAGTGGACACGCACGATAAAAAGGTAGAAAATCTATTGACAAAATATGAAGTCAAAGAAGAGAATCAGCAAGAAAATAAAAAGGATCATAAACAAGAAAATAAAAATGATATGGACACAACACAACAAACACCAGAAAATGGTGAGTTCCGATACAAACCGGAACAGATCGATTGGGAAACTATGTCCCAAATGGGTTTGAGTAAAGAACGTCTCGAAAAATTGAATTTGTTAGAACCTTTGTTAAAGGGTTACAAAACAGACGTTCTTGTTCCGATAAGTTTAAATCTCGGTACCGTGATTACCCGAACAGATGCTCGATTATCTCTTCAACCAGGTGAAGGAGATAACTTAGTGGTAGCAATTCATGGTGTCCGTAAGGAACCTCAGCTTAATTTGCCATTCTTTAATCATGAATTTAGTAAGGAAGACAAAGAGAATCTTTTGAAGACTGGTAACATGGGACGAGTGGTTGATCTGACCAATCCAAGAACAAATGAAATAATGCCCTCTATTATCAGCGTAGACCGTTTGACAAATGAGTTAATTGCCTTACGCACGGATCGTATTAAAATACCTGAAGAGATAAAAGGTATTAAGTTGGACGATACGCAAAAACAAACGCTATTGGAAGGAAAACCTCTTTACATCGAAGGAATGATTTCAAAAAAGGGAGAACCTTTCAATGCCACGGTACAGTTTAATGCTGATAAACGTTACGTCGAATTTATGTTTGACAGAAGTAATACACAACAGCAAAAACAAGATAAAACGCAACAGCAGCAATCAGAAGTAAACGATTTGGCACCAAGAGTATTTCGTGGTAAAGAACTTGATGACAAACAGTACGAAAAGTTCAAAGAAGGCCAAACAGTTTACGTGGATGGATTGACCGACAAAAAAGGACAAAAATACCAAGGTTATATAACCTTTGATAAGGAGACCGGGAAAACCGGATTTTCATTTGATAATCCCAATAAGCTTAAAGAAAAGGTTCAGCCAAAAGAAGAAAACAAAACACAGGTTGCTGTAAATTCTGAAGGTAAAACCAATGAATCTACAAAAAACATAAAGGAGCCTTTGAAAACCGCACAGAAAGATCCCGATAGTAAAGAGCAAAAGGAACAGCAGAAACAGAATCCTCCAGCTAAGTCAAAAGGCAGAAAAATGTAACCTTAATGAATTGATTGTATGAAATTAGTTATAGCAGAGAAGCCCAGTGTTGCTAGAGAAATAGCATTATTACTTGGAGCTGAAGAAAAAAAAGATGGGTATCTTGTTGGTAAGGATTATTTAGTAACCTGGGCATTGGGACATCTTGTAGGACTGGCTATGCCAGAAGAATACGGTATTGTGGGATTTCAAAAGGAATCGTTACCAATTTTGCCGAATCCTTTTAACTTAACGATTCGCAAAGTTAGAAAAAACAATGCGTACGTTACCGATCCCGGAGCAGCAAAACAACTAAAGATTATTGGAAACCTAATTGGGAAATGTCAAAGCATTATTGTTGCCACTGATGCAGGTCGTGAAGGAGAACTTATATTCCGCTACATATATGAATACTTGAAATGTGACAAGCCTTTTGAGAGGTTATGGATCAGTTCACTTACGGAGAAAGCTATTCGGCAGGGATTAGAAAACCTTAAGCCAGGAGATGAATTTGATAGTTTACATTTGGCTGCTGTTGGAAGAAGTCGTGCCGACTGGTTAGTCGGCATCAATGCTTCACAGGCATTGACCATTTCCGCATCGCGAGGTGTATATTCATTAGGAAGGGTTCAAACACCAACCTTGGCTCTTATTTGTAAACGGTATATGGAGAACAAGGGATTCAAAATACAAAAATACTGGCAAATAGAACTGGAACACAAAAAAGAATTTGTGGACTTTAAGAGTCTATCGGTAACAAAGTGGAATGACAAACAGATTGCTGAGGATGCACTTAAAGCTATTATACGTCACGGTATCGTAACAGTAAGCAATGCAGAATCAAAGAACGTTTCGGAGCAACCACCTTTACTTTTTGACCTGACAGGACTCCAAAAAGAAGCTAATAAAAAACTAGGGTTTTCAGCCGAAGATACTTTGAATATTGCCCAGAGCCTTTATGAAAATAAATTTATTACCTATCCACGTACCGGCAGTAAGTATATTCCCGAAGATATGTGGGCAGAGATTCCAAATTTGATCCGCACACTTGATGGCACTGAGCGATTTAAAGATGCCGTCTCAAAAATCAGATGGGGACGATTTAACAAAAGAATTGTAAATGATGTTAAGGTAACTGATCATCATGGTTTGTTGGTAACTGATCGGATTCCATCTGCACTATCAGCTAAAGAAAATGCAATTTATGAGATGATCGCCTTTCGGTTACTCGAATCAATATCTCAGACTTGTAACAAGTTGATAAGAGACATTAACCTGAAAGCCCTACACTATGAATTTACACTTAAAGGGTGTAAGGTTTTAGAACCGGGCTGGCGGGCAATTCGGGGAAATTTTTCAGATGAGGATAGCGAGCCTGTACAAGAACTTCCTGAATTAAAAGTTGGAGACGAGTTAAAAATTAAAGAAGCGGTCGCTCTGGAAAAGAAAACCAAACCGCCAGTACTTTATACCGAAGCCGGACTTCTGGCAGCAATGGAAACTGCAGGTAAACAAATAGAAGACGCAGAAGGTAGAAAAGCGCTTCAGGGCATAGGTATTGGTACTCCTGCTACACGCGCTGCGATCATCGAAACGTTGTTTAAAAGAGATTACATAAAACGAGAAAATAAAACTGTAATACCAACTCTCAAAGGCTTGCAGGTTTACGATCTTGTTAAAGACAAAAAGATTGCTGACGTCGCTATGACTGCCGAATGGGAACAAACGCTTCAGAAAGTCGAAAATAAAGAATCAGATGTTGCTTTCTTTTTGAAGCAGATGGAAGATTATGCAGGCGAAATTACGAAAGAAATATTGAGTTCATCGATTACCAATGACGATCATCCTCCAATAGATTGCCCAAAATGTAAAAATCATAAACTCGTGATAAGGGACCGCTTAGTAAAATGTCCTGGTGATGGTTGTAACTGGACACAATTTCGAAATATATGTGGTGTACAATTGGCAATTACAGATATTCAATTACTGGTCACTAAAAGAAAGACCAGCCTTATTAAAGGGATGAAAAGTAAAGCTGGGAAAAAGTTCGATGCTTATATTGTATTGAACGCTGAAGGAGCAAGTAGTTTTGAATTTCCGAAGGACAATTTTAAGCCAGACAAAAAAAAGCGACACTAATTTTTGCATATCCCTTAAAAAAAAGAAAGCTCCAATTGGAGCTTTTACTATTTTTTGGATTCTTCCACAGATACCTTACGGAATTCTTTTAGAAGTTTTTCTAACACTAAGGTCGATTTACGGGCTCTTGTTCCAGCCGCTTTATTTGCCTTTTCTATTTGCAGATCAGCGTCTGCTTTGAACGCTTCAAATTCAGCGTTGATCTTTTCGATAAGTTCTTTCATATTTCTAAACTATACTTTAAATTTCTTTGGTAAATATATAAAAATAATCATATCCATTAAAAGCCTCAGAATATATCACTTAGGTCGGTCTCGATATAATCTCCTAAATAGTCTGCAACAACAGGATGCTTCCAATAGATTTTAGTTATCCATTCTCCTTCTCCTGTATGAGGATTAAAAATATTAAAATATGGCTGGGCACAAGCCATAATTCGACTACTGGTAGATTTCTCAATTGAGGTCGAACTAAATACAGCGTGTTTCAAAATTTCATCCTCTATGTTAATTCCTTCGGGTAATTCAGAGACCATATACTCAAAATCAGGTATGTACCAGTCTGTACAGCTTGTTATAAACTTATTATCAGACTCCGGATCAGAAGTTCCAACCGTTATAATCTCTTGATGGAAGTCGTATCTAAGTCCATCATTTCCACTAGAAGACGGCATGAAAAGCGCAATATCAAACATCCTCCCTTCCCCAGAATTATCGTAAGGAAAATTCAAATCAAAGATATCGGCTATCTTGCCGGTATCTTTGTCCATTACAACAATTTTATATTTTCGATTGTCTTTTCGTTGAATACTATCATAATCCTTTAATTTCTTGAAATTTAGATTTGTGGTGATATCAATTCTACAATTGTTTACCCCGTCGATATTTCCTGTAAAATCACATTTAATCCCATAATCGAAAACAGGATCAAGTGTAAAGACATCCTTGTTCTTGGTGTAGAAATCTAATTCTGCTTTAAGTCCATACCAAGCTGTAATCGGAAGACTGCCTCTGTAAGCTTCCAATAATTTATAAGCTGGAACATCGCCGTCTCTGTTATATATACTAAAAACCTGGGCCTTTGCTTTGTTAAATTGTTCGGCTGGATGCATTATTTAAGTGCTCGTGTTAGATTTAACAATTGATGATAGAGTTTATTTTCAACACTTTTCACTTCTGAGTAGCAACCTATTTTTTCTGGCAATATCCCTTTTTCCTGGGCCTTTTCTTCTAATTCTTTTAAATCCTGTAAAACAAAGTCGTGTGCCGCTTTTAAATCGGCTAATGATAATTCTTCAATTTTCATAAAACAATCCTATTAGATTAATAATAAATGACTTACAAAAGATGCGTTCGAATGTAAATCTTATCCCTACAATTTATCATTTTTTTTCAAAAAACCGATCAAATTATTATTGAAAATTAGCCAATAAAAGCCAAATAATTCCACTAAAAGCCACAATCGCTAACGTAATCCATTGTCAATTATTTTTATCCATTAAGAAACATTATAAAACGTTTATTATATGGATACGACACAAAAAGACCTCTCTTATTTTTCATTAAAACTACAGGAGTTAATCACAGCCAGCTTTCCAGAAAAAGCATGGGATTCAAAATTCATCAATCAAAGATCTAAATGGGCCGCAAGTGCTTATGAAGGAGCCTTTCGAAGTGGAAATACAGTTGAACAATGCGACAACATTGCTAATTATATCCTTTTTGAAGGCTTGTATTTTTCACGATTTGATACGGTATTCAAAGTCATCTGCAATGAATTTGATACCATTATGGCTGATGAAGCATTGCGTCCTTTTGCACTGAATATGCTGCCTCTCTGCCAATTTGTATTTGACAAATACAACATCACGGACGATTTTTCGGATAGCAATGAATTTGATCTGCTTTATACGGAGCTTACTGGAACCATAGCCATCTATATTGAGGAAAATGGGCTTCAGTAAACGGCAACATCTCCTACTGAATATCGATGCCCTTAAGATTGCTTTTAAACTTGAAAAGGAGAAACGCAAAGCTACAACTGGGGAAAGACTGCTAATGATGCAATACAGCGGATTTGGCGGTCTCAAGTTTGTGCTTAATCCCACGGAAAACGCGATTGATATCAATCGTTGGCGCAAATCAGATCATTCATTATTTACAATTACTCAGGAACTACACGAGGTACTAAAGGAAAATTCTACGGATGATAAGCAATATCGTCGCTACGTAGAAAGTATGCGCAATTCTGTTCTTACCGCATTTTATACTCCGCCACAGATAATAGATGTTTTGGCTGAAGTTCTGAAAGAAAAAGGTATTGAAGTAGACAGAATGCTGGAACCCTCTGCTGGATCAGGCGCTTTTATTGAGTCTTTCAATAATACATTTGGGACCATCCCTGATATATCAGCTTACGAAAAGGACCTGCTCACGGGAAAAATTTTAGAACAAATCTATCCGGAAGTTAATACATATATACAAGGATTTGAGGAAATCCCAGAAGGAGAAAAAAACAGTTACGATCTGGTGGTTAGCAATATTCCATTTGGTGACACATCTATATTTGATCTTAGCTATTCGCGGGGGAAAGATCCAGCACGGATTCAGGCCGCACGAAGCATTCATAATTATTTCTTTTTAAAGGGATCTGACATGCTTCGCGATGGAGGTGTCCTGGCATATATTACTTCACAAGGAGTACTGAACAGTTCAAATAATCGTGCTATCCGTGAGGCATTGATGAAAGATCATAATCTTGTTTCAACTATACGTTTGCCTAATAACGTTTTTACCGATCATGCAGGTACCGAAGTTGGAAGCGATTTAATTATTCTTCAAAAGAACACAGCCAAACAAGAACTTACGGAAACAGAAAAGGACTTCTGTCGCTCCATCGTTACGCAATATGGTCAAAGAGATAATAATGCTCTTTTTGCAACAAATGAGCGGGTGGTATACACGGATCTGTTCGAGTCTACAGATATGTATGGGAAACCTGGCATCGTACAAATGCATGCTGAAGGTATTGAAGGCATAGCAAGAGACTTAAAAAGAATGCTTAATGAGGATATTTCACTAAAACTAGATAGAAACCTCTATTATGGGAAGCAATCTGAATACCTGGAATTCAAGCAACCTTTTTTACCTCCTGCATCAGAGACTTCACTTCAGATTTCAGGATTATCTCCGACACCGCCTTTACAAGTTGTTCCTTTAAAAAGCGATATTGAACAATCAACAGAAATAGAACAAGAAGTTCAACTAAGCCTATTTGATCTTTTTGGACAGGCTCCTTCAGCAGTTATTGCTGCTACGCCGGCTAAAGCAAAAAAGAAAGCTTCCGGTGCCAAGCGTATCGTTACCCGAAAACAGCCTGGTCTATTCGATAGCGTACCAATTACTAGTACGAATAAGACAAGTAAGACAAAATCAGCTCAAAATAATGAAACCAATCGTTCTTCAAATGTGGTCTATGCCGACCTTTTTTCTCAACCACAGGTGGAAAAAGAAGGCTTTGCCACTAGTGCAACTGCAGTACTTACCGTATTACCTCCAGCCCCAGGTCCTTATACAGGAGAAATATTTTCTTTCCATCGCAATGATAGTCTGGCGGTAGATGGCGGTTTTGTTGGGCATCTGCAAAAAGTAGATACAAAAGCGGGGAAAGCTACATTCTATCCACTGGAGCTTCCGCAATTACAGAAAGCTAGGGCAATTGCTTATGTTGAACTTCGTGATGTTTACCATCACTTGTACAACCATGAAGCAAAGTATAAAATAGAAAATAAAGATAATCGTGAAACGCTGAACAGGCTATATGATACCTATATCAGAAAATATGGGAACCTAAATGCAGCAGAAAACATTAAATTAATCAAGACAGATAGTGCCGGAAAGGAAGTTCCTTACCTGGAACGAGTAGTGGGTGGTGTGATTCATAAAGCTGATATATTTAGCCGTCCAGTAACATTTTCAACTGCGGTACTTGCTACTGATAATCCAGATGAGGCATTGGCTTCTTCTCTCAATAAATATGGCAATATAGACCTGTCCTATATGTCGGAAATAAGTGGGATGCTGAAAGACGAACTGAAATCAGCACTCGATGGACGTATTTTCTTTAATCCACTGGAAAACGAGTATGAAATTACCGAAAGATGGGTTTCCGGTAATGTAGTAGAAAAAGCCGAACAAGTAAAAACTTACCTGGAAAGAAACCCCAATGACGCAGAAGCAAAATTAAGTTTAACAGCTCTGGAAGAAGCCCGGCCAAGGCGAATAGAGTTTGAAGAACTGGATTTTAATCTCGGTGAACGCTGGATACCGACGGGTATCTACGCGCGTTTTGCTTCACATCTGTTCGATACAGAAGTTCGCATTCATTATTCGGAGAGTTCAGACGATTTCAATATTAGTTGTAGTAGTAAAAATGTACATATCTGGGACAAATATGCTATTAAATCCCAAAGTAGAACTTATGATGGAATCGCATTACTGAAACATGCGCTAGTTAATACAACCCCTGATATAACAAAAAAAGTAACCATTGGAGATAATGAAGTAAAGGTAAGAGATATGGAAGCCATACAAATGGCAAACACGAAGATTGATGAAATACGTACAGCCTTTACCGAATGGCTACACAGTCAAAATGATGAATTCAAAACGCGTTTGACCAATAAATACAACGATACGTTCAATTGTTTTGTACGTCCCGTATACAATGGTAGCCATCAAGAGTTTCCCGGACTGGATAGAAAAGCACTTGGTATTGAAGACCTATATGCAAGTCAAAAGGATGCCGTTTGGATGATTAAATTAAATGGTGGTGCCATTTGCGACCATGAAGTGGGTGCCGGAAAAACGTTGATAATGTGTACCGCAGCACAGGAGATGAAAAGATTGGGCATGGCACACAAACCGATGATTATCGGACTTAAAGCCAACGTACACGAAATTGCTGAAACCTACCGTAAGGCTTATCCCCATGCAAAAATCCTTTATCCGGGTAAGGAGGATTTTACACCACAGAAAAGACAAAGGATTTTTGGGGATATTAAAAACAATGATTGGGACTGTGTAATACTAACACACGATCAGTTTGGAATGATTCCCCAATCACCCGAATTACAAAAGGAAATCCTTCAAAAAGAACTGGACAATGTAGAAGATAACCTTTCTGCTTTAGAAGCACAGGGCAATGAGATATCAAGAGGAATGCTTAAAGGAGTTATCATCCGTAAACAAAACCTTGAAGTAAAACTTAAAACGCTCGAACACGATATTGAGAACCGTAAAGATGATATGGTAGATTTTAAGATGATGGGAATCGATCATTTATTGGTTGACGAAAGTCATCGGTTTAAAAACCTTATGTTTAATACCCGACATGAGCGAGTTGCCGGACTTGGCAATATGGCAGGAAGCCAAAAGGCAATGAACTTGCTTTTTGCTATCCGCACCATTCAGGAACGTACTGAAAAAGATCTAGGTGCGACCTTCCTCTCCGGTACAACAATCAGCAATTCGCTCACCGAACTTTATTTGCTATTTAAATACCTGCGCCCACAGGCCATGGAAAAACAAGGTATTAATTGCTTTGATGCCTGGTCGGCTATTTTTGCGAGAAAGACTACCGATTACGAATTTTCGGTGGCAAACAATATTGTTTCCAAAGAGCGTTTCCGTTATTTCATTAAGGTTCCTGAGCTGGCCCAGTTCTATTCTGAAATTACTGACTATCGTACTGCCAAAGATATTGGAATAGACCGTCCGGAGAAAAAGGAAATTCTTCACAACATCCCCCCTTCACCGGAACAAGAAATCTTTATCGGTAAATTGATGGAATTTGCCAAGACAGGAAATGCCGAACTTCTTGGACGTGCACCTTTAAGCGACAGTGAAGAAAAAGCTAAAATGCTTATTGCAACAGATTATGCCCGCAAGATGTCGTTGGATATGCGGATGATTAGTCCACACTACGAGGATCATCCCAATAACAAAGCTTCACAATGCGCCTCTAAGCTAGCCGAATATTATACCCGCTTCGATGCGCAAAATGGAACACAATTCGTGTTTTCAGATTTGGGAACATATAAACCAGGTGACTGGAATGTATACTCTGAAATTAAACGCAAGCTAGTTGAAGACCATGGCATTCCAGCAAAGGAGGTCCGTTTTATACAGGAAGCTAAAAATGACAAGCAACGTAAGGATCTTATCAATGGAATGAATGATGGTAGTATTCGTATCCTTTTTGGTTCTACCGATATGCTTGGCACTGGTGTAAATGCACAGAAAAGAGCCGTGGCGGTTCATCATCTTGATACACCGTGGCGACCTAGTGATCTGGCGCAACGAGATGGCCGTGCCATCCGTAAAGGCAATGAGATTGCTAAATTCTTTGCAGAAAACAAGGTTGACGTTATCATCTATGCCGTTGAGAAATCTTTGGACAGCTATAAGTTCAATCTTCTTTACAACAAACAGTTATTTATCGATCAGTTAAAGAACAATAATCTAGGAAAACGAACTATAGATGAAGGTAGTATGGATGAAAAATCGGGCATGAACTTCTCCGAATATGTCGCTATTTTATCGGGTAACACAGATCTGCTTGACAAAGCAAAACTGGAAAAACAGGTTGCAGGACTGGAAAGTGAAAAACAAGCATTTAACCGTTCCAAGTTCAGCTCAAAATATAAATTGGAAGATGCCCAGCAAATTATGGAAACCAGTCAATCACGTTTGGACCGCATGACAGTAGACTGGGAAAATTTGCAAAAACGTTTACAGAAAACAGCAGAAGGGAATATACTCAACCCGGTTCAACTCATTGGGCTTACTTCCAATGCTGATATAAAACAGATTGGAACAAAACTGAACGAATTATCTGAAAAAGCCCGAACTGCTGGAGAATATGAAGAAATAGGCAGTCTTTACGGCTTTAGATTATTGGTAAAAACCGAATTAACAGAAGACACGACCAAATTGGAAAGAGATAATAGATTTTTTGTACAAGGAGAAGGAAATATTAAATACACATTTAACAATGGGCAGATAGCATCTGACCATAAATTGGCTGCTACCAATTTTATGAATGCCCTGAATAAAATACCTGGCCTTATGGAACAGGAACAAAAAAAAGTATACAATGCCCAAAAAGATATCCCGGTACTTCAGGAAATTGTTAATGGCGTTTGGACAAAAGAAAATCGGTTGACGGAACTTAAAACCGAACTTGCCGCGATAGATAGAAAAATTCAATTGAGTATCACATCTCACGAAAAGGTTGACAATAAAGAAACACAAACTATAGAAGAAACAACAGTAAAAAACACTGTGATGCCGTTTAAAAGGATAATGTAATTATTTTACAAGAGTCAATTTAGGGGCAATTCTAGATATTTTAAACTCACAAGAAGAAGGAACCTTAGATACAGATGTATTTTCAGTAGTGAATGCAGATTTGATCAAGCTTCAAAAAGAAATTAAATCTGCTCTTCCCAAAGTGACTACAGACTTAGACAAATACCATCTTCAGGATTTAGAAAGAAGAATAAACAAAACTCTTAAAAAGGAAGTATAAACCTATTTCGGTTTAAGGCTAAGAATTTCATAGGCTGTCTCATTAAATTTGAGACAGCCTATTCTATTTTAAAAACTTTTATTTTCGATTAAAATGCTGAAAAGTTAAGTTTGGTCTAATTAAAACCAATTGGTATTTTATCTAAATTTGTATTGATTAAAATACCTGGAAGATATGGAAACTAAAATGACTAAAGCAGGGCGTACCAAACAATTGATCATCGAAAGATCAGCACCTATATTCAACACCAAGGGCTATTCTGGAACATCGATCAATGATATTCAAAGGGCAACAGGTCTTTCAAGAGGTAGTATTTATGCCAATTTTTTAACTAAAGATGAAGTCGCGCTGGCTGCATTTGACTACAATTTTAAATCTATAAGCGATTATTATTGCACAAAAATTTCTAGCATTGATGATTCAATTGAGCGATTATTAGTTTTTCCAAATGTATATGCCAGTTACTTGAAATTCACTTTTCTCCAGGCTGGTTGCCCTATCTTAAATATGGCAACAGAAGTAGATGACACTCATCCCTTATTAAGAGAACGAGTGAGAAATGCTTTGACATTCTGTAGAGAGAAAATTAAGGGGGAAATTAAACGTGGCGTAGACAGAAAGGAGATTAAAAGTGACGTTAATTCTGCCGAGGTTGCTGTCATTATGATATCAATGATGGAAGGAGCAATTATGCTGGCTCAAGTAACAAAACAATTAACTGAGTTAAATATGGCGATGCGATTTTTAAAAAAAATCATCAAAGAGCTAAAAGCCTAATTATACTCCGAACTCTCTAGATTATTTGGATAAAGAATACTTTATTAGGTAGAAAAATAAGATTGCGCCATTGGCATACATCGATCAGGATGGGTAATCCACGTATATTTACTTTCACCATTAATAATTCTTGGAAGTATTTTGTAGCGTGTAGGATTTTAGAATATGAGCGCACAGTAGCCACGTTACAAAATGAGCTAAACAGGCGTATCTGTACAAGAAATAAAAGTTAAATACTATCACACTTTACAAGATTTTGTGAAATTAAACTTCATGGAGTAAGGAACAACTGACAAGAATTTAAATCTCATAACTTGGGTTTTTTCTATTAAGGTTCCATACTATTTTCCATCCTCAATGTAACGTATCCTAACATCTTCTTGGCTTATAATTAAAAGGAGACGATACAATTTCATTGACATAAATGAGTTCAAAATCCGAATATTTTCTTACATAGAAGCAAATACAGCTAACAATACTAAAATTCGGTTCATTAGTAATTAAAAAAAATACATACCGATAGCTCATTCATCCAAATCTATGTAATTCAGTGAATACATAAAAAATATTCCCCAAGTTGGGGGTAACTTGGGTTTTTAATTCGTTAGAATATCTAAACTTTGCTTTATAGTATTAACTAACTGAAAATTAACATATTGAAAATATCTAAATCAGCTATTAAGCAAGTGAAGTACAAAACTTAAAGGCTATTAAACTGCCCCCAAGTATTTAATCCTTCAAAATAGCAATTTCTGGATTGAAGGCTTGATTTATGGAAGAAGCATACACTTATTTGTTTCAGAATAAAGTTAAAAAAACGAGCAATGTTCTGAATGATATTCCCGACTGGATCCAATATCCTTTATTGGTTGCAGATGAAGCTGTGCTATATGAGTTTCGGAGAGGCAGAATGCTATCGCAGAAATTAAGTCTAAAACCATTTCAATTTGATCTAATTGAATATATATCAGACACCGCATTCTCTATTAAGCTTAAAATTAACAGAAGACAAATTTTCTTTTATTTCTTATTGGCTGGAAATGTCACATTTCGGATCCATAATGGAGAACAAATCACACAAGTGAAAGCAAATAATTTTTATATGTCCTATAATTTACCCTGTACTATAACAGCCAATGCTGGAAAAGGACAGCATATAGGTCTGGTAATTTCTATTGAACTTGCATGGATAAAGCAATTTGCAGATGATTTTCATATTCTAAAAAGATTTATCCAGGAATTTGAAGAGCTACCCCAATTTTTTAAGGTATTGCCTCATTGCAGGATGGATAAAAAAGTACATACCTGGCTTCAGGAGATTTACAGTTTTACCAAAGGCAACAAAGCTGCTATAGATGGTCTATTAAGATTATATATTTCGTTGGCACTTGAGTACTACCATACCTCACTAAAAGATAGAGAGCGCATGAGAGTTTACTGCGTTAAAAAATATTTAGATGAAAACTTTACTGACCAGAAACTAAGTTGCGGAAATCTTGCCGAGCTATTTTGTTTTACAGAAAGAACTTTAAGAAATCAATTCAAATGCGAATTCCATGTTACAATCCATGGTTATTATACTAAGCTACGTTTGGAAAAAGCAAAATATCTGATTGAAACTCAGAAAATGCTAATGAAAGATGTCTTTTATGAGGTTGGTTATAAAGATGAAAGCTCATTCCGGTACGCCTATACGAAATTCTTGAAGAAGAATTAAAAAGATGCGCATTTGAAAAGGCTAATGCTTTTTTTAATTATCAACTGTTGTTAAAGGCATTTGGCACAAACGTTATCACAGAAGATCTTAAAAGTAACATTTTCATTTTCTACCTATTAAGGTTTGCTAAGTAATAGGGTGCTTAACAAACCTTAGAAAAGAAGCACTTATACCTGCGTCCAGATATCTTTCAATACATTAGTAAACTGAGTTTTTAAAGTAAGTTGAAAAAGACCGGTGTTTGTGGTATTTACCTCAATAATATAGGGTTCGCTGCCAAATAAATTGTTGTGATTAAAAATAAACTCATCATCGTTTCCACCTATAGAATAATGGACAGAATTTGCCATATTACCATTTACCTGTAATGTATTTTCTGGTATAAAGCGATAGATAAAGTCTCCTACTGAAGACCTAAAGGTCTTGTCTTTAATTGCAATTTTAAACTTTTCTAATGTCATAAGTATTGTTTTAACAAATATATAAACCCCTATAGCATTAGATCGGTTTAATTTCATAGAATATTTAAGCAAAATGGAACCATTCCATCATTAAAGCCACATATAAAACGAAACTGTGTATTATACTTAAATTGAACTGTATATAATCGAGATATAAAAAGCAGTCCATAAAATGGTGAGGTATTCCCAAAATTTAAGTACACGATCAAAGAAATTCTTTTTATTTCCATCAACAAAATAAATGTAAAAATTAACACTATCCTGTAATTTAAATACCTTAATAAAAATTATTGTCAACAGGCATATTGACAAAAGCAAGTGAAAAGCGTGTGCAATAATAATTATTTCTAAGATATTGGAGATCTTGTTGTCTTTTAATATCGAATTAATTTCAACTGGATTATTCATCCCTCTTTTGCTATAATACATAGTATAAACATCCTTTATAATAGAACAATGGAGTACTACTGTGAGAGGTGTTTATAAGAAAGTTGGTTATTAAGATAAAAGTCCCCTTATTGGATCTACGACAAACTTTTGAAGAATAATTAAACAGGAACTACAACCTGTTAATGACTAAGGATTTTATCCCTTTTAGGAAAATACGGAAACATTAACATCAATTTGTGCGTTTATTTTTACCGTTTTTCTGTTTCCAGTATAAATTTATTCATTGAAATTTGTTTCATAAGATTAAGCTTATAAAACCTTTAGGCAATGGAAACGAAAGCAAAACATATAGCTAACCCAAAATGGAAAAACAGATCACTAGATGTTATGGTGTTGGTGTTAATGTTTTTGTGGATTCCGGTAAGTATCGATAAACTTATAGATTTTTCGGCGTTTAAATCCGGAATACTCAACCAACCGTTTTCAAATACTATTGGCAACATCTTAATCTACACGCTGCCAACCTTAGAATGCACCTTAGTAATATCCCTTTTGTTTAAAAAATCAAGGGGATTCGGATTACTACTTTCTACCGCTCTTATGTTAGCGTTTACGGGATACATTGGTACAGCCTTACTTGGTGCATGGGAAAAACTTCCCTGCGGATGTGGATCCGTAATCAGCGGAATGAGCTGGCTACAGCACTTTTTCTTCAACCTATTCTTTTTAGGATCAAGTGGTTGGGGACTCTACTTATGGTACAAATCACGAGGCAGTAAAGCGGGAGGCGAAACTACCGAGGGCGGGTCGGCCAAAAGACAATATGAAAAAAGCATTTATTTTAATCTAAAAATTTAACAAAATGAAAAATTTAAAAATGAACTTATTTATGCTAGCTGCAGTAGTAATTGCAGGAGTGACGATGTCGTTTAAAATGGCAAGCACATCAACTGTCTATCACTATGATAGTGAAAGTACAGCTGCCGGTGCATTCGCCACTGTTGGCAATTGGCAACCCGGTACTTCATCAGAGCCTTGTGGTACAGGTGAAGATAAACCCTGCCAGATAACGGCAGAAAATGCGATGGACTTACAAAGCAAGCTGAATGGAAAAACCAATCCACAAGTTTTGGCTATTGTTGATAGTAAACGGGAATAATTTTACAAGAGCATTTCAAAATGAAAAGGGGCAATACATTTCGCCCCTTTTTTACTTTTATAATTTATCTTGGATTTTGCTGTATTCCGCCAATTTCTATTACCGTTTCAGGAATGGCAATGGCATAGCGTAAATCATTGGGCGGCATTGTTATGGTTTGACCGTTAACTGTCCGTGTCAATTTTATATTAAATCCGTCCCGGTTCAACCTCTTAATATCCGACCATCTAAGCCCACGATATACTAATTCTTTTCTTCTTTCAACTAAAATCGTGTTCAGTGCAACGTCTTCATTGGTAAACGAGTAAGGTACAAATTGATTAACACTCCATCGCTTTATTAGTAATTTATTCAGCGCATTTGCAGCATCGGCAAGTTTCTCCAAACGGGCATTACATTCCGCAATAATGAGAAGCAATTCACTTGTTGTAATTCCTGTAATAAGTGCAGTTCCACTTGTATGAGTACCTTTAAATCTATACTCCCCATCAGCGACTTTACGGAAGTATATCGTCTTTCTTAAATCACCGTCATTATAAAGGTTATACAGTGATAACGATATTCTCGCAATATTGAAGTTGTTAATGGCAGATGAAAACATCCGTGTTTGAAATACGATTTCCTTACTTATTTGATTTACTGCTGGAATTGGG
Organism: Sphingobacterium siyangense; assembly: GCF_007830445.1. Taxonomy (GTDB): domain Bacteria; phylum Bacteroidota; class Bacteroidia; order Sphingobacteriales; family Sphingobacteriaceae; genus Sphingobacterium; species Sphingobacterium siyangense. The sequence continues at coordinate 157,664 of NZ_VLKR01000010.1, read as the reverse complement.
TAGTTTGCATTTGGATTTAAACCGTTAAAGTCAATCAATTCATTACTGATTTCAAATGCTTTTTCGGCATTCTCCAAAGAATTTGCATAATTACCCATTATTAAATGTGCCCTTGCCAACAATCCATAAACTGCTGCTTTGGTAGGCAATGTAGGTGAAATATTTGTTGCTGGTAACAATGGAAGTGCATCATTAAGGTCTTTTAATATCAAGTCATAGGTTTCCTGTACGGACGACCTTACAGACGGAATATTTATATCAGGGTCTAACCGTAGCACCATGCCTAAGTCGGCATTTGCTGTCGCTTTATTATAAATAGGCGACCATATTTGCACACCATCTAAGTAGCGTGCTGCCCTGAAAGTCAAAGCCTGTCCTTTAACATAATCTGCCTCTTGTCCGGTCAACTTGTTTTCTTCAAGTCCTAGCAAAACGGAATTGCAGATGTAAATTATCTTGTAACAATTATACCATTCATCACCTGCCGAGGACATAGGACGGGTTACATAATCAGGCTGCCATGTGTACTGTCGTTTGTCACTTTCATAATATAACCCGTTATAATCTGCATCCTTTAAAAAATGGTCATCACAGCTTGCTTCCCCCATTGAGCAAAAAAGGTGATTAACGTCATAGGCATTATTCAGTAGAGATTGCAGGTCACGTAGAGTTGTTGGTATGGCTAAACTCTTATCCGATTTTTCTTCAAGAAACTTTTCGCATCCTGAAAAAAGCATTGTTAGCAACAATAGAAATGTTATTATTTGAGTATTCTTTTTCATTGTAATATCTTTTATAGTTTGGCTTTAAGACCAAGTGAATAATTTGCAGGGGTTTTAAGGTTGAAATAACCTAAGCTAAAGTCGGGGTCAATGCCTGCTTTATTAGCTTTCCATAATACCCCAAGATTAGTTGCATTGAAAAATACCTGCAATCCTTTGATGCCTTTTATTTTGTTTGCTGGCATTAAAAAGTCGTAAACAAGATTGATATATTGGAGCCTGATATGGTCGCCTTTTTCCACCAAAACGCTGGAACCATCATAAAAGGCGTCCCGATTAAGGTCTGTTGTATATAGATTTACAGGTACATTGGTATGAGTTTCATCGCCCGGTTTTTGCCAACGTAGTGCGTAGTCGGAATGTCCCTGCCAGCTATAAAATAGATTGGTATAGTTAATAGAGTTCCGTCTGAACCAATACCCAAATTTGAACGATACGCCAACTTGCAAGCTGATATTTTTGTACGATACGGCATTGATTAAAGAGCCGAATTTAGTCGGAATAGAAGAACCAAAGTATTCGAGGTCTTCTACTTTAGTGCCAGTGCCTACAATACTACTATAATCTTTACTTACTTCACCATTAAGGTATCCTTGCGCTTCACCTGTATTGGGGTCAAGTCCAGCCCATTTATAAGCATAAATTGCGTACACGGGATTTCCCTCAATTCCGGAGATAGGCGGCGATGAAACATTTACATATTCCTGTGCCAATGTTCTTTCTATTTGATAACTAACAATTTTATCCTTGTATAAACTAAAATTCAATATTGTACTCCACTTAAATGCACGGTCTATGTTTACACTTTTAAGTTGAAGATCCCACCCGTCTCCTTTCATACTGGCTACATTCCGTAACATATATGGGTCAACTCCTGTGGTGTAATCCATTGGAGCCATCCCAAAAAGATTAATACCTTTTTTGTGATAATACTCTATTGAACCTGTCAAACGGTCATTTCTCAAACGAAAATCTACCGCAAGATTGAGCATTTTCGAGGTTTCCCATTTTAATAAGGGATTGTAGTAATTATTAAACTGTGCGTATGCTGCACCTGTAAAAATGTTTACATTGTTAGGATACCAAATTGTATTGACTGCAACCATTGCGGGATCAATACTGCCACTAAGACCATAAGTCGCCCGAAGATTGAGGTAAGGCAAAAAATCAACTTTATAAAATTTTTCGTTTGAAAGTTTCCATGCAAGACCTGCCGACCAAAAAGGGTTCCATTGGTCGTTGGTTTTTAACCCGAAAAGATTACTTGCATCCCGGCGGGCGCTTGCCGATACGACATACCTATTGTCAAACGTGTAAGCAGCATTGGCGAAGTAAGATATAAACCTCGTACTCGTTTCACGGAGATATTGACCTTTTTGAATTAAATCTGCGTTCCCACTAATAATCGTTGGGTATGTTTTTGTAAAATCCACATTGCCCGTCGTTAAAGTGTTAGGGTCGTAACCGTAAAAGCGTGCCTGATTTGATTGCGTATGAGCGGAACGTGCTTCACCACCAATTAAGGCTGTTATGTTCTGCTTACCATAGGTGTTATCAAAGTTCAGTTGACCCCGTACATTATTTGCGTTTAGAGCATTATTAGACTTATCCAATATACCGCCATTGGGTACAATGTAAACTACATTCCCATTCACGAGTTGAGAGAAACGATTGATATAGTCCCTTGCCATATAACTCTTTTCATCAGCAAGGTTAGTGTTTGTACCAACTTGTCTTTCGTACTGGTAATTTAAGGTTGCATTCAAACCCTTTATGATTTGATAATCGAGAGTAGCAGTAGCAAGTATATCCGAAACAGTGCCACTGGATGTTTGGTGTTGCCAATCTGTAAGCGGGTAATAATTCCAGTCGAGCAATTTTCCATTACCGAAATCTTGAATATAGCTTTGATTGTAGTTCTTTGCAACAGGGACGGCATTACCGTTAACATCAGCCATCTGCATATAAGGTAAAACACTACCTTTCATGTACACATCATTGTATCCCAATCGACCCGATTTATTTTGGTTTTGAGTATAATACAGTCCTGTACTAAGAGAAAGATATTTGATAGGACGATACGTATTTTGGAAGCGGATATTAATACGCTGATAAGTAGCTCCTAAGTTGCTTTTATTGTGGTCGTAACCTACCGATGATGTCCACGAAAATTTGTCTGCTCCGCCTTGCGCACTTAAAAAGTATTGCTGGTTCACCAAAGGCTTGTACATATATTGATTGAATTGTTTTCTTGCATCCACGGTTTTCAAAGCAGCTATTTGCTGCTGTGCCTGCTCCTGTGTTAATGCTCCAGTGCGAGCCTTTTCCAAAAGGTCAACTACCGGACTGATTATTGGGTGGCTTGTTGAATTAATATCGCTATTGTAGTAACCTCTGTTAAACAATTCTTGCTCAACATCAATATAATCACTGGACGACATTTGACGGATATATCCTAAATCGGGCTTTGCACCGATTGTAAGGTTGGAATTAAACGACACTGTAATTGGTTGGTTAAAACGTCCGCTCTTAGTTGTAATAACAATAACACCATTTGCCGCCCTTGCTCCCCAAATGCTGGAAGCCGATGCGTCTTTCAGTATGGTTATGTTTTCTACAATATTGGGATTGATATTGGTTAAATCACCGTCATACGGAAAATTGTCTAAGATTATAAGAGGGTCTTTCTGTCCACTTATTGTGCTTAACCCCCGTATCATCATTTGTGGTGTACCTTGCTTTCCATTATCCATTACCATACTATTGGCGATGGCTGGCAGCCTTGAAAGGATGTCTGTACCAACCTGCTGGTTAAACAGTTCATTGCTTACCGTAGCAAACGAGCCTGTCACCCGCTCTTTAGGTATTTTCTGATATCCAGTTGATACTACTTCGACTTCATCCAACAAATGGGCTGAAGGGTTTAAAAGGATTTTTAGAGTATCTATTTGCGGTAGATTTACTGTTACTATAGACGGCTCGTAGCCTACATGGTCAATTGTTAGAACAGCGATACTCCCGCTTGCTGTACGTATAGTAAAATAGCCCTTGCTGTTAGTAGCGACTATTGTGTTTGTTCCCTGTAACGATATACTAGCTCCTTCAATAGGTGTGTTATCATTAGGGCTAATCACCTTACCCGTAATTTGCTGTTGGGCATATAACGAGCCTGATATAATAGACGTTGTAATAAGAAGTATAAAAAATTTCATTAATCAATTGAGTTAAATTAAAAAAAAATGGAAGTAGCTATTTGTCCTTTATGACGAACATATTGAGGCTTCTTTTTGCGGGTATTAGGTCAAGGTCGTATCTGTTCAATTCCTTTTTAAAATTGGCTAAGTTCTTAATGTCGGATACTTCAATATCGACGTTATCATTATAGCCAGTTTCATCTACGATTGGCAATGTGATGAAATTTTCATCACTTATCAGGTTAAGCATTGCCTCAATTTTTTGATTAATAAGAATGGATGGTGATGCAGGAAAGGTGTTTTTTTGCTGTCCTCCCTTACTTTTAAGTTTATCCTGTTTAGAAGTTCTTACCAACACAAGGCAATCAACCATCCGTTTTTCAATAGTACCTGTGTATTCCGAATAACGGTTAAGGTCAGCCAGCATATAATAATAAAGGCTATCCGCTTTTTCTTCAGGAATAATCAATTCGTAGTTGTAAAAATTGGACTTATCGGACTTCTCATCTTTTTTTATTAGATGTAGCAATGCAGGTTCCGTAACCTCTGTTATTATCCGATTTGAATTAAATTGTTCGCCTTTCTTACTAAACAATTCATAGAGTATAGGATTATATATACTCATTATTGTCGCATTGGTCATTTGTCTGCCGTAAATTTTACCCTCTTTCGTTTTCTTAAAATTATTTCCTGACGGTAGCCCCGGATAATAACCCTTAGCAAAAATGGAATAGGATTTTATTTTTAAGTTGTCGGTAAAATGCTCACTAAGAAACAGTGGCCTATTACGGTCAATATCTACTTTTGAAAGGATTTGTGTTTTGCGATTATCCAAAACTGCCTGTATATTGGCTTTTGTTATATCTTCTGCTTGGGAGGTGTTTAGCACTTTACCATTGGGAGCAACCCAAACAATATGTGGTACAGTTTTATGAGGAAAGTATTTAGAAAGAACACTATCGTTAATCACTGAATGGACATTGGTATGTTCTTTACCTGCTCCTGTTTTAAAGAACCTAGTTATTTTATCCGTGTCCTCTTTAGTTACAGCTAATACCTTTAATCTGTCTCCAAATTCATTTTGTAAAGTGTGTAGTTTTGGAAAATTCTTGATACAGGGCGAGCAATAAGTAGCCCAAAAATCAAGAATAATCAGCTTGCCTTTATAATCGGCAAGTGTGATCGTCTTCTTTCCCTCAGGGTGATTAACAACCTGTAAAGGTATGTCCCACAATTCATCTGGTATTTGATCACCGATAGAAAGTGGAGTGGGTTTGAAACTGTTAGCAGCCTTTGCAGGTGTCACTTGGGCATGAACCTGCTGAAATACGGCTACATACATGAGCAAAAATGCTAGTAGAATATACTTTTGAGTAATATTCATGAACCCGCTACAGGTTTCCAGTGCTAAACCGTGGCAAGTGTAAGGAATAGCTTTTCGTTTATGCAATAATTTATTCATAACTAATTTGTAAATAAGGTTTTGTATGTAAATTCAGACATTCGATAAGAACATGTAAAAAATATTTCAGAGAAAAATAATGTGATAAATTTTCCTTTTCTGCTTAGAGAAATGCAGTAATTACTTATACTTGCTGGTTAATATTCTATCTTAGTCTGTTAGTACAAATATTGAACATACTAAGATTTTCATACTGATCAGAAATTCCCGAGTATGAAGAATTTGTTCCGTATCGGAAGTTTAACTATCTTTGAATTAAGAAAAATATAATATTTTATGAAAATCGGAAACAACATTAGTCAGATACGAATTGCACAAAGGATTGAAAAGAGCTACATGGCGCAGGAATTAAAAATTAGCCTAGAAGAATATGAAGCTATTGAGAATGATGAGCGTGATATAACACTCTCTACACTGGCAACAATTGCGAACCTGTTATCTTTAGAGCCTTCTGATCTGATTAAACTGGATAAACCATTTTCAGGAATTAGAAATTATTTTTTCAATCACAATGGAAACTCAGGTGTTAATATTCATGTTCAAGGTGTAGATCAAGAAAAAATAAGAAAAGCGTATAAAGAATTGTATGCTGAAGAATTAAATAGAATCCCTAAGCTTGAGAAGCTTTTGAGACAGAATGAAATTGAGTTTGGTTTTTAAAATCATTTTCATTTATGAAACTTGGCGATAACATACGAGAAATCAGAGAAGGTGAAAAAAACTTCAAGAGAAGTTATGTTGCCGAAAGACTCGGTATTTCTACTCGGGCTTACGCTAATATTGAAAACAATGTCACTGACATTTCAATAAATAGATTAGAGGATATTGCTAATATATTTGAATGTAGTCCACAATACCTTCTTAACTATAAAAATTCAAAAAAGGAGTTTTACAATTACTTCCATAATAATAAAGGAAATAAGGGTATCAACATTATGCACCAAAATGGAGATACAAGTGTAAGTGATCTTTTGAATAATAAGGAGAGGATATACGATTTACAGCGGGAGCTTTTAGAAAGTGAGCGAAAAAGAATTGTTTTATTGGAAGCATTACTAAAACTGAATAATATTGATTTTTAAATAATTATTTTTGGATATGAAAGTAGGAGACAATATTCGTGATATACGCGAAAAAGAAAAGAAACTCTCGAAAGAGAATGTAGCAAAGGCATTGGGTATAACACCTAAGGCGTACAGTAACATAGAAAACAATGTTGCTGATGTTTCGGTTTCAAGATTGTATGAGTTGGCGGAAATATTTGGCGTCGCCCCTGAGTATATTCTGAACTACCAGGAGAAATCATCCTTCACAAACCATTTCAATAATTACGAAGGTAACCAAGGAGTAAACATTATGTATCAAGGTTGCTCCTCTGAACAGATTAAGAATATTGAAGAGCAGATAATAAAAAGTAAAAAAGAAACGAGTCGTTTGCAAGCAAAGACAAGAGAAAACTAACTGAATACCATTCTGTTAATGTTTAAAAAAGAAGCTGCATGGCTTCTTTTTTATTTTCTAGACCTAGTACAAATAACTCAATTTGATTTTAATGAATGATATTTCATTCATTAAAATCATTTATACTAAATAACGAATGATATATCATACAAAACACACCTACTTGCTTAATTGAGATAATTTTTGTAAATTTGAATGATATTTTACGCATTGAATATAAAAATTGCGACTTATGAATGATATATCATACAATTCAGCCTACAGTGACACAGCCATTCTCCATGAGATTGGCGAGTTCATTAAATCTAAACGGATAGATCAGAACCTTACACAGGATGAGGTAGCAGAAAGAGCGGCAATAAGCCGTTCTACACTCAGTCTGGCAGAACGTGGTGAAAACATTGCATTGACCAATTTGCTAAAAATTTTACGTGTACTGGATGCGTTTTACGTATTGGAACAGTTTAGGTCAACACCACAAATTAGCCCATTGCAATTGGCAAAAGAGGATGAAAAGAAACGTAAGAGAGCCTACCGGAATAATAACCATCGAAATAAAGACAATTCAGGATGGTAAAGACAGCTTTTGTAAAACTATGGGGTAAGCGAATTGGTGCCGTAGCTTGGAATGAAGAACAGGAGCTTGGATTTTTTGAATATATACCAAATTTCATTTCTGACAAACTCGAAGTTGCCTTGGTTAAGATGCCTTTATCTACAAGAATATATTCTTTTCCGGAACTACGGAACACCGCAACATTTAAAGGTCTTCCTGGACTTTTAGCAGACAGTCTTCCGGACAAATACGGGAATGAATTAATTAATATATGGCTTGCCAGAAATGGGCGTCCCGAGAATTCAATGAATCCGGTAGAACTGTTATGTTTTATTGGTAACAGAGGAATGGGCGCATTGGAATTTGAGCCAACAACCTTACCTGTAACGGGTAATTCTCAATCTATAGAGCTTTCTAGCCTGATAGATACGACTATGAAATTATTGGAAAGCAGGGAGAATTTTGAAGCCCATACCGACCACGATATGCAGGACGTATTACTCGACGTACTAAAAATGGGTACTTCTGCAGGCGGTGCCCGACCGAAAGCCATTATTGCCTACAATGAGGCTACAGGTATGATCCGTTCCGGACAAACATTACAGGAACCCGGTTATGAGCATTGGCTTATTAAATTTGATGGAGTAAAAGATACACAGTTTGGAGTAACCTATGGTTATGGCCGTGTGGAAATGGCCTATTATAAAATGGCTACCGATGCGGGTATTAATATGATGGAGAGCCGCCTGATTGAGGAAGAAGGCCGGGCACATTTTATGACCAAGCGTTTTGATCGTAAAAACGGCAACCAAAAACTACATGTACAAACCTTTTGTGCCATACAGCATTACGACTTTAACAAGATTTCCAGCTATAGTTATGAGCAATTATTCCAAACCATGCGCCAGTTAGGCCTTAGCTATGGCGAAGCGGAACAGATGTACCGCCGAATGGTGTTCAATGTATTTGCCCGTAACTGTGACGACCACACCAAGAATTTTGCGTTCCTGATGGAAAAAGATGGTAAATGGAAACTGGCTCCCGCCTATGATGTATGCCATGCCTACCGTCCTGACAGTGACTGGGTGAGCCAGCATAACCTGAGCATCAATGGAAAAAGAAAAGACTTTGTTAAAGACGATCTGCTGATCATTGCCAAACAGAATTCTATCCGCAATCCAGAAGGGATTATAGATGAAGTACTAGAGACTGTAAATCAATGGCCTGAATATGCCAAAAAATATAGTGTGGAGGAAAAACTGGCAACTGCAATTGATGCTACACTTATAAGAGTCATATAATCTAATAAACCATGTTCATGAATACAAAATGAATATGGTTTATTAGATCAAACCCTTGTATAAAACTTGCTATTAAACTGTCAAAAAATGCTTAAGGGGAGTAATTTTATATTTCGTCACCCCATCCTAGCTTTGACAACCGTTTTTTATATTCTGATAATACCTCATAGGCAAGATCGTCAAAATCCTGATCATATTCGGCATCATTTAAAATATCCAATGGCGTTTCTTCAGTAGCAATATTATTTGCTACATCACTCAAATGGCTTAACAAATTTTGGAAACTATCTATACTGAAAGGCATTCCATGTTCACCGTCAATAAAAGTGATCGACTTTTCTTCATAATCCCAATCAGCTTCATTCAGTTCGTTGCGTAAGGCATTTCTAGCACCTATTTTATTATAGAAACAACTATCTACTTCCAGTAAATCACGCATAAATTTTTTAATTCCCTGGATATTACTTTTGGATAGAACAATCTTGTTCTGAACTTTGTTCGACTCTTGAATCCTGACTACTGAAATATCTACTGCTATGGCATTTTTATGAAGCACCTCTAACAGATAATCTTCGTCATCGTCATCAAACTGGTTATTTTCAACCAGAAGCAAAACCCCCATAAAATTATTATCTGCATCTGCTGCCAGTAATGACGAAAACGTAGAAATGGTACTTACGAGAAACTGATCTGTACGTATTCTTTTGAATTGAAAAGAAACCGATTGATAAAGTTGAAGGTCTTTTATTATAGTTGAGATTTGCTGTTCAGAAAACGAAAGATTTGATAAAACTAAGAACATGGGAGAAACGGGCCCTCCCAGATCATCATCTACCAATTTACCATATTTAGATGGCACCATTACAATTTCATCTGCCTGGACCTTGCGCTTTGCAACTTTAGCTAATGAATAAGGAACGTAAGGCAGACCTGTATCTCCAGCCTCACGAAGTTTAAATTTGAGTACATCTATAAACGGCACCTCTTCTTCTATTATTGAATCAAGATCAGTTTTATCAAAAAGCAGGATATTAATACTTTTTCCAGAGCGAAGCGCTTCAATAGCTTGGGAACTATAGCCCGAATAGGATATAAAAATACCAGAACTTGTATGAAATTTTCCATCTACCTTTCCTTTAAACGCATAGATATCGCTGGCAGGAAGTGATTTTGCATGCCATTTAGCTTCTAATAAAAAGGTCTGCCCAAATAAGAAAAAGGATCCATCAATTTGTTCTCCCGCAGTATTATAGGCAGCTTTAACTTCTAAGTCTATCAATAAAAACTCAACAATACGTTCAAGATCGTAACCTCTTTGTCTACTTTCTGCTTTTGTTGGTGTTTCTAGGCTTTTAGCATTGCGATACAAATCCTTGAGTTCGTCAAAATCTAAAATTTTGTCTTTTGCCATTATACATTAATTCATTTAGCGTCTAAGTTAATAAATTCTAAGGCAGCTTTTACAATGGTCTTTCACCCCTAATTATGATGACCGCAACAAGTGGCAAGTAAATGGCTTGCATTTTAATACTAATTTTAAGAACCAGAAAAATTCTAATCCTGTTGTACCAAATGTTGCAAATCGGGGTCATTTTTAATGCGCTCCAATTCACTCTCAATGATATGGATAACATCTAGTTTAATCTGTTTATAATTAGCTTCGATATCTTGTTTCATCAAATCGTCCCCATTTTCATCTAAGAAGGATGCGATTTGCGGTAATTTCTGATAGGCTTTTGTTTCGGCAGCAACTCTTTCATTATCGACCACTATTTCCGCATGGAATATTTTCTGATCGATCCTTTCATCAAAATTATCCGACACAGACCCCACAAACATCCCCTGGGTAAGAGTAGAAATTTTGGAAGTAGGTATGAGACTGTCCATTTGGGTAGATATGGAGGTTGATTTATCGTTACGGTTGATGGTCATGCTTTGGCGCTTTTGCAGTACTTTTCCAAAACGTTCAGATAGGTTTTTAGCTGTTTCGCCAACAACCTGTCCAGAAAATATGTTACCAACAGTGTTTTGAATCACTTTAGCTTCTTTATCGCCATAATCTCGTATTAATTGAGAGTAATCCTGAAAACCAAGACAAACAGCAACTTTGTTACTTCTGGCTGTGGCAATAAGATTATCCAAACCTCTGAAATAGATGGTTGGTAATTCATCTATGATGACCGAGCTTTTTAACTGTCCTTTCTTATTTATAAGCTTCACAATTCTTGAATTGTACAAACCCAAAGCAGCTGAATAAATATTTTGTCTATCGGGATTATTGCCTACGCAAAGTATTTTAGGTTCATTGGGGTTATTGATGTCCAGACTAAAATCATCTCCGGTCATTACCCAATACAATTGTGGGGAAATCATTCTTGACAATGGAATCTTGGCCGAAGCAATTTGTCCCTGTAGCTGATCCTGAGCCCCTCCTTGCCATGCATCCATGAATGGAGAAAGGTAGTTTTCTAATTCAGAATAAGAGGTAAGAACAGTAAATACATCTGCATACTTTTTATTGAGCAATTCGATGGCATGTGGAAAAGTACAGAACTTTCCATTATCGTATATCTTCAAAAACCAAATTATAGCGGCTAATAGAATGATTGGGCTTTCTACGAAGAAATCACCCTGCTTCTGAATCCAGCTACGATTTAAATTCAGCATAATGGTGTAGGCAGCTTCGTAAGCATCAGAGATATCGGTCATAAAATCCGGATTCAATGGATTGCAACGATGGCTTTTACGTGGATCATCAAAATTGATGACATAAAACGTTGGTTTTACCTTATACTTATCGGCATGCTTCAGTAAATGATTGTAAGCTATCGTAGAAAGATCGTCAAATTTAAAATCGTAGATATACATAGAGAAGCCTTTCTCGATATGTTGTTTAATAAAATTATTAACGATGGCATATGATTTTCCGGATCCAGGTGTACCCAGTACAATGCTGGCTCTAAAGGGATTTACTACGTTTATCCAGCCATCATTCCATTTCCCTTTATAGTAGAATTTGGTTGGAAGATTGACCGAATATTCATTTTTCATCAACTTGGTTTCTTGTAGGAAACTTTCATTTTCATTATTGAATACATCATCCATCAAATTGGTACGCAGCAATCGGGTCATCCAAACCCCGGCCATCATTAAAGCGATATAACCAAGACTCATGGTAAGCAGGTAAAGACCTGTTGCAATTTTGACAGATAGATTTAACAATGGTCCGTTTAGAAAAAATAACACGAAACCGATTCCTAGAGCAGTATAGATTTTTGTCCAGGTTATTTTTTCATTTTTAACTCCTTTGCTCCCCAGGCAACTTAAAGCCAGTAGTACGATAGAAAAAATTTTGGTATAGATTGCGTATGAAAATAATCCTGCTGTATTATTGAAATTGGTTAATACTTTATTGATTATCTCCAGTGTCCAGCCAAACTCCACAAAGAAGCCATAGCAATACCAGTAAAAGTGCATTAACACCAGTAAGATGCTCACTGCACGCATAAAAGCCATAATTTTGGCAAGCCCTCTTAAGTCGTCTTCTCCTTGCATAATAGAATGAATTAAATTATGCCCGTTAATTTAATGGCATCCAAATGCTGGTATCTGAAACTGTCGTTACTTGGCCTCTATAGGAACTATTTGGCTAATTAATACTCATAAAAAAGTAATCTTTGGCTTAGAAGAAAGGGCATTATGACAAGGGCTACAAGGAAGCTCGCATTAAATTTTTATATTTACGCTATGCCGAGAAACAAGGAGTTTGACTATTCCCAAAAACTACAGAAAGTTCGCGATCTATTTTGGAAAAAGGGATACCATACAACATCACTTCGAGATATCGTAAATACGATGCAGCTAAACAAAAGCAGTATTTATGATTCCTTTGGCAACAAGCATACGCTATTTATTGAATCATTGAAAGACTATTCAGATTTAAAGGAGCAGCAATATAGAAAAGCTTTAAAAAATGGTACTTCCCCGATCATAATTTTAGAGAAAACGATTAGGGATGTTGTCGAGCAGGCGATAATAGACAAAAAAACATGTCTTATTGTAAAAACGATATTTGAAGTTGCTGAAACGGACAAGGAGGTACAGATGCTCTTGGTAAAAATTACCAGCACTCTACAATCCATCTTAGCTGATTTGGTCAAATCATCACAAGAAGAAGGTGCTATAAAGATGACCACAGATCCCAAAATAGTAGCAAGATTTATCTTCTCGGGATTTAGTAGTCTTTGGAGCCATTACATTATTTCTGAAAATAAAAAAGAGGTAAATGAAATGGTGGATCTTTTAATAGAAATGATAAAGAAATAAAGTTTTTTTTTAAATCATTTTGAACCAATCGGTTCAAAACCTATTTGAGTAAAAAACATATCAATATTGATGCATGGATAAAAGAAAGTTATAAATGGATTTAGAAGAAAAAAGAAAATTGATTTTGAATTCAGCCACCAGAAGGTTTTCCTTTTACGGCTACTCAAAAACAAAATTGGAAGAAATAGCCCATGACATTTCAATTTCAAAAGGGCTTTTATATTACTATTTTCCCGATAAAAATTCATTGTATCTTGCAGTGATACAGGATTTGACAAATACCTTTTTTACTGATCTTGAAGGTGAGTTAAAGGATATTCCTGAAGCTCAGACTGCTTTAAAATTGGCCATTCACAGAAAATATGCTTTCGCTCAAAAGTATCATAAGTTCCTCCAGTACCCCCCTTTGATAAAATACCAAGGTCTTAGAAAGCTTTCATACCCACTGTGGGATAAGAGCAAAGTAAGAGAACGATCATTATTCATTAAAATAATAACGGACAGACTGGGTGTTCTCTCTGAAAAAAACAAAGGTATACTACTAACATTTATTGAATGTATTGAAGTACTCTACCTATCGGTTGTGGTAAATTACGTTGGTGATATTCCACCGGATGATATGGCAAAAGAATTTGATAGAGTTGCAAATCTTCAGAACGTTTTGATTCCGGTTCTCTTAAAAGAGCTTATCTAAGATATTCGATAACGCTTTAAGGTTAATCTGCTGTTATACTTTACTGCCTTCCTCGTTTTCTTTTTTTTCTCATTCGATGAGCAAAATCCAATTCCTCATAGTCTTCGCTTTGTGTGTCGGGAAGCAGGCCACCTAATGCATCGACCAGGCCTGTCTCGTCTTGTAAAACAAGAGGAGTTTCTTTATCCAGAAAATCAAAAAGCTGATGTATTGGCTCCTGGTCAACAAGAGCCCTCCCTTTTTCTGAAGGAGGAAAAAAGACAGAAGTGTTGTCTTGATTTAACTGGATGGGAATTTCTTTCCATAGTTCATTAAATACATTGGCAGAAAGGTTCTTTCCTAATTGTGATCCATTCCATACCGAGCGGGATTCATGGTCAATAAAAGTTATACCATAGATACGCCCCTGGGCATTTTTCCTGATAACAGTATTTATTCCTTGTTCCCGTAACTGATGTACAAAACTGCTTTCACTGGTGGAACTGCTTATAGCAACCTCAACTGTAGCTTTTAAAATAGATCCTGCTTTGTTATTTTTCAATTGTTGTTTTGAGTGTTCAAAATGTTTATTTAGATGTTCCAATCCTGCATGCTTCCCAAACAAAGAAGCTTTAAAAGGATTACTGGCTTTTTCTCCTTTGGAATCCAATGCGAAATAAACCATTCCTTCTTTTACCTGTCCCTGAACTTCTCCCTTAACTTCTTCGGCAGTGATATTGAAAAGGGAAAGTAACGCATTATAGCTGCCCAGTGTTTGGAAGCTATAGTATTTAGGTAAGTATCTGACAACAGAAGCAATCTGGCTTTTGATATTTCCTTTAAGAGGATCCACTGGTCTGAATGCGAGTTCTTCACGTGCCGATTCTTTCTTTAATGCCGGTTTTAAACCATATTTCTCTTCAAGACTTCGACATATGGCCATAGACTGAGGATGATCATAGGAGTCAGAAATCTTTTTACCGTCCAATTCAAGACAGGTACTAACAATATGGATATGGGTGCGGTCTATATCTGTATGTTTAAAGACAACATATGGCTGATTGCCGTATCCCATTTGTTGCATATAATCGGTTGCAATATCTCGAAAATTCTCATCTGTAACTTTATCCGAAGGATCTGGATTCAAGGATATATGGCGTACAGGCTTCTCGGTTTTATTATTTGCCAACAAATACGGTTCAAAATAACGCAGAAAATACGGTGCGGAATATTTACCATCCAGTGTTTCGGAGATCTTATTGAGTAATAAAACCTGTCCGTTTTCTGCATCAACTTTTAGCATATTATAGGAAAGTGCACCGTAAAAATTCTCTCCTTTTCCGATTTTCGCAATCATAATTTCAAGGTTATTTTAAATATTTTGCTTCAAATTCCTGTGTCAATTTTATTACTTGCTGACATAAAAGGGCCATTTCAGCAGTTTGCTTTTCCAGTTTAAAGAGATAGGCAGCCGCTTTTTTTTCTGAAAAATTCCTGTAAAGTACCTTTACAATCTGGTTATAATTGACCCCTACTGCTCTAAACTGACTAAAGAGTGCACTCAACTTTGAATGGTAATCCAGCGCATCTTTGTCAATCTTTACCATCTTGAGTTCACGGTTAAAAATCAGTGTTATTATAAACTTCGCCTTATTGTTCATCCCTGAAGCTTCAAAAAGGGACAATAGCTTAGCATTTTCTTCATTTGTAAGACGAAAAACATGGCGGTGGGTACTTGGGTTAATCTTTGGTTTACGTCCCACATTTTTCTGTTTCTGCTTTCTATTTTCTTCCATAATAATTCTTTTAAAAATCGAGCCTCGTGTGAGCCAGTTATCAATCTCAATCTTACCAAATCCCGACTTCGGAGGGTATTTGTCAGCCCCCTGCAAGGGCAAGTCGTTTTGGGGCACGAAATTCATTTCGAGTGCCTCAAAACATAACTTGCTCTGAACATGTGTTCAGATAATCCGCCCTTCGGGACGGATTCCAAATAGCAGGGAAAAATGATATGATCCTTTTTTCAGAGTAAGACAGACTTGTAATAACTATTCCCATTTGTTCATCAGATTGAAATCTTTACAAAGTAAAGTCCTTGAAATGGAACTATTGTGCTGGTGAACCCAGCCAAAGGACGCCTCAGAACGCCATAGTATGCCAGCTTAAAATAAGCAAAGGAACTCTTGGTTTTCTTTGTTTTAAAGTTTTAAAGCAGTGTTTTAAACGGTGCGGAAAACAGGCAGGAAAAACAGCTTTATCATATGTAAACTATAAAAGAATAAGGTTTTAAAATTATAAAACTGTAAAAGCATAAAAGCATAAAAATTACAAAGCTAAAAAGCATACAGGCAATAATGCAACTGGTTTTATATAAAGACTACTATATACAAAAGCATATAACTGTAAAAAAATATAGGAATACGGCAGGTAAAGAATTTTATAAACTATAAGGGATTACAGCAATGCAGGAAGCAGGAAAAATGTAAAAGAATACATCAATAAATACTTAAATAATGGAAACAGTAAAACAAACTTTAAAAATCAGTTTTTACACCCAAAAGGGTGGTGTAGGAAAATCTACAATTACAACCCTTCTGGCAAGTGTACTGCACTACCGACTAGGCTTTAACGTTTTGGTAATGGACTGCGATTTCCCACAGCACAGTCTTACCAATATGAGGGAACGTGACAAGAAAACTATCATGCAGAGTGACTATCATAAAAAGGCGGCCATGAAGCAATTTCAAACCATTAATAAGAAAGCTTACACTATTATTAAATGCAATGCAGAAAATGCACTGGAGAAAGCACTGGAACATATCGATAGAACAGGTATACTCCCTGAGGTTACTTTATTTGATTTACCGGGAACTGCAAATACGAAAGGCGTGCTTACTACACTAAAAGCTATGGACTTTATATTTTCCCCAATTACGGCAGACCGGCTCGTGGTGGAAAGCACGCTAGGATTCACCAAAGCTTTTCTCCAATTGCCCGAAATAGGCAAGAATAAAAAGGATCAGTCCATTTGGTTATTTTGGAACCAAGTAGACGGAAGAGAAAAAACAGGACTTTACGATGCTTACCAAGCCGTTATTGATGAACTCAAGCTCTCTGTTATGGATACCAGGATCATGGACAGTAAAAGATTCCGTAAGGAAACAGATGATACCGGAAATTATGTTTTCCGTTCAAGTCTGTTACCTGCAGATCCTCTATTGATGAAAACGACACGAATGGACACCTTCATAGAGGAATTTTTAAGAATAACAAATCTCTAAAACAATGCTTTATGGCTAATGACAAAACACGCAAGGATTTTGAAAAACCCATTGTCGATGAGCAGTACCTGATGAGTATCATGAGTGGAGATGAGACTGCCTCAGAACCACAAGCTGCTCAAAAAACGCATGAAGAAAAGGAAAATAAACCTAGAGAAAAGACTAGAAATAGCTCTTCCAAAAAAGTAGATTTTGAAGATACGTTCTTGGTTAACCGATTTCCCTCAGGACGCAGTGGTAAAGTTGTATATATACGGCCAGAATTCCATGAGAGGCTACTGCGTATAGTCCAATTGACCAGGGAGGAGAAAACAACCCTTTATTCATACATCGACAATATACTTGAATACCATTTCAGAGAATTCGGAAATGACATCACCGAATTCTATAACCAACGGAACAAACCCATTTTATAAAACATTAAAAGGAAACTACTATGGAAACTCCAGTAAAAAAGAAAAATGAAGAATTACGCATCAAGGAATATACCAGCGTTTTTCTTCAACCAACTGAATTTAAGGCCAAATCAGGAAAATCTGTTTATATCAGTCCTGATTTTCATGAAAAACTGGCAACTGCCGCATTTATGTTCGGCAATGGTAAACTCAATATCTCAGATTATCTCCACAGCATATTGAGAAAACACTTTGAGGAATATGGCAAGGAAATCAAAACAATGTACAGTAGAAGACGTAAACCTTTTTGAATATGGAAGTAGTAATCGTTATCTGTTTGATTCTGGTCATTATTCTTTTAGCAAAAGACAAAATCATTATCAACAAAGTAGAAAAAAAGCAGGATAAATCTCCTGTGAAACCTTTGAAATTACCTGAAATAATGGGCGTTCCAAAGCCGAATATTAGACTTTCACAGCCAAATGTCGCCTCTGAAGGACAAAAAGCAAAAGCAAGCAGTGAAGTTAATAATTTTGAAACAGAAGTCAACGAAAGGGATTTTGCCATAGAGATTCCGCAGGAAGAACTGGATGATGTTTTTGGAATATCTCCCGACCTAGACGAGGAAGAAAATGAATGGATGGGATATGGAGAGCCAAATGGCGAAGACGGACTGGCCAGAGGGGTTACCTTTGAAGAACTGAATACCGTGGGGTCACTGCTTCAGGAAGAAGTACTGGAGCCGGCCTTGCAGATACAAGCGGTAGATATCGTTCAAAGAATACAGGGGACCGAGCTTTACAGCCTATTGGAAGACTCTATTGAAAATGCTTCTCAGAAGATAGCAAGGCTATTGGATCGGAGTATAAATTCTGAAACGGATTCTGGTTCTTCCACTATGCGGGACAACAATTTGGATGACTTTGACATTGGAGAATTTGTGTGACTGATAAGTCACACAAATTTTATTTTAATCTTTAATAATATTATTTATTCTGTCAAATATTACTCTTTCATAATTATCAAAAGATGCCGCTATACGATTTGCATCATTTTGACTCATTGAATCGTAATACTCCACAATCTTCTGCGGTACACCATAGTCACTGGCAATTCTTGCTTCTTCACTAAAAGCATTATACTCCAATTTTATCAATAAAACATCTATGCCAGATGCATCATCATAAGGTATCCGATCTCTTTGAGAAACATAAAACCTGTACATGAGGTTAAAAACACCAATATACTTGACCAGCTGATATTTAAAGGTATTATAAATAAGAGAAGAAGCTTTTCTCATAGCACTATTTACAGCCCTGGACGAATTAGGGTCATTCTCTTTCCCAAGATGATAACTGTATACACCTCTAAATCCATTGGTAAGGTAACTATTGAGTGAAGCAACCAGAATGGAGTAATAATTGGGGCTGAATTTATCTTTAAAGGTGTTTTCAATCATTGCCTTTAGATTTTCATTTTCCACCACTTCAAAAATCACCTCTAGTATGGTCTGGAAGCCATCTTTTTCCAAAGCCATTCGCGGAGCATTCAACCTTGCTATAAACCGTCTAATTCGTAAATGGGAAAGTGGGTCAAGAGCTACAATATTATCATAGATTTTCATTTTATCCCTTTTACTGATGACCTTAAATTGTGACAATATATGATCCGGAATCCCCCTGGCTTCCTGCATGGCTTTTATTTCGAGTAATCGTTGACGACTACGATCATCAAGGTATTTTTCAGGAGTCATTTCATCATCAATTTCTTTCTTTTCTACAAGCGGATCATAGTTTTTATGTGTAATCTGTTCACCTGTACCATCAATGACCTCCATAAATTCATTATCAAGGGTAATTAAACGACCTTTATAATGTTCCATAAAACGTCCCGCTCTGCCGGCGATATTCTTGGCATCAAAAGTTAGCAGTGGCTTACCAAATCTGCCACCGCCTTTCTCACTTTTATAAACGAGCATATTTTTTGCCGTAGTATTTACGCCTTCGGTTATTGTAGTTGTGGAAGTCAGCACCTTTACACCTGATTGAGGGCTATTAAATAAGGAGATTATTTCCTTTTGAATATATTTAGGAACCATGCCGTGATGTACGCCAACCCCTTTTAATAGGGCCTGGACAACAATCCATTTCTCATCGAAATTAGACCTAAGATGGTCAATAAAAGCACTATAGAATTGCGTATTTAACTGAGCCCGTTCAAAATCTGTGGCTACTTTTTCCGCGTTTCCTTGCGTATTGCAGTAAACAATGGCATTTTCATCCCTCAACAGAATGCGATCCAGTATCTCTTGAATTTTATCTTTTTTAGTTGATTTCCCTTTGAAATCAAGTTCAAGGCCATCAAGAATTATTTTTCCCTTTTCTTTTTCTACACTCTTTTTTATAACCTTGACTATCTCATATTCATTTCTTAATAACTTTTCAATTCCAAAGTCTTTAAGGAAAAGGTCGAAAGATGGATTATAACCCTCCCGATTTTGTTCAAAAACTTCGATATAGGGGCCTGCCAGAAAAATATCAATATCAGTATATTTTGAGAATCCGTAAAACAGTGACATCCTATAGGCAACATCCCGTTCATTCTCCTTTGCCTCGTTATCAATGATATAACCGTTATCAATCTTATATACTTCATCTATGAATATAAAATCAAGGTCGATATTATGATTTTTATCCAAAAAGGAAAGAAAGCGTTCCGGTGTAAAGATGAAGATATTGTTTTCCTCAAAACCAATTGGAGAATCGCTCAATGTATGCACCTGATATTCCCTTGGAAATCTGATTGTCTTATTTTTTATCCTAGTGAGGTTTTCGGTAAGTAGGGCAATACTAGGAAATATAAGTACAATATTCCTGTAACTCATTTTCTTTATGATCTCATAGACCAGATGTGTTTTTCCAAAAGAAGTGGATGCCGAAAGAAAATAGCGGTTTATTTTCTCCTTGCTGAAAAGATCAAGTATTTCCTTTTGATACTGGTGTAACTTAGAATGTTCATCAGTATACAAAGAAGATTCGTATAATAAAGATGAGATCGTACTTAGACATATATTATCTTCCTCAACTACCAAGGAACGATCTTCAACAAATTTATAAAGGATGTCATAATAATGAGGCACCCCAACTTTGGAAGAAAGATGGAGTAAGAACCTACGGTCAGAATCGTCGATATCTTCATTTTTAATAAAATCAAAATAGTCACAGACCTCGTTTAATAGAACATGTCGTGGTGTCACTCCTTCATGAAAGGAGTTTAAGGTAGTTACAACGTTAAGGGTTCTTTGCTGTCTATCCATTTGATAATTGTTTCTTTACAGGTTTTGGCACTTTCAATCGGAACTAGGATAAAGAATATAGAGAAGTCTATAGTGATATTTTTAAATTCCAGATCAGCATAGTTGTCATTTATATGTTTGATAGCAGTCTCTACAGACTGTTGATAATCCCCATTTACTAAATCATAGGTTATCAATATTGGGTAAATAAGTTTTATGTTATTATCTAAGAGTTCCTTTTCCAGATTGTCAATGATGCATTTATCCCATTTATCCAGAATTTTATAAAGTTTAGAATCTTTATCGGCGATATTTCCTTTAAACTGTACAATAGTCGTAAAATTCGTATTTACCAGGTAATCATCGGAAATAGCTTTCTGGATATTGTCGAAGACTTTATTAATCGCAGATTTTACATCCTGGTAAAACTTGGTTTCACCAAACCATAGTTGAATTTCATCTTCAGATTGGATCAGGTGAAAACAGTCATAACCGGTAACCTCAGATTTCTTTTGGATGTCGTAAAAGTAACCACGGGAAACCAGTGTTTCGTTTCCGTAGTAGACCTTCAATATTGCATACAAGAGCGCTTCACCATATATACCTAGCTTCAATTTAGCCAGATCGCTTGCCGAATAGTTGTATTTGAATTTGGTATTAAATGCCTTTAAAAACATCTTTTGGTGATCACCATCAAGCAGTTGAAATTCATCAAAGGCATAGTATAGAATACTTTCATAGATAATTCGGGACAGATCTTCTGCATTATCTGCTTTGTAACAATCGTCAAAATAATCTATATGAGTTACACAGGATTTTTCTATTGGGAGCGTATCATGTGGTAAATTATACTCTAATAATACAGTTTTCTTGATTAGATCTATAAGAGAGGGCTTCATTAATAATATTATCTAGGTATTGGTGGTTCATAAATCGCTATAAATAAAACTAATTTAATGTTTTTTTTGGTTTGTTATTGGTTTTTAAGCAAATATTATTACGAAAGGTTAAATATTTATGATTTGTTGTATCACAAATCTTAGTTTTCGTGTCAGATTAATTATGGACAATATCTCGTTTACATTCTTAGGTATGAAAGAAACCTCAAACTTGTCCAGATTTTATAAAAATTCTGTTTCCCACATACTGCTTTTCCGGTTTGATGTATGAAGCTGTTCTTTAGTATTCTAAGGCAATTCAATAAAAGTGGCTGGAATGAGATAATATTTGGCTCACTTTTAAAATAAAGCGTTTTTTTTCCTTCATAAATTCGTATAACCAAATGATTTTCAATCAAACAACATTTTGGTTATCACATTATGGAAAATATAAAATTACGAGATAAGTTGCTTGGTGCATGGTCATTAGTATCCTATGAAGCAAAAGATGAAAGCGGTAATATTTCCTATCCTATGAAGAATAATTGCCAAGGGATCATTATGTATACAGCCGATGGATATATGTCAGCACAAATGATGATTCCAGGACGACCTGCATTCAAAATAAACGATTTAAGCTATGCAACAAATGAGGAGTTTGCGGCTGCCGCTTCAAGTTATTTAGCCTATTCAGGTCCATTCTATGTAGATGAAGACACCCAAACTTTACGACATGAAATGACCATAAGTCTTTTTCCCAATTGGTTAAATCAAGTTCAAATAAGGCTAGTGGAAATTCATGGCGATAAACTGCATCTAGGTACCGAAGGTCCTATTTTAATTAATGGAAAAATGCAGAATACATTTCTGATTTGGGAAAGAAAACCCTTTAATAACTAAATATCATAAATTATGTCAAATAAAATAAAACACGTAGCAGTTATTGGTACCGGGGTAATTGGAATTAGCTGGGTAACTTATTTTTTGAGCAAAGGATTAGAGGTTACAGCAAGTGACCCTGCTCCTGATGCCGAGGAGAGGCTAAGAAAAGGCATTACTTTAAACAATCCCGATATATCACTGGAACTTCTTCATTTTGAAGTAGATCCTGTTAAGGCGGTTAAAGGTGTGCAATTTGTACAAGAAAATGGCCCCGAAAGGCTTGAAATAAAACAAGAACTTTTTGCAAAACTTGATGCAGCCACTGATCCCTCAGTACTGATAGTAAGCAGTTCAAGCGGGATTCAGGCATCGGAATTCCAAATGTCAGCGAAGCATCCGGAGAGAATATTATTAGGTCATCCCTTTAACCCACCGCACCTGATTCCTTTAGTTGAGGTATGCGGAGGAAAGGCTACATCTGAGGAAGCCGTTTTGCAGACAATCGAATTCTATAAATCTATTGGCAAAAAGCCTATCCGTTTGCTAAAAGAAAAAAAGGGGCATGTGGCTAACCGTTTGCAGGCTGCTCTTTGGCAAGAAGCATTTTACCTGGTTAAAGAAGGCGTTGCTTCAATAGAAGATATTGATTTGGCTATTTCTCAGGGACCAGGATTGAGATGGGCCTTATTAGGACCATTTCTTAATCTTCACCTTTCAGGCGGAAATGGAGGAATTAAACATGTTTTAGAACACTTAGGTCCACCTATGGAGTCATGGATGAAAGATCTGGGAACGATAGAGATTGATCAAAATTTGATAGAACTAATATCAACAGAACTATCAAATGTACTCAAAGGCAAAGACTTGCAGAAGATTATTGACGATAGAAATAAAGTATTATTAGATCTGATGGATATGAAATCCAAAGCAGTAGAACTACCTTAAAACAAATAGAATTATGACACTTAACGATAAAATAAAAAATGCGCTGGACAATCCCTTAAAAACAACAGAAGGTTTTGATCTGAATGATGAGCTTGAAAAATTACTCAATGAAATTGGTCTTACACAGAAAGATTCTGGGGGCAATATCGAATTCACAGGAAAAGATCCAATTGTTAAAAGCGTATTTCGCCTTGCTAGTGCCTCTGCCATTGTTTTGGCAGCAAAAGCAGTAAGCATAGCAATGCTTTGGAAACAAAGAAGCGGAAACGGCCAAAATATTAAAATCAACTTAGGACAGGCTTTACACAGGTTATCTCCATTTTATGATAAAAAATGGGAGTTCTTAAACGGTTTTAACCCAGAAATGCCAAATGATCCCACCAATCCTTTCATGCCTAACTTTATTTATGAAACGGCCGACAATAAGCATGTACTTTGCTGCAATCTTTACCCTAGATTAAAAACTGCTGCTTTACGGTTTTTAGATTGTGCAGACAGTCAAGAGGCTGTTGCGGCAGCGATCAAGAAATGGAATGCATTGGATTTGGAAAAAGCAATGAATGAAAAAGGTTTACAGCTGACCATTGTTAGAACTCCACAGGAATTTTTATCTGAACAGCAATACCTTGACTTATTGGAAATGCCTCTAATTGAAATTACAAAAATTGGAGATAGTGAACCTGAGCCTTTGCCACAGGGAGGTGAAAATCCTTTAGATGGAATTCGTGCTTTGGGAATGGGACATGTTATCGCTGGTGCAGGTGCCGGAAGAGCATTAGCACTTCATGGTGCCGATGTTTTAAATATTTGGCCTTCCCATGATTTTGAAATCGATCTTATTTATTACACAACGGCTGTTGGACAACGTTCTGCTACTTTAAATCTTAAAAAAGAAGAAGGATTAAATAAGATGAAAAGCCTCCTAAAAGATACCGATGTTTTTTTCCATAACAGAAGACCTGGCTACATGGATAACCTGGGATTGAACGCTGAAGAAGCAGCAAAGATCCGCCCAGGAATTATTCATGCTGGAATATCATTATGGGGTAGCAAAGGACCTTGGACAGATAGAATTGGATTTGATCAAAATGCAGGTGCAGCAACAGGAGTTTTTGCCTTAGAAGGTACTGCGGACCAACCAAAACTTTCAGAGATATTTGTAGTCAATGACTACATTATGTCATGGCTTACAACTATTGGAATCAATGTTGCCTTAGCAAGAAGAGCAAAAGAAGGCGGCAGTTACAAAGTTCACGTTTCGCTTGTCCGAGCAAGCATGTGGCTTTTCTCATTAGGTATTTTTGATAAAGAATACGCCCATGCTACCGCAGGCTCTTCACCGGATCATTACTATACCGATCCCGAAACATTTGTAGCCGAAACACCTTGTGGAACTTATCAGGGTGTTACTGAGCAGGTTTATATGAGTGAAACTCCGGGTTTTTATAAAACTGTTCTGGTACCGAGAGGTTCAGGGAAACCTGAATGGTTAGACAGATAGTTAAAAATTAGCAGCCTTCTCTATTGTAAACGATAAGGCTGCTTTTTATTTATATCTATAGCCTGTGGCTATTTACAATTTTAAAAAAAAGAATCAATCTCGATATCAATAATATACTCAACAAAAGGGATACTGCTTTTAAAGAGTTCTTTTTATATAAATTTGTAAACATGTTTGATTTATTAGAATTTATAGCAGAAATAGATAGAATTCCAAATTCTATCTATGTAGTACATGAAACTAACGAATATAAATTGCCTACACACTCGCACTGTAAAGGTCAACTGATTTATATCGATGGAGGGGCTGCTTATATTCAAATGGTAGATAAAACACTTATTATCCCCTCACGACATTATGTTTGGATTCCTAAAAACAGCCCACATCGGGTAGAGATGAGTAAATCGGTGATTATCCGAACGATTTATTTTTATGATGTGGACAAGGATCCTTTTTTTCAAAAGGACGGTATTTATCCGATGAATCCCCTGTTAATGCAAATGCTAACATATACTGAAAAATGGTCAGGACACATCCTTCCAGGAGATGACGGGTATTTTTTCCTCATGGGCATTAAAGAAATATTACCTAAAATAAGTAAAAAATCACTTCCGATTTCTGTTCCAGTTACAGACAATCAGCGAATAGCTCCGGTACTCAAATATGTTAATGATCACATATATGATAATCTTACCTTGAAAATCCTAAGTCATGATACAGGATTTAGTGAAAGAACACTTTCTCGCCTGTTTCAGCGTACAATGAAGATTTCTTTTCTGCAATATTTTAAATTGCTAAAAATGACCAAGGCAATAGAAATGATGATTGAGACAGATATTTCCTTAAGTGAAATTGCCTACTCACTAGGCTACGGCAGTATTTCGGCATTCAGCAATACATTCTATCAGATTGTAAAAATCAGACCCTCAGAGTTTGCAAAACAACTGACAAACTAATTCAAATATATTTTATTCTGATCGAAACTTAAGGACCTAGTAAAGGTCCTCATCTTTATAAAGCCTATTCTTCTTTCTATGTTATCCCATTTAGTCTTACAAAGATAATAAATACGATTGTGTCATTCTCAGCCAAATTATGCCTCTGAAGGTTACTTTGGAGCCCCCTAAAGGGAGTACAAGTATATTTATTGTCATTATACTTAGCATGAATTGAAGAAATATGAAAAGAGAATTGCCTATACTGAATATAGAAGGGACAGATTTCCTTGTGGATGTAAAGAAGTTTGAGCTTAGAGAGAAAGGAAACCCAAAGAATTTTATTGGCCTGGAGGACATGCGTGACTTAGGCGATGGCTATACATTTTTATTTAGCCAGGAGAGCAAGAACCTTCCTTCTTTTCGAGGTAGGCTGGAGAGTATCACCGTGAAGATACCTGAATTTGTGGTACTCGATCCGGCAGGTATGGCTGAGAAGTACAAATTAAAACCTGATGAATTAGCAGGGAAAACCGATTTTGATCTTATGGTAGACCAAAAGGCAGTGGACCTGCGGGTGAACAACGGCTTACTACCAACAATTAATATTGCAGGACATTCTTTCTATGTCGATATCCGTATGGATATGCTCAGACCCAAAGACGACTTCCTTTCATCGGGTATACGGTTCTCAGAAATCGACAATTTTTACGATGAAATCAGAAATGCCTACTTTATACCTTACGACCCAAAAAAACATGAGTACAGGGAAATTGATTATGAAACAATCAAGGAAATCCCCAAAGACCTTATTGTGGTTAGCTTTCCAACAGCAAAAACCCTTGATCCCATTGGCTGGAACAGACATCATGGCTTTGATGCTTTGGACGGCCTGAAAGAGACTGGCTTAAAATCTCATTCCAAAGCTAAAACCGCAACCTGGGACGATATCTCTGTCCCTTTGGTGATCAAAGAAAATCTGGAAAGGGAACGTAAGGTACAAAATAACAAGCCTGATATTAAATCTGTGGAAGCCAAACAAAAAAACACCAAGGGCAGAAAGATGTAATTACTTCATCAACTTGATAAACTGGCTTGCATATTGTTCTGCTAGTTCCCTACTGTGCTCAACACTTACTGTTTCTTTATTCCATGCTGCCTTTTTGGTCCAGTTATACGATCCGTGTACAACTGTTTTTAGGTCAATAACACAAAATTTATGGTGCATGATATTTTCGAATGGCCCCTCCTTAGGCATCCGCTTTGCCTCAACGAAATCTTCATATTTAAATCCATTTTTCCTGTTGATATCATCATCAAGAACAATTAGGCGAACATTTAAGCCCGCTTGTTTTTTGTCATAGATTGCCCGCATCAAAACCGGATCGGTAAACCAGGCGACGGCTATCCAAATAGAAAACTGCGCAGCATTTACCTGTTGGAGAATTTTGGCTTGTATATCCTCAAAATGTACTTCAACTTTAATCTTATCTGGTACTTTGGCACCAATAACATTGTACTTTCCACTGGCTCCATGCAGTCTATACTTTTCTTGCTGTAACGTTTTGTTGATTTCTTCAACTGCTTTTTCGATAGTAAGCGATTTATCCTGAGCAAAATGCTCAGCGTTGAAAACAATTTCCAAAAGCTCCACCATTTCGGTCTTACCGTTTATTTCATTTAACCTTTTTAAAACATAGGCATTTCGGCTTAATCCCTCAGGCATACCCCCGTCACCAAATTTATAAACGTCTTTAAAACCGACCTTGTTAAAAAGCTTCAAAATATTAGCACCAGTTAATCTCGGAGTAAGCTCATTATCCCCTGAAATAAATTCTTTTAAAGTGTCAATTGCAAGATCTGATAGTTTCATTTTTTCAGTAACGGTTTATATCTAGCTAAAATACCACCTTTTAAGATAAGTTTCAGCTATAGTCTATTGAAATAGTACAAATTCCCCCGTTCAAAACAGCGAGTAAACAGCCTTTGAAAGACAAATAATACCTCTGAAAGACAGTTTGTTAGAGTGCTTTGATTTCCGTGACAAATTTGTTCCCAGAGCCCACAAGAGCGGGTAAATGTGTAACAAATTAATTCATTCAAATTATGGAAAAACAAAGAAAAAAACTACTGCTGACGGCTTTGGCCATCTTGTCAGGGTATGGAGTGTTCGCCCAAGGAAACGGTTCTGCAGGGATCAACGAGGCAACACAGATGGTAACTTCTTATTTTGATCCGGCCACGCAGCTCATCTATGCCATTGGTGCCGTAGTCGGGCTTATTGGAGGTGTAAAGGTGTACAACAAATTCAGTAGCGGAGATCCCGACACTAGCAAGACCGCGGCAAGCTGGTTCGGTGCCTGTATCTTCTTGATCGTGGCTGCCACCATTCTTCGTTCATTCTTCCTTTAATCAACCGTCCTATGAATAATTACAACATAAACAAAGGGATAGGAAGAACCGTAGAGTTTAAGGGGCTGAAGGCACAGTACCTTTTCATTTTTGCAGGGGGGCTTTTGGGCGTGCTTGTCCTGGTAATGGTGATGTACATGGCAGGGGTAAATTCTTACGCCTGCCTGTTCATAGGTGTTGGTGGCGGTTCACTTATTATTTGGCAGACATTCTCACTCAACACAAAGTATGGCGAGCATGGTCTGATGAAAGTAGGATCCAAAAAAAGGCATCCTAGATACATTATTTGCCGCAAGCCTGTATCCAGTTATTTCAAGTACAATCCAAAATCAATTCGCTCATGAGAAACATGTCAAAAGCGGCAACACTGGAAAGTAAGTTTCCATTGTTGGCAGTAGAAAACCATTGCATCATTTCAAAGGATGCAGACATTACCGCTTGCTTTATGGTACATCTGCCAGAGCTATTTACGGTAGCCTCTGCAGAGTATGAAGCCATACACTCGACTTGGCACAAGGCGATAAAGACCCTGCCAGATTTTACTATTGTGCATAAACAGGACTGGTATATCAAGGAGAACTATGCGCCCGATATTGCACAGGACGGGTTGAGCTTTCTGGCAAAATCCTATCAGCAACATTTCAACGAACGTCCATTTCTGAATCATTACTGCTACCTCTTCCTGACCAAGACCACTAAAGAAAGGATGCGCATGCAGAGCAATTTTTCTTCTTTATGCAGAGGTACGCTCATTCCTAAAGAAATCAGAGATAAGGAAAATATCCAGCGTTTTATGGAAGCTATTGCACAGTTTGAGCGAATCGTAAATGATTCGGGCTTTGTGAAGCTGGAGCGCCTGACGGAAGATGATATTATTGGAACCGGAGAAAAACAGGGATTGCTGGAGCAGTACCTTACACTGTCCAGAGAAGCTGGCACCCCGATGCAGGATATTGGTTTGGGAGCTGAGGAAGTACGAATCGGCAATAACCGTATATGTTTACATACGCTTTCCGATACTGATGATCTACCTGGAACTGTATCGGCAAATACCCGATATGAAAAACTGTCAACAGACAGAAGTGACTGTCTGCTTTCTTTTGCCGCTCCTGTTGGTTTACTCTTGAGTTGTAATCACATCTACAACCAATATCTGTTTTTGGACAACAGTGAAGCCAACTTGCAAAAGTTTGAAAAATCGGCCAGAAATATGCATTCCCTGGCACGCTACAGCAGAGCCAATCAAATCAATAAGGAATGGATAGAAAAGTACCTGAACGAAGCCCATTCTTTTGGATTATCCTCAATAAGGGCACATTTCAATGTAATGGCATGGTCGGATGATGCTGCCGAACTCAAGCAGTTAAGGAATGATACAGGTAGTGCACTTGCCCTTATGGAGTGCAAACCAAGGCATAACACAACGGATGTCGCTACACTGTACTGGGCAGGTATGCCTGGCAATGCAGGTGATTTTCCAAGTGAGGAAAGCTTTTACACTTTTATCGAACCTGCATTGTGCTTCTTCACAGAAGAGACAAATTACAAAAGTTCAGCTTCACCCTTCGGTATTAAAATGGCTGACAGGCTTACTGGCAAACCTATTCATTTGGATATTTCCGACCTACCGATGAAACGTGGAATCATCACCAACCGGAACAAATTTATACTGGGCCCTTCGGGATCAGGAAAATCCTTTTTTACCAACCATATGGTACGTCAATACTACGAGCAGGGAGCGCATGTCCTTTTAGTCGATACCGGTAACTCCTACCAAGGACTCTGTGAACTGATCAAGGGAAAGACCAAAGGGGAAGACGGGGTATATTTTACATACACCGAGGATAACCCGATTGCTTTTAATCCCTTTTACACTGATGACGATGTATTCGATATCGAAAAAAGAGAAAGTATCAAAACATTGATATTGACCTTATGGAAAAGGGATGATGAACCTCCAACACGTTCGGAAGAAGTCGCGTTGTCAAATGCTGTAAGTGGATATATTGAGAGGATCAGAACTGAGGATACCTATCCTTCATTTAATGGTTTCTATGAATATGTTCGCGGAGATTACAGAAGTGTTCTGGAGGGAAAACAGGTAAGAGAAAAAGATTTTGATGTAGCAGGTTTCCTCAATGTACTTGAACCATATTACAAGGGCGGTGAATACGATTACTTGCTGAACTCCACCAAACAGGTTGACCTTCTATCAAAGCGCTTTATTGTATTCGAAATCGATGCGATCAAGGATCATAAAATTCTATTTCCTATCGTGACAATCATCATCATGGAGGTCTTTATCAATAAGATGCGAAGACTGAAAGGTATTCGTAAGCTCATATTGATCGAGGAAGCCTGGAAGGCAATTGCCAAGGAAGGCATGGCCGAATATATTAAGTATTTATTTAAGACTGTTAGGAAGTTCTTTGGTGAGGCTATCGTGGTTACCCAGGAGGTTGACGACATCATCCAGTCTCCGATTGTAAAAGAAAGTATCATCAACAATAGTGACTGTAAGATTTTGCTTGACCAGCGAAAATATATGAACAAGTTTGATGATATCCAAGCGATGCTCGGTCTGACCGAAAAGGAAAAATCACAGATTCTATCCATCAATATGAACAACGACCCAAAACGGCTTTACAAAGAAGTTTGGATTGGTCTGGGTGGAACTCATTCTGCGGTTTATGCCACAGAGGTCTCGGTCGAGGAATATATGGCCTACACAACAGAAGAGACTGAGAAGATGGAAGTTATGCGCCTTGCAGAGCAATTGGATGGAAACGTAGAGCACGCTATTAAGCGGATTGCTCTCGAAAGAAAAGAAAAGCAGAATAATTATTAAACCATTTTAAAATCGATTTACAATGAAAAAAATCATTTTCATGGTGTATGCAGTACTATTGTTTGCTGCTGCACCTTCAGCAAAAGCCCAATGGGTTGTGACCGATCCAACCAACTTGGCACAAGGTATAGTCAATACGACCAAGCAGATTATACAGACTTCCTCAACCGCCACCAATATGATCAACAACTTCAAGGAAGTTCAAAAGGTCTACAGCCAGGGCAAAGAGTATTATGACAAACTCAAAGCGGTAAACAATCTGGTCAAGGATGCCAGAAAGGTACAGCAGACCGTATTACTTGTGGGCGATATATCAGAAATGTACGTCACCAACTTTGGAAAGATGTTAAATGACCCTAATTTTTCCCCACAGGAACTTATTGCAATTGCAAATGGCTATTCGGCACTCTTAAATGAAAGTACGGAACTGCTGAAGGAGTTAAAACAGATGATCAGTGCGACATCCCTTTCGCTAAATGATAAGGAACGCATGGATTTGGTGGACAACCTGTATAAAGAGGTTAAAGATTACCACAGTCTGGTTCGTTACTATACGAACAAAAATATTTCGGTAAGCTTCCTGAGAGCTAAAAAGCAAAATAACAGCAAAAGAGTACTCGAACTCTATGGTACTGCTAATCAAAAATACTGGTAATTATGGAATTCAATAATCTTCATGAAGTATTAAGATCACTCTATGATGAGATGATGCCTCTGTCCGCCGATATGGCGGCAGTGGCCAAAGGTCTGGCTGGTCTGGGTGCTTTATTTTATGTAGCCCTAAAGGTATGGCAGGCATTAAGCCGGGCAGAACCGATAGATGTATTTCCATTGCTCCGACCGTTTGCCCTTGGAATATGCATTATGTTTTTCCCAACGATAGTACTTGGAACAATTAATTCTGTGCTAAGTCCAGTAGTACAGGGAACACACAGTATACTTGAGAATCAGGTTTTAGATCTGGGTGCATTACAGCAAAAGAAAGACCAATTGGAACGAGAAGCGATGCTTCGAAGCCCAGAGACGGCCTATCTGGTTTCCGATGAGGAGTTTGATAAAAAGCTGGAAGAACTCGGTTGGTCACCATCCGATCTGGTCACAATGACTGGAATGTACATCGAGAGAGAAATGTACGAGATGAAAAAAGCTATAAGGGATGGATTCAGAGAATTTCTGGAAATACTCTTTCAGTCTGCAGCACTGGTAATTGACACTTTAAGAACCTTCTTTCTCATTGTATTATCAATCTTAGGTCCCATTGCTTTTGCGATATCGGTATGGGATGGATTTCAGTCTACGCTTACCCAATGGATAACACGTTATGTAAGTGTTTACCTCTGGCTCCCGGTAGCTGATTTATTTAGTTCTATGCTCGCAAAAATACAGTCATTGATCATAGAGAAAGATATTCAGAGCCTGTCCGATCCAAATTTTATTCCCGACACTTCGAATACTGTGTATATCATATTTATGATCATCGGCATTGTGGGTTACTTCACAATTCCAACGGTCACTGGCTGGATAATCCAAGCTGGAGGTGCAGGAAACTATATGCGTAATGTTAACCAGACAGCAAGCAAATCTGGAAATGTTGCGGGTGCCGGAGTAGGTTCTGTATCAGGAAATATCAGTGGCAGACTGATGGGCAAATAAGTAGTGATTAACTAATCAATAAAGATAAAATGGAATTTAAAACATTGAGAAATATCGAAAACAGCTTTAGGCAGATCAGACTGTATGCCATCGTGTTTGCACTACTTTGTGCGGGGATTGCGGGCTATGCGCTTTGGTACTCCTATCGTTTTGCAGAAGAACAGCGTCAAAAGATTTATGTGTTGGATAATGGAAAATCGCTAATGCTTGCTCTCTCACAAGATGCCAGTATTAATAGACCTGTAGAAGCCCGGGAGCACGTACGCCGTTTCCACGAATTGTTCTTCACCTTGGCTCCAGACAAAAATGCTATTGAAAGCAACATGAAACGGGCTTTCAATCTAGCAGATAAATCTGCATTTGATTACTATAAGGACCTTTCTGAGAAAGGATACTACAATCGCATCATTTCGGGCAATGTGCAACAACGCATCGAAGTGGATAGTGTGGTATGCAATTTTGATAGCTATCCTTATGGGGTAAAGACCTATGCTAAACAGTTTATCATCCGCTCAAGTAACGTCACCAGAAGAAATCTGGTTACCTCCTGTTACTTGGTGAATTCTGTCCGCTCGGATAGCAATCCGCAAGGTTTCAACATCGAGAAGTTCAGTATACTGGAAAACCGCGACATCGAAGTTATTGAACGTTAAAAAAATGGAAATGAAAAAAATCAGAAACTCAATAGACAATTGGATGAACGACCTGGATTTCCGTTGGCGTGAACTTCCGATCAAGAAACAGCATCGATATACCCTGTACTTCTTTTTAGGATATCTGCTGCTTACCTCGGGAGTGATAGTAAAAATACTATATGACACCGAAAGTTCAGATAATGGGTTGAAAATCGAACATATCAAAAATCCTGTAATTAAAACCAGAGAACCTTCCAAGCAATTGCAATTACAGGATTCAATAACAACAGTTTTAAAAAATAAATTGTATGAAAGAGAATGAAAACAAAAAGTCCGTTCGGGTTACTGATGGTACCTTGAACGAAGTCTCGGATGTACTGAAAGATAACAATCAGAACAAGATCGAGAAATTAAAAAAGCCATTGATATTTGGCTTAATGGGAATCGTTTTTGCAGGATGCCTATACCTTATTTTCAAACCTGCTGAAGACAAGAAGAAAACAGAAGAAATCGGGCTCAATGATGCAGTTCCTCAGGCTACGGATGCTGGTTTGCAATCCGATAAACAGAAAGCCTATGAGCAGGCTATTCTGGATCAGAAAACTGAAGAAAAGAAAAATAGTCTAACATCCTTATCAGATTATTGGAACAATGAAAGTGCAGCGAATCCCAATGAAGAACCATCCAATAGAAATGAAGAACAGGGATACGGAGCCACTGGGGGAACTAAAGCATATAACAATCCTGCTTTAACCAGTTACAAAAGTGCGCAAAGTACCTTAGGTTCATTTTATCACGATGACAATTCTGAGACCAATGACTTACGTAAGCAGGTGGATGAACTCAGAAAGCAGCTAACCGATCAGCGAACTGCACCAGCTCCAACTGTAGATGATCAACTAGCCTTGATGGAGAAATCCTATCAAATGGCTGCAAAATATCTTCCTACGGGCAGCACAACTTCGGGGCCTCCGGGAACAAAGGACATCGATGTGGAGGTATCCAGCACAAAACCTGCTCCAACTGCCAGAAGCGGACAGAAAGAAAGTTTTGTTTCTTTCACACCAGCACGCAAGAACGCTGTTTCGGCTCTATACAGGGAGCCATCAGACAGTGTGTTTTTGGCAAGCATGAACGAAAACCGCAATCGTGGCTTTTACACGGCTGGAGTATCAGAACAAGTTGTACAACCTAAAAACAGTATACGTGCTGTGATCCAGGAAACACAAGAGGTAACGGGAGAAAGCGGGGTTCGTATCCGTTTACTGGAAGCTGCCAAAACCTCAAATCGTACAATTCCTCAGGGAACGGTTTTGTCCGCAACTGCAAAATTCCAGCAGGGACGCTTGCAATTGGAAATCACCTCGGTTGAATTGGAAGGAAACATCATTCCTGTCTCCATTTCTATCTATGATATAGATGGTCAGAAAGGGCTCTATGTACCATACTCACCCGAAATGAATGCCCTTTCCGAAATAGCTGCAAATATGAGCCAGGCTTCAGCAACAAGTATCATGATGACCAGCTCTGCAGGTCAACAGATTGCAGGAGATTTAACAAGAGGTGTGGTTCAAGGTGTATCAGGCTACTTCTCAAAAAAAATAAGGACACCAAAAGTTACCCTGAAGGCAGGACATCAGGTATTCCTTCTTTCCAAGAATTAATTGTTCAAAAATATTAATACATAATCAAAACAGATATGAAAACATTAATCAAGAAAATGATAATTATGGTCTTATTAATCGGCCAGTATACACTCTCAAATGCACAAGTGGCAGGTAAAATCGACAAGTTGAATATGGGAAAAGTTGAACCTTACCAAATGGAGGTCACCTATAACAAAACATCCCATTTGATTTTTCCGGCGGCAATACGTTACGTTGATCTGGGCAGTGATTTTCTGATCGCAGGAAAATCGGAAGACGCAGAAAATGTTCTTCGAATAAAGGCAACAGTTCGTGATTTCGAAGAAGAGACCAATTTCTCGGTAATTACTGAGGATGGGCGATTTTACAATTTCAATGTTCTTTACAACACCTATCCCTCAACCTTGAACTATGACTTGCTGACGATGCAAAAAATCGAAAACAGAGAAAACGGCAATGATGTACTTTTTGAGGAACTTGGCCGCAATTCACCATCATTAGCGGGAATTCTTTTGGAAACTATCTATAATAAGGACAAGAGGATAATCAAACATATCGCATCGAAAAGTTACGGTATACAGCTCCTACTCAAAGGTATCTACATCCACAATGGGAAATATTATTTCCATACTGAACTACGCAACCGCAGTAACGTACCGTTCCAGATCGATTTCATAAGCTTTAAAATCGTTGACAAGAAGATTGCCAAAAGAACAGTCATTCAGGAAAAGCCTTTGACGCCCTTACGTATCTACAAACCTTTGGATGAAATAGCAGGAAACTCAACCGAGAAAAATGTATTTCTGCTAGACCAATTTACGATAAGCGACGACAAGATGCTGATGATCGAGTTTTATGAAAAAAATGGAGGAAGGCATCAAACCCTTCAAATTGAAAATATAGACCTTGTAAACGCCAGGCTCATCAAGGATATACATCTAAAAATTAATTAATCATTCAATTTAGAGACAATGAAAAAGTATATAATTACAATGGCGCTGTTTGTGTTTGCATTATCAGGTGTACAGGCCCAGCGCATGGTGCCCAAACAAAAAGGTTTGGAAATAAATGTGGGAGTATTGTCAGACGACAAGTTAGGCAATGATTATTTTCTGAACCTGGCACTAAATGTTTACGGGAAGAACGGAAACTATTGGTTGTTTGCAGCTGAATACAACCACGAATATGCTACATACGGTACATTGGATATCCCATTGGAAACCTATCTGGGTGAGGCCGGATATAGTCTACAATTGCTGGGAGATGCCCGTAAGATAATCAATCTCAATGTAACGCTTACCGGTGTATTGGGATATGAAACCTTCAACCGAAATGAAAAGCTGCTTTATGATGGTTCTATGATCAAGAATGAGAATGGTTTCGTATATGGAACCGGCGGGCGACTTTCATTGGAGACCTATCTCTCAGATCATTTTGTATTGATCCTGCAAGGAAGGGCTAAAGTATTGTGGGGAACTTCCAGAGACGAGTTCCGTCCTTCAGCGGGTTTAGGTTTGAGGTTTAACTTTTAAATACTTGTAAAATGAAAACAATATTCACAATAGATAAGCTTGAACATCGCAAATTTTTGATGATTTTGATGATGCTATTCTCCTCGATAACTTTTATATCCTGTGAGAAAGACGAGTTGGAAATACAACAGGAATTTCCCTTTGAAGTCAACGTGATGCCTGTTCCTGGTTCTGTGGCCAATGGCCAAACGGTTGAGATACGTGTTACAATCCAGCGTTCAGGAAACTACCAAGATGCGGCATATTACCTAAGGTATTTTCAGTTTGATGGAACAGGTACACTGCGTTATTACAATAACTCACCCTACCTCCCCAATGATTACTACACGATACCGCAAACGCAGTTTCGCCTCTATTATACATCCACATCTTCGGTATCGCAATCCTTTGATGTATGGATATCGGATAACTTTGGAAACGAGAAACAGGTAAGTTTCAAATTTAATACCAGTGATTAAAAAAATAGGTCCCACATTACTGTGGGACTATTTTTTTTCGTAAATTAAACCCATAATTATTCACTTGATTTATGACTCCTGCTTTAATATTAGGTATAATAACTACAGTATCCGGTATCGCCCTTCGATATTGGATTAATAGAAGAAAATTCTACCGAAGAAGTCCTATGGGATCGGAGGCTTTTTCAAGCTATGAAAAATCTGTTATCATCACTTTTTTGGAACGTACAGGAAAGTGGATAGCATATCTATTGATAATTTTCGGGTTATTGTTCTTTTACAGCAATTACAGGCAAAATAAATCGAAAGAACGAATCAGTAAATCTCAAACACAGTAACCTACTAGGTACTGAGAGAACTTGGCAACCCAAATATTGAATCCTTCTTTTTTTATAATATCCAAATCAATATCACCCTTTTTTTTGATGCCCTAAGCTTTGGTCATCGGTATTATTTCTGTATCTCAAACATACTCAGCAGATACCCGTAGAACAAGCGGACATTTATTCTATAAATGGGCTCTAACAATTATTCAAATGCCATTATAGTAGAGAAAATCTTAGCAGTCAGCTGGGCTTTTACTATATTTGCAGCATAAAATATAGAAACTCTTAAAGTGTTTTTACTTTAAGTCTTGGTACTGAAAACTGGTAATTTTTAAGACAACAGGACAAATAGGTAGGAACGCTCACGTTATTGGCGTGGGCGCTCGCTTATTCGTTGTCGGGTATACCAGTGCCTCAGTATCGGTAAGTGTGGTGGCCTGCGCTTTTTTTTGTGCAGACTATCATAGATTAAAGAACTGAAGATATGGTTACTGCAGGAAACATCTACAACTCTCTCAATTATATAACGCTTGGATTGTCAGCGATTATTTTTTGCACTTGCATATTAAATAACATAATTAAAAATGGAGAATTGTTGCCTTTATCTTTTCTTTCTAGTCGTTTACAGAAAGTGATCAAAAGACAGTTATTCCCATCGTCTTACCATCTAAAAAACGATTGTCAAATCATATAAATAAATGGAAAAATGAACAAGAATAACACAATTAGGATAGCACTAATAGATGATCGCGACCTGCTAAGAAAGGGTATTTTCGGCTTTTTAGGAGATTTTGGTTTTCAGTACACATTCGAAGCAGCGAATGGAAAAGAAGCCCTTGATAAAATGAAAACATGCAAAATTCTCCCTGATATATGCGTCGTGGATGTAAATATGCCTGTAATGAACGGCTTTGAAACGGCTGAGAAATTAAAACAGCTTTATCCAGGGGTGAAAATTTTGGCATTCAGTGTAAACGATGCTGAAAAAGATGTATTAGAAATGCTAAAAAGAGGCGTGGACGGATATATCCTCAAAGGTGCCGATCCTGAAGAACTGGAACGAGCCGTGCATGTTATTTATGCAGGCGGAGAATATTATAGTGTAGCTATTAAAGCTATAGTAGAGAAATTTAGAAAACAACATAAAAAAGGCTGATAAGATAATAAATTAGCTTCAGGGAACAGTAGTATTCAAACCATCGGTAATGCCGCGACGTTCTTTTGCTTCTTTTCTTTGGTCGCTATGTGAAAAGAAAAGAAGTCAGCCAGATCAAAAAGGGATAACAAATATCCCTCTAAATTCAGACCGCAACTATATTGGTAAAATGTAATAGCTGGCCGTTGTGCGCTGATTGCATTTTAGCAAAGTGTTGCACCTTTTTTAATGCAAAAAGACTGCCCCGACAACGGAGGGAGTGTCTTTTTGCCGCCCAATTTTTACTATTGGGCGACTGGTATTGGCTGTGACCTAAAATCTTTCAGATTTAGAAAAAAACCCCTATTTTCGGTAAATCCATTACGGAAAAGATTCCACAGCAGGGAACATCCCATTTGAGCCAATGTGGAATTGATAAACAGATCCTGTTTTTCCAAAGCTTCAGCCAATGAACAACTCGGTGTGTTATCTTGTGCTTCGGACTGTTTTAATAATTCACCAAATTCTTCTGTAACAAAAGGGAGATTCTCGACCGTTGCATATTTTTGGGAATTTGGCTGTCTTATTGTTCCAATGGTAGAGAGTAACACCTGACCAGTGTACTGACTATTACCAAAATCCAACCAATAACGCCCCCGATTGATATGTGCATTATTACCGTTCAGTCCTTTTAGCATATCGGCTATTTCAAAGCGAGCATTTACACTATCCACGCAGGTAATAAAAATACTGGCTCCTGCGTTTTCAGGCTGTTTTCCTAAGCAGTCCCTTTCAAATTTTCGGGTTTCTGCTTTCCAGTTTGTTCCCATAAAACGGTTTACACGGTTTATCAATGCAACGGATTTATAAAGCCCCGTTTCACATGGTGCAAAACGTTGTCTTCCGATATTGGCATCGGTAATAATATCATCGTCCCATAAACGTAAATGCAGACCCGTATGACCTAAGGCTACCAAGCTATGATGCATTTCCATTAAAGCAGTCAAAACCTTTGAGCCTGTTCCGCCTGCACCGATGAGGTTTACCGAAATTGGATTAGTCGGGTTTATCAGATAATTGTCGGTAAAATGTACCGTTGCTTTTTCTATGTTCATCACATCAATTCTGTTAAGGTTACTTTGTTCTTTTTTAAAACTTCTTTCGGGAATGCACCTCTATTATTTATCAATTCTTCCCATAGCATCACACAATTTCCCTTTATAGGGTTATAACTGTTCATCAAGTGGCTGAAATAGCTATTGAAGAAATAGTCTTCCCAAGCCTTTGTAAATTCTTCCAATGATGCTGTCTTTTTTATCCTAATGTCAACGTTGCCCATACATACATTTCCATTTTCGTAAACATTAAAAAAGGGCGCGTTATACAGTTTGGTTTTTTCTGTGGGTCTTCTATCAGTCTTGAGAGCAAAAACATAAAGGCTTTGTCTGTTGGCAACCCATAGCAAGGGTGGTACATTTGCTATTCCCTTAGGTATTTCAAGGCTCTGCGAAAAAAACATTTCCCTTTTCATCCCTTTTGTAAACCAAATTGCTTTTCCTTTTATTGCATCAAGGTGAAGCATATTGTTAGAAATTATTCCAGTGGGTTTTAACGTTGGTTCTTTTTCTTGCTTAGCCATTTTCAATGCTTTAGCCAATTGGCTGGCTTCTCTGACAGTCAAAGGATGTGCATTAATGGGCGCACCATTTCTGTCCATATCAAAATATTCTACATACGTATCTTTAGCGCTCCCTTTTGTCTGATAGAATACTAATGCTGATTGGGGGTGGTACAATTTTCCTAAATTCTCTTTTATGTTGTTCATAGCATTTTTAATAATTGTTCAATAGGTAGGTAAGTTCCTCTATAAGGGCAAATAACCGCTTCTCAAATTCAAGCGTTTTATCCGTTACATTGCTTCCGTCAAAACGCTTTATAATTATTGGTTCTTCCATCTGTCCGTATTCCTGCAATTCGTTATTTACAGAATCAAACAGGGTGTCAAATAAATACCCTTTGGTATTGGCACAGAAAGAGACATATTTTTCCATACCAATAATGTTTTCCATATCATCTTCCTCGGCTTCTCCGTTTGGTTTGGCATTTCCAAATACACTTTGGTTTGGAAATTTTGAAGACAGTTCAAAAGCTTCTTTAGCCAGACAATAACAATCTTGGTCAAACTTATCTCTACTTTCAAAGTGTTGGAGACGTTGGGAAAATAAACTTAGATTATGGTGGTTGAAAATCTTTTTTTCCATAAATTCTCCAACCCATTCAGATTGCTTGTATTCGTTCATAAATTGGGCGGTATCTTCATTTTCATCATCAGATAGCACCCAGTCAGCAACCATATCATACATCCAGTATAGATAGCTGCTTTCCTGTCTGTAATAAGGGATGTCAGCGATATGATATAGATAACTGCAAACCGATAAGAGTAAAAGCGAAGCCTGCTTGCGGTTGGGGTTTCTAAGCAATCGGTATAGGGGTAAAACAGGTATATAATAAAGCGTTGCCCCTGTGCTGTATCGCTCTTCGCTTGTGAAATAAGTTCTCTTTCTATCCTGTATTAATTCTATTGCTTCCCATTCTTTCACCCTGTTTTTAAGCTGTTCCTCAGTGTCCCAAAGTGAAAGAGCCATATTATAAGGGAACTCAAAACTTTTAGTCTGCATTGGATTTAATCCATAATGTTCTGCAAGCCTATAAAGAGACTGATAAAAATCTTTTTCTATTTCTCCCGTTTCATTACAGGCCTGTACAGTTTCTGTTTCTTTGAGTTTAGGCAGGAACAGTGTTTTCAGAAAACCATTGGCAACATTGCTGTCGGTACGCTCTGTTGCTTGTCTTTTTTGACTTCGCTTGCATCTTTGGTTCTCTGCATCCAGTTGGCGAAGTCGTTTAACTGGCGGTGCAATTGCTTTTGTTTGGGCTCTTGGGGTAATTTGATTATACCCGATACGATATGTTGTTGCATAAGTCATGTTATTAAAATTTTAGTTTAACCTTTAGTTCCCATTACACTATCAAAACGGTACTGTACCATATCGTCCCTGATTACTGGGGCGGAAATTTTTGCGGTGGTCAATATTGGGTAGGTTGTTGAATAGAAGTTCAATACCGCCTGTACGCTCCATTTTGGTTCGGGGTCAGTAAGTTTGATTTCCTGCCCCTTATCATTTAATATAAATATCCTTTCTAATTGAGTTGCTAATAACATCGTTCTTGATTTTTGTGGTTAAACACTTTGTTCTGTGCCAAAAAGGCTCGGTGTAGAAAACTTGTCTGAAAGTTCGGTTTTGCGTTTTCGGATAGTTTCGGAATGTTCGGGAAAATCTGTAGGGTTTGGCACTTTCATCCATGCTTCACGGAATTTGCCCTCTTTATCCAATTCATCAGCTTTTTGCATGGCTTCACGGAATTTTTTATCCTTGCTTTCTTTCTCTTTCTTCTCTCTGTCCGCATTTTCCTTTTCCATAGCTGATTGCTTTTTGACTTCCTCCATTTGCTTCATAAAAGCTTCCATATCCACCATAAGTCCCGAAACGGCTTGAATAGGTTCTGTAATCTTTAAAAAAAATCCCTCATCGAGTTCCTCTGCTGTCCCTCTGAGATTAAGCGGAGGAATCAGGTTCTTTGCGTTGTCTCCACACGCTTCATTTTGAAGTATTAGGGAAACAATCAGACTGTTTTCTGCTCCCTTTGCTATGGTCAGGTGTAAATCGCCTGTAATATCCATTTGTGCTATCTGATTAAAAAAATTGGCGTTCATTGGTCTTCCTTTTTAAATGTTCTTAATATTGTTCTGTTGTACTATTGAGCCTTATCGAAAATCCAGTCAGCATATATACCCTCTGTGGTAAAATGGTATTCATTGGCTTCAATAGCTTCCTGTACGGCTGTATCTCCTGTCAGGTGTTCGTATGTGTCCCGTAAGCTTTCGTATAGATACCCGTTGAGCTTTTTAAGTGTAATCATTACCCATGTTTCCAGTTTTAGCAGTTCGCTATCAATACGTGAAAAATTCCTGTTGTCATTTCCGTAATAACGCCACTCTAAATCAAGCTGAATGCAGTAATATCTATGTGAAGTTTTTGTACAGGTCGGCACTTCGATTGTTGCATTTTCTATAAGGGCAAGCACACGGCGGTCAATATCGCATGGTATTAAATCCAGTTCCAAATTGGGTATGTGGTTTTTCCATTCCTGCCGTTCTACTGCTTTTAGCATGGCAACCACATTAATACGTGATGAAAAGCAACTTCCGTCACCTTGTGAATAAAATCCTCTAAAGAAAATCTCCTGCGGGCTTGTACGGATGCCCATTGTTGAGCAGATACCTACAAAAAAATCATACTCGTTTTCCCACCAGTTATGGTCGGTATTAATCCCTCTGAATTGTTCCAGTGCTTTTTGACGTGCTTCTGTTTTGATTTCGGTGAACTTGTATAGTGTGATGTTAATATTTTTCATCTTTTTTCTTTTTTTTGCTGTTCCTTTACCGCTGTAAGTTTTTCGTACATATCTTTCCAATACGCTCTCTGTCTTGTATCAAAATCAGAAAAACTACTATCTACGTGTTTGTACTCCTTGTACTGCCTTGTGATTTGTATTGCTTGGTTAAGATTGTCAATCTGAATAGGGCAACCGTTTAAGTCTGTTATTTTCATTGTTGGAAAAGTTAGGGCAACCGATTAGGGATCGATTGCCCTATGATTATTAATTCAATTCAAATACATCTGCACCAATTTTTTGAAATGAGGTACATAATTCAAATGCTTTTTGTGTTTTCAACTGTGCAGTACCGCCCATTACAATAGATTGCAGTTTGGCTTCTCCATCCTTATAATTTCTTACATTCTGATAGTAACCCGTTACGGCATTGTATGCGCCAAACAAAGTTCCTTTTGTTGTCTCCATCTGTTGAGTGTCACTCAACATTGCATAGGCAAAAGCATCTTCCACCGTGTTTTTGAAAACAGTAGAAACTTCATCGTCTGCACCTTTTTTAAGCAAGTCAAAGGTTTCTTTGTTAGGGCAAAGAGCAAGCTGAATAAGTTTTTTTACTTCGTTGTCTGATACTTTTACCTTTACCCAGTTATTGAAAATATCCTCTAACTGATTGCTAAGTGTATTTGCTAACCCCATTACTTTATGAGCGCTTTCCAACCTTTGTTTTGCTCCTGAAGTATGTTTGATACGCACCACATTGC
Organism: Sphingobacterium siyangense; assembly: GCF_007830445.1. Lineage (GTDB taxonomy): Bacteria > Bacteroidota > Bacteroidia > Sphingobacteriales > Sphingobacteriaceae > Sphingobacterium > Sphingobacterium siyangense. Next base: position 113,936 of record NZ_VLKR01000010.1, on the reverse strand, counting down.
TCATGTTGCGGAGGGAGGCATTAAGGGTATTTTGGCAAACGATACGGATAGGTGTAAAAGCGGCTGTGATACTACCGCTACCATCGTGTGAGGTTGTCAGAAAGATATACTTTTCCGTTACATCGTCACCATTGCCCACACGGATATAATCCGGTAGTTTAGCGGTGATAAATATACGTTCCCCTTGTCCCAATGCCCCTGCGGTCTCGTACAAGATACCATCACCACCACCTACAATAGCATCGAAAAAGTTGAATGCATCACGATTCTGTACAATATGGTAATCTTTGCCCACAACACCCATAACCGCATTATTGTCCGTGCGTATGTTGGCGAAATAGTTCGGAACGTGCAGTTCACTATTACCGATTTCAATACCGTTTGCCGTTTCGATAATGCCCGAACCTTTGGTAAACAGTGGGGATTTTACGACTTCGTAATCTAATCCTGCGTGTTTGATAGCTTCTTCGCTTGTTGGGTACTGCTCCACGATTTGCCCTAAACCGTGCCATGCTTTTTCTTTTACGCTAAAGAATGAATAACGTCCTGTTCTATCGTTGAAATTTAGATTATGTGCCATGATTTTGATATTTAAAAAGTTTAAAAAATGATTGAATACTCGTTGTTAAAATGGTAGGTCGTCTTCGGCTTCCTGTGCGACTATCTTGCTTTTTATAGATTTTGGGGTTTGTTCTTCGCTTCTCTTGCCACCTCCGTGCAGTTTGATATTTGAGGTATGGAAATTCAGTCCTGCGTGTGCTTCTCCGTCATTACCTGTCCACGCTCTTGCGCTTACCCTGCCTGTGAGCTCCACCAGTGTACCCTTTGTGAGTATCTTTGCTACGTTTGAGCCTATCCAGTATGAGCAGTCGAAATAGGTTGTCTGCTCTATGCGTTCTCCCTGCTTGTTGCGATAGCTGTCATTTGTAGCGATTGAAAAGTTTACTACTTGTTTTTCCTGTGACGTTGTGCGTACTTCCGCATCCCTTGTCAGTCTTCCTGTGATGTTCATAATTTCTACTTTTTTGCGTTATTGAATTATTGTTCTTATTTGATTTTTATTTTTTTTGATTTATTCGGCAATGAGAGGAGGTGCTGTTTTCGTTTCACTCTGTTTCCATTTCCAATGCTATATTTTTTCATTTCTGACATTTTTTTTATTCGTCTAAAGAGCCGGAGTATGCTTTGTTTCGTTTCACGAGCATAAAAGGTTAGTGTTTAGCAGCAGCAAGGTTTTGTCAAAAAAATACTACCCCTGGGTGGAGATTATTTTGCAAACCCGGAGGGCTTGACCTTGCTGTTGCGTTAAGGACACGATCATACCTTTGCTCTTGAAATGGGACAAAACCAGCATACCGGTTCTTGAATAAAAAATAATGTGGAAGCCAATGGAAAAGGCATTGAGGAAATGGTAACAGCGTGTAAAAAACTGATGCCAATCACAGTACCAATACAGTTAAGTTCTATTGCCTGAAAGGCAATAGAAACTTGAAAGGGAATGTTGTAGCAGAGTCCGTCAGAGAAAACCTATAAAATTGGTCGGTACCAATAAGCAGTTAAGAAGAAAAGCCAAAAATTCAAGGCATAAAAAAAGCGGGGAATCCCCGCTGTGTATTTATCTGTTATTGTAGTTGTATCATTTTTTGGTAACATCAACAGTAAAAAAATCATCAAGGATATGTAACTGCAATTGTTGGCTTGACGTTTTAGGTTCAAGATATTTTTTCATATCCTCGAAAATTGCTGGAATATCTTTGAGATCCTCATCAGTATAAATCATAGAAAATATCCCGTGTTTTTTGAAGTAGTTTTTGTGCTTAGCCATTTCTTTTTCAAAATTAGCCTGAGCTTTTTCGTTAATAGCCTTCTGGGTCATTCCTTTGGTTCCTGTTAGCTGCCCGTGAGTAGACCATGGAGAAAGTTCAAAACCAATTTTGTTCAGGTCATTAGGTTCAATTATGGTAAAGTCCAATCTGTATTTATGGGCAACATCTATACCTTCATATCTAAACTCAGGAATGAGCAACGGTATGTTTTCAGGTCTTGCATGATTAAGCACGTAATCTCTGTAAAGTTCTCCTAGTTGCATTTCATAAGTAGAACCAGAATTTCGTACAATTACATTGACAAAAAAATTGAGATACTCCGGAATATCCCTAAAGGTAATCTTGTCATTTTTCCCAGGGATTACAAAGCCAGTTTCCATAATATGTCCAATTGACCAATATGGTTTCTTGAAATGGCGAATTTCACTTTTATCATTTTCCCAGAATCCATTTACGAATCTTGGAGTAATTAAGATGCCATAATTTGCATTGTTCTGTCCAATATAGATCTCAGCATCCTCAATCGAGGGCCTTTTCTTTGAAAGAGCTTCATAATTTCTAAGATATGTCCGGCGTAGGAACAACATGAGATATTCTTTGAATACTTTATGTGTCTGTAATAGACTGTAGGTTTCGTAAATCATTGAACCGCCCTCAGCAGTGATGTGACGGTCTAGTAAGGTCTGTTTATAACCCTGTAACCACAAACTGATAAAATGTTCGGACGAAGTTATAACGTCGTTTTGTATGTCAATATACTCATCAAATTTACCACCAATTTTACCGTGCAGAGAATGTACATTGGTAAAACCTGTTTTCTTTAGTACTGCCGGCAAAAGAGTGTTCATTTCTTCGGTAAGCTGGTTAATAATTCTATTTCTTGCTGTTAATTCAGGATTTCTTTTAGCCATATTTTAGTTAATAATTTAATTTATTCTCGATGGCACTCAATAAGGTAATTATTGTGATTCACCTAAGTAAAAATAATAAATTAATACCTATTGGACGATAATTTAGGAGTAAGAAAGCAACAAAATGCGATTGTAATAAATAGACCATTTGATAGCCAAATTGTGCCTCTCAAAGACAAAATACACCCTAGCATCAGGATTAATACGGGAGCTTCATAGTTTAGATTTCTAAACAAACTATTGATGTGTATGGAAGAGAAACCAAAACCTATTGGAATAGTTTCAGAGAAGTTTCAAAAACTGGTAAAAGATAAGATAAAAGGCATTAATGACAAAGAAAGCTATGAGGTTTTGCTATTTCTTAAACGACTGGCAAGAATAGTGGTGAATAAATATTTAGAGAAATGAATATGAGAGCAGATGCTATAGCAGATCTGTATGTGCGTGTGAGTACGGATGAGCAGGCAGATAAGGGATACTCGCAACGTAACCAGGAGGAGATGTTGCAAAAATATTGTATGAATCATTCTATTGAGGTTCGAAATATCATATATGAGGACCATTCGGCAAAATCTTTTAATAGACCGGAATGGAAAAAATTACTTCAAAATCTAAAGAAACATAGAAAGAGTGTGGACCTTATTCTATTTACAAAATGGGATAGATTTAGTAGAAATGCGGGAGATGCCTACCAGATGATAAATCAGTTGCGTGATTTAAATGTTGAACCGCAAGCGATCGAGCAACCGCTAGATCTGTCGATTCCTGAAAATAAGATGATGTTGGCCTTTTATCTGGCAGCTCCCGAAGTAGAAAATGATCGTAGGGCACTGAATGTGTTCTACGGAATGAGAAGGGCAAAAAAGGAAGGAAGATATATGGGGCTGGCACCTCTAGGTTATAAAAATAAGATAGATGATGGTGGAAATAAATATATCACACCTAAAGAACCGGACACATCCATTTTACAGTGGGCTTTTCAGCAACTTTCAGAAGGTGTTTACAATACGGAGCAGATTTGGAAAAAATCAAAAGAAAAAGGTCTTAAATGCTGTAAAAATACATTCTGGCAAGTGATTAGAAACCCGGTTTATTGTGGTAAAATTTTTATTCCTGCCTTTAAAGATGAGGAAAGCTATTTTGTAGAAGGACAGCATGAAGGTATTATAAGTGACGATCTGTTTTACAGGGTTCAGGATATTTTAGATGGCCGTGGAAGAAAGTACCGAACTAAAATGGAAACACGTGATGAATTTCCTCTGAGAGGATTTGTTATATGCCCTAAATGCGGTAGGCTATTAACGGGTAGTAAATCTAAAGGGCGTAACAGATACTATACCTATTACCATTGTTTTAAAGGGTGCTCTTATCGCATCAATACTGATAAGTTATTTGGTTTCTTTCAAGCTGAGCTACAGCGGTATGTTCCAAAAAAAGAAACTGTTGAAATTTATAGAAAAATATTGGAGGATACTTATCTTGAATTGACAAAGGATATACAGCTCGCAAAAAAGCAGACTCTTTCTCAACTGCAGGACTATGAAAATAGAATGTCGCATATTAGGAATTTATTGGCGACAGAAAAGATAGAGGCATCAGACTACCATGAAATTAAAGGCCAATATGTGGGGGCTATAGAACAACTGAATGACAAGCTGGTGTTGTTAAGTAATAAAGTGCCAGAAATGGATGGATTGATGCAGCAAGACATAAAAAGTTTATTACTCATCGACAGGGTCTTGGCGAACGCCGATAGCAAAGATTCACGTGCCATAATAAACTTGCTGTTTCCAGAGAAGTTAACCTTTGGGGATAATGGTTTTGCTTTGACAAAGCCAAATGATCTACTAAAGTTAAGTTACCAATATAATATAAGTCTTTAATGTTTGATTAACCATCAAAAAAACAGCCTGTTTTCGAGTAATAAAATTCGCAAATCTCTGACAGGATTGTAAGAGATTAAACACCTACAAGCTAGGTGTTTTTTTTTGCATTATTTTATAACAAAATATCCAAAAACACTGAATAGTAAGTGATTATATCCGTAAAAAGCTGTAAATTTAGTGCCACATAAAGCCAACTGAAGCCATAAGAAGACAATATTCTTTCGGCTTATACAAAGTGGTTACGCAGGAAGGCAAGTGGAGCAAATTAAACGATAATTTTTAAGATATAATTTTTGAAAAATGGGATATATAGCAGACTTATATATTCGGGTAAGTACCGATGAACAGGCAGATAAAGGATATTCGCAAAGACATCAGGAAGAGATGTTACGTAAATATTGCAACAATCAGTCTATAACAGTCCGAAATGTAATTTACGAAGATCATTCTGCGAAGTCATTCAATAGGCCAGAATGGAAAAGTCTTATCCAAAGCTTAAAAAAGAAAAAGAACACAGTCAATTTGATCTTGTTTACTAAGTGGGATCGCTTTAGTCGTAATGCTGGAGACGCTTATCAAATGATCAACGTCTTACGTAAGCTTGGAGTGGAGCCCCAGGCTATTGAACAGCCATTAGATCTTTCTATACCGGAAAATAAGATGATGCTGGCTTTCTACCTTGCTGCGCCAGAGGTAGAAAACGATAGAAGAGCGTTGAATGTCTTTTATGGCATGAGGAGGGCAAAGAAAGAGGGCCGATATATGGGACTGGCTCCAGTAGCTTATGAAAATAAGACAGAAGAGAATGGGAAAAAATACATTTCTCCAAAAGAACCTGAAGCTTCAATTTTAAAATGGGCATTTCAGGAGATTTCTAAGTCGGTGTTTAACACTGAACAAATCTGGAAAATGGCAAAAGTAAAAGGCCTGACATGCAGTAAAAATGCGTTTTGGCAAGTGATTAGAAATCCTCTTTATTGCGGTAAAATATTTGTTCCACAATTTAAAGACGAAGAGAGCAAGTTTGTACCAGGCCAGCATAAAGCGATAATCACTGAATCGCTTTATTATGAGGTACAAAATATCTTGGATGGACGTAGTAGAAACTATAGGCCGAAGATAAAAACACACGATGAATTTCCTATGAGAGGTTTTTTGGTATGCCCTGAATGTGAAAAATTATTGACTGGAAGTAAATCTAAAGGGAGAAATAAATACTATGCGTACTATCATTGTGTAGGAGGCTGCTCACATCGTGTAAATGCAGAAAAAGTCAACAATGTAATTTTAGAGGATTTGAAGAATTTTATACCTCAAATTGGAGACCCAGTATATTATAACGAGATTATTTCTCAAAATTATTTAGAACAGTCTGGTGAGGTTCAATCTGAGAAAAAGCAAATTTTAGTAGACATTAAGGATTATGAAGAGCGTCTTTCCCATTCAAGAGATCTTTTGGCAACACGACAAATTGATGCTGATGATTATAGAGAAATGAAATCGCAGTATACAAACAAAATTTCCAATCTTGAGGCACAATTAACTAGGGTTAACCATGACGTTGATGATGTACAAAACCTTATAAAACAGGCTATTGACAGAATAACAGAGATCAATTCTGCGATAAGAGATGAATGTTTAGGGGATATAAGAAAAGATTTTGGTTCAATTTATCCCGAAAATATCGTTTTTTGTGAAAGCGAAGTTCGAACCACAAGACGCAATGAATTTATAGAGCACATAAACTTGATTAACAGAAAGTTACGGCTAAAAAAAAACGGGACAAAAGTAGAATTTTCTACTTTGTCCCGTGAAGTCGGGGTGGCAGGATTCGAACCTACGACCTCCACATCCCAAATGTGGCGCGATACCGGGCTACGCTACACCCCGAAAAGGTATCACCTTTGTTTTGTGTGGCACAAATATACGCTTCTTACAAATTATTTGCAAATGAAAAACATAAAATAAAACTAACAAGTTGTTACATTGCGACATACTCTTTGCCCTGACGATACATAGCTCTCCTTTATACATCAAATCCAATGCTATTTCGAATAGCTGTTACTTCGATAAAACGCCTACCTGTCAATCATAATCTTTTTGACCTCTCAACTGTAGCCTGTTCGAATATGAACATGAAGTGTTCGAATCCAAACACTTTAACCACAAAAAGAAAGAATACAATCTATTGACTAAAAACACTTTATCCCTTTGGCCGCTTTTTTGAAATTGACTCATTGCACATTTTTTCAAAAATAGAAATCAACCTATCCTTCAACGGGATTGATTACCATAAGTTCAGAATGAACACTTATAACAAAAAGTATGATAAAGACCTATTTCCAAATCGCCTGGAGAAACCTTATTAAGAACAAGGTTTTTTCCTTTATCAATATCCTTGGCTTAACAATAGGCATCACCGTCTGCGCAATGATATTCCTGTTTATCGCCAATCAGTTTAGCTTTGACAAGTTTCACAGCCAAGGTGACCGGATCTATCGGGTCATGCGTGGCTTTGACAACACCAAAGACCGCGCTCCTTATTTATCTGCACCCTATGCCACCGCCTTAATAACCGATTATCCGGATGATATCAAAAAAGCTGTACGGGTAATGCCTGCCAATGGGTTATTCTCTTTTGGCAATATCGCATTCAATGAAAAGAAACTCTTTATTGCAGATGACGATTTCTTTGAACTATTTAGTTTTCCGCTCATCAAGGGAAATCCAATGACTGTTTTAAAAAATCCAACAAGTGTTGTATTAACGGAAAAAACTGCGAAAAAATATTTTGGAGATGAGAATCCCATCGGTAAAATACTACAGCTTGATAAAACGAAACAATTAACCGTTACCGGGATTGCAAAAGATCTTCCGGTCAATTCGCATCTGGAATTTGATCTTATCATTCCATTATCCAATTATATCAATACCGAACCGTTCAAAGCTTGGCAAAACAACAATTTATTCACTTACATCCTACTTGACGAACATAAAGATGTTAGGCAACTGGAAAAGCAATTTCCCGATTTCATGAATAGGCATATGAAAGCAGTTTCTACCAATATGGGTATCCATTTTGATCTTGCCCTTACACCGCTAAAAGATGTCTATCTTGAATCCCACAGCGCATTTGACAGCGCAAAACATGGTGACAAGAAAGTTATTTACATTTTTCTCTCCATCGCCATCCTTATATTGATTATCGCCTGCATCAATTTCATGAATCTCTCGACAATACGTGCAGTTGACCGATCAAAAGAAGTTGGTTTAAGAAAGGTACTTGGAGCACAACGTCTTCAATTAATGGGGCAGTTTATCGGAGAATCCATTTTATTAACCACCATATCCTGCATACTCGCCATATGTCTACTGCAACTACTCATGCCTGTATATAATCAACTATTGGGATACACCCTAACGGTCCCATGGAATTCATGGCCAATCTATATTTTTTTGATTGCAATTATTGTCATAGTAGGGCTGTTAGCCGGAAGTTACCCTGCCTTATACCTTTCAACCTTCTCCCCTATACAGGCATTAAAAGGTAAATTGCGCTTGGGCAAGGGCGGCACACTGTTCCGACATACGCTGGTTGTGTTCCAATTCAGCATATCCATTTTACTTATCATCGGTACACTGATTATCTCCAAGCAGATGAAATATGTGAAAGAACTAGGACTCGGCTACGACAACCAACAGACTGTGGTTATTCCAATAGACAATGAAGAACTGTACAACAACCTTCGTACATTCAAAAACGAATTATCTGTGAGCAGTGATATTGCATCGGTCTCCTTTATGTCGGGTGAACCAGGAGGCTTCTTCGATAGCCATACGTTTGAAGTGGAGAGTAAAAATGGGGAGAAGTGGAGATCAAGGACGGAATTCACCGATTTCGACTATGTAAGCACGCTAAACCTCAAAATAATTGCAGGCCGAAACTTTTCAGCGCAATACCCCACCGACTCCACTAGCGCTGTATTAGTTAACCGTACTGCAACATCGATGCTCGGATTTACCCCCGAACAGGCCATTGGAAAATGGATAAAAAATACGATCCGCGATCAATCCCCCAGAAAAATCATTGGTGTAATAGATGATTTTAACTTCCTATCTCTAAAAGAAAACATGGATGCATTAGTTATTGCCCCTTCTGATGATCTAAGGGTAGCCCTCATTCGCTTAAACACAAAAGATTTCCCTGTAGCGCTAAAAACTATTAAAACTGCATTTGGGAAAGTAGCTCCTTTATACCCTTTTGAATACAGCTTTTTGGACCAGAAATTCGACACGCTATACAAAACCGATCTTAGGCAACAACGTATACTCAGTCTTTTTTCCGGATTAGCTATATTTATCGCTTGCCTGGGCCTATATGGTTTAGCCTCTTTTACGGCCGCCAAACGAAACAAAGAGATTGGAATCCGAAAAGTGCTGGGCGCTTCGGTATCGGGCGTTACTACTTTATTGTCCAGAGATTTTATAAAACCCGTATTAGTTGCCTTGATAATTGCCTCGCCGATTGCCTGGCTAGTGATGAACAAATGGTTGGAAGACTTTGCCTACCGCATCCAAATCCAATGGTGGATGTTTGTGCTCGCAGGACTGGTAACAATAGGTATCGCATTGATTACGGTAAGCTGGCAGGCCATTCGAGCAGCCGTAGCTAATCCTGTAAACAGCTTGCGGGACGAATAAAAGGAAGGAAACAAAAAAAGCTCTAACGTTCGTTAGAGCTTTTAAGTCGGGGTGGCAGGATTCGAACCTACGACCTCCACATCCCAAATGTGGCGCGATACCGGGCTACGCTACACCCCGAAAAGGTATCACCTTTGTTTTGTGTGGCACAAATATCGAATCATTTTTTGACTTTGTCAACACCCTGCAGAAAATTAATCACTAAATAGCTGATTGATTGCACAATATTTTTACACAAAGCACATATTCTATTGAATTTAGTAATTAAAAACCCTCTCCATATAGCCTACAAAGGAATATTCAAAATATCTTTAGATTATCCATTTCATTTTCATATCTTTGCATCCGATTTGAATATCAGTCAATAGTTTTTTAAAAAAGTATTTTTATATTCAGAAAATAAGTCGTAATATTGCATTCCGATTTTTACAGGATATAAATCGTTAATAATTACTCGAAATCATGGATTTAGTAAAATTTGTAGAAGAACAAGCGGTAGTAAAGAATGAAATTCCCGCTTTCAAAGCTGGAGATACCGTCAGCGTTCATTATAAAATTCGCGAAGGAAATAAAGAGCGTGTACAGGTGTACCAAGGTGTAGTAATTCAATTAAACAGCGAAGGTGCTAACGCTACTTTTACCGTTCGTAAAATCTCAAACGGTGTAGGTGTTGAACGTATTTTCCCTGTAAACTCACCAAACATTGAAAAAATTGAAGTAAACAGCTACGGTAAAGTTCGTCGCGCGAAATTATTCTATTTACGCGGCCTTACTGGTAAAGCTGCTCGTATTAAATCGAAAAGAATCTAATTACGACTATTACAGCATAAAAAAAGGCTTTGAATATATTCAAAGCCTTTTTTTATTGACTATATTGCCCTGGCTTCTCAAACGCAGACAGCACAACCAACTTCCTTCTGTAATAAATTTAGGACAATTAGATAATGTCCTTCAAAATTCCAACCCTCTTTTTGCCGCGCTAAAACATTTTACTTACTTTTAGCACCGTATCTGAAAGGTAGAATCGTAGATGATTACAATAGCGGAAAACAAACTGGTATTGTTTCATCCCAACTTGGCTACCGCTAAAAATCAAACTGTATCTTGATGAGAACTATAGCTTTTATCCTTACTTTTATCATCTATCCGACCTTTATTTTTGCACAACGAAATCTGAATGAATTTCTTCAGCTACAGTCGCGCCCTCAAACGTATTATGTACTTCCAGTAACAGATGCGATCACGATTGACGGAAAGGACAGTGAAGCTTCCTGGTCAAAAGCGATATGGACAGATTCTTTTAAGGATATTGAGGGATCAAATAAACCTGCCCCTACTTTTAAGACACAAGTCAAGATGCTTTGGGACAAAGAAAATCTTTACATTTTTGCTAAGCTTCAAGAACCTCATATCAAAGGATATTTAAGACAAAAAGATACAATCATCTATCATGACAATGATTTTGAGATCTTTCTCAAGCCAAATCTATTATCTCCAGAATATATAGAGATTGAAATAAACGCATTAAATACCGTAATGGATCTTTTGATGACTAAACCTTATCGCTTTGGCGGCAGAGCTAATCTAAATTGGGACACAAAAGATATGGAAAGTGCAGTCTATCATGCTGGGTCCATCAACGATCCTCAAGACAAGGATGAATTTTGGACTGTGGAAATGAAAATACCTGTAAAAAGTCTAAAATACTTTGGCGAAGGAAATCAGATTAAAGCAAATGAAACCTGGAAGATAAACTTCTCACGTGTTCAGTGGCATTATGACAACACCGAAACAACCTACAGCAAGAGAAAAGACAACACGGGTAAGACGCTCGCTGAAGAGAACTGGGTATGGTCTCCAATCGGCCTCGTTAATATGCATTACCCTGAGCGATGGGGACATATAAAATTTGTTAACGACACAGACCATCAACCTATCGATGAGCAATTCCTCGCACTCGAAAAAGTTACCTGGAATATCTTTTACCTGCAACAGATCTATAGAAAGGATAAAAAACGCTATGCAACGTCAATTCAGGAGCTAAGCAAATTATATCCTGAAATTATAAATGAGCACAAAAATTATGAGATTGTATTTTCAAACAGTAATAATTTCTATCGCATTGAAATCAAGTCAAAAGCACAGCCTACATTAAAGACAACAATAGATAGCCAAGGTAATATCTATTTTTAATTTAATTAATCGAGCCATCTTCAATTCTGATTTTGAATAAAAATTGCTATCTTTGTATCCCGTACATAGAGCAACTATTATTGGTCATTTTGACCACATAAAATTGAAAATCCTTTAATTGTTATGACTAAATATATTTTTGTTACGGGCGGCGTTACTTCGTCGTTGGGGAAAGGTATTATTGCTGCCTCCCTTGCTAAACTTCTCCAAGCGCGTGGCTATAAAGTTACCATTCAAAAATTCGACCCTTACATTAACATCGATCCAGGAACATTAAATCCATATGAACATGGAGAATGTTATGTTACAGAAGATGGCGCTGAAACAGACCTTGACTTAGGTCATTACGAGCGCTTCCTGAATGTCCCTACCTCACAAGCAAATAACGTCACGACAGGCCGCATCTATCAACACGTTATCCAACAAGAACGTGAAGGTGCATATTTAGGAAAAACCGTTCAAGTGATTCCCCATATCACCGATGAGATAAAACGCAGAATGCAACTGTTGGGTGAGTCCGGCAAATATGACATTATCATCACTGAATTGGGCGGAACTGTAGGCGATATTGAGTCCTTACCGTTTGTGGAGGCCGTAAGACAGCTTCGTTGGGAATTAGGAGCCAATAATTCGCTGGTTATCCATTTGACTTTAGTCCCTTATTTGGCTGCTGCTGGTGAGCTTAAAACAAAACCTACCCAGCATTCCGTAAAAACATTATTGGAATATGGTGTACAACCTGATATTCTAGTATGTCGTACTGAACATAAATTATCGCAAGAAATCCGTAAAAAATTAGCGCAATTCTGTAATGTCAACATCAACGCCGTCGTAGAATCTATCGATGCGTCGACGATTTATGATGTCCCATTATTGATGTTGAAGGAGAATCTTGATAAAACAGCATTAACAAAACTAAAACTTTCCAACAAAAATGAGCCTGATCTAGAAAACTGGAAAAACTTTTTAGGTAAGCTCAAAAACCCGACAAGTGAAGTTAATATTGCTTTGGTCGGAAAATATGTTGAGCTTCCAGATGCTTACAAGTCCATTATCGAAGGATTTATTCATGCGGGCGCAACAAACGAATGTAAAGTAAAAGTGAGCTATATTGCTGCTGAAAGTGTTACAAAAGAAAATGTTGCTGAAAAGCTGAAAGGTATGGATGGAGTTTTGGTTGCTCCGGGTTTCGGTGAACGCGGCTTGGATGGTAAGCTAAATGCTATTCAGTATGTTCGTGAAAATAATATTCCGTTCTTTGGTATCTGCTTAGGTATGCAATGTTCGGTTATCGAATTCGGAAGAAACGTATTGGGATTAAAAGATGCCAACAGTTTTGAAATGGATGCCAACACCAGCAATCCGGTCATCAATTTGATGGAAGAGCAAAAAAATATTACCAATATGGGCGGTACAATGCGTTTAGGTGCTTACGACTGTGAAATTAAAAAAGGAACTAAGGCCTTTGCCATCTATGGTAAAACAAAAATTTCTGAAAGACACCGTCACCGTTATGAGTTTAACAATGACTATTTAAAACAATATGAAGCAGCTGGAATGATTGCTTCAGGATTCAATCCGGAGACTGGATTAGTTGAAATTGTCGAATTGAAAAACCATCCATTTTTCGTTGCCGGACAATTTCATCCAGAATTAAAGTCAACTGTTGCAAATCCTCACCCACTTTTTGTTAGCTTTGTAGCCGCTGCTTTGGCCAACAAAAAATCAAAGTAGTAATAGAAGGATACAATTAATTAAGTTTAATTATTAAAAATGGATAGAAATACCCTAATTGGTTTGGTCCTGATGTTTGCTATCATCACTGGTTCATTTTACCTGATGAAGCCTTCAGAATCGGAAATCAAACAAGAACAAGCGAGACAAGAGGCTAAAGCGCGCACAGAAAAAGGACTGCCTGCCGAAAGTGACTCTACCGCTAAAGCCAAAGCAGCACAAACAGCAGTGATTGCTGATTCGGCGGAATTGAAAAAGCCTTTTGGTGCGACAAAATTTGGAACGGAGAAAGTCATTACGATTGAAAACGAGAAAATCATTGCCAAAATCAGTACAAAAGGTGGTAAGGTTAAATCCGTAGAACTAAAAGGCGAAAAGAATTTCAATGGAAAACCTTTGATGCTTTTTGATGGTGAGGACAATAAGTTTGGTTTTCAATTTAACGCAGCTGGTCAAAACGTATCAACAAATGATTTATACTTCAATACAGAATCTTCGGATATCCAAGTTTCTGGTGAAGGTAAACAATCTGTAAAATTCCGACTAAATTACAGTGCCGAACAGTATATTGAATATGTGTACTCGATTGCTGGTAAAGGCTATAATGTTGGACTGGATATTAACACAAAAGGGATACAGAATTTAATTCCGCAGAGTCAAAAAACGTTGACCCTTAACTGGAACACCGCGTTGAGACAAAAAGAGCAAAACATAGAATCTGAAAGACAGAAATCTACACTTTATTATAAAGAAGATAATAAAGTAGATCATCTTTCAGAATCAAAAGATGCGGATGAAGCATTGGAGAAAAAAGTACAATGGATTGCATTCAAGCAGCATTACTTTTCTAATATCCTCAGCACTAAAGATGGCTTTGTCAATGCAAAAGTGGATGTAAAACATGCTTCAGAAACCGACATCGTCAAATTCTATAATACAAACGCAGAATTGGCATTTGATAATCATAAGGACAATAACTATTCCTTAAACTTCTTCTTTGGACCAAATCAATACAATGTATTGAAGGCCGAGGGTAATGACTACCAATCGATCATCAATATGGGTTGGGGCCCTATGCGTTGGATCAACCAATGGATTACAGTACCTGTATTTAACTTCCTGGATGGTTTCCATATGAGCTACGGTATCGTTATCCTTTTATTGACATTGATGTTGAAGCTGATTCTTTCACCAATGACCTACAAGTCTTATGTCTCTATGGCAAAAATGCGTGTATTAAAACCGCAGCTGGATGAGATCAAAGCAAAAGTGGGTGAAGATAATCAAATGTTGATGCAGCAGGAGCAAATGAAATTGTACAAACAGGTTGGTGTAAATCCACTTGGTGGATGTCTTCCGCTTGTCCTACAAATGCCATTTACAATTGCGTTCTTCTACTTCTTTCCAAATTTATTTGAATTGAGAGGACAAAGCTTCTTGTTTATGAAGGATATGTCAACCTATGATACACTGTTTACATTTGCACCTATTTTTGGATCATTCAACCACATCTCTTTGATGTGTATCTTGATGACATTGACAACATTGTTGACGACTTGGTATAACAACGCTACATCTGGTGCTACAGGACAAATGAAATACATGGGCTATATCATGCCTTTGATTTTCTTCTTTGTTTTGAATAGCTTCCCAGCAGGTTTGAACTACTACTATTTCTTAAGTGCATTATTTACGTTCTTGACTCAGTTGGTTATTCGCACCATGGTGAATGATGAGAAAATCTTAGCTAAATTGGAGGAAAATAAAAAGAATCCAAAAGCAGATAAAAAATCGAGCTTCCAAACGAAAATGGAAGAGATGATGCGTGCACAACAACAAGCACAACAAAATAAAAACAAATCGTAAGATTTATCATACTGATAAAGAAGGCTTCCAAATTGGAAGCCTTCTTTGTTTGTGAACTTTTGTAGCATTTCGTCAAACCAAACGTTAAAAAGGGTGTTAATAGGTTAAAATTTAGAATATGAACTTTAAAAACATCGCCATATTGGCCATCTTAATCGTTAGTCTTGGAAGTTGCTCTGTGATCAAGAAGAACGCGAATGAGCAGAACACAGACAGTAGCATGTCGTCAGTAATTGAAAAAAAATGGCAATTGATTGAAATCAATGGACAGCCTGTAGCGGATCAGATCAACGGCAAAATGCCTTACCTCCAGCTGGACGAAAAAAGTTACAGTGCAAGTGGCGGATGTAATGGCATCGGTGGAGAATTGACATTATCAAAAAATGGAAAGGTTAAATTTGCTCAGGGCATGTCTACGATGATGGCCTGTCCGGATATGTCTATTGAACAAGCTTTATCCAAAAACCTGATTGCTGCAGATAATTATACGGTTAAGGATGGCATTCTTAGCCTGAACAAAGCTAAGATGGCTCCCCTGGCAAAATTTAAGTTAATTCAGAACAATAAACAAGAACTTAGTGGAACTTGGGAACTTGATTATATATCCGGCCCACGGATCGCTTTTGATGGCCTATATCCCAATCGTAAACCAACAATGACATTTGATGCTGCCAGTGGTAAAGTAAACGGGAATAGTAGCTGTAATAACTACAATACGACTTTTAAAACCAATGGAAATACCATTAATTTTGGCCCGATTATGTCAACGAAAATGGCCTGCGAAGGTAATGGTGAAGCAACTTTCTTTTCGACATTGGAAAAGGTAAACACCTATAGTGTAAGCGAGAATACCTTGACATTTATCATGGGAGATATTGCTATTATGCGATTTAAACGGAAATAGAAAATTGCTTTTTTGCTCCAACTGAAGTAAAAAGGGCATTGTTTAAAAAACAACGCCCTTTTTATGTATTAAGCGATATTTGGCAACAGGAAGTCAAAAACCAGCCGGATCTCGCCTAAACAAAGGCACTAAATCCAGTTATACTTCTACCAACTATGAGTGAATTGATTTCTTTTGTCCCCTCATAGGAATAAATTGCTTCGGCATCGGCCAAAAACCGTGCGACATTATACTCCAACAGAATACCGTTTCCACCCATGACCTCTCGAGCCTTGGAAACAATATCTCTCGTACGTAAAGAACAGAAGACTTTAGCCAGCGAGGCATGTTCATCTTTTAGTTCACCTTTATCCTGTAATTCAGATAATCTGAAGACAAGCGTTTGCATAGCTGTCAAATTGGACAACATTTCAACCAGGTGATTTTGAATAAGTTGAAAAGAAGCGATTGGTTTACCAAATTGCTTCCTTTTACGCGTATAATCCAAGGCATTTTCATAAGCACCCCGCGCACATCCTACGGCCATCCAAGCGACACCTGCTCGCGTCATCTGAAGAACCTTTCCTGTATCTTTAAAGGAATTCGCATTTTGCAGGCGATCACTTTCTGGAACGATACAATTCGCTAAAGTAATAAGGCCATTCTGCACAATGCGCAAAGCCATCTTATCTTTAATTTTTTCAACTGAAAAACCTGGATTATCCTTTCGTACAATAAACCCCTTAACTTCGCCATCATCAAGATCCCTTGCCCATACGATTGTGATATCGGAAAAGGTGGAATTCCCGATCCATTTTTTTTGACCATTTAAGACCCAACCTTCAGCTGTCTTCCTACAGGTCGTTGTCAATCCGCCTGCTGCTCCCGACCCTACTTCGGGCTCTGTTAAACCAAAAGCACCAATCACTTGCATCTGCTGCATTTTGGGCAGCCACTCTTGTTTTTGCTCTTCGGATCCGCAAATATAAATTGATCCCATGGCTAAACCACTCTGTACGCCAAAGAAAGTCGCTACAGAAGCATCTACCCGTGCTATCTCCGCCGCTATGATCCCTTCCATTAATGAACTTCCCCCCATACAACCATACCCATCGTAGGTATAGCCACAAATATTTAAAGCTGCTAGTTTCGGTACTATTTCAAAAGGGAACTCATCTCTTAACCAATATTTATTGACGATTGGCTTAACTTCGGTCTCCATAAACTCCCTTACCTTCAATTGTAATGCACGATCTGAATCGTTTAATTTGCTATCCATAGCATAGAAATCACCATTAATAGGCGGTAATTCCTTTTTTTCTTTTCCTGCACTTAGCATTTTCATTAAACCATGAAGCTGCTTATCATCCATTTTTGATACGGCATCCATGACTGCTCCCAAATCCACTTTCTTCGATATTTCTTCCAATTTGCCAAAGTCTATTGATTTTGCCAAATCCATTATATTCTTTACTTTATCAAACATAACTGCAATTTCTTTTTAAGTGTTTACTTCTTAAAATAAGAAAAATAATCCAAAATTGTTTGGAAATGACATGATACAAATTGACAAGATCGAATTATCCGGTAAACAAACGAATGGACAATATCTTACCTTATATCGCCCAATCCCCTATCAATAAAATAGTGGAATCAGGAATGTTTTGAATAAAACATAGAATTATAAATAAATGAAAAACAATGTGTTAAAAATATTTTTAAAAAAAAATCATTTTTTGGGTTACCTTTTTTGGTTACGTGTATTAAGAGATGAAAAAGAAAATTATTTCAATTTAAATTAGAAAATTAGAAAATGAAAAACGCATTAAAATTCGGTTTCTTAGGTTTAGCTTTAACTGTAGCTTTCGCATCTTGTAACAATTCAGAGAAAAAAGCTGAAGGTGCTGCAGATTCAGCTTCTGCTTTAGTTGATTCAGCTGCTAACACATTAGATTCAGCTGCTACTAAAGTTGATTCAGCTGCTGCTAAAGTTGATTCAGCTGCTGCTAAAGTTGATTCAGCTGCTACTAAATAATTCAGGACTGAATAAAGCTTTTGGAAGGCCTTTTTTACGAAAGGCCTTTCTTTTTTTAAAAAAAATAAATACAGGGGTTACCTTTTTGGTTTAATGGTATTAACTCCTAAATAACAAGATTTAAAAATATTTTAATTTTAATAAAATGAAAAACGCATTCAAATTCGGTTTCTTAGGTTTAGCTTTAACATTGGCTTTCGCATCATGTGGTGAAACAGCTAAAAAAACTGATGCTGCTACTGATTCAGCTAACGTTGCTTTAGATTCAGCTAACACGCAATTGGATTCAGCAAAAACTGCTGTAGATTCAGCTGCTGCTAAAGTTGATTCAACTAAAGCTGCTCACTAATTCTCTGAAAAAGAATTTACACCGTATAAAAAGCTTCCTTCAACAAGGAGGCTTTTTTTATATCTACACCAATTAAATTGCTAAGCTCCAAGCATTTTTTTACCTTTGCCAAAAATCATTCAATCTATGGCTTTATCATCTTTAACAGCAGTTACGCCTATTGACGGACGCTATTACAATAATACTAATGAACTTTCAGCATTTTTTTCCGAATTTGCTTTAATAAAATATCGTGTACGCGTAGAGGTCGAATATTTTATTGCATTAAGTGAATCCGGTATTGCTCAATTACAACAGTTTGACAAAACACTCAATGAAAAATTGCGGGATATCTACAGGAATTTTTCTGAAGAAGATGCCATTTGGATCAAAAACACAGAAAAAGTTACGAACCATGATGTTAAAGCAGTTGAATATTTTCTAAAAGATCAATTTGAAAAATTAGGATTACAGGACTACCTTGAATTCATCCATTTTGGTTTGACTTCACAAGATATCAATAACACAGCGATTCCACTTTCCTGGAAAGAAGCCATTAAAGAAAGTTATACACCGGCAATAGAAGAGTTGCTTCATGAGTTAAAATCATTAGCAACGTCATGGTCAGACATCCCGATGTTGGCACGTACCCATGGACAACCGGCATCTCCAACTCGTTTGGGTAAAGAGTTGTATGTTTTTATCGAACGCATAGAACGTCAATTGCAACTATTACATCAAGTACCGTATTCCGCTAAATTTGGTGGCGCAACTGGTAATTTTAATGCGCATCACGTTGCATATCCAGCGACAAATTGGATCAATTTTGGGAATAATTTTGTAAACAATATCTTGGGGTTAGACCGTTCACAAACGACCACACAGATTGAGCATTACGATAACTTTGCTGCAAGCTGTGATGCCTTAAAACGGATAAACAATATTGTCATCGATTTATGCCGTGACATTTGGACATATATTTCGATGGAATATTTTAAACAAAAAATTACTGCTGGTCAAATCGGTTCTTCGGCTATGCCACATAAAGTCAACCCGATTGACTTTGAAAATGCAGAAGGAAATTTAGGTATTGCAAATGCCATTTTTGAGCACCTTGCGGCTAAGTTACCAGTTTCCCGCCTTCAACGAGATTTAACAGATTCTACGGTATTACGTAATATTGGTGTTCCGTTTGCACATACCCTAATTGCTATTAAATCGACTTTGAGAGGGTTACGCAAATTGATTTTAAACGAACAGGCGTTGGCCAATGATCTTGAAAATAATTGGGCTGTTGTTGCGGAGGCACTACAAACTATATTGAGAAGGGAAGGCTATCCAAAGCCGTATGAAGCTTTAAAAGACCTAACACGTACCAACACACATGTTACAAAAGAAACGATAGCAACATTTGTTGATAATCTAAATGTATCAGCGGAAGTTAAAGAGGAACTGAAAGCGATCAGTCCTTCTAACTACACAGGTGTCACTTTATAAGCTTTTACTTATAGATGACCTTAACAAAGCTTCATTTGACCTATATTTGCTTGGAATAAAAATAGATACTACATGGCTACGATTAACGTATATACAGAGTCTACACCCAACCCTTCTACAATGAAGTTCTTGGTCAATAAATTGTTGATCAACGGTAGTGTGGATTTTCCAAATAAAGAAGCAGCACAAGATTCACCGTTTGCACTTGAATTATTCAAATTTAACTTTGTAAATGGGGTATTTTTTGCAAGTAACTTCGTGACCATTACCAAAACTGAAGATGCGGAATGGGAAGACATTGAAGCCTTGCTAAAAGACTTTGTAAAAGGTGCTGTAGAGTCTGAACTTGCTGTAAAAACGGTACACCACGATACAGAGGTTAATTTTGAAGGTACTGAAACTGAAGTGAAGATACAACAAGTATTACATGATTATGTAAGACCTGCTGTTGAACAAGATGGTGGAGCAATCCATTATAAATCCTTCAACGAAGGTATTGTGACAGTTGAACTAAAAGGTTCTTGCAGTGGTTGTCCATCTTCGACAATCACATTAAAAGCAGGAATTGAGGGATTGTTGAAACGCATGGTTCCAGAAGTGACTGAAGTTGTCGCTGAGGCCATGTAATCACAGCTATTCGATACAATAAAAAAAGGATTCAGTAATTAATTTTGCTGAATCCTTTTTTTATTCACTAGTCTTAAGAAGAAATAATCGCTATCCACCATCTGCTTGGTATAGCATTTTTTAACCTAATTGACTACTTCAAATGAATCTTTAAGCGGAAGATTAACAGAAGAATTACCGATAAATAGTTCAAATTTGCCGGGTTCAACTGTCCAGTTATTATGCTGATCCAAAAGTTCCAGGTGGGCAGGTAAGATCGTAAACTGTAACGTCTTCTTTTCCCCTGGATTAAGCTCAACTTTTTCGAATCCACGCAAATCCATCTCATATGTCGTTACCGAAGACAGCACGTCTTTGATATAAAGCTGAACAACTTCGGCGCCTTTCCTCTTCCCTATGTTTTCAATATCAACCGTAACTGTAAGGGAATCCGTTGGTCTGATCTGTTTCTTCGCGAGTTGTAAATTTGAAAAACTAAAATCTGTGTAGCTTAATCCATATCCAAAAGGGTATAAGAATCCAACAACCCGACTATTGCCCCACCCATTGGGTCCGACCCCAGGTTGCCCCGCCTGTGCAGCGGGCTTGGTCGGAAAATTCATTTCAACCTGTCCGACGGACTTCGGAAATGAAATAGGCAATTTTCCACTAGGGCTATACCCTCCAAACAGCATTTCGGCAAGAACATTTCCCGACTGATTGCTAAGAAACCAACTCTCCACAATTGCAGGTAGATACTTGTTTTCCCAATTGACAGTAAGTGGACGACCATTGACAAGTACCAGCACAATAGGTTTACCTGTTTCCTTCAATTTCATTAAATAGTCGCGTTGCTTGCCTGGCAAATTTAGATCTGATCGCGATCGACTTTCACCGACTTCCCGTTCCGACTCGCCCATTACCGCTATGATTAGGTCAGATTCTTTACCGAGACGAACACCTTCGGCCATCTTTTCCAGCTCCTCGCCGGACAAGTCTGTTGGAATAATCTCACTCTCAGGCCAGTTTTTATCCACGACATCTACCCCTTTTGCATAATCAACCCGAAGTGCCTTTGTTTTTCCATAGTTTATAATCCCATCTTTGATGGTGGTGATCGGATTATTGGAAGGTCCATAGCGACTTGTCGTATAATTTGTTGCTTCTGCCATTGGTCCCGTAACCAAAATTCGTTTGTATTTATTCACGTCTATTGGGAGAAGATTCTGTTCATTTTTCAACAGAACAATAGACTCCTTATTCATTTGAAGTGATACTTCTTCATCTGCGGGGGTATGCACCTTTTTATCGGCTATCGCTATATCTTCTCTCAATGGATGATCAAATAAACCCAGTTTAAATTTCACGGTCAGGACTTCGCGAACCCGCTGATCCAATATTTTGATATCCAGCCCTCCTTCTTCTATTAGTTCCATTAGTGGCGTTAGATATGTACTCGGTGGATCAAAATTTGTCCGCACATTCAAACCCGCCTCTAATGCCTGTTTAATAGCATCTTTATAGTTTGCAGCAACATGGTGTTTGTTGTAAATAAACTCTAGAGCCTCACTGTCGGACACCACATACCCTTCAAAACCATACTCTTTTCGGAGTAAGTCCTGTAAAAAATAGCTGCTGGCAGATACAGGCACGCCATCATAATCATTATAACTACTCATGACTCCCAAGGGTTTGGCTTCCTTTATGACCCTTTTAAATGGATAGAGGTGAAGCGAATGCATCTCACGAAAGCCAACATGAGGATCCGTACGTGCATTGCCATCTCTTCCCCCTTTGGGCACAGAATAGACCGCATAATGTTTCAATGTGGATGCGACTCCATTTTGTTGAATCCCTAAAACAACTTGTTTCCCCATTTCAGCAATATGAAACGGATCTTCGCCATAGGTTTCAACCACTCTTCCCCAGCGCGGATCTCTAGAAACATCAAGAATAGGCGTATAGACATTGGTATAGCCCAGATATTTGGCTTCCCTACCAATTATATCGCCAGCTTTACGTACCAGTGAAGTATTCCATGTACTTCCAATATTGATTGGTGCCGGCAGGGAAGTAGCGCGATCATGGTTGAGTCCATGAATCCCCTCATTGGTAAAATCAACGGGAATACCAAGTCGTGTGTTTTCCACAAACCATTTTTGAACATTATTTAAGGCTTGAGCATGGCGGCTGAAGGGATACGAAAATGAACTTTTTGCCGACTTATTATAAGCCAAGCTATTCAACATTTCGTCGATATTGGCCAAGCCGTGTTTCCAAATCTCTTTGTCCCAAGCGGCAGTGGGCTGCTCATCTTTCAAAACCCGCCCATAACCGTAGAGTGTAACCGTCTGATTGGCCTTTTCTTGAACAGTCATTTGACGCAACAGATCCTCCACGCGACTGGCTATTTTCTGTTTGGGGTCTTCATAAATATCCTTTTTCCCATTTTTGTTAAAATCGATCCAATCCTTATGGTAAATGTTGATGTGCTGGGCAGAAGAATGCAAATAAAGGGCTGAGAGCGCTGAAATAATAAGGCTGCTTTTGAGTTGATTAGGCATTATGCTGAAAATTGTTGGTTTTATAAAGTGAAGCAAGGTACAAAAAAAATAAAAATCCGCAGATCAAACACATCGTCGATCTGGGATAAGTCAATATAAATTCATTTTTTAACAAGCATCTAGCTTAAAAATAGTTAACTTTACGACCAATTGTGAAACCAACAAAAAAAATGAGTGCAGATATTAACAAACTAGAACAAATTGCATCACAGGTAAGACGTGATATCGTACGTATGGTACACGCTTGTCAATCAGGACACCCAGGTGGTTCGTTAGGTTGTACAGATTACTTTGTGGCGCTTTATTTCAATGCAATGAAACGCAATCCTTCCTTTGACATGGATGGAAAAGGAGAAGATTTATTCTTCCTGTCAAATGGACACATCTCTCCTGTATTTTACAGTACATTGGCGCATGCGGGATATTTTGAAGTGAGCGAATTAGCAACGTTCAGAAAAATCAATTCCAGACTTCAAGGTCACCCAACAACACACGAAGGCCTTCCGGGTATTCGTATTGCTTCGGGATCATTGGGCCAAGGATTATCTGTTGCAATTGGAGCCGCACAGGCAAAAAAATTGAATAAAGACAATAATCTAGTTTATGTTTTAATGGGTGATGGCGAATTGCAGGAGGGCCAAGTTTGGGAAGCTGCAATGTACGCACCACACAACAAAATCGACAATTTAATTGCTACTGTTGACTATAACAAAGCACAAATTGACGGATCTACAGATCAAGTATTATCTCTTGGTGATCTTCGTGCAAAATGGGAAGCATTTGGCTGGGATGTGATGGAAATTGCTAAAGGCAATGACATGAATGCTGTTGTTGCAGGTTTAGCAGAAGCTAAATCACGCACAGGAAAAGGTAAACCGGTTATTATTCTGATGCATACTGAAATGGGTAGCGGTGTTGATTTTATGATGGGTTCTCATAAATGGCATGGTGTTGCTCCAAATGACGAACAATTGGCGTCGGCGTTGAATCAGCTTACAGAAACTTTAGGAGATTACTAGCATGAAAAAATATACTTATACAGAGTCAAAAGATACACGCTCAGGATTTGGTGCGGGCTTACTAGAAGCAGGAAAGCAAGATGAGAATGTAGTTGCATTATGTGCTGATTTAATCGGTTCGTTAAAAATGAACGATTTTATCAAAGAATTTCCTGAGCGCTTTTTCCAAATCGGTATTGCGGAAGCAAACATGATGGGTATTGCTGCCGGACTTACGATCGGTGGTAAAATACCATTCACAGGTACATTCGCAAATTTCTCAACAGGCCGTGTTTATGATCAGATTCGCCAATCGATCGCATACTCGGACAAAAATGTAAAAATTGCGGCGTCACATGCTGGTCTAACCTTAGGTGAAGATGGTGCAACTCACCAAATCTTAGAAGATATCGGTTTGATGAAAATGTTGCCTGGAATGACAGTGATCAATCCTTGTGATTTCAATCAAACAAAAGCCGCTACGATTGCTGCAGCCAAATATGATGGACCGGTTTATTTGCGTTTTGGCCGTCCTGTAGTTCCTAACTTCACTCCTGCTGATCAGGAATTTGTGATTGGTAAGGCGGTATTATTAAATGAAGGAACGGATGTTACGATCATTGCTACAGGTCATCTGGTATGGGAAGCTATCCAAGCTGGTGAGCAATTAGCTGAGTTGGGCATCAACGCTGAGATTATCAATATCCATACAATCAAACCTTTGGATGAAGAAGCTATTTTAAAATCTGTTGCTAAAACCAAATGTGTCGTAACGGCGGAAGAGCATAATCGTCTTGGCGGTTTAGGTGATAGCGTTGCTCAGGTATTAACAAGAGAGTTGCCTACTCCACAAGAATACGTTGCTGTAAATGATAGTTTTGGAGAATCAGGTACTCCTGCTCAATTGATGGAAAAATACGGTCTGAATGCAGCGGCTATTGTTGCAGCGGCTCAAAAAGTAATCAAAAGAAAATAACAAAACTACGCAAGTCAATATATGGATGACGCTTTAATTATAGCAAAATTCGCCGAAGAGAGTACGCGAGAAGAAGCTTTCCGTTTATTGTTGAAGAAATATCAACAGAAGATTTATTGGCATGTGCGAAGAATGGTCATCGATCATGACGATGCGGACGATGTTGTACAAGATATTTTTGTGAAAGTATGGAAGAACCTTGGGAACTTCCAGGAAGACTCACAGTTATACACGTGGCTTTATCGTATTGCAACAAATGAATGTATTACCTTCTTAAATAAGAAAAAGCAAAAGCAGAACGTGTCGTTGGATGACGACACGACTGCTTATCTGGCAGAAACGCTTGCTGATGGCAATTATTTCAATGGTGATAGAGCTCAAATGAAATTACAACAGGCTTTGTTGACCTTGCCAGAGAAGCAAAAATTGGTCTTCAATATGAAATATTTTGAAGACATGAAATATGAAGAGATTTCAGAAGTTCTCGGAACAAGTGTTGGAGCGCTTAAAGCCTCTTATCATTTGGCCGTCAAAAAAATAGAGGCATTTTTTAACAACAACGATTAAACCTTTTAGCGAAATTAGGTTCTAACAAATACTATGAAGGAAAATGGCACATATCATGATGGGCTGGAGCCTACAAATCTTCCAGCATCGTTGCGTGAAAATCCATTTGGCTTACCTGAAAATTATTTCAGTGATTTAGAATCAAAAATAATTACGCAAGTCAAATTGATTGAATGCAAGGAAGAATCCATCTTTGAGGTTCCAGAAGGATATTTTGATAGCCTATCTGAGGCCATTATGTGTAAAGTAGCAGAAGACAATTTAAAAAATCAAGTTGCTACTGACGGCTTTGAAATTCCTGAAAATTATGCTTCCGAACTATCTTCAACTATCCTCAACCGAATTTTAGAAGACAAATTAAAAGAAACGATTGTATCTGATGGCTTTACAATGCCTTCTGCTTATAATCAAACGCTTGAAGATTCCATCTTCGCCCGTTTAGCTGAGCAGGAATTGAAGAAAACAGTTCCTACAGATGGTTTCTCTGTTCCGGCTGGCTATGAAGAAACAGTTGAATCGACTATTTTTGCTCGTATCGCTGAAGAAAAACTCAAAGAAACGGTTGTGACTGCAGGCTTTGATGTACCACAACATTATTTTGAGACTCTTTCCGACAGTATTATTAATGCTGTGCAGGAGCCTGAAAAAGATCATACACCTATCCATCAAATAGGAAGACCGAAAAAATGGTATGCACGCTATGCTGTTGCAGCATCTTTTGCCGCCATGTTGAGCATAGGAGGATATTGGGGGTATCAGTATCAACAACAAAATGCAGCTCCCGTAGAAACAGTTGCAGAAGAGCAGTTGAGCCAACATTTGTCAGAAATTCCTAAGCAGGAAATTATTAATTACCTTGCGGCTTCAGCTTCTGGTGATGATATGATCTATATGTCCCAGTATACCGATGAAGCGAATCTCCCTACCAAGGGATTTGGGAGTAATATATCTAAACAAGAAATAGAAGATTATCTAAACTATACCTTATAATGATGTTCGATAAAAAATACATATGGATAACATTGTTCTTTAGTATATTTTCTATTGCCTTGGGCTTTGCACAAGACAAAAATCGATTTCAAGCTATAGAAAATGAAAAAATAGCTTACATTACTAAAGAACTAGATTTAACGCCAAGAGAGGCTCAGCAATTCTTTCCGCTCTATAATGAGTATAGCCAAACACTTTGGGATATCAGAAAAGAAAAATTGAATGGTGCTCCCAAAAATAGTTTTAGAGGTGGTTCCAGAGATGTCTTACAGTATGATGTTAAAGAAGTGGAGATCAAAAAAGAATACCGGGTCAAATTTGCCAAAGTTATTGGCAATGCGCGGGCATCGCAATTTTTTGAAGTAGAACAGGAATTCAGAGAACATCTATACAAATCCCTGCAGAATAGAAGAAAATAATCTCGAAAATAAAAAAGAAGTCTTGAAGACTTCTTTTTTATTTTCGGACATTTGTAAGATCATGTTAAGCAACAGAGAATTATTTTTAATGAATACTGCTCAAACATCTAGCTCACCTAGATTGGTTGAAGTAGTTAAGGCTGAAGGTGTCTACCTTTATGGCCCCAATGGAGAAGAATATATGGATTTGGTCTCCGGCTTCAATGTCAGCAATATAGGCCATCGTCATCCGAAGGTTTTAGAGGCTATAAAATCACAATTGGAGCAGTACTTACATGTCACCGTTTATGGTGAATTTGTGCAGGCGCCACAGGTGCAATTTGCTACAGAATTACTAGCAGAACTTCCCGCTAATTTTCAATCAGTCTACCTCACCAACAGTGGAACGGAAGCCGTAGAGGGATCTATGAAAATAGCAAAGAAATATACTGGTCGCAGGCAGATTATCGCTGCAAAAAAAGCGTACCACGGCAGCACACAAGGCGCGCTCAGTCTGATCGGAAACGATGAGTATCGCAAAGCGTATGCCCCCCTCCTTCCCGAAATAGATTTTATCGGGTTTAATGACATGGAAGATCTCACAAAGATTACGGAACAAACTGCTGCTGTCATCCTCGAAGCTATTCAGGGAGAAGCTGGTGTCCGAGTCCCGGATATCGCTTACATGCAAGCTGTTAGAAAACGCTGTAATGAAACAGGTACTTTACTGATCTTTGATGAAATTCAAACAGGTTTCGGTCGAACAGGCCGTCTTTTCGCCTTCGAACATTTTGCTATTGTTCCAGATATCCTGATGCTTGCCAAAGGCATCGGAGGCGGTATGCCCTTGGGTGCATTTGTTGCAGCCAAAGAAGTGATGGACGTTATTAAGGATAATCCCATGCTTGGGCACATCACAACTTTCGGGGGGCATCCTGTGAGTTGTGCCGCAGCGCGGGCTTCACTAGCTGTTATCAAGGAAGAAAAATTAGTCGAACAGGTTGAGCGAAAATCGCTTTTATTTAAAGAAAAACTCAGGCATCCTGCAATTAAAGAAATTCGAGGACTAGGCCTTATGATGTGTCTGCAACTGGCTTCTTTTGATCAAGTTTACAATGTGAGTAAGTATTGTGCTGAAAAAGGGGTTATGATCGATTGGTATCTGCATTGTGAAACGGCACTCCGTGTCGCCCCACCATTGACTATTACAAATCTAGAAATTGAAAAAGCTTGTAACATCATTATAAAAGGTTTGGAAAAGTATGCCTAAAGTATGTAACTTTAAACATAACAAAAACCTAATAATGAACACAAACCGCAGATCATTTATCAAAAAAAGCATTATTGGCACCGGTCTATTGACTGGCGCCGATTTACTGAGAAACGATGTATTCGCACACGAATCAACAGTCGGTTCCTCAAAAATCACTTTAAATAACGACGACATCATTTTATTTCAGGGCGATTCCATTACGGATGTGGGCCGAGATAGAAATAACAAAAATGCCAATGACACCGCAGCGCTGGGGCATGGTTATGCTTTATTGGCTGCCAGCCAACTCTTAAATAAATATCCAGCAAAGAGACTAAAGGTATATAATACAGGTATTAGCGGAAATCGTGTACCCGATCTTCAAAAGCGCTGGCAGGAGGATACTCTGGCAATTAACCCTACTGTATTGAGTATTTTGATTGGTGTGAACGATTTCTGGCGGACAATCGATCGAGGAGCACAGACTACGGTTGAAGAGTATAAATCCCAGTACAAACAGCTATTGCAGGAGACATTACAAAAGCTTCCAAATGTCAAATTGATCATTGGAGAGCCTTTTGCAGTAAAGGGTGTAGGTCACATTACTGAAGCTTGGTATCCAAAATTTTTGGCTTATCAAGAATCCGCTCGTGAGATCGCCAAAGAATTTGGAGCAATTCTTATCCCCTATCAAAAAATATTCGACAATGCTCAAAAGAATGCCCCTGGTGCCTATTGGGCTGCGGACGGCGTACATCCCACGCTTGCTGGGGCACAAATGATGGCCTCAGCCTGGATGGACTGCATCAAGTAATAAAAGAAAAGAGCGGATACTTTATTGAAATCCGCTCTTTCTTTTTTAACATATGCCTATATGTTAAATCTAAATTTCTTTATAAGGTGTTTTTTGTAGATTGGGAAGAAAATAAGCCACAATACCGATCAATGGCAGATAGGAACATAAGTGATAAATAAACTCGATGGAAGTATGATCTGCCTGCCAGCCAAGTACAGCGGATCCAATCCCCCCCATTCCAAATGCAAAGCCGTAAAATAAACCTGAAACCATACCCAACTTTTTAGGCAATAGTTCTTGTGCATAAACAAT
Organism: Sphingobacterium siyangense; assembly: GCF_007830445.1. Taxonomy (GTDB): domain Bacteria; phylum Bacteroidota; class Bacteroidia; order Sphingobacteriales; family Sphingobacteriaceae; genus Sphingobacterium; species Sphingobacterium siyangense. Next base: position 84,617 of record NZ_VLKR01000010.1, on the reverse strand, counting down.
AATTGCTGGAAAAGCTGATGATAAAATCAACCCAATAATCACGATTAATATCCCCGTCATCGTAAGTCCAACATAGGGTAATGCCAATGCAAATGGCGCAACGCCCAAGACGGAGAACCAGATGACATATTTGCGACCAAATCGATCGCCGAATGCTCCTCCAAGTAGGGTTCCCACCGCAACGGCTATCAGAAAATAAAATAGATAGACTTGTGCTTCCACTTCATTGATTCCGAATTTCTTGATTGTATAAAACTGGAAGTAGTTTGTGATACTTGCTATATAGAAGTATTTTGAAACAATCAGTAATAGGAGTATAATAACCGTCACGACGATTCTGCTATTGGGTAGATCAGGTACGCGTATTGTTCTCTTCGTTGATTTAGCGGAGCTTTGAAGCCTCTTTTTATACCAACTACCGATATAATAAGATATAAATTGGCCGAGAATGGTAAATAAGCACATCCAAGCGATCGCCTGTTGCCCTCTCGGTAAAACCAAAAAAGCGACAATGATTGGAGCCATTGCGGTCCCTGCATTGCCTCCGATCTGAAAAATAGATTGTGCCATACTTCTTCTTCCTCCCGACGCCATATAAGCTACACGAGAAGATTCAGGGTGAAAGATTGAAGATCCAATCCCGACCAGAAAAACAGAAAATAAGATCCATTCATAACTATGTGCTTTCGAAAACAAAAACATACCGAGAAGTGAAAAAGACATCCCTATAATCTGGGAGTACGGTACAGGATGTTTATCCGTAAATGAGCCTACAACAGGCTGGAATATTGAAGCTGCTATCTGATAAACCATTGTAATCATCCCAACCTGAGAAAAGCTTAGATGATGCTCTTCTTTGAGCAAGGGATAGGTTGCCGGTATCACTCCCTGAATCATATCGTTCAGAAGATGCACCATACTCACGGCAAACAAAATAGAAAAAATAGGTCTACCCGCCTTCTCTTGTATCATGACGTCTTTCAAAAATTAAAAAGGTTGATTTTAACAAACCAACCTAAACTACCTTCATATAATAATTACAATACGCGTACCAACAATCCTTTCAGATATTCACCTTCGGGGAACGAGGCCCGGACAGGATGGTCTTCAGGTTGATGAAATTGTCTGATAAACTGAATTTCCTTACCGGCATCCAGTGCAGCCCAAGCGAGCACTTGTTTGAACGTATCCATATCCATCGCACCTGAACAAGAAAATGTCGCTAATAAACCACCGCTATTTAACAACATCAATCCGCGGCGATTCAGGTCTTTATACGCCCTTGATGCTCTTTCCAATGCAGATCGAGAGGGTGCATATTTCGGTGGATCCAGGACAATCAGATCAAATTTTTCCCCTTCATCAATGAATTTACGCAATTGCTTGTTTACATCAGACAATATTGCTTTATGTCGACTAGGTTCAAAACCATTTTCAACAATATTCTTTTCCAGGGTTTCAATAGCCAGTGCAGAACTATCTACAGATATGACTTCTGCAGCGCCACTTTTCAAACTATTTAACGTAAAACCACCGGAATAGCAGAAACAATCTAGGACTCGTTTATTCAAAACGTAGTTGGCCGTTAGCTGGCGATTTTCACGTTGGTCGCAATAAAATCCCGATTTTTGCCCATCAATAATGTTAACCTTATAATGAATGCCATTTTCGATAACGTCGACAAATTCAGATGGAAGTTCTCCAAACAAAAGTCCATTGGTATCGGGTAATCCTTCATGTTCGCGGGATTTCAGATCACTGCGCTCATAAATTCCTTTGGGTTGCAGCAAAGCATTCAATTCATCTATAATAATGGATTTGACTTTTTCCACCCCAACTGAATGAATCTGAATGGATATAAAATCTGCGTATTTATCTGCAATAAGTCCAGGAAGAAAATCTGCTTCAGCAAAGATTAAACGAACTGTATTGGTAACGCCTTCTTGCAACAGATGCTGTCTTGCTGCAACAGCCTTCTGAACTCGGGCACGCCACCAATCTGCATCAATCTGTGCTTGAGGGTTCCACTCCAATAAACGAATGGCTACACGCGAGCTATTGTGAAATAGACCATAGGCAATAAATTCACGTTCAGCATTGTAAACGCCAACAACTTCGCCATCTTCAATTTTATCGGACAATGATTTAATTGCTCCAGAAAATACCCAAGGATGCAATTGCCAGGCAGCTTTATCCTTACCCTTATTCAAATAAACTGATTTCATTGTTGCAAAATTAACTTATTAATTCGACATCCTGATGAAACTTTCCGGATAAAACAATCTAACATCCTCAATACATTATATATTTCCCAAAAATCCTTTTAATCCAAAAAACTCAACTATTTCTGAATAAAAATAAAAGGGCTCCTAAGGAGCCCTCAACGTTTAGTTATGGTTGATTAAATATTTTTTGAAGGCTTCAAAATCAACTTTCAAAGATTCTGCTAATTTCTCTTTTCCTTGCAATGTTTCTGCGCCGACAGGCAAAACTATTTTTTCGAATACATCTGCGGCTATTGCATCCGGGAATTTGCAGGGATGTGCTGTCGATAAGAAAACTGAAGCATACGGACCGGGGTACTCATTTGCATAAGCACGAGCGCCAAGCCAGGCAATTGCTGTATGCGGACAGGCGATATAATCCGATTCTTCAAGTAATTTCTGCATTCCTTCTTTTGTTTCTTCATCTGTAAATGTATAAGAAGAAAGCATATTTTTTAATTCAGCCACATTTCCGCCAAAGAGATCCTGTATACGTACCCAGTTGCTTGGATTTCCCACATCCATGGCATTGCTTAGGGTTTGAACAGAAGGCAGTGGCTCATATTTACCTGAAGAAAGGAATCTAGGAACGGTATCATTGACGTTTGTTGCTGCTACAAAATGTTTCACTGGAAGTCCCATTTTATAAGCCAATAAACCAGCTCCAATATTACCAAAATTACCACTCGGCACTGTAAATACGACCTCATTGACTCCTTGTGACTTCAATTGTGCATACGCATAAAAATAATAAAATGTCTGTGGGATCAACCGTGCTATATTGATTGAATTAGCGGAAGTCAAACGCAATATAGCATTAAGTTCGGCATCACTAAAGGCTTGTTTTACCAATGCCTGACAATCGTCAAAGGTTCCTTCTACCTCAATAGCACGAATATTTTGTCCATTAGTGGTCAGTTGTAATTCCTGAACCTCCGAGACTTTACCTTTAGGATATAGTATCGTCACACGTGTTCCTTCTACTCCCAAAAAGCCCAAGGCAACAGCTCCACCGGTATCGCCTGATGTCGCGACAAGTACGTCCAGTAATTTATCGTCAGTCTTTGAAAAATAGCCCATGACCCTACTCATAAAGCGAGCCCCAAAATCCTTAAAGGCATAAGATGGCCCATGAAATAGTTCAAGCACAGCGGTGCTGTCGGTCAAGAATTTTACAGGAGCATCAAAATTGATGGCATCGTTCACAATCTGTTTTAAATCGTCTTTGGGAATATCATTTCCCAATAGTGTAGAAGCTACTTCAAAAGCAATCTCCTGCAAGGAATACTGTTGAATATTCTTAATAAACAGCGGATCCAATTGTGGTATCTCTTCAGGCATATACAATCCTTTGTCTGCAGGGAGAGAATTGAAGACCGCATCTTTGAAGGAGACTTCTAATGTTTTATTATTTGTACTATAAAATTTCATATGTAAATAATCTTTTTGTAGAGGCCGATAAAACATCCTGTTATTTTCATTCGTGTTGACTTTAGAATGTGGATATTTCATTTTATTATCTTTTCTGAGGCAATGATCAATTAACCTAAGATTTTATAAACCTCGTTTCTGTCCTTAAATAATTTTTAATCTAATATTCTGGGTCCTTCCACATTGACACGGGAAACATAGCCAAAACTATCAATTTCATTTTCTTTGAGATGAGTTTGTATTTTGTCGGCAATATCCTTTGCTATTTTTTCATCCCGTGTTATTGCAACGACGGAAGGTCCTGAGCCAGAAATACCAAAACTCAAGGCGCCATTTTTCAAGGCAATCTCTTTCATTTCATAAAACTGAGGAATTAAAATTGCACGGGTTGGTTCAATAAGAATATCTTTCATGCTTCGCGCAATGAGATCATAATCTTCCTTGAACAACGCGGCAACCAATCCCGCGATATTTCCCCATTGTGTGACGGCGTCTTTTAACAGCACTTTATCTTTTATAAGTTGTCTTGCGTCACGTGTGGGAACATCGACCTGTGGAAAAACGACCGCTGCTACGAGTTCTTTTGGTGAAGGAATGGAAATAACATCCAAAGGTTCATTTCCCCGAATTAATGTTATGCCTCCATAAAGCGCCGGGGCAACATTATCGGCATGGCCTGTACCGCAAGCCAAACGCTCACCTTCAACACAAAATGGCAGTAATTCTTCTTTTGTCAAAGGGTTTCCAAGCATGGTATTGATGGCAAAAAGCCCAGCCACGGTACTTGCTGCACTGGAGCCAAGTCCCGATCCAATTGGCATATGTTTATGCAATTCAATTTCGACACCTACCTTTGAAGAGATATTCAAGGCTTGTAATAGATATTGAACACAGGCAGATACCGTATTCTTACCGGGATCGAGTGGTAGTCTTCCATCGTCGCCAGTTATTTCCCGAATCGTTACTCCAGGTTGTTGCGTGCGCCGCATAACCACCTCATCACCGGGTTCCTCGACAGCAAACCCCAATATATCAAAACCACAGATCATATTTGCGACAGTTGCAGGCGCAAAAACACGAACTTCGGACAGCATGCTGTCTAAATTTATCACCTTATCCTTGAGATACTCCACATTTAAATTATTGGCCATCACGTAATTTTTATTTTCCTTGACTAGTTTTTATGCTCCAACATTTACCAAATCTGCAAATACACCGGCAGCTGTCACCTCAGCCCCCGCACCAGGACCTTTTACTACGAGGGGACGTTCTTTATAGCGCTCTGTTGTAAACGATATAATGTTATCGCTGCCTGATAAAGCATAAAAAGGATGGTTTTCATCAACAAACTGAATCGCAATGGATACTTTTCCATTTTCCAATTTCCCGATATAACGGATTACTTTATTTTCATTAGCAGCTTTCTTCTTCATTGCTTCGAAATATTCGTTTTCTTGCTGCAATTCTGTATAAAAAGAATCTACAGTATCTGCTTTCAAACATGCTGGAGGTAATATTGCGCCGAGGTCTACGTCTTCGGCCTCAACAGCATACCCGGCATCTCTTGCCAAGATGAGCATTTTACGCATAAAATCTATACCACCTAAATCATCTCTTGGATCTGGCTCGGTATATCCAAGCTCCTGAGCCTGTTTGACGACATCATAGAAAGAAGCATCTGCTTTAAAATTGTTAAAAATATAGGAGATTGTCCCTGAAAGAATAGCCTCTATCTTCACGATACGGTCACCACTCAACATCAAGTCTTTAAGCACCCTGACGATAGGCAATCCAGCACCTACATTTGTTTCATAAAAGAAATCTACACCGTGTCGATGAGCAGTATCACGGAGTGTTTTATATTGCTCGTATTTACCTGAATTCGCAATTTTATTGCAAGTGACGATCGAAATATTGGATTTAAAGATATCTTCGTAGTAGGTCGCCGGTAATTTGCTTGCAGTATTATCGATAAATACACAGTTCGGTAAATTCAGTGCCTTCATTCGATCAATAAACAATGCCAGGTCTGATTCAGTTCCATTTTTAGCAAGTTCATCGGACCAATTATTTAAATCAACACCTTCGGTATTAAAAAGCATTTTACGGCTATTGGAGATTCCAACAACCTTAATTTCAATATCATTTTTATCCAAAAGGAATTCATGCTGATTTTCCAATTGTTTAAATAAAGTTGCACCAATGTTACCGGTACCGATATTAAATACATGCAAAGTTTTCTTCAGCTCTGCGAAAAACGCGTCATGTACCGCATTAAGTGCCTTTGCTAAATCTTCCTTACCAATAATTACAGATATATTGTATTCAGATGAGCCCTGCGCAATAGCCCGGACGTTAATACCGTTCCGTCCTAGCGCTGCAAATAACCGACCGGACATACCGGGAGTTTTTTTCATATTTTCACCAACGATGGCTAATACAGACAGGTTTTCTTCAATCGCAGGAACGACCAGTTTATTCGCCTGGATTTCAAGCTCAAACTCCACTTCGATCAATTGTATAGCACGTTTGGCATCTGATGGATTGACAGCAAATGTAATGCTATGTTCGGAAGAAGACTGAGTGATTAGCACAACATTGATCTGCTCTCTAGCCAATAGCGTAAAAAGCCGTCCGCTAAAGCCCGACTTACCGATCATCCCTGATCCACTCAGATTGATGACAGAAATATCGGAGATCGAAGAAATTCCCTTGATTGGCAGAGCGGTTTTTCCACTATCAAACTGAATCACAGTCCCTGAGAAATCAGGTTCAAAAGTATTTCGAATAACAATCGGTATTTTCTTTAAAAAAGCCGGAATCATCGTAGGAGGATAAATCACCTTAGCACCGAAGTAAGATAATTCCATTGCCTCTGTATATGATAATACAGGCAGGGAAAAAGCTTTCTTCACAATACGTGGGTCGGCGGTTAACATCCCATTCACATCTGTCCAAATTTCAATGGCTGTTGCGTCCAGTATTGAGCCGAAGATCGCTGCAGTATAATCTGATCCACCTCTTCCCAAGGTGGTAATACGCCCATTTTCATTACTTCCGATAAAACCTGTAACAAACAGCAGCTTATCACGATGCGTTATGTACAAGGATTTGACCAATTGCTCGGTTAGCATTTCATTTAAATGAGCATTACCGAAATTTGAATCTGTTTTCACATAATGGGATGCATCTACAAATAGAGATTCAGGAATATATTGTTCCATCACCTTAGATACCATATAATTTGAGCAACGCTCACCGTAACTAAGGATCAAATCTTTACTTTGATTGCTCAGCTCCTTTAGCGCAAAAATTCCTTGGAGGAGATCTTCTATCTCATTAAAAAACAACTTTAGCTTTGTAAATACAGGATTTTGATATTTCACAGCCAGAAGCTCTTTAACAACCGTAAAATGCTTATCTTCCAGGGACTTTAGGCCATCTGAAAAGGACTTTCCTTCTGCAGCGTCCTCAGCCAACTGGGTAAGCAAGTTCGTTACACCAGACATAGCTGATAACACAACCAATGGCTTTTCCTTTGCATCATAAGATTTTTTTACAATACTTAAGACCGCCTTTAGACTTTCTACCGTACCGACCGATGTGCCTCCAAATTTTAAAACTTTCATACTGTTTTATACTGTTTGTTTAGATTGATGATTTTTGTGCTAAAAAAAGAAGCGCTTTCCTTTGTCGAGGAAAGCGCTTCTAAATATTGTGTCTACAATTATATACAACGAAACTACTTCCTCCTGAGTTTTATACCGGTGGTAATAATAATCGATGTAATAATTGTATTTGTGTTCATTGCTATTGCTTATGTTTTGTAAATATAGAACAAATATTATCACTTTACCAAAGAAAATTAATATTTTTTTTTAGATTCACAATGAGAGCCCAAATAGAGTGGCATTCTATCAGATAGACATTTTTTTTAAGTGTAGCAAACAATCTACTTTATGTAGCCGACGATTGACAGAACCATTAATTTTCAATAAGTCTAGGTGGGTCCGATAAAGATGTTAAAATTGTTAAAATTTCGTTAAATACCTTAAAATAAATTTGACCTTAAACTGATATTGTATTATATTCGCAACAGTGCTGTCCAAAATAGATGACAGTGTTGAATTTTTAAAAGTTAAATGTTGTACAAAAAAGCGATTTAATGAAAACAAAGAAATTTATAGCGTCAATGCTATTTATCGGCTTATGTCTAGTGTCGCAGGCACAAACCAACAGAAACTCCAAACCAGAATCAGATCCTGATAACCTAGCGAAAGAATACTTTTCACAAATTATGGGAGTTGCAGTCTCAGCAACAACAAATACCAAACTTTATCAATTTGTTTACGAATGGTTGGGTACTCCATACCGTCTAGGAGGAGATTCAAAAAGAGGCATTGATTGTTCTAAATTTTCTTATGAATTATACGACAAAGTATTTAATACTTCGTTAGGATATAATAGCAGAAATCAATATTCTCAAGTCAAAACTGTCGAAAAAAATGAGCTAAAAGCAGGTGATTTGGTATTCTTTAAAATTAGAAGTAAAAGTATCACCCATGTTGGTGTTTATATTGGCGACAATAAATTTGCACATGCCTCATCTAGCAAAGGAGTTATGATCAGCAATTTAGATGAACCATACTGGAGACGTTATTATTACAATGGCGGTCGCTTACCAGAAGATAATAGATCGCTTACTGCAGAAATATTAAAAGCAGAAAAAGATAATAAATTGAATTAATAAGATCGGTTCGATCTAGGAAAGTCCAAAGCGTTTAACTCGTTTTGGACTTTTTTTATACAATATAATATCCTATTTTTACCCTATAATCATTGGAATACTATTATGTCTTCAAAGAAAACGCTCATCTTAAATAAAGAACAAATAAAACAAAAATCTATTCGGATTGCCTATCAAATTTTGGAAGACAATTTTGAAGATGAAACACTTGTATTAGTAGGAATTGCCGACCGGGGTTATGTATTTGCGCAACGCCTTCAAGCAATTTTACAGGAGATTTCAACGAAAGAAATTCTGCTGATTAAAGTTACCATGAAGAAAACGAGTAGATCACTGAGTGCAAGCACAGACATACCTGTTGATATTGCAAAAGACAAGACCATCATCTTGGTTGATGATGTGTTGAATAGTGGTAGAGCCTTAGCTTATGGACTGGGTGTATTTTTGAACGTTCCACTGAAGAAAATGAGAACGGCTGTATTAATTGATAGAAGCCACCATAAGTTCCCTATATTTAGTGACTACTATGGCACGAAGCTTTCAACGATATTAAGAGAACATGTTACCGTTACTCTTGAAGAATTTGATAAAGAAGAAGATGCAGCATGGTTAATTTAAACCATGCTGTTATTTCTTTGAGACTTTCAATTTCATCCCCGGTTTTATCCGGCTTCCGTTTAAATCATTTTCACTTTTAAGTCGACCGACTGATGTACCATTTTTATCTGCGATATCAGATAAAGTATCGCCTTTCTTCACGACATAGTAAGCTGTACGTGTAGCGCTAGCGGCATGCTGTTGATTCTTCTTTGAAGATCTTTCTGTATTACGAGCTAATTTCGCGTTTACGAAATCATCCTCCTTTTTTATCAGTAAGTTTTGTCCAGGGACAATTTGATTGCCGCGCAGGTTATTCCACGATTTTATATCCTGTACTGTTACTTCAAACTTGTCAGCAATGGAAGCGAATGTCTCACCAACTTTCACTTTATATTTGCCATTTTGTAAAGGTTCACTCAAATTTTCCGTCTGACTAAGAGTTGCGGAAGATATTGGTGTGTTGAGAGCTGCATACAATTCTTCTGAGGCAATCTTTTTATCCAAAACAGGTAACACCAATCGCAATGGAGACTCTTCGGTACCATTTAATACATTTCTTTTAAAACTAGGATTCAATGCACGTAATGTCTCTTTTGAGACATGTAAAGCATCCGCTATTTGGTTCAATGAAATCCGTTTATTGATATCTAATGCTTGAGTTCTTAGTGAAAGTTCAGTATCCGCAGCATTGATATCATTTTCGTCCGCGTATTTCATCGCATATGTCATTGCGATGAACTTAGGGATATAGTTTTGGGTCTGTTGTGTTAGATATGGTGCGATATCCCAAAAAGTAGCATTCTCTTTTCCGGAACGTTGGATCGCACGGCTAACCGCTCCTTTACCACCATTATAGGATGCTATCGCTAATAGCCAATCGCCATATTCATCGTAAGCTTCTTTTAAGATTTTTGCGATGGCATAACTAGAAGCAATCGGATCCATACGTTGGTCGGTATAACTGTCCACTGTAAGATGATAAGTTTTGGCTTCATAATACATCAATTGCCATAAGCCTGTTGCTCCGGCACTGGAGATATCGCGTGGATTTAATGATGATTCGACTACACTTAGATATTTGAGTTCCCGTGGCACTCCAACTTCATCCATGATTTTATCAAACAATGGGAAATAGTATTGCCCTAGTCCCATCATCCTACACATATAAGGGTTATAATTATCCGACGTATATTTAGCAACCAGATCTTTCACTCGCGGTGAGTAGTCCAATGGAACCTCACGTTCTATTGCTTTCAGTTTCCGCACGAGCTGTATATCTTCATCTGTAATTTCAGCATCATGCTTCCCGTTATTTCCGGAAGATTTTATACTGTCAAGGTATTGGTAAATCTCTTGTTTTTCTTTTTCGATACTTTTTTGAAAGAAGGTATGGGCGGCTTCTTTCATGCCTTCTACAGCGCTTTCTTGGGCCATGAGTGGTAGTACATAGCATACCCCTCCTAGTATTGAAATTAACGTCTGTTTTCCGATCATAAATTTACTGTTAAATCCGAGTTTGATTCATCTGCTGAAAAATCAACAATAATCTAAACGTTTAGAAATGGATTTTAGTATAAAAATGGTTTTCGCCCTATTTAGCTGTAGGTCGAGTATAAAACAAAATACGATTTTGTTCCTCACAAAATCGTATCCATGCTATATGGGATCAAAACCTCCCTTATTTGTTATCTTCTATTTCAGATTTTTTTTCAGGTGAAGACTCATCTTTTTGGCCTTCTTTAAATTCCTTAACTCCTTTACCCAATCCGCGCATCAATTCAGGAATCTTCTTGCCACCAAATAATAGTAACAATATTACTACAATGACAATTAACTCTTGCCCCCCGATTCCCATGATTAATAATGATGTTGACATAACTATAATTTCTTGTTTTTCAATTCTTTTAAACTAAAACTTTTCTCTCTCTTTACAAATGTAATGATAATTATTAAATATAGTAATTATTTCTTATCTCGCCAACCATGACATCGGATTCAGCGGTGTTGTTCCTTGTAGCACAGAAAATTCTACCATCGGAACTCCCGTATCCGAGTCCACATCAGCCGTTCCTATAGTTTGGCCCGTGCTTACTTTTTGCCCTTTTGAAACACTTACACCAGCCAAATTCATATACACAGTAAAGTATTCACCGTGTTTAATCATGACAATACGCTGCCCCATCATCGATACTATACTCAAAACTTCTCCATTAAATACTGCTTTCACAGCCGAACCGCTTGATGTTTGTATTTTAACAGTTTCGTGATCCCAATTGACATTTCTACCGACACTTTCCGAACCAAACTCTTGCATAATCTTCGCATTAGAAACAGGCCAAGGTAAACTACCGCGATTAGATCTGAAGTCATTTGAAAGTTTGACTGCTTCCGGTGTGCTACGTAAGACTTCAGAATCTGATTTTCGAGTAGTATTACTGCCTTTCGAACTTGTATTGTTCTTACCTTTTGTAGTTGATGTAGACTCATTCGCTTTGCGGTTACGCTCAGCAGCCGCTTCTGCCGCACGACGTGCCGCCTCAGCCCGTCGACGTTCAGCCTCAATTTCTCTTCTAATGATCTCCTTAATGGCCGCATTAATACGACGCTCCTCTTTTTGCTTTTGGGTAATATCTTTCTTGACACCGCGCTCTGTAACAATCAATTCACTCAATTGTCCAGAATAAACAGATCGCTGTTGAGATATTGTTCTTTTCTCATTTTCCTGCTCTTTCATCAAGGCAACCTGTTTGTTTCGGTCCGCCTGCAATTGAGCTATTTTTTGTTCAATCTGTTTCTTGGTATTTTCGATATCAGCAGCTTTCAGCTTTCTAGAATCATTAAACTGTTGTAAGTACTTAACCCGTCGGAACCCCTGATTAAAATCCTTTGATGCAAAAATAAACATCAATTTATTATAGGCATTTCGGTTTCTGAACGCAAACATCACCATCTTTTCATAGTCACGTTTCATCTTCTCCAATTCAGCTTTCAACTTATTTACGGCAGCGGTATTGGCATTGATATGTTTGTTGATTACAGCGACTTCCGAAGTAATGGTATTTATCTTCTGCTCGCGCAAATTAATCTGCTTACTCAATGCTGTCACTTGTTGTTGGGTCAGTGATTTTTCCTTTGCAATCTCTTTGACCGTATTTTGTAATTCAGCAATTTCGCGGTTGAGTTTCTCACGCTGTTTTTCAAGTTCAGCCCTAGTCTGCGCCGATGAAATCCCAATCATGAATAGGAAAGCAGCTATACCAAGTATTGTCTTTTTAAAGTTCATTTACAGTACTATTTTTTTGTGTTTGCCATCTTTCTATCCTATCAATTCACCCTATACTTTAGCAAACTAATTGCGAAAGTAATAAATCTAAAGGAAATAGACAGCTTCTCATCGGATTACTTTATAACGTGACGATACTGAAAAAGGCATTTCGACCGGTTCATTAAAAGTCACTTTGTTAAAATTTATCTCTGTTTTTATCTCTTGACGACCATCAGAAATGATCATTTTTAAAAGCATCGGAAATTCCTGCCCAGAAGCCATGGCATATTCGCCGTAATTGGCTTCCAACAACTGTTTCTTTGAAAGTTGCGCTAATCTAAATTGATAAGGCCTATTGTTATTATTTAATTTATATAAAAAATCTAGTTCATTCAGTTTGCCATCTAACTGGACAGACATCGAATCCTGCTTAAAATTAACCTGATCAATATCGGACAATAGATTCACCGAAAGATTTGCAAGCAACAAATCTTGTAGGTTCCCGAAAGTTAAATCCGGGCTGGCAAAACGATATAGATAGTCAAATGGCTTAACCATATATTCGCTCTGAAATTTATTTAAGATTTGTACACTGTCTGGAGTTATCAATACCCGGGCAACTTCTATACCCAGTGTGGCAGAAATGGAAATCCAAATCCTTTTATCTTTCTCTATTCTAATAGTGGAAGTGACATCATAATTATCCTTCCCAAGATCGAGACGCATTTTTGCTTTTCCAGAAAAAGTAGAATAATTCAAATTAGTCAAAAAAAGATTACGTAAGCTATTTTTCTTTGCTTCCCTTGTATTATCTTTTATCGTCAACTCATTTTCAGCTTTCAGATCAGCACCTTTTAGTAGCTTCTTCTTAGAACTACAAGAAGAAAGCAGCAACACAACAGCACTAACCCAAACAATTTTATTCCACATAGCTTTTAGTCTCAATCTTCTTTTTCAATTTCAGCTTACTCTCCTCCGTATCAGTCCCCTTTTCTAAAGCCAGGTTCCACTGCTTAACGGCATCTGTTGTTTTCCCTAACTTACTAAGAATGTCGCCGTAATGCTCCAGCAATACAGACGTTTGCGGATTTGTATTTTTTAACGCTTTTTGAATCCACACCAGCGCATCATCATATTTTCCGTTTGCGAAAAGTACCCAAGCATAGGTATCTTCAAAAGTTCCATTATTGGGCTGCAATTTCGTCGCCATTGCTGCATACTTTGTAGCATCATCAAGTCGTTCTTTTCTTAACGACAAATAGTATGCTAAATTGTTCATGGCCGTCACATTTGTACTATCCAATCGAATAGCTTCGATATAAGCCGCATCAGAGGCTTTATACATCTTAAGTGAATTATAAATATCACCTAATCCGCCATAAATATTTGCCTGTAGAAAAGGTGATTCATCCTGTGCATTATTAAGTGCGGCTTCCATAAACTTCCGGCTATTCTCCATGTCTTTCTTCATCAAATAGGCCATGCTTGTAAAATAGAGTATGGTTGCATTATTGGTCACATAGTGTAGCGCTTCCCCACCATGTGCAATGGCTTGATCAAATTCGCCTTTGTCCATATCCAAACTCATCAGCATCCGCCAAGCATCAATTTGATAAGGGTTCATACTCACTGCAACTGCTAGCGAACTTTGAGCGGCTGACTTATCGTCTCTCAACCATAACACTTGTCCCTTTGCCATATGGCTTTCGGCAATACGTGGATGAACTTCAACCAAGATATTGACCAGTTCCAAAAGTTGGTCTTTTGAATAGGGGCCCTTCGGATTCAACAAGGTCATTATAATCCGATTCTTATCTGCAAAGTCAACTTTCTTAGATTGAAATCCTTGTTTAAGTGCATCGAAAGATAATTTCATCTTTTTATCAAATCGATAGAGATCAGCCAAATCGAAATAAAGAAAATCCTCTTTTGTTGTCTGAATTCCTTTATTAATATAGTCCAATGCAAGCTTCGAGTTTTTGGAAAGATTATAAGCTTGTGCTAATTGACCATATACTTGAGCCAGCGAAGTTCCTTTGTCTGCCCAGGGTTTCAAAAGATCAATGACCGCTTTATAATTACCAGCATCATTTAACAAGACACTACCAACCATGTCCAATGTATCAGAAGCGACTGCAATCTCTTTGGTTTTATAGAAATACTCCAAAGCCACATCCTTGTATCCGCCATTGAAAAGGAGCATGATACGCTCCCGTTTTAGTGAGGCTGTATTATTGTCATCTTGATCTATCAACTTATCGAGATAGATTAAAGCACTATCCGCCTCGTTTTTACTTTTAAACGCATCTACGGCAAAACTTAGATATTCAGGCTTAGACTGAATATTCAACGCTTCTTTTATGGCTTCGATTGCTCCATCTTGATTTCTCATCTGTGCAAGAAGGATTGCCTTTGTAAAATAGATATCATCTGCTTGTGGGTAATCCGCGAGTATGGCGTCCAAAGAATCCATCCCTGGACCAATTTTCCCTTGCTTCAATATTTCCTGTACGTTTTTGAATCGTGCATCGTAAGGTTTAGGTTTTTTATCCGAAGATTGTGCCTTTAATGAACCCAGTGCTATTAGAAATACACCAATAAAACTTAAAAAAAATCGTTTATCTAAAAAATTCAATCTCATCTACTTCCGCTATAATAATTTAAAAATTCTTCCTGCAATATACTAACTAATGTAACAATATTCATTCGAGGAAGTTGTAAAAATATTGAGATTAGTGGGGCTCGTTTGAAATTCAACTCGTTTTCAACAAAATAAGCAAAATAGATTTTAAAATATAGAATAATAGATGTACCTTTGCAGACCCTTGAGATAAGGGAAGGAAAAATATTTTAATAAATTATTTAAACAAAAGCAAGTGAATACGTTAAGTTACAAAACTGTCTCTGCCAACAAGAACACCGTTAACAAAGAGTGGATCGTTGTTGACGCTGAAGGAGAGATTTTGGGGCGCTTGGCGAGCAACATCGCGAAAGTAATTCGTGGTAAGCATAAGCCTACATTCACCCCTCACGTAGACTGCGGAGATAACGTGATCGTTATCAATGCGGACAAAATCAAATTGACAGGAAACAAATTAGGCGACAAAGTTTACGTTCGCTACACTGGATACCCAGGTGGTCAACGCTTTGTTTCTCCAAAAGAGTTAATGGCTAAATTCCCTGAACGCATCATTGAAAAAGCTGTTCGTGGTATGCTTCCTAAAAACCGTTTAGGTCGTCAATTGTTTAAAAACCTTTACGTTTATGCTGGTACTGAGCACAAGCATGAAGCACAAAATCCAAAACCAGTTAAATTTTAAGGAGAATCGTCATGTCAACAACTAACACTTCAGGAAGAAGAAAAACTGCTGTTGCCCGCATTTACTTAACTGCTGGTAGCGGAAACATTATCATAAACGGTAAAGACTACAAAGAGTATTTCCCAACATTACCTTTGCAATACATCGCTACACAGTCATTGAACGTAGCTGGTGAATTAGCAAACTTTGATGTAAAAGTAAACGTTAACGGAGGTGGTGTTAAAGGTCAAGCAGAAGCTGTTCGCTTAGCGATCGCAAAAGCTTTGGTTGAACTTAACCCAGAAGTTAAACCTGCATTACGCGCTAAAGGTTTAGTAACACGTGATGACCGTATGGTTGAACGTAAGAAACCAGGACGTCGTAAAGCTCGTAGAAGATTCCAATTCAGTAAACGTTAATCAAAGGAGGATCAAAAAATGGCAAGAACTACTTATCAAGATTTATTGGATGCAGGTGTGCACTTTGGTCACCTTACACGTAAATGGGATCCGAAAATGGCTAAGTACATTTTCATGGAACGTAACGGTATCCACATCATTGACTTGAACAAAACTCTTACGAAATTAGAAGAAGCTGCTTCAGCTATCAAACAAATCGTAAAATCAGGTCGCAAAGTTTTATTCGTTGCAACGAAAAAACAAGCAAAAGAGATCATCGCACAACAAGCAAAAGAGGTTAATATGCCTTTTGTAACTGAGCGTTGGTTAGGTGGTATGCTTACAAACTTCGCTACAGTTCGTAAGTCTATCAAAAAAATGTCTAACATTGACAAAATGCAAAAAGATGGTACATACGATGTATTGTCTAAAAAAGAGAAGTTGATGATTCAACGTGAGCGTATCAAATTAGAAAACCTTTTAGGAGGTATCGCTGATTTGAACCGTTTACCAGCTGCTTTATTCATCATCGATGTGAAAAAAGAACACATCGCTGTTTCTGAAGCAATGAAATTGAACATCCCTACTTTTGCAATGGTAGATACAAACTCTGATCCTTCAAATATTGATTTCCCAATCCCAGCAAATGATGACGCTAGTAAATCTATTAGCTTAATCGCCGGTATCATTGGTCAAGCAATCCAAGAAGGTTTGGACGAGCGCAAACGCGACAAAGAAGAAGAAGCTGAAAAAGATGCTGCTGCTGCTAAAGCAAAAGCTGATAATGGTGAAGCTTCAGAAGCTAAACGTCCTCGCAAAGCGAAAGACGGAGAATAATATTTTTATTCCAAACCGGATGGCGTAGCGTTAGTTTCTGGAAAAGTTTACTTTTCTTGAACTAGCCTCTCTGTCCGGTTTTTTGGTTTAACAACACTTGTTTATCAAGGAATGTTAAACTTCATATTAGCTTAACATGTTTTAAGTTAATATTGTACAAATTTCAGTCGTAAATAATAATAAAAAGAAATAAACATGTCAGTACAAATTTCTGCATCAGATGTAAACAAATTGCGTCAACAAACTGGCGCTGGTATGATGGATTGTAAAAAAGCTTTGGTTGAGTCTAATGGTGACTTTGAAGCTGCTGTAGATTACTTGCGTAAAAAAGGCGCTAAAGTAGCTGCTAGCCGTCAAGATCGCGACTCTAACGAAGGTGTTATCATCGCTAAAGCGACTGCTGATGGTAAATCAGGTATCGTAGTTGAAGTTAACTGTGAAACTGACTTCGTAGCTAAAAACGCAGACTTCGTAGCTTTCGCTGAAAAAATTGCAGATCTTGCATTAAACAATAAACCTGCTTCTTTGGAAGAATTAAAAGGTTTGGAACTTGATGGCAAAAACATCGCTGATTCTTTAATCGAGCAAACTGGTGTAATTGGTGAGAAAATTGACGTTTCTAAATACGAAACTATCACTGCTGAAAAAGTTATTGCTTATATCCACGGGAACTACCGTCTAGGTGTATTAGTAGGTCTTTCTGCTGATGCAGCTGGCGCTGAAGAAGCTGGTAAAGATGTAGCAATGCAAATTGCTGCAATGAACCCAATTGCAATTGACAAAGATGGTGTTGATCAAAACACAATCGAGCGTGAAATTGCCATTGCTAAAGAACAAATCATCGCTGAAGGAAAACCAGCTGAAATGGCTGAGAAAATTGCGCAAGGTAAATTGAACAAATTCTTCAAAGATACAACTTTGTTAAATCAAGAATTCGTAAAAGATTCTTCTAAAAACATCGCTCAATTCTTAGATTCTGTTTCTAAAGGATTGACTGTAACTGCTTTCAAACGCGTACAATTAGGCGCATAAGCATACTTCCATTCCATTCAGAATGGAAATTTTAAAGCAGGAGCTATTCGATGAATAGCTCCTGCTTTTGTTTATATCTCTACCTCCATTTATTCCTGAACTATTTTTATCCGCTCCACCGTGGCTTTTATTTTATCCCAAATTTGTGTAACTTAAGGATACATAAAAACTGGACAGTATATGGGCATGTTAAAGGAAAACGCGTTAAAAGGAAAACGAATTTTGATTACGGGTGGTGGTACAGGTCTAGGGAAAGCCATGACAGATTACTTTCTCGAGCTTGGCGCCTCTTGCCTGATCACAAGCCGTAAAGATGATGTTATACAACATACAGCAAACGAATTATCGGAAAAACATCAGGCAAAATGTCTTGCAGTAGCTGGAGACGTGCGAAATTATGAAAATGTCGAACGCGTCGTTTCCTATGGATATGAACATTTTGGGGGGATAGATATCCTCATAAACAATGCTGCTGGAAATTTTATCTCGCCTACCGAACGTTTAAGCCACCGAGCTTTCGAATCTGTTATTGGTATCGTGCTCCAAGGGAGTATAAACTATACCCTAGCGCTGGGCAAACGATGGATTGAGGCAAATGAACAGAATAAAGCTATACTCAGTATCGTAACAACTTATGCTTGGACGGGTTCGGGATATGTTGTTCCTTCTGCAACTGCTAAAGCCGGAGTTCTTGCGCTAACCAGATCTCTAGCTGTAGAATGGGGAAAAAAAGGAATAAGACTCAACGCTATAGCTCCTGGTCCATTCCAAACTTCGGGTGCCATGGAACGGTTACTCCCGGGCGAGTTAGGCGAACTCCTCTCACCTACCAAACGTATCCCCTTAGGCCGCTTGGGCAAACTGGAGGAATTAGCTAACCTCGCGGCCTATCTAGTATCCGATTATGCGAGTTATATCAACGGAGATGTTATCACGATAGATGGTGGCGAATGGCTTAAGGGGGCTGGAGAGTTCAATGGATTAGATATTATTCCTGAAGATCAATGGGATACTATTGAAAAAATGACCAGAAATGCAAAAAGCACTTGATAACCGTTTAAAACAACGAATGATTTATATTTTATTGTGAATACATAACTGTAATCCATGTAGATTTAAGCGAGGAAAAAGTAAAGTCTTTAATTCATTTTTCTTAGGTTTGTAGCGATTATTTTCCAATAGGGTCTGTACATATGATGAATTTATCTTTCGAATCTCAAAAAATCAAACACAAACAAAAATTAGAACTAAACAAAACAGGTTTTGATTTTGCGTTAGTTTATATATCCGAAGGCACACTCGTATCGAAAGGAAATAACTTAAAATTTTCAAAAGAGAATTTACTTTTTTTGAATAAAGATTTCGAAACACTTGAGACAAAAAAGGATACAATCGCATTTGTACTCTATTTCTCAAACTCCTATTTTAAAGACCTGCACCTTATACAACAAAATTTCAGACTTTCTCACAATCCGGTTGATATCTTCAACTCGAAGACTTTATTCAATAAAAGCCTATCGCTTAAAAAGGAAAATAAAAAACTAATCGAGCGGGTAATATCTCTGATTCAACAATATGAGCGTGAAGATACAGCGGAATCAATTTTTATATTCCATCAGACAATGTCCCTCTTCGCTTTAGTCGAAAATATTTTGAAGGATCTGGAGCTACCTATTAACGAGTCATATGAAATGTCTCAAGAGATCGAGCAATACATACAGCAAAATATTTATTTCCCCGATAAATTACAAATCAGGTCTATCGCAGATCAGTTCCAAATTTCAGCAAATTACTTTGGGGCATTTTTTAAAAAAAGATATTCAAAAAGCTACAAAGTATATATAGATGATATTCGTATTAAACTAGTTGAAGAGAGATTAGCATCCAACAGATACACAATGAAACAAATTGTAGAAGAATTAGGATTTAATGATGAAAGTCACCTGACCAATTTCTATAAGAAGAAAAGAAACATTACACCTAGCTCTTATAAAAGAGCTAAAAATAGTGCTTAATTGTCAAGCTGGATTATACCATTAAGATCATGATTTAAGGAGCGTTGAATGGCCTCATCCAAAATAAGAATCTTTTTTCCTTGAAAGGTAGCTGCATCATCACTTTCAAAATTTGAGGTACTGGAATTAAAAGAATCCAATTTCATCGGGAAATAAATTGGGTTCTCGTCTTCAGCTCGACCAATGGTCAATAAAATATTGTAGCCTTGTAGGCGTAAACTCTGTAAAGTCTGATAATTTAAACGCTTGAAGATCATAGTCCCTATTTTAAGATAGAACAAACATATAATTACATTGTTTTAATGCTTTAATCATTTTTTGTGTTTTTATCTTTTAGAAGGATATTCGAACCCAGAATCTCTTAATACTTTTGGAATAATAGTTTTGCCGAATAAATTCAAAACTTTTTTTTTTGAGAACTGTTTTACAAATGAATAACATGAGTAGGATTATGTCAAAAAAAGAGCATAAAAATGGGAAAGTCGAAGAAGACTATTCCGATATGGATCAGGATCTTGCTTTCAATGAAGAGCTTGACAGTTATGAAATGGATGTCGATGATAATGACCCAGATTATGACCACCCCGCCGACTATGATACAGTAGCTGAGGGCTCAATTGATGATGATTCAACATACGATGATTCTAATCCATTTGTCGGAGATGAATATGCAACACAAGATGAGCTCGAAGAAGAAGATCTAGATAAAGCTAACATGCGAATTGAGACTTTTAAACATGAACGGCTATCCCCTTTGGACAAGAAATTAGCCGAGAACGAAGAAGATCTGAGAGATGATCTTGATGAAGAGGGATATCCCAAAAACAACAGGTAGTTTTTCCGAAAATAACATAGTTTTGAAGGGACCAAAAGGTCCCTTTTCTATTGATTAAAATAGAGATATTCTTCTCAAGAGTATTAAATATATACTTTTCAATTGGAAACTATAACTCCAATTTTTTATGTAAGTTTACTTTGAAGATTATAATCATATGGAAAGTATATTACCTCTCATCCGTATTGTTGACCTAAAAAAATCATACGGAGTAAAAGAAATATTGAAAGGAATCAACCTTGACATATTCCCAGGTCAAGTTATCGGGTATATTGGCCCAAATGGTGCTGGCAAATCCACTACCGTTAAAATATTAACAGGACTAATCGAAGATTTCACAGGCACTGTAGAAGTTAATGGCATCAATATTCAAGAAGATCCACTTGCAGTAAAAGCACTATTGGGATATGTTCCTGAGAACGCAGAATTATATGACGTCCTGACTCCCATGGAATACTTGGATTTTATAGGTAAACTCTATGGAATGGAAGATAATTTGATTTTAGAACGTTCCTTAAAACTGCTAACAGCCTTCGGTCTTGAATCTAATGCAAATAATAGGATGGATACCTTCTCCAAAGGAATGCGTCAAAAAGTACTTTTAATTTCAGGAATTATTCATAACCCACAAATCATCGTACTGGATGAACCATTGTCTGGACTCGATGCCAATGCTGTTATCTTTGTCAAAGAACTTATCTCATTACTTGCAAAAGAAGGGAAAACAATTTTCTATTGTTCACATATGATGGACGTTGTTGAAAAAGTATCTGATCGGATTTTACTGATAAATCAGGGCAGCATCATTGCGGATGGTACGATTGAGGAACTAAAAACAGATCCTAACGAATCATTGGAGCATATATTTGCTAAATTAACCAATACAGGCAACAGTGCATTAGACGCTTCCAATATCATTACAGCAATTCAATAACATGGAAAAATTTATCTTAAAATTTATCCTTCTTTTTCGTGGGGTTTGGAAAGGCTTGGGCATCAATTATGAACAGTTTAAGATCATCTTAGAAACCAAAGTAATCTTAGAGAACAGAAAGCCGATTAGCTTTAGGAAACGTAGCTCAGGGAAATCCTCTTCTTCGTCATCGATTTTACAATTCTTATTGTATCTCATCTTTGGCCTGATATTCATGGTAATTATTTTTTCGATTCCAGATAGGTACTTAGCCGTTTCGATTATGCTACTCAGTTTCATTAGCATGTTAAGCATTACGTTAATATCCGATTTTTCACCCATATTATTAGATACCCGGGATCAGTATATCATTATGCCTAGACCAGTTAATGACAAGACTTTAGCTATTTCCCGAATAACTTTTATTGCAATCAAGCTTTTTAATCAAGTAATTGCGTTGACCTTACCTGTGCTTATTTATGTATTATTCAATTGGGATATCGTCTCCGTCTTTCTTTTATGCCTGCAGCTTATACTAAGCACTTTAATCGCGCTGATATTTGTCAATGGATTTTATCTGATTAGCATCAAATATCTCCCCATCCAAAAGTTTAAAGATGTAATTACTTATATACAGATCGGTCTCTCACTGGTTCTTTTTCTATCCTATTATGTTGGCCCAAATTTGATCCAATCTATTGTGGAATCTCATTTAACGATGGAACAGCTCAGATTTCTTTGGATATTCCCAAGTACCTGGATTGCATCATTCCAACCATTACTCTTTGGTAACCACAATGTACATTTAGTCATCTTATCAACACTGGGAATACTAACTCCCTTTGCTGGTATCTACGCTTGTACTAAGCTGTTTTCACGTGGATTTAATGCAAAAATAGCGGCACTAGCAAGTGCCGACAACCTCCCTAGTGAAACTTCACAATTAACCCGAGATAATCCCTCCAAATTACCGCTATATAAAAGGATCTCTTCGAGCGTTTGCTCATCCCCTGTTGAAGAGGCTGGATTTGGCATTGTATGGCTGATAAGTTCTAAAACGAGAGAATTTAAGCAACAGCTATACCCTTCGTTGGCTTATCTACCTATTTATTTTGTCTTTTTATTTCTACGTACAGGAGATGATCTCCCAATAGCTGGCAAAATCGCGAAACTTCGGGATTCAGGCTTGTATATCATTATGTTTTATCTTTCGTTATTGACCATATTAACCGTTTTCCAGCTTATCACGCAAAGTAATAAATATAAAGCGGCCTGGGTCTACCATGTGACGCCGATACAAAAACCGGGACAACTGATGACTGGAGTTCTCAAAGCATGTCTTATTAAATATGTTTTACCGTTCAACATACTGTTTCTTTCTATCTGTGTACCGCTATTTGGTCTCAGTTCTATTAATGATCTGCTATTATCTTCCGCAGTCGGCGGTATCGAAAGTATTCTGATTATGCTTTTTATTGTCAAAAACTATCCGTTTTCTAAGGCTAGTCAATCCAATTCAAAAGCTATAACTAATCTACTGATATTAGGTCTATTGGGAATTTTGGGATACTTACATAAAACAATTTTCCACTATGAAACTCTAATTTGGATCTTAGCCGGACTTGCATGGGTCGTATTCTTTTTTATGCTGAAGTACCTACAGAGAGAAGACTGGAAAGGCTTAGCTTACGACGACAATTGATTAAACAGATAAAAAAAGCTTCATTAAAGGAGCTTTTTTTATCTAATTCGTCAAAATCTAAGCACAAAATATCTTTGTGCTTTTCTTTTATTCGGTTATCTTTTATTTATCCGTCCTTTAAATCGGCTCATACCATCCATCAGAACTTCAACGATTATTCTTCCTGGAGGTAGATGGCTCAGATCATAGCTCAGGACAGCTTGTTGAATGGATTTGTATTCATGTTTTTGCCACAAAACGCCATCAACCATAAAAAGCACTGTCATCTCACTCTGTTTATTGGACAATACGCTCAGTTGCGTCTTATCCACAACCGACCTTGGATAAAGTGAGAAGGCATATTGCGTTGAAATTGTGTTCATCTCAAATCCACGTTTGGCATTGAAACTAAACATTTCGCCATTTCCACAATCGCTTTCAAAAGCATGAATAAGGTTTCCTTTCAGATCGAAAATCCGTAAATGACCATCACCATTTTCAGGTTGTGCCCAAAACTGCAGTCCGTTACCTGCTGTATCAACCAAAGAGAGTGAGTGATTTCCCTCATTAAGATGTAAAGTATCTCTATACATCGTTGCCGCAGCCAGTTGAGAGCCTGTCTTACAAAAGACCGTATCCTGCCTTGCATTCATTAGAAATATACGATTATCCGCTGGTTTATTATTGGTCGTAAACTCCAAAATAAAATCAGTTGGAAATTTCTGCAGAGCTGTAAAGACGCTTTCCGCCTCATTGTCTGT
This sequence comes from Sphingobacterium siyangense, assembly GCF_007830445.1. Classification (GTDB taxonomy): domain Bacteria; phylum Bacteroidota; class Bacteroidia; order Sphingobacteriales; family Sphingobacteriaceae; genus Sphingobacterium; species Sphingobacterium siyangense. The sequence continues at coordinate 60,539 of NZ_VLKR01000010.1, read as the reverse complement.
GGGCCATGCATCCGGCTTTCCATTAGGCTTAAGAAGTGACACCGTGAATACATTCTCCCGATCTTTTTCCTGTATTTCTCCGGGTAGTATAACTTCTGCAACTTGATTAAAAGAAAGATTACCTTTCCAATGGAAAGTTTTGACAGGAAATCCTTTCGTGCCATAAACAATTTCTAGGGATCGAATCGGGTCAGCACCTAAATTTCTGAAAGAGATCCTTGGGCCAGCACTCGCCGGATTTAATCTAGAGAAACGCTGTTCATCACTTGGAACCATTATTGACTCGACTGCAACATCTACCTTTTGTTTAGGGACTGAATATTGAAACAAGTAAGCCGATATATTTTCGACAGCCTGTACATTGTCTGTCGCTGTATAGGGTTCCATCTGTAAGGCAACTTGATGAGTGCCAACTTTGGTAAATACATCAATAAAATCAGGCTGCTGTAAATCTCCAGGACACCAATATGCGCGGTCATGTACCCAGGTACCGCCTTGTGGATAAAGTGGATTACCTCCACATTTCTTCCACATATCACGTCTGTCTACAGTCTTTCCATCGAAGGTGAGTTCGCGCCATCGGCTACAGAATTCACTACAGCCACGCGGTTTATCCATACCATGCCCTGTATGCTGAATACGTATTCGGCTCAATGCAGATCCCGGACTCGAGGTATATGTTATTGGTCGTAGATTTTCTGCTATCTTTTCGTTGACATCCCCATATTTATATGCTTTATTCCACAGCACTGTTATTCCCAATGGGGTAACGACTGGTGGACCTGATAAAATTTCAAAATCTACAGTAAGTGCCCACCCTACAGTCTTGTCCTCAAAACCAGAATGAGTATAGACAATTTCCACGCTATCCCTTAAGAAAGGAGCAAAATCAGTTACATCGACCTGCCATTTCCAACTCCATCCTTTATTATAGATACTACCATATGGCGTAAGCATTCTTCCTAATTCATAATTTAGCACAGCTCCATTTTTTCCTCCTTTACGACGTAATACGATGTGATCCAAATAATCCCAATGCGCTGTGCGCAAACTATCTGGGCTCCCAAGGGTAACAAACATAGTAACCTTTCTTACAGGATCGTTTTCTTTCGGAAATACCCCCCAAGCTGGATAGGAATTCTCGCCTTTCTGTGCATCACATAGAATGGTTTTCCGTTGATGTGTAACGACATGGCCTATTGTGCCTTCTTGTGCAAAAACGTGATAGCAGATAAAAAAGTAGAATAGGGTTAGTATAGGTCTTATATTCATTATTTAAATATTATCCATGAAACAATACAAAGATAGATGTACTCTTGTCGGCGGTAAAAAAAGGTAATGCGATAAAAAGGAAATACATACAATCATAAAAAAAGCATCAATCTTAACAGACTGATGCTTTTGGTAGCGGGGAGCAGAATCGAACTGCCGACCTTTGGGTTATGAATCCAACGCTCTAACCATCTGAGCTACCCCGCCGTTTCGGTATGCAAATATACCACTTCGTATGTCAATTCAAAAGATTTTTTTATTTTTTTACCAATTCTGACCTATTTAAAACTCGCATTAAACGCAACAAACTCATTTTTAACTCAATAAATTTATCATTAAAAAATAGAAACAGTAGTTGAAAAAATTGATAGTCCTAAAAACAACATGTTTATCAAAAAACAGGGGCAACTTTTTACAAAAAAACTTGCAATAACAAAATAAATATGTATTATTACAAATAATAAGTTGATGCAGTAAAAAGCAATTTTGGAAGAGATTTGTAGCGGGGAGCAGAATCGAACTGCCGACCTTTGGGTTATGAATCCAACGCTCTAACCATCTGAGCTACCCCGCCATTTTGGGAATGCAAATATAGCTTATTTTTGATTTAAACAAACTAAAATTTAAAAAAACATTTTTATGGCAGATAAAATAAAATTCCAACTAGAATATATCATCAACTCTTCACCTAGAATTTTATTTCCGTATTTGCAAGAACCAAACGAATTGGCACAATGGTTTGCAGATGATGTAAACTATAAAGACACCGTTTATACTTTCATTTGGGATGATGAACCTCACCGAGCAAAAATTGTAGCATCGAGAGAAAATAAATCTGTACGCTTTAAATGGCTCGATGATGATCCCTATTATTTCGATCTGGAGATCGATCAAGACGAGCTAACAAATGATGTTGCTCTTAAAATAACAGATTACGCTAAAGAAGAAGACCTTGAAAATAGAAAGTTAATTTGGAAAAATTCAATAGTCTATCTTCAAAGTGTTATAGGTGCATAAAAAAGCCTATCTTTGCAATATATTTCCACTAAGAGCTCCAGCTGGAGCTCCTTAGTTGGAAGATGCCTTAATGTAAAGGCATCAATTTGCTTTGCGTCACGGATGAAAAAGGTTCATTTACTTATTCTTCAAGCTTTCATAAAACCATTTATTGTCACATTCTTTATTGTGATGTTTGTCTTATTGATGCTTTTCCTATTCAAGTACATTGATGATTTGATTGGAAAAGGATTTGAATGGTATACGATCATGGAGCTAATTGGATATCAATGCGTTGTTCAAATCCAAATGGCAATGCCTTTATCCATGCTCCTTTCCTCCATTATGACTTTCGGAAATCTGGGTGAAAGCTATGAATTAGTTGCGATCAAAGCTGCGGGCGTATCTTTACGTAAAGCGATGACCCCACTATTTATACTCGTTGCAATTTTCGCAACAAGTTCTTTTCTGTTCTCCGACTATATTCTCCCCGTAGTGAATCTAAAAATGGGTACGCTACTTACTGATGTACGTAATAAAAAGGCAGATTTCCTCATCAAACCCGGAATCTTTAACAACACCATCCCAGGTTACTCGATCCGCGCTAAAGGAAAAAATAAAGCGGGAACAATTCTCTATGACTTGATGATTTATGATCATCGTGGCGGTAACACAGCCAATAATGTACTTATGGCGAAAGAAGGGTATATCTATAACTCTCCTGACAACAATTATATGATCCTAAAACTTAAGGATGGTATCCGCTATGAGGAAGCACGGACTAAAAACTCCAAAACCTACGATCCACGTCAGCAATTTACGCGATTTAAGTTCAAGGAAACAGAGCAAAAGTTTGATATGGGAAGTTTTCAACAAGGTAAAACGGATGAAAATCTCTTCAAGAGCCACCACGCCATGTTAAACCTGAAACAGTTAGACATGTACATCGATTCCAACCATATTAAGATAGACAGTATGGGAAAAGCGATCGTCCGTACATTAGACACCCGATATAATATCTATTCGAAATATTTTAGTGCGAATCAACCTGGACAGCCAAAGGTCAAAGAAACTAAGATCAAACCTTTTAAAAATTTGCTTACCGATCTGGTTCCCCAAGAACAACGGGCACAGATCACCATGAATGCATTAAACCAATTGAATTATTTAAAGGAAGATCTGAATGGACGTACACTTGAGTTTAAAGATTACAAATCGAAAGATATACGCTATCGGATTGAATGGCATCGCAAGTTTACCCTAGCTGTCTCCTGTCTTTTACTATTTGCAATCGGAGCTCCACTAGGAGCCATTATCAGAAAAGGTGGACTTGGTCTTCCGGTCGTGATGGCCATCATTTTCTTTCTGATCTATCACATTATCTCCACAGTAGCAGAAAAAACAGCGAAAGATGGTGCCATATCATCAGCCGTAGGCATGTGGATGGCCATTATTGTCTTAACACCATTAGCCGCTTTTCTAACGTACAAGTCGACAACTGATTCTGCCTTATTTGATATTGATCAATATAAATTAAAAGTAGAAGCCGCTTGGAAGTGGATTAAGGAAAAGCTTGCAAAAAAGAATAAATTAAAAGAATCACATTAGATTGTGACAACGCTATTATAAATAAATTTAGATTCTACACTAACTTTGTACCAATTACAATATATCAATAAATGGATTTCAAATTAAACACGATCGAAGAAGCGATCGCTGATATACAGGCAGGAAAAGTAGTAATCGTCGTGGATGACGAAGATCGCGAAAATGAAGGAGACTTTGTCACTGCTGCCCGCAATGCAACTCCCGAAATCATCAACTTTATGGCGACTCACGGTCGTGGACTAGTATGTGCCCCAATTACTAAAGAAAGAGCAGATGCATTACACCTTGACTTAATGGTGGGACAGAATACAGCGGTATATGAAACGAACTTTACAGTTTCCATTGACTTACAGGGATATGGTTGTACAACCGGTATTTCTGCATCGGACCGTTCGAAAACAATTAAAGCAATGATCGATCCTAATATCCATTATGAAGAATTAGGTAGACCAGGACATATTTTCCCGCTCATAGCGAAAGATGGTGGTGTATTACGTCGTACAGGACACACTGAAGCTACAGTTGACCTCGCTCGATTAGCAGGATTTGAACCAGCAGGTGTATTGGTTGAGATTTTAAAAGAAGATGGTGAAATGGCCAGACTTCCGGAACTAATGGAAGTTGCTAAAAAATTTGATTTAAAGATCATTAGTATTGAAGATCTAATTGAATACCGTCTTAAGCACGACTCTTTAATCAATGAAGAAGTCACTGTTAATATGCCAACGCAATATGGTGATTTTAAAATGAAAGCCTTTACACAAAAAGACACTGGCGAACAACATTTAGCGCTTTACAAAGGCGAGTGGAATGAAGATGAACCTATTTTAGTACGGGTGCACAGCTCTTGTGTTACGGGTGATATTTTTGGTTCTTGCCGTTGTGACTGTGGCCCTCAATTGCACAAAGCAATGGAAATGATCCAGCAAGAGGGTAAAGGTGTTATTGTCTATATGAATCAAGAAGGTCGCGGTATTGGACTGATCAATAAGCTACATGCTTACAAATTACAAGAAAATGGTTTGGATACGGTAGACGCCAATGTACAGTTAGGGTTCAAGGCAGATTTAAGAGACTACGGTGTAGGAGCCCAGATTCTTAGAAACCTTGGTGTCACAAAAATGCGTCTTATGTCAAATAATCCGACAAAACGTGCTGGCCTAGTAGGTTATGGTCTTGAAATCATAGAAAATGTACCTATTGAAATAACGGCAAATCCCTTTAATGAAGAGTACTTAAAAACTAAAAGAGATCGTATGGGACATACAATCATGAAAAATCTATAAAAAGGAAGTAAAAAAGGCGGTGTTTCTATTGGAAACACCGCCTTTTTTAACATAGAGAATTAAACCCCAATGATGATAAAATCGCTTCCATTTATGATCTTGTTATGGCAGTACTTTCAATAAATAGAAGTAACTTTATAATATGGAACAACAAGGGAGATATATCATCTTTTTCGATGGTGATTGCTTGATCTGTAATCACTTTGTTCAACTATTATTAAGGATCGATCGCAGAAAGAAATTCTTATTTAGTTCCTTGCAGTCTGAATTTGCCCGGACGGCGCTAACAAATATTCCCAAAAATACTGATTCCATCGTTTTCCTATCTCCAGCTGGTACCTATCTCAAAAGTGAAGCTATTTTAAAGATTTGTAAGCAATTGGGCTTCCCTTACATTACATGTTATTTACTAAAGATTTTACCACTTTCGTGGAGAGATGCGCTTTATGATTATTTTGCTAAAAACCGCTATCGATGGTTTGGAAAAAATGAATTTTGTACGATACCTTCAAAATCTGAGCGAGAAAGATTCATTTGAACAAACAGTAATCTTATTGAAGTGAAGTTTAGTTCAGAAATCTTCTAATTATACTTGTGACAATTAAATTTACATCGATGAAAAATACACTTTTAATTGACAGTGCCTATATCAATGGGAAATTTATCAAGTCAAAACACACATTTGATGTGGTAAATCCTGCAACAGGAAAAGTTATTGCTTCGTTGCCAGATTTAAAAGTAGTTGACTGTACTAAAGCCATAATTGATGCTGACAAGGCATGGAAAAGCTGGAAAAACACAACGGTACTGGAACGTTGCAACATTGTCCGCAAATGGTACGATCTTATTCAACACTATAAAGACGATCTTGCGGAAATCATGACCCTAGAAAGCGGCAAACCGCTAAGCGAATCGAGGGTAGAGGTTGACTACGGTAGTTCTTTCGTAGAATGGTTTTCAGAAGAAGGAAAAAGAGCCTATGGTGAAACCATACCTACCCATAAAAAAGGAAGTAGAATGATAACGATTAGGCAAGGTGTAGGTGTCGTAGCCGCAATTACACCCTGGAATTTTCCTTTAGCGATGATCACCCGAAAGGTTGCTCCAGCTTTGGTGGCTGGTTGTACCGTTGTGCTAAAACCGGCCTCCCAAACCCCATTTTCTGCTATAGCATTGGCTAAACTGGCTGAAGATGCAGGGATTCCGAAGGGTGTTTTTAACGTAATTACAGGAAAAGATAGTGTTGGTATCGGCAAAGAACTAGCTACAAACGACCTGATAAGAAAACTATCTTTCACAGGCTCTACCGAAGTCGGAAAAACACTCATAGAACAATCAGCCTCTAACATTAAAAAAGTATCTATGGAGCTCGGTGGTAATGCTCCCTTTTTGGTTTTTAACGATGCGGATATTGATGCTGCTGTCGAAGGAGCGCTTGCCGGAAAATTTAGAAACTCAGGGCAAACTTGCGTTTCCATCAATAGATTTCTAATACAAGAAGATGTCTATGATGAGTTTTCATTGAAACTTAGCCATGCTGTCAGCAAATTGAAAGTTGGTAATGGACTTGACAAAGGCGTCCAGGTAGGTCCTTTAATCAATGCAAAAGGGCTAGAAAAAGTACAGCATCATGTACAAGACGCATTAAATCATGGTGCCGAATTGGCTACTGGAGGAAAGGTCATCAAAGATCTATTTTTCCAGCCAACTGTGCTGACCAACGTCCCGAAAGAAGCGCTTATATTCCGCGAGGAGACTTTTGGTCCAATTTGCGCCCTTTTCAGTTTCAAGACAGAAGAAGAAGGAATAGCAATGGCCAATACGACTGAATTTGGGCTAGCCTCCTATTTTTATAGTACAAATATAAATCGCTGTTTTCGTGTTGCTGAACAGCTAGAAGCTGGCATGGTAGGTATCAATACAGGCCTTATTTCAAATGCAGCAGCTCCTTTTGGTGGAGTAAAACAATCTGGTGTAGGTCGTGAAGGATCTAAATACGGTTTGGATGAATATATGGAATTAAAATATATCTGCTTTGGCGGTGAATAAAAAAGGAGCAAAATGCTCCTTTTATTTTTTCAAAAAATCCACTAGCTTTTCCCTTGTTGAACTGAACGATAAGGCGTCCCCTACTTTCTCATAATTCTGTTTATCCACACAGGTTGGATAAGCATATTTGGCAAAGGCCAGTTTATTATCATCTCGTATAAAAAGTTCCATTAAATCAACAATTTCACTAACACTTAGATGCATACTTTTTAATTCCTGAGCAGCTACAGCAAGTCTATCCTGATCGTTTTCCTTCTGATTTAATAGATCGTTCAATCGATTGGAATTCGTCTTATTCATTACTCCGGCATCAGACAGATCATTATCTTCATTTTCAGCATATCCTCCTTGATTCGCTACACCGTTACGATAAACCTTAGCGTCTTCTGACTGCCTATATTGATCATTATTATATCCCCCACGATTATTGTTTGGCAAATCATCACGATCTTCCGATTGTCTGTATCGCTCATTACCTTGTTCATTACTATATCCATCCCGGTTATTATACGGTAAATCCTCACGATAATTACCGTTGTTATACCGATCTACAGGATTCATGGATTCCAGGATAATCCCCCTATTTCCGCCTCTGCTACTGACAGAAAATACCACATTCATATACTGTCCATTTCTATTGACAAGTTGCACACCACTGCCATTCAATGTGCGTTGCTGTCTGTCAGCAAATACAATACGCAAATCATAACGACGACTCGTCAAATTGGATACCCTAATATCCGTGGAAGCCCTATTATTATACAAAACGTTGTTGATATAAAGAAAAAATGGGACATCTGTAGAATAGATGTTTAATGCCCCTCCAAAAGGTCTGTATCGCTGCGCAAACCCAGCCGTTGCGACAATAAGCAACGAGACCATAACCAAAATTTTCCTGTACATAATCCGATTCAATTTATAATCCTTCGACTACACAGAATAAAAAAGGATTAAGAAACCAAAGAATTTAACATTTTGTTATGCTTTCTTGTTCCGGTACTTCTTATAAAGTTTTACGGCCATCATTAAAGCAATGGATAAAATTAAGAGTCCCAAAACGCCAAATATCCAGTTCAGTGCCGATTTTAAGACAACAGTAAAAACAATAGCGAATAATAAAACTGTTGCGACTTCATTAAACAAACGGAGATTTGTTGAAGTTAATTTGGATTCTTGACGACTCAATTTGAACATAATCTTCTGGCAGGTAAAATGATAGATAATCATTCCCAGAACGAATGTCAGTTTTACATGCATCCACCCCATGGATAATAAACCAGGAGAATAGCATAACATAACTAGTGCAGAAAAGACAGTGATGTACATCGCAGGAGTAGTAATAACCCACCACAGTAATTTTTCCATCTTACTGAATTCTTTATGCAAAACATCAAACGCTTCTTGACTCTTGTCCTTAGCTTCTGTATGATATATAAAGAGTCGAGGCATATAAAACAGACCTGACATCCAACAAATCACAAAGATAATATGAACTGCTTTTGCATATAAATAGACCATAGTTACAAAAATAAGAAAAGTTAATAGCATTCAATACGTCCAAACATCAATTGCGCAAATCTTACATCCAATATACAAAAGTGCTATATCAACCGAAATAGATTAAATATAGGGCAAACAAAAACGACCTGCGAAAGGCAAGTCGTTTTTGTTTTTGAAGTAGATAGCAAACTAATAGCTAAATTCCTTTACAACCTCAATGGCATATTTTACATTATCAAAAGGAATATCTGGCATGATACCATGTCCCAAGTTAAAGATAAAACCATTTTCACCTCTCATGCGCTCAAATAATTCGATAATCTTCTTCTTGATAACAGGTTTATCTGCATACAAAACAAATGGATCCAAATTTCCTTGAACAGCAATACCCTGTGGCAGAGATTGTTTAATATTTTTTAAATCTGCATTCCAATCGATAGAAACAACATCAGGTTGCGCTTCGACCATCATTGGTGCAAAAACAGAAGATCCTTTACAAAAGGAAATGACAGGAATATCCTTACGGTTCAACTTAGCGATAATCTGCTTATTATAATAATGCGAAAAATCACGGTAATCATTCCAGGATAAAGCCAGGGCCCAGCTATCAAATAATTGAATTGCATTTACTCCAGCTGCGATCTGCATGTTAAGATATTCAACCGTTACATCTGCGATCTTTTGAAGGATCATATGTGCCAACTCAGGCTGATTATTCAACATCAACTTCGTTAACTTAAAATCTTTTGAAGATCCACCTTCAACCAAATAACTTAAAATTGTAAATGGTGCTCCCGCGAAACCAATCAAAGGGATACGGCTGTCAAGACGTTGTTGAATGACCTTGATTGCATCAGCAACATACTGTAATTTATCCAAACAGTTGGTAGACAAATCTTCAGCATCCTTTACAGAACGAACAGGATTAGAAAAACGAGGCCCTACACCTTGTTCAAAGGACAAATCCCCTCCCATGGCTTCAGCTGTAACTAAAATATCAGAAAATAAAATAGCTGCATCAATGCCTAACAAATCTACCGGAAGCATAGTGACATCCGCAGCAATTTCTGGTGTTTTGCACATCTCCAAAAAGGAATATTTATTCTTGATATCCCAATATTCCTTCATAAAGCGTCCAGCTTGACGCATCATCCACACAGGAGGTCTTTCCGTTTGCTGCGAAAATGCAGCTTTAATCAATAAGTCGTTTTGTAAAGTAGTACTCACTATAAATGTTTTGAAATTTCGTTTTCTATTTTTGTAATAATGCTGTTCTGTCTAGCCGTCAGATGTAACTTATTGGCAACATCTGTATAAGCTCTCGCTCTTTCATAATCCAACTTTCGCAGCGCTATATTTGCCAGATTAATCATCACCATACCCTTTTCATTATCTTTTTTCCAAGGCAGACGTGAAGCTAGCTGAAAATGATATTCGGCCTCATCGACACGTTCCTCTTTAAGCGCAATATTTCCCATCATAAATTCATAGAAATTACGTCTGCCTTTACGAAGTGCGTCCGGATTCTTTATCTCAGCTAGCAAATTTTTTGTCTTTTCATAATCTTGCCTATGAAAAGCCTGCGTTGCCAAAAAAACGGACCCTTCTCTAAAATGACTCCAAATCAAGTAGCCTATTCCGCCTGCTATCAGTACAGCAGTTTGATAATGCCCTTGGTATAAGCCATAGCCCAAAAATAATGCAGCAATAAAAATAACGGCTATTCTAGCCCTGATTGTCATCATCTCTTTCTACCTATGCGTTATTGTCGGTAAACTTATAACCAACACCTCTGATAGAATGGAAATAAATCGGATGCTTTTGATCTGGTTCGAAATATTTCCGGAAGGTTAAGATAAAATTGTCGATGGTACGTGTAGATGGGTAAACATCGTAATTCCATACGGTCTCCAATATTTGTTCCCGGGATACGGCCTCATTCCGTCGTTCAATCAACAGTTTCAACAGCATGGTTTCCTTCTTTGTCAACGAAGTGATCGTGCCATCTGCATGATGTAGCTCATACGAATTAAAATAGATCGTTTTATCACCAATTTGATAAGAATTTAGTTCTTTCAAATCGTCTGGTTTCATGCCACGACGCACCAAATTTCCAACACGAAGAATCAATTCTTCTAAGTTGAAAGGTTTTACCAGATAATCATCCGCCCCTTTCTTAAGACCCGTAATTCGATCCTCACTGCTATTTTTCGCAGTTAAAAACATGATAGGAACCTCAGTGTTTTGCAGTCGAATAGTTTCAGCCACTTGGAATCCATCAATTTCGGGAATCATCACATCCAAAACCACCAAGTTGAAACGTTCCTCCTTGAAGACTTTTAGTGCTTTTTTTCCATCAGTAGCCGTAGTAACACGGTAGCCTTCCATTTCGAGATTCAACTTGATAGCTTCTAACAAGTGTTCTTCATCTTCGACAAGTAATATTCTTTGTTTACTTTGCATTTCTTTCAAATGTTACTTCAAAAATACTCCCTTTAGGAGTGTTATCTTTAACTTTTATGGTCGCGTCGTGCTTCTGCAATACGGTTTTCACGATATATAACCCCAAACCTGTGCCTTTGGTTTTTCGTGTTGCCTCACTTCCCACGCGATAAAACTTATTAAAGATAAGTTTTTTCTCTTCATCACTGATACCGATACCATGGTCAGCAACAGAAAAAATTATTTTATTATTCTCCGTATATAATTTCACATCCACCATAGCACATGCCGGCGAATACTTAATTGCATTTTCTATCAGATTAGTAACCACATTACTAATCGCAAACTTATCTGCATGAATAATGATATCCGCTTCCAAATAAGGTTTCAAAACTTGTGAACTACAGGAATTCTTCTGAAGCCTATCTACAACCTGTTCTACCAAAGCAGTAAAATTAAAATCCTCCTTCGGCATACTGTAATTTCGGCTGTCCAACTTGGTTGTCATCAATACATTTTCCACCAGATCATCCAAACGCTCGATATCCTTCAGCGAGTTTCTCAAGAACGTTTGTTGTTGCTCTTTGTCAAGATCACGCCTCAAAATAGTTTGAATATACAATTTGACGGAAGCCAATGGCGATTTAAGTTCATGCGTAATAGCCAAAAGAAAGTTCTGCTGTTGTTGAAGCAGTTTCTGCTCCCTCTCAACCAGCCGCTTCAACCGCCATGCACCCCACAAGAAAATAATCAAGAAGAATATTCCCTCTCCTATGATCATGTTCTTTTTACTCGGATCAAAACGGATAAACATCACCCCCCACCATATCAGTTGCATAACCGCATAGAACAATAGAAAATAAAAGAGTAACAGCGCTTTCTTCATGTGACAAAAATAGGTATTCACCCATGTATTCGGAAATATCCGAAGGATTATGACACAAAGAAGAAAATTAACCGATTCGCAATAAGACTAAAATCACCAAACAGTCATATAAACCATCGGAGACCCGATATCGATAAAAGTGACTTTTAATTTCATCACTAGATAACCTAACTGACTTGGAATTTCAGGTTAATTTGTTTTAATTTTGCATATGTTTAATCACGAGAAAAAAGACATTTTCTTCGACCTAGATCATACCATATGGGATTTTGATAAAAATGCCGAAGAAAGTCTGCACGAGCTATATTTTAAATACAAGTTTGATCACTTGTTTAATCAAGAGTCATCCACTCGTTTTATAGAAACTTATACAGTTAACAATCATCGACTTTGGGGACTCTATCATCACGGAAAGATTTCAAAACCAGAACTCAGGAAAGCTCGCTTTGCAGATACCTTTACCGAGCTCGGTGTGGATCCAGAGTTGTTTCCTGAAGAATTCGAACTGGAGTATCTCGCTATCTGTCCAAAAAAAACAAACCTGTTTCCCCATGCACATGAAACCTTGGCTTATTTGGGTGACAGATACAATCTTCACCTGATATCTAATGGTTTTAAAGAGGCCTGTGAGACCAAACTGGAAAAGAGCAACCTAAACAAATACTTCAAACATATTTTTATTTCAGAAGTCATCGGTGTGAATAAACCGGATCCCCGAATATTTGAGTTTGCTATGACGACTGCTCAAGCGCAAGCCCAGCAATCACTGATGATCGGAGATAACCTTGACGCCGACATCCGTGGAGCCGTAAATGTAGGCATGGACGCCATTTTCTTTAACCCAAATGTTATTGAAAAACCAGACGATGTATCACATATGATTATCGACTTGAAAGAATTACAATCGATACTATAGAAAATAGAAAAAGCAGCTTAAAGCTACTTTTTCTATTTTAGAACCTTAACGGTAATATTCTTAAACCATACATCATTTCCATGATCCTGAAGACCGATAAGCCCCGATTTGCTATCGCCACCAACATGGCTCAACAATTCAAAAGCCAAAGGCCATTTTTCCTCACTGAATTTACTTTTTTGCAATAAATCAATCCAGGACTTATCCCATAATGTATATTCAACAACCTTTACACCATTTTGAAAATGCTCTACCTTGCCATTGTTTACTCTGATCTTAACTTTATTCCACTCGCCATACGGTTTACCATTCTGAGGCTTAGCAGGGATCATATCGTACAATGATGTCGATTTACGGTTTCCATCTACACCCATTTTAGCATCAGGATGGTTCTCATTGTCCAAAACCTGACATTCTGGAGACGAGATATAAATCGGTTGTCCTTCCACTTCCTTCGCTAAAAAGAAGATACCTGAATTTGCTCCTTTAGCAACTTTCCATTCCATCTCCAATTCGAAATTCTTGAAATCATGAGCAAAGACCAAGTCACCACCTTCTTCTTTACCAACATTGGCTTGACTATCAAATTTGATCGCTCCCTCATTAATTACCCATCTTTTTGGCACTACTGTCTTATCATATCCTCTCCAGCCTTCCATGGAAGTACCATCAAAAATAACATAGGCCCCAGCTTTATTCTTTTTAAATTTCTTGATATCTACACGGGGTAAATCTAAGATTTTGTAAGCAGGAACCTCTTTTTTTGCTTGCGCTACGGCAGTATTAAGATGTGCTGAAAAAGCAATCACCGATACCGCAAGAACTGTTTTTAATAACTTCATTCTTTTTAGTTTTAGGTTTGTTTTAAAATTAAATTTAAGCATTTGAGTGTATAAAGAGGAATATTTTTTAATATTCCTCTCCGCCACCCATTTCATTTGTATTCGACACTTTTTTCTTTGATTTGTTTAAATCTTGGCTACCAAACCGATAGGAAAGTGATAAGGTTACCATCCTCTTCATCCAACGGTGCTCAAAATCTGATATAAGTTGAGCAGTCTCCGTCACACCATTCATTTTTCGCGAATTAAATACATCTCTCACATTCAACATAATTGAAGCTTTCTTCTTGAACACATCTTTTTTTAAGGCTAGATCCATACCTTTCATGGCATTCATCTGCCCCTGAGCCATTACACGCGAAGAATTATACTCGCCTCTCATTTGAGCAGAAAACGTTGGTGTAAAACGATAATTAGCGGTCAGATTAGCATTATAAGCGAAATCCTTTCGTTCTTTAATATCGTAGTCCGGGTTTGCATTATACTGAATGTGGATCAAATTGAGATTAAATGTAAAGTCAAAATCCTTCGTTGCGTTGACTTTTGAAATAAACTCAAAACCCGAAAGATTACGACTGGTCATATTCTCCCATCTACTGTATGTTCTTCCATCCTCTATCTTGTAAACAAATGGCTGAATAACCTCACTTGCGTGATTGAAATAGGCAGAAGATATGAGGTTTACTTTACCAAAGGTTTTGGCAAAGCTCATTTCCAAACTGTGTACATCTTCCGGTTTCAGATTCGGATTTCCCTGACGATAATTCAAATCATCGGATACGTTTAAAAATGGGTTAACTTGCCAACCACGAGCCCGTTGAACACGGCGCGAGTAGCTAAATTGAACTTTATCCCCATTTTCACCAACATCGTAGGTTAAAAACAGTGTTGGATATAACCTGAAAAATTTCTGTTTAGCATTGGATTCCGTTCCCACTGCAGCTGGATCCTTGGAGAAATAGGTGGACTTGAGTTCAAATTGCTCTCCCCGGAGTCCAATTTGATAGCCAATTTTATCTGTTAATTTATTTTGATAATTCGCATAAATCGCATGGACAGTACTCGTAAAATCAAAATCGTTGCTGATTCTATAATCCGGCACATAATTACCTAAAGAATCGAGTGATCTGGAAAATTGTGTATCAAATGACTTTCTGATTTGAGACCTGTAGCCTGCCTCGAATTTGCTTACCTCGGAGAAAGGTAAAACATAATCCAATTGAAGATTGATATTCTTACCATCCTCAGACGTAACATTCTTCCGTGAGGTGGCCTTCCGCCCATCGGTGTAATTTTGAGAAAAATCATTTGTACCATCTTCCTTATCTCTCCCATAACTTGCATTCCCCGTCAACTCCTCTCCTTCTCGCTTAAATTGATGTCTAAAATCGGCGTTTAATTCATAACCAAGATCATCTTCAAATTGTGTTGAATTTCGAACACTCGTTCCTGTCATCTGCGATTGCTTAAAGAACTCGTAATTCAAGTCTTCTATTCGCTTGTTATCACGTATACTTAAATTACCCGAAAAACTCAATGAAGTACGGTCTGTCATATTATAATCAAACCCAGCTTTTACCGTATGGCTATTGCCCTTTCTTGACGATTCGGATTCGCTATAATTACGCGTGCTATCCCCAAAAAACCTGTTGTCCGTTTTCCCACTTCCCAACATGTTTCGTTTATTGAAGTTATAGGATCCGAAGTAATTGAATTTCCGATCACGATAATTCAATGTTATACCAGCCATATAATTATCATAAGAACCAGCGGATGTATTTATCGATCCGTTCAGCCCTGTTCGAATATTTTTCTTTAAAACGATATTGATAATCCCAGTTTGGCCCTCTGCATCATATTTAGAGGATGGATTTGTGATGACTTCAACTTTTTCAATTGAATTGGCAGGTAGACTCTGAAGCAAAGAAGTTACATCATTTCCTGCTAAGGCAGACTCCCGTCCGTCGATTAAAATCTTCACACTACTTGATCCACGCAAACTGACCGATCCATCCTGATCAACTTGCAAAGTGGGGACATTCGCAAGCACATCGGTCGCTGTTCCACCCGCGCTGACCAAACTCTCGCCAACATTGAAGGTTTTACGGTCTATACCAATTTGCATGGCAGGAGCTCTTCCTTCAATAACAACTTCGTTCAACATATTACCTGTAGATTTCAAAGCAATTCGACCTAAGTCCTTGCTTTTACTTCCTAAGACCTCTATACTATCAATGGTTTGTGTCTCGTAGCCAACATAAGTAATACGGACATTATATTTACCAGGTTTAATATCAGACAACAAAAGGAATCCTTGGGATACAGACTGTCCCCCCTTAACAAAGACGTTACTATAGGCGTCCAAGAGCGCGACACTAGCCGATGAAATAGGTTTAGAAGTTTCGCTATCGACTAAAATAGCTTTGATTTGACCTGTTTGAGCAAAAAGAACAACAGGTAAAAAGAATACAAATAAGAAAGATTTAAACGATTTAGCGTAAAAAAACATGCTTCAGCTTAGTTTATAAGTTATAGTGCAAAGAAAACTAAAACTTACAGACAAAATTGAAGCGTAACCATATTATTACGGTAACAAAAGAATAGCAAATTACTCCACAGAAACAGTCAATCCCTCGGCTTTCAGAATTTTACGATAGATCTCCATCTCCGTATAAGTACCCTCCAGTACAGCACATTTCCCCTCAGTATGTACTTTCCAGGCAATCTTCTCAGCTTGCTTCTCGGTATATTGTAAATGATAGATGAGACAATGAATCACATGTTCAAACGTATTGGTTTCATCATTCCACAAAATGAGGCGATTAGACTCTTTCACAGAGGCTAATATCTCTTCTAACGTAAAGGTTTCTTCAGCAGTTTGGGTACCCATGCTGCAAAAATAGAATATTTTTTTCTAAATTAACGATAATATAAAAGGGAAGAATACAATCAATTAGAGGAATTTATTATGTTACAGTCAAAAATTGCAGGAATTGGCTATTACGTCCCAAAAAACGTATATACCAATAATGACCTAACACGCTTTATGGATACCAGTGACGAATGGATTCAAGAACGAACTGGCATTAAAGAACGTAGATATGCAGACCGAATAGGCGAAACCACCACCACTATGAGGGTCGAAGCAGCTAAAATTGCCATCGAACGAGCCCATATTACACCTGAAGATGTCGACTTCATCATCTTTGCCACCTTATCGCCAGATTATTATTTCCCGGGCTGCGCCGTTCTACTGCAACGGGAAATGAAGATGAAGGAGATCGGGGCACTGGATATTAGAAACCAATGTTCTGGTTTTATATATGCGCTTTCTATTGCCGATCAATTTGTCAAAACAGGGATGTACAAAAATGTGCTAGTGGTTGGTTCGGAGAAACACTCTTTTGCGCTTGACTTTTCTACGAGAGGACGAGCCGTTTCCGTGATTTTCGGAGATGGTGCCGGAGCAGTAGTTGTGCAGCCTACAACCGAAAATGGCAAAGGAATCCTGAGCACGCACTTACATTCAGATGGAGCCGAAGCCGAAAAGCTAGCGATGTATTACCCCGGAGCTTCCAGTGGAATTTGGTTAGATAAAATGCCCAATTGGCCGGATCAGGAATTGGGCGGATTATTAATGACCAAAGAGATGCTCGAAGATGGAACTGCGTTTCCAAATATGGATGGCCAGGCCGTCTTCAAAAAAGCTGTTGTCAAATTTCCTGAGGTCATTCATGAAGCGCTGGCAAAAAATAATTTAAAAACCAGTGATATCGATTTATTGATTCCACACCAGGCCAATCTTCGCATTTCGCAATTTGTACAGAAAACTCTTGGATTAAGGGAAGATCAGGTATTCAACAATATTCAGAAATATGGGAATACCACTGCGGCTTCTGTACCGATAGCACTATGCGAGGCTTGGGAAGAAGGAAAGATTAAAGACGGTGATCTCGTATGTTTGGCAGCTTTTGGAGCAGGATTTACCTGGGGTTCAGCCTTAATTCGATGGTAGATAATAGCGTATATAGAAAAAGGGCTGATCATGTGTGATTAGCCCTTTTTCTATATATTTCGGAATAAAAAAATTATCCGTTTGATAATGCTGCTGCACCAGATACGATCTCCGTCAATTCTGTTGTAATTGCAGCTTGACGTGCCTGGTTGTAAGATAGCTTAAGTGATTTGATTAAGTCACCAGCATTCTCTGTAGCTTTATCCATTGCCGTCATACGTGCTCCATGTTCAGAGGCATTCGAATCTAAAACAGCTTTGTATAATTGAATCTTGATTGCTTTAGGAATCAACTCCTCGATAATCTTCTCTTTGGAAGGCTCGATGATATAATCCACCTCAGCTTCTATTTTTGCTTTATGCGTATGTTGCTTGTTTTCCTCCGCAGGTAATAATGGTAAAATCTGCTCTGCAGTCAACTCTTGAACTGCTGCATTTTTGAACTGATTATAGACCACTTCAACACGATCAAAATTACCTTCTTTGAATTGTTCCATGATAAATTCAGTCACCACAGATACAGAACCAAAATTTAAATCAGAAAACAAATCAGAGTGATTAGCTACCATATTGAAGTTACGTTTCGAGTAGAAGTCATAACCCTTTTTACCAATACCAATGATACTCAAATTACCCTTTGCATGTTGCTCGGCATATTTGTTAAAGATCAAGTTATTAGTCGCTTTGATAACATTTGCGTTGAATGCTCCAGCCAAACCTCTATTAGAAGAAACAACAACGATCAACACCTTATTTGGCTCGCGGTCTACTGTAAAAGGAGAGTTACTTCCCTCAACACTCGCAGAAACATCCGCCAAAATATCTCTTAGTTTATTCGCATATGGGCGCAATTGTAAGATAGCGTTAGTAGCGCGCTTCAATTTAGCAGCCGAAACCATTTTCATAGCTTTCGTGATCTGCTGTGTTGATGATACCGAGGTAATCCGGTTTCTTACTTCTTTTAAATTTGCCATATTTGTTTTAAGTATTAAGTACCTAGTATTGAGTATCGAGCCTTGTCGATAGACTCAATACCAAATACTCATTACTATTAATATTTTGATGCTAAATCCTTAGCTACTGTTTCTAATACTGCAGTTAATTCATCGGAGAACTTATTCGCTTTAAAAGCTGACAATACTTCTGGATGACGTTGTTCCAATTGAGTCAAGAATTCTTCTTCAAATTCTCTCACTTTATTTACAGGAACATTACGCAATAAACCTTTAGTTCCGATATAAATGATCGCCACTTGCTTCTCAACAGAAACCGGAGAGTATTGACCTTGTTTCAAGATCTCAACGTTACGAACACCTTTATCCAAGACAGATTTAGTAGCAGCATCTAGATCAGAACCGAATTTCGCAAAAGCTTCCAATTCACGGTACTGAGCTTGATCCAACTTTAATGTACCGGATACCTTTTTCATCGGTTTGATCTGCGCATTACCACCTACACGAGATACAGAGATACCTACGTTGATCGCTGGACGGATACCTGCGTTAAACAAGTTAGACTCCAAGAAGATCTGACCATCTGTAATTGAAATTACGTTGGTTGGGATATACGCTGAAACGTCACCAGCTTGGGTTTCAATGATCGGAAGCGCAGTTAATGAACCACCACCTTTCACCAAGTGTTTGATCGATTCAGGTAGATCATTCATATTGCGTGCGATATCATCTGAAGAGTTGATTTTCGCTGCACGCTCCAACAAACGGCTGTGTAGATAAAATACGTCACCTGGGTATGCTTCGCGGCCCGGTGGACGACGTAACAATAACGAAACCTCACGGTAAGCTACCGCTTGTTTAGACAAATCATCATAAACGATCAATGCTGGACGGCCTGTATCACGGAAAAACTCTCCGATAGCAGCACCTGCCATTGGCGCATAGAACTGAAGTGGAGCAGGATCAGCAGCAGATGCAGCAACAACTACTGTATAAGCCATAGCACCTCTTTCCTCCAATGTACGCACGATATTCGCAACTGTAGAATTTTTTTGACCTACGGCAACGTAGATACAAAATACAGGTTCTCCTGCATCATAGAATTCTTTTTGGTTCAAGATTGTATCGATACAAACAGCTGTTTTACCTGTTTGACGGTCACCAATAACCAACTCACGTTGACCACGACCAACTGGAATCATCGCATCGATCGCTTTGATACCTGTTTGTAATGGCTCAGTTACCGGTTGACGGTAGATAACACCTGGAGCTTTACGCTCGATAGGCATTTCATACAAATCACCTTGAATAGGTCCTTTACCATCGATTGGTTGACCTAAAGTATTTACAACACGTCCCAACAAGCCTTCACCAACTTTGATGGATGCAATACGGTTGGTACGTTTAATAGTATCTCCTTCTTTGATCTCATCAGAAGGACCTAAAAGTACAACACCAACGTTGTCTTCTTCTAAGTTTAATACAATACCTTGTAATCCGTTATCAAATTCAACCAACTCACCGGACTGAACTTTAGTTAAGCCGTAAATACGAGCAATACCGTCACCCACAGCAAGTACGGTACCCACTTCCTCTAGTTCGGCTTCTGATTTAAAGCCCGACAATTGCTCTCTTAGAATTGCCGAAACTTCATCTGGTCTTACCTCTATCATTTTAATTATTATAAGGGGTTTTTTGATTTATTTTACTTCAAGTATCAGAACAAATTAATTATTCTGATTCAAATATCTTTCCAATTTATTCAACTTACCAGCAATACTTGCATCAATTTGGCGATCGCCGATATTGACTACAAATCCACCGATCAAACTATGATCAACTTTATTGATCAATATCACTTGAGCGTTGGTTTCTTTCGCAAGTACATCTTTCATCGCTGCCAAATTAGCTTCAGAAAGCGGCGCTGCAGATGTAACTGTAGCTTTCACAATTCCTTTTACCTCGTTGTACTCACGAATAAATTCTTGAGCAGTGGCATAAACAATCTCGCCACGACCTTTATTGATCATGATCTTAAAGAATGCCAAGATATTTGGATTGATCTTATCTTTAAATAGCGCATCCAATATGTTTTTCTTCTTGTCCAAAGGAACAATAGGATTGGCAAAAACAGCTTGCAATTCTGTACTGGATTTTAAAACAGCAATGAATGAATCCATATCCGCCTTGATTGTTTCCAGTGAGCCTTGCTCGCTAGCCAAGTCGATTAATGACTTAGCGTATCTTGATGCTACTTTAAATACTGACATAATTCTATTTCGTAATTTGAGTGACCGGATTAGTTCAATTTAACGTCATTAAGCAAATCTGCTACTAAAGCTTCTTGCTTTCCTTGGTCCTCAAATTCTTTGTTTAACACTTTACGAGCAATATCCAAAGACAAAGAAGAAACCTGAGACTTAACCTCTGCCAAAGCTTTGTTCTTTTGTTCGTTGATCTCGATTTTTGCTTGTGCAATCAATTTTGCACCTTCAGCCTGTGCCTGAGTTTTTGCCTCGGCTACAATCTTATCTTTAAGTTCTTTTGCTTCCTTAAGGATAACATCGCGTTCTGCGCGAGCTTCTTTTAGTAATTGTTCGTTCTCATTTGTTAAACGAGCCATTTCTAATTTAGCTTTTTCAGCAGCCTCCAAAGCACTTGCAATACCTTTTTCACGTTCGTCTAGGGCATCAACAATTGGTTTCCATGCGAATTTACCTAATAAAAAGATAATAACCACAAGGACGATGACCATCCAAAAAAACAAACCGTACGAAAACGAATGTATTAATTTATCCATTGTTATACTATATAATGATAATTCTTATTTTTTAAGATTCAGGAATAATATAACCTGCAACCAACCGTTGCAGGTTATACCATAAAACCGTTGTGACTATTTACCTAATAATAAAGCACCGAATGCTAAACCTTCAAGTAAGGCACCAATGATAATCATTGCAGTTTGGATTTTAGATGCTGCTTCTGGTTGACGAGCGATAGCTTCCATTGCAGAACCACCAATTTTACCTAAACCTAAACCTGCACCGATAACGATTAAACCGGCTCCAATTAAATTGTACATAATGTATGATTTGAATAATTAAAAAATTTACTAATTAATGATCGTGATGTTCTTCAACAGCCATACCGATAAATAAGGATGACAACATCGTAAAAATAAATGCTTGTAAGAATGCTACCAATAATTCGATAACCATCAAGAAGATTGTCAAGAACATGGAAACACCGATACTACCCACTACTGTCAATTGGTGTTGCAATAAATAAACAATTGCAATCAGTCCCATTACGACCGTGTGACCAGCTGTAATATTTGCAAACAAACGTACCATCAAAGAGAATGGTTTTGTAAACAATCCCAATACCTCAATTGGCGCTAAAACAAATTTAAATGGAACCGGAACTCCTGGCATCCAAAAAATATGCTTCCAGTAGTTTGCGTTTGCTTTGATATTCACAATTAAGAATGTAAAAAGAGCCAAACATAAAGTTACTGTAATGTTTCCTGTAACGTTAAACCCTAGTGGTGTCAAACCAACCAAGTTTAAAATCCAGATCAAAAAGAATACAGACAATAAATAAGGCATGAATTCCTTGTAACGATGACCAATGTTTGGAATAGCCATCTCATCACGTACATAGATAACCAAAGGCTCCAATACACGTCCAACACCTTTAGGTAAATTGTTAGCACCTTTTTTATATGTTTTAGCCAAACTAATAAATGCCCAAAACATTAAAAATGCAGCCAAAAACAAACCAACAACACTTTTAGTGATCGAAAAATCTAAAGGCATCGCTACAGATGGATGAAAATCGACAGCATCATGAATTTCATGAGAACCAATCACATAGGAAGTTTCAAATTCCTTTTTCTCTTCTTTTCCATCTTCATTTATAGTCATAACATAGCTACCATCAGCATTTTTACGATACTCATGACCAGTCAAATTACCAGTAGCATCAGTCTTATAAATTTTCCCGTGATACAATGCATAATATTGACCGCCAACCTCAGCAACTTTATTACCGTGATTGAATGCCGAAGCCATAAAAACTTTCAAGCCATTATCGATCAAAATTACCGGCAATGAAAAACCATAATGTTTACCTGTCTCTTCATCCGAAAAGAAGCTAAAATAATAATCATCTTGTAAGTGATGCTCAATATGGCTATTGATTTCCTCAGCCTGCGATTTTTCTCCGTGTGCATCCTCATTCGCCTTTGTTAAAAATGGCGCAACTGCAAACAGAATAACTGCTAAAAATTGAAGTGTTCTTTTAAGACTCACGATACTACTATTATGTTATTTAAAATTTTTTGCGAAAATACTATATATAAAGCACAAAAGCTACTTTAATATTACATTTTTTTGAAAAAACTATCGTTTTCTCCCTTAGGATTTGTTTAAAGCCTTGTAAGCAAATATAACATCGTAAAAAAGGAATAAAACGACAACGATCAAATAGTTATATTTTAAAATATCAGCCTGCGGTTTTGCCAACCCATTATGGATATAAACATAATTTAGGACAAACTTTAAAGTCAATAATCCCAAGAAAACAAAACCAACATATTGCGGAAATTTCTGCGAACAGTAACTTATCCCCACCATGATGATCACGGATAATATCAGTTGAAAAATATAAATTTCATACAATGGAAAATGTAGATCTTCCAGGGAATGTATACCATCAAAAGACTTTAACAAAAAGAAATGAACGGCAAAAATTAATACCGCAACAAAAAATAAAATAAGGGCCTGCTTTATATATACTATCATCTATCGTTTAATCGATTCACTTGTCTAATGACTTGATATAGAGAAATTCCAATCCCTCCAAGAGTACAGATCTTCATCCATAGTTGGTTCTCAGCATGAAACTTACCGTCCAGCCAATCCCCTAATAAATAAAATGCGTAAATGGTAAAAACCATCTGGGTTGAAATAGTCGTCAGCACAAGCCACTTGTTAGGATCTTTCTTGTTTTCCATAAGCAATCTTAAGGTTATCAATGGGCTTTCAACAAACTATATCACACAATTTGTTACAAATATACGCTATAAATTTTTATTGCCTACAATCCCAAAACTTTTTGTCCAATTTTAATATCCGGATAATCAATATCTGCCCCCAAAAGCATTTTAAGTTCCGAAGAAGACTTATCCGGATTTGCACGAATAACACCAAGAATACGATCCAACTTATCCTGCTCGATCAACTCTGTTGCTTCCACTTCCGTACCAACAAAGTTAATTAAATGTCCATATATCGTACCAGCGACCATCCCGCGCTTAACAGCTATATCAGCAATACTCATCCCATCCTTAAACATTTCTAAGGAAATCTCCTTTGTATCCAACTTCTTAGGTCCTTCTTCATCTGCACTTTGTGCAGCCAATTCGTCTTTTTCTTTGGTCTTCACACTGGCAGCAACATCGAGCATCGCTGTTTGAAAATCTTCCCGTTTTGAAAGCGTTTCAGCAATAAGCAGACAATGCTGCAACTGCTCGCGTTTTCGCTTGTAATCAAGCAATAGTGCTTTTAACTCATCAATATATTTCTTCGTACGTTTTCGTATCTGATACTCTTCAATATGTTTGGTTAAGGCCTCAATCAGATCTACATCCATTTTCGGTAAAAACCAATTGACCGCAGCAGTAGAACGTTCACAAATTACATCATAGTCGATCGCGTTTTTATCCCGCAACAAATCATACAATACAACAATAAACTTATGTGCAACTTTCTCCTGGGTCTGAAGGTGCTTGACCAATTGTTGAAAGAATAGTACTGCTTGTTCCTTTCCATCAATATTACGCTCTTCAAGTGATTTCAGCAGCTCCGAAGTCTCGGCCAATAGACCGTCCCAACGGAAACCATGCATTAAAATCTGGCCAAGATAATTCCGCTGGCATTGCTCCAAAATCTCATTTACATCAACCTGTCCCTGAGCACGCTGCGCAAATTCGACAACTTGGTAATCTGTACGGATAGCAT
Organism: Sphingobacterium siyangense; assembly: GCF_007830445.1. Classification (GTDB taxonomy): domain Bacteria; phylum Bacteroidota; class Bacteroidia; order Sphingobacteriales; family Sphingobacteriaceae; genus Sphingobacterium; species Sphingobacterium siyangense. Next base: position 35,749 of record NZ_VLKR01000010.1, on the reverse strand, counting down.
AAGAAGGGATGATCGATTTTAATACAAGCCCATCTAAACTCGTTAAACGGCTCAATGCAACGTACACCTGTCCCGCGGCAAAAGAGGTCCCTGCGTCGATGATTGCTTTTTGAAAAGTTAAGCCCTGGCTTTTATGAATGGTGATAGCCCAGGCCAGTCGAAGTGGAAATTGCGAAAATGTACCCAATATCTCCTCCTTAATCTGATCTTGCCCCTTGTCGTAATTATACCGAATATTCTCCCAAGTCTCTCTTTTTACCGTTACAGATTCCGACCCATCAGGAAATGTAACTGTTACTGTGCCCTGTACCGTATCGATGTCCTTTACCGTACCGATCTTTCCATTGTAATATTTACGTTCATCTCCCGAATCGTTTCGAATAAACATCACCTGCGCCCCTATTTTTAAAGACAACGTTTCTTCAGCAGGGTAGGACCCCTGCGCAAAATCATCTTTGACAACAGCCTTAAGATTTAACATTTTACCTGATAATGAGGCCAACTTGGCTCCGTTTATTTCATCAGCATTTCGATTATGGGAGGTCAATGTAATATACTGCTCCTCTTCATTTGGAACAAAGTCCTGCTGATAGTAACCATTTAAGGTCGTGAGCATGTCACTGGTACATTGATTGTTTCGTATGGCATTTAATATGGAAATAAAACCCTCATCTTGCTGACGATAGATTTTATTAAGCTCTAACATCACCAACGGATTATCCCTTAAAATTTTAGCGTTAAAGAAGAAAACAGAAGAATAATGATCCCGTAAAACATTCCATTCGGCGTCTTTCACTACTGGTGGCAACTGATACAAATCTCCGATAAACAATACTTGTAAACCACCAAAAGGCCGCATATCGCGACGAACAGATTGCAGGATCACATTAATCGCATCCAATGTATCTGCCCGGACCATTGAAACCTCATCAATCACCAAAAGCTCAAGTTCCTGCAAGATAGCCCTGCGCTGCTTGGTCAATTTAATCGTACTGAATAAACGTGATTTATTGTAAATATGACTATCCTGCTCGTCCCAACGTAATTCATAATCTTCTATAAAGGTTCCAAATGGAAGCCAAAATAAAGAATGTAAAGTGGTTCCGCCCGCATTCATCGCTGCGACGCCCGTGGGTGCCGTAATAGCCATCTTCTTGTAGCTATGCTCACGAATATACTTCAAGAACGTCGTTTTTCCTGTACCAGCCTTTCCTGTTATAAATATGTTTTGGTTCGTTTGGTTAACAAAAGCAACAGCCTGCATAAATGCAGTATTTTCCCGATCGACTTGAAAGTTTGACATATCCTGAAATTAGATTGATCACAAAATTAGCAATTTCATTTTTAACTTCACGCGACATATTATAGCTAGGGATATCCAAAACAGCTCCATTATAACGTATTTAGATAAAGCTAAAACGGTTAACTTAAAATATTAATGGATTTTTTTTATATTTAGCAACTGAATTAACGAATAACAAATTTTTAGAATTTTTAATATGGCTATAGATAAAATCGCATTGTTTGAAAAAGTACAGGAAATGCTGACATCCAAAGGTTTTCGTATTGATAAATCAGATGCTGCACGCCCTTGGGGAGGATTTTTCGTTATCGACGAATCCCAAGCACAAGAATTTGCCGATGAGTACTTCGGCGGAATGGATGTACAAGAATTAAGAATCTCAGGGAAATTAAGTCCAAAAATTTTAATTGTTGCACCAGAGAAAAGACTTTCATGGCAATATCACCACCGTCGTGCCGAAATCTGGCGTGTTATCCAAGGTAACGTAGGCGTTATGGTTTCTGACACAGATGAAGAATCGGTTGTTTCAACATTGAAAGAAGGCGAAACGATTAGATTGCGTCAAGGGCAACGTCACCGTTTAATTGGATTGGATGGCTTCGGTATTTTAGCCGAGATCTGGCAGCACACAGATGCCAACAATCCTTCTGATGAAGACGATATTGTTCGCGTACAAGATGATTTTGGCAGATAATAGTCCCACAAGACCGTTACCGCCCAAACAAAGATTCCCAATCAACAATTGGGAATCTTTGTTTTTACCCCAAACATAAAGCGCCATAGCAGCCGATTCACTCTCCCTAATTTGCATTTCATCGCTTTTATCCAAGCTCCTCCACCCCATGTCCATTTCAGGTGTTCCATAACGCAATTCATTAGAAGAGAATATTAATTTTTATTATTTTAGTACAGATATAATCAACTATGACATGATGAGCAACGACGATACTAAAAGAGGATCCAGTATATTAAACAGTCTGAAGAAATTAATTTTTGAGGACGATCAGCCGCAGCAAACTCCGCCGGCACAAGCCCCACCGGCTCCGACCACTAATGCCGCTCCTGAAAGACCGCAGGTACCACCGGCATATTCATCGCCGACGGTCCAGGCTCCAACTGGAAAAACACCGCCCCCAATCCCTATAACAGCCAATGACGGAACAACCGACCTCAAAGAAATGAAATTAAAGGTCTATGCCATTCTTGAAAAACTCAACGAACAGGGTGTAGATTTTTTCGAAGTATGGAATGCTGCTGCCGCAATGGGAAAAGTAGAGGAAAACACATTAAAAGCAGCCTATACTTCACTGAAATTTGTAGACAGGTCGTTAACCAAGGATAAACTGGTAGCAACTGGCACAAATTATGCTAATAAACTGAAAGAAACCATTGCCAAAGAATCGGAACAAAAACAGGCTGAAAAGAAAAAGACTGAACAAGACCGAACCATGGAGATTGCAAATCTGAACACTGAAATCAAAACAATAACGGATAATATCGCCAAATTGCAAGATGACCTACAGAAAAAACAACTCGCTTTGGGTCAAATTAATGAAAAGTACGAACCAAGAATTAAAGATATCGAACAAAAAATAAACATCGGCAACGCGGCCGTTGATGAAGTGGTCACCGAAATCAACACTGCATTGCATATGATTAATCAATCAATAACATAAAAATAAATCAATGGAAAGAAAAGATCAGTATGTTAATATTCCCGCTGAGATAAAAACGCAACTTCCGATATTTCAAGTACTGGGCGATCATCTGCCTGCACAATTAAAATCACCAGAAGCGAAGAAGACAGCTTCGTCGATCTTCTTTTGGGCACTTTTACTTGGTGGAGCCTTTGCTTTTTTCAAGTACTTACCGATTATGCTGGAATATGCCGGAAAAAGTATACTTTTTGTGATATTCAGTATAATCCTGATTACCTTATTATTGCTAGCCCCAAAGATCATTGCACTATTGCACCGATTGGGAACCGTCCTACTTTTTAAAGGTGAAAAATCCATCATTAGAAATAACCCTATCGAAACCTTACAACTGTTATCAAGAGATGCAAAAGACACCCTGAAACGCGTGAAGGAAAAAATCAGCAATGTAGACGGTGTCCGCATCGACATGATTCAAAGCGGTGAAACTGCTCAAAAAACAGCCGAAGAGAAGTACACCTATGCGAAACGTTTCACCGCTGAAGCGGCTAATCTCGACGAGAAATCAAAGGAGGAAACGAGCAAAAATAATGCAGAGAAGGCAAATGCTTATGCAAGAGATGCCAAAGAAACACGTACCAAAGCATTTCTATTGGGAAAAGAAGGTGAATCTGAAGAGCAAAATGCGCGCAGTTATGTCCAATATGCCAATCAATTTGCAAAAGTATTGGAAGTCCTAAAAGATAATGAAAGCGCAGCGCGTATCTATGTCAGCACCTTGGATAGCAGCATTTCCATTATTTCCAAGAAGCTAGAAGCCACTCAAAAGATGAAAAATGCCACCGATGGCCTAGCCGATGTGTTCAATATCAAAGATGGTTGGGCATTTCAAGAGGCCATGAATGCAGCAACAGGTGCCATCAGTCAAAATATTGCCTCTATCCGATCGAATCTTGATTTCTTGGATCAAAACAACAACATCACCGTGGGTGGCACGCCTACTCAAGGTGAACTGGAAGAGTTTATCCGCAAAGTTGACGAACGTAATCTAAATGTATTAAACGTAACGCAAATGGCCGATGCCAGCTATGAACTCAAACCCGAAGAAAAAGTAGATAAAGGATTTACATTACTCGATTAATATTAACTAAAATCAAACTTATTATACGAACATTATGGAAGAAAAATCAACATGGGCAAGATTAAGATGGCCAATCAAAGCAATTATCATCGCCTTACCTATTCTCGCAATCGGTTATTGGGCCATTCAATCGGGCAAATTTGATGCTAATTCGACAGTCCAAACAACAGATTCAACAAGCAATAATGGTCATGCGGCCGCACCTTCATCAGGCTCAGAAACGACTCGTTCATTCAACTATCAACCCGAAAAACCAGTCGACGGCGAATACAAGGGTGTCGTTGAAGTGGGCGCTTCGGGTTTCAATTCCTTTGTCGTCAATATGGACAAAGAAAATCGCTGGGAGATCATTTCCAAAGACTTTGGAAAGTCATTTGCCTACGAAGGATTGGCAAATACGGAAGACATCCGTAAAGGATTAAAAGATTATATAGGCATGATGCTCGACAAAGGCGTCAAATCCAAAAACATACATTTCGTCATTAGCTCCGGAGCTCAAAAAGAACCTAAAACTTCAGTTATCAGTGCTGAACTAAGAAAAATGGGCTTTGTGGTCAACTTGGTTACAGCGGAGCAAGAAGGAAAATTAGCGTTAAAATCTGTCCTACCGAAAGCTTACGAAGATAATTCATTTGTTGTTGACATTGGCTCCGGTAACACCAAAATTTCCTGGATTGACGGTGACACAAAATCGGTAGAAGCACCCGGTGCAAAATATTATGAAAAAGACCTTAAAGATGACGCTGTCTATACAGAAGTAAAAAAATTAGGCGAGAAAATTCCTTCAAATAAAAGAGAGGTTTGTTTTATTATAGGCGGGGTTCCTTTTGAACTAGCATCACAGACACGCCAAGGTGAAGAGCGTTTTACGGTTTTGAACGATCCAGCATCTTACAAAACAGATAAAGTAAAAACAAAGAGCGGTGTCAACATCTATAAAGCAATTAAAGATGCAACCAATTGCGACACCTTCGTATTTGATTGGGATGCCAATTTCACGATCGGATTCCTACTTTCACTAAACAAATAGTCAAGACGATTAGCAAAAAAAAAGCGCTTTTCTCAATAAAAGAGAACAGCGCTTTTTTTTTGCAACCTTTTTTGTTATCCCATAAAACTCAAGAGATATAAAACAATAATGATCGCCAATACTAAAAAAGCGATTTTCCAAAAGCTATAAGGTCGTTGTCCATAAACTTTACCGTTAAATGCATTGACCATGATCTGATAACTCTTTCCTTTATACTGATATGCAGATAACCATACAGGTAAAAGAATATACTTCAATTTAATGGATTTAAAATCGCTATCAATAGAATCAATATCCTGTGTATCACCACCGATGTCATCCTCAACCTGACGTTCGATTTCCCGATCCATAATAGCCCGGGCAGTTTCCGCCGCTTTTACATGATCCACACTAAAAGTTTCAGCGATAAAGCCACTTAAATATTGCTCATTGAAAGGTTTTAGATAGCCCAAATTCCAAGGTCCGATTTTATCAGAGAACTTTTCGGGAAGAGATGTTGATCCCGAAATGACAATATCCTTAAATTGACTATAGATACTACCTGAAGCTGGATACCAATTTGTTCGTCTTTCTTCGTATTCTTCCGTCTCACCATCCGAATTGCGTCTTGTACGCGTCAAATAATAATACTCTCCACGTGACCCGACGTAATCAGAATGTACATCTGCATCATAGGACCAAAATGGTATATACACTCCTTTTAAACGATCATTTCTTGAATTAAAAATTCGCTTAAAGTCATTCGGAGCGAACCATATCTTACCGGCCCATTGTGTCAATAGCCCAAAAGCATTTTTGTAATCAACGGAAAAGGGAACAAGACCATGTGGCTTCACAATACGCTTTTGCTGATGGTCAATTACCAAAGGTGAAGCACAAAAAGCACATAAATCTGCCGTAACATGAGGATTCAAACGCGAGTTTGCGCCACAGTTACTACAATGCACAACTTCAGCCAAATAGCTATAGCGCTCATCAGCGACCCCTTCCATTGCTTGTCCAAAGACTTTATAATCTGTTGATTCAATATGGCCATTTTCCGCTATCGGGTCCGCTATTTCATTTCTAGTTCCACAATAAGAACATTCTAAATAGGAAGTACCAGGCTGATAAGTCAAGATAGCACCACAGCCCTGGCATTTTAACCCCTGCTCTATTTCGGAGGTTTTTTCTTCAAAACTCATAAAACTCGGTCGTGCGTTTTATCCTAAATTCCTGGTATAGGTGGCGGATTCTGCGAGAACAAGTCCTTTAATTCGCCTACCTTTTCAGCCTCAATCCAGTTTTCAAGGCCCTCTTTCCAAACCAAGGTGGCAAGTGTCATCGTCCCGTCTTTTATCAGACCGCGCAGCTGTTCCGGATCAAATGGCCCTTCCTGTTTACCTTTAATGGCCAGGTAATAAGCGACCGCTTTGGGCAATGGAGGAGGTCCAACGGCCCCTGCAGATGAAGCCGCAGCAGCTGATCCCGTACCAGTAGGATTATTCCCATCAAAACTGTTTTGCTGAAATACATTACCCATTTGACCAACCATTCCTGCTCCCAACCCAGCACCAAATCCAGCACCTACAATCCCTCCACTACTGGGATTCTCAGCAGCTTTCTCCATTGAATTTGCGGCTTGGAATTGGGCATAGGCCCCCAGATTACCAACGACCCCCATACTGCTTCGCTTATCAAGGGCTTTCTCGACTTCTTCTGGGAATGAAATATTTTCAATTAAGAACTTCGTTAAGCTCAAACCCAACTCATCAAAATCAACCCCAATTTTTTGCTGTATCAAGGCCGAAACTTCATCATAGTTGGATGCAAGATCCAAGGCCGGTATCTTCGACTCAGCAATAGCATCCATCCCCCGCGATACCGCAATGTTTCGAAGCTGCTCTGTGATATCCTCAACTGTAAATACAGGCGTCGTCGCAACAAGCTGTTTCATAAAAACAGTAACGTCCTTCACCTGAAAAGAGAAATTACCGAAAGCCCGAAGTCGAATGGGACCAAATTCAGGATCCCGCAACATAATCGGATTTTTAGTTCCCCATTTCTGATTGACAAATTGTCGAAGGTTGACAAAATAAACATCGGCTTTGAATGGACTATTGAACCCATATTTCCAACCTCTGAGGGTTGTCATGGTCGGCATATTTTGGGTCGTCAGTTCGTAACGACCAGGCTGAAAGACGTCCGCAACCACGCCTTCATTCAAAAATACCGCAGCCTGCCCTTCTCGCACAGTCAACTGTGCCCCCATTTTTATTTCATTCTGATATCGTGGAAACTTCCACACAATCGTATCTGTGCTATTATCGACCCATTCGATAATATCGACAAACTCATTCCTGATTTTATCAAATAATCCCATAAATTATTCTCTTTACAATTACTTACACTAAATGTAAACATTTCCCCGCAAACCGGCAATTTTCTCCAGCAGTACGCAAACTAGCGATATCTAAAAAATTTAGCCTTTTAAACTACTTATCGTAGTTTATTTTTTTTACTTTTGTTAGCTAAGTTCTACATTAATTTATGAGTACATATAACGAAGACAGCATTAGGTCCCTGGATTGGAAAGAGCATATCCGCCTCCGTCCGGGAATGTACATTGGAAAGTTGGGGGACGGTTCGGCCTATGATGATGGTATCTATGTTTTATTGAAAGAGGTCGTTGACAACTCAATTGATGAGTTTGTTATGGGTGCCGGTAAAACTATTGATATCACGGTAAACGAAAATAAAGTTTCCGTACGCGATTATGGACGTGGTATCCCAATTGGTTCTGTGGTTGATGTTGTTTCTAAAATCAATACGGGTGGTAAATATGATAGTAAGGCTTTCCAAAAGTCCGTCGGTTTAAATGGTGTCGGTACAAAAGCCGTAAATGCTTTGTCCAGTCAGTTTACCGTCCAGTCATACCGTCAAAATATAACACGCATTGCCCAATTCTCTAAAGGGGAATTAGTCAATGATGAACAAAAAGATACGACGCAACGGAATGGTACATCTGTAACATTCTATCCAGACGATTCTATTTTCAGAAACTACAAATACCGTCCCGAATTTGTAGAGAATATGATCTGGAACTATGTTTTTCTAAACTCAGGTCTTACGATCAACTTTAATGGGCAAAAGTTTATTTCTGAGCACGGACTAAAAGATCTACTGGAACGAAATATTGATGCCGAGTCCATGCGCTATCCAATTATCCACTTACGGGGGGATGATATTGAAATCGCGATGACTCACGGCCAGCAATATGGAGAAGAATATTATTCTTTTGTCAACGGTCAGCACACCACACAGGGTGGAACACACCAGGCTGCCTTCCGTGAAGCGCTTGTCAAAACAATCCGAGAGTTCTACAAAAAAGAATTTGACGCATCGGATATTCGTTCATCAATCATCGGCGCCATCGCGATCAAAGTCCAGGAACCTGTTTTTGAATCACAGACGAAAACAAAGCTAGGATCTCAAAGTGTAGGCCCGGAAGGTCCTACTGTAAGAGGATTTATCAATGACTTTGTCAAAAAAGCATTGGATGATTACCTACATAAAAATCCGGCTACGGCAGATGCTCTTCAAAAACGTATTCTACAGTCTGAACGTGAACGTAAGGATATCGCCGGGATCAAAAAACTCGCCAACGAAAGAGCGAAGAAAGCCTCTTTGCACAATCGTAAACTACGTGACTGTAAAGTGCACTTCAGCGATAAAAATGAACGTAACCAAGAAACAACTTTGTTTATCACTGAAGGAGATTCGGCATCTGGTTCTATTACCAAATCGCGGGATGTGCAGACTCAAGCTGTTTTCAGTCTGAAAGGAAAACCGTTAAACTCCTACGGTATGTCCAAAAAGATTGTTTATGAAAACGAGGAATTTAACCTCTTACAACATGCACTTAATATTGAAGACGGTCTCGACGGGTTACGCTACAACAATATCGTAATCGCTACCGATGCCGATGTCGACGGCATGCACATCCGCCTGTTGCTATTGACATTTTTCTTGCAGTTTTTCCCAGACCTTGTCAAAGCTGGCCACGTTTCCATCTTACAGACACCACTTTTCCGTGTCCGCAACAAAAAGGAAACGATCTATTGCTATTCCGATGAAGAACGACAAAAAGCAATCGCAAAATTAGGCGCTAAACCTGAAATTACCCGATTCAAAGGTTTGGGTGAGATATCACCTTCCGAATTTGGATTATTTATCGGAAAAGATATCCGTCTTGACCCGGTTATCTTGTCCAAAGACAATAAAATTCAACAGTTATTAGAATATTACATGGGCAAAAACACACCAGATCGACAAAAGCATATTGTCGAAAATCTGCGTGTTGAAGTTGACCTTGAAGAAGAACTAACAAAAAAAGCGGGTTAAAATAACCCGCTTTTTTAGCAACCTACAACCACCTTTCATGCACAACCAAACCTTAATTCTGATCCAATGTCAAGATGCCGTTGGATTGGTCGCCAACATTTCAAATACGCTGGCAAAATATCAACTCAATATTGTCACCATGCGTGAATATGTGGATGAAGAAGCCAACAAATTTTTCGTGCGTGTCGTGTGTAACGGTATCGTACCTGAGCAGAAACAGCTTTCCGACTCTCTTGCCGAAGTACTTCCCCCATCCGCTCAGATACAGATAAACCCCAATAACCGCAAAAAAATCGTCGTCCTCGTGACCAAGGAGCATCACTGCCTCGCCGATATCTTGGTACGACAACACTTCGAAACATGGGGAGCGGAGGTGCAGGCAGTAATTGGCAACTATGAATCACTACGCTCCTTTACGGAAAAGTTCGATATTCCATTTCATTGTATCTCACATGAAAACCTGACAAAGGAAACATTCGAAAAACAACTGATCGCACAAATCCAAAACTATAATTTCGATTATATTATTTTAGCGAAGTTCATGCGGATCTTGTCCCCTCAGTTTGTCAATACCTTTGAAAATAAACTGGTCAACATACACCATTCATTTCTCCCCGCTTTTATTGGTGCCAACCCGTACAAGCAGGCTCATGCAAGAGGAGTTAAGATCATCGGCGCCACAGCGCATTTCGTTACCGACCAACTCGATGAGGGCCCCATCATCGTACAGGATATACGACATGTCAACCACACCTATACTGTAAAAGATATGGTAACTGCCGGAAAAGAAATAGAAAAGGCTGTTTTGAGCCGAGCAATTCGTCTCCTTAGCGAAGATCGTGTGATGCGCAACGACTACAAGACAATTGTATTTGAATAGTGATTACAATCATTTCCCGATAAAACAATCGTTACTTTTTTTCAGCGTTATTCTCCATTATTTCGTAAAAGAAATATTTAAGAATGACGCATACTTTTCATATCCCCGTATTAGGCTTAGCTTTCTCCATCGACTCCGCACTTAAGGTCGCACAATACGGCATCTCCTCCGTAATGTCTATTGTTGACGATGAACTAATTGAGCGCATGCGCCGCTATTACTGCGGACAATATCAAATCTCCTATCATCCGATCGCTAAAACAGAAGAAGATTACCGAGCAAAAAGAATTACGGCCTATCTCAATCTTGTACAGTTTGTGGTCAATAGGCAAATCGAGGCCTTAAAGCGTCAACCTTTTACCGAAAATTCCGAACTTACCAAATATTTTCAGCTTCTACCCGATTCACACCCTTCAAAACCAATTTATCATGCGATGGAAATTGAAAGCAATCGCGCGATTAAAACCGAGCTGCAAGATCTATTGATCAATTACCTCAAAGCGGGAGACATCGATGTTAATATTATGTCCAAAGTCGATAAAATGAATTACCAGGATGGTAACCTATTGAATCAACGTTATTCGGATGCTTCAGCAGCCTTACGTGGTTTTGCAAATTCCACACTGCATTCCTCTCTTATTCTTTCCGCAGGGATGAATCCACACCTATACGCTTACCTCGCTAAATTACCGGCTTTCTTCCCAAATAGTGAAGGTCTATTTGACAAAAAAGTCGTTTTGAAAGTAAGTGACTTTCGATCGGCGCTCATCCAGGCAAAATATCTCGCTAAGCGTGGTGTATGGGTATCTGAATTCAGAATAGAATCCGGTTTGAACTGCGGTGGTCATGCCTTCGCAACCGATGGTTTTCTTCTGGGGCCAATCCTTCAAGAGTTTAAAGAGAAAAAAGAAAGTCTGAAAACCGAACTTTTCGAGATATACCACGAATATTGGACTTCCCAAAAGCGCTCATTAACAACTCCCCCCATCATCAAATATACAGTTCAAGGAGGTGTGGGAACTGCTTCAGAACATCAGTTCTTGTTAAATTATTATGAATTCGATGCCGTAGGATGGGGATCCCCATTTCTGATGGTTCCCGAAGCAACCACGGTAGATCAAGAAACCTTAAAAGCATTGGAAACGGCCAAGCAAGAAGACTTCTACTGTAGTGGGGCATCTCCCTTGGGAATTCCCTTTAACAATTTCAGAAAAAGTGGCGCGGAGTACCTACGATTGGAACGTATAAAAAAAGGGCGCCCCGGTAGCCCTTGTAAAAAAGAATACCTTATTTCGAACACAGAGTTTAGTGATAAACCGATCTGCACCGCATCACGCGTCTATCAACATCAAAAGATCCAGGAACTCCAAAAACAAAACCTGTCCGCTGCAGAATACGATAAAGCCTTCGACGCCATTACAGAGAAAACCTGTCTTTGTGAAGGGCTCGCAGCACCCGCCTATCTCAAGTACAATATCCAGAAGAGCAAAGAACAGACCGCTGTATCCATCTGCCCAGGCCCAAATCTTGTCTGGTTCAAAAAACAATATTCTTTGCGGGAAATGATCGACCACATCTATGGCCGTATTTCGGTTTTTGAAAATGACAACAGACCTTTTATTTTAATTAACGAACTCAATCTTTATATCGATCATATTCAAAAATATGTCGCAGACAATAAAAATATCATGAACGATAAAAAGATAAAATATGTAGCCAAATTCAAAGCACAATTACAAGCTGGAATAACCTATTACAACGAACTTACCCAACACTTATCGCTCATTCCACAAAACATCAGCGCAGCGATCCCAAGACAGCTTGAACTTGCATCACTACGTTTAAAAGACATACATATTTAACTCCCTGATATAGCTTAAAAACAAACACGGGGCGCTTAAATAAGCACCCCGTGTTGTTATCAAAGAATCTTTTGACAAGTCTTACTCCGCTATTTTGCGAAATTTACCAAATACGCCAAGTGGAAGTTTTGGTCCTGCAGTTGCTTGTAAAAACAACTCCCCTATTTCTAAGTTTTCCACTTTTGGAAAAGCCGTCTTAATTAAATTTTCAACAATAACAGAAGAAAAGCCTAATGAATACGTATTTAAAATCAAGAAATGTTCTTTAGGATCCAATAGTTGAACGACCTCAGTCATCATTTCCATAATGTGATCTTCCAATTTCCATTTCTCTCCCTTCGGCCCATGTCCGTATGCCGGTGGGTCCAAAATAATCCCATTATACGTATTACCTCTTTTCAGCTCACGTTTTACAAACTTCAAAGCATCTTCAACCACCCAACGAATGTTATCCAAATTGGAAATTTCCATATTTTCATTAGCCCAGGTAACAACCTGTTTAATCGAATCTACGTGCGTTGTATCCGCGCCGGCAGCCTTTGCTATTAAAGAAGCTCCACCAGTGTATGCAAAAAGATTTAGAACCTTCGGTTTCTCCGTCTTAAATGAACGAACAGATTCCGAAATATAATCCCAATTTACAGCCTGCTCCGGAAATATCCCGACGTGTTTAAAAGATGTCAAGCCCAATCTAAATTTGATTGCCACGTCGTTATTTTTATATTCGATGTGCCAACGGTCCTGAACCTTCGGATTTTTCTTCAACCATTCTCCAGAAGTAGCCGAACGACCTTTGAATTTGATATGGTAACGCTTGTTCCACTCCGCATCACTTAATGCCTTAGGCCATACAGCCTGAGGTTCTGGTCTGATTAAAATTAAATCACCGAAACGTTCCAGTTTTTCAAAATCACCACAGTCAATGAGTTCATAGTCCTTCCAATGCTGTGGGGTCAATAGTTGTATATTTGTTGCTGCCAAAATCAAAATTTTCCGACAAAACTAAGCTAAATTTCAATATAAAAGAAATCTGCACGATGCTAACGCAGATCAAACACCTAAAATTAAGCGCAATAAAACCCTCTTCTCACATGTTATTGCCCCATTGAAGCTTTAGCACTTTTCATTAATGGACTTGCAAAAACAAAGTTGTTCAATTCTTCCACATCCGATCGCATCATATCCTTATTGGAACCTTCCCAGAATTTTTGTCCCTTATAGAGAAACAAAATATACTCACCGATTCCCATCACAGAATTCATATCATGTGTAACAACGACTGTCGTACATTTCAATTCTTGCGTAATTTTTAGCACCAATTCGTCAATAACAATCGAAGTCTCCGGATCTAATCCCGAATTGGGTTCATCACAAAAAAGGTATTTGGGGTTCATACTAATTGCGCGTGCAATTCCAACCCGCTTTTTCATCCCCCCCGATAGTTCCGCAGGAAACAATTTATTTCTTCCCTCCAGATTAACCTGTTCCAGACAATGATTTGCCCGATCTAATTTCTCCGCTTTAGACATATCCGTAAACATGTCCAGCGAAAACATGATATTTTGTTCTACCGTCATCGAATCAAACAGCGCTGAATTTTGAAAAAGCATGCCTATTTCTTTTCGAATAGGAACGCGCTCTTCAAAATTCATCCGAGTAAAATCCTTGCCATCAAAAATCACCTTTCCTTTTTCCGGTTGATGCAGGCCCACAATACATTTCAATAAAGTACTCTTTCCGGAACCCGACCCCCCGATAATCAAACTCACTTTTCCAGGTTCGAAATTTGCACTGATACCCTTCAGAACGTGATTGTCTCCAAATGACTTGTTAATATCTTCGATTTGAATCATAAAATCTTTTTAAAGCATTAATGCGGTTATCACATAATCTGCAGCAAGAATAGTTATGCAGCCAACTACAACTGCTTCTGTGCTAGCTTGCCCAACTTCCAAAGCTCCCCCCTTCACATTATACCCTTTATAAGCTGATATCGAAGTAATAATAAACCCAAATACAACAGCTTTAACAAGGGCAACTGTCACCGTAAAACCATTGAAACCATCTTGAATTCCTAAAATATAATCCGCCTGTGTCACAGCACCTGAAAGTGACCCGCCCAACAGACCGCCAACTAAAGCGCATACGATGGAAATAATAACCAACATCGGAATCATGGTGATACCTGCCAATATTTTGGGTAATATCAAATAACCAGGGGCATTGATCCCCATAATTTCCAAGGCATCAATTTGCTCTGTCACACGCATGGATCCGATCTGCGAAGATATAGACGACCCAATTTTTCCCATTAAAACTAACCCCGAAATCGTTGGTCCCAATTCCAAAATATTTGAATCCCGGTTGATCGAACCAATAATAGAATTTGGGATCAAGTCCGAAACCATCTGAAAGGCAATTTGCATGGTCATAACAGCTCCAATGAAGGTAGAAATAATGACAATAAGTCCCAAAGATCCTATACCAATATCGGTCATTGCCAGTACGGTTTCCTTCCAATAAATTCGACCTTTCTCCGGTCTTTTAAAAACTGATTTCAGGAGGATGAGATATGCACCAATGTGATGAAAGATCATATTATCTATTTAATTTCAATGTATTACGCCAATTTTACGACTATACTAAACCAAGTAATCCATTAAAGGTAATTAATTCCAGCAAATATATAAACAAGCGAAAACCCAAAAAGTATACGAAAAACGAAATTACTTACCGATCAATTAGTCACATTTACCGATTTTTTATGTATAATAGCCTAAACATTCATACGGTATCTCTCAAAGCGACTTACTTTTGAGACATATTAACAAACGGAATTAGTTATGAATACACGAAGAATAACAACTGGTATCACCATTCTCTTTATAGGAGTTGTCTTATTATTATCACAGCTCAACACGATTTCTTTCAACTGGGTAGGTATTTTTAGATACTGGCCGCTGTTTATTGTGCTTGCCGGAATTCGTATGCTGGTACCCAAAGACCAACAGATTGGACAGTTTGTCGCCATCGGTTCTACCGTCGTAATTTTAGGTTTTTTGACTTACATAGGGCTGTCGACACCAAAGGAACCACTTTTAACACAGCTTTTAAAAAGTAAAGGCGTCAACATCAATGTCGACGATCCCAACGATAAAACAAATTATACAACAGAAAAATTAAACGTCCCGCTGGATGATAAAATCCATAGTGCTACCCTAAACCTCGATTTGGGGGCCACTTCATTAAGAAATGATAGTAGCACTACTTCAGAAATCTTCTCGGCATTTAACACCTCAAAAGAATATCTACTGGGCATAACTGTACATGGAGAATCTGCAGACAAATTAGATATCAACCTAAAGGGAAAATTCAAAAACAAGGATTTTAACAGCAAAAACAACAATACGTTCATCGCTTTAAACCCCAACATCCTATGGAATCTGAATTTTGATGTCGGTGCAATTGATGCCAGGTTAGATCTTTCACCCTACAAGATAGAAACATTGGATATCGATGCTGGAGCGACTAGTCTAAAGTTAAAATTAGGTCAACCGCTGGCAACAACTAAAATTTCTATGGATGCTGGAGCCTCCTCTATTGAAATCTCCATCCCCAAAAACGCGGCCTGTCGTATTACAAGCGACAATGCATTATCCTCGACAGATTATGAGGGCGATTTCCTAAAAAGTGAAGGCGAAGTAAAATCGACAAATTACGACTCTGCCGCTCAAAAATTCGATTTCGATATCAACGGTGGCATCGCGTCAATAAAAATTAGAAGATATTAATTGACACCCGATTTTTAGTCAAGAAAAGCTAACTTTGTGTTAGATATGGACACAAGTAATATGTTGACATTACCTGGAATCTATTGCAATTCCAAGGTAGATTATTCGAGATGGAAAACAAGGGAAATTCAGATCGGTGATATTCCCATGGGTGGCGATAATCCCATTCGTATTCAAAGTATGACTACGGTAGATACAATGGATACGATGGGCTCAGTTGAGCAGACCATTCGAATGGTAGAGGCGGGCTGCGAATACGTTCGAATTACCGCTCCTAGTATTAAAGAAGCACAAAATTTAGCTAACATAAAAAATGAACTTCGCAGAAGAGGCTATAAGGTCCCTTTAGTTGCTGATATTCATTTTACACCAAATGCTGCCGAGGTTGCCGCTCGTATCGTCGAGAAAGTAAGAGTCAATCCTGGTAACTATGCAGACAAGAAAAAGTTTGATCAGCTATCTTATACCGATGCAGAATACAAGCGTGAGTTAGAGCGCATCTATCAAAAATTCACTCCGCTCGTAAATATCTGCAAAGAAAATGGTACCGCCATGCGTATTGGTACCAACCACGGCTCACTGTCTGACAGGATCATGAGTCATTACGGCGACACCCCCGAAGGGATGGTCGAATCTGCCATGGAATTTATCCGGATGTGTGAAGATCTGAGTTTCTACAATCTCTGTATCTCAATGAAATCATCCAACCCACAGGTCATGGTCAAAGCCTACCGATTGCTGGTCGAAAAAATGGTTTCCGAAAACATGAACTACCCCCTACATCTCGGTGTAACCGAAGCTGGAGACGGTGAAGATGGTCGTGTAAAATCTGCCGTTGGTATCGGAACACTTTTGGAAGATGGACTGGGTGATACTGTACGTGTATCGTTAACCGAAGAGCCTGAGCGGGAAGCCCCAGTCGCCATAGCACTTGTCAATAGATACAGTAAAAGAAAGGCAAACATCGAGAGTCAGCCCAAACAAGAGATTGTTCAGCTCTCTCCAGAGACACCAAATGTTCCTTATGCCAGCCAGGAAGTAAATACCTTTATCGGAGGCTCTTTGGTACCAAGGATTGTGGTCGACATTTCTAAAGAAAATCTGAAAGACGCTCAGATCCTTTCCAAAGTTGGCTATCGCTATGATATCCTATTAGATAAATACCACATGGGTGAGCAGTCTGTAGACTTTGTCTATCTCGCAGACAATTTGCCATCCTTTACGATGCCGGCAAATCTGAAGCAAGTATATAACTATAACACCTGGTCAAAACTTACCGATCAAACTAATATTCATCCCCTCTTTACCTTAGACGAATTCGTAAAGTCGGACAACAAGGATAAAGTCCTGAATATGGTCAAAATCTGTAATTCAGATTTGTTAACCCCACTGTTTGAATCTTTACAGCTTGACAAAACTGTCGTATTTATAGTAGAAACCGATTATTTTCACGGTATGGCAGATCAAAGACAGTTCTTTCGAAACCTACAGGAAATCGGTATCGATAATCCTGTCATTATCAAACGTTCTTATTTGGAAGAAGATTTCTCAGGACCCATTGGTGATTTTATGAATCCCGAAGAACCTATTTCAAAAATACAGCTGTACGCCTCTACTGATCTAGGAGCATTATTAATCGATGGTTTGGGTTCAGGAATTTGGATTGACTCTCCGGCAACAGCATTGGAAAACATCGCTTCGCTTTCTTTCGGAATTCTACAAGCAACACGATCCAGAATATCCAAGACAGAATATATTTCCTGCCCAAGTTGTGGCAGAACTTTATTTGATCTCCAAGAAACCACGCAGATGATCCGAAGCCGTACCAATCACTTAAAAGGCTTAAAAATTGGTATCATGGGCTGTATCGTTAATGGCCCTGGAGAGATGGCCGATGCTGACTATGGTTATGTTGGGGCGGGGCCTGATAAAGTGACGCTATATAGAGGTCAGCAGATCGTTAAGAAAAATGTGAGTTCTGCACATGCCTTAGACGAATTGATCAAGATCATTCAAGATGATGGACTGTGGATCGAAGAAATACAACAAGACTAAAATTAACAAATCAAGTTTAACATAAAACAGCAAAGGGAATCATTTGATTCCCTTTGCTGTTTTATGTTAACGCGTAAACTTATATTACGAGCTACCTTTTTATCGAAATATGTTACCTTCTTATCGAACAGAAAATCTTTTCACCACAGTTTCTGAACCAGCGACTACCCGTACAAAGTAAAACCCTGTCGTTAATTTTCCGCCATGCTCAAAGGAAAGATTTTGAATTCCTGAATCTAAGTTGCCATTCATTAATTGGAGAATCTCATTGCCCAATGCATCCATTACTTTAATAGAGACACTCGACGATTTTGCCAATTTAAAAGAAAGATTTATTTGCTCCGCAATCGGATTATAGAAAACCTTCACATTATTGATAAGTTTCTCTGTGTCCTTGATGTTGTTGTCTTCCCCAAATGCCTCAGTACCGTCCCAAATATGTTGCGAAATAGTATGGTCATAAGGAGACTTTGCATACACCCGAGTCATCCCGCTGCACAATGTCAGTGCGGATAAAAGTGTTAAACAAGCTGCTTTAAGTAGATTTCTCCCCATAGTGTTAAATTAGACTTCAAATACTGGTTACGGTTTAATCAAATATAACGCTAACTATTTGAATTATCAACAACAAAGTTAGTATTTTGTTTAAAAGTTTTTCAGCAAATAGATTCATTCTAAGTTTCTTTTAACAAATTTTAACAGCTCTTGCGCATGTCAAAGTAAATGCTAAAATTTGGCGCAGGAAATGTACCTACTTAAAGTACAGGCAAAAAGTATATTTTTGCAGTATATTTTGAAATAAAATAATTGATAAATGGCAGACAACAGTCATCACAACAGTATCAATAAGGTGAGTTTCGCCGGATTATTGATCAGTTTAGGAATCGTTTTTGGAGATATCGGAACTTCTCCATTGTATGTTTTCAAAGCAATCATGGGACAAGGAGCCATTCAAAAAGACTTAGTCTTGGGCGGGCTATCCTGTGTTTTTTGGACACTGACCCTCCAGACAACAGTAAAGTATGTTTGGATCACTCTCCGGGCGGACAATAAAGGTGAAGGTGGTATCCTATCCCTTTATTCATTGGTACGCAAGCGTGCCCCTTGGTTAATTTTTCCAGCGATGATCGGTGCGGCGACCTTATTAGCCGACGGAATGATCACCCCTGCCATCACAATATCCTCGGCTATTGAAGGTTTGGATCTCAAATTCCCAGGATTACCTACAGTACCTATTGTAGTTACAATTATCTCCTTATTGTTTATTATTCAACGATTTGGAACATCCGTTGTAGGAAAGGTTTTCGGTCCATTAATGACCATCTGGTTTTCCATCATCGGTGTAATTGGTTTATCTCATCTTCACCTCGCACCGGAAGTGATGAAAGCAATCAACCCTTACTATGCCTTCCATATTTTAATTACTTACCCCCATTCACTATTATTGATCGGTGCAGTATTTTTATGTACTACAGGCGCCGAAGCATTGTATTCGGATATGGGACACTGTGGTAAAAACAATATCCGTATCAGCTGGATCTACGTAAAAATCACACTTATACTAAATTATTTCGGGCAAGGAGCCTGGTTATTAACACAGGAAGGACGTGTTCTAGGGGGTGAAAATCCGTTCTATTCAATCATGCCCGATTGGTTTATCGGTTACGGTATCGCTATCGCAACGATCGCAGCGGTCATCGCCAGTCAAGCCATGATATCTGGCTCTTATACCCTAATTTCGGAAGCAGTACGTTTGAATATATGGCCTAAGGTGGCTATCCGCTACCCCAGCGAACATAAAGGACAATTGTATGTACCATCCATCAATTTAATTTTATGGGTCGGCTGTATGATCGTCATCTGGGTATTTGAAGAATCAAGCCGAATGGATGCAGCCTATGGGCTTGCGATCAATTTAACGGTATTGATGACCACAATCTTAATGGGATACTTCCTCGCTATGAAAAAGGTCAATCGCGTGCTTATTGCGGTATTTTTGGTTGCTTATTTTGTTATTGAATTAACGTTCTTAATAGGAAATGGTGTCAAAATAGCGCATGGTGGTTGGTTAACCTTGATGCTTGCCACTGCGTTATTTGGAACAATGTATTGCTGGTACACAGCGCGAAAAATTAAAAATCGTTTTGTTAACTTCATTAACATCAATAAATACTACCCCATTATCTCCGAATTGAGCGAGGACAAATCCGTCCCTCCCTATGCGTCGCATTTGGTCTATCTGACAAGTGCAAATTTCAAATCCGAGATAGAGGCTAAAATTATTTATTCAATTATTAATAAAAAGCCAAAACGTGCGGATGTATATTGGCTCGTCCACGTTGATGTGATGGATCATCCACATACAAAAGAATATTCAATCGATCAGCTTATCCCGGGTAAGTTAATACGGGTTGATTTTAAACTTGGCTTTAGAGAGGAACAGCGCATCAGTCTACTGTTCAGAAAAGTAGTTGAGGAAATGGTGAAAAAAGGTGAAATTGACATCACCAGTCAATACGACACCCTACGTAAACACAATATTCCTGGTGACTTTAAGTTTGTTGTTTTGGAAAAAGTACTCTCCAAAACCAACCAAATGACATGGATAGAGAAGGTAATTATGGACATCTATGGTTACCTCAAAAAAATGAGTTTGTCCGAAGAAAAAGGTTTCGGTTTAGATTCCAGCTTCGTTACAATTGAGCGGGTTCCACTCAATTTTCCTCAGACTTCAGAGGTCCATCTCATACGGAAAGATTAATACTCCTCAAGGTGATGCCCAAGCATCACCTTTTTTATTCAATAGAATTGCATTACTTTTGTTGCAAATAATACATCATGGCAGACGCTAATCCAAAAAAGAAATTACACCCTAGAAATAGACATCTCGATAACTATAATTTTGAAGAATTGAGCAAAGTCGAACCTTCGCTCAAAGATTTTGTTATAGAAAATGCTTATAACGTAAAATCCATCGATTTTAACAATCCCGATGCTGTTAAAACGTTAAACAAGGCGCTTCTAAAAAAATATTACCACATTCAACACTGGGATATTCCCAAAGAGAATCTTTGCCCCCCTATCCCGGGCCGAGCAGATTATATTCATTACATCGCAGACGTGCTTGCAAGGGATAATAATGGTGAGATTCCAAAAGGTGGAAATATCCATATACTCGATATCGGTGTTGGTGCAAATTGTATCTACCCCATCATCGGGCATCAGGAGTATGGATGGAGCTTTGTAGGATCTGAAATTATCAAGAGCGCATACAAAAATGCAATCGAGATAACACGGACAAATATGAGCTTAAAAAAGAGTATACAAATCCGTCTACAAAATAACCCGAAAGCCATATTCAAAGATATTATCCTTCCAGGTGAGAAATATGATGTGGTAATCTGTAATCCCCCATTTTTTAGCTCTCAAACCGAGGCTTTACAGCAGTCAATCCGTAAGACTACAGGCATTAAAGAAGCTAAAATAGACGAAAAACCTGTCACACAAGCATTTTCTGGACAAGGAAGCGAGTTGTGGTGTGATGGTGGTGAAAAAGCTTTCTTGTCACGCATGATCTTTGAAAGTCAATTTCACAAAGATCAAGTAAAATGGTTCACAACATTAGTTGCTCACCGCGAAGACATTCGCTTTCTACAACACAAACTAAAGAAAATAAGTGTAAAAGAGACCGAGGTGATCCGCATGGAACAAGGCAATAAGGTAAGCCGAATCCTTTTGTGGAGATTCTAATACGTCCACGATATTCAAAGAAAAGGAGCTATCTTTTATGCAGATAGCTCCTTTTCTTTGAACCATTATTGTACGACGCTTCTCATATACTATACTTGCGCCTGTTTATTTAACTTTGAATGTTTATAGCCATACATAAAATATACAGCCAATCCGATTACGAGCCAGATCACAAATATTATCCAGTTACTTGCCCCCAATTCCGTCATCAAATACAAATTGATCAGGATACCAACGACAGGCAATAGCGAAAAGTTCATTTTAAAGCTATAAATACTCAGGCCAAGCCAGGTTAACCAAAATATAATGACCAACATTTTATGTTCTATAATTTCCAGGATGGAAAGCGATTTCCACTCCTGAATCGTCTCTTGCGCATAGATAAAAATAAGCACAATAGCGATCAGTAGCCCTGCACCAACTAAATATTTACCATTGATGTAAGGAACTTTAAATTTGGATTTTGCAGATAAGCCCGAATAATCCATATACAATACACCTGCACAAACAAGGATAAAGGCAAAAAAGGTGCCCACGCTCGTTAGATCCACAAAGAAGTCCATTTTAAAAAATAACGAAGGGATAGCAACCACCAAACCCGTTACAATAGTCGCAAAAGAAGGTGTTTTATATTTTGGGTGGATCGTCGCGAATTTCTTCCACAACAAACCGTCCCGACTCATAGTCATCCAGATTCTTGGTTGCGCCAATTGATACACCAGCAAGGCACTGGTGATGGCAATCACAGAGGTCACCGATATAATTCCGGCCATATGGTCGAAACCCACATATTTAAACACGAAAGCAAGTGGATCCTTCACATTTAATTCGGTATAGTTAACCATCCCCGTCAAGACCAGGGTAATGGCAACATACAATACAGTACAAATCAATAGACAATAGATCATTGCCTTAGGCAGATCGCGCTGTGGGTTTTTACACTCTTCGGCAGTTGTGGAGATCGAATCGAATCCGATAAAGGCAAAGAAAACCGCGGCCACACTTCCGAGTACACCTTTGAGACCATTCGGTGCAAAAGGTGTCCAATTTTCAGGTTTAATGAAAAATATACCCCCAAAAATGACAGCCAGGATAATTGCCACCTTTATCATAACCATGACCATACTTGCTTTCTGGGACTCTTTGATTCCGATATAAACCAACCAAGTGACCAAAAATGTAATGACACCTGCCGGTAAATCGAAAATAATAGGCAATCCCCCAATTCGTGGCGCACTATTAAAAGCATCCAGACCATGTTGGTCGATTGCGGTCAGGGCCGCCGCGCCATGTTGGTTCATCTTGTCTACAGCATCATAAGCATAGCCTGGTGCCATGGATAACCAAGCCGGTATGTGAAGACCAAAGCCCTCTAGCATGGAGACAAAATATTGCGACCAGGAAATGGCAATAACCGTATTGGAAACAGCATATTCTAAGACCAATGCCCAACCTATAATCCATGCAAACAACTCACCAAAAGCTACATAAGCATACGTATATGCTGATCCTGAAACAGGAACTGTACTGGCAAATTGCGCATAGGCCAATGCCGTAAAAACACAGGCAAAAGCTGTAAAAACGAAGAGCAGTGATACTGCCGGCCCACCTTCATAACTCGCTAACCCAATTGTGCTAAAGATTCCAGCCCCTACAATAGCGGCGATACCCAACGAAACCAGATCTGTTACCCCCAATACCTTTGCAAGGCCTGTCCCCCCCTCTTTTTGAGTGTCATGCAGAATCTGATCAACACTTTTCTTCCGAAAAAGTCTATGTGACATGTAAATTTAGTTTTTGATACTTAAAATTATGCGAAAATAAATATTTTCAAGGTCTTATACTATTGGTATTTTCCGATAGACTAATTAAAGTCCACCAGCTCATATTGAATATACTGGTAAATTTCCTGATAATCGGTCATCTGCGTATGTAAATAGGAAATCAACTGTTCTGTCAGAAGCTGTCTTTGCTCCACGGAAACTTCAAATTGCCACAATCGTTTACAAATATTGAAAAGTGCACCTGCAATTTTTTCTACCTCAGCATAGTCATAAATATACTTCCACTCAATAAACTGATGATAGAACTTTTCAAACTTAGGAATATCATTCAGTTGATTAATTTTCAAAAACTTCCGAACAGCGTCTTCATTGACATGCATTAGCGCAGCGTAGAATTTATCGATGGAGACCGCTTTATTTTGTGTTAGGATATGATCCAGCAATAGCTCCAACGCGATATGCGCCATAAAGGACGGCCGGATAGGCAGCCCCGCTAAACTAGACTGGATTTTTAGTTTCAGTTGATGTGTATGATGAAAAAAATAAGGTGAATTGTGAAACAGGCGATCGACCTCGATATGACGGTTCCAACCTATATACAATTGCTCCAGTAAAGGATTGTCCAAAAGCTCATCTTCATACTGACGTGGTTTTAGCATAAAGGATTTATCAGCATTTTTTAATAAATCGGGTAGCAATCCACCTACAATACGTTCGGCATTGGTTGCAAACCGCTCAAAATAGAAATGTGACAAAAAATTCATACCAGCTTATTAGCGTGTGCTTTTATATGGAATTATTCGCTCAATATACGCTTAATCTCCTATCTTTGCATCTTGTAAATTAAAAAATTAAATCCATTTAACAATGAGCTTTGTAGAAGAATTACGTTGGAGAGGCATGTTGCAAGATATTATGCCAGGCACTGAAGACTTACTGAATAAAGAAAAAGTCGCTGGTTATATCGGCTTTGATCCCACAGGCGACTCTCTACACGTAGGACACTTGACGCAAATCATGACGTTGATCCATTTCCAAAATGCAGGCCACAAACCAGTTGCCCTGGTTGGAGGAGCAACAGGCATGATCGGAGACCCTTCTTTCAAATCTGCAGAGCGTAACTTGTTGGACGAAGCTACCTTACAGCATAATGTCGCTTGTCTGAAAAAGCAGTTAGGCAAATTTCTTGAATTTGGAGAAGGGGAAAATGACGCCCAAATGGTTAATAATTACGACTGGTTTAAAGATTTTAAATTTTTGGATTTTATTCGTGATATCGGTAAAATGATTACCGTTAACTATATGATGTCAAAAGATTCTGTAAAAAAACGTCTGGAAGGCGACAATGGTCTCTCATTTACAGAGTTTACCTATCAATTGATTCAAGGATATGACTTCTACTACCTTTGGAAGCATCATAACTGTAAAGTTCAAATGGGTGGGTCCGACCAATGGGGTAACATTGTAACAGGAAGTGAAATGATTCGTCGCCAAGATCAGGGAACAGCTTATGCAATCACCACACAATTAATCAAAAAAGCCGATGGTCAGAAATTTGGAAAAACCGAATCTGGTGCCGTATGGTTAGATCCAAAGAAAACCTCTCCGTATAAGTATTACCAATTTTGGTTGAATACGTCAGATGATGATGCTAAAAACTGGATCAAAATTTTCACACTCAAACCTCAGGACGAAATAGCGTCTATTATTGCAGAACATGATGCAGCGCCACACTTACGTTTAGTTCAAAAAGCACTGGCAAAAGATATCACCATTCGTACCCACTCCGAAGAAGCATACGAAACTGCGATCAAAACTTCTGAATTTCTTTTTGGTAATGGTTCTTTAGAATTTTTGAACAACTTAGATCACGAGGCTGTTTTAGAGGTATTTGAAGGCATTCCTCAATTTCAGGTCGCTAAAGCGGACCTTGCAGCAGGCATCAATATTCTTGATTTACTGGCTGTTCAGACACAAGTATTCCCTTCCAAAGGTGAAGCCCGCAAAATGCTTCAGGGCGGCGGAGTTTCTATCAACCGAGAAAAAGCAACTGATATAGAAGAGTCAGTTACGGAAAATCACCTTGTAAACAATAAATATATTGTTGCACAACGCGGTAAAAAGAATTATTATCTGATTATCGCAGATTAGTGATCAGCAATATCCTGATTTAATAATCCATAAGCATAAAGAAGTCCCTTTTGAACAAATCAAAAGGGACTTCTTTATGCAATCCAAAGCTGTTCTTCTTCCGCTAAAAAATCGGTCCGGTTAATTTAATAGTTTTTCAAATGCCTTACGCGACGCTCCTCTAAAATGTACCTCCCCACAATATTGATACCCCAGCTTTTCGAACACATGCAACATTCCTCCATTGTCAAAATTAGTATCCACCTTGATACTATAAACCCCATGATCAACCGCGATCTTCTCCACCCCAGACATGATTCCCGTTCCCACACCTTTCATATGCGGATCCTGCGCCGAGGCCAATCGGTGTATACCGACATAAGGTCCATCACTTAACCATTTTCCGTCAATATCATTATAAGCAGGTTCGACATCAAAAATAACAGCTACATAACCTACAATCCTATGCTCCACTTCAACGACATGCCCGTAGCCCTTATCAATATCCGACTGCACCACATCTTCATTCGGATAACCATCTTGCCATTGTCGGCTGCCTTGTTCTTTCCTGAGGGCAATTGCTTGTTGTATAATTTCCCAAATCCGTCCTTTATCAGCCAATGTCGCTTTTCGTATTTCAAACTTGTTCATCCTATCTCTTATTTTTATTCGTAAAACTACATATTTTACAGCAACTCCAAAGAATACACCAAAACAGCAATCTGTATAGATATGCACATTCTTTGATCAAACCTATTTGCAGGGCATAGTATTTGCTAGTCATTATAGCTATCTAGCTTTTTAGCTACATCTAAATTTATTCATTCATAAAAAACGACAAACTTAAAATAATAGGCCATCAGCATCTTTAAAATACTATCAAAATAACTAAGTTTGTAAGCAGTATAATTGTGAGCTTTTCAATGTCAAACAAAGGAAATACATTTAGGCAGACAGGAAATTCAGTTTCCGGCAAACGTGCCCCTCAAAAGGAATCAACAACATTTAAAAAAGAAAAAAGTCAAAAAAATAGTGTACCAAGAGATTATTCTGATGCACAGCAAAAGGCTGTCAAGATATTAGGGATTTTATTGATCTTGCTTTCATTAGCATTTGCTACCGCTTTCGTATCCTACCTATTCACTTGGGAAGACGATCAAAGTTATATCGCAAAAACTAATGGCGGATGGTCAACATTATTTAGATCTACGGAAGAAATTCATGATGAAAGTGTTGATCTACCCGTTGTTGACAATAAACTAGGGAAATTTGGTGCATTGCTTGCCAACCAATTCATGTACGAATGGTTTGGTGTCGCATCTTTTCTTTTTATCCCGGTATTATTCATTTTAGGATATCGCCTGTTGTTCAAGAAATCATTACTTCCGTTGTACCGTACGGTAGTCTATTCTTTCGTTGCTATCGTTTTTATCTCGGTAACATTAGGCTTCCTGCATGGATTTATGGCCGATACACCGCATATGCTTGAGGGCAAATTTGGCTTTTGGACCAATAAATTATTGGAAGCACAAGTTGGCATTGTCGGCGTTGGCTGTATATTGGCTTTTGCCTACCTGACGACATTGATCTTACTTTACAACCTCGATTTTAAATTTGTCCTATTCAGTAACAGGAAATCCAAGTCATTCTCCGAAGATACGGACGAAGAGGATGAGGATGAATACGCTCCACAAAATCTAAGAAACAAAATTCATATTGAAGATGATTCCATCCAATCTGTACGGGAATCTTTTCAACGGCCAACATCAATCAATGAGCGATTTCAATCTGCTCGTGAAAAAGATATACAGGAAGAACTTCAACGCCCTGCCTTTACACATCACCCCGTACCTGAAGTACAAATTGATCCGAAAGACAAAGTGGTACTCTCGTTCGACGACAGTCCGCTGGAACGAACAGAGAATACACCTTCAATCAGTTTTACAATTGATCAGCCGAATGAAGAATTTGAAGCGGAAGACTTACCACTAATCCGGGAATATCAAGCACCGAAAATTGAAGCAGAACCTCAACAAGAGCCAGAAGCTGCCATCGAACCCGATGCAGTACCAGGTCTGGTGGTCGAGGATATCAAAGAGGAAAAAGAGATTACTGCCAGTGACCTTGTGGCCCAATTCGGACAATATGATCCAAAATTGGATCTTTCTGGTTACCAACATCCGGCATTGGATTTATTGAAGGACTATGGTGGTGGTAAAATTACCATCAATCAACAGGAACTCGAAGCGAACAAAAACAGGATTGTTGATACACTGAGAAACTACAGTATCGAGATCGAAAGTATCAAAGCAACTATAGGTCCAACGGTAACTTTGTATGAAATTATACCAAAACCAGGTGTACGGATTTCAAAAATCAAAAATCTGGAAGATGACATTGCCTTAAGTCTTGCGGCATTAGGTATACGGATTATTGCACCTATGCCTGGAAAAGGAACAATCGGTATTGAGGTACCAAATTCCAGTCCGGAAATGGTATCCATGCGATCAGTACTTGCTACGGAGAAGTTTCAGAAAACAGACATGGATCTCCCGATTGCTTTAGGTAAAACGATTTCCAATGAAGTCTATATTGCCGATTTAGCTAAAATGCCCCACCTTCTAGTTGCGGGAGCGACCGGACAAGGTAAATCAGTAGGTATCAACGCCATTCTGACCTCCTTGCTGTATAAAAAGCATCCGGCCGAACTAAAATTTGTCCTTGTTGACCCTAAAAAAGTGGAACTTTCTCTATTCAAAAAAGTAGAGCGCCACTTCCTTGCAAAATTGCCTGACGACGGAGATGCAATTATCACCGATACGAAGAAGGTAATCAACACCTTAAATTCTCTGTGTATAGAAATGGATCAACGTTATGATTTGTTAAAAAATGCACAGGTACGGAATTTAAAGGAATATAATGCAAAATTTATCAATCGCAGATTAAACCCTGAGGAGGGTCATCGATTCTTACCATATATCGTTCTTATTGTTGATGAGTTTGCCGACTTGATGATGACAGCAGGAAAAGAGGTCGAAACACCGATTGCACGATTGGCACAATTGGCCCGTGCGGTAGGGATTCACTTGGTTATTGCAACCCAACGTCCTTCTGTCAATATCATTACCGGTACAATCAAGGCCAACTTCCCTGCACGTCTTGCATTCCGTGTATTATCGAAAGTCGATTCACGGACCATTCTAGATACAGGCGGTGCAGATCAGTTGATCGGTCGAGGTGACATGCTTCTAGCGACTGGAAGTGATTTGATACGTATTCAGTGTGCTTTTGTTGATACGCCAGAGGTTGAACAAATTTCCGACTACATCGGTGCACAACGAGGCTACCCTTCGGCATTTATGCTTCCGGAATATGTAGACGAAAACGGAGATGGTTCTGGTAGTGTGGATTTTGATCCCAAAGACCGCGATCAGTTGTTCGAAGAAGCTGCCCGATTGATTGTCATGCATCAGCAAGGCTCAACTTCATTAATCCAACGTAAATTAAAATTGGGTTATAACAGAGCAGGACGAATCATCGATCAATTGGAAGCTGCTGGAATTGTAGGTCCATTTGAAGGAAGTAAGGCCCGCGAGGTACTTTATCCAGATGAGTATTCATTAGAACAATTTTTGGAGACGTTAAGAAAGGACAACTAAGATGAAAAAACAATTGTGGTTTATGGTAGGTTTGCTAATTATTGCATACAGCCAAAACAGTTATGCACAAAATGATACCGCTGCTAAAGCATTACTGACGAAAGTAAGCCAAAAGTACAATGCATACAAAACAATACAGGCCAACTTCTCATTAGCTATTAAACAAGCTAATGGTGGCTCACATACTGACGCTGGAACAATATACCTGGACAAGAGTAACAACAAGTACCAGGTCAGTACCAAAAATCAAGTATTGATATCGGATTCCAAGACACAGTGGAATATCATGAAAGCCGAAAAGGAAGTGGAAATCTCAGAAGCAAGCAATTCGACCAACGAGATCAATCCAACAAACATATTCAGCTTCTACACCAGCGGTTTTAAATATACCTTGACCAATACTGAAAAGGTAAAGGGACTTACGCTAAGTGTCGTTGAATTAAGTCCGCTCGATAGCAAAAAAAACTATTCAAAGATAAAGCTGCGTATCAATAAGGCAAGTAACCTGATCTATGATACGACCGTTTTTGATAAAAGTGGTAATCGCTATACCTATACATTAGCTTCGCAAGAAGGCAATAAAGCGCTTTCAGGTAGTCTATTTGCATTCAACAAAAATGATTACAAAGGTTTTGAAATCGTCGATTTAAGATAAAAATCTATCGTCGCTATAACACTGATTAAAGTACCATAAAAAAGGCTTTCCAGTATTGGAAAGCCTTTTTTATGGTACTTTAATCGTTATATTTTACTTTACGCAATTTTATAGCATATTGGGTTCCTTATCCAAGGTCTCGCTTTCTTTGTTTGCATAACGCGAATAACCATGCTTTTGCGGATGTTCGATAATTTCCTTCATAGAAACCAGTTTGTAAACATACGAACCCGTTTCATTATTCAATTTCAATGCAAAATAGTCGTCCTTTTTTTGTCTTCTTATAGAACCTCTTAAACTACCATCACCGACATTATATGCTGCAGCTACCAAGGTCCAGTTACCAAATTGGCCATAGAGGTATTTGAGGTATCTCGCTGCAGCATGCGTAGATTTAACAAGATCCTTTCGGTCGTCTACCGTACCATTGACTTTTAAGCCATACAAACGGGCTGTTGCCGGCATAAATTGCCAATAGCCACCAGCTCCCTTCGATGAAACAACAGCTTTACTAAGCCCGCTTTCCACTAAGGGGATATACTTAAAATCCTCCGGAATACCATGTGATTTAAGGATCTTTGCGATCATAGGCAAATAGGTCTCTGCCTTTTTGTGCATATCGTATGATCCTGTTTTTTTAAACGAGAATCGATTGAAAAATTTGCGCAATTTACTTTCCACAAGCGGACGATCCATCGGTAATGAATCTTCAGCAAATGTCAATGAATTCATATACGATTCAAAGGAATTGCTTTTTTCTTTTTTTTCTTCTTCGTCCCCATGATGAGCGGGAACTACTACGAGCTTCGGTTCAACGATCTTATCGCCGTTTGAAGCATTGTTGTGTGGGGTTGAGTATAACTTTGACAGCAATAAAGCAAACAAAATCAAACTACTACATAAAACTTTCTTTCTTATCATTCACTCCCTTAATGCTACCCTATCCACGACTGCAATCGATCAAAAAATAGCTTGGTTCAAATTCAAGGGTACAAAGGTAAACACTATTTATTTAAAAAACAAATAGTTACATTCTAGACAACTTAAACCGGGTTTGTTAGCGTAAAAACGCAGCAAATTCAAGAAAAGACAAAAAGATAAGGATTTTTTCGCAAAACCCAAAATTATACCTAACTTTGTCGTTCACATTTTAGCAAAACACAATGCCATTCAGCAATAAAAGGAACAGTCGTGATGACAACTCCAGAAAGTCACGAGGCAACTCAGATAGTTTCAAATCTAGAGGCGATAAGAACAATAGTTTCGGAAAAAAATCATATGGGTCGAATGACCAATCTGAAAGAGGCTCTTTCAGAAAAGATGATAATCGTGAGAACAGATCATTCGGATCTAAAAAATTCTCAGACAAACCTTCCTTCCGAGGAGATAACAATTCCTTCCGTTCAAAAGATAATTCAGAAAAATCCTTTGGTAGAGGAGGCCGCTCATTTGATAAAAATGATTCTTCAAGATCTTTTGACAAAAAAGATTCCTTCAATAAATTTGATAGATCAGAACGTTCTTTTGACAAAAAAGATAACTTCAAACGTTCCGATAGAAATGACTCTTCAAGATCTTTTGACCGTTCAGAACGTTCTTTTGATAAAAGAGATAGTTTCAAACGTACAGATAGAAATGATTCCTCAAGATCTTTTGACCGTTCAGAGCGTTCTTTTGATAAAAGAGATAGTTTCAAACGTTCAGACAGAAATGACTCTTCAAGATCTTTTGACCGTTCAGAACGTTCTTTTGACAAAAGAGACAGTTTCAAACGTTCAGACAGAAATGACGCTCCAAGATCTTTTGACCGTTCAGAGCGTTCTTTCGATAAAAAAGATAACTTCAAACGTTCAGACAGAAATGACAGCCCAAGATCATTCGATAGATCAGAGCGTTCTTTTGACAAAAGAGACAGTTTCAAACGTTCAGACAGAAATGACTCTTCAAGACCTTCTAACAGAAAGTTTGATGGCGATAAAAGTAGAAATTTTGACGACAACAAAAACTTTGGTGATAAACAATATATTAAACGTCCAAAGAAAAAAGCAGAGGATGCAGAAGATGACGGCTTAGTTCGTTTAAATCGTTACATCGCCAATGCTGGTATCTGTTCAAGACGTAAAGCGGATGAGCTTATCACTGCTGGTGTTATTTGGGTAAATGGAGAACCTGTTACGGAATTGGGTACCAAGGTGGATCCTGCAACAGATGAAATCCGTTACAACAACGAACGTCTAAAACGTGAAAAAAATGTTTATGTTTTGTTGAACAAACCAAAAGATTATATCACGACTACAGATGATCCGCAGGAGCGTCATACCGTAATGGAACTTGTTTCTAAAGCGACAAAAGAAAGAATCTATCCTGTTGGTCGTCTTGACAGAAACACAACAGGACTACTTTTGATGACAAATGATGGTAGTCTTGCTGAAAAACTTTCACACCCGCGCAACAGCATCAGCAAAATCTATAATGTCGAGTTAAACAAAAGCCTTACACAAGGCGATTTTAACAAAATCAGCTTTGGTATCGAATTAGAGGACGGTGTAATTAAACCAGATGACTTGAGCTATGTTCAAGGCGGATCGAAACGTGAAGTCGGTATCCAAATCCACTCGGGGAAAAATCGTATCGTACGTCGTATTTTTGAGTCATTAGGATATGAAGTCGTTAAATTGGATCGTGTGGTTTATGCAAACTTAACGAAAAAAGACCTTCCACGTGGCCGTTGGAGATATTTAGAAGAGCGTGAAATCGTGCAGTTAAAGCACCTGATTTAATCGCTTAAGCAGATAAATAAAAATAAAGGACGGTCATTCAGTTAACCGTCCTTTATTTTTTATATTTGCTCTTTCAAATAATAAAACAAAGAATATGACTGATCCGAAAACACTTTCATCCGTTGCGGAATTCCATAAAACATTCCAACATCCAATCCTAGACACGCCTACTATTCCATCTGAACAAAGATGTGCCTTACGGGTATCGTTGATCGCTGAGGAATTAAAAGAATTAGAAGAGGCCATCCGGGATAAAGATTTGGTCGAGATTGCAGATGCGCTATGTGACATTCAATATGTACTTGCTGGAGCGGTATTGGAATTTGGTTTAAAAGATAAATTCTCTGCTCTTTTTGATGAAGTTCAACGTTCCAATATGAGCAAAGCATGTAAAGACGAAGCAGAAGCCATCGCTACACAGGAGCACTATAAATTAAAAGGTGTAGAATCCTATTATAAAGAAGTTGATGGCAAATTTCTGGTATTCAGAACAGCTGACAATAAAACGTTAAAATCCATCAATTACTCTCCAGCCGATCTAAAAACAATTGTTGAGGGCTAAATAAAGATGGTAATCGTACCCTTTTTTTGTAGGTAAACAGCAAAGGCTTCATTAGAGAAGCCTTTGCTGTTTTTATAGCGCTGAATATATTCATTAAACGCGATAGCATACAATGATCTATCAAAAGAGTATAAAATATTAGGAACGGCTAAAAAAGACTCCCCTGCACGACCTGACGTGCTTCCAATCCCTTATCGATGTATGTTTGAATACCTGATTTCGGTAAGCCCCAATTCGGAGCAATTAACAATTCTTTATCTGCAATCCCGAAAATACGTTGAATGATCAGATCAGGACGCAATCGAGGAATAAACTTTGCTAAGAATTCCGTATAACCTTCTATCGAGAAAAGTTCAAAAGGCTCACGTTTGAACTTAACGCCCATAATAGATCCCTCTACAATATGTAAGTGATGCAACTTCACAAATTTAATTTGTGGAAAGCGGTTGATTTCATCTGCATATTTCAACATCATTTCTTCAGATTCCCACGGGAAGCCAAAGATGGTATGCACACAAAGCTCCAACGGAGTATCTTTCAGCATATTCATGGCCTGAACAAATTCGTCGTGAGAACAGCCTCTATTGATCTGCTCCAATGTATCGTTGTAAATAGATTCCATACCCATTTCCAAATCCACATCGTAACGATCTGTATAAGACTCCAACAATGCTATCTTTTCAAAATCCAAACAATCAGGACGTGTACCCACAGAAAGACCCAAAGTATTTTCAGGATCAATACTTAAAGCCTCATCATACATCATCTTCAGTAGATGAGTCGGCGCATATGTATTTGTATTTGGCTGGAAATAAATAATAAACTTCTCAGCGCCATAGCTATTACGTGCTCTTTCAATACCCGATTCCACCTGCTCGCGTATAGAAGGAATTTTCCGGGCAGTATCCGGTGTAAAAGAATCTACATTACAGTACGTACAACCACCATAGCCCTTACTACCATCACGATTGGGGCAGGTAAAATTACCATCCACAATCACTTTAAACACTTTCTGTCCGTTATACTTTTGCTTTAAATAAGCCCCGTAATGATTATACGGTTTAATTCCGTTGTCCAATAATGTACCCATTCCGCTGCAAAGTTACTCAATAAAAATCATATGTGACCATTATTTTCTCAGGATCAAATGTTAAACTGATACGGCCATCACGAAAATCTTCCCAAGATAATTTATACAAACTATCCTTAACTGCATTCTCCAAATCAAAATAACTGCTTTTAACAGCTAAACTGGGAGAATTATCATAATAAGTAGGTAAACCGTAATAGAATACGAAAAATTGTTCAAATTCTTTAAATGACAAATAGCCATAAAACCTATTCCTATTTCTTGAAACCAATATTTCAATTCTTTTTAGCCTGCCATTTGTATAAAAATAATCAAGTGTTTGATAATACAGTGCATTCAACCATTTGCCGCCAATAAATTGGATATGACCTGGATCGATGACAACCATTGTATCCTTACTCCGCGTATATGTCCCCAATTCCCCAATAGAGGACCTTTCCCCAAGATGAATGATATATTCACGCGCTATATTGGTCGATCTACCATCTTTATTTGCCGGTATCCACTTTGATATGGACGAAAATTTTTGATTCATTTCTTCAGTCTTATCTACATGACCAAAATTGCTAGAAACAACTCTGATAGTGCTATCCTTATAAACCTCGAATCCAACATGAGCCTCATCATTAAGCATATCCATATCACGTTTCCATTTTTCATTTAACTGCCTATAAAAATCGATAATACCTATCTTCGGGGTTGGAAGGTAGTTTTGATAAGAAACAAAAATGTAATCCTGTCTATCTTGGCAAATACCTGATCTCACATTCAACAAGAGAAGACAGACGATGATCAAACAATTTCTCATATGGCCAGTAAGTAATATTTACAGCAATATACAAAAAACCTAGATACGGGAGTTCTAGAAAAGGCGAGATGCTTCACAAGGAAAGTACTTAGTCGTTCCTTAACAAAACCCACTATTTAATTTATTTTTAAAAACAGGATTAGAAAACAGCATAATTTGTATCTTATAAAATAAGAAAATAATTTTCTGTTTCAGTAGTTCCATCATTTTCTTCATGTTCCAAGCGGTTGCAGCTAGTAATGCATTGATTTGTGGTCCCGTTTCTCCCATGAAGTAATTTTTTGCCAGCCTAAAATCGGTTTTTAAATGTCCGATGATAGGTTCTATTGCCGCTCTGGTTCTAAATTTTTTGCGCTTTGTCTGCTTTTGATAAGCAGTGTCTTTTTTTCTTGGAGTGCTTGGGATGGAGATTTTCACGCCCTTTATTTCTG